>CASDQM010000034.1 GCA_949282745.1 uncultured Sutterella sp. | reverse complement strand
CACCAGAGAGCAAGCTCTCCGTGCTGCCGTTCGACTTGCATGTGTAAAGCATGCCGCCAGCGTTCAATCTGAGCCAGGATCAAACTCTTCAGTTCAATCTCTGTTTGTCGCTCTTCGCCGGAATTGAAAGAGGAAAAATGAATTTTCCGTCTTTCTGCTTTCCTTCAAAGCGCGAACATCGTAAGTTTCTTTGAGTCCTTTGCCTTCCCGTAGGAAGACCGTCTTCGCAGAACAACCGCCGATGCTCACACTTATCGGTTCGTTGAATTCGAATTGTTAAAGAACAGTCCGCTCATCGCGGAACAGGTTGTGCATTCTATCAAACTCAGAAGTCTTTGTCAAGGCCTCGTTGCCATCTTTTTCTGCACTCACTCAGCGAAGCGCTGAGCGAAGGATTGAAATTATGCCTAAACAGACCGAATTTGTCAAGGGCTTTCTGCAAATTTTTTATGCCCGCCGCCCTTCGGAGAACCATTCTATCGGCGTTTCCCCTTGCGCCCGTAGGATTTCATTCACTTTTCGGAAGTGACCGCAACCCAAAAACGGCACCGGGGGTCTCCTGGCCGACAGCGGAGAGGGATGGTTGGCCGTCAAAATTTCATGTCCGGGACCGATGAGTCCCGCCTTTTCCTGCGCGAATCGTCCCCAAAGGAGAAAGACGAGTCCCTTTCGCTCCCTCGAAAGAGCGGAAAGCCATCGGTCGGTGAGCGTCTCCCACCCCCATCCGCGGTGACTCGCCGCAGTGTCCTTGCGCACCGTAAGGATGGCGTTCATGAGGAGCACTCCCTGATCCGCCCAACGGGAGAGGTCGCCCGTGGTCGGCACCGTTTCACCGTACTCCGCCGCGATCTCCTTATAGATGTTGCGAAGCGACGGCGGAACTTTCACGCCGTTGGGCACGGAAAAGGCCAGGCCCATGGCCTCGCCTTCCCCGTGATAGGGATCCTGGCCCACGACGACCACGCGCACGCGCTCGAAGGGCGTCATCTCCTGCGCAGTGAAAGGCCGCACGGGATACACGGGCTCCGTCTCGGCGTCGATGCGGCCGCGCAACGCCATCCCTTCCGGAGAAGCCAGAAATTCTTCGGTGAGCGACTTCCAACGTCCGGTGAGTCGCGAGGTGCTCCAGTCGATCGTCACTTCTGGCTGCTCAAATAGTGGTTTTCCAACATGTCGATGCGCACACGGTAGAGATTGATTCGGCAGGCCAACTCCGCCGCCTGTTCCGTCGTACGGTTTCCCTTTGTCGTCATCTTGACGAACTCGCACTCCCGACGAGCCCAGGTTTCGAAGTTCTGGGTCGCCCGAATGAAGCGGTTCCAACGGTCCCGGGTCTTATAAGGTTTGTCCCAAGCCTTCGCCAAAGAGGCGACGCGCTCGACGGCCTCCTTGTGTTCGGCCTGCACGGCCTTCCACTCTTTCTCAAGACACGCCTTCGTCTGCGTCACGTCCTTGGCGTTTCGATAGCAGGCCGCCAAATCGTCGGCCGCCGACGCACCCAACGGCAAAGAAATCGCAAAGGCGAGCGCAAGAATCGTTTTGAGTCCCTTCATTCTTCCTCTCCGCAAAGCGTCTTGAGAGCGGCGTTCAAGCTCGGATACGGAGCGTCAAACCCCTCCTCCTTCGCCCAGTCTTCCATCGACACGCCTTCGTTGTACCCGGTTGTGAGAAGCACGGCGCGCACGCCGGCCTCCCGAGCGGCCAGCGCGTCGTTGCGGCTGTCGCCAACCATCACCGCCTTTTCGGCGGGAACATCGAGTTCGGAGAGCGCACGCAGGATCATGTCCGGCGCAGGCTTGGGCTGAGGACAATCGTCCCCCGCCACCACGACGTCGAACCAATCTTCCATCCCGCGGTC
Source organism: uncultured Sutterella sp. (assembly GCA_949282745.1). Classification (GTDB taxonomy): domain Bacteria; phylum Pseudomonadota; class Gammaproteobacteria; order Burkholderiales; family Burkholderiaceae_F; genus Sutterella. The sequence goes on along the minus strand of CASDQM010000034.1, from coordinate 43,214 downwards.
CTTTAAGAAGGAAAGCGTCAGGTCGCGAAGCTTGTTCGTGACCAGGCCCACCCGAATCCCGCGGGCGCGAATCTCGGCGACGACGGATGCCGCATCGGGAAAGAGTACCGTTCCCCGACCGTTCGACTCGGCCCAGGCGTCCACGATGTCCTGAAAGAGACGGTCGCGGTCCGGAGAGTCGGGAGCACAGGCCGCGGCGACGCGGTCCGCCAGCACGGAGACGCCGCGCCCGATCATGGCGGCGATTTTCTCGTCGGAAAGCGCCGGCTTCCCCTGGCGCGCCAGCGCCTCGTTGACGCCGTGCGCAATTTCGGGCAGCGAATTGACGAGCGTGCCGTCCAAATCAAAGAGAACCGCCCGCATCACTTGTTCGCCATTCCTTCGGAAGCGGCCGCCTTCATGCGGGTGATCACGTCGCGGTAGCCCTCGGGACTGCCCGCGCCGAAAACGGCGGAACCCGCCACGAAGGTGTCCGCGCCCGCCGATGCGATCTGCGCGATGTTGTCGGGCTTGACGCCGCCGTCGACCTCGAGAAGGATTTCGCGGCCGGTCTCAGCACGATAGGCGTCGAGACGGCGACGGACTTCACGCACCTTCTCCAGGGTGGAGGGAATGAAGCTCTGTCCGCCGAACCCCGGATTCACGCTCATGAGGAGCACGAGATCGACGTTGTCGAGTTCGTAATCAAGATAGGAGAGCGGCGTCGCGGGATTGAAGACGAGACCCGCCTTGACGCCGAAGCTGCGGATGAGCTGCAGTGTGCGGTCAATGTGACGGGACGCCTCGCAGTGGAAGGTGATGTAGTCGGCCCCCGCCTTGGCGAAGGCCGGAATGAGCTCGTCCACGGGTTCGATCATCAAATGCACGTCGACGGGCACGTCGCTGTAGGGACGGATGGCCTTGAGCACCTGCGGTCCGACGGTGAGGTTGGGAACGTAATGATTGTCCATCACGTCGAAGTGAATCCAGTCGGCGCCGGCCGAAACCACGTCGCGGACTTCCTCGCCCAAGCGGGCGAAGTCGGCGGAAAGGATGGAAGGAGCGATTCTGCAGCGTTGCATGCGTTGGATCCTCAAAGAAAAGTCGCCTCATTCTACCGACTGTCATTCGCCCGCGTCGTGCAGTCCGGCGCGCTACGTATAATGAGTGCGGTTTTTGACGAACACGGATCCCCTCTTCATGATGCGAAACCCTCTTTTGCGCGTCGGCCTCTTGTCGGCCCTGACGCTTCTTGCCGCCTGCACCACGACGCAGGAGCCGGAGACGCCCGTCAAGAAGGCTACCGAGCCCCGTTTCGAGGCCGTCGAATTTTCGGCCCTCCCCGACGTAGCGCCCGCCGACTGGCAGACCGCTCTGGAAGCCTTCCGCACCGGCTGCGAACCGCTCGGCAAGCGCCCCAACTGGCGGGACGTGTGCCGCCGCGCCCGGGAAACCGGACCGCTCGACGCCGAAACCTTCTTCCGCTCGAACTTCACGCCCTGGCACGTGCGCGTCGCCCGCCTGGAAAACGGCGAAGAGGTTTCCTCGGACGACACCGGCCTCATGACGGGATACTACGAACCGCTCCTTCACGGGAGCCGCGTTCGTCAGGGTCCCTACATCCATCCGCTCTACGGCGTTCCGGACGACCTGATTCAGGTGGATCTCGACGAAGTCTATCCCCAGCTCAAGGGACTGCGCCTGCGCGGCAAGGTCGTCGGGCGCAAGCTCGTCCCCTACGACACCCGGGGAGAAATTCAGGAACGCTCCGATCTGGAGCGCTGGGCCATCGCCTGGGTGGACGATCCGGTCGACGCCTTCTTCCTGCACATCCAGGGGTCGGGCCGCATCCAGCTTCCCGACGGCAGCTTCATGCGCGTGGGCTTTGCCGATCAAAACGGCTACGGCTACCGATCGATCGGCAACTGGCTGATTCAAAAGGGGCACCTCAAGTCCCACGAACTCTCCATGCAACGCATCCGCCGCTGGGCGAAGGAACATCCCGCGCAGGTGAAGGAAGCGCTCGCGCAAAACCCGAGCTACGTCTTCTTTGAAGAGAGAAAGACCGACCCGACCAAGGGACCGGTCGGCGCCCAGGGCGTTCCGCTCACCCCGATGGCGAGCGTCGCCGTCGACCCGAGACACTGGCGGCTCGGCACGCCCTTCGTCGTTTCCGTCTCTCAGGAAAGTCCGTCGCTGCACTTCACGCGTCCGGTCGTGGCGCAGGACACGGGCGGCGCGATTCGGGGCGCCATCCGCTTCGATTACTTCTGGGGATTCGGCGACGATGCGGGCGCGAGCGCGGGACGCCAAAAGAGCGAGGCGCGCGCCTGGGTGCTGATTCCGAACGGCCTGCGTCCGGAAGACGCCAAGGAATGAGAAACACCGAACCAAAAGTAAAGGGGGCGAAACGCCCCCTCTTCTTTTTGGATCCGACCCGGCGGAATCAGCTTCCCGCCGTCGCGGTGAGCAGCTTTTCGAGTTGCATGGCCGACATGGCCCCCGTCATGCGGTCCCCGCTCGGGAAGAAGAACGTGGGCGCCCCGGTGATGCCGAGCTTGCGGACCATCTGAAGATTCCGGTCCAAAACGCTCTTGTCGCACGTCATGGGCGCCGGAGCGGGCATCTTGCCCTCGCCCATCCAGGCGTGCCAGGCGGCGGACGGATCGCTCGAGCACACGATTTCGCGGTTGATCTTTTCCCCGCGGATGAGCGGCGTGATGAAGGTGTAGACCGTCAGGTTGCCCACCTGTTCCCAAACGCTTTCCATCGCGCGGCAATACTGGCAGTTGGCATCCGAGAAGACGACGATCTGGCGTTCGCCCTTCCCGTAGACCTGCTTGACGGCGTCCTTGAGCGGCCACTTCGACCAGTTTTCGCGGGCGATTTCGCGCAGACGCTCGTTCGTGAGATTCTTCTGCGTGGCCGTTTCGATGATGTTGGCGCCGGCAAGCACGTACTTGGCTTCGTCATCCACGTAGAAAATGCGCCCCTGAATCTGCACTTCCCAAATGCCCTTCACGGGAGAGGGTTCGACCGCATCGGCAATCAGGCCCGTGGCCGTCATCAGGCTCGTGCGCACGGAATCGGCCGTGGCCGCCTGCGCGACAGACGTCGTAAGAAGGGTTCCGAGAAGCGTAAGCGATAAGACCGTCTTCACCATGTCGACACTTTGGAGAGAAAGGAAAGGACGGATAGTGTACCCAAATCCGCCCTCGGACAAGTCGGGAAAAACGTAACGATCCTCTGCTCCCTCTCGAGAGGGTCTCCATTCCCGGAGAAATCTGCAAACACCCCTTGCAAATTTTTCGCGGATCGGTTATAATTGAGAACTCTTGTGGCTAGGTAGCTCAGTTGGTAGAGCAGCGGATTGAAAATCCGCGTGTCGGCGGTTCGATTCCGTCCCTAGCCACCAGATTCGGGACATCGCCTTACGTCGGGCGATGTCCCGTTTTTTTATGGTTTTCCCTGCCGGTAGGCCAGCCACCCCTGCGCACGCAGACGGCAGGCCGGACATTCGCCGCAGCCGTAGCCCCATTCGTGCCAGTCTGTGCGGTTTCCGAGGTAGCAGGTGTGCGTCTCGCGGCGCACGAGCTCCACGAAAGCCTCTCCGCCCAAGGATTCCGCCAGACGCCAGGTCGCGGCCTTGTCGAGCCACATGAGGGGCGTTTCGACCACGACCGGCTCGTCGAGCCCGAGCGAAAGCGTCACCTGCAGGCTCTTCAGGGTGTTGTCGCGGCAATCCGCGTAGCCCGAATAGTCCGTCTCGCACATTCCGCCCACGAGCGTGCGGATCTTTCTGCGGTAGCCGAGCGCGGCGGCGAAGGTAAAAAAGAGCAGGTTTCTCGCCGGCACGAAGGTGTTCGGAACGCCGCTCGCCTCCCACTCGAGCGCGCGTTCGCGCGTGAGGGCGCAGTCGGAAATTTGTCCGAGAAGACTCATGTCGAGTTCATGGTCGGGGCCGAGTCGGGCATCCCAGTCGGCCGACATCGCCCGCATCGCGCGCAACACGTTTTGGCGGCAGGTCATCTCCACGTCGTGGCGCTGTCCGTAGCGCACGCCCACCGTTTCGACCCGATCGAAGCGGCTCAGCGCCCACGCCAGACAGGTCGTGGAATCCTGACCGCCGGAAAAGAGCACAAGTGCGCCGCCCGGTCTCGTCTCAATGTTCGTCATTCGTTGCAATTCCTGAAAAAGTTGCCTCTGAAGGCTTGGGATTGTAGCATTCGGAACCTCGGCTTCCCCGCACCCGCTTTCTTAAGGAAAACCGAACCTTTCTCTCCGTATAATCCGCACAACATTACAAATAGACACGCATCGGCGCGGACCCCAAAACCATTTCAACGCGCCCGATACCAAACCATCCATCCCATACGCCCATGCAACTGATTGCCTTAGGTCTCAATCACACGACGGCTCCGGTGGAAGTGCGCCAGCGCGTCGCGTTCGGCGACGCGGAAATTCCCGCCACCATCGGATACCTGCGCGAACGCTTTTCGTCCCCCCGTCAGGGAGGCGTGCACGAAGCCGCCATTTTGTCGACCTGCAACCGTACGGAAATCTATCTTGCGGCCGAAAACGCCGAAGCCGCCCGCGCGAGCGTCCTGAGCTATCTGGCCGAGTGCAAGCACGTTCAACTGAACGAGCTCGAACCGCACATCTACACGTTCTATCAGGAAGAAGCCGCCCAGCACACCTTCCGAGTCGCCTCCGGGCTTGACTCCATGGTGCTCGGCGAAACGCAGATCGTCGGCCAGATGAAGAAGGCCGAGAAGATCGCGCGCGAATGCCACGGGCTCGGCGTCATGCTCAACCATCTCTTCCAGACCACCTTTACGGTGGCCAAGGAAGTGCGCACCGCCACCGCGATCGGCGCCAACTCCGTGAGCCTCGCCGCCGCGGCCGTGCGTCTTGCGCTTCGCCTCTTCGGTTCGCTTCAGGACGAAAAGGTGCTCTTCGTGGGCGCGGGCGAAATGATCGAACTCTGCGTCGCGCACTTCGCCGCGCAGAAGCCCAAGTCGATCACGATCGCCAACCGCACGCTCGAGCGCGGCCAGTCGCTGGCCCGCACCGTCAACGCCGACGCGATGAAGCTTGCCGACCTGCCCGAACGCATCGCGGAATTCGACGTCATCGTCTCCTGCACCGCTTCGGCCCTCCCGATCATCGGGCTCGGCATGATCGAGCGCGCCGTCGCCGAACGACGTCACCGTCCGATGTTCATCGTCGACCTGGCGGTGCCCCGCGACGTCGAAGCGGAAATCGACCGCCTCGACGACGTGTACGTCTACACGGTCGACGACCTCGGACAAGTCGTCAATCAGGGCCTTCAGAGCCGTCAGGCCGCGATCTCCCAGGCCGAAACCATCATTCGCCTGCGCGTCAACGACTTCTCCTCCTGGCTCAAGATCCGCGAAACGGTGCCGTCCATCCAGTCGCTTCGAGACCGCGCCAACTATCTGCGCGACTTCGAACTGCAGCGCGCCCTGCGTCACCTGCACCACGGCGACGACCCCGAAGAGGTTCTAGAGATGCTCGCCTACGGTCTCACGAACAAACTCGTGCACGATCCGACGATCCTTCTGCGAAACGGCGAAGGGCTCTCGCTCGAAGACCGCGACCTCATGGAGCGGCTTCTCTCGAAGTTCTACCGCCGCCACGACCGATAATCCGACGACATCCCTCAGAAGGCCGCACGCGTTGCGGCCTTTTGCTATCCTCGTCCTTTTCTCCTGCGCCGCCCTGCTTAACCATGAACGAAAGATTGCGATCGAAACTCGTCACCCTGACCCGCCGTCTCGAGGAAATCGACCGTATGCTCGCGGCGCCCGACGTCGCAAGCGACACGAACCGCCTGCGCGACCTCACCAAGGAGCGCTCCGACATCGAACCCGTCGTGACGCTCGGCCGCGCCTATGAGGAAGCGCAAAAGGATCTCGAGACCGCCGAAGCGCTGCGGGACGATCCGGAGTGGCAGGCCTACGCCGAAGAGGAAATCCGCGAAGCCAAAGGCCGCATGGAGACGGTCGAGCACGACCTCGAAATTGCTCTCCTCCCCAAGGATCCGAACGACGAAAAGAACCTCTTTCTCGAAATCCGGGCCGGCACGGGCGGCGACGAATCCGCCCTCTTTGCGGGGGATCTTCTGCGCATGTATCTGCGCTACGCGGAAAACCGGGGCTGGAAAACCGAAATCGTCTCGGAAAATCCGAGCGACCTCGGCGGCTACCGCGAAGTCATCGTCCGCATTATCGGACGGGCCGCCTACTCCGCCCTCAAGTTCGAATCGGGCGTGCACCGCGTGCAGCGCGTCCCCGTCACCGAATCCCAGGGGCGCATCCACACGTCGGCCGCCACGGTCGCCGTCCTGCCGGAACTCGACCCGGTCGAGGTGGCGGATCTCTCCCCCAAGGATCTTCGCATCGACGTCTTCCGCGCCTCGGGCGCCGGCGGCCAGCACGTACAGAAGACCGACTCGGCCGTGCGCATCACGCACCTTCCGACGGGGCTCACCGTGGAGTGTCAGGACGAGCGCTCGCAGACGCAGAACAAGGCGCGCGCCATGGCCGTGCTCGCCGCACGTCTCTACGCCATGCGGGAGTCCGAGCAAAAGGCCAAGGAAGCGAGCGAGCGCAAATCTCTCGTCGGTTCGGGGGACCGTTCCGAGCGCATTCGGACCTACAATTTCCCGCAGGGCCGCGTCACCGACCACCGCATCAACCTGACGCTCTACCGTCTCGATGCCGTGCTCGACGGCGACCTCGACGAACTGATCTCCGCCCTGACCATGGAGCATCAGGCGTCCCTGCTGGCATCCTCTCTCTGAAGCGAGACCTTTTCATGACCCGCCCCGACATCCGCACGTTGATCCAAGAGGGAACCGAACAGATCGGCCGGTTCGAAACCATGGTGCTGCTTGCGCATGCGCTCGGCGTGCGCCGCGAATTTCTGATCGCCCACGATCTCGACGTCCCCGAAGAGGAGAAGACCGAGAAGTTCCGCCTCTACGTCGTCATGCGCAAAAGCGGAACGCCCGTCCCCTACATTACGGGAGAACAGGATTTCTACGGACGCTTCTTCGAAGTGAATCCCTCCGTTCTGATTCCCCGGCCCGACACGGAAGTGCTCGTCGACACGGCGCTCGAACTCTTTGACGAAGCGCCGCGCGTGCTCGATCTCGGCACGGGAAGCGGATGCCTGGCCGTTACGCTCGCTCTGGAAATGAAGAATTCCGAAGTCGTGGCGACCGACGTCTCGCAGGAGGCGCTGCTCACGGCGGAGCGCAATGCGGAGAAACTCAAGGCCAAGGTGGCGTTTCGCCACGGCGCCTGGTGGGAACCGATCGGCGAAGAGGAGCGTTTTGACCTCATCGTGAGCAATCCTCCTTACATCCGAGCCGACGACGAACATCTCGCGAACCTAACGTTCGAACCCCGCTCCGCCCTCACCGACGAGGGCGACGGCATGAGCGCGCTCGCCGTCATCGCGCTCGGCGCGCCCGCGCATCTGCGCTCGGGCGGTTGGCTTCTTCTCGAGCACGGCTACGATCAGGGCGAAGCCTGCCGCAACCTCCTCCAGCACGCGGGCTTCTCCGCCGTGCGCACGGTCAAGGACTTCGGCGGCAACGACCGGGTCACGCTCGGAACGGTCGGGCACTTCAGCGGTTGAAGCGCCGGCTCGTCGCGCTCCAGCAGAGAATGGAGCCCGAAATGACGAGCGCCACGCCCGTCCAGAAGGAAGTCGTCAGCTCGGCGCCGAGCCAGAAGACGCCGAAGAGGCAGGAAAGCGCCGGCGTGAAGTAGGAGGCCGTCGCCAAGAAGGTGATGTTGCCGCGCTGCATGCCGTGCGCCCAACAGGCGTAGGCGCTCCCCATCACGATGCCGCCCACGACGACGCTCACGATCCCCCGCCAGTCGGGCGTCGCGGCGGAAGCGCCGAAGCCGAAAAGCCAGAAGAGGCCGTAGATCGTCGTGTCGATCATGAAGAGCGCCGTGCTCGGATTGTGTCCCTCGCCCCAGGCGCGGGTCATGCTTGAGAAGCCCGCCCAGGTGAGCGCCGCGGCCAGCGCAAGAACGTAGCTGATCGGATTGTGCGCGAAGCGATCGCAAAAGCCGCTCCAGGAGAGGCCCGCGTCGCCGGCCAAAATTCTCAGAATGCCGTAGAGCGCCACGGCCACGCCGATCCAGAGCCACCAACGGCTCTTCACGCCGTTGAAGAGCACCGCAAAGAGAATCGTCAGCGACGGCCAGAGGTAGTTCACCATCCCGACTTCGAGCGTCTGGGCGCCGCCGTCGGACGTGAAGATCGCCAAGACGAAGGTGAGCCCGCTCGCCACCGCGGTGGGAATGCCGATGAAGAGATACTTTCGGTTCATCGTGCGGAAGTTCGGGAGCCCGACCGTGAAGTAGAGCGACACCGCCGCGATCAAGTAGAGGAAGAACTGCCCCTGGGCCATGCCGAAATTTTCGGCGATGCCCCGCACGAGGCTCACCGACATGCCCCAGCAGACGGGCGCGAGCAGACCGATCGCCGTGGCCGGCCCCGTTTGATTCCAACGCCCCTTCGCCATGAATCCTCCTTGTCTGTGTCGTCACTCGTTGGGTGCAGGAGGAATGTACACCGCCGCGCTTCGGTTTGTCCCGCACTCTGCCCGAGAGGATGACAACAAAAAACCCGCACCGCGGCAAACGGTACGGGTCGGGGTGTCTGGTGCCCCTTGTCTGGCTCGAACAGACGACCTACTGATTACAAATCAGTTGCTCTACCAACTGAGCTAAAGAGGCGAGGGAAGTTTTTGATTTTACCAGATCAAAACCGTTACTTCAAACGTGTGGGACGACGGGGCGTCACGGGCGCTTCCTTCTTTTCAGGCTTTTCTTCGGGCGTGACGTCGAACTGCAGTCCCAGGTCCTGACGTTCCATCGGGAAGACGAAGGCGATCGTCTCCATGGGAACGTAAATGTCGACGATGCGGTTGTCCTCGCCGAAGCGGGCTTGGAAGGAAACCTTCTCATCGGTCACTTCGAAGCGGTTCGTGGCCTCGGAAGAGATGTCGAAGACGATCATGCCGTCCCGAACGAATTCATTGGGGACGCGGCACTCGTCGTTCACGGCGACCACCATGTAGGGCGTCATGCCGCGGTCGGCGCAGAGCTCGAGAATGGCTCGGATCAGATAGGGCTTCAGTTCGTTTTGCTTCACGGCTTTTTCTCCCGAAGAAAAAACCGGCGTCTCGGAAAAGCGCGCCGGTTTTTCGTGTTCGCTTCGTCGTCCGTCGATCAGCGGCGCATCACGCGTTCGTTGGGCGTCATGGACTCGATGAAGGCCGGGCGGGCGAAGAGGCGTTCGCCGTACGTCATGATCGGCGCGGCGGAACGCGGCATTTCGATGCCCCAGTGCGAGAGGCGCCAAAGCACAGGCGCCATGCTGATGTCGAGGAGCGAATATTCGTCGCCCATCATGTACTTCGACGTGTTGAGACGCAGGGCGATGAGCGTGAGCTGGTCGCGCAGCGTGTTGCGGGCCTTTTCGTATTCCGATTCGGGCAGATCGACCGCTTCGAGCGTGCGCACGTGCGTGAAGATTTCCCGTTCGAAGAGATAGAGGAAGAGACGGGCGCGGGCGCGGTTCGTCGGATCCGCCGGCATGAGCTGCGGATGCGGGAAGCGTTCGTCGAGGTATTCGTTGATGACGCGGGCGTTGAAGAGAACCAGATCGCGATCCTGCAGGATCGGAACTTCTCCATACGGGCTCAACGCACTGACCTTCACGTCGATCGGCTGATACATGTCGACGTCGGTGATTTCGAATTCACACCCTTTTTCCTGCAGAACGATGCGGGTGCTGTGCGAGAAGGGGCAAGTCATGCCCGAATAGAGCATTATCATGAATGCGGTTCCTCAATGTTTCGTACGTACACGCGTCTTCCGACCCGGAACGCGTGGAATTTTTTATTTTATCAAAAGTCGGTCCAAGATCCCACTCCCCTCACACGGGATTCTTCGTATCGAAGAATCGGAGGTCGAGTTCCGGCCAACGTTCGGCGAGATGACGCCCGAGCGCGCGGATGCCGAACTGCTCGGTGGCGTGGTGCCCCGCCGCCAGATAGGTGACGCCGAGCTCCTCGGCCTCATACGTCGTTCTTTCGCTCACTTCGCCCGAAAGATAGAGATCGGCCCCGAGAGCGGCCGCAAGTCCGATTTCGTCCTGCGCCGCGCCCGAACACCACGCCACGCGCCGCACCGTCCGTTCGGCCGGTCCGAGAACGAGGGGGCGTCGGCCGAGAACGGCCTCGACGCGTTCGGCAAAGGCGGCGACGCTCATTTCGCCCTGTTTCGGTTCGCCCAGCCAGAGAAGTTCGTACTCTCCCGTGCGCTCTGTGACCGTAAGGTCGAGCAGACGCCCGAGTTCCGCGTTGTTTCCCACCGTCGGATGCGCGTCCAGCGGCAGATGGTAAGCGATGAGATTGATGTCGTTCGCAAGGAGCGGCGCCAGACGTTCGCGCTTCATCCCGACGACGGGCGCGGGCTCTCCGCGCCAGAACCAGCCGTGGTGCACGAGAATCGCGTCGACCTTCTGCGCGACGGCCTCCTCGACGAGGGAGCGCGAAGCGCTCACGCCGAGAAGAATCCGGCGGATCTCGGCGCGCCCCTCCACCTGCAGACCGTTGGGGGCGTAATCCCGAAACAGCCCCGCCTGAAGGAATTCGTCCAAATGGGAAAGCAATTCACCGCGCTGCATGGCACCTCCTTGACATTGACATGGCGACAGTCTACGCGACTTTCGTTTTCTCTTTTCGGTTGAGTTTGTACAATGGCAGGACTTTGCACTCTTCCGCAGCCATGATCCGTCGTCTCTGGTTACTCTTTGCCCAGGCCGTCACCGTCGGTCTCGCCCTCTTTCTGGTTTTCCGCGGGCTTTCTCCCCAGGCCCCGGCGCCGGTCGTCCCCGCCGCGCCCGACCTCGCCGCGGCCGTCCGACAGGCTTCGCCCGCCGTCGTGACCGTTCTGGCCCGACGCACCGTGCGTCCCGAGAGCGGCGTGGAAATCGGCTCGGACTGGCACGACGCGCCGGAACTCAACGTGCAGCCGCTCGGAAGCGGCGTCGTCCTCGACGAAGAGGGATTCGTGCTCACCAACCACCACGTGGTCGACGGCATCAAGGATCTTCTCGTGACGACTTCCGACACCGAACGGCACTGGGAGGCCCGCCTCGTGGGGACGGACCCGGAAACGGATCTTGCGCTGTTGCGCGTCACCGCGCCGAAGGGAGCGCTCACCCCCATCCGCCTGTCGGAAGACGCCAAGCTTGAGGTCGGACAGACGGTCCTCGCCATCGGGAACCCCTTCGGCGTCGGCCAGACCGTCACCTCGGGCATCATCTCCGCCCTCGGACGCCACGGCCTCGGCCTCAACATCTACGAAGACTTCATTCAAACCGACGCGGCGATCAATCAGGGCAATTCCGGCGGCGCGCTCGTCAACGCGAAGGGCGAACTCATCGGGATCAACAGCGCCATCTTCGCCCCCGACTTCTCCGAGGGCTTCGTCGGCATCGGCTTTGCCATTCCCACTTCGCTCATTCAAAACGTTCTGCCGAGCCTCAAGGCGGGAAGCGAAGTGGTCCGGGGATATTTCGGCTTCATTCCCCGTCAGCTCTCCCCGGAACTCGCTCAGGACCTCGGACTCTCCCGTCAGGACGGCGTCATGGTGAAGCGCGTCCTCGCCGACAGTCCCGCCGAGCGGGCGGGACTGCGTCCCTTCGACATCGTGCTCGCCATCGACGGCGAAGCCGTCCAAACGGCGCACCGACTCCTGCAACGGATCGCGCGCATGCGCCCCGGCGACACGGTGACGCTTTCCGTCCTGCGCGGACCGCAGACGATCGATCTGCCGCTCGTCGTCTCGCGCCGTCCTTCCGGATCGCTCGAGCGAGAAGAATTCCTTTCGGACGAAAACGCCTCCGAACCCTGAACACCAAACGGAAAAAGCCCCGGAAAGCCGTTCTGACTTTGCCGGGGCCGTTTGCATCGGGCGAACCCTTTTATTCTTCGGGATCTTCCTTTTCCTTCATCTCGTCAATGTCCTCCTGCGACTTGCCGAAGAAGCGCACAAGCCAGATGCCCACCTGGAAGAGGAGCACGAGCGGCAGCGCGAGAAGAAGTTGCGAGAGCACGTCGGGCGGCGTGAAGATGGCCGCGAGAACGAAGGCGCCCACGATCACGAAGGGGCGCACCTGCACGAGTTTTTCGTAGGAGGCGAAGCCCACGCGGTTGAGCACCACGACGACGATCGGGACTTCAAACGTCAAGCCGAAGGCCACGAACATCGTCAGAACGAAGCTGAAGTACGAATCGATGTCCGGGGCGAAGTTCACGGAGTCGGGCGAGAACCCGGCGATGAACTGAAAGACCATGCGGAAGACGATGAAGTAGCAGTACGCCATGCCGAGCGCGAACATGAAGATCGAGCTCACGAGAATCGGGAGCGCGAGCCGCTTCTCACGGCGATAGAGCGCCGGAGCGATGTAGGCCCACATCTGATAGAGCACGTAGGGCAGAGCGATCAGAAACGCCACGAAGAGCGTCACCTTGAGCGGCACCATGAAGGGCGCCACGACGCCGGTGGCGAGCAACTTGACGCCCTGCGGCAGAGCGACCATGAGCGGTTGGCTCAGGAAGTCGAAGATCTGCTTCATGAAGGGAGACAAGCACGCGAACACCACGAGCACGGCCAACGAAGCCCGCACCATGCGGTTGCGCAGTTCCACGAGATGGCTCACGAGCGGCTGCTCGTTGGCGGGATCGTCGGGCGCTTCCAGTTCGGGAGTGGTTTGAGTAGCCATGATGTTTGGAGATTAACGATAGATCCGGGGACGGCTGCTGCGGGAACGGGCCGCATAGCGGCGTCCCGAGCCGCCCATCTGCGCTTCGCGCATGCCGAGTTCGCGGCGCAACTTTTCGATTTCGCCCGCCAGCTCGTCCACCGACGGTCCGGAGTGATAGCGCTTCGCAAAGCGCTTGGGTTCCTCCCAGGTGTACTGGGGCGTGGGCGCCGTGTCGGGCGTTCCCCAACCGTACACGTTGGCGAGGTCCGTGCTCGAAGTCGTCTCGACGCTCGCTTGGGAGGCCACGCTCTGGGCTTCCGCCTCCACCGCCTGGCCGACGGCCTCGACTTCGCCGGCCGCGCTCTTGACGTCCGACTCGATCTGCGTGGCGGCCTTCTCGACGCTTTCCTTCACGTCGGAAGCGATCGCCCTGGCCTCTTCCTGGATTTTCTTGAGTTCCGACAGTTCCGTTTCGCGGTCAATGTCGGACTTGACCTGTGCGACGAAGCGCTGCGCCTTGCCTACCCATTCCCCGGCGGTTCTCGCCACGACGGGCAGACGTTCGGGACCGAGCACGACGAGTGCGACGATCCCCACGAGGAGCATTTCGCTGAAGCCGAAATCAAACATAAGCCTTCCGTTGCGTTCTGCGACGAATCCGCCGAAGCGTCAGCGGATTTGTCATCGGATGAAAGCAAGAAAAGCCGCGGTCCCCTCCGTTCTCAACGAACGGCGGTGGCCGCAGCCTCCCTTCCGCACACGAGACCCGCACCGAAGCACGGGTCCTGCGCCTTATGATCAGCCGGCCTTGGTCTGGTCCTTGTCCTTGGCCTCGACGTCAACGGTCTCCTTGGTCTGAGCGATTTCCTTCTTGGCGTCCGTTTCGCCTTCGTTCATGCCTTCCTTGAAGCCGCGGATGGCGCCGCCGAGGTCCTTGCCCATGTTCTTGAGCTTGCCCGTACCGAACACCAGAACGACAATGACCAGAACGATCAGCCAATGCCAAACAGAAAGGGAACCCATAATCTTCTCCGAGAGTTGAATTTACATTTGTTTCCAGGGACGCGCGCCGCCGAGCACGTGCACGTGCAGGTGCGGAACTTCCTGTCCGCCGTCCGCGCCCGTATTGATGACGACGCGATACCCGTTCACACACCCCTCCTGCAGAGCGAGCGTGCGGGTCAGGCCCAACATTTTACCCAAAAGCGCTTCGTCTTCGGGAGTCGTCTGGGCAAGAGATTGCACGTGCTGCTTCGGAATGATCAAAAAATGCACGGGCGCGCGCGGATTGATGTCGCGAAACGCGAGAACGTCGTCGTCCTCGTAAATCTTGTTAGACGGAATTTCGCCGCGGGCGATGCGGCAAAAAAGGCAATCGTCAAGTTGCATGAATTTCTCCGGCCAGGTCGATCGGTCCCTCCGTTCCAAAGCTTCGGAACGGAGGCTTTCAGAACATTATGTACAACCACCGCCGCTTTCGCCACATGCCTTGGGATGGGGGCTTCCCGCGTGTCACTCGCTCACGCGGACGATGTCGGCGCCGAGCGCGCGCAGTTTCGTCTCCATGTGCTCGTACCCGCGGTCGAGATGGTAGATGCGGTCGACCGTGCTTTCGCCCTCCGCGGCAAGGGCCGCGATGACGAGCGAGGCGCTCGCGCGCAGGTCCGTCGCCATGACGGTCGCGCCCGAAAGCTTTTCGACGCCCTCGACGATGGCCGTGTGGTCCGAGATCGAAATCCGCGCGCCGAGGCGCTGCAGTTCGGGCACGTGCATGAAGCGGTTCTCGAAGATGGTCTCCGTGATCGAGCTCGTGCCCTCAGCGAGCACGTCGAGCGTCATGAACTGCGCCTGCATGTCCGTCGGGAAACCCGGATGCGGCATCGTGCGCACCGAAACGGCACGGGGGCGCTCCGTCATGCGGGCGCGCACCCAGTCGGGACCCGTGACGATGTCGGCGCCCGCTTCGCGCAGCTTCGCAAGGAGCACGTCCATGTGCGCGGGCACGCAGTGCGTCACGAGCACGTCGCCGCGCGTGACGATCCCGGCGATCAGGAAGCTCCCCGCCTCGATGCGGTCGGGAACAACCGAATGTTCGGCGCCGTGCAGACGTTCCACGCCGTGCACGGTGATGACGGGCGTACCCGCGCCCTCGATTTTCGCCCCCATCTTGTTGAGACATTCGGCGAGGTCGACCACTTCGGGTTCTCTTGCGGCGTTTTCGATCACCGTGACGCCGTCGGCGAGAACGGCCGCCATGAGGAGATTTTCCGTTCCCGTCACGGTCACCATGTCCGTGATGATGTGCGCGCCCCGGAGGCGGCCGGCCCGCGCGAGAACGTAGCCGTTTTCAATCGTCACCTGCGCACCGAGCGCTTCGAGCCCCTTGATGTGCTGATCCACGGGACGAGCCCCGATGGCGCAGCCCCCGGGAAGGCTCACGTCGGCGCTCCCGAAGCGGGCGGTGAGCGGGCAAAGCGTCAGGATGGAGGCGCGCATCGTCTTGACGAGGTCGTAGGGCGCCTTCGTGCTCGTGATGCGCGAAGCATTGAGGACGACCTTGTCGCCCTCCCGGCGGATGACGACGCCCATGCCTTCGAGAAGGCGGAACATCGTGCGCACGTCCGCGAGATCGGGCACGTTCGAGAGAACGAGATCCTCCGGACACAGGAGCGACGCGGCCAAAATCGGAAGCGCGGCGTTCTTCGCACCCGAAGTGCGCACCTCCCCCACCAGGCGGCGACCGCCGCGGATTTTCAGTTTCTGCATGAAAAAAAGACTGTCTAGGAACGGTTTCAGAGACCGTTGCCGGCAAAAAGTTCGTGAACGCCGTAGAGACGCGCAAGCGTGCGCAGATCCTCGGGCGCGTTTTCGATGCGCAGCTCCGGATATCGCCGCAGAAGCGCCAGAAGAAGGGAGACGGCGGAACTGTCGAGTCGACCGACCGCGTCGAAATTGACCGTGCGGTCGCCCGCGCGGAAGGCGTCGAGCGCCTCCCGCTTGACGGCGACGACCGTGTCGACGGTCACGTCACGACCGTTGAGATTCATTTTTCGTTCTTCTTGACGAATTGATCGCTCTTCGTCTTGAGCGCCGTGATCAGACCCGCAACGCCTTCCTGACTCAGGATCGGCGCGAACTGAGAGCGGTAGTTCTCCACCATCCAGATGCCTTCGACGTTGACGTCGACGATGCGCCAGGTCCCGGTCCTGTCGCGGTAGATGCGGTAGTCGAGACCTATGTCGTTGCGCCCGGCGCTCTTGAGGAGCGTGCGCACGATCATCTCATCGCGGACCTTCTTGTTGCGCGTCGGACGAAGTTCGCAGCGGTGGTCTTCGACGGTCGTGAGCGCGCCCGAATAGACGCGAACGAGGAGAGCCTTGAAGGCCTCCATGAGTTCGGCGCGTTCTTCGGCGCTGGCCTTGCGCCAACGCGGCCCCACCGTCATGCGGGTCATCATTTCGAAGTCGGCCGCGGGCATGAGCGTTTCGTCGACGAGCCTGCGGACCTGTTCGGGGTCGGCCTTGTGGAGGGCCGGATTCTTTCGAATCTCATCGAGCACGACGTTGCTCAGGTCGACGAGGTAGGTAAAGGGATCGCCCTTGGGATCGGGCGCCGCCTGAAGGGCGCCCGCGGGCAAAACGGCCGCGCAGGCGGCGCACAGGACCAAAGTACGGCGGGAAATCATGATCATTCCTCAAAGTTGAGCGGCGTGAGGCCGCCGAGTTCTTCCTCCTCGGACACCTCTCCGTCGCGCACGGCGTTGCGCCGCATGCTCAGATAGGCTTCACGCACGGCGATGTATTCGTCCATCGTGGCGCCGCGCACCTGATCCTCCACTTCCAGAAGACGCGCGCGTCCGTCCACGACCTCGACGGCGGTGTGAGCGGCGCCCAGCCACCAGTCTTCATCCCAATAGAGATAGGTCGCCGGATCGAGGCTCCAGCCCACGGGGTAGCGCCAGACGTCGCGCGTCGTGGTGGGTCCGAGGAAGGGAAGCACCCAGTAGGAGCCTTCCCCAGCGCCCCAGACGGCGAGCGTCTGCCCGAAGTCTTCCGGACGGCGTTCCATCCCGATCCAGGAGGCCACGTCGAAGAGACCGGCAATACCGAAGGTCGAATTGACAAGGAAGCGGAAGGTCGATTCCACCCCCGCCTTGCCCTTCCCCTGCAGGAGGTTGTTGACGGCGTTGTCGGGTTCGCCGAGGTTGTCCACGGCATTGCTCACGGCGTCGCGGACGGGTTCGTTCGTCACGGCCACGTAGCCCTTGGCGACGGGCTTGAGCACGGCGCGGTCGAGCGCGTCGTTGAAGGCCCACATGTGACGGTTGAAAGCCTCGTGGGGGTCGTGGGGCGTCTGTCCCGCATCGGGCGGAACCTGAGCGCAGCCGGCAAGCAGACCGGCCATCAACGCGGGAATAAGAAAGTGACGGGATTTCATTGTCGGATCTCACGGGACCTTGCGACCCCTTCATCGGGTTCAGGTCCTCTTGCTGTCAAAAAGAGTGTTTATTCTCCACTTTTTTCGGCGGTGGAGTACAGGAACTGACTGATCAGATTTTCCAGGACGACGGCCGACTGCGTGCGGCGGATGCTCGATCCGTCGTCGAGGTTGGCTTCGTCGGCCCCGGCTTCAAGGCCGATGTACTGTTCGCCGAGCAGACCGCTCGTGAGGATCTTCGCCGACGAGTCGGCGGGGAAGGCGTACTTCTGTTCGAGGTCCATCGTCACGCGGGCCATGAAGGTTTCCGGATCGAATTCGACCGAGCGCACGCGTCCCACCACGACGCCCGCGCTCTTGACGGCCGCGCGCGGCTTGAGTCCGCCGATGTTGTCGAATTCCGCCGTGACGGCGTAGGTCTTGTGTCCGAACGAGAAGCTGCCGAGATTGGCGCTCTGCAGCGCCATGAAGAGCAAGGCGGCGAAGCCGAGAATGACGAAAATGCCGACCCAAAACTCGAGGGTTTTCTGTCGTTGCATGGTTGTTGGTCCCCTTCGGAGCGCCCCGACGGAGCGCCCCACCGTAAAAAGAAAGAATTCAAAAAGCCGTGAAAAGCCAGGCCGTCATCATGAAGTCGACCCCGAGAACGAGAAGCGACGACGTGACGACGGTGCGCGTCGTGGAGTACGCCACGCCTTCGGGCGTGGGCCGTCCCGACCAACCGCAAAAGAGCGCGACCAGCGCGATCACCACGCCGAAGACGATGCTCTTGAGAATGCCGTTTCCGATGTCGTGGAAGATGTCGACGGAACTCTGCATCTGCGACCAGAAGGCGCCGTTGTCGGTCCCGATGAGTCCGACCCCGACGAGCCAGGCGCCGAGAATGCCGACGGCGGAAAAAATCAGAGCCAGGACGGGCATGGCGACGAAAACGCCCCAGAAGCGCGGCGCCAGGACCTGCTTGAAGGGGTCGACCCCCATCATTTCCATGGCGGCGATCTGCTCGCCCGAGCGCATGAGGCCGATCTCGGCGGTGAGCGCCGTGCCCGCGCGGCCGGCAAAGAGAAGCGCCGTCACCACGGGTCCGAGTTCACGCACGAGAGAGAGCGCCACGAGCACCCCGAGGGCCTGTTCGCTGCCGTAGCTCACGAGCGTGTAGTAGCCCTGCAGGCCCAGAACGAAGCCCACGAAAAGGCCCGAGACGGCGATGATGAGAAGCGAGCCGTTGCCGAGAAAGTGAATCTGCTGCATCACGGCCCGGCCCCGCGCGCCGGCGAGCTTTCGCAGCACCTGCACGGAAAAGAGGCCGAACTTGCCGACGCCGCGGACTTCCCGGATGACGGCCGCCCCGAAATTCGAAATCCACCCGATCATGCTGATTTCTCTCCGAGAAAGTCGACCCGAAGATCGGGCGACGGATAATGAAAGCGCACGGGACCGTCGGATTCGCCGCGGATGAACTGCGTCACGAAGGGATCCGTGCTCGAGCGAAGCTCGTCGGGCGTGCCCTCGGCGGCGACGACCCCCGAGGAAATCATGTAGACGTAGTCCGCGATTTCAAAGGTTTCCGCCACGTCGTGCGTCACCACGATGCTCGTGGCGTGAAGCGAGTCCGAAAGCGAGCGGATGAGCTTGGCCGTCACCCCCATCGAAATCGGATCGAGCCCCGCGAAGGGTTCGTCATAGAGAATGAGGGCCGGATCGAGCGCGATGGCGCGCGCGAGCGCCACGCGCCGCGACATGCCGCCCGAGACTTCGGAGGGCATGAGTTCGGCCGCGCCGCGCAATCCCACGGCGTTGAGCTTGAGAAGCACCAGGTCGCGGATCGTCTCCTCGTCGAGGTTCGTCTGCTCGCGCATAGGGAACGCCACGTTGTCAAAGACCGAAAGGTCGGTGAAGATGGCGCCGAACTGAAAGAGCATCCCCATGCGGCGGCGAAGACGGTAGAGCGTCTTCTGATCGGCCGTGTGGATTTCCTTTCCGTCAAACGTCACGCTTCCCTTCTGCGGCGTCAGCAGGCCGCCGATGAGCTTCAGGAGCGTGGTCTTGCCCATGCCCGATCCGCCCATGATGGCGACCACCTGCCCGCGCTCGAAGTGCATGGAGACGTCGTTGAGGATGCGTCGCTCCCCGTACCCGAAGGTCAAATGTTCAATCGACAAAAAATGCGACACGTCGTCACCTCAACCCAAAAGCGTCGCCGACGGCGAATAACGGATCTGCCGCGCGATGCCGAGCGCCTGAAGCTCGGCATCGTCGGGCGGGACGGTAAGAAAGGAGGCGACGACGTCCTCGGTGAGCCGCGCGGGGCGGAAATGTTCGGAATCGACGAACACCCACTCCGTGGCGCCCGCAAGGAGAAGGTCCTCTCCGCGCTTGAGGGCGTAGCGGCGCAGCGACGCGTAGTGCCGGATCGACTGCACCCACGTGAACATCGTCAGCTCTTCGCCGAGGAAGGCGGGCTTGAGGTATTCGACCCAATGCTGCCGCGCCACCCACATGCGGCGTATGCCGACGAGATCGGCGTAGGCCCATCCGTTCTGCGCGGCGTGCGCCGTCGCCGCGGCCTCCATCCAGCGGAGGTACTCGCAGTTGTTCACGTGCCCGAGCCGATCGATGGCGTCGTCCGCAACGCGAATGGGGTAGGAAAAAATTCTCTGAGACATAGTCTTTGGATTATCCACTTTTTGAGCCGTTTTCGCTTGTTTCCCTTCGATGCGAAACTTTAGCGACTGTTGCACACGGTTGCGACAATTTCGGGCCCCGCCGCGAATCCCGAACTTATAATGCTCCCACTTTGCCCGCCTTTCGCACGGAGGACGGGCGCCCTCCAACCGCTACTATCCAATCCTCTCCTACATCGTGGCTTCTACCCGCTCGCGCACCGCTTCCAAGAAGACCTCGGGATTCCGCCGCTTTCTCGGCTGGTTCTTCGGACTCTCCGCCGCAGCCCTGCTGTGCGGCGTCTTCCTGTGCGTCTTCGTCTTCTCGATCATCTACCGGCAGCTTCCGCCCATCGACACCCTGACGGACTATCGCCCGAAGGTTCCGCTTCGCGTGTGGAGCGCCGACGGGAAGCTCATCGGCGAATTCGGAGAGGAGCGCCGCGACTTCGTGCACCTGAAGGACATTCCCGAACACGTCAAGTTCGCGATCCTCGCGGCCGAAGACGACGGCTTTTACGAACACCACGGCGTGGAGATCACGGGGATTCTGCGCGCGGCCGTCATGAACGTTCTCCTCGGGCGCCGCGCCCAAGGGGGCTCGACCATCACGCAGCAGGTCGCGCGAAACTTCTTCCTCACGACCGACCGCACCTATACGCGCAAGCTCTATGAAATCGCAATGTCCTTCAAGATCGAGCAGGAGCTCACGAAGGACGAGATTCTCGAGATCTATCTGAACCAGATCTACCTCGGGCAGCGCGCCTACGGCTTCTCGAGCGCGGCGCGCACCTACTTCGGGCGTCCGCTCTCGGAAATCTCCATCGGCGAAGCGGCCACGCTCGCGGGGCTTCCCGTCGCGCCCTCGGCCTACAACCCGATCGTCAATCCCTCGCGCGCGACGATGCGCAAGAACTACGTTCTGCGCCGCATGTACGACCTCGGCTACATCGACGAAGTCACCTACCTCGCCGAAAAGGCGCAGCCCATGCAGACGCGCCGCGTGGCGAGCGCCGAGGAAACCCTCCGCGACAACGTCTCGAGCGACCGCGTGTCCGCCAAGTACGCCGCCGAACTCGCCCGCATGCTCGTCTACGACATCTTCAAGGACGAAACGTATTCGCGCGGCCTCAACGTCTACACCACTATTCGTTCGGACGATCAGCAGGCGGCCGTGGACGCCGTGCGTCGTCATCTGATCAACTACGACCGCAAGTACGGCTACCGCGGTCCCGAAGGCTTCGTCGAACTCGGCGACGCCGCCTCGCGCCCGAAGGCCATCAAGGCCGCGCTTGCGAAGACGGCGAGCTCCCCCTTCATGGTGGCGGCCGTCGTGACGGAAGCCTCTCCCAAGGTGCTCAAGGCGGCCATTTCCGCCGACGAAATCGTCACGCTCGATGCGGCGAGCCTCAAGTTCGGCCGCCGTCATCTCGCAGCCAAGCCCAAGAAGGGCATCGAGCCCCTGCGCCCGGGCTCGATCATCCGCGTGCAGCGCTCCGCCGACGGCAAACACTGGACCCTCGCGCAGGTGCCGCAGGTGGAGGCCGCCTTCGTGGCCTCGAACTTCAACACCGGCGCCGTCACGGCGCTCGTGGGCGGGTTCGACTTCAACCTCAACATGTTCAACCACGTCACGCAGGCCTGGCGTCAGCCGGGATCCTCGTTCAAGCCCTTCGTCTATTCGGC
This sequence comes from uncultured Sutterella sp., assembly GCA_949282745.1. Classification (GTDB taxonomy): domain Bacteria; phylum Pseudomonadota; class Gammaproteobacteria; order Burkholderiales; family Burkholderiaceae_F; genus Sutterella. The sequence goes on along the minus strand of CASDQM010000034.1, from coordinate 21,624 downwards.
GGCCCTCGACAAGGGCTTCTCGCCGAGCACCGTCATCAACGACGCCCCCATCTCGATCGACCCGAAGCTCACGGGCAACAAACTCTGGGAGCCCAAGAACTACGACGGACGCTTTGACGGCCCGATGACGCTCGAAACGGCCCTGCAGAAGTCGAAGAACCTCGTCTCGATCCGCATCATGCAGGCGATTTCCCCCGAATACGCGCAGCAGTACATCGCGAAGTTCGGCTTTGACCCGGAAAAGCATCCGGCGAACCTTCCGATGGCACTCGGCGCAGGGAGCGTCACCCCCTGGCAGATGCTCGGCGCCTATTCGGTCTTTGCCAACGGCGGCTACCGCGTGAAGCCCTACCTCATCGAACGCGTCACCGACAACGACGGGCGCGTCCTGATGCGAAGCACCAACCGCACGGCGGGCGACGAGTCGATCCGCGCGATCGACGACCGCAACGCCTACATCATGCACGAGCTCCTCGCCAACGTCGCCAAGAAGGGCACCGCCCGCCGCGCCACGCGCGAACTCAAGCGCGACGACATCGGCGGCAAGACCGGCACGACCAACGACAGTCACGACGCCTGGTTCTGCGGCTACACGGGCAATCAGGTGGCCGTCGGCTGGATCGGCTACGACAACCCCAAGCCGCTCGGCTCGCGCGAAACGGGCGGCGGTCTCGCGCTCCCGCTCTGGATCGACTACATGAAGGTGGCCGTGAAGGATCAGCCCGAATTCGTCCGCGTGCGTCCCGCCTCCGTCGTCGAGCGCAACGGCTTCCTCTACTACCGCGACCCCGTTCGGGGCGGCGCCGTGATGGAGGACGGCGACCCGGTGAGCGAATCCACGAAGGAACTCATCCGCAATCAGATTTTCTGACGCGCCGAAACAGGAAAAGGGGTCCGAACGCAGCGAGCGGTCGGACCCCTTTCCTTTATCAAAAAACTTGGCTCAGGCCGTCAGGGCTTTCACGGCCTCTTCGAGCTTCTCCTCGAGCGTCGCGTCCGTGCGCGTATCGTGCCAGACACCGTCGCGTTCGCGGAAATGGTAGCCTCCGAGACGCGAAGCCAGCCAAATTTCATGCCAAGGCGTCTGCAGATTGAGTACGATTTCATTGCCGCCCTCGAGCTGCAGCGTCAAAACGTTTCCCTGACGCGAGACGTCCGCATCGGGGAGCGCCTCGTCGGCCCAGGCCTCGATCGCATCGAGCTTGGCGTTGGCCGCCTCCAAATATTCCGTGTCGTTGTTCATAGTCTGATCCATCATGAAACGAACCCTTCTGGTCCTGATACTCTCCTGCGCGTTCGGCGCGGCCCTTTCGGGCTGCGGTCTCAAGGGAGACCTCTATCTGCCCGAGAATCCCGCCGGACAAACCCGCTGAGTCCCTCGTGCGCATTGTAGCGCCGTCCTTTCCCCGTCATTCCTCACCATGCCTCTCTTGTCACCTGCGAACGGTCCGAGACCCGCCTTTTCGCGCATCGGCAGCACGCTTCACTGCGAAGACGTCAACCTCGCCGATCTGGCCGAGCGTCTCGAAGGCCCCGCCTACGTGTATTCCCGCCGGCAAATCGAAGAGAACTTCGCCGCCTGGGAGCGCGGTTTTTCCGGTCATCCCCATCTGGTGTGCTACGCCGTGAAGGCGAATCCGACGCGCGGCATCCTGACGCTGCTCGCCCGGCTCGGCGCGGGTTTCGACACCGTCAGCATCGGCGAGGTGGAGCGCGCCCTGCGCGCTGGGGCCGATCCGAAGAAAATCGTTTTTTCGGGCGTGGGCAAGTCCGAGCGCGAGCTCGAACGCGCCGTGGACCTTTCGCTCTACTCGATCAACGTCGAGTCCGAAAGCGAACTGCTGCGCCTCATGCGGGTGACGGAGCGCCTGCGCCGGCCCGCGCGCATCAGCCTTCGCTGCAACCCGAATGTCAATCCGAACACCCACCCCTACATCTCCACGGGGCTCCTCAACAACAAGTTCGGCATTCCCATGCGCGACGTGCCTCGCCTCTACCGCCTCGCACACGAGCACCCCTGGCTCGAGCCCGTCGGCATCGACTGCCACATCGGCAGTCAGATCACGACGGTCGGGCCCTATACCGAATCGGTCGACAAGCTCCTCGACATGGTCGAGCTTCTGCGAAGCGAAGGCATCCGCCTCACGCATCTCGACATCGGCGGGGGCCTCGGCATCGTTTACACAGCGCGGGACCGTCCGCCCGAACCCGCGAAGCTCGTCGAGGAGGTCCGCGCGCGCATGAACGCCCGAAACCTCTCCGATCTGACGCTCCTTGCCGAACCGGGCCGAAGCATCGTCGGCAACGCCGGCGTCCTGCTCACCCGGGTCGAATACATCAAGACGGGACCGACCAAAACCTTCTGCATCGTCGACGCGGCCATGACGGACCTCATCCGCCCCGCCCTCTACGACGCTTGGATGGCAATCGAACCCGTCACGGAGCGCGCCGAAGCGCCGCGTCTCATGGACGTGGTGGGCCCCGTGTGCGAATCCACCGACGTCCTCGGGAAGAACCGCGAGCTCGCCGTGCACGAAGGCGACTTTCTGGCGATCCTCGACGCGGGCGCCTACGGCGCGAGCATGGCGAGCAACTACAACAGCCGGGCGCTCCCGATGGAGTATCTCGTCGACGGCGAGCAGGTCCGAATGCTGCGGATTCCGCAGTCCTGGCAGGACTTCACGCGCGGCGAAGTCGCCCTCTGACGGCTCCCGAAAATCGAAACAACAAAGGAGACCGCACCGCTTGCACAGGCGGGCGGGGTCTTCTACAATCATTCCACGCCGAATGCGGGAAGCGCCCGCATCCGGCGTTTTTTGTGTTTGTCATCTTCACTTCACACCTGCGTTTTCACGCGTTTTAGTCGAAGTGTACGCACACTGCCAAAGGTAGGAACCATGCACATTGAGAATACCGTCCGTCTCGACTTCAAGGACGTCCTGATCCGTCCGAAGCGATCCACCCTCACGAGCCGCTCCGAAGTGGACATCACCCGTTCCTTCAAGTTCCTTCACACGAGCACGCCCTATCATGCGATTCCGATCATCGCGGCCAACATGGACACGACGGGCACCTTCGCCATGGCGCGCGCGCTCGCCGAGCACGGTCTCTCCACGGCGCTGCACAAGCACTATTCGGTCGAGGAGTACGTCGACTTCTTCTCGAAGCTCGAAACGAAGTCCTCCGCCTTCTATTCCCTCGGGATCGGCGACGGCGACTGGGAAAAGTTCCGCGAAGTCATGCGCCTCTCGGGGAACGCCGTCTCATTTGTCTGCATCGACGTCGCCAACGGCTATACCGAAGCCTTCGTCTCATTCGTCAAGAAGGTCCGCGACACCTTCCCCGACCTCGTCATCATGGCCGGCAACGTCGTCACGGGCGACATGACCGAAGAGCTTCTGCTCTCGGGCGCCGACATCGTCAAGGTCGGCATCGGACCGGGTTCGGTCTGCACCACCCGCAAGATGACGGGCGTGGGCTATCCGCAGCTCTCGGCCATCATCGAGTGCGCCGACGCGGCGCACGGTCTCGGCGGGCGCATCTGCGCGGACGGCGGCTGCACGGTCCCGGGCGACATCGCCAAGGCCTTCGGCGGCGGCGCCGACTTCGTCATGCTCGGCGGCATGTTCGCCGGCCACGACGAGGCAGGTGGCGAGCGCGTGGAACTCGACGGCAAGGTCTACCGCCGCTTCTACGGCATGAGCTCCAAGGACGCGATGGACAAGTATTCGGGCGGCGTCGCGAAGTACCGCGCCGCCGAAGGGAAGAGCGTCCTGCTTCCCGAACGCGGCCCCGTGGAGAACACGGTGCAGGACATTCTCGGGGGCGTGCGCTCGGCCTGCACCTACGTGGGGGCCCGTCGTCTCAAGGAGCTGACGATGCGCACGACCTTCGTTCGCGTCTCCATGCAGATCAACGAAGTGTTCGGCAAGAGCTGATTTCCTTCCGATCCCCGGTCACGTTGCGTTAAGCGCGCAACGTTATCGTACTGTTGCGGCGGGGCGCCTGCGGGCGCCTTGCTACAATGTCGGACTCCGCGGGACGCGGCACGCTGCCGCCTCCCTTTTTGCAGACCTCCTTCCACGGATGCCATCTTGAGTATTTTCGACAGCGCGCGCTTTCTCATTTCCGCGGCCAAGCTGCAGGGTCTTCCGCCCGAAGGCTTGCCGGAAATCGCCTTTGCCGGCCGTTCCAACGCAGGCAAGTCCACCACGATCAACGTTCTGACGCGTCAGACGCGTCTGGCCTTCGCGAGTAAAACGCCGGGCCGCACGCAACTCGTGAACTTCTTCCTTCTCTCGCGCAAGACCGCCTCGGGCGAGCGCGAGGAGGTGGGACACCTCGTGGACCTGCCGGGCTACGGCTTCGCCAAGGCGAACGAATCGGTCCGCCAGACCTGGTCGTCGCTCGTGGGCGGCTACATCGCGCAGCGCGCCTCGCTCTCGGGGCTCGTCGTCGTCATGGACGCCCGCCGTCCCTTCATGCCGACCGACGAATGGCTGATCGAATTCATGAAGGAGCGTCCGAACGTTCCGATGCACTGGCTTCTCAACAAGGCCGATCAGCTCAAGAACATGGAGCGCCGCCGCACGCTCGACCTCGCCCTTCGGCGCGCCGCCGAAATCGGGCCCCGTGTGTCCGTGCAGCTCTTCTCGGGCATGAAGCGCGAAGGCGTGCCCGAGCTTGCCGCCACGCTCGAAGGGTGGCTCGGTCTTCGCACGCCCGAATCGTAATCTCTCGTTTCTTTCAAAAGGATTGTTTATGCAGACCCTCGGTGCTTATCCTTCCGTGCGCATGCGCCGCATGCGCCACGACGACTTCTCCCGTCGCCTGATGCGTGAAAACGTCTTGACGGTCAACGACCTGATTCTCCCCGTCTTCGTGATGGAAGGCGAAGGCCGCCGCGAACCGATCCCGACCATGCCCGGCGTCGACCGCCTGACGATCGACGAACTTCTCAAGGTCGCGGGCGAGATGGTGGAACTCGGCATCCCGATGATCGCCCTCTTCCCGCACATCGAAGACGACCTCAAGACCCCCGACGGCCGCGAAGCCGCCAATCCCGACGGTCTCATTCCGCGCGCCGTGAAGGCGCTCAAGGCCGCCTATCCCGAACTCGGCGTGATGTGCGACGTGGCGCTCGACCCGTACACGACGCACGGCCAGGACGGCCTGATCGACGAAACGGGCTACATCCTCAACGACGAAACGATCGAAGTGCTCGTCGAGCAGGTGCTCGCCCAGGCCCGCGCCGGCGCCGACGTGGTGGCTCCCTCGGACATGATGGACGGCCGCATCGGCATCATCCGCGAACGTCTCGAACGCGAAGGCCTCATCCACACGCGCATCATGGCCTATTCCGCCAAGTACGCCTCGTCCTTCTACGGCCCCTTCCGCGACGCCGTGGGTTCGGCCTCGAATCTCGGCAAGTCCAACAAGGCCGTCTATCAGCAGGATCCCGCCAACGGCAACGAAGCCCTCTGGGAAGTGGGTCTCGACCTCGCCGAAGGCGCCGACATGGTGATGGTGAAGCCGGGCGTTCCCTACCTCGACGTTCTCTGGCGCGTCAAGGAAGAATTCAAGGCGCCCACCTTCGCCTATCACGTTTCGGGCGAATACGCCATGATCAAGTGCGCCGCCGCCATGGGCTGCATCGATGAAAAGAAGATCACCATGGAAACGATGATCTCGTTCAAGCGCGCGGGTGCCGACGGCATTCTCACGTACTGCGCCCTGGACGTGGCCCGCTGGCTCAAGGAAGGCTACAACAACTAACCGACAGAGCCTCACGGCAAAACACCCCGTCGATTTTCGGCGGGGTGTTTGCGTATGGGGCTTCGGCAGCCGCAATCAATTCCATTGATCCTGCCAGGCGCGAAGCTTGCGTCCCTCGCGCTTCGTGGGACGGCCCTGACGAATCGCGTCGGCGGGCTCGAAGGCGACCTTGCGGCGCTCCTTCGCTTCCATGCGCGCGGCGAGGCTTTCGGGCGTCTCGCGATAGAGCTTCTGAGCGGCCTCGGCGGGACCGCGCTGGTTCGAGAGCGCCTCCACGTAGACGTGAAAGACCTCGCCCGAGCGGTGAATCTCAAGTCGGTCGCCGGGCTTGACGTCGCGCGAGGGTTTCGCGCGCTGTCCGTTGAGGAGCACGCGTCCGAGCGAAACCTCCTCCTGGGCGATGGAGCGGGTCTTGAAGAAACGGGCCGCCCACAGCCACTTGTCGATGCGGAGTTCCTCCACCTTGCTTCTCCCAAACGAAAGAAAAGGCGCGAGCCCCCGGGGGAGCTCAACGCCTTTGCGTGATCGCGTCGATTAGATGTGATCGAGATTGGCGGGCGGCCAATTTTCGAGACGGGAACCGAGCGTAAGACCGTGCGCGGCGAGCACTTCCTTGATTTCGTTCAGGGACTTGCGGCCGAGGTTCGGGGTCTTGAGCAGTTCGTTTTCCGTGCGCTGGATCAAGTCGCCGATGTAGTAGATGTTTTCGGCCTTGAGGCAGTTGGCGGAACGGACCGTCAGTTCGAGGTCGTCGACCGGACGCAGGAGGATCGGATCGAGCGGAGGCGTGGTGTCTTCCTCTTCCTCTTCGACTTCGTCCGCGGTGGCTTCACCGACGATGGAACCGAAGACGGAGAGCTGATCCTGCAGAATGCGCACGGCATCGCGAAGCGCATCTTCAGGCGTCACGGCGCCGTTCGTTTCGATCGTGAGTTCGAGCTTGTCGAGGTCTGTGCGCTGAGCGACACGGGCGGCGAGAACCTGATAGGAAACGCGCGAGATCGGCGAGAAGGAGGCATCCATGATGATGCGGCCGATCACGTTCTTCGAGTAGTCGTCGTGGAAGGCGCGAACGTCGCCGGGCTGGTAGCCGCGGCCCTTTTCGACCTTGATCTGCATTTCAAGGCGACCGCCCGAAAGATGGGCGATGACGTGGTCGGGATTGACGATCGAAACGTCGTGCGGGAGTTCAAAGTCCGCGGCGGTGACGACACCGTCGCCTTCCTTGCGCAACGTGAGCGTGACGTCGTCACGGCCTTCAAGCTTGAACACCACGCCCTTGAGGTTGAGCAGGATGTCCACAACGTCTTCGAGCACACCGTCGATCTGCGAGTATTCGTGAACGACACCCGTGATCTGCGCTTCGGTGGGCGCATAACCGATCATGGAGCTCAGCAGGATGCGGCGCAGAGCATTCCCGAGCGTGTGACCGTAGCCGCGTTCGAACGGTTCGAGCGTGACGACCGCGCGGTTCGGGTTGGTCGGATCGACTTCGACTTCCACCGAGGTGGGCTTCAGAAGGGCAGTATTAGCCATGTTGAAATTCCTATTGCAATACCCTCGGCTCGTTACACCGATAAGGCTGTTAGGGTGATTTCGGTCGTTGACGAGGCGGGACCGAAAAACCGCACATCCGGATTGTAAGCCCTCGGGGCAAACCCGGAAGAAAAACGGGCTTTCTTCTGGATTCGCAAAGAGCAAAAATGCGGCCCCCGCACGGGAACCGCATTTTTCTTTTCCGCATTCGCCGCCCGGCGCGCACTACACGCCGGACGACGGGACTTGTGGGCGACCCTATTAGCGGGAATAACGTTCGATGATGAGGGCTTCGTTGATTTCGTGAGCCACTTCATCACGAGCGGGAACGTTCTTGAACGTACCTTCGAACTTCTTGGCGTCGACCGAGACCCAGCCCGGGAAACCGTTCTGCTGAGCGAGGTCGAGCGCTTCGATGATACGAGCCTGCTTCTGGGCCTTTTCGCGCACGGAGATGACGTCACCGGCCTTGACGCTGTAAGAAGGAATGTTCACCTTCTTGCCGTTGACGAGGATGGCGCCGTGGCTGACAAGCTGACGGGCTTCCGCGCGGGTCGAACCGAAGCCCATGCGGTAGACGACGTTGTCAAGGCGGCTCTCAAGGAGCTGAAAGAGCGTCTCGCCGGTGTTGCCACGACGGCGGGAAGCTTCCGCAAAATAGCGGCGGAACTGACGTTCGAGCACACCGTACAGACGCTTGGCCTTCTGCGTTTCGCGCATCTGGTTGCCGTAGTCGGACATGCGGGCTCCGGAAATCTTACCGTGCTGGCCCGGCTTGGAACCGACGTCCTTGACTTTGGATTCAAACGAACGACGGGCGCTCTTCAAATTAAGATCAACACCTTCGCGACGCGAAAGCTTGAGCTTAGGACCGAGATATCGTGCCATTTAAAAATGCCTCTCTTATCCTGTAGGTATCGCCTACATTCAGTCCACGTGCCTCAGTTATGCAAGTGGACACGGGATACAACAGAAATTCTTGAACTTGTGATTAGACGCGGCGACGCTTGGAGGGACGCACACCGTTGTGGGGGATCGGCGTCACATCCTGAATCGACGTCACGCGAATGCCGAGGGCATTCAGAGCGCGGACGGACGATTCGCGGCCGGGACCGGGGCCCCAAATACGGACTTCAACGCTTTTGAGACCGTATTCCTGGGCCTGCTTGCCAGCGACGTCGGCGGCAACCTGAGCCGCAAACGGCGTGGACTTGCGCGAGCCCTTGAAACCCTGAGCGCCGGAAGACGACGCGGCAATCGCGTTGCCCTGGCGGTCGGTGATCGTGATGATCGTGTTGTTGAAGGAAGCGTGAACGTGGGCGATGCCTTCCGTCACGACCTTCTTGACCTTCTTACGAGCACGCTGCGCAGCAGCCTGCTTGGAATTATTGCCAGCCATAGTTATCCTTTGTTACTTCTTGAGCGTGACACCGACCTTGCGCGGGCCCTTGCGGGTACGGGCGTTGGTGCGAGTGCGCTGACCGCGGCAGGGGAGACCCTTGCGGTGACGCATGCCACGATAGGTGCCGAGGTCGATCAAACGCTTGATCGACAACTGGATTTCACGACGCAGGTCGCCTTCGACCGTGATCTTCGAAACGGCATCGCGGATGCGTTCGAGTTCGGCGTCGGAAAGATCCTTGATCTTCTTGGAATATTCGATGCCGCAGGAATCGAGAATCGTGCGCGCACGAGGACGGCCGATGCCATAGATGGCGGTCAGACCGATTTCGGCGTGCTGATGCGGCGGAATGTTAATACCGGCGATACGAGCCATTCTGTTACCTCTTTAGCCTTGACGCTGCTTGTGACGCGGATCAGCGCAGATCACACGAACGACGCCTTTGCGCTTAATGATCTTGCACTTGCGGCACATTTTTTTGACCGAAGCGTTAACCTTCATTCTCATCTCCACGTGCAAATGCTGCACGGAAAAACAATGCCCACATGGCGGAAAGGGCTAAAGCATACAACAGCTTTAACCTCAATGCAACTCAAAACGGGATCGTAGTGCAATCCCCGCTCGAATCATCCGAAATCCACTAAAAATGGGGACGCTTCACATGCATGAAGCGTCCCTCATTCACATCCGGATCCGGATTCGTCAGGCTAGGCCCGCGAGCGTCGCCACGGGGCGCCGACGGAACAACCGGCAATTACTTGCGCTTGTCGTTGCCCAGTCGGAAGTTGGTCTTCCGAAGAAGACTTTCATACTGATGCGTCATCATGTAGGCCTGGACCTGGCTCATGAAGTCCATCGTCACGACCACCGCAATCAGCAGCGAAGTGCCGCCGAAATAGAAGGGGACGTTGAAGCGAAGGTTCAAGAACTCCGGCACAAGGCACACGAACACAAGATAGACAGCACCGCCCAAAGTGAGGCGCAGAAGCACCTTGTCGATGTAGCGAGCCGTCTGATCCCCCGGGCGGATCCCCGGGATGAACGCACCGCCCTTTTTCAGATTCTCCGCGGTTTCCTTCGGGTTGAAGACCAACGCCGTGTAGAAATACGCGAAGAAGACGATCAGCACCGCGTACAGCAGAGTGTAGAGGGGCTGACCGGGCGACAACGAAGCGGCAAGATCACGGATCCAGCGAGTGGAGTCGCCGGAGGTGAACCAGCCGGCCAGCGTTGCCGGGAACAGGATCAGAGACGAAGCGAAGATCGGGGGAATCACACCCGACATGTTCATCTTGAGCGGCAGATACGAGCTCTGCCCGCCATACATCCTGTTGCCAATCTGGCGCTTGGCATAGTTGACGGTAATACGGCGCTGGCCGCGTTCGATGAACACGACGAAGGCCGTAACGGCCAGAACGATGGCGATCACGAAAATCGCGGCGAGCGGGCTGATGGCGCCGGTGGAAACCAACTGGAAGAGACCAGAGGCACCGCTCGGCAGACCGGCCACGATACCGGCGAAGATGATGATCGAAATCCCGTTGCCCAGACCACGTTCCGTGATCTGTTCACCGAGCCACATGAGGAACATCGTTCCGGTGAGAAGCGAAATGGTGGTGGTCATCCGGAACATGAAGCCCGGATCCAACACCAAACCGGGTTGGCTTTCCAGAGCGACGGCGATGCCGAAACCCTGGAAGAGCCCCAGCAGCAGCGTACCGTAACGCGTGTACTGGGTGATCTTGCGACGTCCCGATTCGCCCTCTTTGCGCAATGCTTCAAGCGACGGCAGCACGTACGACAGCATCTGCATGATGATCGATGCAGAGATGTAGGGCATGATGCCGAGCGCAAAAACCGAGAAGCGCGACAAGGCGCCACCGGAGAACATGTTGAAGAGCCCGAGAATACCCCCCTGCTGATCATTGAAGAGCTGCTTGAGGGTGTCGGGGTCGATACCGGGAACGGGAACATGTGCCCCGATTCGGTAAACAACAAGAGCGAGCGCTAGGAAGATCAGGCGACCCTTAAGGTCGCCGTACTTGCTGAGGCCCGACTGTTGCTTAGAGCTAGAGCTGGTCGCCACGTCGGTGTCCTCTCAAATTTGGAATTATTCAGCCACGGAGCCGCCGGCCGCTTCGATCGCGGCGCGGGCGCCCTTGGTGACGCCGAGACCGCGGACGACGACCTTGCGGGTGATCGAACCCGAAAGGATGACGCGGGCGGACTGGGCGAGTTCGGAGACGACGCCAACTTCCTTCAGGACGTTGAGATCGACCTCTTCAACACCGATACGTTCCAAATCGGAAAGACGCACCACCTCGCAGAACTTGCGGGTGAGCGAGGTAAAGCCGCGCTTCGGGAGACGGCGATACATCGGCATCTGGCCGCCTTCGAAACCGACCTTGTGGAAGCCGCCGGCACGCGACTTCTGACCCTTGTGGCCGCGACCGGCAGTCTTGCCCCAGCCGCTGCCGACACCGCGGCCAACGCGGTGACGGGGGTGCTTCGAGCCCTCAGCGGGCTTGATCGTATTCAAACGCATTTCTGTAATCCTCTCGATCATTCGGCGCGCACGAGATAGGCGACCTTGGTGATCATGCCGCGCACGGCAGGGGTATCTTCGAGAACGCGGCTCTGGTTGAGCTTCTTCAAGCCCAGGCCGAGCAACGTGGCACGATGATCCGCCTTCGTCCCGATGGGGCTCTTAACCAGAGTAACCTTAACGGTCTTCTTGTCGGACATGGTTTAGGTCTCCTGATTAACCGAGCAGTTCTTCGACCGTCTTGCCGCGCTTGGCAGCGATTTCGGACGGGCTACGAAGGTTGCTCAGAGCGTTGAGGGTGGCACGAACGAGGTTGTAGGGGTTCGTGGAACCGTAGGCCTTGGCAACGACGTTGCGGATGCCGACGGCATCGCAAACCGCGCGCATCGGGCCGCCAGCGATCACGCCGGTACCTTCCGGAGCGGGCATCATGATGACGCGCGAAGAGCCGTGACGGCCTTCAACGGCGTGATGCAGCGTGCCGTTCTTGAGCGGGACGCGCTTCATCGTGTGACGGGCGCGTTCCATAGCCTTGGAGACGGACTGCGGCACTTCGCGGGACTTGCCCGTGCCCATGCCGATGCGGCCGTCGCCGTCGCCAACAACCGTGAGAGCGGCGAAAGCGAGAATGCGGCCGCCCTTCACAACCTTCGTGACGCGGTTGACCGCGATCATCTTTTCACGCAGACCGTCGTCGAGTTCTTCGACCGCGTTTTTAGCTTGAACCTTAGCCATAAGCTCCTCTTAGAACTTGAGGCCGGCTTCGCGCGCAGCTTCGGCGAGCGCGGCGACACGGCCATGGAAACGGTAGCCGGAACGGTCGAAGGCGCAGGATTCGATACCGGCGGCCTTGGCCTTTTCGGCGATACGCGCGCCGACGATCTTGGCGGCGGCAATGTTGCCACCACGACCCGTCACATTCGCGAGCTGAGCGCGGACTTCGGGTTCGACCGTGGAGGCCGAAACCAGCGTGCGGCCGTTGTCGGCCGAAATGATGCTGGCGTAGATGTGCAGATTGGTACGATGAACCGTCAGGCGATCGACCTTCTGCAACAAAATGCGGGCGCGCGTGGCACGCGCACGACGCAAACGGCTTTGTTTCTTGTTGATCATCTTGAAGGTCCTCGATTACTTCTTCTTCGTTTCCTTGATCACGACAACTTCGTCGACGTAGCGGACGCCCTTGCCCTTGTAGGGTTCGGGAGCGCGGTACGCACGGACTTCAGCAGCGGTCTGACCGACCTTCTGCTTGTCGGCGCCCTTGATGACGATTTCCGTCTGGCTGGGCGTTTCGACCTTCACACCGGCGGGCATCTTGTGCGCGATCGGGTGCGAGAAGCCGAGGGAAAGATTCAGGGTGTCGCCCTGGGCCTGCGCGCGGTAACCCACGCCGACCAACTGGAGCTTCTTCTGGAAGCCGACGGAGCAGCCCTTGACCATGTCGTTGACGAGAGCGCGCATCGTGCCGACGTTGGCGTTGGCTTCGCGCGTTTCGACCGTCATGGCAAAGTGCAGAGCGCCGTTTTCTTCCGTGATCTGGACGAACGGAAGAACGTGCATCGAGACTTCACCCACGGGGCCCTTGACCGTGATCGTGTCGTTCGTAAGGGTGTAGGAAACACCCTTGACGATCTGAACCGGGACCTTGGCAATACGACTCATTTCACACTCCTTCAGGCTTAGGCGACGTAGCAGAGAACTTCACCGCCGATGCCGGCCGCACGCGCAGCGCGGTCCGTCATCACGCCCTTCGGCGTGGAAACGATCGCGATGCCGAGACCGTTCATCACCTGGGGAATCGAACCATGGTTCTTGTAGATACGGAGGCCGGGACGCGAAACGCGTTCGATGCGTTCGATGACCGGACGGCCGGCGTAGTACTTCAAACCGACATGCAGTTCGGGCTTACCTTCGTTGGCCACGACGGTGTAACCGTCAATGTAGCCTTCTTCCTTAAGGACCTTGGCAATGGCGACCTTCAGCTTGGAGGAAGGCATAACCACTTCGGCCTTATCGACAATCTGACCGTTACGGATACGGGTCAGCATGTCGGCGATCGGATCACTCATACTCATTGTGCAATCTCCTCGCTTACCAGCTGGCCTTCACAAGGCCGGGAATGTCACCGCGCATGGCGGCGTCACGAATCATGCCACGGCACAGACCGAACTTGCGGAAAGTGCCACGGGGACGACCGGTCAGAGCGCAACGGTTGCGCTGGCGAACCGGGCTCGCGTTGCGCGGAAGCGCCTGCAACTTGGCACGGGCTTCGAGGCGCTCTTCCACCGAGCGGGTAGCGTCGTTAATAATAGCCTTGAGGGCGGCGCGCTTGGCCGCGAACTTGGCAACCGTAGCGGCGCGCTTGGCTTCGCGGTTAATAAGAGCAAGTTTTGCCATTTTGCGTCTACCTCAATTGCGGAACGGGAAGTTGAACCCGGCGAGAAGCGCCTTGGCTTCTTCGTCGGTCTTCGCCGTCGTGGTGATCGAAATGTTCATCCCGCGGACCGCATCGATCTTGTCGTATTCGATTTCCGGGAAGATGATCTGTTCCTTGAGACCGATGTTGTAGTTGCCACGGCCGTCAAAGGCGCGGCCGGAAACACCGCGGAAGTCGCGAACGCGCGGGAAAGCGACGGTCACGAGACGATCGAGGAAGTCGTACATGCGTTCGCCGCGGAGCGTCACCATGCAGCCGATCGGCATGTTTTCGCGAATCTTGAAGTTCGCGATGGCCTTGCGGGTGCGCGTGATGACCGGCTTCTGACCGGCGATCTTGGTCATGTCGGCAACGGCGTTGTCGACGAGCTTCTTGTCGTTAACGGCTTCACCAACGCCCATGTTCAGCGTGATCTTGGTGATACGCGGAACTTCCATAATGGACTTGTAACCGAACTTCTTGGTGAGTTCGGGAACGATGGTGTCGCGATAAATGGTAGCAAAACGAGACATCATCACCCTCATTCGGCCTTGGCACCGACCACGGCGCCGTTGCTCTTAAAGACACGGACCTTCTTGCCGTCGACGATCTGGAAACCGACGCGGTCGCCCTTGCCCGTTTCCGGATTGACCAACATGACGTTGGACTGATCGATCGGCATGGTCTTGTCGACGATCCCGCCGGCAACGCCGAGAGCGGGGTTCGGACGAACATGCTTCTTAACGACGTTCACGCCTTCGACGAGAACGTGACGATCATCGACGCGGGAGAGGACGGTGCCCTTCGTGCCCTTGTCGCGGCCACAAATGACGATGACTTCGTCACCCTTACGGATACGCTGCATCGCTTCTCCTTCTTAGATCACTTCGGGAGCGAGCGACACGATCTTCATAAACTGCTCGGTACGCAGTTCACGCGTAACCGGCCCGAAGATACGGGTGCCGATGGGCTCCAGCTTGTTGTTGAGCAGAACGGCGGCGTTACCGTCGAAGTTGATCGACGAGCCGTCGGGGCGGCGAACACCGTGGGCCGTGCGAACGACGACGGCGTTGTAGACTTCGCCCTTCTTGACGCGGCCGCGCGGGGCCGCTTCCTTGACCGTCACCTTGATGACGTCACCGATGTTGGCGTAACGGCGCTTCGAGCCGCCCAACACCTTGATACACATCACCGAACGAGCGCCGGTGTTATCGGCGACGTCCAGTCGGCTTTGCATCTGAATCATGGTTGAATAAATCCCAACTTATTCCGCAATGGCGGATAGTATTGGTCCCGTTACGGGAGGAAGATCTCGTTATTTCCGCCGTGAAACCCGACCGTGTGTCGGGGTGGCGAAAAAGAACTCGACCCGAGAAAATGCATCGCCCGGACTTACCACCAGGGCAAGTCCGGGCGATAGGGTTGCAACTATAAACGAAGGAATTCGTTCGTGCAACCCGAATCAGCGATTTTTTTTTCGCTTTAGAGGACGACGGCCTTTTCGAGGACTCGCGTCACGGTCCAGGACTTCGTCTTGGAGATCGGGCGCGTTTCAGCGATTTCAACCTTGTCGCCTTCCTGGCAGCCGATTTCGTCGTGAGCGTGATACTTCTTGCTCTTGACGACGTACTTGCCGTAGAGGGGGTGCTTGACCTTACGTTCAACGAGGACCGTAACGGTCTTTTCCATCTTGGAGCTGGTCACCGTGCCCTGGAGGGTACGGGTCAGCGCTTCTTTGGTCTGTTCCGTCATTTCGTGGTCGCCTTTTCGGTAAGGAGCGTACGGACGCGGGCGATGTCGCGACGCGTCTTACGCAACAAGCTGGTGTTCTGGAGCTGCTGGGTGGCCTGCTGCATGCGGAGCTTGAATTCCGTGTTGAGCAGGTCCTGCAATTCCTTCTGAAGAGCGTCCTTGTCGAGGGCGCGCATTTCTTTAACGTTCATGTCCGTCTCCTTACATGCCGATCTGGCGGACAACAAACGTGGTCTTCACGGGCAGCTTGGCGGCCGCGAGCGCGAAGGCTTCGCGGGCGAGCTGTTCGTCGACCCCGTCCATTTCATAAAGAACACGGCCCGGCTGCACCAAAGCGACCCAGTATTCCGGATTGCCCTTACCGTTACCCATACGGACTTCAGCAGGCTTGCTGGAGATGGGCTTGTCCGGGAAGATGCGGATCCAGACGCGGCCGCCACGCTTGATGTGACGCGTGATGGCACGACGGGCGGCTTCGATCTGGCGAGCGGTGATGCGACCGCGTTCGACAGTCTTCAGACCAAATTCACCGAACGACACGTTGGCGCCGCGGGTGGCGAGGCCGTAGTTACGGCCCTTCTGGTCCTTACGATATTTGCGACGATTGGGCTGCAGCATCGTTATTCTCCGTCCTTAGCAGCGGGCTTGCGGGCCTGCTTGGAATCATTACGACGACCGTTGTTGCGGCGAGCACCGGGCTTGCCGGCACGGTCGCCCGGGCGACGGCTGCGGCGGTCTTCGCGGGGCTGTTCGGCTTCAACGGCGCCGAAGTTGTCACCCTTGTAGACCCAGACCTTGACGCCCACGACACCGTAGGTCGTGTGCGCTTCGGAGAAGCCGTAGTCGATGTTCGCACGGAGCGTGTGCAGAGGCACGCGGCCTTCACGGTACCATTCGGAGCGGGCGATGTCGGCGCCGTTGAGACGGCCCGAGGACATCACCTTGACGCCGAGGGCGCCGAGGCGCATGGCGTTCTGCATGGCGCGCTTCATGGCGCGGCGGAACATAACGCGCTTTTCGAGCTGCTGCGTGATGCCGTCGGCGATGAGCTGAGCGTCGAGCTCAGGGCGGCGAACTTCTTCGATGTTGACGTGAACGGGCACGCCCATCATCTTCTGAACTTCAGCCTTGAGCGCTTCAATGTCGGCGCCCTGCTTGCCGATCACAACACCAGGACGAGCCGAGAAGATCGTGATGCGAGCGTTGTTGGCCGGACGTTCGATGAGGATACGAGAGACGCTGGCGTTGCGGAGCTTCTTCATGAGGAAGCTGCGAACAGCAAGGTCTTCACCGAGCGTACGGGAGAATTCACGGCCGACCGCATACCAGCGCGACGTCCAGTTGCGCGTCACGGGAAGACGGAAGCCGGTGGGATTAATTTTCTGACCCATGGTACACCTTTACTTAGCTTGCGCGTCGCCAACGGTAATGTAGATGTGGCTCGTCTGCTTGTTGATGCGCGTGCCGCGGCCCTTGGCGCGGGCGGCGAAACGGCGCAGCGTAGCGGCCTTTTCGACGTGAATCTTCGTCACGAAGAGTTCGTCAACGTCAGCACCGTCATTGTGCTCGGCGTTGGCGATCGCCGAAAGGAGAGCCTTCTTGATGATGACCGCAGCCTTCTTCTGGGTGAAGGAAAGGATAACCAGGGCCTTGTCCACGGGCTTGCCGCGAACGAGGTCCGCAACCAGACGGCCCTTCTGAGCCGAAAGGCGGACGCCACGAACGATAGCAGTAGTTTCCATTTACTTACCCACCTTCTTGTCACCGGCGGCGTGGCCCTTGAACGTGCGGGTGTGCGCAAATTCACCGAGCTTGTGGCCAACCATATTTTCGTTGATGTACACCGGCACATGCTGACGGCCGTTGTGAACGGCGATCGTGAGACCGATGAATTCAGGAAGAATGGTCGAACGACGCGACCAGGTCTTCAGCGGACGCTTGTCGCGGCTGGCCTGGGCGGCCTCAACCTTCTTCATCAGGTGCCCGTCAACAAACGGGCCTTTCTTCAAGGAACGAGACATTCTCAGGCCCCCTTACTTACGGTTACGGCGCGACACGATCATCGAGTCGGTGCGCTTGCTGTTGCGGGTACGATAGCCCTTCGTGAGCTGGCCCCACGGCGTGACAGGAGCACGACCGGTACCGGTCTTGCCTTCACCACCACCGTGCGGGTGATCCACCGGGTTCATGGCAACGCCACGGACCGTCGGACGGATGCCGCGCCAACGGGTGGCGCCGGCCTTGCCGAGTTCGCGCAGGCTGTTTTCTTCATTGCCGACCGTGCCGATCGTGGCGCGGCATTCAATGAGAACGCGGCGGACTTCGCCGGAGCGCAGACGGATCTGAGCGTATTCGCCTTCACGGGCGACGAGCTGAGCGAAGGCACCGGCGGCGCGGACGAGCTGAGCGCCCTTGCCCGGAAGGAGTTCGATGCAGTGAATCGTCGAACCGACCGGAATGTTGCGCAGCGGGAGGGCGTTGCCGACCTTGATGGGCGATTCCGGACCGTTCATGATTTCCTGGCCGACAACAAGGCCCTTCGGGGCGATGATGTAGCGGCGTTCGCCGTCGGCGTAAAGCACGAGGGCGATGTTGGCGGAACGGTTCGGATCGTATTCGATGCGTTCCACACGAGCGGGCACGCCGTCCTTGGCGCGCTTGAAGTCGATGATGCGATAAGCGCGCTTCGAACCGCCACCCTTATGGCGGCAGGTGATGTGCCCATTGTTGTTGCGACCGGAGCCGCGGTTCTTCTTTTCCGTCAACGGAGCATAGGGCTTGCCCTTGTGCAGTTCCTTGTTGACGACCTTAACCGCATGACGGCGACCGGCGGACGTCGGCTTGAGTTTGACGAGAGCCATTACTTCACCTCTTGCGCGAAGTTGATTTCCTGACCTTCAGCGAGGGCGACGTAAGCCTTGCGAACGTCGCTGCGCTTGCCCATGTAACGGCCGAAGCGCTTCTGCTTGCCCTTGGTATTCAGGATCTGAACGGATTCGACCTTGACGTTGAAGAGCTTTTCAACGGCGGCCTTGACCTCTGCCTTGGTGGCGTCGGGGATCACCACGAACGCGAGCTGATTGTGCTTTTCGCCAATCATCGTGCTCTTTTCGGTGATGACCGGGCCGCAGAGGACCTTCATAAGACGTTCCTGGTTCATGCCAACATCTCCTCAATCTCAGCAACAGCGGCCTTCGTGAGCACAACCTTATCGAAATAAAGCAGGCACAGCGGGTCGATATAGCGCGTAGGCACAACCAGGACATCCTTGATGTTGCGCGAGGCAAGGATCAGGTTGTCGTCAAGTTCTTCGGCGCCGACGACGATCATGGTCTTCGTAACGAGACCCATCGTCTTGAGCTGGGCGACGAAAGCCTTGGTCTTGGGCAGTTCGGCCTTGATCGTTTCGATCACGCAAAGACGTTCATCCGCGACGAGCTTCGAGAAGATGGTGGCCATGCCGGCGCGGTACATCTTCTTGTTGACCTTCTGCGAGAAGTTTTCATCGGGCTTGTTCGGGAAGGCACGACCGCCATGACGCCAAACCGGCGAGGAAGTCATACCCGAACGGGCGCGACCCGTGCCCTTCTGACGCCAGGGCTTCTTGGTCGAATGATGAACCTCAGCGCGGGTGAGCTGAGCACGCGTACCGAGACGCGCATTGGCCTGGTAGGCAACCACGATCTGGTGCACCAGAGCTTCGTTGTATTCACGACCGAACACGGCGTCGGCAGCTTCGTGCTTAACCTGTTCGTTCAGGACATTCAGTTCCATTGTTTCGCTCCTTACGCCTTCACAGCGGGACGAACGACGACCTTGCCGCCCTTGGCGCCCGGAACGGCACCGCGAACCAACAGAAGCTGACGTTCAGTGTCAACACGCGCGATCACGAGATTCTGGGTCGTGCGCTGGACATCACCCAAATGACCCGCCATACGCTTGCCGGGGAACACGCGGCCCGGGTCCTGACGGTTACCGATGGAACCGGGAGCACGGGTCGTCACGGAGTTACCGTGCGAAGCGCGGTTGGACGAGAAGTGGTGACGCTTGATGGCGCCGGCGAAACCCTTACCGATCGTGGTACCGGTCACGTCAACCTTCTGACCTTCCTTGAACATGTCGCAGGAAAGGGTCATACCGGGCTTGAATTCGGCGACCTGGTTTTCGTCGATATGGAATTCCTTGAGCATGGAACCGGCTTCCACGCCAGCCTTAGCATACTGACCGGCGAGGGGCTTGCTCACGCGCGAGGGCTTCTTGGAGCCGAACGCGACTTGGATTGCGTTGTAGCCGTCGGTTTCGACCGTCTTCACCATCGTGACACGGTTGTTCGACACATCGAGGACCGTCACGGGAACGGAAACACCGTCTTCCGTGAAGATACGCGTCATGCCGATCTTGCGACCGACGAGGCCGAGCTTATCACTCATTGTTTTCTCCACCCCGGCTACGATTGGCCGGGACCGTTTTTGAAAAGAAGCCATTCACCCGAAAGGGATCAGGCAGAAAGGCGCGATTTTAAACGTAAATCAACGACTTACGCAACGAAGCGGGTCGATTTTTTACGATCGCGAAAAAAACCGATTACTGGACCTTGATCTTGACATCCACGCCGGCGGGAAGGTCGAGCTTCATGAGCGCGTCCACCGTCTTGTCCGTCGGATCAACGATGTCCATCAGACGCTGATGCGTGCGGATTTCGAGCTGATCGCGGCTGGTCTTGTTGACGTGCGGGGAACGGAGGATGTCGAAGCGCTGAATGCGCGTGGGAAGGGGAACGGGGCCACGGACCACGGCGCCGGTGCGCTTGGCGGTGTCGACGATTTCGAGAGCCGACTGGTCGATGAGCTTGTAGTCGTAGGCCTTGAGGCGAATGCGAATGCGCTGGGACTGCATTTCGTAATTCCTGTAAAAAGAACATAAAAAAGAACAGAGGATGCGGAGTATAACCCCGCATCCTCTGCTTTTCAACTGAATGTGCTCAGTTTTTTCGCGATGCTTCGAAAATTATTCGATGATCGCGGCAACGACACCAGCGCCGACGGTGTGACCGCCTTCACGGATGGCGAAGCGAAGGCCCTGTTCCATGGCGATCGGGCAGATGAGCTGAACCGTCATCTGGATGTTGTCGCCAGGCATGACCATTTCGACGCCTTCCGGCAGTTCGATCGTGCCCGTAACGTCCGTCGTACGGAAGTAGAACTGCGGACGATAGCCCTTGAAGAACGGCGTGTGACGGCCGCCTTCTTCCTTCGTCAGGACGTAAACTTCGCCCTTGAAGTGGGTGTGCGGGGTGATGGAACCCGGCTTGGCAAGAACCTGGCCGCGTTCGACTTCTTCACGCTTCGTGCCGCGCAGGAGGATACCGACGTTGTCGCCGGCCTGGCCCTGGTCGAGCAGCTTGCGGAACATTTCAACGCCCGTGCAGGTCGTCTTGTTCGTGGGCTTGATGCCGACGATTTCGATTTCGTCGCCAACCTTGATCACACCGCGTTCAACACGGCCCGTCACAACCGTACCACGGCCGGAGATCGAGAACACGTCTTCGATCGGCATGAGGAACGGCTGGTCCACGGCGCGTTCCGGCGTCGGGATGTAGCTGTCGAGCGTGGCGGCGAGTTCCATGATGGCCGGTTCGCCGAGCGGGCTCTGGTCGCCTTCGAGGGCGAGCTTGGCGGAACCCTTGATGATGGGAATGTCGTCGCCGGGGAAGTCGTAGGACGAGAGAAGTTCGCGAACTTCCATTTCAACGAGTTCGAGAAGTTCTTCGTCGTCGACCATGTCGCACTTGTTCAGGAAGACGATGATGTAGGGAACACCAACCTGGCGGGCCAGGAGGATGTGTTCACGCGTCTGCGGCATCGGACCGTCAGCGGCCGAAACCACCAGGATCGCGCCGTCCATCTGGGCGGCACCCGTAATCATGTTCTTCACGTAGTCAGCGTGCCCCGGGCAGTCCACGTGGGCATAGTGACGGTGTTCCGTTTCGTATTCAACGTGAGCCGTGTTGATCGTGATACCACGGGCCTTTTCTTCAGGAGCCGCGTCGATCTGGTCGTACGCCTTGGCTTCACCGCCGAAGTGGCGCGAAAGAATCGTCGTGATGGCGGCGGTCAGCGTGGTCTTACCGTGGTCCACGTGACCGATGGTGCCCACGTTGACGTGGGGCTTGGTACGTTCAAACTTACCCTTGGCCAT
>CASDQM010000033.1 GCA_949282745.1 uncultured Sutterella sp. | reverse complement strand
GGTGAGGCAGGCACTTTCGGCTAAAGTTCCGGAAGTGCTCCACAGAAGCACGTGCACCTTATGCTCGCTCTTTAGGTTTTGTGCGGAACTGGGGACGCAAGGTCACCTAGTCTCTGAGCTTAACCCGCACCGAGCAAAGGCTGTCCCCCGGACTACAAATGGGGGAAGCCGCATCCATTCAGACGGCTTTGCCGGATGAATGGGTGCGGAGGCTTCACGTTGCGGGTTATCCGACAGGCGCGGGAAGTCCCACGATGCTCGCTCTCTCGGGCGTCAAAACCCGCACGGCCCGCGCTGTGGAGCAGCTCCTTGACGCCGGCGCACGTTTTGTCGGCAAAGCGGTGACGGACGAGCTCGCGTTCTCCGTGATCGGCGAGAACGCCCACTTCGGGGCGCCCGTCAACGGTGCCGCTCCCGACCGCTATGCGGGCGGTTCGTCTTCGGGGTCGGCCTCGAGCGTCTCCTGCGGTTTGTGCGATTTTTCGCTCGGCACCGATTCAGGCGGATCTGTTCGGGGCCCTGCGAGTCAGTGCGGTCTCTTCGGCATTCGTCCGAGTTTCGGGCGCATTTCGCTCGAAGGTTGTTGGGGCCTTTGCCCGCCTTACGACACGGCGGGCATTCTGGCTGCGGATTTCGATGTCTTCCGCCGCGCGACCGCCGTGCTGATCGGAGAGGATGCGGATCGTACGGAAAGGACGCCGGCGCTTCTGATTCCCGACGACATCTTCGAACTTTTCGGCGACCGCGTCGTCGAAGCAGTGTCCGACGTCTTGGATTCGGCCGAGGCGCTCTGGGGCCCCGCAAAGCACGTCCGTGCGGCGCCCTTGGCGCTCGAGGCGGTTCTCAAGGCTTTCCAGGCGCTTCAGGGACGTGAAATCTGGAGGCACGACGGAGACTTCATCGAGCGTTACCGTCCGACGTTCGGGCCGGGCGTCAAGGAGCGCTTCGCTTTTGCCAAGCATATCCACGACAAAGACCTCAGAGCGGAAGAGGACGTCTGCAAACGGGCGGTGGATCATCTCCGCGCGCTCCTCGCGGGTTCGGGCGTGCTGATCCTTCCGACCTTGCCCGGTGCGGGACTCAAGCGTGACTGCACGGCGGAAGAAATGAATCGCTTCCGCAGCCGCATGAGCGCCTCCTTCTGTCTGGGCGGTCTTGCGGGCGTGCCCTGGGTGACGCTGCCGCTCGCCGAAATCGACGGCGCGCCGCTTGGCGTTTCGCTCGTTTCGGGCTTCGGAACGGATGCCTGGCTGCTCGAACAAGCCGGGCGGCTCTTCGAGTGCGTTTCGCGGCGTTGAGGCGGGCACCGGATCTTTTCTTTTTCT
This sequence comes from uncultured Sutterella sp., assembly GCA_949282745.1. Lineage (GTDB taxonomy): Bacteria > Pseudomonadota > Gammaproteobacteria > Burkholderiales > Burkholderiaceae_F > Sutterella. The sequence goes on along the minus strand of CASDQM010000033.1, from coordinate 59,500 downwards.
TAGACGGGGCGTCATCGTGCCGCCTCGTTGCGGGGGCGCTTTTGCTCGGGGCCGGACCCCGACTCTGCTAAGATGAGCGGTCTGCCGGTAAAACAACTACATCAACATTCCCCATGACCGATACCGTTTTGCTTTATCTCGTCTTCGGCGTCATGCTCGTGGCGGCGATCGCGGCGATTCTGCCGACCTTCCTTCGCGCCCGTCCGAACGAAGCGCACGAAGACGAACACGCGGCCTTTCTGCGCCATTCCCTCCGGGAAGAGGCCGAGCGCCTGGAGGCCGAATACGCCCAGGGCCTCCATACGGAAGAGGCCTACCGCTCGCTTCGTGAAGACCTAGAGCGCCGCGCGGTCGAGGAAATGAAGGAAACCGAGGCGACGAAGAGCCGCGTCGTGCCCGTGTCGCTTCGCAACGCCGTGATCGGCGTCGTGGCGCTCATGGTGTGCGTCCCGGTCATGTGCTATCAGCTTCTGGGTGCGCCGGAAGTGATGCTCCTCGTCAAGGACCAGCAGGTCTTCCAGGGCGAAGCCCGCGACGTCGAGCAGATCCGCGAATACCTGAAGGTGAACGAAAAGGACGCCCGCGCCTGGGTGCTTCTCGCGCGCCGCAGCGTCGAAAAGGAAGACTACCGCACGGCGCTTGAAGCCTACCGCAAGGGACGGTCCTTGAACGAAAAGGTTGCGGCCGATCCCGAGGTCATGCTCGAACTCACGGCGACGATTCTGACCTTGAACGAGCGCTCCGCCTTCCCGGAAGCCAAGGAACTCGTTAAGAAGGCGCTCGGCGCCGATCCCGAGAGCGCCCGCTCCTTGGAAATGGCCGCGATCGTGATGCTCACGGCCGAAGACTGGAAGGGCGCGGTGCCGTATCTTGAATCGATGCTTGCGAAGTCGAACCCCGATACGCCGCAGTATTTGCGCCTCGCGGAACTCCTTCGCGACACGAAGGAAAAGGCGGCCGCACAGCAGTAAGAGGCGTACGACCGCCCAAAGCGGAAGAGAGAATCTTCTCGATGTCGGCCCGTGCGGTCGACGGTCTTGGAAAGTTCGTCGGTTCCGAGAGAGCCGTTGGTTTTCGTGGAATCGCGACTGCGCTGCGGATCCGTCAACCGAGGAGTTTCCTCGGAAACGTCCGCCGCATCGGTGAAGGCTTCGAGAAAAGATTCGGAACGTCGGCGGTTGTACCGACGGAAACGACGGACAAACGAAAAGGGAGCGTCTCTTGGTACGCTCCCTTTCTTGTATTCGGCCGGAGCGCCCGGGGACGGGGCGCTCCGAGAAGAAAGCGTTTAGGCTTCGCCTTCGACGTAGGGTTCGCTTCCGAGGTCGCCCTCAAGACGCGTGACGATGACGGCCGAGGCCACGTCGCCGACCACGTTGATGGACGTACGGATCATGTCGAGAATACGGTCGACGCCGGCAATGAGGGCCACCGCTTCGAGCGGGATGCCGACCTGCGTGAAGACCACCGTCGTCATGATGAGGCCCGCACCCGGGACGCCGGCCGTGCCGACGGCGGCGAGAACGCCCATCAGAACGATCGTGAGCTGGTCGGCCATCGTCAGGTCAAGCCCGTAGACTTCCGCGGCGAAGATCGAGCAGACGCCCATGTAAATGGCCGTTCCGTTCATGTTGATCGTGTTGCCGAGCGGAATCGAGAAGGAAGCCACGGCCTTCGTGGAGCCGAGACGGCGGGCGGCGTTGAGGTTCGCCGGCAGAGCCGCGGCCGAGGAGCAGGTCGTGAAGGCGACGAGCCACGGTTCGAAGATGCCCTTGTAGAAGGTCATCATCGGGATGCCGGTGACGACGCGCACGAGCGGCACCAGAATGAGAATGACGAAGAAGGCCGTCGCGAGGAAGGACGAGAGGATGAGCTGGAAGAGCGGCAGAAGAACGCCGAGACCGTGACGGCTCACCGTGAAGGCGATCAAGCCGAACACACCGATCGGGGCGTAGAGCATCACGATGTGCGTGACGCGGATCATCGTGTCGCCGACGAGTTCGAAGAAGTTGAGCACGGGCTTGCCGCGTTCGCCGAGGGCGGAGAGACCGAAGCCGAAGATCACCGCAAAGAAGATGATCTGCAACATCTGGCCTTCGGACATGGCCTGCATCGGGTTGATCGGGACGATGTTCAAGAGCGTCTGCGTGAGCGGCGGCGCTTCGACGGCCTTGGCGGCGAGACCTTCGGTCGAAAGGTCAAGGCCGACGCCCGGCTGGATGAAGCTTGCAAAGACGAGGCCGATCGCAACGGCGACGGCCGTCGTGAGGGCGTAGCAGATCAGCGTCTTGGTGGCGACGCGGCCGAGCTTCGAGGTGTCCGAAATGCCGGCGGCGCCGGCAATGATGGTGGCGAGCACCAACGGCACCACGACCATGCGGATCAGGCGAATGAAGAGGTCGCCCAACGGCTGAAGGAAAGTTTTCGCGGTTTCCTGTTCCACGAGCGCGCCGACCACGACGCCGAGCGCTAGACCGATCATCATCTGCCAAGCCAGACTGATCTTGGGTTTCTTGGATGACATAAAGCCTCCCGTTGTGTTTTGTTTTTTCCGGCTTGGCGTAAAGGCACCTATTGCATTTGCTTTTGCTCCAAGACCTCAATGTGTAGTTTACATTTCGTAAACTCATTTCGCAAAAGGCTCTCCATAGGGATTTTTCTTACGTTGACAACGCAGAAAAATGAAAAATCATTCCGGAAACATTTTCCCGTACGAGAGAAAATCGTTACCGTTCTCGTCAACACCTTGACATCAATGTTCTTTTCGTGTTGTTGCGCGCACGAGTGGGGAACGACGGTTCAGGAAAAGGGTCTTATGCAAGACCTTTGCCTTATCCATGAACATTCCCGCCGCGGGAGATTTGTTCGGGACCGGAAAGGGAGGAAAAGATCGGTTTCAGGGGCGCAGATCCGGCTTTGGGCGTGGCGCGCAAAGACAAGACGCAAAAAAGCCGCCCGAAGGCGGCTTGGAGGGGCGCGGAGGTCTTCTTATCCGCGCAGACGGCGCAGGGCCTCGAGGAGGTCCCGTATGCCGTAGAGCGTCATGAAGCCTGCGCTCACGGGGATGGCAGCGTACATGTAGCGCACTTCCATCCAGGGGATCGACTGCATGGTGGCGTTCGAGCGCATCACCCAGATCCAGCCGTACCAACAGATGACGGCGTAGGTGGCGAGTTCGATCGCGCAGACGATGACGCGAAGGATCCGCCCTGAGAGGCGGTCGCGCAGGCGGTCCGTGAAGAGGTCCACGACGAAGTGGTTGCGCGTGCGCACGAGTTCCTGGGCGCCCAGAAAGATCATCCAGACGAGCGCGAACTGAATCCAGTCGTCCGTCTGCGTGAAGTTGTAGATCGGCACGAACCGCACGAAGACGTTCAGGATGAACATGATGAAGATCGACGCCATGGCGACGACGCAGATCGCGCGCACGACGCGGCTGAGAAGTTCGTCGCCGGCGCGAAGGAGAGAGAGCAAAGAGGACATGTTCGATACTCCGTCAGGACACGAGGCGCGAGAAGGCGAGCGACAGGTCGGGGATGAGCGCGACCGCCACGGCCATGAGAATCATGATGGCGACGTAGCCCAAAGAGTCCTTGGCGATGTTCATCACCTTTTCTCCCGTAATCGAGGACATCACGTAGAGATTGAGCCCGACGGGCGGCGTCAAGACGCCCACGGCGAGCGCGATGCACATGACGATCCCGAGCTGCACGATGTCGAAGCCGAAGCTCTTCATGAGGGGCACAAAGATCGGCACCGTGATGAGGAGGATCGCCGTCCCTTCGAGGAAGCACCCCATGATGACGAGGATTGCGATGATGAGCATGAGAACGGGCATCGCCGACGAGAAGGTGGTCGTCATGAAGGCGATCGTCTGCTGCGGAATGCGCGTGTAGAGGAGCACGTACTGGAAGAACCCGGCCGTGGCGATGATGAACATCACCTTGGCGGTCTGCTCGACCGTGTCCCAGAGAATCTTGGGTAGATCCTTGACGGAGAGGGTTTTGAAGACGAAGAACCCGAGGATCGCCACGTAGAGCGACGCGACCGCGGCCGCTTCCGTTGCGGTGAAGAGACCCGCGAACATGCCGCCGATCACGATCACCGGGGTGAGAAGCGAGAAGAAGGCCTCGCGGAAGGCGTCCCAGCGTTCGCGCCAGCCCGCGCGGGGCGTCACGGCGTAGCCGCGGCGGTGCGAAACGTAGGAGGACCAGAACATGAAGAGGATCCCGAGGAGAACGCCCGGAACCGCGCCCGCCGCAAAGAGAGCGTTCACGCTCGTCTGCGTGAGGCCCGCGTAGAGAATGAGCGTGATGCTCGGCGGGATGATCGGACCGAGGGCGCCGCCCGCGGCGATCGTCGCGCAGCTGAACGACCGCTCGTAGCCGGACTTCGTCATTTCGGCGATGGCGATCATGCCGATCCCGGCCGCGCAGGCCGCGGCCGAACCCGACATGGCGGCCATGACGATGCAGGCGACGATGGCGGCGTTGGCAAGCCCGCCCGAGCGGTGGCCGATGCACACGCGCCCGAAGCCGAAGAGGCTCTTGCTGACGCCGCCCACCGTCATGAGGTTCCCCATGAGGAGGAAGAAGGGAATCGACATGAGCGTGATCCCCGAGACCTGCGCGTACATGCGCTGGGCCACGAGGAAGAGCCGTGCCGGGTCGCCGCCCGCCCAGAGATAGGTGGCGATCGAAACGCCGCCCATCGTGACGGCCGTCGTGACGCCGATCATCATCAGCACGAGCACGGCGGTGAAGATCATAAACATGACCATGATGGAAATCCGCAGTAGGAAGAAGAGGCTGTCAAAAAAGAAGGATGCCTTCGTCCTCGGCGGGCGAAAGCATCCGTTGCGTCAGAGGGCGCGGAGCGTCACTTCGCGGTGCGCGCGGCGTCGATGGCCTTGAGGAGCTTCGCCATTTCTTCCTTGCCGGCGAGCTCGCCCACCTTGTCGTAGGCGGGCTGCATGAGGCGGACGAACGACTCGCGGTCGGGCACGGTCACGTTCATGCCCTTTTTCTTGAGTTCCTCCACGACGGCGGCTTCGCCGTGGGAGATGCGCTCGCGCGTGAGGTTCTGCGCCTTGACGGCCTCTTCCTTCAGGATGGCCTGAAGTTCGGGCGAGAGCCCGTCGAAGAACATCTTGTTGGCGAGCAGAATCTGGCAGTCGAAGTAGTGGTTCGTGAGCGCGAGCTGATTCTGGGTTTCAAAGAGTGAGTCGGCGAGAATCGTGAAGACGGGATTTTCCTCGGCCGCGACGACGCCCTGCTTGAGGGACGTGTAGAGCTCGGAGTAGGCGATGCGCTGCGTGTTGGCGCCGATCGCGTCAAAGGCGGCGAGAAGCCCCGTGGAGGGCGGCACGCGGATCTTGACGCCCTTGAGGTCTTCGGCCTTGTTGACGACGATGTCCTGCGTCGTCGTCTGGCGGAAGCCGTAGTCGAACATCGAAAGACCGACCGAGTCGTGTTCGGCGAGGCCCTGGTTCATCCAGTCCATGACGAAGCCGTCGATCACGCGGTGGGCGTGGTCGTAGTCTTCAAAGAGGAAGGGCGCCGTCATGGCGTTCAACTTCTTCGAGTACATCGCCATGTTGCCGAGCGAGACGACGGCCATGTCAAGGGCGCCTAGCGTCACCTGTTCCGCAAGCGAGGGCTGGTCGCCCAATTCGCCCGCGGGATAGACCTCGACCTTCACTTTGTTGCCCGTGCGTTCGGCGACGTTCTTCGCAAAGAGCTGCGCCGCCTCGTGGTGGGCGTGAGACACCGCGGCCGTGTGGGCGAGGCGGATCGTAAGGTTGTCAAAGTCGGCGGCGTCGGCCTGCGGGGCGACCGCAAGGAAGACGGCGGAAAGTGTGGCGCAGAGAAGAGACTTCACGGCTGACCTCGGGAAAGGAGTGGGATGGAAATTCCGAAAATTGTAGCATGCGCGGGCGAAAGTCCCGAGAAAAGATTGCCGAACCGCGCTGTTTTCAGGCCGTTCAGGGCAAAAGACGGGCGATTTTGCGCTCGAGCGAATTGAGGCTGCGAAGAAGCGCCGTCGCGCGGGCGTGCGAGAATTCCGTTTCGCCGAGCAGGGCCTTCACTTCGCGCTCAAAGGGGGTGACGGCGTCGATCCCCGCGGGGTCGTAACGTCCTGCGTCGTCGGACGTGTAGGAAACCGCGATGAGACGTCGCAGGAAGGCATCCGCCTCGTCGTCGGTAAGGCCCTGCAGACGCATCTCCGTCTCGATGAGAAGATCGATGTACGTGCCCCAGACGTCCGCGCGGCAGTAAAGCATGCCTTCGCTGGTCGCGCTGAGCTTCTTCATGGCGTCATGGACGGCCTTGAGCGTGCGGCTCGAAAAGTCTCGCCATTCCGCGGCGGCCGAGAGCGCTTCGGGGCCTCGTTCGAGGGCTTCCGTCACCGCGCGAAGCCCCGCGAGGGCGTCGCGCAGGAGAAACGCCCGGTCGATCCCTTCCTCGGTGTCGTCGTCCGAGTGCCAGCGGTCGCCGTAGCCGCCCGCAAGGCCCGCCACGGCGAGCTTCGGATCGGGCGGCACGAGCGAAACGTTCGAGAAGACGCTCGGAATCCCGAGCGCAAGGAAGGACTGGTCGCAGGAACGGTTGAAGCGCGTGAAGCGCACGGTCTCGCCTTCGGGGAGAGCGAGCGCGCGGCGCGCAAGGCCTTCGGTCGAGGGCATCGCCGGGGCGAAGCCGTAGAGCGTGGCGCCCGCCATGCCGAGGCAGTCGAGATTCACGTGCAGGAAGGCGCGCCGGGCGAGCTCGGATGCGTGCCGGTCGCACCAGGCGGTGCTTCCCGCATAGCGTCCGTGGCTGTGTCCCGACCAGACGACCACTTTGAGGCCGTAGGGGTGAGGCGTTTTGGCAAGTTCGTCGAGAATCGCCGTCGAGGCGGCGAGGCCCGAAGCGTTGTCGATCGCGCCGGCGCCCCAGCTGTCGATGTGACCCGTAAGAAGCGCGTACTTGTCCGATTCCGTCCCGGGAAGCGTGGCGGTGAGCACGGGGCTCGCGATCCAGCGGCTCTCCGTTTCGATTTCGAGCGTCACGGGACCGTCGCCCAAGCGCTCGGCCGTCGCATTGTCGATCGAAGCGTTCGGAATCGAGACGTAGCGGTCTTCGACGCCCGGGACGGGACTCCCCCAGACGTCGGAGACGATCATGCGGTGGATGCGCTCGCCCGTGACGAAGAGAACGCCCGCAAAGCCGAGGCGCTCCGCGCGGCGCAGAATTCCGAGGTTCGCAAGGCCCGTAACGATTGCGACCGCGGGTTCTTCGGGCGCCTTCGCGTCGTCCGTCCAGGGAACGGGCTTTCCCGTCACGCGGAAACGCCGGGATCCGCCCGAGCCCGTCGTGACGGGAGCCGTCATGGCGTTCCCTTGGGCGCGCAGCGTCTCGCCGTTCACTTCCACGCGAGCGTGCGGAACGGTCGAGACAAAGAGCGGCACGGTTTCCCTTTTCACCTCGGCGCCCGTTGCGCGAAAGCGCTCTTCGAGAAGATCGAACGCTTTCGTTTCGTTGTCGTTCGAGAGGCGCTCGCCCGTGCGGACGAGATCATGGAGCGTCGTTTCGAGGATTTCGGCGAAACGGGCGTTGTCAGTGGGGAAGGGCATATGGATTCTCCGGAAAGGAAATCGGGACAAAACGCAGATTTTACCTTTCGAGCGGACGGTCGAGCGGGATCTTGCGGAAGGCGTCGGCGAATTCGCAGAAGTAGTCGACGATCGCGGGCATCATCGCTTCGCCCCATTCGGCCGTGGCCTTTTCGCTCGCGATGCCGCCGTAGCCGCCCTCGGGAATCCCGAGTCGGATGTCGCGCACGAGCTTCACGTTGGCGCCGCGGAATTTGAGGCTCGAGAGGTGCGTGAAGACGAGCTCGTCGGAGAGGTTGTTCGCGCGGGTTTCGGGACAGTCCTTGAGGTCGACGAATTCGGGGTGAATGTAGGCCATCGCGGAGACTTCCTGCGCGTCGCCGTGTCCGGTCGTCCACTCGGGATTGAGCTGCGGGGCGATGCTCCACCAGTTGAGAAGCGCGACGAGCGCGCCCGTCTTGCGGGCGGTCTCGAGCCCTGCGCGTTCAATGGCGGGGTCGTTGCCGCCGTGGCCGTTCACGACGAGGAAGCGCCGCGCGCCGTGGCGGGTGAGACTTTCAAAGATGCCGCGGAAGATCCCCGTCATCGTGTCGAGCCCCATGTCGATCGTGCCGGGAAACGACGTGTGGTGCGTCGCGACGCCGAAAGGAACGACGGGCGTGACGAGGATGTCGCAGCGCTTTTCCATTTCCTTCGTAATCCATTCCGGAATGAGCCAGTCGGTGCCGAGCGGGCCCACGGGGCCGTGCTGCTCGGTGCTGCCCACGGGGATGACGACGAGCGTGTCGGGGTTCTTCAGAATCGGTTCGGCCTTGTGCCAGGAGAGATGAGCAAGCTGCATGATGCGCCTCAAAGAGGGAAAGCCGCGCGGGGCGGCTTTCCGAAAGGTTGAAAGGGAAACGTCAGTCGGCGTGGCGGTCGAGGTCGTCGAAGTGACGGCGGATCGTCGCTTCCGACACGGGCTTCGTCACGAGGCTCACGAGGATCATCACGATCATCGCGAAGGCCCAGGCGACGATCAGCGGATTGAAGCCGAAGGACCAGCTCGGGAATTCGAGCGTGATGAGGACGTAGAGGATTTCTGCGGCGATGACGCCCACGTAGACGCTCGTCGTCGTGGCGCGGCGCCAGTACATGCCGAGCAGGATCGGAGCCGCCCAGATGCCGAGGCCGCCGAAGGCGAAGAGGACGATCTGGAAGATGGAGCCGGGCTTGGAGATGCCGATGCCGATCGCAATGATGCCGAGGACGACCGTGATCACCTTCGAGAGGCGCCAGGTTTCTTCGTCGGTGGCGTCACGCTTCAGAATCTTCTGATAGAGGTCGCGCGACGCGGCGGACGTGGCCGTGAGAAGCAGCGACGAAATCGTCGACATGCCCGCCGAGAAGATGCCCGCCACCATGAGGGACGAGAGGATCGGCGAGAGGCCGCCCTGCAGAATCAGCGGCACGACGAAGTCGGAGTTCTTTCCTTCGAGGCCCGGGAAGGCGATGATGCCCGTGACGCCGCACCATTCGATGAAGGAGGCGGAGAACCACATGCCGAGCGTGCCGAGAATGACGGCCTTGAACATCGTCTTGTGGTCCTTCATCGTGAAGAACTTCGTGAAGAGATGGGGCTGACCGATCGCAAAGAAGGACCACATCACGATCATCGAGACGTAGTTCTGCCAGGGATAGCTGTTGTTGTGACCCGGGAAGCTCACGTAGTTCGTGTCCATGGCCGCGAGCTTGGCGTTGATGACGTCGAGACCGCCGCCCAATTCAAGCGACACGAAGAAGGTGACGACGGCCGTCACGACCATGAGGATGCCCTGGATGAGGTCGGTGAGCATGATCGAGCGGATGCCGCCCGCCATGCAGTAGAGAATCACGGTGACGCCCATGACGGTGATCCCGACCCATTCGGGCGCGCCCGTGTAGGTCGTGAAGATCACGCCGCCGCCGATCGTCTGCGCGCCCATCATCGAGACGAGGAAGACGAGCATGAGGACGGCGAGAAGGCCGCGGATGCCGGTCGACTCATAGCGGTCCGCGAGGTAGTCGGCCATCGTGAGCATCTTGTAGCGGTGACCGAGCGTGATGAGCCGGCGACCGACGAGAAGCGCGGGGATGAGCATCGAGAAGGCGATGCCCGGCACCGAGACGGACATCCCGGCGTAGCCGACGTGGTAGATCGACCCCGGCACGCCCATGAAGGTCGACATGGAGTACTGGGTCGAGAAGTAGGCGACGCCCGTAAGAATGGCCCCGGCCTTCCCGGACATCGTGAAGAAGTCGGAAAGCGAACGGTTCTTCTGAGAACCGTACCAGCCGAGACCCGTCAGAATGAGACAGTAGAGAATGATGACGGTAAGGAACGGCCCCGTCATGCTGACCGTGTCGATGGTGTGCTGCATCAGGCTTCCTCGTCGTCAAATTCGTGGTATTCGGGACGCTTGAGGCAGGAATGCGCCCAAACGCCGATCATGCAAATCGTGAAGATTCCGTAGACGAGCCACCCGTAGATGAAGAGGGGAACGCCGAAGAAGCTCGGGTTGTATTCCGTGTCGTAGAAGATGGGCAGAGGCAACATGATGAACGCCCAGATCACCATGAACACCCAGAACCACTTTCTTTCGAAAGCGTTGGCGAATGCGTGCATGCGGGGGACTCCTTTTTGTGAAAATTGAGAATGAAGCGGCGCAAAAGGGGATTCTCCGCGGGCTTCGTTCGAGGGTTCATTGCCTAATTCTGCCACGAGGCCCTCTGGAAGTCTCGAAAAGTTTTTCCGAGACGTCCGCAGTCTTGAGGGTTATTCAGAATAGCCTTTGAGATAAGGCTACGAACCTAGTGGTAAGCAATTATTTCTGCATGACACAAAAGCGGGCGGGCGGTCTACACTGACTGCCCCCCGGATGTTTGTTTTTTGATTCAGAGGAGTCGTTAGATCATGGGCAAGAAAGCCGACAAGAAAAAAATCCGCACGATTGAAATCGAGTTCCACAAGAGTGATTTCAAGAATCTGCGCGACATCGCCGAAATGATCGGCTACGACTCGGTCGAAGAGTACGTGGAAGACGCCATCGTGCGCGTCGCCAACGCGGACTACAACATGATCACGTTGCTTGCCGAAGAGCATCTCGCCCGCCTGCACGAAAAGGTTCGTGCGATTTTCTCCGACGAAAAGGATGACGAAGCCGAAGAGGTCGAGATCGACGTGACCGAAGACGAGGAAGACGAAGAAGACGAGGACGAGGCCGACGAAAAGGAAGCCGAATCCGAAGAAAAGGAAGTCATCGAAGCCTCCGAAGAGGCCGCGCCGGTGAAGGAAGTCCCTCACAAGACGACGCGCCGCGCCAAGAAGGAAGAAAAGGTTGAGGAAGCCGCCGTCGAAACGGCCGAAAAGACCGAAGCCTGATCTTTTTCTTGAGACAACAAAGAACCCGCAGCCTCTCGCGAAGCTGCGGGTTTTTGTTAAGGCCGGCCTGCGAAATCGTCAGGCGAGCGCTTCAAGGCGTTCGAGCGCTTCAAGGCGTTCGAGCGCGACCCCGGCAAAGAGGGTCGAGGCCATGGCGAGGACTTCGTCGTTGAAGTCGAAGCGGTTGTTGTGGATCGGGTAGGGGTGCGCTTCGTCGCGCACGCCCACGCGGATGATCGAACCGGGGACCTTGAACTGGTATTCGGCGAAGTCGTCGCCGCCCATCGAGATCGGGAAGTTCTCGTCCGCGGCGTCGTCGCCGAAGTGCTTGCGCACGTAGTCGCTGAGAACTTTCGTCGTCAAGGGATGGTTGATGACGGCCGGGGTCTGCTTTTCGTAGGTCACTTCGGCCTTGCAGCCGCAGGCTTCGGCAACGCCCTCGGCGATGCGGGGAAGTTCCGTCGCAATGAGCTTGCGGACGTCTTCGTTGAAGGTGCGCACCGTGCCGCTCATCGTGGCGAAGGCGGGGATGACGTTCGGAGCGTTGTAGTTGCCCGCGTTGATCGAGCAGACCGAGACCACGGCCTTTTCAATCGGGTCGACGCGGCGCGAAACGAGGGTCTGCAGGGCCGTGACGATTTCCGCGGCGACGGGGACCGGATCGTGGCCGAGGTGCGGACGGGCGCCGTGCGTGCCCTGGCCCGTCACGGTGACGTAGAAGAAGTCGACCGAAGCCATGGCGGGACCGACGCGGAAGCCGAAGACGCCCTTGTCGCGCGTCCCTTCGTCGTGGCCGCCGTAGATTTCGGCGATCTCGTACTTCTCGAAGATGCCGGAATTGACGATGGCCGCGGCGCCGCCGCCCGATTCTTCGGCGGGCTGGAAGATGCCGACCACCTGGCCGGGGAAGTCGCGGCGGCGGGTGAGGACGTAGAGGGCGCCGAGCGTCCAGGTCGTGTGACCGTCGTGGCCGCAGGCGTGGCAGCGGCCCGCTTCGCAGCTCTTCCAGGCATTTTCGGAGTTGTCCGGCATCGGAAGCGCGTCGATGTCCCCGCGAAGGGCCACGGTCTTGCCCGGGCGGTTCCCCTTGACGACGGCGATCACGGCGCCCGGAACGGTCGCGGTGTCGATTTCGTCGACGCCCCAGGCGCGAAGCTTCTCAACGATCTTTTCGCAGGTGCGCGCCGTTTCAAAGGCGAGTTCGGGGTGCCGGTGCAGGTCGTGACGGAATTCGACGAGCTCGTCGAAGACTTCAAGGGCTTCCGGGAAGCAGACTTCCGGACGAAGGGGACGGATCATTTCAAAAACTCCTCATGTGGTTCGCGCCCGTCTCAGGCGCCGATCTTTTCAGTGTACGACGGAGGTCGTCGCGAAAAGCTCGGGCGAGTCGCCGAGCGCTTTTGCGATTGGACAAAGAAATCGTTCGGAGACAAGAAAAACCGCCCGATGCACGGGGCATGTCGGGCGGCTGAATACGGCTTCAACGCAGAGCTTTTCGAGCGTTACGGACGCCAGGCTTCGGGAAGAAGGCGTCGTTCCGCCTCGGCCTTCTCCGTTTCTCCGAAGGCTTCGAGCGTGAAGACGAGCGAGCGGCGCACGAGAAGGAGCGCGACGTGGGGCGCGATCGCTTCGAGGGCCGGAGAGACGGGCGTCGGGCCCTTCGGGGCGCCCTTGGCGTAGAGCGCGAGTTCCTCATCGCTCGGGGAAGCCGTGCCGTCGGCGCGAAGCGCGAGAAGCGCCAGCGCCTCGCGAAGCTTCGCTTCCGCGACGGCGAGGTTGCCGAGTCCCGCCGCCGTAAGGCCGCGGTACTGCGCCACGACGGCCGAGGAGAGAAAGTCTTCGTCGCGGCCGAGAAGAGCCGCGGCGGCCGCGTAGTCGCCGAGCGAAATCGAAAGCGCAACGTCGGCGAGAAGCGCTCGGGGGAGTTTGTTCGTCACTTTGAGTCCTTTTCCAGAATGAAGAGCGTGTGGCTGATGCCGAGGTCGGGCGTCTCGGAGACGATGCGAAGACCGCTCTCCGCGAAGAGTCGGCGAAGTTCGTCGCCGTGGAAGAAGCGCGAATTCCCGTTGGCCATCACCGTGAAGTAGAGGCTCGTCGCGGCGAGCGAGAGCGCCGCCGCTTCGTGGCGCTGTTCGTCGACGAGCGGCTCGAGGACGGCGAGTTTCGCGCCCGTCTTCATGGCGCGGGCCGTGCGAACGAGAATCGAACGGGCTTCGTCGAGACTGAAGCAGTCGAGGAACTGGCTCATCCAGTAGAGGTCCGCCTCTTCGGTGCCCGTGAGGGGGGCGTCGGTGAGCCAGTCGATCGCGACGGTCGCGATGCGGTCGCGCACCGAGTCGACGTCGGCGTGGCGGGCGAGGTTTTCGATCTGCGCCGGCAGATCCACGAAGGTGGCGCGGGCCTTCGGGTGGGTTTCCAAAAAGAGCTTCGTGAAGCGCCCCGTGTTGCCGCCGATGTCGACGAGATGCGAAAAGCCCTCGAGCTTGTCGAGGAACTCGATCGCCGCGCGGTAGGCGCGGTCGGAGTGAAAGTGATCGAACGCAAACCAGGCCTTCTGCGCGTCTTCGGGCAGATCGGGAAGATGCGGGTAGATCGTCTTCCAGCCTTCGTCGAAGGCGGAAAGCCCCGCGGGACGGCCTTCAAGGAGCGCGTCGAGCGTCTTTTCGAGCCCGGCGTAGTTCATGCGGTCCGTGAAGAGGAAGTTCACGCGCGTCATTTCGTCGAGGACGAGCAAATCCCCCACGCGGGTGGATTCGAGAGTCCCGTCTTCTCGGCGCGAGAGCACGCGGGCTCCGACGAGGATGTCGACCATCACGTCGACCGCATAGGGAGTGAGTCCGAGCGTTTCGGCCCATTCGCGCGGCGTCTTCGGGGTCCTTTCGTGAACGATTCCGGGAAGAAGTCCCGTCTCGAGGGCGGCCGAGACGGCCTTGAAGAGAAAGGGCGCGAAGGCGATCTTCTGCGCTTCGTAGAGGGTTTCCAAAAAGTGCGGCATGTTCGGGTTCCGTTGGCGGATCAGAGCGGCCACTCGACCGCCGTTTCGTTGAGGCGCTCCCATTCGGGCGCGGTCGGGTCGTGCGCGACGCCGAGTGAAACGGCCTTTTTCGCGCGCTCCCAGGCGCGGGGACAGTGCTTCTCGAAGTATCGGAGAAGGTCCTGCATCCGCACTTCGCCGTGCACCATCGGGGCGATCGTCACGACCGTGAGGATCGTGGGGTTTTCTTCCGGGGGATTCTCGGCGTCGGGATCTTCAAAGCCCTGGCAGAGGCCGCCCCAGTGGCCGTTTCCGGTCACGTAGAAGCGCGGATAGAGAATTTCGTTCGTGCGCGTCTCGCGAAGCACCGGCATGGTGGTGTCGAAGGGCGCGTCGGCGAGCGACAGTCGAAAATCCCCGTAGGGGGCGTTGAGCTTGATCGTCGCCTCGCGCATGCCCCAGAGGGCGTAGAAGGGGAGAACCTCGGGAAAGTCGTTTTCCCCGCCGAGCTGCTCGAGCGTGTAGGCGGCTACTTCGGGCGGGAAGGCGTATTCGCAGATCGCCTCGGGATCGCGCAGTTTTCGGCAGAATTCGGCGTCGATGCCGACCGGCTGCGGCGACATGGCCGCGGCGGCGTAGAGCTTCGTGTGGGCGATCGAGACGTACTGCAGGTTCTTTCCGGGGTTCTTGGCGCGCGGACCGTAGGGCGGGTGCTCGTAGAGCCCCACGCCCGAGCGGTGCGAAAGGAGCGCGAGGAGCATGCGGGCCCAAAGGCTTTGGCTTCGGCGATGGGCGTCGCGGATGCTCAGGATCCGGAGTTTCGCGTCGGCGGGGAGGAGCGCCACCGCCATGTTTTCGTCCGAGGGGTCCGGATTTTCGATCCGAACGCAAAGAACGATGCCGTTTCGCTCGAGCGAAAGCGGCAGGTCGTCGGGTTCGATCGGTTCGACGGGCGTGAGTTCAAGTCCCGGTATGTCGAAGAGATGCGTCACGGTTTCTCGGGGCAGTGGAAAAAGAGAGGGTCCATTGTAGCAAGGCGAAGCCGCCCCCAAACTTAAAAAGAAGGGCGCCGCGGCAGACTGCCCGGCGCCCCGGAGAGCGTTTCTTCCCTCGATCAGTCGTCGAGGACGCGATCGAGGAACTTCCCGAGAAGACGGTAGTGCGTCTTCGTTTCGGGAGCCTTCGGATTGAGATAGTACTGCGCGTGCGAAAGCGCCTCGTACACGATGAGTTCCGCGTGGCGGTCGGCCAAGAGAAGCTTTTCGTGCATGCGCACGGTGTTGCTCAAGAAGAGGTCGCGCGTTCCCGAGACGAGGAGCGTGGGCGGGAACTTCGCGAGGGCCGCTTCTTCCGCGTAGACGGGAGAGAGACGCGGATCCTTCATGTCCGCGCCGCCCGTGTAGAGTTCCGCCGCCGTGCGGATGAGTCCGTCGTAGGTGGCGAGAATGTTGTCGACGCCGTCCATCGTGACGTAGCTGTCGCCCGTCTTGGTGAGGTCCGCCCAGGGCGTCCCCGCAATGAGGGCGGCGGGCTGCGGCACGCCCGCGCGGGCCGCCTGGATCCCGAGGATGAGCGTCATGGCGCCGCCCGTCGACGTCCCGAAGACGATGACCTTTTCGGCGGGCGTCGTTTCGAGCAGCGCCTTGTAGGCCCGAAAGGCGTCGTCGATTGCGGCGGGGTAGGGGTGTTCGGGCGCCATGCGGTAGTCGACGCAGACGACCTTGTAGCCTTCGAGCCCCGCCATCAGAACGCCTTCGCCGATCCCGGCGACGCCGTGCCCGAGGATGTAGCCGCCCCCGTGGATGTAGAAGACCACTTTGTCGGCCTTGTCATCCTCGAGTTTTTTCGGCGTGAGCGTGTAGGTGCGCACGCCGCCCAATTCGCCTTCTTCCACCTTGACGCCGTATTCCTCGGCAAGCGCCAGGGCGGCGGGGCCG
Organism: uncultured Sutterella sp.; assembly: GCA_949282745.1. Taxonomy (GTDB): domain Bacteria; phylum Pseudomonadota; class Gammaproteobacteria; order Burkholderiales; family Burkholderiaceae_F; genus Sutterella. Next base: position 43,595 of record CASDQM010000033.1, on the reverse strand, counting down.
GCGCCTTCGGCATAGTTCTTGGCGAGGGCGCTCACGGCTTCGGGCGAGCGCTCCTTCGTGAGCCAAAGATCGGGGGCGGGCGCGGAAACGCTCCTGGCCATTTCGGCGCTCACCGTTGCAGGCGCGGGGAAGGGCGCGTCCGTGCGGGCCGCGGCGGGCAAGGCCGTTGCACAGGAGAGCGCCAGAGAAAGCGTGAAGGAAAAAAGGGTCTTTTTCATGATTGGGAAAAGGGGAAAGAAAGCAAAAGGGAACCGCGCCGCACGCACGTGGAAGAAGTTTGCGCGCGGCGCGGGCCGTCGTCAATCGACTTCGGCGCCGGACTTCGGCACGACCATCGGAACTGGCACGCACATCCTCGGCGGAAACGTAAACGCGGATGTCCCCCGCCTGCGGCGCGGGATTCGGAAGCGGGCAGGGTAGAATGTCCGTCATGTCGATTCGTCTCGGGCTTCTTCTTTCCTTCCTTGTCGTATCTTTCGCCTCAGCGGAACCGGTTTTCGCGGCGGACGGGTCCGTGCGCCTTGCGAACGCCATGCCGTCCGTCGTGCGGATCGGCCTTCAGAAGAACCTCGGGCCCGACTTTCTGATCGAATCCTTTGCGCCCACCATGCGGCTGTTGCGCAGTTCGCATCCCGGAACCCGCTTTCAGACGTCCTTTTATTCCGCAGACGAATTGACGGAGGCCGTCCGAAACCGCAAGATCGACGCGTTCTTCGCGGACAGCGCTTTGTTCGGCGTCCTGCAGCTCGAGGCCGGGGCCATGCAGATCGCCGCCCGCGCGGCTCCCTATGTGCGGGATCCCTCTCAGGCGGCAAGCTTCGCCGTGATCGTGCGTCGCGGAAGTCACATCCGAACGCTTGCCGACGTCCCGGGCGAACGCATCGCCGCGGAAGACAAAGGGAGTTTTTCGACCTGGCTTCTTTTTCAGGGACTTCTCAAAAACAACGGCGTTCTGAAGGAAGGCTGGGATGCGAAGGTGCGCTTCACGGGGTACTCGCCGCCCGATCCGATTCTGCTCGTTCAGCAGGCCGCGGCCGACGTCGCGGTCGTGCCCGCCTGTCGCCTCGAGTCGCTCATCGACGCGGACGTCGTGCGCGAACATGAACTCACGGTTTTGAACGAACAGCCTCTTGACGGCTTTCCCTGCCGACGCTCGGCCGACCTTTTCCCCGACATCGTGCTTGCCGTGCCCGCCGGGACGGATGCGGAGCTTGCGAGCTCCCTCTCCGTCACCGTCATGAGCGCGCCTCTCTTCGGAATGGGCGAGCGCTGGCGCATCGCAAGTGATTTTTCCAAGGCGGCGGACATCTACAAACTTCTTGGGATCGGTCCCTATCGGGAGCCGGAGGAACCCACCTTCCGGGTTTTCTGGTCGCGCTACCGCAACGGCATCATCGCGGTCTTTGCGGCGCTCGCGCTCCTCGCGCTTCACTCCTTCCTTGCAAACCGCCTCGTCGAAAAGCGAACGAGGGCGCTGAGGGCGGCCGTGGAGGAAAAAGACCGCGCGGCCAAGGCGGCGCGCGAAGCACAGGACCATCTGGCGCAACTCGAACGCTCGAGCGTCGTCTCGGGACTCTCGAGCATGTTCGCCCACGAAGTGCGCCAACCGCTTGCCGCCGTCGTCGCCTATGCGGGCGGGATTCGATTGGCGGCAAAGCGCGTTCTGACGTCGCCCGACGCGGAAACGGAGCGCCGCATCGCCGATGCGGCGGAGACGCTCGCAGGCGAAGCGCAGCGCGTCTCCGACATCGTCGAGCGCGTGCGTAGCTACGCCAAGTCGGGCGGGCGCAAGCACGAACGAATCGACGTCGCGCGTTTGGTTGAGAGGGCCAAAACGCTTTTCGAACACGGCTCGGCGTCCGTAGGCACGACCGTGGATCTCCGCGTTCCCGAAGGTCTTGCCGTTCGAGGGGAGCCGCTGGAACTCGAGCTCGCCCTCGTCAACCTTCTTCGAAACGCTGCGGCGGCCATGACCGACCGTCCGGCGGGGGAACGCCGCATCGTCATCGGCGCCAGTCTGTCCCACAGCGCAGAGCCGTCGGCGGATGCGGGGGATTCCCGGCAAGAAACAACGAAATCGTCTCCGTCCTTCGTCGTTCTCACCGTGGAGGACGAGGGGGCGGCGGCCGGTCCGATTGCCGACGAAGTCTTTGCGAGGCTCTCCGAGCCGGTACGAAGCGGCAAAAAGGAGGGGCTCGGCCTCGGACTTTTCATCGTGCGGCGCATCGCCGAGGCCCACGGAGGAAGTCTTCTTTTCCAAAGACGCGATCCGCCTTCGAACGGTCTTTGTGCGCTCCTGCGGCTTCCCGCGGACGGGAATGCTCCCCGGGACAACGAAACCGCCACTCATCAACCTACTGAATCGACTTCGAAATCATGACCGCTCAACCGCTCGTACGACTCGTGGATGACGACGCTTCGCTTCGAAACGGCCTTCTCTTCGCCCTGCAGATGTCGGGGCTTTCCGCCGTGGGCTATGAAAGCGCGGAGGACTTTCTCGAAAAGGACGACCCGTCCGTGCCGGGCTGCGTCGTGATGGACATCCGCATGGGCGGCATGTCGGGGCTCGAATGCCAGACGCGCATGAAGGCGGCCGGGTTCGATCAGCCCGTCGTATTTCTCTCCGGACACGGCGACGTGCAGATGGCGATTCAAGCCGTCAAGCAGGGCGCGGCCGACTTCCTCACGAAGCCCGTCACGGCCGAAAAACTCGCCGACGCCTGTCGACGACTCTTCGAATGGAACCGTGATGCCAGGGAAAAGCGGCGGCTGCGCGACGCGGCCCGCGCACGGATTGCTTCGCTCACGCCGAGAGAACGCATCGTCGCGGTCGAGTCGACGACAGGGGCCGCGAACAAGGCGATCGCGCAGAGCCTCGGCATTTCCGAGCAGGGCGTGAAGCTTCACCGCTCGAACATCTACGCCAAGCTCGACGTCCATTCGGCCGTGGAGATCCGACGTCTCTTCGAGGTGGCGGAAATCACCCTGGATCCGAACGCGCAGGAGGAGACCGAGTCGGCCGTCGAAACAAGGCTTTTGCCGCCGGAGGAGACGTGATGCGGGAAAACGTCCGATTCACGCGCAGAGCGTTTTGCAAAGCGTTGGCGCTCGCCTCGGTCGCGCTGACCGGTGGGTGCGGCCGGCGTGAGGAAGAACGGCGTCCGGAAGTCGCCGCGGGAGAGGAGTCGCTTTTTGACGAAAGCCGCCCCGCGCTCAACCTTCCGTCCGAAAGGGAAGCCGACATCATCGTCGTGGGCGGAGGCGGTGCGGGCCTGGCCGCGGCCGCACGTGCGGCGGAGTTGGGGGCGAGCGTCATCGTGCTCGAGAAAACCGCGGCCGTGGGCGGCAACACTCTGATCGCGAGCGGCTACTACGCCGCGGTCGATCCGGAGCGGCAGGCGCCGCTCGGGATTCGCGACAGCGTGGAGAATTTCTACGGACTGCTTCTCGCAAACGCCGGGCCTTCGGCCGATACGGGGCGTTTGATGAGAATGGCAGTGGAGGCGCGTCCCGTGATGCGCTGGCTCGAGAGTCTCGGCGTCGCCTTTTCGCGCGACGTCTTCGAAATTTCCGGTTCGCTCTTTCCCCGCAACTACAAGCCCGTCATGCCAAACGGCGAAGGCTACGTCCGGCAGCTCGGCGCCCGGGCGGGGCAACTCGGCGTTCGAATTCTCACGAACACGCGGGCGTTCGCGCTGGAGTCGAGCATGACGACGCAGGGCGTTCCCCGGATCACGGGCGTCACGGCCGAACTTCCCGACGGGACGACCGCGCGCTTTACGGGGCGGCTCGGCGTCGTCGTGGCTTCGGGCGGCTTTTCCGCGAACCCCGGGATGATCGCTCGCTACGCACCGCAGTACAAAGGACTTACACACGACAACGTTCCCGCGGCCACGGGCGAGATGATTCTCGCCGCCGAGAAGGCGGGGGCGAAGCTCGTCGACATGCACATCGTTCAGTGTCAGCCGGGCTGTCCCGTGGGCGGGACGCGTCGCGTTCGCTTTCACAACGACGTGAAGCGCTTCATTCTGCTCGACGGCGAGGGCCGGCGCTTCGCGGCCGAGGACGGACGCCGCGACACGCTTCGCGACAAGGTGCTTTCGCTGCCCGGCGGCGTCGCCTACGTACTCGTCGACGACGAGGGCTTTCGCAGCTACAACCGCCTCATTCAGCGCGAGGCGGTGCTCGCCGTCGAGACGGGCGACGCGTGGACGGACGATTCGATCGAGGGACTAGCTCGGCAGGTAGGCTTTTCGCCGAAGGTGCTGCGGGAAACGCTCCTGCGTTACGCCGAAGGCATCCGGGCGGGACGCGACGAATTCGGCAAGAAGCTCGAAAGCGTGCGTCCGATCGCGAAGCCGCCCTTCTGGCTCGCGCCCGCCGCCATGACGGTGCACGCCACGTCGGGCGGAATTGCGGTCGACGCGGTCGGGCATGCGCTCGACCGAAACGGACAGGTGATTCCCGGACTCTGGGCGGCCGGGGAGGCGACCGGGGGACTTCACGGCGAAAACCAACTCGGCGGCTGCGGTCTCACCGACGCATTCGTTTTCGGGCACGCCGCGGCCGAATCGATCATGGGTCTCACGACCTATACCGACGTATAGAGACTTTTCGTCCCCTCGTCGGCACAATGGTCTGCGTTCGGACAAGGTGAGGGCGTGCGTTCCTGACCTTTCCGAAAACCCATTCGACCAAGGGAGAAAACTCATGATCAAGACCTTTGCCAAGACGGCTCTTACGGGCGCCGTCCTCGCCGCGCTCGCCACGGGCGCCTTCGCCGCCGCGAGCGGCACCTACACGGGTGAAGCCCAGGGCCGCAACGGCCCCGTCAAGGTGGAAGTGACGCTTGCCGACGGCAAGATCACGGCCGTGAAGGTGGTTTCGCACAAGGAATCGACGGGCATCGCCGATCCCGCGATCGAACGCATTCCCGCCGCCATCGCGGCTGAACAGTCCGCTGCGGTCGATGTCGTCGGAGGCGCCACGCTCACGTCCGACGCCATCAAGGCGGCCGTTCTCGCCGCGCTCACCTCCGCGGGCGTCGACACCGCCTCCTACATGAAGAAGCCCGACGCCAACGCCGCGGCGAACCAGCCCGTCAAGGAAGTCAAGACCGACATTCTCGTGATCGGCGCCGGCAACGGCGGCATCACGGCGGCCGTCAAGGCTGCGGAATCCGGCAAGAAGGTGATCCTCATCGAAAAGCGTCCCGCTGCGGGCGGCGTTTCGGCTCTCAACCACGGCGGTCTCGCCGCGACGGGCACGCGTTATCAGCGCGAAGTCATGAAGGAAACGAAGGACTCGCCCGAACTCCTCTACAAGGACATGCTGCGCGTCGGCAAGAACGCCAACGACCCGGTCCTTGCCAAGATGGTTTCCGAACGCACGGGTGAAGTCGGCGACTGGCTCATCGACGACCTGAAGGTCGCCTACGGCGCCGCCTGGGTGCAGTTCCCAGACCACAGCGCCCACCGTCAGATTTCCGCCAAGGGCAATTCGGTCGGTTGGCAAAAGACGATGCTTGATGTCTTCGCCAAGCACGGCGGCGTCCTCATGACCGACATGCGCGCCACCGAATTCATCACCGACAAGGACGGCAACGTCACGGGCGTGAAGGCCACGGGCCTCAAGGGCCAGCCCTATGAATTCGACGCCAAGTCCTTCGTTCTCGCCTCGGGCGGCTACGGCGCCGTCAAGTCGATGCTTCCCGAACGCATGAAGGACGTCCTCTTCTACGGCATCCCGACCGAAACGGGCGACGGCTTCAAGATGGGCACCGCCATCGGCGCCGGCACGATCAACCTCGACTACGTGAAGACCTATCCGAACGGCGTTGAAGTCCAGCCCGGCCGCTCCATGGACACGACGGGTTCCTCGACCTTCGCCGTGCGCGGCAGCGCCATTTTCGTGAACGTCGACGGCAAGCGCTGCGTCAACGAAAACAAGTCGCTCGGCGAACTCACCGAAGCCACGCTCGCCCAGAAGAACCACATCATGTACCTCGTGATGGACCAGAAGGCCTGGGAAGCGTATGTCAAGAAGGCGGTGGACGACCACACGGTGCCCGACGCCTCGACTTTCGAAGCCTGGAAGTCGCTTCGCAACAACGGCCGTCCGGTCATCTGCACGGGTGAACTCGACGTCTGCGCCAAGGAAATGGGCATCGATCCGAAGGGCCTCGTGCAGACCGTGAAGGATTGGAACGCCGCCGTGGTCGCGGGTGAAGACAAGGCCTTCGGCCGCAAGGCGCTCGTCGCCCTGGGCGACGGTCCCTACCACATCGTCGAACAGAAGGCCCGTTATCAGACCACGCTCGGCGGTCTGCGCGCCAACGCCGACATGCAGATCCTCACGAAGGAAGGCAAGCCCATCGGCAATCTCTACGGTGCCGGCTGCGTCGTGGGCGGTGCGAACGGCGCCGACTCGATGACGACGCTCATGAACACCTGGGCCATCGTTTCGGGCTATGTCGCCGGTGAAAGCGCCGTGAAGAACGCCAATTGACATCCTCACCGCCCTGAAGGACGGTGATTCCCTACTGAGCCGTTGACGGCGGGGCCGTCAACGGTCACTTCGACGGGTTCCTGCTGCTGGACGACGCTTCTCTTGCGAGAAGGTCGACTCACTTGAGCTGCGTTCACCGGAACGAGCTCCCCACAGGCTCTGAGGCGCTGCCCGCGCCCGAGAATGTTGATCGCAGCAATGGCGTCGGCATTGCCCTCGTACCCACAGGACGTGCATCGGAACTTCGCCTGCGTCCTGCGGTTCTCCTTCGATACGCACCCGCAGACGGGACACGTCCGACTGGTGTTCTGCGGAGGTACCGCAAATACCAGCCCGCCGAGTTCCGTCATCTTGACGTTCAGGAGGGAAAAGAACATCCCCCAGCCCTGATCCAAAATCGACCGGTTGAGGCCGCTCTTCTGCTTCACGTTCTTACCCGGTTCTTCCACCGTACCCTTGGCCGATGCCGTCATGTTCTTGATCTTCAGATCCTCGCGAAAGAGCACGGCGTGGTTTTGGCAGAGCCTGTTCGCGGCTTTCCGAAGCAGATCACGACGACTATCGGCCACGGTTTTGTGGAGACGGGCAATGCGTTGCTGCTGCTTGATCCAATTTTTGGAAAACTTGACCATCCGCTTGAGTCGCCGCTGCTGCTTGGCCAGCTTCTCCAACTTGTCCCGCAGACAACGGGCTCCCTGTTCGAACGTGCCGTCCGAGCAGGTGTAGAGACGCACGACGCCCATGTCGATGCCGGCCTCGTCGCCCGCCTTCGGGTGAACCGGTTCGGGTACTTCCTGCTCCGTCTGGACGGAAACATACCAGCCGTCCGCCTTGCGGCTGACGTTGACGTTCTTGGGCTTTCCTTCGATGAAGCGGCTGCGGCGGTACTTCACCCAACCGATGCACGGGAGAAAGATCTGTCGGCGGGCTTCGTCGATTTTGAAGCGTTGCGGATAGCGGATGGAATCTTCGTTGCGAAACTTCTTGTGAAACTTCGGAAAATCAGTGAGTCCTTCGAAGAAGTTCGTGAAGGCACGCATCAGATCCTTGAGACTCTGTTGCAAAACCTGACTGTCGCACTCTGCGAGCCACTTCGTTTCCTCTGCGGTTTTCCATTCCGGAAGCTGTTCGCATAGCTTCGCATACGAGATCTTGAAGTTCGGATCCGACGAGCGCTGATCACGGTTCCAAGCCAGAGCCTTGTTGTAGACGAAACGCGCACAGCCGCAGAACTGGGAGAGTTTGCGGCGGGCGGCCCCGTCGGGCCTGAGCTTGAATTGATAGGCTTTTCGTAGGATCATAGGAACATTATAGCACTTGGTCTTATGAAATTATGGAAAGCATTCGAACTGGAAGACACTGCGTATTCGAAATTAATGTGCATTTGGTCTTCGTGACAAAATACCGAAAATCCGTCTTCACGGCGCAGCACCTGGATGCGATGCGAGAGGTGGCGGGAAAGGTTTGCCGGGACTTCGGCGCCGAACTGCGGGAATTGGACGGAGAAAAGGATCACGTTCACCTTTTGGTGAGCTATCCGCCGAAGGTTGCGGTCTCGTCGCTCGTGAACAGCCTCAAGGGCGTGACGAGTCGAATGCTCAGAAAGCGATTCCCCGAACTGGAGAAGGCGTACTACAAGGGACAACTATGGTCGCCGTCTTACTTCGCCGCCAGTTGCGGGAGAGCTCCGTTGGCGAAGATCAAGGAATACATCCGCCAACAGAACACGCCCGAGAAATGACGCCGAGGCGCCTTATATCCCCGCCCTGAAGAGACGGGGCTTTACGGCGCTTTGGGTAATCGTTCTCACAGCCGATCGGATTCCCCTAAGGAAAACGATCGGTGCGCAATCCGATTGCGAAGAAAAGAGCTGTGCAGGGGTTTCGGGTTGTCTTTGGCGATCCGTGCCGTTGCAGACCGCGGGATCACTTCACCGTTGCGGCAAACGAACGCCCTTCGGAACACGGAAAAGGCCGCTGGGTATGAAACTCGGCGGCCTCTCGCGCAGTGAAAATTTCGAAGTATCAGCGCAGAGCAAAGTTGATCGCAAAGGCGATCGAAACGATGTACATGACGGGATGCACTTCGCGGGCGCGGCCCGTGAGCACGGCGATGATCGTGTAGGAGACGAAGCCGAAACCGAAGCCCGTCGCGATGTTGTAGGTGAGCGGCATGCCGACGATCGTGAGGAAGGCCGGAATCGCGATTTCGAGACGGTCAAAGCGGATGTGCACGCATTCCTGCATCATGAAGGCGCCCACGAGGATGAGGATCGGCGCCGTGGCGTAGCCCGGGACGATCGCGATGAGCGGGATGAAGAAGAGCGCGAGGGCGAAGAGGGCCGCGGCGAAGACGCTCGAGAGCCCCGTGCGCGCACCCGCGACGGCGCCCGCGGCGCTTTCGAGGTAGCTCGTGGCGGTCGTCGTGCCGAAAACCGACGAGAGCATCGTGCCGATCGAGTCGGAAATGAAGGCGCGGTCGAGATTGCGGATCGAGCCGTCGTCCTTCATGAGGCCCGCCTTGCGGGCGACGCCGATCAAAACGCCCATGTTGTCGAAGAGGTCCACCATCGTGAGGGTGAAGATAATGGTGAAGAGCCCGTGGCTGAGCGCCCCCGAGAGATCGAGCTGGAAGAAGGTGGCCGAGATGTCGGGGAATCCCGTCGAGAACCAGGAGCCTTCGGGCAGAGAGGCGTGACCCGTGACGATCCCGAGCGCCGTCGTCGCGAGAATGCCGATGATCATGGCCGTCCGAATGCCGAGGACGTTGAGGATCGCGGTGAGGAAGAAGCCGAAGAGCGCAAGGAGCACCTTGGGATCGGTCAGGTCGCCGAGCGCGACCGAGGTCGCTTCGTTCGAGACGACGATGCCGCAGTTTTTGAAGCCGATGAAGGCGATGAAGGTGCCGATCCCCACGACGATCGCGTACTTGAGGTCCTTGGGCACCGAGTCTACGATCCACTGCCGGATGCGCGTGACGGTGAGGAGGAAGAAGACGATGCCGGAGATGAGAACGGCGCCGAGGCCCGCCTGCCAGGTGAAGCCCGCGGGGCCGCAGACGTAGTAGGCGAAGAAGGCCGTGATGCCGAGGCCCGGGGCCACGACCACCGGGTAGTTCGCCCAGAGGCCCATGATGAGCGTCACGACGATCGTCGTCAGAATGACGGCGCCCGTCACGGCGACGCGGTCCATGCCGGCGTCGGCGAGCATGGTCGGGATCACGAAGATGAGGTAGCAGCACGCCATGAAGGACGTGAGGCCGCCGAAGAATTCCTGACGGACGGACGTTCCGTTTTCTCTCAGGCGAAAAAGACGTTCGAGAAGACCGGAGGTCTTCGCGGTGCTGGGGTTGGACATTTCGGGTGTGCGGGAAGCGGATTAGGAAAAAAACGCATTGTAGCGGGAAACTTTGTCTTTCCCGAAAGATAAGCGGAAAGGCCGTGGAAACGAGAAAAATATCTCTTTGGGGGCAGGATCGGGCAAGAATGCTTGACGATCTTGCCCGATAATGGGATGGTGGAAAGAGAAGGCGGAGAAGACCGAACTCTTTCACTCGTTTCGAATTCAGGATTACGGGAAACGCTTTGAGGAGAGACGAAATGGGACACTTTTCGGAAGAATCGGTTGCCGAACGCGCCGCTCGGGTGAAGAAACTCGACGACGCGCTCATCGAACGGGTGATAAAAATCGCCCAGGGACGGGTCGGTCAGTTCTCGACCGCGGTCCCCGGCCTCGACATTTCGGTTCGCGACGAACGAAACGCGTCGGAGCGCTGCGTCTACCGCCGCTCGCTCGGCGTGATGCTCTCGGGGCGCAAGCGCTCCATCGTCGGAAACCGCGTCTATGAGTACGGTGCGGGCGACATGCTCTACACCCTCATGGACATGCCCGCGATGTGGCAGGTGGTGGGGGCGACGAAGGAGCATCCCTTCATCGCGGTGTCGATTGCGCTCGACGAAGAGGTGCTTCGCGAGCTGATTCCCCGCGTGCGTCTGGGGTCGCGTTGCACGAATCTGCAGGCGATCGGGCTTGAGCGCTCCGATCCGGAGCTCCTCGAAGTCTTTCTGCGTCTCCTGCAGCTCCTCGACCGTCCGGACGAAATTGAAGTGATGGCGCCGATGCTCCTTCGTGAAATTCACTTCCGCGCGCTCCTCGGTCCGCAGGGGCCGGCCCTTGCCGCGGCCTTCACGCAGGATTCGCAGAGCAACCGCATCGGCCAGACGATCGACTGGATCAAGGCGAACGTCACGGCGAGCGTGTCGATCGAGGAGATGGCCGACCGCGCCCACATGGCGCCCTCGACCTTCCACCGTCACTTCAAGGCGGTGACGAGCCTCTCGCCCCTGCAGTACCACAAGCGCCTGAAGCTCCACGAAGCGCAACGCCTCATGCTCGTCAAGAACTTCGACGCCTCGCAGGCGGCCTACGCCGTGGGCTACGCGAGCGCTACGCAGTTCTCCCGCGACTACAAGAAGCTCTTCGGGACGCCCCCGAAAAGGAGCGTGCGCGTGATGAAGAACCACGTCACGCCCGAAGGCGTTCCCATGAGCTGATCCGGAACCGCAAAGAAGAAGGCCGCGCCTCTCACTTACTTGAGAAGCGCGGCCTTTCCGTCTGATGCGGTTTCGCGTTACGCGACGGCCTTGGCGTAGTCTTCGTCCGACACCGCTTCGAGCTACGTGCAGCGGTTGTTCGGGACGTTGGGTTCGATCGAGATGTGCGTCATCCAGGTCGTGGCGCCCGCACCGTGCCAGTGCTTCACTTCGGGCGGAATGCGCACGACGTCGCCCTTGCGGATCGCGCGCGGGGCTTCGCCTTCGAACTGCACGAAGCCTTCGCCCGCGAGAACGAGGAGGATCTGACCGCCCGAATGGACGTGCCAGTGCGTCCTCGTGCCCGGCTCGAAGGTGACGTTGCCGATCGGGGCGTGGAAGACGTCGTCGTTTTCGCTCAGCATCGTGAGGTAGGACGTGCCGGTGAAGAACTTCCCGTAGGGATTGACGGGACCCTGCTCGAAGATCGTGTCGTGCGGGGCCTTGCGGATTTCGGACATGTTTGTCTCCTTGTGATCGGTATGGGTTTTCGGGGCGTTCTTCCGGACGCCCCTTTGCACCGTCCATTGTGGCGCAGTGTGCGCCAGACGGTTCGTCCGATCGAACGCGATTGTTGCCTGAAACGCTCGGAGGGAGGAAAAGCGAAAGAACGAAAAGAACGGCGTAGAACCCGGTCGCCGCCGAAAACCTTGCCAAGAGCGTTCGGATTCGGTAGTTTTTCGGTAGACACTTTTTGAGGAACGCACTCATGCCACGTTTCGCCGCCGTACTGCCCGAAGGCCGACTTCTTCTGAAAAATCTCGAGACCGGAGAGACGCTCACGATCCGCGCCGAAGACGGTCCCGTCTCGATCGGGACGCTCACCTGGACGTGGGGAGACGAGTCGCCCGCGCCTTCGTGCGCGGCCGAACCCGCGAAAGAAATCTCTGAAACGGCGAAAGAGGACGGCGGTCCCCGCCCGATGAAGCCCGAAGAGTATGATGCTCTCGAATGGAATCCGAGTGATCCGGCGTTGCTCACGGCCGAGGCGGAAATGCGGGCCATTTTGGCGTCGGCCCAGGAGATGCGGGGCCGCGACGTCATGCCCGCCGCTCGGCGGGTGCTCTCCGCCCCCATGTCGGCCCTTACGGAAAAGGACTTTGAGGAGACCTACATGGCGCTCGGAAAGCAAAGCGACGAGATCGAGCGCGAAATCGCCTATCTCGAAGAAATTGAAGCCGATCCCGAGGACATCAAGGAGATGCGCGACCGCCTCGAAGCGATCGACCGCGACCTCGGACTCGTCACCGAACGCATGAAGCAGTTCGAAGAGGTTCACAAGGAAGAGGCCTGACCCGATAGAGAACACCCCGAGCGATTCGGTTCTGTCGGTCGGTCCAACACAAGATTTGGTATGTGCAAAATTTGCACATACTGACTCCGCGACGTCCGACCGCAGGAACTCACAGCCCAAACGACAAAGGCCCTTCGAAGCGAATCGAAGGGCCTCAGTGTCGGCAAACGGCTAACTATCAGAATCGGAAGTCACGTTCACCGGCCTCAATGCGGATGAGGCGCTTTTCCGCGGCGGCGCGGATCTTTTCGTGCGGGATCTTCGGGAGTTCCGCCTTGAGCACTTCTTCGCCCGCCTTGCGCGTCGCGGCCGAAGCGTAGTCGCAGAGGTATTCCTTGATCGTCATCACGGCGTTGGCCTGGCAGTAGGTGGCGATTTCGCCCGTCTTCGCGAACTGCATGAAGCGGTCGCCCGTGCGGCCGGCGCGGTAGCAGGCCGTGCAGAAGGAGGGCAGGTACTTGTTTTCGAGGAGCCACTTGACGATCTGGTCGAGACTGCGGCGGTCGGACGTTTCGAACTGCGCCGTGTTTTCGCCTTCGTCTTCGGGTTCGAGCGTGTAGCCGCCGACCGACGTGCGCGAGCCCCCCGAAATCTGCGAAATGCCGAGGCGAAGGGCTTCCGTGCGGATGCGGGCGCTTTCGCGCGTCGACATGATCATGCCGGTGTAGGGAACGGCGAGGCGGATCAGAGCGACGATCTTGAGGAAGAGGTCGTCCGGAACGGCGTTGCTGAAGGTGTTCGGGTCGATGTCGTCGGCCGGGCAGATGCGCGGCACCGAAATCGTGTGCGGACCCACGCCCCAGACGGCTTCAAGGTGTTCGGCGTGCATGAGAAGGCCGACGAAGTCGTACTGGCAGTGTTCAAGACCGAAGAGAACGCCGAGGCCCACGTCGTCGATGCCGCCTTCCATGGCGCGGTCGTGCGCTTCGGTGTGGTAGGCGTAGTCGGACTTCGGTCCCTTCGGATGGAGAAGCTTGTAGCTTTCCTTGTGATAGGTTTCCTGGAAGAGCTGATAGGTGCCGATCTGCGCTTCGTGGAGCTTGCGGTAGTTTTCAACGGTCGTCGCGGCGATGTTGACGTTCAGACGACGGATGGCGCCGTTCTTGTGCTTGATCGAATAGATCGTCTTGATGGATTCGAGAATGTATTCGATCGGGTTGTACTTCTGATGTTCGCCCGCTTCGAGAAGAAGACGCTTGTGGCCGAGGTCCTGCAGGGCGATGACTTCGCGTTCGATTTCTTCCTGCGTGAGCTTCTTGCGCTGGATGTGCTTGTTCTTCGCGTGGTACGGGCAGTACGTGCAGGTGTTGACGCAGTAGTTCGAGAGATAGAGCGGCGCAAAGAGCACGATGCGCGTGCCGTAGATGTGTTCCTTCACGCGCACGGCCGTGTCGAGAATCTTCTGGTTGACGTCTTCCAAGTCGCAGGCGAGCAGCACGGCCGCTTCGCGGTGCGTGAGGCCGCGGAAGGAGGCGGCCTTTTCGAGAAGCGTGTCGATCAGGGGACGGTCGTGCTTGTGTTCTTCGGCGTAGGCGAGAGTGTCGAGAATTTCTTCGTGACAGATGAACTCTTCAGCCACGCGGGATTTCGGATCGTACATGGAAGATGGCTCCGGGCAAGAATCTTTTGTGCGTACAAAACGAAGAAGGTCTTACTTTCGTATTATTGTGCGTACAAATTGGGGTCAAAACAAACGTGCTCCGCGGGAGCGGAAAACACGGATTCTGGAATCATAACCGCGCAACACCGATTTCGCGAGGGCAGGATTAGACAAAAATCAAAAAGAGCGGAAAAAAGACAACTTTTCTTCAGCGTCTTTTTCCCGCTCCGGACGGTGCGGATTCTGTTCCGCAAAGCGCCTTACTCGTGGCGTTTCCCCGTCATGCATTCGATCCGAAGGCGCCAGAGACCGGCGTAGGGGCTCCCTTCGCGGAAGTAGCCTTCACACTTTTCGGGGGCGACCGTCGAGCAGTATTTGCCGAGCACCGCAAAGAATCCCGTGCGGCGTTCGTCTTCGTCCGAGACGAGTTCCACGGTGCCTGAGAGCACGACCGATTCGAAGGCCGTCGTGAATTCCTCGGGGTCGGCGACGACGTCGGTCGCCACGACGAAGGTGGCGGCGCGGGGCTTTTGGAGCTGTTCCCACTTGGTGCCCGCTTTGGCGCCGTGAAAATAGAGGTTGTCCCCGGCGACGGCGTAGGAAATCGGAATCGAATGGAGCGTTCCTTCGTCGTCCGCGTAGGAGAGCGTCCCCCACTGGCAGCGGGCGAGCACCTTGCGGGTGTCCTCTTCGGAGAGCGCGCGATCCGCGCGGCGAAGCGTTTTACTTTGCATGATCGGTATTCCTCAATGCCTTCACCGGGCGGAAGAAACGGTGAGTTTGGGGGTGACGTCGGGGAGTTCCTCCTGCGCGACGCGGATCCAGGAGAGCGTCTTCCAGGGGCCCGAGAGAAGGGACTCGAGAAAGACGTAGGAGCGTCGCACCGCCTGCAGGGCGGCCGTTTCGCTCGTTTCGAGCGCGACGAAGGCGTCGCGGACGAGAAGGCTCTCGGCCACGTCGGTCCAGCTGCGGAAACGCACGATGAGCTCTCCCGCGGGGCGCGCGAAGAGCGTTTCGGCGCGCGAGGCGGACGTCATGCCGAGAAGCTGCGACGCGACGATGAGGGCGCAGGTCGCGGCGAGGTCGGCCGTACGCAGAAGAGGCCACTCGATCGTCTGCCGATAGTAGTCGGTGAAGATGCGAAGGCGGCGAAGACGCGCTTCGTCCTCCTTGTCGACGACGGCCGAAAAGCCGCCCCAACCGAGTCCCACCTCGTGACGGACGAGTTCCGACACGGCCGCGGCTTCGCGGATCGTGCGAAAGCGCGTCGGCGTCTGGTTGTTCCCGGCGAGGTATTCGAGACGGTCGTCCAGGTCCGCCTCGCTCATGACGTTGAAGTGGTTTTCCACCCAGTGGTAAAGGTCTCCGAGCATCGCGTCGTCCGGGTCTTCGATGCGGATCGAGAGGCCGTTGCGCCCGAAGTACCAGCGGGCGAGTTCCGTTCCCGTCTGCGTAAAGGAGATGTCGTCCCAGGCGAGCGACAGGGCGTTCGCGTGCGGGAGCGCCGCGAGGCGCTCGAAGCTCTCGCGGACCGCGTCGAAGACGGGCATCATCTCCGCGGTGGGAGAGAGGATCTCGACGGACTCCTCTTCGTCAAAAAACTGCATGCCTAAAGCCTCCATCGTCAGCGCTTGCGGCCCTTCGGGTTGCCGAAGGCCTTGCCGTCCGAACCCCGGCGGGGTCCGCGGGGGTTGTCGCCGCGGCGCGGGGCGCCGCGCTTTTCAAACGTCCGCTTTTCGCCCGAACGGCCTTCGAACGGACGCTTATCCCGCGTGCGCCGCTCGCCCGCAGACCGCTCCGAGCGCACCGTCTCGGCGGGCTTGGAAGCGGGCTTTTCGGCGGGGCGCCGAACGGGCAGGCCCGAGGGCGACGTGATCGTCATGAAGCATGGCTTCTCTTCGCAGTGGAATTCCGCGCGGAAGACTTCGCCCGCGGAATTCTTGAGGAGGAGCGGTTCGGGGCGGAAGAGCTTTCGGTCCGTCGTCTTGAGGCGCTCGGGGAAGAACTTGAGCGTCTTCGGGCAAAGGTCGAGCTGCGCGCGCACGCAGTGGCGGCAGGTCATGAGGTTTGCCTTGGGAACGGGCAGAATCTCGAAGGCGGGCGCCGTCACGATCGCCCCGTGGCTCTCGTAGAAGGCCTTGGCGAGGCGGTTCGCGACGTTCGCGCGATAGTCGACGGTCTTTTCCGGATAGGGCGCGGCCGGGTCGCCGGGATCGCGGTGCGTCGGCTCCCAGTGCGCCTTGCGGTCGGCATCGAGTTCCGCCGTCGCGTGGCGGCGCAGTTGATTCGCGATGCTTGCCGGCACGAAGACGTCGAGGTCTTCGGGGATGAAGAGCTCGGCGATCCGATAGTCGGTGTCGCCCATCTTGCGCAGATTCATCTCAAGTCGGGCGCGGTTTTCCTCGGCGTCTGAAGGCGCTTCCAATTCCATGGCGACTTCGGCGAAGCCCGTCGAGGTGCCGTCCGTCAAAAGGAGCGTGAGCGCATCCTCTTCGACCGTGAAGGTCGCGGTGACGGGAATGCGCCGTTCGGCGGTTTTCCCGGAGAGAATCTTCTCGAAGGCCTGGTCGCGGTTTCGCGAGAGGATGCTCCCCGTGCGAAGGCCGTCCAACTGCGACGTGCGTTCGCGCGGATAGAGCGCCCAGTGGTTTCCTTCGCGCTCGGCGCGGTTGACCGAAAGACCGTGGATTTCCTCGTCGGCCGCCTCGTAGGTGAGGCCGTCGCCGTTCGCAAGCGTCACGCCGGGCAGGGCGTCGACCAAAAGACGCTTCGGATCGATGCGAAGCACCCGCGCGACGGGGTCGCCCGTGTTCTTGGGGCTTTCGACTTGCGCGAGGTCGTAGGGCTTCGAGAAGTCGCGCCCGTGCACGAAATAGTCGGTGGCGCCGCGGCGGAAGGTTTTGGCGGCGTCGGGCGTGAAGTGGAAGGTCGTTTCGCCCGCGGACGAGCGGCGGAGTTCCGGACGCCGCGCGAGGATCGCGTCGATTTCCTTGCGGTAGAGCGCCGTGATGTTTTTAACGTACTGAACGTCCTTCAAGCGCCCCTCGATCTTGAATGAGGAGACGCCCGCGTCGATCAAGGCTTCGAGGTTCGAGCGCTGATCGTTGTCCTTGAGGCTGAGAATATGGCTTCGTTGCGCGAGTACCGTGCCGTCTTCGGTCGAAACGTCGTAGGGGAGGCGGCAGAGCTGCGCGCAGGCGCCGCGGTTGGCGCTTCGCCCGAGCATGGCTTCCGACATGTAGCACTGGCCCGAGTAGCTCACGCACAGAGCCCCGTGAACGAAGAATTCGATGCGGGCGCTCGTCAAGGCCGCGCGCACGGCGCGGATCGCGTCGAGGTCGAGTTCTCGAGCGAGAACGATCTGCGAAAAGCCCACCTTTTCGAGAAACGCGGCCTTTTCGGGCGTGCGGATGTCGCACTGGGTCGAGGCGTGAATTTCGATGTCGGGCAAGGGGCCCATGAGAAGGCCCATGTCCTGCACGATCAGGACGTCGACGCCCGCCTTCTTCGCGTCGAAGGCGAGCGACCTCGCCGCCTCGATTTCGTCGTCGCGAAAGAGGGTGTTGAGGGCCATGAAGACGCGGGCGTTCCAGCGGTGCGCGTAGTCGCAGAGCCGCGCAATGTCGTCGAGCGAATTGCCCGCCGCCTGACGGGCGCCGAAGGAGGGGCCGCCGATGTAGACGGCGTCGGCGCCGTGCTCGATCGCGGCGATGCCCGTGTCGGCGTCGCGCGCCGGGGCGAGAAGTTCCAGGGCGTGAAGGGGAAGCATGCTGAAAAGGATCCTGTGTGTGTCCCGAAAGTGTAGCAAAGCGGGTCGTCCCGCAGAGCGGCGAGGAAGCAAGGAATCGTAAGGGCGGCGGGGCTTCCGCGAGAAGTTTCGTGTGTTTTGTCCCTTTTCGGACTTTGCATCCGAAAAGAGGGATTTTGTTTCAGATTCGCACGGATTTCGCGTTATAGACTTCCGACACCGCGGCCTCTTTCAACCGCGGACCGTCCCGCATCCTCAAGGAGCCCGCATTGCCGAACCGTACCGCATCGCTTTTTCGTCCGCCTGAAGAAAACAGCCGTCTCTTTCTTCTTCTGTTTCTCGCCGTGCTCGCGGCCTTCGGGCCCTTCGTGACGGACCTCTATCTGCCGACGCTCCCCGAGCAGGCGCGCGAATTTGCGGCCGCCCCGGCCACGGTGCAGCTGGGGCTTTCGATGACGATGTGGGGGCTCGCGATCGGGCAGCTTTTCGTAGGACCGCTCTCCGACGTGCGCGGACGGCGCGGACCGCTTCTTGCGAGTCTTCTCGTCTTTACGGGCGCCACCTTCGGCGCGGCGGTTGCGCCTACGATCGAACTCTTTCTTCTCTGGCGCTTTCTGGAGGGGCTCGGCGCCTCGGGCGCGATCGTCATGTCCCGCGCCGTTGCGGCCGACCGCTACACGGGGCGGGCGCTGGGGCAATTCATGGCCGTGATGGGCGCCATTCAGGGCGTCGCACCCATCACCGCGCCGCTTCTGGGGTCGCTTGTTGCGGAATTCGTCGGTTGGCGAGGGATTTTCTGGCTCCTCTTTGCGATGGGCGTCGCACTGCTCGTCGTGACGGCCCTTCGCCTTGCCGAGACGCGGCGCGTTGTCCGAAAGAAGTCCGCCGAGGGTGCGACCTCCGCTAAGCCCGAAAGCCTGCGTGAAAGCCTGCGGGCGCTTTTCGGCGATCCCGCCTTCGTGGCGATCGTTTTGCAGCAGATCTTCGCGTCGGCCGTGCTCTTCGGGCACATCGCCTCGTCGCCCTTCATCTTTCAGGAACATTTCGGGCTCTCGAGCTTCGCCTACGGGATTCTCTTCGGCGCGATGGCGCTCGGCATCACCGTGGGCGCCGCGTTTTCGAGCCGCATGTCTTCGCCGGAAACGGCGATGTTGGCGGGTGCCGTCGGTCTTCTGGCGGCCTCCGTTCTTCTCGCCCTGGAATACGCTCTCGGCGCGACGCTTCTCTGGGTGGCGCCCGTCTACTTCCTGCTTCTCGTCATGCTCGGCCTCACTTTGCCTGCGGCCATGACGGCGGCGCTTTCACGCCACCGCGCCCGTTCGGGGCTCGCCGCCGCAGTGTTGGGTGCCGTGGGCTTCGGAGGCGGCGGATTGGTGGCACCGCTCACGACGCTCGGAACGCCGACCGTCACCACCGCATGGCTCTTTATCGTCTCGGCCGTCGTGCTCGTCGTGATCGGCGTGGTGCTTCGCCGACTCACGCGCGAGAAACGCGCCTGAGGGAAACTTTGGGACCGCAAGCAGAGCGATTTCGTTCAGTCCGTTGAACAAAATCGATGTGTTTTTGTTCAGTCCACTGAACAAAATCGAGGTGTTTTCGTTCAATGCATTGAACAAAAATAAAAAACGGGCGCGCCGCCCGAAGGATTGCGGCACGCCCGTGGTGAAAAGACCGTTAGGGTTGATCTCACTTGGGAGTCGGCATCTTCCACGCTTCGATGTCGTGGCAGGTGGCGCACTGGTTGGTCGACGGCTTGTGCTCGCGGTGGCAGTCAAAGCAGTTTTCCGTGCGGCCGAAGTGATAGCTGTCGTGAACGTTGATGAGCGCGGTGTGGCGCGTCTCCTTACCCGTCTTCGGGTTCTTGAGAACCGCTTCAAAATTCATCGATTCGGTGGCTTTCGCGAGGGCGTCGCGGCTGTGGCAGCCCGTGCAGACGTCGATCGAAGGCGCCTTGAAGTCCCCCTTGTGGCAGGTGGTGCAGGCCACGCCCCGTTCGGCGTGCTTGGACATCTGGTCGGCGGCTTGCGCGGAGCCGAAGGCGAGCGCGAGAAGCGCGGTGCAAATGAGCGTACGCATGGCGTATTCCTTACTGTTTCGTCGTTGATCAGGCATGTTCGGCGGCGGCGTTTTCCCCGGCGATGAGACCGAAGACCGAGCAATCGGGCATGGAGCAGGCCGTCATGCGTTCCTGTCCGTGCAGACCGCCCGCGGCTTCGCCCGCCACGTAGAGACCCGGGATGGGATTGCCGTTCCAGTCGAGCGCCTGCGCCTTTTCGTTCGTGCGGATGCCGCCCGGGGTGTAGTTGAGGCGCGGACTGATGACGATGCCATAGAAGGGGCCCTTCATGTCGATCGGTTCGACCTTGCGTTCGGTGCGCTCGAGCGGCTTGCCGAAGGCTTCGTCGCGGCCCGCGGCGATGTCGCGGTTGTAGGTTTCGAGCGTCTTCTTGACGGCGGCCGCATCGGCACCGTAGTGCGCGGCGAGCGCTTCGATCGTGTCGAAGCGGAACATCGTGCCGTCGAGACCGTTGAGACCGTTCAGGGAGCGACCGACGCGGTTGAGGTTGTGGAACTTGCCGAGCGCCTTTTCGTCGTAGATCATGAAGGGCTTCTTGTCGCCGTTCGTGAGGCGGCGCTGCAGCGTGCCGACGGCGAGTTCGTTGCGGCTCGCCCCTTCGCTCATGAAGCGCGTACCCGTGGCCGGATCAATGAGCACGCCCCAGACCATGTCTTCGGTCGGCAGGGGATAGGCAAAGCGATAGAGCGAGAGGTGCATGGCACGGGCGCCGGCGCGCACGAGCGTCTTCAGGGCGCCCGCCGTCGCGCCCGGGCTCGTCGTCGTGGAGACGCCGTCGAGGAAGGGCACTTCCACGGCGCGGAAGGCGCGGTCGCGGGCATAGCCGCCCGTCGCGAAAATGACGGCGCGAAGCGCGCGGATGCGGCGGGGCGTGCCCGTGCGGTTCGTTTCATCGTCGCGGGGATCTTCGCTGAAGGCGTAGTTTTCGCGAACGAGAAGGCCCGCGGCGCGGTCCTTGTCGAAGAGCACTTCGTCGGCCTTGCAGGAAGTGCGAACCGTGAGGTTCTTGAGACCGGCCATGTACTTCGTGAGGGCGGCGAGAAGACCCGCGCCGTCCCCTTCGGGGATGAGGCAGCGTTCGGCGCTGTGGCCGCCGAGCTTCAGAAGACGACCGTCCCAACGGACGCCGCGGTCGGTGAAAAACTTTTCGACGCGGGCGGTGTTCTTCGCCATGACGAGGGCGAGCTCATAGTTGCCCACGCCGCCCGAGACGCGGAACATGTCGCGCGCGAGCGCTTCGGGGCTGTCCTTGACGCCGCGCTTTTTCTGCTCGGGCGAGCCCACGCAGGCGAAGTTGAGGCCCGAAAAGCGCGAGGTGCCGCCCGTGCGGTTGAGCTTTTCGATCATGAGCACCTTGGCGCCCTTTTCGGCGGCGGCGATGGCCGCAACGGTGCCGGCAACGCCGGAACCCACGACCACGACGTCAAAGGTTTCGTCCCAGTCGGTCGCCGCGGTGCGGGCGAGAATGGAAGGCGCGGCGGGAAGCGCGGCCGCGGCCGCGAGGAAGCGGCGTCGGGAGGTCGTCATCTTTTGTCTCCTTGCACGATGAGGGGTCGTCCATGCGGACGGAAATCCGATGACGACATTCTGACGAAGAAAGATTGCGCGGCCGTTTCGGCAAAGAGCAAAAGATTACGAAAGCGTTACAGGTCAGAGGTCGCTGTAATCGTCGAGCAGGTATCCCACGCCCGAATAGCTCGCGATGACGGGGCCGACGGCGCCGGCCGCCTGCAGTTTCTTGCGGATGCGCGTGAGGGTCACGCGCAAAAGCGGCAGGTCGTCGAGCGCTTCGGGTCCCCAGACGGCGCGAAGAAGTTCCTCGTGCGTGCGGAGGTGTCCGGGCTTTTCCATGAGACGCTGCAGGAGACGGTACTCGGTGTCGGTGAGCTTCACGTCCTCGTCGCCGAAGCGGCAGATTCTCTTGGCGGGCTCCATGACGAGCGGGCCGTTCATGAGCCGCACGGATTCGACGTCCCTGCGTCCCGCGGTGCGGCGCAGCACCGCAAGAATCCGGGCCTGCAGTTCCTCGAGCGAAAAGGGCTTCGTGAGATAGTCGTCGGCGCCGAGCGAGAAGCCGCGCATCTTGTCGACGACCTCGCCCTTGGCGGTGAGGAGAATGACCGGCACGCCGCTTACCTTCCGCACGGCCTCGAGGACTTCGAAGCCGTCCTTTTCGGGCATCATCACGTCGAGGACGAGCAGGTCGGGCTTCGGATCCGCGTGATCGAAGATTTCGAGCGCACGACGGCCGTCGTCGGCAGAGCAGACGTCAAAGCCGCTTCGCTCGAGATTGGCGGCGACGACGCGGCGGATCTTGCTTTCGTCGTCGGCGATGAGGATGAGGGGGCGTTCGCGGAACATGATTCAGGACTCGTCGGTGAAAAGGGGAAGCCGCACGAAAATGTCGGCGCCGGGTTCGTCGTCCCGGCCGAGTGCGGTGATGGAGCCGCCGTGCGCCTCACAAACGGCGCGGCAGATGACGAGGCCGAGCCCCGTGCCGCCCGAGCGGCGACGGTTGCCGCGCTCCACCTGATAGAAGCGGTCGAAGATGCGTTCGCGGTCTTCCGGACGGATGCCCACGCCGTTGTCGAGGACGTGGATGTGCACTTCGTCGTCCACCCGCGCGGCGCGCACGAGAATCTCGGGCGCCGCGTCGGGACGAGCGTACCGGGCGGAATTCGTAAAGAGATTGCTGAAAAGCTGTACGAGGCGCTCCGGGTCGCCGGGAAGACAGGCGGCGTCTTCGTCGACTTCGGTGCGAAGGGTGAAGTCGTACCGGGACTTCGCCAGGCGCGCCGCCTTTCTGAGGACGCTCGAGAGCGAGAGCACGCGCTTTTCGATGCGAAAGAGCCCGCCGTCGATTCTCGCGACGTCGAGCCAGTCGTTGATGAGGGACTGCAGGTGCCGAGCCGCTTCGTCGAGGTTCGTGAGAAGCTCCCCGCGGAAGTCGGGCGACCAGGCGCCGTCGTCGGCGAGAAGGCTTTCGGTTTGCAGACGAATCGCCTGCACGGGCGTTTTGAGTTCGTGCGCGACGACGCTCAGAAGGCTTTCCTTGAGGGCTTCGGCCTGAGCGGCTTCCGTTCGGTCGCGAAGGAGCACGCCGCGGGCGGGCTCGCCCGGCGCCCCTTCGATCGGGAAGGCCTTGGCTTCGAGCGAGCGGCCGTTTTCGGTCCAGGCGAGTTCGGGCTTGGCGTCCGGCGCCTCGGGCATCACGCGGCGCAGCACCGATTCGAATCGCTCCGCGCGGGTGGCTTCGGGACCGGGAAGCAGACGCTCCGCTTCCGGATTGGCGAGAAGAAGCGTCCCGTCCTCGCGAAAGAGAAGCACGCCTTCGCGCATGTCGCGAAAGAGGGCCGAAAGCGTCGCATGCTGCGAGCGGAAGGCTTCGGTGCGGCGCTGCACTTCGCTTTCGAGTTCGCTGTTGAGAGTTTCGAGTTCCCTGCGCTTTTCCCGCAGACCCCGGAGAACCCGTCCCCAGCGGTGCTGCACGAGTCGGAACTCTTCGGGAACGCTCACGCGGTCTTCGGGAGCGGGTTCGGTGCGTCCGCTCTCAATGTGGCGGATGAGCTTGGTCACGCCGCGCGCGAGCGTGCCCGAGACGAGCCACACGGTCGCAAGGGTGAGCGCAATGAGAAGAAAGAGGGCGGCCGCCGCCTGCTGCAGGGTTCGGGTCGCAAGGTGCGTTCGGTCCGCGCCGTCGCGAAGAAGAAGGATGTGCCAGCCGTCCGCGGTGCGGCTCTGCACGATGTAGCCGCGTCCTTCTTCGCCTTCGATTTTGCGAAGGGCGCCGTCCGCGGCGTCGCTTTCCGCGAGAATCCGGCTCCATTCTTCGGAGACGGGCGAAAGCGCGTCGGGATAGAGCGAGCGGCCCGCACGGTCGAAAATGCGCAGACGATAGGCGCCTTCGGGGAGTTTTCGTTCGACGGCCCGTCCCACCGCGTCAAGCGACAGGGCGGCCGCGGCGACGCCGACCGTTTCGTCGCGGGCGTTGCGGATGGGCGTGGCGAGATTGATGATCGGGCGGTTGAGGGCGCCTTCGGCTTGAAAAACGTCGGAAACGAGGACTTCGCCCGCACGGGCGCGGGCCGCGCGGCTGTGCCAGCGCTTGGAATGGTCGACGTTGAGGTTCGAGCCGCGTTCGCTCGCCTTCGGAACGAAGAGCAGGCTTCTGGAGCGGGCGTCGTCGATGTGGAGGTTTTCAAAGAGACCGTAGGTCGAGGCGATCTGTTCGAGCGAGAGCTGCAGCGTGCGCGAGGTGCGGGCGGTCGTTTCGCCGTCCATGGCGACCGCCCCCATTTCGGCCGCGAGCAACACGAAGCGCTTGGCGTCGTCAAGCGCCGTCTGGGCTTCGAGCGCGGCGCGGTGCGCCCAGCGCGCCTGCATTTCGTCGGAGCGCGAAATTTCGCTTTGCGTTTCGCGCCACTGCAGGACGGTGAAGGCCGCGAGCGGAACGAGACTCACCGCCAGAAACGAGGCGGCGAGGAGCGTGCGAAATCGCATCGTTCGGGCCTTTTCCTTGTGTTCGTCAGTAGGAAACCTTGACGGTCTTCACGCTCGGAAGCGCCACGCCCTTGGAGAACTTGATCCCGACCGATTCGGTGGGCGAAATCTGTAGTTCGTCGCCGTCGCGAAGCTTCGAACCCGTGTCGATCACGTACTGCACGAGGTTTTCGAGGAACGTGTAGACGGCCTCGGGCCCGCGGGCGGAACCGACGATTTCGATTTCCGGATGACCGAACTGATCGAGCCCGGCGGTGTAGGCGCCCGTTTCCCCGTCGTTCTCATAGAGGCCGAGATAGACGAGGTTGGCGAGAGGCAGTTCGCCCTTGCCGAGCACGGCGGAGGCGTTGCGGTACTTCGTCGGTTCGATGAGCGTGTGCGCGCCCGCGACGGCGAGCGTGTCCGGACGAAGCGTGAGCGTGGAGAGCACCTTCACGAGGGTCGACGCAGCCGCCTTCTGGGTGGCGGTCTTCGGGACGATGATGACGCGGATCGTGCTCTTGGCGCGCTGCAGCGCCGAGACGGCGTCCCAGCCCTGCGCGGTTTCGGCCGCCCAGGCGACGTCCTCGCGGTCGGCGGGGTTCGCTCCGGATTCCATCATGACGAGCGACCCTTCGGACTCGAAGACGGTCGATTCGTCCAGGATGTTGAGAAGAACCGGGAGGCCCCAGTCGGCGGTGAAGTCCTTCGCGAAGGCGTTGAGGTCCGAATGCTCGGTTTCGTAGAGCACTTCCCCGGCCAGCGGAATCACGGACACCTGGGGTTTCAGGAAGAAAGCATGCGAAGTCACAGTCACTCTCCGAGCCAACGGCGGAACACGAGGCTCGTGTTGATGCCGCCGAAGGCGAAATTGTTGCTCATAATGACATTTTGCTCCAAAGAGCGGACGCTATCACGCACGTACTGCAAATTTGCACAGGCCGGATCGGGATCCTTCAGATTGAGGACGGGCGAGACGAAGCCCTCTTCCATCGAGCGGAGCGCAAAGATCGCTTCGAGCGCCCCGCAGGCGCCGAGCGTGTGCCCCATGTGTCCCTTGTACGTGGTGTAGGGGACGCGGTCCCCGAAGACCCGCGCCGTGGCGTGGGATTCCGCGACGTCGCCGCGGTCGGTGGCGGTGCCGTGGCCGTTGACGCAGTCGACGTCTTCGGGACGGATGCCCGCGTCTTCGAGCGCAAGCTCCATGGCGCGGCCCATCTGTTCGCTCTGCGGCGTCGTGATGTGCACGCCGTCGGAATTTTCCCCGAAGCCGATCACTTCGGCGTAAATCCTGGCGCCGCGGGCCTTGGCGTGCGAGAGGCTCTCGAGAACGAGCGTCCCCGCGCCTTCGCCCACGACGAGGCCGTCGCGGTCCTTGTCGAAGGGGCGCGGCGTCTGTTCGGGCGTGTCGTTGTAGCGGCATGAGGTCGCAAAAAGCGTGTCGAAGATCGCGGCGTCCGTGGCGTCGAGTTCTTCGGAGCCCCCGGTGATCATCACCTTTTGCTTACCGTAGCGGATCGCCTCGTAGGCCATGCCGATCCCCTGCGAGCCCGAGGTGCAGGCGGAGCTCGTCGGGATGATGCGGCCCTTGAGGCCGAAGTAGATCCCGATGTTGACGGCCGCCGTGTGGCTCATCATGCGCACGTACGTCGTGGCCGTGATGCCGCGGCAGGTCTTCGTGAGAATGAGGTTGGCAAGCTCCGCCACGGCCGCGGGCTGACCCGCGGACGACCCGTAGGCGACGCCGCAGTCGCCCGAGGTGAGGACGGGGTGGCCGAGAAGGCCCGCGTCCTCGAGCGCGTCGTAGCTCGCCTTCACGGCCATGAGGGCGACGCGTCCCATGGCGCGGGTGCGCTTTCGCGAAAAGAGTTCCGGATCGAGTTCGAAGGGCGCGGCGGGCGCGGCGACGCGGGTGTTCAGGTCCGTTTCGTCCCACTCCGTCATGTGGCGCACGGCGCTGCGGTTTTCATAAAGGGCTTCGCGCACGGTCGGCCAGTCGTTGCCCAAGGGCGAGAGAAAGCCCATGCCGGTGATGACGACGCGTTCCATCAGAGACCTCCGGAGACGGGGATGACGCTTCGCGTGATGTAGGAGGCGTCGTCCGAGAGAAGGAAGCGCACGACGGCCGCCACTTCTTCGGGACGGCCCGCGCGGCGCATCGGAATGAAGGGGAGAATGCGCTCGCGCTCTTCGTCGGAAACCATGCTCGTGTCGATGAGGCCGGGGGCGACCGCGTTCACGGTGATCCCGCGGCTTGCGAGCTCCATGGCGAGCGCCTTGGCGGCGCCGATCAAGCCCGCCTTCGCGGCCGAGTAGTTCGTCTGACCGCGCGTGCCGTAGAGACCGCTCACGCTGCTCATGACGACGATGCGGCCGCGGCGCTTGCGGCACAGGGGAAGAAGAACAGGTTTCAAGACGTTGTAGAAGGCGTCGAGGTCGGTTTTGAGGACCGAATCCCAGTCGTCGTCTTCGAGGCCCACGAGCGGGGCGTCGCGGTGGATGCCGGCGTTCAACACCACGCCCCAGTAGGCGCCGTGCGCTTCACAGTCGGCTTCGAGCGCTTCGCGCGCCGCTTGGCGGTCGGTCACGTCGAAGGTGAGAAGACGGGCTTTGCGGCCCTTGGCTTCGATTTCGCGGCAGACATCTTCCGCCTGCTCACGGGAGGCGCGGCAGTGCACGACGACGTCGTAGCCCGCATCGGCAAGGGAGAGCGCGACGGCGCGCCCGATCCCGCGGGAGCTTCCCGTTACGAGTACGGTGCGCGTGGAGGCTGTTTCGGACATGGGTGACATTCTTTTCTGAGGGAGGGAACCCGAAATTGTAGCAAGCTTTCCGAGGTTTCCCGAGGCGGACGAAAACGCTTCTGCGGCCGCAACCGGCATTTTGTAAAATCAGAAGAGCAACAAGACGTTGCAGGGGCGCGTTCGCGCGTGCTTCTGTGACATGCTTGTCTCCGGAAGTTTGCGGGAGCGGCGCAACCCGAAGCCCCTCTTCGCCGCCGCTTCCCGAACCCAATCCCTTTCACAACGCAAAGAAAAGAGCCATCCAAATGACGAACAAGTTTGCTGGAACCCAAACCGAAAAGAACCTCTGGGCCGCTTTTGCCGGTGAATCCCAGGCCCGCAATAAGTACGACTACTTTGCCGGCGTCGCCCGCAAGGAAGGCTATCAGCAGATCGCCGAGCTCTTCATGGAAACGGCCATGAACGAACGTCAGCACGCCAAGATCTGGTTCAAGCACCTCGAAGGCATCGGCGACACGGCCGCCAACCTCAAGGCCGCCGCCGAAGGCGAAAACTTCGAATGGACGGACATGTACGAAGGCTTCGCCCAGACCGCCGAAAAGGAAGGCTTCCCCGAACTCGCCGCGCAGTTCCGCGCCGTGGGCGCCATCGAAAAGGCCCATGAAGAACGCTACCTCAAGCTTCTCAACAACATCGAAATGAAGCGCGTCTTCGAAAAGAGCGAAGAAGTCATGTGGCAGTGCCGCGAATGCGGTCACCTCGTGATCGGCAAGCAGGCTCCGGAAATCTGCCCGGTCTGCGCCCATCCGCAGAGCTATCAGCAGGTCCGCGCTGAAAACTACTGATGAGGGATAGGGAGCCGCCTCCGGGCGGACGTCCCGAACGCCGGGCGGCGACGCCCGGCGAACCTACGACGAAAAGCCGAGATTCCTCTCCGGAGGACTCGGCTTTTTCCGTCTTTCGGTTCGGAAATTTTCGTGGAATACTTATGGCGACCGGTCCGGGGCGAAGGCTTCGGACAACCGAAAGACATCTCAGAAAAAGGAGTTCCAACATGGCGGATCGCATTTTGCGCGGCGGCCGGGTCGTCGACCCGAAAAACGGTCTCGACGGCGTCGCGGACGTGGTGATCGAAAACGGACGGATCGCGGCGGTGACCCCGAACTACGCGGGCCACGCGGCCGACGAAGTCGACTGCACGGGCCTCGTGGTGTGCCCTGGGCTCGTCGACTCGCACCTGCACCTCGGAAGCGTTTTCGGCTCGCCCTACGGCATGCGCATGGCGGCGCTCTCGGGCGTGACGACCTGTCTTGACATGGCGGGTCCGCTCACGGACGTTCTTCACTACGCGCCCGAAACGGGTTGCGGCATTCACGCGGCGGTGCTCGAAGGGTTCGACCCGAAGGCTCGCTTCGGGACCGACAAGCCTACGCGCGACGAACTCGGCGTCTTCGTTGAAGAGGCGCTCGCGGCGGGCGCGGTGGGCGTCAAGATCATGGGGGGCCACTGGCCGCTTCCCCTGGAGACGAGCAGCGAACTCATCCGCGTCGCAAACGAACGCGACGCCTACGTCGCCTGGCACGCGGGGAGCACGACGGCGGGCTCGAACCTTCTCGGCATGCGCGAAACGATCGAGGCCGCGGGGACGGAAAAACTCCACCTCGCCCACATCAACGCCTATTGCCGCGGCCGCGTGAAGGCCGTCGAAGAGGAAACGGCCGACGCGATCGAACTCCTCAAGACCCATCCCAACATCTGGTGCGAATCCTACGTGAGCCCCATGAACGGGACGATTCTCACCTGCGACGCCGAGGGCGTCGTGATCGACCACGTCACGCGCAACTGTCTCGCCACCTTCGGGCGCACGCCCGACAAGGCTGGGATGATCGAAGCCTTCCGCCACGGGGAGGTGCAGGCGATCGTCGAGCGCGACGGCGTCTCGGTTCTCGTGGGCGGCGAAGAGGGGCTCGATCTCTGGCTCAAGGCCGAAACCGCGACGGCGGGAAGCTTCCCGGTGAATCCCGCGACGAGCCGCTTCCTCCTTGCGCAGGCAAAGCGCGCGGACGGAAGCTTCGTCGTCGACGCGATCGGCACGGACGGCGGCTGCATTCCGCGAAACGTCCTCTTGTCGGTCGGGCTCTCGCTCGTGAAGTTCGGGGCCCTCACGCTCACCGAATTCGTGCAGAAGACGAGCCTCAATCCGGCGCGTCACCTGCGCCTTGCCGACCGCGGCCATCTCTCGGAAGGCGCCGCCGCCGACGTCACGGTCTTTGACTTCGAACGGCAAAAGGCCGTCGAAACGATCGCCGACGGCAAGACCGTCATGAAGGACGGAAAGCTCGTGGGGAAGGGCGTCACCTTCATCACGACGGAGCGCGGCCGCGCGGCGCTCGAAAAAGAGGGCTTTGCGACGCTCACGGTCGACTACTCGGGTCCCGAAGCCGAACGTCTCCCCGCGCTCTGAGCCCTAGAGCCGGAAAATGCATTCGGGCGGAAGATTCGCTTGCGCGGGTCTTTCGCCCGTTTTTCATTGTGGGGAAAATACTTTGCCGAGATTTTTTCGACGATTGTTTCCGCCGCAAAGGAAATTGTTACGCTGACTTAGGGAACCCTAAGTTTCGGCAAGCCTTTCCCTAAGTTTCGAGTGCGACAATGACGATGCAGGGAGAGGGAAAGCCTCTCCGACACACACAGCCAAAATGGAAAGGAGCCCGTTATGACGAAAAAGTTGATTCTCTCCGCTCTCGCCGCTTCCGCCCTTGCGTTTGCCACGCTTTCCTACGCCGCTCCGGGCACGGCTCCGCGCGCACCCGCTCCCGCGACGCAGGTCGCCTCCAAGATCGACATGACCGCGGCGCTCAAGGCCGCGCAGGAAAAGTTCCCCGAAGCGAGCGCGCTTTCGGCGTCGCTGCACGGCACGCGCGGCTACGGACTCGTTTGGGACGTCCGCATGGAAGCCAAGGACGGCTCGATGGTCCGCGTCTTCGTGAGCCCTGAAGACGGTTCGATCGTCGCGTCCGACAACTTCGGCATCCGCGAACGCGCTCCGCGCTATGAACGCGGTCCGGGTTACGACCGCGGTCCCGGTTACGGTCCGGGTTACGGCCCGCGCGGCGGCTACGGCCCCGGTTGGGGTCCCGGCTGCGGCATGGGCATGAACCCCGACTGCCCGTACTACGGAGAAGGCCGTCCGCATCACCGCGGTTGGCATCACGGCGGCCGTCACGGCGGTTGGTGCCCCTGGTTCTGACCGAATCCCGTGAAGACTGACGCGGTCTTCCCAAGTCTCTGACGACAGGAAAAGGGCGCTGCAGGAACGAAACCTGCGGCGCCCGATTTTTTGCGTGCCTCCGAGCGCCGGCTTTCGATCGGATACATTCAAATGCGCTTTTTACTTGCATATTTTGTCTTCGGAGGCTAGTATGTTATCGACATATGTCGATAACTCTCCCTTTCAAGGAGCCGCCTTCATGCCGAGACCCTGCCGCTGCCGACGCGTCTGTTCCGAGCCCCTCGTGGATGTCTTCGGACCTTCCGCGGAGCCCGACGCCGGAGGAATTCCGCCCGTCGTTTTGCTCGTCGAAGAGTACGAAGCTCTGCGCATCATGGACTACGAAGGACGCACGCACGAACAGTGCGCCGCGCAGATGCGGATCTCCCGCACGACCGTGACGGAAATCTACGGGCGCGCCCGGCACAAGGTTGCGGACGCTCTCGTCAACGGCCGCACGCTCGTGATCCGGGGCGGCAACTACGAGGTCTGCGAAGGCGCGTGCGCGCGCGAGTGCGCGGGCCGCTGCCGCTGGAAATACGGAGAGTTCGCTTCGGCGCTCGAGAACCTTTTAGGAGACGAAATCATGAGAATCGCAATCCCCGTCAAGAACGAAAACATCTATCAGCACTTCGGCATGGCCTCGACCTTCAAGGTCTACGACATTGAAGAAAAGCGCGTCGTCAACACCTTCCTCATTGAAGCCGCGGGCACCGGCCACGGCGCCAAGGTGGGACCGCTCGTCGACAACCAGGTCGACTGCGTCATCTGCGGCGGCATCGGCGAAGGGGCCGTCGGCCAGCTCTCGGGCGCGGGCATCTTCCTCATCGCCGGCGTGAGCGGCGTGGCGGACGAAGCGGTCGAGGCGGCGCTCGCCCATTCGCTCAAGAGCGATCTCGCGGCCGCGGCGGCGAAGAGCCGTCATCAGTACCGCCATCAGCACGGCCGCGGCGGCGAAGGCTGCGGTTGCGGCGGTCACGGTGAAGGCGGCTGCGGCGGCCACGGTCACGGCGAAGGGGAATGCGGCTGCGGCGGCCACGGTCACGGCGAAGGCGAATGCGGCTGCGGCGGCCACGGTCACGGCGAAGGCGAGTGCGGCTGCGGCGGTCACGGCCACGGCGAAGGCGAATGCGGCTGCGGTGGCCACGGTCACGGCAACGGTCAGGGACGCGGCCAGGGTCGCGGTCAGGGCCGAGGCGGTTGCGGCTGCGGTCGTCACGGCGCCTGACAACCGGGTAAAAAAGAGGGAGCCCGATTCGGGCTCCCGACTTTCGAAGGCTTCGTTCGGACGTTCCGGCGAAGCCTTTTCGTTTTTCGGCTTATTTCGCGGGCTTGACGCAGCGCTCGATCGCGAGGTACTTCGCGAGTTCCTCGTCACCCGCCTTCTTCGCGAAGTCCGAGGGCGAGAGGCCCGACGTCGTGCAGTAGTTGCGGTAGGCCCCGGCGCGAAGGAGCGTGAGGATCACGCTTCGCGAGGGAAGGCGCGCCGCCATGTGAAGGGGCGTCACGCCCTGGTTCGTGCGCACGTTCGGGTCGGCCCCGAGCGACAGAAGTTTTTTGACGTACTCGTCGTTTCCCTGGGTCGCGGCGTAATGAAGGGCCGACCAACCGTGGCGTTCGTTCGGAAGGCCGCCGCGCTCGAGGATCGCCTCCATCGCCTTGTCGTTCGCCTTGAAGACGGCGAGCATGAGGGGCGATTCGCCGAAGCGGTTGCGTTTCGTGACGTCGACGTCTTCGAGTCCGAGAAGGTACTCGGTCGAGCGCTTGCTCTCGGCGCGAAGCGCGAGGGTGAGCGGCGTGTCGCCCTCGGGGAGAATGAGGTCGGCCGTTCCCGCGACGAGGATCGAGGCCTTGAGGGACGAAACGTCGTCGC
The DNA here is from genome assembly GCA_949282745.1 of uncultured Sutterella sp. Lineage (GTDB taxonomy): Bacteria > Pseudomonadota > Gammaproteobacteria > Burkholderiales > Burkholderiaceae_F > Sutterella. Next base: position 11,411 of record CASDQM010000033.1, on the reverse strand, counting down.
TCAGAAGGGCCGTCTGCATCTTGGGGGCTTCAGCCTTGAGAACGTCGGCGCGCGAGGTCGGGCCCACCGCGAGGGACGAGGCGTCGACGTCCGCGGCCGAGGCGGGCGCGAGCGGCAGAAGAAGCGAGAGCGAAAGCAAAAGGGAAAGGCCTTTCAAAGTTTTTCTCCCAAAAGAGTGCGCGGCAGATCGAAGAGGCGCACGGCGTTTTCCGTCGTGACGCGGGCCGCGGTGTCGGCGTCCGTGTCGTGGAGTTCCGCGTGAAGACGGGCGAGCCATTCGACGTGAAGCGGTTCGGCGCGCTTTCCGCGGAAGGGGACGGGGGCCATGTAGGGGCAGTCCGTTTCGAGAAGAAGGCGCGAGAGCGGCACCGAACGCGCGACTTCGCGAAGCGCGTCGTTGCGCTTGAAGGTGAGGTTTCCCGTGAAGCTCACGTGGCCGCCCAGGTCCACCGTCCGTCGGGCTTCCTCGATGGTACCGCAAAAGCAGTGCATGACGAACCCGACGTCGCCCGCGTGTTCGGCCTCGAGAATGTCGAGGGCCGCGCCTTCGGCGTCGCGGGCGTGAATGATGAGGGGCTTTTTCGCAATTTTTGCCGCGCGGATGTGCTTGCGGAAGCGCTCGCGCTGCCAGTCCAAGGGTTCCTTGCACCAGTAGAAGTCAAGTCCCGTCTCGCCCACGGCTTTGAACTGCGGGTGCAAGGCGACGCGGGCGATTTCCTCTTCGTCGGCTTCGCGGTGGTCGGGGTATTCCGGGTGCACGGCCCAGGCGCCGAAGAGAAAGCCCGGGTGCGCCTCGACGATTTCGATCGTCTTCGGAAGGTCCTCGTCGTTGCAGGCGATGACCATGGCGCCCGCCATGCCGCCCGCGCGCATGCGGGCGACGACGTCCTCCCGGTCTTCGTCGAAGGCCGGGTCGTTCAGGTGGGAGTGCGAGTCAAAAAGAATCATGCTTTGAGGACCTTACGGTCGAACTCCATGCGGCGCCGTCCCGCCCAATGAAGCGTGAGGGAGCCGTAGAGCAAAATCAAAAGAATCAGGTGCGTCATGCGCGGGAGCAGGTCCGCCGTCGAGGCCGCGTCCTGGCCCGCCGCGACCAAACCCAGGATCGCGGGCGTGCTCGGGATGAAGGCCGCGAGGAAGTGCACGATCGGCACGCTGATCGCTTCCGTCGGCCAGATGATCCCCGACATGAAGAGGACCGGCGCCGAAATGATGACGACGGCGGGCGCCGCATAGGCGTTGTCGTTCAGAATCAGCGAGACGAACATCCCGAAAACCGCGGTCGCCGCCGCGTAGAGGACGCACAGAAGCGCCACGCCCTCAGGATTGCCGAGCGTGCCGTACTCGTGAATCGAAAAGTCGACGACCACCATGTAGGCGAGCCACAAAAGCGCGATCGCAAAGTAGACCGTAAAGAGCGCGAGCCCTTCGTACGCGGGGCGGGCGAGGATGCGCCGCAGGAATTCGGGGCGCCTTGCGAGCCACCCGCCCATGCTCATCGTGATCCCCATGAGAAGGACCGCCTGCACGATCAGGGGTCCCACGGCCGGAACCGTGTAGTTTCCGTAGCCCGAAATTTCGTTGAAGCGGTAGCGCACCAACAGGTCCGGCGCGGCGTTCGCCTGCGAGAGAAGGGTCGAAGGCGGAAGTCCCGCGGTCGAAAGGGGCGCGGCGTCAAGCGTCAACCCCGCGTCCGTGACGATCCCCGCCAGGGCCGCCTGCACGGCGCGGCCCTTCACCGGGAAGGCGCCGTTCGCAAGAACGTGCACGGTCGCGTTTTCGCCTCGCGCCTGATGCTCTTCGAGGTCCTTCGGAATCGTGACGACGACGTCCACGTCCTGCGCACGAAGCGCGGCGATCGCCTCGGCCGCGTCGGGCGTGCGAAGCCGCACGTCGAAGACGGGGGAAGCCTCCATGGCGCTTCTCAAGCGCCGCGAGGCTGCCGTCGCATCCTCGTCGACGATCGCGACGGGGACGAACTGAATCTGCTGATTCATGTAGGGCCAGGCGTAAAAGACGAGATAGAAGGCCGTCGCGCCCGCAAAAATCAGGAAGGTGTCGCGCGCAAACACGGTCTTCTTGACGAGGAAGGACGCAAAGCCGAGAAAACCCTTCGGCCCCGTTTCGTCAGGGGCCTGCGTCTTCTCTTCTTCGGCCTTGGCCCACAAGCGCGAGCGGAAGGTGAGAAGGCCGAGCCCCGCAATCGAGGTGAGGGAGGCAAAGCCTGCAAGCCAGGCGATTTCGCGCCAGCCCGCGAATCCGTCGGCCGCGAGAATCCATTCGTTTGCCTGCGCCTTCAGGTAGTGCGTGAGCGGCAGGAAGTCGGCGAGAAGCTTCGCCCCCGGCGTCATCGATTCGATCGGATAGGAAAAGCCCGTGAAGGGGAAGGTCGGCGCCAGAATGCAGATGACGCTCGAGACGGCGATCACCCAGCTCAAGCCGCAGGCCGAAAAGAGAAGCGCAAGACCCGCGGAACACAAAACGAGAAGGTGCGTCGCAAGAAGCCACTTGAGCCAGGATCCCTCGACGCCCCAACCGAGCCACCCCGAGAAGACGGCCATCCAGAGGGCGCCGCCCAAGGTAAAGAGAATCGTCCAGGGAAGAAGTTCTCCGATGTAGCCCGCCGCGACGTGGTTTTCGTGCGCCGTGCGCCAGGCGCGGTGGCGTCCCTCGCGCCAGGTGCGCACGACGACCCCGCAGAATGTGAGGGCCGCCGCGAGCGCGACGAGCCCCGGCACGATCGCGGTCGGGATGTAGGCGCCGAAGTTGAAGCCCGCGTTTCCGAGGAAGTAGACGTCGGGGAGCGTCACGCGAAGGCGCTTGGCGTTCTCTTCGATCGTGCCCCCCATCATGGTGAGGCGCTCCGCGGCGGAGGCGGCCTTCACGGCGGAAAGCGCCGACTTGAGGTCCGCTTCGAGGACCGTGCCGACGGCGTAGTAACTCTTGTTGAAGTCGACGACGACGGGCGCGCCCCGGCCCGAGAGCCGATCCTTTTCAAAGCCCGGCGGAATCGTGATGGTCGCGTAGGTGTGGGTGGCTCGCAGCGCCCGGTCGGCCGCACTTCCATCCGCAAAGGGGCGAAGCTCCATCGAGGGGAGGGCGGAGAGGGTCGTGATCACCTCGCGCGAGGCCGCGGAATGGTCTTCGTCGACCACGCCCACGGGGAGGCAAAGCGCGAGCCCCTGCGCAAAGACCGCCATAAGAAGCCCGCACCAGAGCGCCGGGAGCGCCAGGGCCGTGAGCCACTCCCAGGGACGCTTCGGAATCGACCGGGCCTCCTCCCAAGCGGAGCGCAGAAGAATGCGGAAAAAGTCGTTCACTTGACGCCGTTCCGTTCAATGATGACGCTCATGCCGGGACGAAGGCCTTCCGTCCCTTCGGCCGGACGAAGGCGCACTTCGAAAGTGCGCAGGTCGTAGCCGCTCGTCTGACGGGTGGCGCGCCAGGTGGCGTAGTCGCCGCGCGGATTCACCCAGTAGACGGTCATCTTCACGTCCTTGCCGATGGCGGGGACCTTGGCGGTGACTTCCGTGCCGACGGCGAGGTTCACGAGTTCGTCTTCGCGCACGTTGAAGACGGCCCAGCTGTCGGAAAGATCCGTGACGAGCACGATCGGAAAGCCCGCGGGCGCGATTTCACCCGGCTCCATCACGACGCGCGTGACTTCACCCGAGACGGGGGAGCGCACGTCCTTTTCGGAGGCAAGCGACGTCACTTCCGTGACGCCGCCCCGGGCCTGCTCGGCAAGCGCGTGGGCCGCTTCCTTTTCCTGCCGGCGGGCACCTTCTTCGAGTGCCGAGAGTTGCGCCTCGGCCGCCTTCACGGTTTCCTCGGCGTTGCGAAGCTGCGCGCGCACTTCGTCGTGGCGCTGCGCGGGAAGGAGTCCGTCCTTGTAGAGACTGTCGACGCGTTGCCAGGACTTGCGCGCGAGATCGCGGGCGGCGCGGGCGCGCGAAAGGTCGGCGCGGGCGGCGTCGATCTGCTGCGAGCGGGCGCCTTCGTCGGCAAGCGAAGCCTTGGCGAGCGCCGCGCGTTCGACGGCGCGGACCTGTTCGAGCTTCGCCTCGACTTCGGGGATCGCGATCGTCGCGACGACTTCGCCCGCCTTCACGGGCGACCCTTCGGCGACGGCGACGTCGGCCACGCGGCCGGGAATCTTGGCCGAAACGGAAAGGGTCTTGGCGTCCATCGTCCCGACGAGCGGGGGCACCGCCGGGTGTTCGGCGTCCCACCAGCCTTTTCCCACGATCGCGAGAATCGCGGCCGTCGCGAGAAGGCCTACGGCGAGCGGAAGACGGGAGGGAGTTTGTTCTTGATTCTGTCGTTCGGTCATGATGTTTTAGGGAGTCACAACGAGGTCGGAGCGGGAAAGCGAGGCGAGAAAGCCCGGCATGTCGCCGGAGGCGGCATGGAGCATCGCCCAGCTCACGACGAATTTGTAGGCGGCGCCGCGGCGCGCGATTTCGGCGCCCGTCAACTGCGAGCGGGCCGTGTTGAGGTCAAGCGCGGTCGAAAGCCCTTCGGCGAAGCTCTTTTCGCGAAGACGCAGGTTTTCGCGGGCGAGCGCCACGGTGCTCTCGGTGAGGCGGTATTCGTGGCGCGCTTCGGTGACGCGCAGATAGGCCACCTCGACGGCGTTCTTCAGGGCGTTTTCGACTTCAGAGTGCGCGGCGTCGGCCTTCGTGACGAGCGCTTCGGCGGCGCGCAGGCTCGCGCGGCGGTCCGATTGGCTCCAGAGCGTGAAGGTGACGCCGATCCCCGCGATCCAGTCGGGTTCGGGGAGAGTCAGATAGTGCTTGATGAGGTTTTTCTGGCCGTAGGCAAAAAGCTTCGGATGAAAGGCCCCTTCGGCCGCCTTCACGCCTTCGAGCGCCTGATTGCGCTGCGCGCGAACGCCCGTGAGTTGCGGATTGAGGCGAAGCGCCTTTTCGGTCCAGTCGGTGAGCGTTCCAAGGTCGCCGTCGATCACGAAGAGCGGCGTTCTCAGTTCCGGAATCGCGTCCGTCTTGAGAAGGTGTCCGAGTTCGGTTTCGGCGACGCGGCGGTTCGTTTGGGCGACCACGAGTTCGCGTTTCGCGGTGTCGCGGGAGACTTCGACCGTCATGCGCTCGATCGGGGCGATGACGCCCTTTTCCTCAAAGCGCTTGGCACGCGCAAGCGACTCCTCTTCGTCCTCGAGCATCTGCGAGCGGAGGGATTCGACGGAGCGGGCGAGCTGCACGCCCCAGTATTTCGCGGCGAGTTCCGTGTCGAGCGTCTGCTCGGTCGCGTCGCGCTCCGCGCGGCTTTGCGTCACCTTGTGGCGAAGGGCCTCCTGCTTGGCCGTGATCATGCCGCCCGTATAGAGGGGCCAGACCATGTTGAGGGAGGCGCGGGGACCGCCGATGTCCTCCTTCATGCCGATGTCAAATCTCCCGGGTAAAGGAAAGGGAAGAGATGCACTGGCCAGCGGGTTGTCAAAGCCCATCTCGACCGTTTTCGTGCCCCAGACCTGCATGGCGGAGAGGTCGATCTGCGGGCCGTCCATGGCGCGGGCGGCCTCCTCCTTGTTCTGATCGTGAGCGATCTGCGCGTCTCCGATGCGAAGACGATCGGCGGTGCCGTGCAGGCGCGTGCGCGCCTCGTCAAAACTCAAGGGCGCCTCGGTCTTCTGCGGCTCGGCCGCGGTTTTCTGCGGGGGCGGGACCGGAGGTTCGGCCGCCTCGGCGCCGGCGCAGAGAAGAGCCGCGCAGGCGAGGAGTCCGGCTCGGGAAATCAAAGGAAAAAACGGCATGAATGACGTGGTTTCGGAATTCTGTGGGATGAATGTTGGATTGTAGAGAATCGGTCGTCCGTTTGGGTGATACGCACGTCGAACATTGTTCGTTCGGCACGCTGAAAACTGCAGGGGGAGGCGGAAAGACGGCATTTTTTGCCTTTCTTTTCGGAGGGTGCGGCGGACGTGCTATCGTGTCCGCAGAAGAGGCGCATTCGCTTTTTCTTTCGTTCGCGACCGCGGACGGGCGGAGCGCCCGTTTTTGAGGAGTTTGCCTTGAAGTACGACGACATTTATACCGAAGCGCCGGCGCATGCCGACACGCTCGCTCATCTTGGTCCCTTGGCGCCGCTCGCCGGAAAGTGGTATGGGGAGGACGGCGTCGACACGCATCCCGAGGCGGAGGGGCCCGTCGCCGAGCCCTATCACGAAACCTGGACCTTCGAAGTGATCGACGCGCAGAACAACGGTCCGCAGGTCTTCTACGGTCTTCGCTACCACGTATACATCACGAAGCCCGGCGAACTCAACGCCTTTCACGACCAGGTGGGCTACCTCCTCTGGGAGCCCGAGACTAAGAAGATCTACATGACGCTCGCCATTCCGCGCGGTCAGATCGCGATGGCCGAAGGCACCGCCGAACCCGGCGCCAAGACGATCACGCTTCGCGCCGAACGCGGCAACCTCGTAAACGGCATCTGCTCGAACCCCTTCCTTGAAGAAGCCTTCAAGACGAAGAGCTGGGAGATCCAGTTCCGCTTCAATCCCGACGGAACCTTCGACTACGAACAGGTGACGGTTCTCGAGATTCCCGGCGTCGGCGAGTTCGAGCACACCGACACGAACCACATGACGATGATCGAAGCGCCTCGTCCGAATCCCGCGATGATCATGGAAGGGATGCTCAACCGTAATCCGCAGTAAGGCTGTTGTCTTCGGGACGGACGACGGTTCGTCCCGTTTCTCCAAACGATCGACCCCGCCTCGGGACCGAACCGGGGCGGGGTCATTTCACTATTCCAACCAGCGGGAGCGGTTTATTCGCTCTTGCAGCAGCAATCTTCCTTCATCGAACGCAGGAACCAGAGCTGCTTGGCGTAGCCTTCGAGGTAGCCTTCCATGAGGGCCTGCACCTGGAAGTCGTCGGCTTCAGCCGCGTTCTTGCGGATTTCGAGCGCCAGGTCGCGCATGAGCGTCATGTCGGCTTCGACGCCCGCGAGGACTTCGGGAACCGAGAAGGCGCGGCCTTCCACTTCCTTGATCGTCGCGGCGGCCTGATATTCGGCCGAGGTGACGAGCGGCATTTCGCCTCGCATCTTCAAGACTTCCGCGACGGCGTCGAACTGGTCGAACGCTTCGTCGTAGAGCTTTTCCGTGTATTCGTGCACGGCGACGAACATGCGGCCCGTGACGTTCCAGTGGTAGTTGTGGAGTTTCAGTTGCCAAAGCGCGAGGTTGGCGAGATAGGTGTTGAGAAGCTTCGTCATGATGTCTACTCCTTGCGGATCCTTTGCAATCCGACTTGATAGTTTCTTCTAAACGCTTAGTGCGTTTCGTTAGGTAAATACTACTCTATTGAGCGCAGTGATGCAATAGAGAATCATTATTATTTTTCTATGTTCGGATAAGGCTGGCTCAATCGTCGGGCGCGGCGCACTGGACGGCGTCTTCGAAATGTCCTAGGCTGAGCAAACCTTTTGTCCATCAAGGAGGATGACATGCCGTACGTACACATTCGCCTCACCGGCGGCGAAGAAGCGCCTACGCGCGCTCAAAAGGCGAAGCTCATCGAAGGCGTCACGAAGCTTCTCGCCGAGACCCTCGGAAAGAACCCCGCGACGACCGTCGTGACGATCGAAGAGGTGCCCATGGAGAACTGGGACATCGGCGGGCGTCCGGTCGACGTGATCCGGGCGGAAAAGAAGGCGCAGGCCAAGAAGGACTGAGAAGAGTCTTTCGTCCGAAGAAACGGAGAAGGCGGTTGCCGAACGGTCGCTCTTGAGCAAAGGGCGCCCGGAGGCGCCGCCTTTTGCGTGTTCGGGGGCGGCAAACGAAAAGACCGCAGGCGCCTCGGAAGACGTCTGCGGTCTCGGTTTCCAACGCACCGTCCGGAAGAGGATCGGGCGGCGCGTCGAGAAGACGGGGATGCGTTTGATAGGAAAGGGCTTCAGTTTCCTGAGAACTTATGTCTTCCTGTGGGACAAAATGTGGGACACAAGTTTGAGCGGAATATGAAATCCCTTGCGATACATCAGGGCATCTTGAAGTTGAACTGATGGCACTGGTCGCAGAAGTTCGTGCTTTCGCCGTGCATCATGTGGCAGTTCACGCATTCGAGCGTGTTGCCGTAGTGGGGCGAAACGTGCGGGTTCGTGGGCTTGACGTTCTTCGTCTTTTCCACGAGGGCTTCGATCTGATGGCAGCCCGTGCAGGCTTCCATCGGGGGTTCGGAGGGCGTGGCCTGACCGGCGTGGCAGGTTTCGCACTTGAAGCCGAGCTTGGCGTGACGGTCGGCGAGGTTTTCCGCGGCGTAGGCCGACGAAACCGCAAAGAGAGCGGCGACGAGCGCGGCGAGGATCGGGGTCTTTTTCATGGCTGGGATCTTGGAGAACAGGGGGTTGGAGACCAAACGAGCCGCCCGGAGCGGTCTCCGGACGGCTCGCGAAGGAGAGAGTCGGTTAAGAATTAGGCCATCTTGGCGAATTCTTCACCGGCGATCATGCCGAAGGTGAGGGCGTCGATCACGGCGACCGTGCCGAGGCGCGAAGCTCCGTGCACACCGCCCGTGATTTCGCCGCCGGCGTAGAGGCCCTTGATGGGCTGGCCGGTCGTGGCGGAGATCACCTGAGCCTTCGTGTTGATGAGCACGCCGCCCATCGTGTGGTGGATCTTCGGCGAAACTTCGATGCCGTAGAACGGAGCCTTCGAGACGTTCAGACCGTTGTTGAACTTCAGGATGCGGTGGAAGTCCTTGTCTTCGCCCGCGGCGACGTAGCCGTTGAACTTCTTGACTTCTTCAAGGAACGGAGCCTTGTTGATCTTGAAGTGGTCGGCGAGTTCTTCAAGGGTGTTGAACTTCTTGACGGTGCCCATTTCGAGCGGCAGCTTCACGAAGGACGGGTTGATCGCGTCGACGATGGCCTGGTCGCACACGGCGATCGGGTAGTTTTCGTCCGTGCCGATGACCTGGAAGAGGGCGTCGGACTTGATCTTGCGGCCGGCGTGTTCGTCCATGAAGCGCTTGCCGGTCTTGCGGTCGACGACGACGCCGTAGTCCATGCAGGCGTGGTTCGTGAAGTTCACGGAAACGCCGAAGCCCTTTTCACGCGGGTTGCAGTACGGGAGGAACTGCAGCCAGCAGAGCTGGATCGGGAGAGCGCCGATGCCCATGGCCTTGATCAGGACGCCGGCCGTGGCGCCGGGCTGGTTCGTCGAGTCGGTCGAGGGAACGACGCGCGGGTCCTGAGCCTGACGGAATTCGATGTCGCGGGAGAAGCCGCCGGCGGCGAGCATCACGCCCTTCTTGGCGCGGATCGTGACGGCCTTGCCGGTCTTGTTTTCACGGTCGTCGTTGACGAGCTTGGCGTTGAAGCGATAACCCGTGCGGGCCGTGATGCCGACCACGGCGCCCGTTTCGTCGACGACGAAGTCGTCCATCTTGCAGCGCGTGCGGATCGTGACGGTCGGGATCTTCTTCAATTCGGCTTCCATCGGACGGATGTAGCCCGAGCCCGTGCCGGCCTTGATTTCATAGGAGCGCGGAACCGAGTGGCCGGCTTCGAAGAGCATCTTGTTGGGAACGAATTCGCAACCGCAGTCGACGACCATCTTGATCGTGTCGTTGCAGCGGTCGGCGATCGTGGCGAGGAGTTCCGTGTGGTTGATGCCGAGGCCGTCCTTCAGGCAGTCGGCGATGAAGAGTTCCTTGCTGTCCTTGATGCCCTGGGCGGCCTGAACGGGGTTGACCGGGCAGGCGACGTTGCCGCCGCAGATGGCGGAGTTGCCGCCGACGACGGGCATCTTTTCAAGGATGAGAACCTTGAGGCCGGCGCGACCGGCCTTGAGGGCGCAAGCCATGCCGGCAAAGCCCGAGCCGATGATCACGACGTCGTATTCTTCGTCCCACTTCTGAACCTTGGCGGCGGGGATGCCGGCATTGGCGGCGGCGCTGGCCATGAGCGTGGCGGCGACGGCGGCGCCGGACTTCAGGAAGCTGCGACGAGCAAGATTGATGTCACTCATTTGAATCCTCTTCGGTGATGTGTTGAGAGTGTGCAAAAGGAGAGAAACCTTTCGGTTGGGATCATTCTCGCGCCGCACCGAATTTTCGGCGACATACCTTGGTATGGGTTGGCATACATACCTTGGGATAGGTCGGGGACGCCGCGTGAAAGCCTTGCGTCGCGCGGCGTTTCCTGTCATGATTCCTAAACTTTCCCCCGTTGAAGCCGCCCATGCCTCTCCGCCTTTTGTCCTTCCTCAGAAAACGCTCTGCGCCGCAACCCGACGGCGCCGCGTCGGGGCGTCGAAAAGGGCTTGCGGTCTCTCTTTGCGCGCTTCTCGCCGTCTTCTCCGCGCAACTGCCGGCGGCTCCCGAAACGCCTCCCGCCGACGCCGTCTCGTCGGCGAGCTTCGATCTCTCGGCCCTGCGCTCGCTTGAATTCACCGAGGGACGGGGGCAGAACCTCACCGAAATCGAACTGATGCCTCCCGAAGGACTCGGCGAGGGCGACTTCTGGATCGCCGTCGAAGACACCGGGTCGTCCGCGGTCTTCTATCAGAGCGTCCTCCCGGTGCTCGACGCCCTAAAGCGCGCCTTCCCCGACCGACGCGTGGGAGTCGAAGGGATTCCTTCGCGCGTCTTCGTCGAGGAAGTGCGCGAGCGAAACATTCCCTTCGCCGTGGCGACCGCGGGGACGACCGTCTCCCTCATGCTCGACACGGGGGCGGTGCCCTTGGCGACGCGCGAGCGAATCGGCGAGGGCGCCGAGGGATCGGCCGGGGCGCTTCTTCTCGTTTCGGCCGACAAGCCCGTCCCCAAGAATTGGGAGGACCTGCGCGGAAAGCGCCTGGCCCTGGAGAGCAGCGTTTCCTTCGGGCCCTGGCAGTGGTTGGGCGGGCGTCTCGTCGAAGAGGGCTACGAAGCGGAAGACTTTTTCGGCGCGCTTCTCTGGCGCGCGCACGACGCACCCGAAGTGCTCAATGCCGTCGCCTCGGGCGACGCCGACGCGGGGCTTCTCTCGGCCTGCACTTACGAGCGGCTGCAAAGCCAGGGGATGATCGACTCGGAAGCCTTCCTGCCCGTCTTCACGCGTCCGGCCCGACCGGGCGCCTGCCTCTCGACGACGGCGCGCTATCCGGACTGGTCGATTTCCTACACGTCGCACGCGCAGGACGATTCGGTGCGGCGTTTGGCCGCGGTGCTCTTCGGCATGCCTTCGATGCAGAACTACCGCTGGGGGATCCGCGTGGACCTGAGCGGCGTGCGCTCCCTCATGGAGACGCTCCATTACGGGCCCTACGCGTATCTGGACGAACAAACCTTCCTCGGATTTTTCCGGCGTCACCTCGACTGGCTCATCGGATTCGTTGCGCTCATCGCTTTCCTCGTCTTCCACACGGTGCGCGCCAAACACCTCGTTCGCGTGCGCACGAG
>CASDQM010000032.1 GCA_949282745.1 uncultured Sutterella sp. | reverse complement strand
GCGCCACCTACACGGGCGGCCCCGTGCACGTCGCCGCCGTGCTCGACTCGGTTCTCTACGGCCGTGCCTACGACGCCAAAGGCAATCTCCTCGGTTACGATCCGGACGACTCGCTCTCCTTCAGCCTCGCCGCGACCTACGACTTCGGCTTCATGAAGCTCTACGCCTCGGGCATGTACTTCAGCGACGTGCTTGCGCGCGAATTCCAGGGTCATACCACTATGAAGTCGATGGAAGGCGGCCAATCCGTTTCCTACAAGGGCTACAGCCTGCAGTTGGGCACAACCGTTCCCGCCTGGGGCGGTACGGTGAAGGCCAACTTGGGCTGGATGGACGCCAAGGTTGACCACAGCTACACGGCCGCAGCTGAAAGAGACTACGGCGACACCGACCGCATCGGCTTCTCGCTCGGCTACGTCTATCCGCTCTCGAAGAAGGCGGAAATTTACGTCGGCGCCGGCGTCACGAAGGACAGCGCCAACAACAAGGACACGGACGGCTCCTCGGTCGACCCGATCGCCTACGAAGTGGTCTCGGGTCTCCTGATCCGCTTCTAATCGATCGCAAAGGTTGCGCACGCTCCTCCCCCGCGTGCGCAACCGCCAAGGTCTTTTCCATTCCACCCCGCCCCGACTCCGTCGGCCGCGGGGTTTTCGTTGTTCAGCGGGATGGGTGCCGTCGAAGGGCGCCCCCGCCCCCGACCTCCTCGTCAGACCGAAGTCGTCAAGCGTTCCCTTCCCGCCGGGCCTTTCCTTAAAACCGCAAACGAAAAAGTCTCCATCACCGCTCGGACACGGAAAGCTTTCGTCGGGAAAGAGACCGTTGAAGTCCTCCCGAGTACCGGATCTCTTTGCCGGGTCCAAGTCGTCGGGCGCCCCCTTCTTCCGCCGGGCCAATCACCCAAATCCCTACCACCAAGACGAAGAAACCTCCCGCACCGCTTGGACGAGGCAGGTTTTCGTCAGAGATCCGTTGCAGTGTCCCCGCGCCTCCGCCCCCTTCGCAAGGACGAAGTTCTCCCGCGCCTCCGCCTCCTTCGCAAAGACGAAGTTCTCCCGCGCCCCGCTTCTCCTCCTCGAAGGCAGAGTCTTCGGGCGCCCCTTCCTTCCCGCCGGGTCCTTTACTCAATCCCCCAATACGACAAAACCTCCCGCATCGCTCGGACACGGGAGGCTTCTTTCAGGAGAACTCAGCGCTTACGCGGTCGCGGCGTTCTTGCCGGCGATGCGTCCGAAGAGGAGGCAGTCGACGATCGACACCGTCCCCAGACGCACCATGCCGTGCACGCCCCCGCAGATTTCGCCCGCGGCGTAGAGACCCGGAATGGGTTTGAGGTCGTTCCCGATCACTTCGGCCTTCGGCGTGATGGCGAGACCGCCCATCGTGTAGTGGACGCGCGGCCAGAGACGGATCGAATAGAACTTCCCTTGGTTCACCTTCGTGTCGTCGAAGATCTTCGCGTTGAAGGCCGGATCCTTCTTCGCCTTGACGGCTTCGTTCCACGTCTTGAGAGACGCCATGAACGCGTCCTTCGGGATCTTATGGAAGTCGGCCAGAGCTTCGGCCGAATCAAAGGTCTTGACGACGCCCTTTTCGAGGCCCGTCTTCAAGGCTTCCGCGGGAACATGCCCGACGTTGTCGACGCTCACGGCGAGGACCGCGGGATGTCCCGTCGCGACGATCGCGTCGGAGCGGACCTTGCGGTTCCCGGTTTCGTTCACGAAGCGCTTCCCGGTTTCCGGATCGACCATGAAGCCGTAGCCCACGACCGCCTCGACGATCTTCGGCGCAACGCCGAAGCCCTTTTCGTCGGGCGAGGTCCAGGGACCGAGCTGAATCCAGTCCATCTGAATGTCGGTCGCGCCGATGCGCTGCGCCGCCATCAGGGCGTCGCCCGTGGCGCCGGGCTGGTTCGTCGATTCGAGCTGCGGCCCGAGACGCGGGTCGTGAAGCTTGCGAAGTTCAACGTTCTGCGAGAAGCCGCCGCCCGCCAAGACGAGGCCCTTCTTCACGCGCACGCGCACATTCTTGCCGCTCTTTTCGTCCGGGAACTTGTAGCCTTCCGTGATCACGGCGCCTGCGACGCGGCCCTTCTCGACAATGATGTCGACCAAGCGCGTGCGGTTTTGCACCTTCACGCCAAGGCTCTTCGCCTTTTCAACGAGGGGCTTTACGAGCTGCGCGCCGTTTCCCTTCATGTAGGCTGCGCTGCGAGGCACCGAGTGGCCGCCGTGGAAGGCGAGGCGGTCGAACTTCACGCCGATGACGTCGCGGACCCATTCGTAGGTGGGAAGCGCATTGTCCGCGACCACGCGGGCGAGTTCCTCGTGCACGAGGCCGCCGCCCGACTTCAGCATGTCGCGGTAGAGCTGATCGGCCGAGTCCTTGACGCCCGCGGCCTTTTGGAGGTCGCTCCCCGGCGCGGCGATGCCGCCGCCGCAGAGCGCGGAGTTGCCGCCCAACACCACCATCTTTTCGATCAACAGCGTGTCGGCCCCGGCCGTGCGGGCTTCGATCGCGGCGCAGAGACCCGCGTAACCCGAACCCACGACGAGGACGTCGCATTCGCGGTCCCAGCCTGCGGGCGCATCGGCCGCGTGCGCGGCGTGGGCGGCGCCCGCCATCAGGCCGGCACCCGCGAGTCCGAGGACGTTTCGACGGGAAAGTTTGTCCATGTTTCTCTCCTTATGTGGTCAGTGAACGGTTCATTGTCGAACCTGGCGTTACGCGCGTAATTTGACCGAGCACAAAGGAGTGTAATAAGACCGGCAGTAGCCTCGTCCGCCGAGCAGCTTTGCGAAGGCGAACCTTTGGTCGGACGGACATTCTCCAATAACAACCAAACCGTCCTTCCGTTTAGCGGGGATCAGAGGACCGCAGGATTCTTCGACGGGATTCGGGTTCGTCCCAAGGGGATACGGCCACGGAAACGAATGCCGGTGAATTTCGTTTTGGTTAAGCGCGTTTTAGTAAGGTACGTTTTAGTGGAATACGTTCCAGTGGATTACGTTCCAGTGGATTACGCTCCAGTGGATTACGATCCACCTTTTCGCCGGAGCGCTCCCGGACCCGCGCCCCGCCCATTCGCCCGTTGCGTAAGGCGAACGACCGCCGGCCGAGCGGTTCCGCCGCGCTCCGTCCTGCTCTCCGGCTACCCTTCACCAACGAGACACTTACTGTCCATCAACTGTACTCGAAAGACAGTCGAAGGATACTTCTGCGACTCAAGGCGCTCCTCTTGCAAACAAAACCCCTTTGAACCGCAAGGAATTCGGAACAAACACGACTAGTCGCGAGAGCGGCCCGGCCGTACACTCAAACTGCCTGCAGGTGTGCATTGCGCCTGCATTTTCGAAAAGAATCCGTCAGTCCGACGAAAAATCGAGGAGCACTCATGTTTACCGATCGCGAAGTGATCGACGCCATCCGCCGCATGAGAAAAGTGGGAAGCGACACCCAGGCCTGGGAAGTCAAGGAAGCGGTTCTCGACCTCCCCAAGAGTCTCTCCGAAACCATTTCCGCTTTCGCGAACCTCCACGGCGGGATGATCATTCTGGGCCTCTCCGAGCGAAACGGCTTCACGCCCGCGGAAGGGTTCGACGCGGAGGCGACCTACTCGAAAATGCAGATTGCGGGCGACGAACTCACGCCCGTCGTGCGCATGGAGATTGAAAAGGTCGCCTTTGAAAACGCCTTTCTGGTCGTGGCGCGCGTTCCCGAAACGGCCCGGCATCTGAAGCCCTGCTTCATCACCGCCCGCGGCCGCTATGAGGGCTCCTTCGTTCGAACGGGCGACGGAGACCGCCATCTCACGCCCTACGAAGTCGACCGTCTCTTGGAATTCGGTCGGCAACCCCGGTTCGACGCCCAGGCGGTGCCCGAATCCTCGATGGAGGAACTCAATCCAGAAATCCTGCAGGGCATTCTCTCGCGGGTCCGTCGGCAATCCCCGCGCGTTTTCGGCTCGCTTTCGGACGAAACCGTTCTGATCCAACTCGGGGCCGTGAAGAGAATCGAAGGCGTCCTTCGCCCGACGCTTGCCGGGCTGCTCACCGCCGGGATTTTTCCGCAGCGTCTCTTTCCCCGCCTTGAAGTCGTGTTCACGGTGTTTCCCGGCACGACCAAGACGGCGGACCCGAAGACGGGGTTGCGTTACATCGACTCCAAGGAACTGATCGGCCCCATCCCGGACATTCTCTCGGAAGCGCTCGAGCTCGTCGAACGCCACATGAGCCGGGCGGCCGTCATCCGTGAAGACTGCCTGCACCGCGAGATTCCCGAATACCCGATCGCCGCGGTTCGCGAGGCGATCGTGAACGCCCTGCAACACCGCGACTATTCCCCTGCGGGGCGCAGCACGCACGTGCAGGTGAACCTCTACGCCGACCGGCTCGAGGTGTTGAGCCCCGGCGGCCTCTACGGCGCCGCGACCGCGGAATCCCTCGGGAAGGAAGGGGTTCAGTCCACGCGAAACGAAATCCTCTCCCGCCTTCTCTCCTACACACCCTTCGAAGGAGGCTGCGTCGTCCGGAACAAGGGAAACGGGTTCTTCGCCATACGGGCGTCGCTTGCCGATTTGCAAATGCCGCCCCCGAAGGTCGAAAACGCCCTCACCTTTTTCCGCGTGACCTTCGAAAAGAGACGCTTTGTCGAGCCGGGCGGAAAGCCCGCGCGTTGGGAAAACCCGACCGTCGGGATCCTCTCGGCACTCGCCCGGGAACCCAACCTCTCCGTCGCCGAACTGGTGGCGCTCTCCGGGCTCTCGCGCGCCACCGTCTCCAAATACGTCCGCGATCTGGTGGTAAGTGGAAAAATCGTTCCCCTCGAGCGGCCGAGAAGTCCGAAGCAGCGCTACCGTCTGGTTCGCTGAGCCTCCGGGAGAAATGTTGCGCCGCCCGTGTGCGGCTATATAAAAGGGAGCGCCGCCCCGCTCGAACGAACGGGACGACCACTCCCCTTTTCCCTATAGCTCAAATCGATCCGATCAGACCCAGGCCTTCTGCGACGCCGCCATCGCGCCCGCCTTGCGGCCGTTCACGAGGCAGTCGAGCACCGCGCAGGCCCCGATGCGCACGGCACCGTGAATGCCGCCCACGCATTCGCCCGCGGCGAAGAGTCCCGGAATCGGACGGTCCGTCATCACGTCTTCGACGGTCGTGTCGACCTTCGTCGCCATGCCGCCCATCGCGTGATGGATCTTGGGTTCCATTTCGGAAACGTAGTAGGGCCCTTCGTTCATGGGCTTTGCGCCCTTGTCGAAAGGACGACCGAAGTCTTCGTCGCGCCCCTTCTTCAAGAGTTCGTTGTAGCGCGCGATTTCCGAACGAAGAACCTTCCCGTCAAAGCCGTAGGCCTTGGCGAGCACGTCGGCGTCGGCGTACTTCTTGACGCTCCCCGCGGCGAGCATCTTCTCCAAGGCGCCCGGACGGAGTTTTTCGAGATGTGCGACGCCGTCGGAGTCCGCAATCGAGAGGGCCTTCCCTCCCTTGTTGATGACAGTGAGGAAGCTGTCGGTCAAAACCTTGCGGTCGCCGAATTCGTTCACGAAGCGCTTCCCGTCGAGGCTCGAGACGTAGATCCCGAAGAGCGCCCCCGAGATCGACGCGAAGTGCGACGCAATCCCCATCCCTTCTTCCACGGGCGAGCAGTTGGGAAGACACTGAATCCAGTCGGCCTGAATGATGTTCGCCCCGATGCGGCTCGCTTCTCGCCAGCCTTCCGACGTCGCGCCCGGCTGATTGGTTGTCTTGTACTGAGCGCCCAACTTCGGGTCGAGACGGCGGCGGTAGTTCACGTCCGCGCAAAAGCCCCCGAAGGCGAGCACCACGCCGCGGCGCGCCCCGATCGTGCGGCGCTTGCCGGAGTCGGGCTTGCCGAATTCATAACCTTCGCGCACCACGATCCCTTTGACGCGTCCGTCCGCGTCGCGGATGATGGTGTCGAGAATCGTGCGGCGGCGGATTTCGACGCCCAAGGCCTTGAGGCGCTCGACCGCGGGCTTGATGATCCCCTG
>CASDQM010000031.1 GCA_949282745.1 uncultured Sutterella sp. | reverse complement strand
GTACACGGTTCCGAACCTCAAGAAGAAGTGCCAGGACTGCCACACCACGGCTGCTGAATTCTTCGCTCAGGGCGGTACGCACAGCCGCAACGACTGCGCTTCCTGCCACATGCCGAAGATGAACTCCTGCGAAAACTTCGCCGCGATCCAGCGTCCTGACATGGCCGGCTTCGACAACGTCCGCGCTTCGCACATCTGGCGCATTTTGGTCGACCCCGAAAAGAAGTCGATCAACCCGCCTGACGGCGCCAAGGACCGCAAGCTCACCAACCCGAAGGGCTGGAAGCTTACGAAGGACGACGGCCGTCCCTACATCGACCTGATGTGGACCTGCGGCCGCACGGCTTACCAGGACAAGCACCAGGTGGAAGCCCTCGGCTGCCACAGCCCGATCCAGTCGAAGTTCCCTGAAGCTCTCCGCTTCAAGGATCAGAAGACCATCTACAACAAGGTTGTCGCTTGGCAGACCCCCGTTAAGGAAGGCTACGCCAAGATCACGGCCGACCTCGTGACGATCTCCGACCTCCTGAAGGTTGCGAAACTCTCGAACACGGACCGCGCTCAGGTTCAGCTCCTTGCTGAAAACGCCCGCCGCGTCGCCGCCAAGGTGAAGGACGACGGTTCCTGGGGTGTCCATGCTCCGCAGTACTCCAAGCAGCTGATGGAAGAAGGCGTTGTCTTCACGAAGGAAGCGCTTGCGATCCTCGAACAGTCGAAGAAGACCGCTGCGAAGTAAGTCATTCCCGGCATTCCTCTGAAAGAGAGCGTCTCCTGCCTGCTTGGTCGCACGCGTCGCCTCTCTTGAGAGAATGAACGACAAGTGACTGAAGCGCCCGAAGGTTACTCGCCTTCGGGCGCTTTTTCTTTCCGAAAAATCAGGAAGATTTCCCCTTACGTTCCGTTGAATGCCAAGGAATATTCGGAATTACAAAACTATCGTGTCTTGTCGGTAAAAGCAGCGTCGACCGCAGTGTCCCAGGGATCGAGCAAAACCTTTCGCGGCGAAGAGCGACGCCGAACGCCGGTTTGTCGACTCAACGGAGCTTCATCCTTCCTGCGGGTCGAGCACGCGAAGCAAGGCCTCGCGAACCGTTCCGAGCGGAATGCGTTCCTGCTCGAGACGAAGGCGCCCTGCCGAGAGCACGTCGGCCAACGCCCTTTCTTCGGGCGTGAGGTGTTCCGGGGAAGGCTCCGCCCCCTTGGGTTCCGTCACGGCGAAAGCGCGCCAACGCTCGAACGTGGGAAGGTCCATGAGAACGCTTTCCGTCTGGGGAAAGAGACGTCGACACTCCGCAAGAATGGCAAGACCGTGCGTGTCGAGGTCACCGAAATAGAGAATCCTCTTTTCCTTCATCCACGGCAGACTCTCGAGAAGCGTCACGCCGTAGCCGAGCGCGAGAAAAATCGGCACGTCTCGGAAATCGAGCGAAAGCGCCGTCTGTTCGTTTTCGATGATGAGGACGACCGGGGACTCGGGCGCCTTTTTGGCGAGCGTCTCGACGGGAAGCTTCACGACCTCTTCGGCCGCCTCTTCTCCCACCCAGGCCGCGGCGTTCTTGACGCTCACGAACTGAGGAAGACGCAGAAGTCCGGCATGCTCGAGAAAATCGGCCGCGGAGACGTTTTCACCCGTCACCGTATTCCAGAGGCGCGCGAGCGTCCCTCGACGCTTCTCCAACCATTTGGAATCGACGCCCGCAACGGGCAGAGCCCGGGGAAAGAGACCCGCGTTCGGGTGCCTCAGAAGCCACGACAAAGTGCCGAGCACGGCCTCGAACTCCCGGTCCGACGTGTCCTGCGGGAAAAGAAGTTTGAGCCCCCGCAGAGAAGCCGCCGCCGAGCGCCGCGAATCGTCCGACGTCAATCCAAAGGTTTCACAAAAGCGCTGAAGCCTGGAGATCGCCGTACGCCAGACGGCGGGCGTTACGCCGTTCGGTTGCAGGGCCCGGATAAGGCTCTCGGTCGAGTCGACCGTAAGCTCCCGGGGAAGCCGCACGGTGAGTCCCACGGTGCGAAACCGTTGCTCGGCCAGGACGACGCGCCACCCCGGGCGTTGCGGGAGAATCTCCCGCCACCTCACGAGTTCCGCCTTGAGGCCGTGGAGATCCCGCACGGCCTCGGCTTCGGTCACCCGTCCGAGCGAAAGATGGAACGCCGGCTCGTAGGAAAGCCCGAAGGCTTCGCCGAGAAGACGCTCCACCAGACTTCGCTCAAAGCGCCGCACAAGAAGCGCATCGGCCTCCCGAAGGGTTTTCAGAGTCATTTCCCAGCCTCCCCTCACTCAAAGAGCGAGAGCTCGTCGAAAAGACCGGGAACTGGAGTTTCCTCGACCTTCGTGCGAGGTTCTTTGGGGGCGCGCTCGGGTTTCGATGACTGAACGTCGGATTTCGGCTCCCGAGCGGATTCAGGTTCTTCGACGAGGTCGTTCATGTGCTCAAAGTCGAGCTTTTGCGTCTCCTCGTCGTAGCGCACGGAGAGGCCGCTCGAATGCATGCGGTCCTTCATGACGACATAGAAGGCGCCGCCGATGTAGGGCTCAAGCGTCACGATCGACTTCTCGGGCGTCGCCACGATCATCTGGAAGCCGAATCGACGGAAGATGTTCATGGACAAGTCGGTAAAGTCGCTGTCAGCCTTGTCGAAGGCTTCGTCGAGAATGACGGGCGCGAAGACCGGAAGTCCCTCTTCGGAATTGCCGAGCTGATAACGAAGGGCCGCCGCGAAGCAGGTCGTAGTAAGTTTCTGGCGCTGTCCGCCCGATTTACCGGAACCCGAGAGGTAGGTTTCGATGACGTTCCCCGCCTCGTCCAATTCGTAAGCCGTGAATTCGACGTGCTGACGCACGTCGAGCACGAGCTTTCTCCACCTCTGAACTTCGGCATCCGAATTCGTCGGGTCAAGGCGTTCGACGAGTTTTTTGATCTGAGAAAAGCGCGCTTCCGCCCCTTCGGAAGACAGATCGTCCCAGGCGCCCTGCAGAAGTCCGGAGAGCTCGTTGCGGAAGTCCGTGATGTCTTGGCGCTGAACGTTCTTCACTTCGATCTTGAGGTGCGATTCACCCTCCGCAAGACGGCTGAAGGGCGCCATCTCGAGCGAGGCGTTCACGACCTCCATGCGCGAGAGGATTTCCTTGCGGGCACGCAGGATCTCTTGCTGTAGGTGAACAACATGTTCGAACGACTGATCCGCCAAAAGTTTTCGGAAACGCTCCTCATGAGCCGGCAGACCGTCGCGCTCGAGTTCGTCAAGCTTCTCAAAGAATTCGCCCGCAGCTTCTTCATTCGGAGCAAGAGTCGCTTTGTAAGCGGGCCATTTTTCAAGGAAACTCCCAAACTCGCCGAGCGCTTCGGCGAGCGAGAGTGCCGCCGTTTTTTCGGCGAGCGCGTTGGCGTTCAGAATCTGCATTTCGATCGACTTCACACAGCTCTCAAGCGTCGAAAGCGATACGCCTCCCTCGTAGCGCCCGGCTCGCTCGGCCACCTTCGCGAGCGACGCCTCGTCGAGGACCGTGGGATCCGCGACGACGCCTTGGAGTTCACCGCGGCAGGTCTCGATCGCCTTCTGTCGTTCGGCGAGCGTCTGCCGCGCCGTCTCAAAGGCCGTGTTCTGCTTCACCGTAATTTCGCGGCGGTGCTTACATTCGGCCTCGGCCTTTATGATTTCCTCTTCGAGCGCCTTGAGATTTTCGTTTTGCTCGAGCAACGCGTGGAGGTCCGTCTCGATGTTTCGCAACTTCGCCTTGGCGTCGTCCACATCGATTTCGTACCACTCGTAGTTGAGGACCAGCTGGGCGGCCGCTCCCTTGAAGTTTTCTTCCTGATCAGCCTTTTCGAGGGTCCGCACTTGCGCGTCAATCTTCTCGATCTCGCCCGCGAGCTCCCGAGCGCGCTCTTCAAAAAGCGCGAGCTTTTCGGCGTTCGAAAAGCCCGTCACCCAGCGACGGCGGTCGTTGACGGCGTGGCGATCGTCCTTTTCGTGCCGCACTTCAGAGTGCTTCACCTGACCGCGCACGGTGACGGCCGTCTTGAAGCGGCGGAAGTCCTCCATGGTGTCGGCGCAGAAGTAGGAGAAGCGTTCGTCGAGCTCCTTCTCGAGCCATGCGCGCCAGGGCCCCGAAGCAAGTTCGAGCTTCGTCGGGATCGTCCCCGGACGGAAGGCGTCGGGAAGGTCCTTGACGGGCTTTTTCACGCGGAAGTAGACAAGCCGCTCGCCAAGCGTCTCTGCATCCACGTGGTTTGAGAGCGCTTCGTAGTGTTCGTCCGCGACGAGAATCGAAAGCGAAAAATTGTGAAGCACGCGCTCGATCGCACCCTGCCAACGAACTTCCTCCTTCTTCACCTGCAGGAGTTCGCCCGCGAAGGGAAGCGAGTCTTCCGGAAGATCGAGGGCCGAGGCGAGACGACTCCTGAGCGCGAGGAGTTTCGAAGGAATATTCGAGGGGCGCTCGCGCATGGCGCGGATTTCCGCGGCCGTCTCTTCAAAGTCCTTCGAGAGATCGCGCTTGCGGGCGATCCTTTCGTCGCGCTCGGCGCGGCGACGGTCGGAGCGCTCCTGCGCTTCGTTCACAAAGGTTTTGAGGTCGGCGACGAGCGCGATCCACCCCTTGTTGCTCGTAGGCATCGGCGTCCCGAGTTTTTCCAAGTGGATGGCCGCCTTGTTGCGCCGCGAGAGGCACTCTTCCAAGCGCTCTTGGGCGCCCACGCGCTCTTTCTTGCGAAGACTGATCTGCTCGCCCCCGGAGAGCCAGTGGCGGCGCTTCAGACCTTCGAGCGTTTCCTGCGCGTCATCCTCCTTTCTGCGGGTCGCAAGAAGGAGCTTCTCGGTTTCGTCCTTCCTGCGCACGAAGTCGGGAAGATCCGCCGTGAGGAGCCCGAGCTTCGTATCGAGGCGCCAGCGAGGAAGGGCTCGGCTTTCGAGTTCGAGCGAGGCCATGCACGAAAGGGCCTCTTCCCGTTTCGTCCAGGCATCCCGCGCACCACGCAGGATTTCGGACTGTTCGCGAGCCGTCACGACCGACTGATGAGCTTCATTGAGGTCGTTGAATTCCTCCACGAGCTTTTCGGCCATCGAAAAGGTCTGCGGGGCCTCAAGCATGAAGTTGCGAAGGAAGGAATTGAGGTCGCCCAGATTCTTCGCCGACTGCGCCTTGGCAAGGAGCTTCAGGGCCGTCTTGTCGCGAATGCTGAAAAGTTCGCGAAAGGCGTCGCTGTATGCGGCGAAGCGCTCGAAGACGCGCCCCTCCGGAAGGCGTCCCTTGAGCCAGCGCCAGTCAAAGCCCGAGTGCGCGAAGCCTTCGAAGTCCTTCGCCTGAAACCGGTATTCGCCGTCGAGCACGTAATAGCGGCGGTTGACGCCCGTCTCTTCGTTCGCGCTCTTTTTGATGGCGGCGACGAGCATCAGCTGTTTTTGGTCACCCGTCCTGTCGGTGAAGGTGAGCGCGATCGCCGAGAACGTGGCGCCCGGGCGCAGATACTGCGTCTTGACGCGCTGACTGCCGAGGCCCTCCGACTCCGTCTTCGTCGACCAGGCGCCGCGGACATACGTCAGAATCGATCGGTCCCCGCGGCGCTGCTCCCCTTCACGGGCGGCCGCGTTGTAGTTGGGATTCGGAAAGAGGAGCGTCACCATGGCGTCGAGAAGCGTCGACTTCCCCGACCCCGATGCGCCGACGAAGAGAAAACCCGACTCCGAGATCGGAATGTCGTGAATGTTCGAGAAGGTCCCCCAGTTGAAGACCTGCAGGCGCGTGATGCGGTACTGATTCTGAAAAAGCGCGGCGTCCGTCATTCGTCATCCTCCACGGGTTGCGCTTCGCCTCAGCCGCCGAGGCGTTCGGCGTCGCGCGCGGCCTTTTCGGCATAGCCCGCCCGAAGCGCTTCGATGTCGCTCGTCGTGAAGAGAAGCGGAAGCACCGGACTGATTTCAAAGGCGTCGTCTCCGGATTTGAGCGTGAGAAGAATGCGGCGCTTCACGAAACGGTCGACGATCCCCGAGAGATGGCGCTCGAGGAGCGCCTCGTTCGAGAGAGCCGCGGCGTCGTAAAGGCGCAGGATCTCGCGCAGGTCCTGCCGCGTCACGTGCACGCGCTCGCCCGTTTCCTGGGCGCGCATCAGCCGCTCGCGCAACTCCACGATCAGGGTCGAGTCGAGAAAGCGAAGTCGAACGCGCGGCAGAAGGGTCGGCACGTCGAGCTCGCCGAGGTTCGGGCGGCGACAAAAGGCGATCCCGGCCGCTTCGTCGAGAAAGAGGTCGAGATAGAGTTCCGACAAACGCGAGCGGATGACCTTCTCGTTCGTCACCAGAGCGCTCCAGAGACGGCGGCTCGAAGAACGTTCGAAATAGGGGCCGCGCAGAAGATGCACGAGCACGTTGCGGACGATTTCGGGGAGTTCCCCCGTGTCGCCCTCAAAAAGCGCCTTGTCCTCATCGGACTCGTCGACGGGCGCCTCTTGGGAAAGATTTTCCGTTTCAGCCTTCTTCCAGAAAGCTTCGGACTGCATGTACACAGAAGTGTTCTCGGTCATGTTCTTTGGTGTTTCCTTAACTCAGCCCCAACGGCGGGAGCGGCGGATTTTCTTGAGGCTCTCGGCATCGAAATAGTAGAGCGGAACGGAGCCACGCCGAGGCGTTCCGCGGCGGTCCTCCCACTCGAGCGTTTCCTCCAACGCGTCGGGAAGCGTCACGACGGCGTAGTCCTGGTCCGCAGCGTCCGAGGTGAGCCGCAGACTTTCCGTCTGCGCCGCCTCCCACCCCGGCGTTCCGGCGTGTCCGTATCGGACGGCAAGCGACAAAAGTCCGATCACGGATCCGAGCCCCTGCCGCTTTTCGAGGTGCCGGAAGACTTCGCCCACGGAGGCCGACGGCGCGTCGGTCAAGGCCGTCTCCGCGGCGCGGATGAGCATGGGGTAGTCGATGTCGGCCTGCCAGATGCGCTCCATGAGTTCGAGCGCATCGACGTTCGGGCGCTCGCCCGCGCCGAAGTCCGCCTCCATGCGCGTTTCCTTGGGATCTTCGAGTTCGAGGCGGGCAACCGAATCGATCTCGCTGCTCGTCAGATCCCACTCCCAGACGGTGTCGTTGACGCCCGCCTCCTTGGAAACTTCATGGGCAAGTTTTCGCGTCTCGCGGATGAGTTCGGCGAGATGACGCTCCTTGACGAAATCCTGCGAGCGCACGAATTCTTTGAGGGACATCGCCAAGAGCCGCATGACGGCGTGCGTTTCGTTGGCGCGGGCGAGGAGTTCCTCCTGCAGCCCAGTGAGCTTTCTGCGGTCGGCGAGCGCGAGTTTCCGGTAGAAGGCGCGCGAAGCGATGAGCGCGAGCGAATCCTCGAGTTCGCCGTGTGCGGTATTGTCCGTGAGCAGACGATAGAAAGCCGTGAAAGCCTGTCCGGCCGCGCTTTCTCCGATCACGTCGTAGCCTTCGAAGAAGCGGTCGAGCACGGCGCCGCGCGTGTCTTCGCTCTGCATGATTTCGGCGCGCAGCGCCCGGTTGAGCCGCTCGAACTCTTCGCGGACCCGACGAAAGTCGCCCTGCAGCTCCGCATAGAGTTCGAGAATTTCCGCGATGCGCTGCAGAGCCGCTTCGGGCGCAATCGCCTGTTTGCGTCCCGCCCGAATCGATTCGATTTCCTGATCGATGCGCATCTTCTCGGCTTCCAGAAGCTCGATGCGGTTTTGCTGATTGGGGTCGCTCTCCGTGGCGAGACGCGCCAGGGCGTGCGTAAGCATCTCGAGACGGCTTTCGGTGGGACCCAGGCGCTTCGAGTCGAAGCGCGAGAGCAGACGAATGGCGTCCGCCCCCGCCGACGTGAGTTCGAAGGTCTCCTCCTCCGCCCCGGCGGGAAGTCGACAGACAAGATAGCCGTCCGACACCCAACGAAGCGCCAGCGTGCGCGCTTCGTCGCGCGAGAGCGTTTCCTGCAGTCCCTCGGCATAGGCGTTTCTTAGCCGATCGAAAAACACCGAGGCGGGCAACACGCGCTCGTTGTCGTAGAGGAGCGTCTGCAAAATGGCGATGGCCTGGGGACCGTTGTCGGAAGCGAGGAGCTTCCAGATCGGCGCCTGCCGGAGCGTGCGGTAATGTTCTATGGAAGAACGAAGAGACATGGATGCAGTCGTTCAGCGGGAAAGAGGAAATTTTCGCATTTTGCGCGCGGACGCGACACCGGCCGGCCGAGAAAATTCGGTCGGCCGGCGTTTGCTTTTCAACGCGAGTCGATTGTTTCTCAACCGAGCTTCGGCATCGTCCAGTTCCAGTACTGCTTGCCGCCCGTCATCACGAAGACGTTCTTAAAGCCCTTTTGTTCGAGAATGCGGGCGGCCGCGTAGGCCCGAACGCCCGCGCGGCAGACGACCACGATCGTGCGGCCGTCCGTCGGGAGTTCATCGAGGCGGTCGCGAAGTTCTTCAAGGGGAATCGATTCGCAGGGAAGCGGCAGAGCGTCGTCGGAGATTTCTTCCGACGAACGCACGTCGAGAATGCAGGCCCGATCGGGCGCATTGGGAACGTCGTCTCCCAAATCGGGGTTGCGTCCGGCAAAGAGGTCGGCGACTTCACCGGGCTCGATGAAGCGGACGAGACCGTTCAGGACGTTTTCCGCCACGAAGGCCGCCGCATGGATCGGGTCCTTGGCGGAGCCCGTCTGCGGCGAATAGCAGAGGTCGAGCTTCGTCAGATCGCGCACGTTCGCCCCGAAGAGCATGGCCGTGCTCAGGACGTCGATGCGCTTGTCCGCGCCTTCGCGTCCGATCGCCTGGGCGCCGAGGAGCTTTCCATCCTTCGCAAAGACAATCTTGAGAACCACCGGCGAACTGCCCGGGTACCAGCCCACGTGATTGCGCGCGACGACCGTCACCGCGTCGAAGTCCCGACGGGGACGCTTCCCGCAGGCAAGAAGCTCTCCGACGTTCTTGCCCGTCGACGCCCAGACCGTGCCGAAAAGCGATACGACGTGGGTCCCGAAGGGCGGCTGCAGTTCACTCTTGGGCACGCGCCCCGAGGCCGTGTCGGCCGCCTTTCGGCCCGACCGGACGGCCGAGCCCGCCAGCATCAGGGGACGCGGCTCGAGCGTCTCGGGATCGAGCGACGCGGCAACGTCGCCCGCCGCCAGAATGTCGGGGTCGCTCGTGAGGGTGTGGAGGTCCGTGCGGACGGTGTCCCGGGGGCCGAGTTCGAGTCCCGCCTCGGCGGCCAATTCGGAGCGGGGACGAACGCCCGCCGCGCAGAGGAGGTAGTCGACTTCAAGCGTTTCGCCGTTCGTGAGCGCGACGCGGAGCTTTCCGTCGGGAAGCCGCTCCACCTTGGCGGCCGTGGCGCCGAAGTGCCAGAGAAGGCGCTTTTCCTTCCCTTGGGCGAAACGAACGAATAGCCGCGAGAGTGCGGGATCGTTCTTTCCGAGAAGCGTGGCCCCGCGTGTCACGAGGTGCGCGGTGCCGCCGCGGCGAACAATGTTTTCGGCGGCTTCCAACCCGACGGAGCCCCCTCCGAGGACGAGCGCCGTGAGGTCGGGCTTTTCCGAGAGAGCCTTTTCGAGAGCGAGCGCATCCTCCACCCGCCAGAGCGCCCGCGCGTTTTCGCGAAGGCCTTCGATATCGGGAAAGACGGGTTCGGCGCCCGTCGCGAGAATGAGCTTGTCGTAGGAGAGTTCGTAGGTTTCGTTTGTCGCGAGGTTTCGCACCGAGAGCGTCTTGCGGGCGCGGTCGATCGAAAGCGCTTCGTGGCGCTCGCGGATGTCGATCGCGTACTGCTCGGAGATCGTCGCGGCGTCCGCGGCGTAGAGGCGCTCGAAGCGGACGATCCCGCCCGCGTAGTAGGGAAGCGCGCAGTTTGCAAAGGAAATCTTGTCGCCGCGCTCGAGAAGAACGATGTCGGCCGTTTCGTCCAAACGGCGAAGCCGCGTGGCGGCGGTGACGCCGACGGCGACGCCGCCCACGATGACGTAGCGCATGAGGGTCTCTCCTTTCTCAGAAATTGGGTGGGAACATCCGAAAATTGTAGCGAAGGAGGTTTTCCGGAACCGATCGAAGCGGCAAAAAAGGAAGGCGGTTGCGTTTTCTGCGGGCAAAAAAAAGGGAGCGTTGATCAAGCTCCCTAAAAGGCTGGAGAACGTTCGGCGATCGTTACTGTGGATGGAGTCTCCAAAACCCTCATGAAACGCTCCATCGGACCGCCGACATTCGTTGTTCGTACGAAACCCTTGCTTACGCATCCCCATGAGTAAATCAAGTTCTTTCATCCGAACTTCATCTCCGGGTCTCCCCTTTGATGGTGATCGACTCTTCCAAATCGATCGACAAGAAGAATTATAGGGAGCTACTACGTGAAAACAATAGGGGAAATACTGACGATTCTGGGTGATTTGCTTAGTCAGTGATGGAAATCAAGCGTTCCTCGCGGGCTTTACACGACGAAAAGAGGAAGATCCGAGATTTCCTTGCGTAAAAATACGTAAGAACACAGAGGGAATTCACTTACTCTTCCGTCCGCACGAATTTCGGGCTGTAGCGGTCGGGGAAGAGCCGGTCCACGAGACTTCGGAGCACGTCTTCGGGCGCCGCGGCGCTGTTGGCGAAAAAGGCGTTTTCCCGGTTCTCCCGCAGGGATTGCGGCTGATCGACCTGCCGGGTCTCGCCCGTAAGCAGATCCCGGTAGGAGAGCGACGCGTCGAGGAGTTCCGTGAAGGATTCGTTCCAGCGCCCCTTGAGGCGCACTTCAACGCGGCAGGCGCTCACGGGGGCGCTTCCCGCCACGACGTTGAGTCCCTTCTTTTCCACGAGTCGATGGAGCGTCACCGAAAGCGGCGAGTGCTCAAGCGCGGGATCGACCGCCAGGCACACGCCCACGGGCGTCTCGGCCGGGCGTTCCGCCCGGGCCGCGGCCTCGGACGTCTCCTCGGTCGTGGTGCAGCCCGACGCAAGGAAGACAAGCGACGTGATAAGAAGAAGGTGGGTACGCGCGCGCATCGGCAGAAGAACTCCGCAGGAAAAAGCGACTCTTTTCATTATACGGCGGAGCGTCCCGGGGCTTGCAGGGGCGAATCTGCGGAGGGGACGGAAAACTTACCGTCTCTTGCAAAAGTCCCGCGCGGGAGCGGTCGGGCGCGGGTCCCAACCGCTACAATACCCATCCCGATTTTTTCCTTTTTTCTTTCGAATCGATCATGGCCCGCAAAACGCCCGTCACGCCGCCTCTCTACAACCCCGTCTGGGTGCTCTTCGGCAGTCTTCTCTTCACGCCCGTCTTCGGGGGGCTGCTGCAGGCGCACAACTGGGAGGCGCTGGGCGAACGCGACAAGGCGCGAAGCTCCCGCTTCTGGGTGCGCACGAGCCTCTGGCTCATCGCGCTCTACCTCGTCATGCAGATCATGTTCCGCGACGAGCCCATCATCAAGTATCTCGGCCCCTACTTCCTCCTCGTTCTCTGGGGCAGCTGGGTCGTCACGGGCGCCTGGACGCAGCTCGGCTACTTCCGCGACCGCGTGCCGGCCGACTATCCGAAGCTCCCCATGGGGCGTCCCCTGCTTTTGGGCGGCCTCGGCTGGCTTCTCTATCTGATGATCAACATCACGATGGCGATGGGCCTCTACGTCTTCGGGTTCGACAAGAGCCCGCTTCCGACGGACGCGCAGGAAGAATCGACGGGCGTCGTCATTTCGATTCCCGAAGGGGCGACCGAACCCGTCGTGAAGCCCCTCCCTCCCAAGGAAAAGCCCTGAGCGATGCCGAAGAAGGGGCGTTTTCGCGAAGCCTTTCCCTATGAGCGCGAAGAGGACTTCGCGCACTGGGCCTGGATGCGGCGCGCCGTCACGCCCGAACGCTCGGGAGAAGAGCGCCTTCGCGAACTCGAACAACTCGAGCGCGACGCCAAGGCCGGAGACGACCGCGCCGCCCTCGCCTTCGTTCGGCACCTCCTCAAAAATCCCGACGAGCCGCGCCGCTTCGCCCGCGCGCGGCATCTTCTCCTCTCTCCCCTCCAAAAGGAAATGCCCGAAGCCCTGCACCTTGCGGGGCTCATGGCGCTTCGGGGCGAGGGCGAGCCGCCCGACGAAGAAAAAGCCCTGCGGCTCGTCGAGCGCGCCGCCTATCTCGGGCGCGTCGAAGCGATGCTCGATGCGGCGAGACTCTACGAATCCGCATTTCCCGACGAAAAGAAGTCCCTCTACTGGTGGCGCCTCGCGGCCGCCCACGGCGTCGTCTCGGCGCAGAGAAAAACGGGGGAGAAGCTCCTTGCCGCGGCGCGCAGGGAAGAAGAGCTCAAGGTTGCTCGAGACATGCTCGAGCGGGCCGCAAGGGACCATGACCGCGACGCGGCCTTTCTCCTCTTTCGTCTCTACGCGCGGCGCGGACCGCTCGAAGACCGCGACGCGTCACTATTCTGGCTCAAGGAAAGCGCCCTTTCGGGCGACACGGACGCGCAGTACCGTCTCGGGATTCTTCACTGGGCGGGACAGCGCGTCCCCGTCAATCAGCGCGAAGCCGTGCGCTGGATCGCTCGCGCGGCCGAGGGCGGCCACTTCGGGGCGATGGAAATGCTCGCGAACCTCTTTCTCTCGGGCTCGAGCGTTCCCGTGAACCGCGTCTACGGTTGCGCCCTCCTTCGCACGGCCAAGCGTCTCGGCGACCCGAACGCGGGCGCTCTTTTGCGAACGCTCACGCCGCTATTGAAGCGAAGAGACTTCGAAGAGGTCCGCCGCCTCATGCGCGAGGCCCCCGACGCGGCGTCGCTGGTCGAAGCGATTCTGCCGAGGCGAAGCCGCTGAGGCTTCAGCGGTCGTTTCTCCGTTCGACGAAGTGCTTGACGGCGCCCTTCAGGGCGGCCGTCGTCTCGGGCGCGGGATAGTCGATCCCGACGGCGGGGAAGAGCCCCGTCAGGAGTCCTCCGGGCGGACGGCGGTAGATTTGCAGCGCAAAGGTGTCGACCGTCTCGCTCTTGAGCCAGTCGGCAAGCGACAACAGACGCTCGTCGGGAAGCCAGTCGGGGTGCGCCGTCGTGCGCAGTTCGTGCGCGACGCCGCTCTCTTTGAGGAGTCGATGCGAGAGCAGAAAATGCTCCGCCGCCCCTTTGGCGCCCGCCGTGCGGTCGAAATGCTCTGCGTCCCGCGGATCCGCCTTCACGTCCATCCCGACCCAGTCGAGCATCGGAAGGATTTCTTCGAGAACGCGCGGATACGCCCCGCCCGTGTGCAGGCCCACGGCGTAGCCCATGTCCTTGACGGCGCGGATCGCCGCGGGCAGGGCCGGATCGACGCAGGGTTCGCCTCCCGAGAAGATCACGCCGTCGAGAAGCCCCTTGCGGCGCGAAAGAAGCGAAGCCACCTCCTCCCAGGACCCGTGCTCGAGCGAGGGATCGAACTCGCGCGGCTGCATCCACGGATTGTGGCAATAGGGACAGCGCCAGGGACAGCCCTGAATGAAGACGACGGCCGAGAGCTTTCCTGGAAAGTCGATCGTCGTAAAGGGCGTGATCCCCGCGACGCGCAGATCGGAGGGCTGGTGTTCGCGCATGCTTTTTCTCGAAAAGGCTAAGGATAAAAAGAAGGGGCGTCCTCCGCGGTGCATGCCGCGGTCAACGCCCCGATTCGCCGCTCGGGCGGCTTACTTGCGTTCGAACTTGTGGTGCTTGGCGCTCTGTTCCGTGAAGCAGACGCGTTCGTTGAACTCACCCTTCTTGCCGGTGTTGAAGCTCTGCACCGGACGGTGGTAGCCCATCACGCGGGTCCAGACTTCGCAGGGCTGGCGTTCTTCGTCCTTCAGGACGACTTCATCGCATTTGGCTTGGGTCATATCAATCCCTCCGATAAATCAAAACTATTAGTAAATACCTTAGCTTTCCAACAGTCTATCAGACTCTTCAGGAAGCGTTGGCCGCGGCGCGGCGTTTTTTCGCGAGGAGTTCCGCGTCGCACTTCGGGCAGAAATCGTGACGTCCCGAGAGATAGCCGTGTTTCGGGCAGATCGAGAACGTGGGCGTTACGGTGATGTACGGCAGACGGAAGTTCGTGAGCGTGCGGCGCACGAGGTCGCGGCAGGCCGCCGACGAACTGACGGCTTCGTTCATGTAGAGGTGAAGCACCGTCCCGCCCGTGTACTTGCGCTGCAGATCGTCCTGCATTTCGAGCGCTTCGAAGGGGTCGTCCGTGAAGTTCACGGGGAGCTGCGAAGAGTTCGTGTAGTAAGGGTTCGACGCGGTCCCGGCCTGCAGAATGTCGGGGAAGCGCTTGCGGTCTTCGCGGGCGAAGCGGTAGGTCGTGCCTTCCGCGGGCGTCGCCTCGAGGTTGTACATGTGGTCCGTTTCCTCCTGGAAGGAAACGAGACGCGCGCGCACATGGTCGAGGAATTCGAGCGCGAAGGCGTGACCCCAGGACGTCGTGATGTCGTCCGTGTCGTTCGTGAAGTTGCGGATCATCTCGTTGAGGCCGTTGACGCCGATCGTCGAGAAGTGATTGCGCAGCGTTCCGAGGTAGCGCTTGGTGTAGGGGAAGAGCCCCTGGTCGATGTGGCGCTGAATGACCTTGCGCTTGATCTCGAGACTCGTCTTGGCAAGATCGAGAAGGTAGTCAAGACGCTTGTAGAGCGCTTCCTTGTCGCCCTTGTAGAGGTAGCCGAGACGCGCGCAGTTCACCGTCACGACGCCGAGCGAGCCCGTCTGTTCGGCCGAGCCGAAAAGGCCGTTGCCGCGCTTCAGGAGTTCGCGCAGGTCGAGCTGCAGGCGGCAGCACATCGAGCGGATCATGTTGGGCTTCAGTTCCGAATTGATGAAATTCTGGAAGTACGGGAGCCCGTAGCGCGCCGTCATGTCGAAGAGGCGTTCCGCGTTTTCGCTCTCCCAATCGAAGTCGGGCGTAATGTTGTACGTCGGAATCGGGAAGGTGAAGACGCGTCCCTTGGCGTCGCCCTTCATCATCACCTCGATGTACGCGCGGTTGATCATGTCCATTTCCTTCTGGAGATCGCCGTACGTAAAGGGCATTTCCTCGCCGCCGATCACCGGGTGCTGAGGACGGAGGTCTTCCGGGCAGGTCCAGTCGAAGGTAAGGTTCGTAAAGGGCGTCTGCGTCCCCCAGCGGGAGGGAACGTTCAGGTTGTAGATGAGTTCCTGCATGGACTGCAGAACTTCCTCGTAGGGAAGGTTGTCCTTGCGGATGAAGGGCGCGAGATAGGTGTCGAAGGACGAGAAGGCCTGCGCCCCCGCCCATTCGTTCTGCATCGTACCGAGGAAGTTGACGATCTGGCCCGTGGCGGAGGAAAGGTGCTTCGGGGGATTTGCCTCGACCTTGCCGGCGACGCCGTTCAGACCTTCCGTGAGAAGCGTGCGAAGCGACCAGCCCGCGCAGTAGCCCGAGAGCATGTCGAGGTCGTGAATGTGCACGTCGCCGTCGCGGTGGGCGCGGCCCACTTCCGGAGGATAGACGTGATTGAGCCAGTAGTTGGCGACCACCTTCCCCGAGACGTTCAGAATGAGGCCGCCCAGGGAATAGCCCTGGTTGGCGTTGGCGTTGACGCGCCAGTCGAGCTGATCGAGGTATTCGTTGATGGAGCTCTCGACATTCACCCAGCTCTTCTTGGCGTCGCGCACCTTGGCGCGCGATTCGCGGTAGACGATGTAGGCACGAAGCGTCGTGAAGTACCCGACCTTGAAGAGGGCGTGTTCGACGGCGTCCTGCACGGCCTCGATGTGGCAGACGCCCTTGTCGTCGACCTCGAGGGAAGGCAGAACGTGCTCGCGCACGATTTCCTCGGCTCGGGGCGCCTCAAATTCCCCCGTGGCCTTCCCGGCGCGCGTGACGGCATCGATGATTTTCTGAGAACGGAAGTCGACGACGCTTCCGTCCCGCTTTTGAATACGCTTTGGCAGTTCCATAACCTTCCCAAACACTAAACCTTGATCGACACGATGGGCAAACGCTTGATATGATGCCCTTACAACACAATATCTTGTGTTTGCACGAAAAATAACCACCACTTATGGATGTTTCGCGAAGGTTCACTATAGCAAACTTTCTCCCGCGGCAAAGCCAGTGAAAGCCCGCCCGCTCGTTTTTCCGAACCCTGCGGCGACCTCCTTCCGAGGGGACCGCTCCCCTCTTTTTCCGCCCTCCGAAACCTCCCTTCCCTCGGCCCGACGCCGCGCCCCGAGAACGTACGACGCCCCCGCCCGGCCTCTTTCCCGATCCGCAAGACTTTCCCATATTTACGCAGTATTGCGTATGTTTTTCATCCTTTCCCCGCGCTTTCTCCCCTTGGCGGCCCTCCCTCTTTCTGAACGTTTTCCCCTAGTAATATTTCGCTTCTCTTTGACTTGGCGCAAACGTTCGCACCCGCCTCCGACCGCCCGAACGGGTGCGAACACCCCCGCGGCGGTCCCGCGAATCGAAAATTCGCACGCGTGAGACCCCGGATGGATGCGCCGGAGCGTGACGACGGAGCGGGAAATGAGGCCGGATATGTTGGGAGGCGGCGTTGCCAAGCGCTCTCCTTCGCGGGGAGGAGCGGGAACGTTCGTCGGGGGTGCGATGAGGGTGACGACGGCGGAGAGCGCGGCCTGCGCGTCCGATTGCTTCGCCGAGAGAAGGAAGGGCGAACGGAGGCTTTAGCACCCCCGCAAAGAGAAAGACCGACGGCGAATCCTGTCATTCGTCGTCGGTCGAAAGGTTGCAGCCTCATCATGAACGTAGGACCAACCACTTCACTTGACCCGTGCATGAGGAGCTTCACGGGTTCGTCAACCGGCTGCAGGATCAAGGCTACACGAGCCGACGCAATTTCGCAAATCGCTGTCTCCCCCTCCGCCCTAGACTTTTCGCCGAAACACCCCCTTCCTTCCCTTCTTTTATCTAGGTATTAACCCGATAGCGAATTCTTAAAATTTTACGTGTTCTTTCGTACAACCTTTCCCGTATTTTTCCGTCCGCATCATCCGTTCGACCGACGGGACGGGACGGAGGAAGGCGGTACAATTTCTAATCCACGTGTGCGCCATGACTTTCCAAGGCGCCCCCGACAGAATCACTACGGTCACGATGTACACAGCCAAGCAACGAATTCTGGACCTCGACGTCCTTTCCACGCTCCCGGAACTCCTGACGCACCACCTCGACAAGCGTCCCGACGCCGTCGCCTACAAGTTTTACGACCAACAGGCGAAGCGCTGGCTCGAAAAGACCTTCAAGGAAACCTTCGAGGACGTCCTCGCCTGGCGAAAGTCCTTCGCCGCCTTCCCCTTCCTTGAACGCGGCGACCGCTGCGCGATGCTCCTGCCCAACTGCTACGAAGCCGTGTGCTTCGACCAGTCGGTGCTCGCCAACGCGCTCGTTCCCGTGCCGCTGCACGCGATCGACACCCCGAAGTCCTCGGGCTTCATCCTGCGCGACTCGGGCGCGAAGGTGCTCGTGACGAACAAGCTCCTCAAGTGGAAGCTCATCCGCGAAGCCTGCGAAACGCCCGACCTGCGGCTTGTCGTCATCACGGACGACGACATCGAGGACGATCCCTCGGCCCCGATCCCCGTGATGAAGCTTTCGACCTTCCTCGCGGTCGGCCGCGACGTGAAGGATCTACCGATGGGCCCCAAGGGGGACGACCTCGCCGCCCTCGTCTACACGTCGGGCACGACCGGCAACCCCAAGGGCGTGATGCTCACGCACCGCAACGTTCTCTCGAACCTGCGCGGCACGCTCGCCAACATTTTGCCCCACGACGAGGAGCAGTTCCTTTCGTTCCTGCCCCTCTCGCACACCTTCGAGCGCACGGCCTCCTACTACCTGGCGCTCGGCTTGGGCTACCCCCTCGCCTTCAACCGCTCGATCGCGCATCTGACGGAAGACTTCAAGATCATCCGTCCGACGGTGCTCCTCTCCGTGCCGCGCGTCTACGAAATGGTCTACGCGAAGCTTCGCGACGGCCTCGCGAAGAAGTCGGGATTTGTGCGCTTCCTCTTCAACTGGGCCGTCAACGTCGGCTGGCGCCGCTTCTGCTCGAAAAACGGCATTCCGTGCGAGCGTCCCCTCTCCTCGCTTTTTGACCCGCTCGTCGCGAGCTTCCTCGACCGCAAGGTGGGGCAGACCCTTCGCGACGTCTTCGGCGGTCGTCCGCACCTCTACATTTCGGGCGGCGCCGCGCTGAGTCCGGCCGTCTCGAAGATCTTCTGCGCCCTCGGCATCCCCGTCATGCAGGGCTACGGCATGACCGAAACGAGTCCGATCATCGCCGTGAACCGCCAGGACTGGAACCACCCGAGCACGGTGGGACCTGCCGTCTCGAACCTCGAAGTGCGCCTCTCCGAAGAGGGCGAACTCCAGGTGCGCGGCCCCTCCGTCATGAAAGGCTACTGGAACCGTCCCGACGCGACGAAGGAAATCTTCACGCCCGACGGGTGGCTTCGCACGGGCGACGTCTGCGAAATCTACGACGACGGCTACATCCGCATCACGGGCCGCATCAAGGAAATCATCGTCACCTCCACGGGTGAAAAGGTTCCGCCCGCCGACCTCGAGGCCGCCATTCAGGAGGATCCCCTCTTCGCGCAGGCCATGGTTCTGGGCGACGACCGTCCCTTCATCTCCGCGATCGCCGTCGTGAATCCGGAAGTCTGGACGAAGTTCTGCGAAGAGCTCGGGCTCGATCCGAAGGATCCCGCCTCGCTCAAGTCGAAGGAAGCCAAGGCCGCCGCCATCCGCCGCATCAAGCACGCGACGCGCGGCTTCCCGAACTACGGCGTTCCGCGCCAGGTGACGCTTTTGACCGACGACTGGTCGATCGAATCGGGCTTCCTCACGCCCACGCTCAAGCTCAAGCGCCGCGTCGTCATGGCGACCTACGCCAAGGAAATCGAAGAGATGTACGAGGCGCTCGAAAGAAAGAGCGCCTGACGGTCCGTCAAAACTCGGGGTGCGCGGCAAATCGCCTTTTCGCCCCCCCTTTTTTGGCGCCCAAACTCAGTAAGATACGATCAACGTTAAACACCATTTTTCCGGGGGATCTCTCGTGACCTCTTCCGACCACTCCTTCGTGTACGACTTCCGCTCGATTCCCGAAATGCTCGAGCACGCCCGCCTGACGTGGCCCGATCGGGAAGCCTTCCGTCAGTTCGACTACGGCGAGAACGTCTGGGTTTCGACCACCTGGAGTCAGTACCACGCCCGCGTGCAGGCCTGGCGCCGCGCCTTCCAGGCGATGGGCCTTGAAAAGGGCGAGCGCGTCGCGATGCTCCTCACCAATTCGCTCGACGCCGTCACCTTCGACTCGGCCGCGCTCTCGAACGGTCTCGTTCCTGTGCCCCTGCACGCCATCGACACGCCGGGCGCCTGCGCCTACATCCTGAAGGATTCGAACGCGCGCTTTCTCGTCACCACGGCCCGCGCCCGCTGGAACGCGATCGCGGCCGCCGGGACGTCTCTGCCGGATCTCAAGCAGGTGGTGCTCCTCAACGAAACCGAGTCGCCCGAATTCGACGGGACGCTTCCGCGCGTCGACGCCGCCCGCGTGTGGCTCGCCCGCGGCGAAGCCGTGACCGACGAAGAACTCCCCGCCTTCCCGGGCTGGGACGACCTCGCGGGCCTCATCTACACCTCGGGGACGACCGGCCGACCCAAGGGCGTCATGCTCTCGCACGGCAACATCGTCTCGAACGTGCAGCAGATCTCGCGCGTGTGCGACGTCTGCGAAGAGGACGTCTACCTCTCCTACCTTCCCTTCTCGCACACCTTCGAGCGCACGGTCGCGCACTACACGGCCATGGCGCACGGGGCGTCTCTCGCCTTTGCGCGCTCGGTCGCAAACCTCGAGCACGACCTCATCGAAGTCCGCCCGACGCTTCTCTGCTCGGTGCCGCGCGTCTACGAGCGCATCTATCAGAAGATTCAGACGGAACTGGCCCGCGGGTCCGACCGCGACCGCTACCTCACCGACTGGATGCTCGAAGTGGGCTGGCGCCGCTTTGCGAAGAAGAACGACCTCCCCGTCGAAAGCACGCCGCGCATGTGCCTCGACGACGAAGTGCATCCGATTCTCGACCGCGAGGTCGCCCGCAAGATCCGCAAGATGTTCGGCGGACGCCTTCGCGCCACCTTTGCGGGCGGGGCTTCGCTCAACTACACCGTCGCGAAGTTCTTCAGCGCCATGGGCCTCAACATTCAGCAGGTCTACGGCCTCACCGAAACGAGCCCGATTCTTTCGTGGTCGACCCCGGAAGGGAACCACCCCGACACCGTGGGGCTCCCGGCCCCGGGCACCGAAGCGCGTCTCGGCGAAAACGACGAACTCCAGGTGAAGGGCCCGCAGGTGATGCAGGGCTACTGGAACCGTCCGGAAGACACGAAGGCCGCCTTCACCGAAGACGGCTGGTTCCGCACGGGCGACCAGGCCGACCTCTCCGACGGCGGGCGCGTGCGCATCAAGGGCCGCATCAAGGAAATCATCGTCACCTCGACGGGTGAAAAAATCGCGCCGGTGGACGTGGAATTCGCCATGCAGAGCGACCGCCTCTTCGAGCAGGCGCTCGTGATCGGGGAAAAGCGTCCCTTCGTTGCCGCCCTCGTCGTCGTGAACGACGCCGAATGGCACGACCTCTGCGCGGGCCTGCAGCTCGATCCCGAAGATCCGGCGACGCTCGTTTCGCGCGACGCGCAGCGCGCCGTCATCCGCCGCATCCGCGCCGCGACGAAGACCTTCCCGCAGTACGGTGTTCCGCGCGCCGTCGGGATTCTCCGCACGCCCTGGACGGTCGAAAACGAACTGCTTACGTCCACGATGAAGCTGAAGCGCCGCACCATCTGCGAACGCTTCTCGACGCTCATCGACCAGATGTACGCCGAGATCAACGCCTAAGGCTGTCGATCCTCCGCGAAGGGGCTCCGACGGTTCGGAGCCCCTTTTTTCGTTCCCGCACAGGGCGTTGCAGGATTTTCAGCGGGTCTCTCAGAAAAATTTCAGAAAATTTTTCCGATTTTTCCCACACTTCTCGGGAAAATGCTTATACTGCGTTCGCAAACCAATCCCGCGTCCTCCCGACGCATCGATTTCGCTCCACGAAGAGCTTGAGATCTGCGGCGGATTCCAAAGGGCACCCTCGGGATTTTCGGGGTTTGCAGTGAATGCGCGCTGCACCGATGGTCGGCGCGTTTTTTGCTACCTGCACGCCCCTCTGAATTCAAATAAGATTGCGGACGGCTCTGCCGTTTGCCGATTTTTTTTTGTTCTCAGAGGTAGTTATGCGTCTTCTTCAGAAAGCCCTCACCTTCGACGACGTTCTGCTCGTCCCCGCCCACTCGACCGTCCTCCCGCGCGACACCGTCCTCTCCACGAAGATCTCCCGTGGCCTCACGCTCAACATCCCGATGGTTTCCGCCGCCATGGACACGGTGACGGAAGCGAACCTCGCCATCGCGCTTGCGCAGGAAGGCGGCATCGGCTTCATCCACAAGAACCTCTCGGCCGACCTCCAGGCCGCCGAAGTCGCCAAGGTGAAGCGCCATGAAGCGGGCGTCGTCGCCGAACCGATCACGATCGGTCCCGACATGCTCGTGGGCGACGTGATCCGCCTCGCTCGTGAACACCGCATTTCCGGCCTTCCCGTCGTCGACGGCAAGAAGGTCCTCGGCATGGTCACGAACCGCGACCTCCGTTTCGAAACCCGCATGTCGATCCCCGTTCGCGAAGTCATGACGCCGCGCGAACGCCTCGTCACGGTCCGTGAAGGCGCCTCGCTCGAAGAAGCCAAGGCCCTCATGCACCAGCACCGCCTCGAACGCGTTCTCGTCGTCGACGGCGACTTCAACCTCGCCGGCCTCATGACGGTGAAGGACATCACGAAGGCCACCGACCACCCGTTCGCCGCCAAGGACGCCCAGGGCAAGCTCCTCGTGGGCGCCGCCGTCGGCGTGGGTGCCGGCACCGAAGAACGCATTGAAAAGCTCGTCGACGCCGGCGTCGACGTCATCGTGGTCGACACCGCCCACGGTCACTCCGAAGGCGTTCTCAACCGCGTCAAGTGGGTCAAGGAACACTATCCCAACCTCCAGGTGATCGGCGGCAACATCGCCACCGCCGCCGCGGCTCTCGCCCTCGTTGACCACGGCGCCGACGGCGTCAAGGTCGGCATCGGCCCGGGCTCGATTTGTACGACCCGCATCGTCGCAGGCGTCGGCGTTCCGCAGATCTCGGCCGTCTCCAACGTCGCCAAGGCCCTCGAAGGCACGGGCGTTCCCCTGATCGCCGACGGCGGCATCCGCTTCTCGGGCGACATCGCCAAGGCCATCGCCGCGGGCGCCAACGCCGTCATGATGGGCGGCATGTTCGCCGGCACCGAAGAAGCCCCGGGCGAAGTCATCCTCTACCAGGGCCGCTCCTACAAGTCCTACCGCGGCATGGGCAGCCTCGGCGCCATGGGCAAGGGCTCGGCCGACCGCTACTTCCAGGACAACAACCAGGGCAACCTCGACAAGCTCGTTCCGGAAGGCATCGAAGGCATGGTCCCCTTCAAGGGCTCCGTCTCCTCGATCATCTATCAGATGCTCGGCGGTCTTCGCAGCTCCATGGGCTACTGCGGCTGCCGCACGATCGACGAAATGCGCACCCGCGCCGAATTCGTCGAAATCACCGCGGCCGGCATGCGTGAATCGCACGTCCACGACGTGAAGATCACGAAGGAAGCTCCGAACTATCGTCAGGAACACTGATCGAACGGGCCGATCCGCTGAGGATCGCCGGCTTTCTTTCGGCGGATCGGTCCTTCGGGACCGATCCGCCTTGTTTTTCTCCCCCGTGAATCCCCTAGAGACGCGCGGTTTCTGCTAAAGTCTCCCCTGTCTCAAATTCGGCCGATTCACGTTGCACGATCGGCTCGGCCACCGATCTTTCTTTTCCCTTCTTAGGTCCAACGCATCCATGTCTCACGACCGCATTCTCATTCTCGACTTCGGCAGCCAGGTGACGCAGCTCATCGCCCGCCGCGTGCGCGAAGCCCACGTTTACTGCGAAGTTCACCCCAACGACGTCTCCGCCGACTTCATCCGCTCGTTCAACCCGAAGGGCATCATCCTCTCGGGTTCGCACATGAGCGCCTATGAAGAGTCGAACGACCAGGCGAGCGAAGCCGTCTTCACCGCGGGCGTTCCCGTCCTCGGCATCTGTTACGGCATGCAGACGATGGCCCAGCAGCTCGGCGGCAAGGTCGAGTCGGGCGCCAAGCGCGAATTCGGCTACGCCGAAGTGCGCGCCCACAACCACACCCGTCTTCTCGAAGGCATCGAAGACTTCAAGAGCGAAGACGGCCACGGCATGCTCAAGGTCTGGATGAGCCACGGCGACAAGGTTACGGAACTTCCCCCGGGCTTCAAGGTGATGTGCTCGACGCCGTCGTGCCCGATCGCCGGGATGTGCGACGAATCGCGCGGCTTCTACGCCCTGCAGTTCCATCCCGAAGTGACCCACACCGTCAAGGGCCGCGCCATGCTCGAGCGCTTCGTCCTCGACATCTGCGGCTGCCAGCCCGACTGGATCATGGGCGACTACGTCGCGGAAGCCATCGCCAAGATCCGTGACCAGGTCGGCGAAGAAGAAGTCATTCTCGGCCTCTCGGGCGGCGTCGACAGCTCGGTCGCCGCGGCCCTCATCCACCGCGCCATCGGCAAGCAACTCACCTGCGTCTTCGTCGACAACGGCCTCCTTCGCAAGAACGAACGCGAACAGGTCCGCGAAACCTTCGAAAAGAACATGGGTCTCAAGCTCGTCGTCGTCGACGCCGTGGACCGCTTCATGAACGCGCTCGCGGGCGTCACCGATCCCGAACAGAAGCGCAAGATCATCGGCCGCGAATTCGTGGAAATTTTCCAGGAAGAAGCCTCGAAGCTCACGCAGGCCAAGTGGCTCGCCCAGGGTACGATCTATCCGGACGTCATCGAATCCGCCGGCGCCAAGACGAAGAAGGCCAAGACCATCAAGTCGCACCACAACGTGGGCGGCCTTCCCGACACGCTTCACCTGAAGCTCCTCGAACCGCTGCGCGACCTCTTCAAGGACGAAGTCCGCGAACTCGGCGTCGAACTCGGCCTTCCCGCCGAAATGGTCTACCGTCATCCCTTCCCGGGTCCGGGCCTCGGCGTTCGCATCCTCGGCGAAGTGAAGCGTGAATACGCCGACCTTCTCCGTGAA
Source organism: uncultured Sutterella sp. (assembly GCA_949282745.1). Taxonomy (GTDB): domain Bacteria; phylum Pseudomonadota; class Gammaproteobacteria; order Burkholderiales; family Burkholderiaceae_F; genus Sutterella. The sequence continues at coordinate 48,516 of CASDQM010000031.1, read as the reverse complement.
GCCGATGCGATCTTCATCGAAGAACTCCGCAACGCCGGCCTCTACGACAAGGTGAGCCAGGCCTTCGTGGTCTTCCTCCCGGTGAAGTCCGTGGGCGTCATGGGCGACGGCCGCACCTACGAATGGGTCGTGAGCCTGCGCTCCGTCGAAACGTCCGACTTCATGACGGCGCACTGGAGCCACCTCCCGTACGACCTCCTCGGCAAGGTGTCGAACCGCATCATCAACGAAGTGCGCGGCATCAACCGTGTCGTCTACGACGTCTCCGGGAAGCCCCCCGCCACGATCGAATGGGAATGATCGGTTGATCACTTCCTGATCTGATTCGAACCCCCTGAGCTCCGCAGCGCAGGGGGTTTGTCGTTTCAGGGGTTCTGTCGGCCTCTTGAAGCCGGCCGATCGAACGACGTCTATGTCGTCTCACCCGATGCCGGCACTCGAAGGGGAAGTCCCCGATCGGCTAGACTTCTAGGCAGATTCTCCTTCGAGGACGCCATGAAAAAGTTCTTTGTCTATCTCCTCTCGCTCGGCCACCTGAGCGTGGACCTTGCGCCGGGCGCCCTCCCCGCGGTCCTGCCCTTCCTGGTGCTGCACAACGGCCTTTCCTACACGGAAGTGGCGGGGCTCATGTTCGCTTCGTCGTGCCTTTCCTCCTTCGTGCAGCCGATCTTCGGACTCTGGGCCGACAAAAGTACGAAGAACTGGTTCCTCTCGCTCGGGATTCTCACGAGCGGGATCGGTCTCGGCCTCTCGGGCCTCGCTACGAACTACTGGCTCATCTTCCTCGCCGTCACGATCATGGGACTCGGCAGTTCCATCTTCCACCCCGTAGCGGCGCAGCTCGTCAACCGCACGTCCGAGCGCAAGGCCACCGGCATGGGGATCTTCTCGGTCGGCGGCAACATCGGCTTCGGGATCGGGCCGCTCGTCGCCGCGGCGGCCTTGACCGCCTGGGGGACCGAAGGGACGGTGCTCTTTGCCGTCTGGGGCGTCGCCACCGCCGCGCTCCTTCTCTGGGCCGTTCCGAAGATGCTCAAGAGCCTGCCCTCGGTTGCGGTAAAGAAGCACGCGAACGCGAAGGACGCCCCGCACATCGAGACGGAAGGCGAAAACGACTGGCCGGGCTTTGCGCGCCTTTCGCTCGTCATTCTTTTCCGAAGCGTCGCCGCGACAAGCATCCTCTCCTTCATTCCGCTCTTTTGCATCCACAAGTTCGGGATCAGCGAAGCCTTCTCGAGTACGCTCCTTACCTTCCTCTCGCTTTGCGGGGCCTTCATGACGCTCGCGGGCGGGTGGCTCACCGACCGCTTCGGCCTTCTTCGCGCCTGCAAGCTCGGCTACCTTCTCATGGCGCCCGCCTTCGCGCTCATTTACTTTGCGCCCTCCGTCTGGTGGGTCTTTCCGCTTCTCGCCGTCGTGAGCTTCACCTTGAACGGCACCTACGCCGCCTTCGTCGTGCTCGGGCAGTCCTACCTCGCCAAGAACGTGGGTTTCGCCTCGGGCGTCACGATGGGGCTCTCGACGAGCCTCGGCGGCATTTTCACGCCGGTTCTCGGGATCGTCGCCGACACCTACGGAATCGAGAGCGTCATGGTCGCGATGATCGTGATCGGCGCACTCTGCGCCTTGAGTTCCTTCCTTCTCACCGAACCCAAGGGACGAAAGTCGGCGCAGGAAGCCGCCTGATCCGAAACGACGTCCGAGAGAGTCAAAACGAGCCGCCCGCCCGAAGGCGAACGGCTCGTTTTTCGTTGGCGAGACTTGCGGACGATGCGTCCGCAAGCGCGGGACGCTTACTTCGCCTTGCGGTTCGCGACGATGTGGTCCACAGCGATCTTGCCGCCGCAGATGGCCCAGGAGCTCGCCGTCCCTTCGGCTATATGCATGTCGTAGCTGTCGGAGTATAGACCGCCCGCGTCCTGACCGATCGCGTAGATGCCGGGGATAACGTTTCCGTCCTTGTCCAAAGCCTGGAAGTGCTCGTTCACGTCGGCGCCGCCCGTCGTAGCGTAGGTGCGCAAGCTTCCCTTGATCGCGTAGAAGGGACCGGTCTTCACTTCACAGAGCCACTGCGCGTCCTTGTAGAAGTCTTCGTCCTTGCCGAGCTTCACGAGTTCGTTCATGCGTTCCGTCGTGACCGTGAGGCGCTTCGGATCCATGCCGGTGAGCTTCGCGAGTTCTTCGAGCGTGTCGGCTTTGAAGCAGAAGCCGTCCTTGACGCCGCGGGCAAAGAGTTCGTCGAAGTTCGTGAACTTCGTCCCCGGCGTGACCATGCCGAAGTAGCCGCGCGGGAGACCATCCTTGATCATTTCTTCGCGGGTCTTGTCGTCAAAGACCGCGAAGCCTTCGCCGCCCACTTCTTCGAAGGCGTTCGAGATGTATTCAAGCGGGAGCGTTTCGTCCGCGACGCGGTCGCCCTTCAAAGAGGTCTTGAGGTAAGGCTGGAAGAGCGCGGCGAGAAGCCGCACGTATTCGGCCTTCGTGACGCCGTCCTTTCCGAACTGCAGGTCGGTGGGGACGCCCTTCAACCACAAGCCCGCCTGCATGCAGACGTTCATGTTGACGAGCTTCGCGCCGGCGCTCTCGAGCATCTGAACGCCGTCCCCGGTGCGGCCGGGCGAACCCGCGCTTTCATAGCCTGCGTACGGGAGGTACTTCTTGACCATTTCCTTGTTGTCGGAGAAGCCGCCCGTCGCGATGATGGTCGAGTCCGCGCGGATCGTGAGCGTGTCGCCGTTCTTGGCCTTCGCCTTCACGCCCTTCACCACGCCCCCTTCAATGATGAGTTCCGTGGCGGGGGTGCTCGTCATGATCTCACCGCCCTTATCCTTGATGCGCTTTGCAAATTCCTGCACGAGAACGGTCCCGTGGCCGCCCTTGTACATGTGCCAAGTGCGGTTGCCGTCGATGAAGGCGGTCTTCACGGCTTCATAGTGGACGCCGTGGTCGGCGAGCCAGTCGTAGACGCCCGCGGTCTGCTTCAACCAGCTGTTGAGGGCCTTCGCGTTGATGCGCCAGTGATGGAAGTCCATCACGCGCTTGAACTGGCGCTCCGGCGTCACGCCGATGTTGTCGGCCTTCTGCAGGGCGGAGCCCACGAAGAAGGTGCCTTCCATGTAGTTGCCGCCGCCACCGACGACGGCGTTCTTTTCAAGAACGATCGTCTTGAGGCCCGCATCCGTCGCGGCGACGCCCGCCGTGAGGCCGCCCGAACCGGCGCCCACCACGACGACGTCGGTCGTCAGCATGCGGTCCGCAGCCAATGCGCCGCCCGCGAGCGTGAGAATCGCCATGGCGGCCACTGTGTGTTTGAGCATCTTCATACGAAACCCTCCTTTATGGATTTTGCATAAGGAGAGTATCGCCGCATGAAGAAAAGAAGTCCTCCGGGATTTGTGCGGATGGCTTTCGAACCTTTGCTTATTTCTTCCAAACGGAATACGGATTCGCAACGAGGCTCGAATTGAAGTAGCGGGCGTCGCCCGAAACCTCCTCGCCGATCCAGTCGGGCTTCTCGAAAACGGCGTCTTCCGAGGGAAGTTCGATTTCGGCGAGGATGAGACCTTCGTTGACACCGAAGAATTCGTCGACCTCCCAAACGTAGGGTCCCGCGGGAATGCGGTAGCGTTTCTTTTCGATGATCGGCTTTTCGGCGAGTTCCTCGAGCATCGCAAGACAATCCTCATACGGAATCTCGTACTCGAACTCCGTACGGGTCACACCCTTGGTCGGGCCCTTCACGGTGAGAAAGGCCTTCTCACCCACCGTGCGGATGCGGACCGTGCGCTCCTTCCGGCTGTTGAGGTAGCCCTGACGGTAGGCGACGCCCTCGGCAAGTTCCCGCCAGGCGTCTCCCATCACCAAAAACTTTCGTTCGATCTCTTTGGCCACACTCTGCTCCTTTGTCCGAAATCGTCCACTGTCTCAGAGGCGCACCGAGGAATGCGTCTCCGTTCAAACGAACATTATCGCCAAGAACAGTTCGGGCGGCGCTTCTTTTTCGCCGCGCGCTTCACATCAGACCTTTGCCGAAGCGCACACGCGCTCGAGGCACTCCAGGCCGTTGTGACGAAGCACGAGGCGCGTCACTTCAAAGCGTTCGTGCTTCGGACTTTCCACGCGGATTCTGCGCACGAGATAGACGTGGTAGAGCTTCGCGACCGGTCCGTGCGCGCGTTCGTCGTCTTCGTCGACGAACGGCAATTCTTCGAACTGCAGATCGATGTGGCTCGTCCAGGGCATCACGCCGATGCGCGTGATGTCGTAGAGCGACGAGCGGTTCTCGTAGGAATGGATCCACTCGTTGTGGAGCTCCACGTCCTTGCGGTAGAGGAAGATCGTCTCGGTTTCCTCCTGCGCGAAGGGCACGTAGTGGGCCTTCGTGCGAAGCGCCAGAATTTCGGGCGGCACCTCGGCGCGCTTCACGAAGTCGAACGACTCGCGGCAGACGCCCACTCTGCGGCCGTCGTTGGCGTAGATGAGCTGGCGCCGCGACGGAAGCCAGCGCCGAAAGAGCTTCGCCAGACGCGTTCGCATCCAGTCCTTCAGCCGGTCCTTGAAGATGTAGGCGATGACGAGCGCGAGAAAGAGATTCCACGAGAGCGCCCCGTACTTTCCCTGCCAAACAAACGCCACGACCGTCGCGAAGACCATGGAGACCGCGGCGGCGATGCCGTAGAGCGACTGCAAGAGCCAGGGATTGCCCTCGCGCATCTTCACCGTGAGAAAGAGCTGGCTCGAAATGAACTTCTTGAGCGACCGCCAGCGGTAGAGCACGTCTTCACGGCGCTGCCACGAAGCGCTCTCCGGATAGAACTTTTCGCGGTAGAGCGCGTTTTCGGTGAGAAAGGCCTTGAGACCGCCGTCAAAGCGCGTGAGAAGACGCTTTCCGTGATATTCGAGAATGGTCGCGAGGTATTCGTCCGCGGCGCGGGCCGTCACGGCGAGCGCGGGTTCCTGCGGATCGGCCGCCGACAAGAGAAGCGGACGGCTCGCCGCGATCACGCGGCGCAGTTCCTCGACCAACGCCGCCACCTCCTCTTCGGTACCCGATTCGAGGAGCTTTTTGATGCGGCGCTTGAAGGCCCCTTTGACCAGGAGTGCGTAGCGCTTCAGAGCCGCCTCACGTTGCCTGACGGAACTTTCGGGATCGGCGAGAAGAGCCTTCAGCCGACGATATTCCTCCCCTTCCGCCATGAAGTCGGAAAGCGGAAAACGCGGCAGCCGCAGGCGCACGTAGCTCTTGAGCGGGCGACGAAAGTCCGCTTCGCTGTACGTTTCCTTGTTGATGTAGAGCGCCGCAGGAAAGAAGAAGTAGCTCTCGACGCTGTAGCGACTCTTCGAGACTTCCGGGTCGATCTCGATTTCCTGCTTGATTTCGAGCTGTTCGGCGCTGTGCAGCTTCAGGCTTTCCTTGACAAGCATGGACGACCTCAAAACCTCCTTGTGCGGGACGACGGAATGAATACAGGATAGAAAACAAGGTAGCACAGGACGGCGTCCCGCGGGCATATCTCTCTGCCGAAGCGTGCGCCCCATGGCAAAACCCCGCGCCGTCGAGAAGGACGTGCACGGGGCTCGCGCTCATCAGCGGTCAATGCCGGGGCGGACGGCCCTGCGGACCTCCGTGGGGACCGCCGTGCGGACCCGGACCGCCGGGCCCGAAACCGGGGCGATCCGGACGCGGGGGACGCGGGCCGCCGCCCGGACCGGGACCGAAGCCCGGACGACCGGGACCCGGGTGCGGACCGGCGCCTGGGCCCGGGCCGAAGCCGGGGCCGTGCGGCTTGGGAGGACGCGGCGGCAACGGACGCGGAGGAGCGGGCGGACGGGGCCCCGCGCGGCCGATCAGAAAGCGGCGGTATTCGACCACCGAAAAGCGGCGGCCATCGTACCACCAATAGCGGCCGTCCCAATGGCCGTCGCGGTAGTGATGACGAATGTAGTCGCGGGTGAACGCGTCGGCGACGCCTCGCAGGATGTCTCCGAGAAGATCTTCGGAAGCGTTGGCGCCGGTAGCCGCAAGTCCGAGTGAAGCGGCGGTGAAAAGAATGACGGTTCGGCGTGCAATCATGTCGGTTCCTTTGAAGGTTGACTGAACATGCGTTCACTATAGAAAGGTCCGTCCACTCAGAGAGATCTCGTCTTATCCGATTGTTGCCGCGGGGCGGCCTTGGAAACAAAAGGCCGGACACCGAAGCATTCGATCCACATCTCTTTGCCGAATCTTTACGTTCGCGGGAGAACACGCCGGGGATGCGCCCAACTGCGGCCTTGAGCTCGACATCCTGCGCTACGGGCTCGCCGAGAGCCGAGCACATCTTTTCTGTTTTTTCTATCACCCAAACTGATAGAAAGATAGAAAAACAGCGTTTTCGGAGACAAAGTGATAGAAAAACTCCGAACACCGTTCCTCTCGTCCCTCCTCCCGCGAACCGGAAGACAACCAAACGAGACGGATTCGTCCCGCACAATCCCTGTCGCAAGGCCCCGCAAACCTTTCTCGGCACTCCGCTTCTCGCCCGTTCGATTACGGAGTGCACAAAAAAACGCCGAGCTTCGCGCTCTCCGGTAGGAGAACCGTGAAGTCTCGGCGTCGTATCGTCACTCAATGCCGCGGCGGACGTCCGTCCGAACCGCCCTGCGGGCCTTGCCCGGGGCCGCCCTGAGGTCCGCGGTCGGGACCGCGGTCCGGAGCACCGCCGGGGCCGGGTCGACCGGGACCGCCTTGCGGACCGGGACCGTTTGGTTTCGGAGGCTGCGCCGGCGCGGGACGAGGCGGTTTAGGCGGTTGAGCCGGACGGGGCGGTTGCGGAGGACGGGGCCTCGCGCGGTCGGCGAGGAACCGGCGGTACTCGTCCACCTAATAGCGGTGACCGTCATACCACCAGTGGTGGCCGTCCCAACGGCCTTCGCGATAGTGCTTGCGGATGTAGTCGCGCGTGAGCGCGTCGGCGACGCCGCGCAGGATGTCGCCCAAAAGTTCGTCGGAAGCCTGCGCGCCCGTGGCCGCGAGACCCAATGAAGCGGCGGTGAAGAGAATGAGCGTTCTGCGTGCGATCATGGCGTTTCCTTGTAATGTTTACTGAACGTACGTTCACGTGTACAAAACCCCGCCCGATGCGTTGTCGACCGCCGTATCCGAATGTTTCCGCCGATACAAAGAGGTCGGGCGCCAAGGCGTCCGACCCACAAATCTTTGCGTTTTCTTTACGTTTGCGTCAGCGGATGATGCGAGGCGCCTTCGCGAGCTTCGCTATGGAGCTCGTGTCGACTTCAGCCGACTGACGGTTTTCAAGCATGCGGTCCATTTCTTCGTCGGAGAGATCCTCTTCGTCGTCTTCCGCGACGAGCTTGTCGGCCACCTGCAGGAAGCCCGGCACGACCGGACGTTCTTCGAGCCCTTCGGACTCGTCGGGTTCCTCGACCTTGAGGACGCGGATCGCAAACTGCAGACCGATCCCCGCGAGCGGATGATTCGCTTCGAGCACGGCCTTTCCGTCGGCGACGTCGGTGACGCGCCAGAGGCGGCCGTCCGAGACGACGCCCGGCACCTCTTCAAAAACGAGGCCCGGCACCACCGTTTCGGGGTCGCCGAGATTGGCGACGTCCGTCATCACGATCGCGTCGCAGTCGTACTCCCCGAAGGCGTCGTGCGGTTCGAGATGGATCGTGAAGCCTTCGCCGGGGAAACGGCCTTCGAGCGCGGCTTCGATCTTCGGGAAGATGTCGCCGTGACCGTGCCAGTAGGTGAGCCCCTCTTCCGGGCTTTCTTCCAGGGTTTTGCCAGTCATGTCGGCCATGCGGACCCAGAGCGTGACGAGACGATTGTTTTCAACAGCGAGTGACATGATGTTCTCGGTTTCGGCGGTCGGGCCAGCCCGTGGGGGCGTCCCGGCCGGGGAGAATAAAGAAGAAAAGTAAGGCGATTATATGCAAGACGGGAACGAGGAGCAAAAAGGCCCAGGCGCCCGAATGGCCCATGTCGTGCGCGCGGCGCGCGCAGGCCGCCATGAGCGCGATCACCCAGAGGTCGATCAGAACCGAGGCGACGGGAATGAGCTTTGCGAAGGCTTCGTCGGAGAGCCACTCGGCCGTCTCCAAGGGAAGCGTCACCCAGTAGAAGGCGAAGGCGACGAGCGCGAGCGAAGCGACTTCCCGCAGAAAGGTTCTCCGGTCCGAACGCGAGTTCGGATCGTAGACCGCGAGAAAGAAGCGCCCGATGTGCGCGAAGACTTCAGTTGCCCATCGCATGGACGCGGCGCTCCAGTCGGCGGAAGGCCTCTTCGGAGAGTTTTCCGCTGCGCACGAGCTTGCGAAGTTTCTCCACCGTCTGCACCTTGAGCTGAAGCCGAATCGTCAGGTTTTCCCCTTCGAGGTCCCCTTCGAGTTTCTTCAAAAGCGCAAGCGCTTCGGGCGGAAGATCGTCGCCGTCCGTCGCCGAAAGCAGGGGCTTGTCGTCGGGACCGTCGATTCGGGGTGCACCGGTTTCACCGGACGCCTTCGCGTCGGCCTTTCCGTTCGGACGAGCAACGCCCTCGTAAACCTCCAGGGGATCCTCGCCCCCGAAGCGGTTGCGGCCGTTGCGGCCCGGCCAGACGCAGAGAATGAGCGTCACGATCACGTTGATGCCCGGCAGCAAGAGGTAGAGCGAAGCGATGCCGTGGTAGCCGAGATCGTGGAGCCGACGCATGACGAGCATCCAGTAGCCCCAGAGCAGGAACCAGGCGGCGAGCAGAAGGCCCGCGAGCGCGACGTACTCCTCGAGGCTTGCGACGAAGGTCACCTGAATGTCCTCCGTCGTCACCCAGGCGACATAGTGTTCAAAGGAGAGCCCGTCCTCGGCGAAATAGGAAAGAAGGGCCGAGAGAAGGAAAAAGAGGATCGTTCCCGCAAAGAACGCGCCCCGCCCCGCACGGCCCGCGGCCGTGAGCGAAAAGATCGAACGGAATGTGTCGGTCATGAAGAGCTTTCCTTCCCGTAAAGAGAAAGGCGCGCGGCTTCTCGGAAAGGGAAACCGCACGCCTCTCGAAGGGTCCGACGACTGCTTAGCGCAGCTGTTCGGCCAAAAGCGTCAGGATCGTCGGCGCAACGCCCGTCTTGTCGGGATTGCCTTCGGCGTCCACGACGGTGAGGCGCGTCTGCGAGCCTTCGTCCGAGAGAACGATGCGGTAGGACGGCGCATCGACCGGGGTGTCGGATCCGAAGACGTTTTCAAACCAGCCGCGTTCTTCCTTCTTGGCCTCTTCGTACTTCTGATCGAGGTAGCGGACGACGTAGTAGCCCGCCGCACGGTCGCGGTCGGTGAGTTCGAAGCCCATGCGGTCGATGACGAGGCCGACCGAGCGCCAGGCGCGGTCAAAGGCTTCGTTGATCACGACGGCGGAAACCGTGCCGTCGGCCGCACGTTCGATTTCGCTCAGAGCGCGCGTCGGAAGGTTCTGCAGTTCCTTGGCGATCTGTTCCTTGTCGACGGGCTTGGCGTCCGGATTGAACTGCGCGTCGATGTAGACGGCGAGACGCTGCAACATTTCGGCTTCGAGCGTCGGGTCGGTCGGGCCGGGCTGCCAGATCGTGGTGTCGCCTTCCTTGCCCTTGACCACTTCAACCATCGAGCGGTGCGTCAGGAAGACGTCCGTCTGGCCGTCTTCGGTGCGTTCGAGACGCACGCGGTACTGATCGCGTTCGCTCGTCGAATAGACGAAGTCGAGAACCTTGCCGATCGTGCCGCGGATGAAGTCCTGCGGGAGACGGGCCTTGTTTTCGGCCCAGTTCGTTTCCATGAAGCCCGTGCGCGCGTTCTGTTCGCGGACCGTCAGACCGACGGAGGACCAGAAGTCCTGCACGACGACCCAGAGGTCTTCGGCGGGAGCGTTCACGCGCAGCCAGCGCTGCTGACCGTCGCGCATCACCTTGGCGACGACCGTCGAGGCGACGATCTGCGAAGCGGGCGTGGCGCCGTTGGCGTCGCTCGCCTCCTGCTGCGCGCGGCGGGCGGCTTCGCCGCTGGCCGTCACGACGGAGGGACGCGTCGGAACGTCAAAACGCCCGTCATTGCCGATCGGCGTCATGTCGGGCGGAACTTCCAGGTTGGCGCGCGTCGAAGAGCTTTCGTACTGAACACTCTCCTGATTGAAGACGTCGTCCACGCCGAGAACGGAACAGCCGCCGAGCGCAAGAAGCGCCGGGGCGAGTGCCGTGAGGCAGAGCGTATTTTTCTTCATGGAAACAACAAACCTTTTTTTTGAAAAGCCCGCGCCCCGACGAAGGGGGCGCGACAAAACGGTGTGCAAAGTGTAGCAAACTTCGCCTGAGCCTAGAGGCATTCGCCAAAACGAAAACGTTTTCGATCGTTTCGCCGGAACGCCCTCGTCACGGCGCGCCGAGCGGCTCGACGAGGCGCATGCAGGGGCCGGGCTTTTGCCAGACGATCCGCTCGACGGCAAGGCCTCTCTCCGTCTCCCCGCTCTCGAAGGCGATGATCCGGGCGCCTTCGGGCGTGAGCCGCAGAAGCTCTCCTTCCTCGAGGAAGTGGGACGGTCGCGAGGGCCGTCCCCAAAGTTCCTTGTTGGCGCGGGTGAAGGTTTCCGTGACGAAGTGTCCGCCCGGGCGAAGGCTCTCCCAGAAATGGGGAAAGAGCGGCCGATGGAGATAATTCGTCACGACGATCGCCCCGAAGCGCTCGGGCGCGTAAGGCCAGGGTTCGCCCTCGAGGTCGCGGCACTCGAGCGTGAAGTTCTCCATCCCGACGAGGGGTTCGAGCACCGAGACGTCCCGGTCGACGGCGAGCACCCGATGACCCGTGAGAAGAAGCCAGGCCGTGTGGCGCCCCTCGCCCGCGGCGAGGTCGAGCACCTCTTCGCGGGGATCGAAGAGCGGCGCAAAGCGCTTCACCCAGGCCGAGGGCCGGCGCATGGCTTCGCAGGTGATGCGGGGAAGATTCTCCATGGCGGCCTCAGACGATGAGATTCACGAACCAGTTCGCAAAGACGAGGAAGGGCTGCAGGAAATAGGAAAGAAGCCCCGTCGCCATCAGAACGAGCAGGATGAAGATCCCGTAGCGCTCGACGCGTTCGAACTGCGCCGACCAGCGGTAGGGAAGAAAGCCGTTCAGGATCCGGCCGCCGTCAAGCGGCAGGATCGGCAGAAGATTGAGGGCCATCAGGATGAAGTTCACCGAAATGCCCGCAAGGCACATGTCGATGAAAAAGCCTCCGCGCAGTCCCGCCAAAAGCAGGATCTTGAAGAGAATCGCCCAGAAGACCCCCTGCAGGAAGTTGGCTGCGGGACCCGCCGCGGCGACCCAGACCATGCCCCAGCGCGGGTCGCGCATGTAGCGCGTCACGACGGGCACGGGCTTGGCCCAGCCGAATATCATGCCGCCCATGCCCGCGAGGCTCGAGCCCACGAGCATGATGAGCGGGAGCGCGATCGTCCCGAAGGGATCGACGTGCGGCAGGGGATTGAGCGTCACGCGCCCCAACATGCGGGCCGTGTTGTCGCCGAACTTCGAGGCCATCCATCCGTGGGCGGCCTCGTGCATCGTGATGGCGAAAAGAAGCGGAATCGCGTAGACGCAGATGGTTTGTATGGTGTGAGCGATGTTCATGTGTGATGGGTTCGCCGGCGCGGCGCCGGGCAAACCGTCTCCTCCGAGGAAATCTTGTTCGTATGGGTTCAGGCGTAGCCGAAAAGCGTCCAGACGGGCGTAAGGTCGGCGGGAAGCGGCGGCTGACAGCCCGGACGCGGCCGGGGCGAGCGGTCGCTGTGCCAGTCGGACCCCGTGCTCGCCAAAAGTTTGCGGTCGCGGGCGACCTGCGCGTAGCGCACGTTCGCCTCTTCCGACTGCGATCCGGAAGTAACCTCGATTCCCCTGCCGCCCGCCGCGACGAAGGCGTCGACCATGGCGTCCGCCTCCCAGCCCGGGCGCAGGCGATAGCGTCCGGGGTGCGCGAGAACGGGCAGGGCTCCGCGATCGAGGAGAAAGCGAACGCCCTCCTCCAGGGAAGGCCAGGGCGCCTCGACGTAGGCGGGACCGCCCTCGCGAAGATAGCGGTCGAAGGCCTGCTGCTGATTCTTGACGACGCCCGTCTCCAGAAGCCACGCGGCAAAGTGCGTGCGCGAGAGCGTCTGGGGCGAGTCCGCCCGGGCAAGCGCCCCTTCGTAGGCGCCCGCAAGGCCGATCCGCTCGAAGGCCTCCCCCATCTTCACGCCGCGCTCGGCGCGAAGGCGCGCGGTCTCGCGAAAGCGCTCGACGACGACGGGGTCTTCCGGGTCGATCCCGAGTCCCACGACGTGGAGCACCGTTCCGCCCCAGCGCACCGAGAGTTCCACGCCCGGAATGAAGGCGATGCCCGCCTCCTTCGCCGCCTTTTGCGCACGCAGACACCCCGCCGCCGTGTCGTGGTCCGTGACGGACAAAAGCGTCACGCCCGACTCGCGGGCGAGCCCGACGAGCGCCTCGGGAGTGAGCGCGCCGTCGGAAGCGTTGGTGTGCGTGTGGAGGTCAACCTTCATGGTCAAAAGGCTCAGAGCGTGGTGAGGGGCTTCGGGGCGTCCGAACGATAGGCGCTCGTGCCCCAAAGCGGCACGGTCGAGAGCGAATGCTTGAAGCTCCCCGTCGTTTCCTTCGTCGAGTACGAGACGTAGAGGAGCGTCTGCGTTTCGGCGTCGTAGATGCGGCGGATCTTCATCGTCTTGAAGAAGATGCTCTTCGACTTCGCGAAGACCACCTCGCCCGACTTCGAACGATCGATCGCCGCGAGCATTTCGGGCGTGATGTCCCCCGTCTGGCGGCAGGAGACCGAGCTGTCCGAAGGATCCGAGAGGGCGAGGTTCGCCTCGATGCTCGCGACGTGGCAGGTGACGCCCGGAACCTTCGGATCGACGAAGTGTTCGATCTTGATGTCTTTGAGCGTAAAGATGCCGAGCGAAACGTCGCCCACGGTGTCTTCCGAACCCGTGCAGCCGGCAAGACCCAGGGCGGCGAAAAGAAGCGAAGTCGTCAGAAGAAGTTTGCGTTTCATGCGTAAAAACTGTGCGTTCAACGGTCGAGTGACTATTGTACTTGCGCCCGATCGCACAAAGCCCTTCCAAAGCCTTTCGAATTCTTTCGGATTTTTGCCGTCTCTCTCGGAAACCCCTACTCGAACGGCGCGGGCTTCGCTACAATGTTCGATTCCCGTTTTTTCCTTCGTCTTCCACCCTTTTGCAGGACGCCATGCTTTCTCATCCGGAAGTTCGCAGCTATTGGCACGACCGCGTGCGCGACGCGCTGGCATTCACGCCTCCCGAAGGCTTCTTCCCGCGTACGAGAGCGAAACACCTCACGGACTTTGCGATTGCGGAAGGCTGCGTTGAAGCGCACGCCCCCTCGGGCGAGACGATCCGCTGCCGCGTGACCACCGCGACGGACGAAGAAAAGGAGCGCTTCGCGCAAAAGCTGGCCGACGCGCCCGATCTGCTCGGCGACTGGCTCGAAGGCAACCTTCGGCCCTCGCACGCCGATCTCGCCGAAGCCGCGGGGATTCCCTTTCTCGCGCCCTTTCACGCCGAAACCCCCGACGAAGCCGCGCTCTGGATGCTGACGGCGGAGGAAACGGGGAGCGACCCCGCGCGTCTCTTCCGTCTCTACGGGATCGATCCCGCGTCGCTTTCGCACACGATCGGGACGGACTATCTGCAGCTCACCGCCTCGAAGGCGCCGACCCTCTCGGAAGTGATTTCGTCGCTCGCCGCCGAAGACGCCATGGGAGCCGTCCCTGAGCGCGCGGAGGCGGAACGCTTCTTGCACGCCGTCCCCTACGCGCTCCTTGAAAACCGTCCCGACGACTTTCTCACGCTTCTTCCCGAAGACATGCCGCTTGCGAAGTCGAAGAACTACCGCAAGCGTTTCCGCCGGGACTTCCGCAGAATCCGCGACCGCGTGGAGGACGTTCTGCGCGCCGTCGCCGAGGAAAACGCCCGCCGCAAGGAGTCGTTTGCCGACGCGGAGACGCCCGCTTCGGACTCGGGCGACGCCGCCAAGGCCGCCCGGGCGCGCTTCGTCTCGCTTCTGGGCTACCCCGAGGGCCTTTTGTTGTCCGTTCGTCTTCAGACGACGATCGATGCGGGCGGCGCCGATCTGCGGCGAAAGCTCGTGGAACGACTTTTCGCGCGCTCGCGCATCCGCCTCTCGAACGCCGAATTCGAAGCGCTCGAGCGCGAAGTCACGCCCGCCCGCGAAGCGGCGGCCCTTCTCGCCCTCACGAACGCCGAAACCGAGGCGATGACGCGCGACATCGAATCGCGCCGCGCCGTCGTGCGCGCCGCCGCGCGCCTCATCCTCTCGGGCCAGATCCGTCCGATTCTCTATCGGGCGGCCGAAGTCGAACATCCCGCCCCGCGCCTTCTCTGGGTGCCGGCCCTGCAAAACGACGGCGTCAAGGCCGTCTTTCAGACGCTCTCGGCGGCGCTCACCTACCGAACCGACGATCTCGTCGACCCCGAGACACTTGCGAACGCCGGGTTCCTTGCGCCCGAACTCCCCGAAGACCCCTCCGACGAGCCTTCGGACGAAAAGACGAAAACGGTGAACGACGAGGGGACCGCGCCCGCCCGCACGGCGGTGTCCGACGCGGAAAACGAACGGCGCGTGCGCACGATCGTCCTTCTGGCGCTCTCCGACGCGATCAAGGCGCTCTTTGCCGCCTACTCGCACGACGTGGAAAAGGCGAATCTGCCGACGGCGCTTCTTTTGGGCGAAGACACCTCTACGCTTGACGGGCTCCTCACGGACCGTCCGATGAAGCTTCTTCTCGCGGCCTTCCGTCCCTTCCAGCTCGCAAGCCTCTACCCGTGGATGCCCGCGCTCACGCTCACGCGCCTCGCGAAGGGCCGAACCGAACTTACTTTCGGGATTCTTTCGCGCGAAGCCTCGCACCGCGAACTCAAGTTCGACGCCGAAACGCGCAAGAAGGAGGAGGAACTCCATGAAAAGGGCGAGTTTGGGTCCTCTCCCGTCCCCTATTCGCTCCTTCTCACGTCGCCCCGTTGGCAGACGCACCGCTATGCGGCCGCCTCGGCGCTCGCGGCCTTCGTGAAGGCCCTGCCCGCGCTCTCGGCTTTGCTCAACGGGCGCGGCACGATGACGCTCGAGCCCGCGTTTCTCAAGACCTTCTTCACCGAGATCGCCCCGCAGATCGCCTGGCTCGGCGTTCCGCTCGTGTTGCCCGGAAAACTGCGCGGCCTTCTTCGCCCGCGCCTCGTCGCGCGCGTCGGCACGATTCCGGGGGGCGGCGTCGGAAGTTTCCTGACGCGCGAAACCTTGAGCGAATTCCGCTGGGAAGTCGCGATCGGCTCGCGCACGATGACGCTCGAGGAACTTCGCAAGCTCATGGACGAAGTCGGCAACGTCATCCCGATCGACGACGAATTCGTCTTCCTGGACCCGAAGGTCCTCGAAGACATGGAGGAGATCGCGAAGAAGGCGTCCGACCCCTTCGAGCGTCTGCGCGCAACCCTCACGGGCGAATGGCGCGGCGCCGAGGTGCTCGCCGACGACGATCTGCGCGAGCGCCTGCGTGCGCTCACCGACGTGAAGGACCTCCCCGTGCCGGCCAGTCTCCACGCGGAACTGCGCCCCTATCAGCACCGCGGCTACTCGTGGCTCATGAAGAACCTGCGTCTCGGTTTCGGCGGCCTCATCGCCGACGACATGGGCCTGGGCAAGACTCTGCAGGCGATCGCCGCGATGACGCAGTTGAAGGAATCGGGCGAACTCGCCGAAAAGAAGATTCTCTGCGTCCTCCCCATGGGGGTGCTCACGAACTGGGCGCGCGAAATCGAACGCTTCTCGCCCACGCTCACCGTGGGGCTCTACCACGGTCTGGACCGCGCGATGCCGGAAAAATTGCCCGACGTGACGCTCACGAGCTACGGCACGCTTCGCCGCGACGTGGAGGTTCTGAAGAGCCGCCGATGGCGCCTCGTCGTGCTCGACGAAGCGCAGGCCGTCAAAAACCCCGCCGCCGCGCAGTCGAGCGCCGTCCGGTCGCTTACGGCCGACGCCGTGATCGCGATGACGGGGACGCCCGTGGAAAACCGCCTGATGGAATACTGGTCGATCCTCTCGGTCGTGATGCCGGGACTCCTCGGCTCGGCCACGGACTTTCAGCGCGAGTACGCGACGCCCATCGAAATCGACCACGATCCCGCGCGCCTCGAGGCCTTCCGCCGTCTCACCGCTCCCTTCATGATCCGCCGCGTGAAGTCGGACAAGTCGATCATTCGGGATCTTCCGGAAAAGAACGTGATCGACCGCTTCACGTCGATTACGAAGGAGCAGGCGGCGCTCTACGCGAAGACGCTCGACGAATCGATGAGGAAACTTCGCGGCGAAGACCGCTCGATGACGCTCGCACAGCGCCGCGGCATCGTGCTCACGCTCATCATGAAGTTGAAGCAGATCTGCAACTCGCCCTCGCAGTTCCTCGGCACACGCTCTGAAAAGCCCGACGCCGGCAAGGGCGTGGCGCTTCTCGAAATCCTGTCGGAATGCCGCGAGAGCGACCGAAAGGTCCTCATCTTCACGCAGTTCCGCGAGATGGGCGAGCGTCTGCAGGAATGGATCGCCAAGGCGACGGGCGAGCGCCCTGACTTTCTGCACGGGGGCGTCACGCGCGAGCGCCGCGCCCGCATGACGGACCGCTTCCAGAACGACCGCACGGTGCGCACGATGATCGTGAGCCTCAAGGCGGGCGGCACGGGTCTCAACCTCACGGCCGCCTCCGCGGTCGTCCACTACGACCTCTGGTGGAATCCCGCCGTCGAAGACCAGGCGACCGACCGCGCGCACCGCATCGGACAGCGCCGCGACGTTCTCGTCTACCGCTTCATTTCGGCGGGGACCTTTGAGGAGCGCGTCAACGAACTCCTCACGCAGAAGCGCCGTCTGACGGACCTCACGGTCCACTCGGGCGAAAACTGGCTCGGCGATCTCTCGAACGACGAGCTCGATCAACTCTTCCGTCTGTCCCTCTAAGAAGGAGTCGTCATGCGTTTGGATCTTGCCGCACGCGTTTTGAAGCGCATCGCCGAGGAAGGCCGCCTTTCGCTCCTTCCGCAGCTCCCGCCCTCGATTTCGTCGATTCTCAACGAAGAGGCCGAAGTCATCGCCGCCGCGCTCGAGCGCCTTCCCGCGCCGATCCGCTCGGGGATGGCCGCGACCCTCATCGAGACGGGCGAGCGCGAAGGACTCATGAACGATCCCGCGCCGGCCGTCGTCTCCGAGAGCGTGACGGCGACTTCCGAAGAGGAAGTCGAGGAGCGCGACGAAGACGAGGAATGGGCTTCGGCAGGCGTTGCCTACGAACCCTCGCACGAACCGGAAATGCGCTTTTTGCCGCGCTCGAACGTCTTTTCCTACGGACCGCTTGCGGGCGATTTTCCGCTCGTCTCCATCGTTTCGACCGACGTGAACGAAGCACGTCTCGAACTCTCGCGCGCCCTTCCCTACGGAAGCTTCGTGCCGCTCTCGACGGCGCCCGCCGAAGGAACCGATCCGCGAAGCGCCGTCGTTACGGCCCGCGAAACGCCGAGCTGGCCGCCCGTTCCGGCGAGCGACCGGGGCGTTGGCGTTCTCATTTACGAGCGCGACGCCGTGGTGCTTCGCGCCCAGACCGACGACGACGTCTTCAACGCCTATGCGGCGGACCTCCTCGCCGCCACCAGCGGCGACGGGGCGATTTTCTTCTTTGTTCCGGAGTGTTCGCGCTTCACGGCGATTCTGCGCAAAACGCATCCGTCGCTCGTGGGGTTCTTCGCCGAAATCCGCAGGGAGGACGCTTCGCTTCTTACGATCGGGCACCCCGGCAACGAGCCGATCGTCGTGAGCGGGCGCGCGCCCAACGGGCGTCCGATGTGCCGCTACACGCGTCCCGTCACCAAGGGCGGCGTCTCCAACTGCACGCTCGAAGACCTGCGCCGCTATGTTTCGCGTCTTCTCGAAGCCTTCCCGGAATGCCGTGCCTTCCCTGAAGGGGTGGCTTCCGCGCGCACCCTTCACGGGGGACTCTCGGCCCGCAAGGTGATGCCGAGCGACAAGTGGGCGCGGGACGTTCTCGCGCAGTACGGCATCGCACCCTTTGACCGATTCGCCTCGGTGCACGTACCCTTCAACGACCCGGCCCTGATCGCCGCGGTCGACGCCGCCGCCCGCGAAGAGGCGGGGCGGCGTACGCGCTGAGTCGTCAACCCCTACCGTCCGCGAGCCAGGATTCGGCCAGAGAAAGGAAGACCGCTTCCGCCTCGCGGATGCGGGCGGTGAGGCAACGCTCCTCGGGCGTGTGGGAGAACTTCGGGTCGCCCGGCCCGAAGTAGACGGCGGGGACGCCGAAGCGCTCCATGAAGCCCGCTTCGCCCCAGCCCGTCATGTTCCCGAACCCGACCGGGCGCTCGAGAATGCGCCTTTCTTCGGCGTCTCCGGACGGTTTTCCTCCTTTTCGAGGCGAACCGACCACAGTGCGCGTCAAGCGCTATAGACTGCTTCTAACACTGGAAAAGGACCGCCTCCGCTCGTCCGAGAGCCTCCTTTCTTCTCATTCAAACCGACAACCACAAGAAGGCGGAAAGGTGCGGCGCCTCCGAGCGCCGCTCCCCGCCCTGCAGACGCATGACCGATGCCGCCTCCATCATCGAGCAATTCCGCGCCGAGCGCGAAGTCCTCGTCGACCGTTACGAACGCGCCCCGCACGCGGGCGACTTCCTGCGCGACCACAGCCGTGCGCTCGACCGCGCTCTGACGGCGCTCGCCGACCTTTTCGACCTCCCGCACGAAGGCTTTGCCCTGGTCGCCGTGGGCGGCTGCGGGCGTGAAGAACTCTATCCCTATTCCGACATTGACCTCCTCATTCTCATGGAGGACAAGCTCGCGGACGATGCGGCGCTCGGAGAGCGCATTTCGAATTTCCTTGCGGAACTCTGGAATTTCGGTCTCCCCGTGGGCGCCGCGGTACGAAGCGAGACGGCCTTTCTTGAAGAGGCCGCGCGCGACGTGTCGGTCGCGACGACCTACCTTGAAGAGCGCCTTCTGAGCGGTGACGAAGCGCTTCTCACGCGGGCGCTCGAGCGCTTTCACGCGCAGCTCGACGCCAAGGACTACTTTCAGAAGAAGATGCTCGAACTCGCGCGGCGTCACCAGCGGCACGAAGACACTCCCTACTCGCTCGAACCCAACATCAAGGAGAGCCCCGGGGGCCTGCGCGACATTCAGGTCTTTCTCTGGTGCGCGAAGGCCGCGCACATCGCGACCGACTTTCGCGACCTCGCGAAGTCGGGGCTTCTCTCCGAAGAGGAAGTCGAGACGCTCTACCGCGTCCACGATTTTCTCAGCCACCTTCGCATCAACCTGCACCTCTGCGCGAAGCGCCACGAAGACCGTCTGATCTTCGACCTGCAGGAAGCGCTCGCGCAACGCCTCGGCTGGCTTCCCGCGGGTCCCATGCGCGCGTCCGAACGCCTTATGAAGGCCTATTACCGAAACGCCCAGCAGGTCGTGCAGATGTCGCAGCTGCAGCTCTACGCGCTCTCCGACCGGCTCCTTGGCGACATGACGGGCGCCAAGGTCCTTCCGATCGCGCCGGGCTTTACGGCCCGCAGCGACGAAATGGACATCGACGACCCGAAGCTCTTTGAAAAGCGCCCGAGCGCCATGCTCGAGACCTTCCTCGTCTTTGCCGAGCACATGGAATTGAAGCGCATGTCGACGCGCCTTCTGCGCGCCCTCTGGCACGCGTCCCTCGGGATCGACGACGATTTCCGAAACGATCCGAAAAACCACGAGACCTTTCTCAAGATCCTGCAACTTCCCCGCGGCACCTACCACGCCCTGAAGCAAATGAACCTCTGGGGGATTCTCGGGCGCTATCTCCTTCCCTTCCGGCACATCGTCGGGCAGATGCAGCACGACCTCTACCACATCTTCACGGTCGATCAGCACACGCTTCGCGTCGTCCGGAACATCCGGCGCTTTGCGCGAAGCGACTTCGCGCACGAATATCCCTTCTGCTCGGACATCATGGCGGGGCTCGACCGGAACTGGCGCCTCCTTATCGCAGGGCTCTTTCACGACATCGGCAAGGGACTCGGAGGTCGCCACGAGGAAATCGGGGCGAAGCGCCTCGAAGCCTGGGCGCGCTCCATGCACTTCGCCGAGGAAGACATCGACTTCATGTGCTTTCTCGTGCGCGAACACCTCACGATGAGCCTCACGGCGCAAAAGCGCGACATTTCCGACCCGCAGGTGATCGACGGCTTCGCGAAGGTCGTGAAGACGAAGGAGCGGCTCGACGCCCTCTATCTCCTCACGGTCGCCGACATCCGCGCGACGAGCCCCAAGGTGTGGAATCCCTGGAAGGCGCAGCTTCTCGAAGCGCTCTACCGCACGACGCTCTCGCGCCTCAAGGGGACCTGGGTGACGCCGAAGACGGCCGTGCTCGAACGTCGCCGCGAAGTCTGCGCAAGGCTCGAAGGAAAGCTCTCCGAAGCCGAGCGCGACGCGCTCTGGCGCGAGCTCGACGTCGTCTACTTCCTTCGCAACACGACGGACGACATCGTCTGGCACGCCCTCTCGACGGCGGGGCACCTTGAAGACCGCACGCCCTTGGTGCGCGTGCGCGAACACCCGACCCTCGGGGGCCTGCAGGTACTCGTCTACACGCCCGACCAGAAGGACCTTTTCCTTCGCATGGTCGCCTATTTCGGCGCGAAGAGCCTCTCGATCATGGACGCGCGCATCCACACGACGCAGCACGGCTGGGCGCTCGACACGCTCCTCGTGACGGACCCCTTCGAGCACGACACGCCCGAGCGCACCGCCCGAAAGATCGAGCGCGAACTCCCCGATGCGCTCAACGTTGAAAACCCCGTTCCGAAGCCCCGCCGCGGAAAGCTCTCGCGCCGCTCGCGCCACTTCCCGACGCGCCCCATGGTGACGATCGTCCCGACCGCTTCCGGAAAGGCCTGGCTTTTGAACGTCATCTGCACGGACCGCCTCGGACTCGTCTACGACATCTCCGACATCCTCGCGCGGCACAACATCAACCTGCAGACGGCGAAGATCACGACGCTCGGCGAGCGCGTCGAAGACGTCTTCCTGATCGACGGGCCGGTCCTGCGCGACGAAGCGACGCTTCTTGCGATCGAGGCGGAGATCATCAAGGTGCTCGAACCCGCGGCGTAAAGTCGCCGACGTCTTCTCCCACGCGGATCATAAGAATGCCGTAGGCGAAACGCCTGAGTTTCTTTGAGAAGTCGCGCAAAAGCAGAAATTTCTTTTGCGCGGCGCCCCGCCCGTTTCCGCCCCGCCGTATAGTGGAGGAACTTTCACTCTGAACGACGAGGACGGCTTTCATGCAAAACGAACTTTTTTCTCAACTTCAGCCCCGGCCCGACGATCCCATCCTCGGGCTCAACGAAGTCTTTCAGAAGGACGAACGCCCCGAAAAGGTGAACCTCACGGTGGGCGCCTACCTCACGGACGCGGGCGTGATGCCGCTTCTTCCGACCGTGGAGGAAGCGACGAAGCGCGTTCTGGCGCGCCGCGAACCCCACGCCTACATCCCGATGTCGGGCCTGCCCGCCTACAACGAGGGCGTGCGCCGTCTTCTCTTCGGTTCCGAACGGGCGCCTCTCCTCTCCGAGACCGCCGCCACCGTGCAGACGATCGGCGGGACGGGCGCGCTCTATCTCGCCGCGCTCTTTGCGAAAAACGTCCTCGGCGTCAAACTCGTCGTCGTGTCGGACCCCACCTGGGGGAACCACATCGCGATCTTCAAGCTCGCCGGGCTTGAGGTCGCCACCTACCCTTACTACAACCGCACCAAGGGCGGGCTTCGCTTCGACGGCATGCGCTCGGCGCTTTCGACCCTTCCCGCCAACACGATGGTCCTCATCCACGCGTGCTGCCACAACCCGACGGGCGTGGACCTTCCCAAGGACGCCTGGGCCGAAGTCGTGAAGATCGTGAAGGAACGAAACCTCGTGCCGCTTCTCGACATCGCCTATCAGGGCTTGGGCGACGGGCTCGAGGAAGACGGCTACGCGCCGCGCCTCTTTGCGGACGAAGGCGTCGCGACCCTCGTTGCGGCCTCCTCTTCCAAGAACTTTGCGCTCTACGGCCAGCGCGCCGGGGCGCTTCATGTCCTCACGCGCTCGAACGAGGAAAAGCGCACGGTCGAATCGATCCTGAAGAGCCTTGTTCGTTCCTCGTACTCCAATCCGCCGAAGTTCGCGGGCGCCGTCGTCGCGGAAGTCCTCGCCGATCCCGAACTCGAAGCCCGCTGGCGGCTTGAAGTCGACGAAATGCGCGAACGCATGGTCCTCATGCGCCGGCTCTTTGCCGAGGCGGGCGAACGCCACGGCGTGGACCTTTCCTTTGTCGTCGGACAAAAGGGGATGTTCTCCTTCACGGGCCTCACGAAGGAAATGATGCAGGAACTTCGCGACAAGTACGCCGTCTACGGCGTCGCGAACGGCCGCATCTGCGTGGCGGGGCTCAATCACGGCAACGTCGAGTACGCGGCCGAAGCCTTCGCGAAGGTTTTGGCCGGCCGATAAGTCCGCTTCCAGCACCGTCCCGCGGGCAAGATCGGCCCGCAAAAAGAAAAAGAGGCCCGCTTCCGGAATGTGCCGGAGGCGGGCCGATTCGCGAAGGTCTCTTATTTCTTCCGCACTTCGTCGAGGTAGCTGTAGACCGTCACCTTCGAGATCCCGAGGCGGTCCGCGACGCGCTCGAGCGCCCCCTTCATGAGAAAGATCCCGCGCTCGTTCATGAAGCGGATCACCTCGATGCGGCGTTCCTTGGTGTCGGTGTCGCGCGCTTCGTCGAGGATCTTGTCGATGAGGTCGTAGACCATCTTCTGAACGTTGCGGTCGCCTTCGACGGGCGCCTCCGTCTTGCGGGCGGAGGCCCGGGCGAGCCCCGCCTCGTCGAAGTCGGGCATCGCGCGGGAGAGCCAGCGCATGTTCTCGCGCAGGTGCGTGCAGTCGACGTTGATGCACATCGCGCCGATGAGCACACCCTTTTCGTCGCGGATCAGGAGGCTCGAGGAGCGGATGAGACGGCCCTCGTGCTCGTAGTAGTAGTTCGCGACGAAGTCCTCTCCCTCCCCTCGGTCTCCGCTGAAGAGAGCCTTCTGCACGAGATTGCGGAAGCTCTCGCCGATGCGCCGGCCGGTCACGCGGTTGTTGGCGGCGTGCACAATCGAGTGCTGCGGCGTCGTGAGGTCGTGAAGGAGCACTTCGCAGTCTTCGCCGAAGGTGCGCGCAACCATGTCGGCGACGGGAACGTAGGAAAGAAGAATCGGATGCATGACGTCTCTCGGATCTAGAGTTTTTTCTATGTCCGTTTTCTCAAGTCTAGCCGATTTTGCGGGATGGCTTCCTTTCGACTTTGATCCCGCCCCTCCTCCCGAAGGATCCGTCACAAAGACGAGAAGATCGGTGAAAAAGAAGCTCGACAAAATCCGCGCTCCCCGCTAGACTCTTCGGGCTTCGGAAAATTTTCGACGCGGAAGCGTCGCGCTTCCGCAATAGAAAATTTTCCATTAGAATAGAATTTATTCTATAGATAAAAATTTCTATCTCCCCTCCGTCCGCGTACGGAGGGGACGGCAGAACCATCGGACCGCCAAGGAAGACCTGTATGGACGAACTCATCTACGGCGTTTGGAAGGGGAAGGTGTACGACTACCGTCGCCGCGCCCCCGACGGCGCGCAAAGCGAGCTCCCCCTCGAGACGCTTCTCACCTTCAATCAAGGAAACCCCGTGGCGGGCTTCGCGGGTCCGCAGGGCTTTCTGATGTTCGACATGCGCGTGACGCTCGCGGAATTTCTGCGTCAGTACTACGCGCGCGCCGAGAGCCTCTCCTGCGGACGCTGCACGCCCTGCCGCATGGGGACGATCCTCATCGACGAGGCGCTCGAGAAGGCCGCCCGCGGCGAAGGCGAATCGGTCGACTGGGACCGCATCCGCGCGATCCTCGTGCAGATGCGCGAGACGAGTCTCTGCGGGATCGGCCAGACGTCTCCCGAACCGCTTTGGGGCGCTCTTGAATACTTCCCCGAAATGCTGCGCCGGGCCCCTGCGATGCCCGAGACGACGCGCGACTTCTACGCCGTCGCGACCGCTCCCTGCATCGAAGCGTGCCCCTCGCACGTCAACATTCCGCGCTACATCGACTACATCCGCGACGGTCACCCCGAACTCGCGACGACCGTTCTGCTACGCCACTATCCGCTCGTCGGATCCTGCGGGCGCGTCTGCGTTCGTCCCTGCGAAAAGGCGTGTCTTCGCAACCAGATCGACACGGCGGTCGGGATCAAGGAGCTGAAGCGCCACGCGGCCGACGAAGCGGGCGCCGCGATCGAAGACTTCTTCCCGAAGGAAGAACGTCCGGTCTCCCCCGTTTCCACCTCGGTCGCGATCGTGGGCGCGGGTCCCGCGGGGATCAACTGCGCCTACCATCTGCTTCGCCGCGGCTACCGCGTCGACATCTTCGAGCAGGAAGCCCACGCGGGCGGGATGGCGCGCATCGGCATTCCCGCCTACCGCCTCCCCAACAAGCTTCTCGAAACCGAGACGGACGTGATCACGCGTCTGGGCGGCAACTATAAGTTCGGGCAGGCCTTCGGGCGCGACTTCACGATCGACGAACTCTTTCACCGCGGCTACAAGGCGGTCTTCCTCGGGATCGGCTGTGCCCTTGGGCAGTATCTGGGCCTTCCCGGTGAAGACACCACGGCCAAGGGCTATCTCAAGGGTCTCGACTTTTTGGTCGACGTCGAACACGCGCAGACGCGCGGCGAAACGCCGACGCTCGAGGGCGACATCGTGGTCGTGGGCTGCGGGAACGTCGCCATGGACTGCTGCCGCACGGCGCGCCGCCTTCTGAAGGGCGCGGGCAAAATCACGGTTTCCTACCGCCGCACGCGCCTTTCGGCCCCGGCCGATCCGGAAGAAATCACCGCCGCCATGGAAGAGGACATCGACTTCGACTTCCTCACGGCGCCCGTAGAAATCCTCACCGAAGAGGGCCGCGTCACCGGGATCAAGCTCATCCGCATGCGCGAAGGCGAACCCGACGCTTCGGGCCGCCGCTCGGTGAAGCCCATCGAAGGAAGCGAATTCGTCGTTCCCTGCAGCACCGTGATCGCCGCAATCGGCCAGAAGACCGACACGTCGGTCTTCTGCGAAGCGGACGGGATCGAGCTCTCCCGCCGCGGGACGATCGTCGTGAACGACGCGCTCGAGACGAGTCGCGAAGGTGTCTTCGCAGGCGGCGACGCCGCCGCGGGCCCGACGAGCCTCATCTGGGGCATGGCCCAGGGCGAAATCGCCGCGAACTCGATTCACGAATACCTCATGACGCACGCGACGGGCTTCATTCCGCGCCAGCGGATGAGCGCCATGATCCGCGAAGCGAAGTTGCTCGAGGGCGAAAAGCCGCACCGCGAAGTGCCGCTCGTACCCCGCCAGAAGCAGACGCATCTTGCGGCCGACGTTCGCAAGTCCTCGTGGGAGGAGGCCGAACACGGCCTTTCGCACGACGACGCCCTCACGGAAGCTTCGCGCTGCATGCGCTGCTACCGAATCTTTGCCGTGTCCACGCTTCGTCCCATTCCGGGCAAGAGCGAACTTGAAGACTGATCGGGGAGAAGAAGATGAAAGCATTTTTGAACGACGTCCCCGTCCGCTTCACCGAAGGCGAAACGATTCTCGAGGTCGCCCGTCGCGAAGGGGTCTTCATTCCGACGCTCTGCGAATTCGCGGCGCTTCACCACCGCCCCGGGACCTGCCGCATGTGTCTCGTGGAAATCGTGGAGAAGGACCGCACCCGCACCGTCACGGCCTGCGACACGCGCATGAAGGAAGGCCTTCGCGTGCGCACGACGGGCGCGCAGCTGCGTTCCATGCGAAAGCTCCAGGCGGAACTCCTTTTTGCCGACCACTGCGAGCGCTGCTCCGAATGTCCGCGCCACGGCGACTGCGAACTCCAGACGGTCGCAAAGACCGTGGGGCTCGACGTCTCGAGCCTCTCGGGTCGCTTTGTGAACCGTCACGGCACCGACGCGTCGGCTCCCGCCCTCACCTTCACGCCCGACAAGTGCATCCGCTGTCTTCGCTGTCTTGAAGTCTGCCGACAGGTGCACGGCGTCGGCGCCATCACGCTCGAAGGCTTCGGAACCCAGGCCGCCGTCGGCTTTGACGGCACGCCCTGGGGCGCGTCCGACCGCTGCATTCAGTGCGGCCAGTGTTCGCTCGTCTGTCCGACGGGCGCGATCGCCGTCAAGGATCAGTGCGAGCGCGCGCTCGAACTCTTTGAAGACCCGTCCGTCACGACCGTCGTGCAGATGGCCCCGGCCGTGCGCTTTACGATCGGCGAAGCCATGGGGCTTCCCGCGGGCGAGAATCTCGAAGGCTTCCTCGTCGCGGGCCTCAAGAAGCTCGGCGCCGACCTTGTCTGCGACACACGCTGGTCGGCCGACGTGACGATTCTCGAGGAAGGCACCGAACTCATCGAGCGCCTTGAACAAATGAAGCGCGACAACCGGCTCGACCGCCCCGACACAATGTTCACCTCGTGCTGTCCGGGCTGGATCAACCACGTGGAAAAGTCGGCCGCGGACTTGATCGACCACATCTCGACCACGCGCTCGCCCCAAGGGATCTTCGGGGCGCTCGCGAAGACCTGGCTTCCGCGCGCGCTCAAAATCGACAAGGAACGCATCCGCGTGATTTCGATCATGCCCTGCACGGCGAAGAAGGACGAGGCCGCGCGTCCGGCGCTCTCGCGCGACGGCATTCCCGACGTGGACCTCGTTCTCACGGTGCGCGAACTTGCGACGCTTTTCCAGCGCAACGGTCTGACACCGGAGACGGTCAAGCCCGCGCACTTCGATTCGCCCTTCATGACGGAAGCGACCGGCGCCGCGCAGCTCTTTGCGACGACGGGCGGCGTCATGGAGGCGGCCCTTCGCACGGTCTGCGCGCTCACGGGCGGCCCCCGCACGGCGCACCTCGCGTTCGAGCCCGTGCGCGGCCTCAAAAACGCCAGGGAAGCGACCGTTGAAACGGACGAATTCGGCAAGCTTCGCGTCGCCGTCGTCTACGGCATCCGCGAGGCGGACCGCATTCTGAAACTTGTGCGCGAAGGCCGTTCCCCCTACCATTTCGTAGAAGTGATGGCCTGTCCGGGCGGCTGCATCGGCGGGGGCGGCACGAGCCGCGGTCCCGCCTGGACCCGCACGCTCCCCGTTCGTCAGGAAGCGGTTTACGACGAGGACGCCGCCATGACGGTGAAGTCTTCGCACGAAAACCCCAACGTCGCGCGCCTCTACCGCGAGTATCTCGGCACTCCCGGGAGCCGCCTCGCGCACGACCTTCTGCACACGCACTACGACGACCGCCGCACGCCCGCGAAGGCGCCGCTATTCCGACAGCTCGTCGTGAAGCTTCACGCCGCCGAGTGCGAATAACCCGATTTTCTTCAGGAGAGAAAAAATGAAGCAACCCGTTCGCATCGCCGTCACCGGCCCGGCCGGTCAGATCGGCTACTCGATTCTCTTTCGCCTCGCTTCGGGCGCCATGCTCGGCCCCAATCAGCCCGTGTCGCTGACGCTCCTGGAGCGCCCCAACCCGACGAGCTCGGCTGCGCTCAAGGGCGTCATGATGGAATTGGACGACTGCGCCTTCCCGACGCTCGCCGAAATGAAGGCCGTTCGCGATCCCGCTGAAGCCTTCGACGGCGCCGAATACGTCTTCCTGATCGGTGCGCGTCCGCGCGGCCCCGGCATGGAGCGCGCCGACCTCCTCGAAGCGAACGCCTCGATCTTTGAAACGCAGGGCCGCGCCCTGAACGAAGCCGCCTCGCGCAACGTCAAGGTGCTCGTCGTCGGCAACCCCTGCAACACGAACGCCCGCATCGCGATGCTCAACGCCCCGGATCTGCCGCGCACGGCCTTCTCGGCCCTCCTGCGCCTCGATCAGAACCGCGCGCTCTCGCAGCTCGCGCAAAAGACCGGCTCGCACGTGACCGACATCCGTCACCTCTGCGTCTGGGGGAACCACGCGCCGACCATGGTCTCCGACATCACGCACGCGACCGTCGCGGGCCGTCCCGCCCTCGAACTCGTCGACGACGCCTGGGTGAAGAACGACTTCATGCCGACCGTCGCCAAGCGCGGGAGCGCCATCATCCAGGCCCGCGGGGCGAGTTCGGCCGCGTCCGCCGCCTCCGCCGCGATCGACCACATGCGCGACTGGGCGCTGGGCTCCAACGGCGAATGGGTGACGATGGGCGTTCCCTCCGACGGCTCCTACGGCGTTCCCGAAGGACTCGTCTTCGGCTTCCCCTGCATCACGAAGGACGGCGGCTATGAAATCGTGAAGGATCTTCCGCTCACCGACGACATCCGCGCGGGGATCGCCAAGAACGTCGCCGACCTCGAAGCCGAGGCCGCGGCCGTCAAGGCTTTCGTTCCGGCCTAAAGCGTCGCTACAATGGGTGCGTCGCATGCGAAAAGCGTGCGGCGCACTTTTTTTTGCGCCCTCCGTCAACCGGGCGCATTGCCAAAAGGAGAGTCTCATGGAATTCGTTCGTCCTCCCTTCCGCGGAGAAAACAAGGGCCACTACACCGCGGGCGTGATCTCGAAGGGCATGCTCTACGTTTCGGGTCAGCTCTCGATCGACCCCGACACGCGCGAGGTCGCCAAGGGCGACATCAAGGACCACACGCGTCTCGCCCTCGACAACGTCGACCGCGTTCTGAAGGAAGCGGGCGTGACGCGCAACGACGTCGTCTTCTGCCGCGTCTACACCCCCGACGTGAAGTACTGGGGACCGATCAACGAGGTCTACGCCGAATTCTTCGGCGAACACAAGCCCGGCCGCGTCGTCGTCTCGACGACGGAACTCCATTTCGGCTGTCTCGTCGAAATCGAAGCCATTGCGGAGATGCCCGAATGAGCGAACTCTCCTTTGTCTGCACGAAGTGCGGCAAGCGCACGCCCGTCACCACCCTCTCGCCCGCCTGCGAGTGCGGCGGCCTCTTTGAACTCGACTTCACGCCCCCGAAGTGGGACGAAGCCAAAATCGACCGCAAGACCTGGAGTCAGTTCCGCTACCGTGAATTTCTCGCGCTCGAGGGCGACGCCTGGCGCGACGTCACCATGGGCGAAGGTTTGACGCCGCTTGTTCGCTTTGACGACGACGTCCTGCTCAAGATGGACTACACGATGCCGACGCTCTCCTTCAAGGACCGCGGCGCGGCGACCTTGGTCGCCCACATGAAGACGATCGGCGTCACCTCTTGCGTGCAGGATTCGAGCGGCAACGCCGGAAACGCCGTCGCGGCCTATGCCGCACGCGCGGGGATCCGCTGCGAAATCTTCGTTCCCGAAGGCACGAGCCCCTCGAAAATCCGCATGATCGAGTCGCACGGCGCCGTGGCGAACGTCGTTCCGGGCACGCGCGACCACTGCGCCGACGTATGCCGCGCCAAGGTGAAGGACGAGGGCGCCTACTATGCGAACCACGTCTACAACCCCTTCTTCTACGAAGGGATGAAGTGCTACGTCTACGAAATCTTCGAACAACTCGGACGCATGCCCGAACACCTCGTGATTCCGGTCGGAAACGGCACGCTCTTCATCGGTGCGGTCAAGGCCCTCGAACACCTCGAGGCCTCGGGCGCGATCGACCACTTCCCGCAGATCATTGCGCTCCAGAGCGAACGCTGCGACCCGCTCGCGCGCGCCGTGGAAGCGGGTTCCGAAGACCCCGTGCGCATCACGCCCGAACCCACCATGGCCGAAGGGATCGCGATCGGCGTTCCGATGCGCGGCCGTGAAATCCTCGACATGGCCCGCCGCCACGGCATCCGCTTCGTGACGGCTCCCGAAGAGAAGATCCTTGAGGCGCGCCGCGACCTGGCGCTTCGCGGCGTCTACTGCGAACACACGACGGCCGCGAACCTCGCCGCCTATCGTCACTACTGCGAACTCTACGGACCGACGCCCGACACCGTCATCACGATGTGCGGCGCCGGCATCAAGTCGGATCACTAACGTTCGAAGTCCTATCCGCCCAAAACGAAGGGAGAGGCCGAAACCTCTCCCTTTTTTCGTCACACGAATTTTTCGAAAGGCTTTGCAGGTCAATCCCCCGAGGACGGCAAAAGTTGATGTGCACGATCATAATGTCCTCGGGAATCAGAACATCCAAGGAGCGGATCATGGAACTCACGGTCGAAAAATGGGGAGACGATCTGGCTGTCCGTCTGCCCGCGACGCTCGTGGAAGACCTCGACCTCTGCGAAGGATCCAAAGTGAGCATCGAAAAAATCGAACAAGGGTGGATCCTCAAACGGATCACACCCTTGCCAAAATTTTCACTTTCCCAACTGGCGGAAGGGATCGCGCCGGAAAATCTCCACCAAGTCGACGAGGACCACCCCGTCGGCAAAGAGATCTGGTGACGGCACCGGGCGACCGAAGAAAAGCGACGGTCACCCAACTTGCTTCCCGACGCTTCAGGACGCGGGCTTCTGTTCCGCCGCAGGCTTCTCCTGCGCGGGCTTGGGATTGAGCCAATAGAGCACGAAGTTGGCCGCGTAGGAGGCCGCCTGATGGAGCGTCATCTTTCCGTCCTTTGCGGGGCCGGTGGCGCGAAGCGCAAGCTTGTTGCCTTCGTTCATCTGATAGACCATGCCGGTGAGCTTTCCGTCCTTGGCGGCGACGCCGTAGGTGAGAAGGCCCTTGCAGGCGGAGACGTTGTCGCCCGCCTTCACGACGCGCACGGAGACGCCCGTCGCCTTGACGCCCTCGACGACGGCGCGCTCGAGCGCCTCGACGTTTTGCTTGGGATCCTGCACGACGCAGACGAGCACGTTCTTGCGCTCGGCCGCCGCAACGGTCATCGTATTGGGCGAAGACTGCGCCGCTTGGGTTTGCGCGGACGCTTCCTTGGCGGCGTCGGTTTGTTCTTCTGCGCCGCCGAGATTCATCGAGCCGCAGCCCGCGAGGAGCGCGGTGAAGCTCGCCGCCAGGAAGGCGGAACGGACGGTCTTCTGAAAACGAATATGGGTCAAGACGATTCTCCTCAAAATGGGGGTGTGAGAAAAAACTACGAAATTCCGCTCCGTCCGTCAAGCGAAGCGGCCCGGAAAGCGTCCGAAAGGGCGGACCAACCTCTTTTCTTCAGCGTCGGACGGGCGTTCGTGGTACAAATTCTTTCGACAGACTTTGTTTTGAGGAGCCCTTCATGGACATGCTCGAACTCGCCCGCACGCGCTACACCTGCAAACACTACGACCCGAACCGAGGCATCGCTCCGGAGGTCCTCGGACAGCTCGCCGAAATTCTTCGGCTCTCCGCCTCGTCCGTAAACATCCAGCCCTGGCGTTTCGTCTTTCTCGCGACGCCCAAGGCGAAGGCCCGGCTTATGCCCGCCGTGAAGGACTTCAACCTCGAGCGCGTCGAACACGCGCCCCTCATCATTCTCTTTTTGGCGAAGAACCGCCTCGACGAAGAGCACTTGAAGAAGCTCTTCGCCAAGGAAACCCAAGACGGCCGCTACGATTCAGCGGCCGACGTCGAGAAGCTCTACGCCTTCCGCAAGGCGGGGGTCGAGGCATACTGCCGCACGCCCGAGTCGACGCGCCTCTGGACGCACGAGCAGGTGATGCTCGCCATGGGGTCCTTCCTCACCTCCGTTGCGGGAATGGGGCTTGACGCCACCTGCCTCGGCGGCCTCGTGATGGAGGAAGTCGACCGGATCTTCGGGTTTGAGAAGGAAGGCTTCCACACGGTCGTGGGCGTTTCGGTCGGCTACCGCGCAAGCGACGACCGCAACGCCTCGCGCCCGAAGTCGCGCTTTGCCTTGAACGACGTCGTCACCGTCCTCTGAGGAGGAAACGAAGCATGACGCTCACGAAGGAAAGACTGCAGGAGACGTCGCTCGTTCGGATCGTCGACGACGATCCGGCCCTGCGCCGCGCCCTCACCTTCTTTCTGAAGGTGGAGGGCTGGAAGAGCGTTTCCTATGACGGCCCCTTCTCCTTTCTCGAGGGCGACGACCCGAAGGTGCCGGGCTGTCTCGTGCTCGACCTCAAGATGCCGGGCGCCACGGGCACCGACCTGCAGCATCAGTTGAAAGTCGAGGAAAACGTCCTTCCCGTAATCTTTCTCTCGGCCCACGGCGACATCGACACGGCGGTCTACGCCGTCCTTGAGGGCGCGGTCGATTTTCTTCAGAAGCCCGTCGACGAAGAGCGTCTTTTGCGCGCCGTGGAAAAGGCCTGCCGCATGCACCACGAAAGACTTCGCGGGGGCCCCGGAGAAGAAGAGGCCCGCGCGCGTTGGGAGACGCTCACCGAGCGCGAAATGCGCGTGGCAAAACTCGTCGCGGAAGGGCTCGTCACGCGCGTCATCGCCGAGCGCTTCGGGGTCTCTCCCCGAACGGTGGACGTCCACCGCGCGAATCTCCTGCGTAAGCTCGGCGTGCGCACGCCCCGCGAAGTGGCGGAAATCCTGCGTCTCGTCTCGGAGGGGCAATGAACGCGCACACGCTCCTCGCCCTCGGGCTCTCGGTCTTCCTCATGGCGACGAACGCCCCGGCCGTTCCTTCGCCCGAGCGGCCCAACCTCATCGTGGGCGTGACGGAGTTCGCGCTTTCCGAAGACGGCCGCGACATCACGGAAGCGCTTCATCGGGCGGCGGCACCGCTTGCCGACGAATACGATCTGGAATTTCGCTCGATGCCGGTGCCCGAACTCGAGCGCGCCGCGCGCGAAGGGCGCGTGGACCTCGTGTTGGGAAGCGCCGGGCTCGTCGTTCGCCTCGCCGACGCGGGCGCGAAGCCCCTCGTCACGACTCTGGGACCGGGAGCCGTCAACGCCAACCAAAACGAAGGCTCCGCCTTTCTCGTGCGCCGCGACCGAGAGGATCTGCAGACGCTCTCCGACTTGGCGGGAAAACACCTCGTCGCCAACCGTCCCTCGGGCTTTTCGGGCTATATGATCGCCATGGGCGAAATTGCGCTCGCGGGAAACGATCCGGACCATTTCTTCTCGTCGCGCACCTTCATCGGGGCGCAAAACGCCTCGCACGAAATCGCAAGGCGCGTCTACTACGGCTTTGCGGACGTCGGGATCCTGCGTCTTTGCGCCTGGGAAGAAATCCTGCAGAAGGACCCGAGCGCGGCGGACGACCTTCGGATTCTCGCGCCCAAGGAAAGCAGGAGCGCCTGCGTGCACTCGACCGACCTCTATCCCGCGCACACGCTCGCGGCGCTACCCCACGTAACGCCCGAAGCCGTGACGGCGACGACGCTCGCCTTTTTGCGCATGTCCCCGACCGAACGGGGCCGCAGCTGGGCGGTCGCGACCGACTATCTCTCGATCGACAAGCTTTTCCGGGCGCTTAAGACCGGACCGTACCGCTACCTGAGGGAGCCCGTCTGGAAGCGCTTTCTCGCCGAATACTTCCCCTTCATCCTGATGTTCCTGGGGGCGGCCCTCCTTTTTCTCTGGCAGTTCGAAAACACGAAGCGGCTCCTTGAAAAGCGCACGCTCGAAGTGCGTCGTCTCGCCCAAAAGGAAGCCGAACAGGAGCGCCGCCTGCTTTTTCTCGAACGCAACACCATGGTGAGCCAGCTCTCGAGCATGCTCGCGCACGAACTCCATCAGCCGCTCGCCGCGATCCGCCTCTATGCGAGGGGGCTCGTCAAGCTTCTCGCCCGCACGAATCCCTCGCCCGAAGTGACCGAGGCGGCCGACGCGATCGCCGACGAGGCGACGCGCGCCAAGGAAATCGTCGAGCGCGTGCGCGCCTATGCGAGAAACCGCCGCGCGGAGAGAAAGGAAACGCCGCTCTCGGAAATCCTGCAAAACGCCGTCTCGCATTTTCAGAGCGGCGCCAAGGCGCCCGTCCCCCTCACGATCTCCGGAGACGTGGACGCCGTCGTGTCCGTCTCCGCGCTGGAAATCGAGCTCGTCTTCGTGAACCTTCTCAAAAACGCGCGAGAAGCGGCGATGAAGGGACCGAACCCGCAGATCTCGATCATCGTGCGGCGCGACGACCGCCAGGTGGCGATCGACGTGCGCGACAACGGTCCCGTCCTCGATGAAGAGGCCCGCAAACGCCTCACGATGCCCGTTTCGAGCGAAAAGCCCGAGGGTCTCGGACTTGGGCTCGGCATCGCCCGCGGGATTCTCGAGCAGCACGCGGGCAAGCTCGAATTTTCCGTGAACGCCCCCGATCCCGGCCTCACCGCCACGGTGACGCTGCCGCTTCCGCATGAGGTAAAACCCGAAGAGCACCCTGAGGCTTGATTTTTCGCAAACCTACGTACGTAGGCTTCTCCTCGATACTCAGAACGTACCGGGCGGCCCCGGCCGCCCGAAACGTTTCTCCTCGGACCGACCCCATCAAACGGTCCGACTGACTCAACGAGGAAAACTTCATGTCCAAGGAACTCACCCGCCGCGGTCTCCTGAAGACCGGGCTCTTCGGCACGGCCGCGGGCATCGCCGGCGCCGGCCTCACCCGCAACGCCGCTGCCGCCGAAGCCCCCAAGGCTTCCACCGCTTATGACGCCGTCGTTCTCGGCGCCGGTCCCGCCGGCCTCATCACCGCGATCACGGCCCACGATCTCGGCATCCGCGTCGCCGTGATGGAAAAGAAGGACCGTCCCGACGGCAACGCCATCTTCGCGCTCGGCTCCGTCTGCGGCTGGGGCACGCGCCACCAGAAGGAACAGGGCATCACCGACACGGCCGAAGCCTTCTACGCGATGATGATGGACGTCTCCAAGCAGATGGGCGATCCGGTCCTCAACCGCGTCTACACGGACAACATCTCCGCCGGCATCGACTGGCTCGAAGCCGACATCGGCGTGAAGTTCGGCAAGATCCGTCCCATGCCCTATCCGCGTCTGGGCCGCACCTGCCGCGTCCTCGGCGAAGGCATCACGGGCGGCGGCCGCCTCGTGGAAAAGCTCCTTGAAGCCTGCAAGAAGCGCGGCATCGACATCCTCTTCCAGCACAAGGCGATCGAACTCCTCCACGACGAACACTTCGCCGTGACGGGCGTGAAGGTTCTCACGCCGGACGGCCAGAAGTCCTTCCTCGCCAAGGGCGGCGTCTGCATCTGCACGGGCGGCTTCTCGGCCAACCCCGAAATGGTCGACCGCTACATCGGCGGCTGGGCCACGCGCATGGTGCTTCGCGGCTCGAAGTCGACGACGGGCGAAAACATCTCGCTCACGATGCCGCTCTACACGAAGTTCGTGAACATGGACCAGTTCCACAGCGGCCCGATCCTCGGCAAGACCCACGTGAACCCCGCCGACGTCCTCAATTCGGGCTACGGCGTCCAGGTCAACACCTCGGGCCAGCGCTACATGGACGAAAACAACACCTACGTCATCAAGGCCCGCACGACCGCCCAGAAGACGCTCGACAACTACGCCTGGGTGATCGTCGACAGCGACTGCTCGGTGCTCGACAAGGTGATTCCGAAGTTTGACCGCTTGAACAACCCGTACGGCAAGGCCGACACGATCGAAGAACTCTGCAAGCAGGTGAAGCTTCCGGTCGAACGCGTCACGGCCATCGTCAAGGCTTACAACGAAGCCGTCGAAAAGGGCACGCTCGATCAGATGAATCCGCCCTGCACCTACAAGAAGCCGCACCCGATCAAGAAGGCCCCCTTCTATGCGGTTCCCTTCCAGGGCGGCATGACGGCCACCTTCGGCGGTCCGCTCATCAACGCCAAGGCCGAGATCCAGAATCTCGACGGCGAAAGCATCCCCGGCCTCTACGCGGCGGGCAACTCCGCGGGCGGGATCTTCTTCCACAACTACGCCGGCGGCGCGCAGCTCGGTGCCGCGCTCGTTTACGGCCGCATCGCGGGCGCTGAACTCGCCAAGCGCGCGAAGAAGAACTGACGCATTAGGAGACTTTGATCATGAAAAACACCGTTATCGCCGCTTTCGCGGTCGCTCTCGGCCTTGCCTTCACGGCCTCGGCGCACGCCGCCGCCGGCAAGACCCTCGCCGAAATTCACGGCGCTTCCTTCCCCGAAGCTTCGGGCTGGGTCAAGAAGGACCAGTGCATGAAGTGCCACGGCTCGTACGAAGACCTCGCCAAGAAGACGGCCGGGCTCGAGCCCAACCCGCACCGCTCGCACCTCGGTTCGGTGAACTGCCAGGACTGCCACAAGGCCGACAAGGCGGAACCCGAACTCATGTGCAACAGCTGCCACAACTTCACGATCCGCAAGAAGTAATTCGGTTTTGTTGTCTCCCTGAGGGGGTCGCTCCGGGCGCCTCCTCGGAATTTTCCCCGCGCCGCCTTCGGGCCCGCGGGGATTTTTTCTGACACGGGAAAATTCCCCGTGGCGCATGGACGTTCTCTGCTACCATTTTCAGGTTGTTCTCTGTCACGGAGGAAACGCGCCTCTTCACGAAGTGCCGTCCTCCCCTATCCGAAACCAAGATGACTGATACTCTGCAGATTCTCGACACTTTGGTGGGCGACGGCGTCGAAGCCAAGCCCGGCATGCGCATCACCGTTCATTACACGGGCAAGCTCGAAGACGGCACCGTCTTTGATTCGAGCGTCACGCGCGGTCAGCCCTTCACCTTCACGCTCGGCGAAGGCCGCGTGATTCAGGGGTGGGAACAGGGCTTCGCCGGCATGAAGACGGGCGGCAAGCGCACCCTCACGATTCCGCCGCACCTGGGCTACGGCGAACGCGGCGCGGGCGGCGTGATTCCCCCGAACGCCACGCTCATCTTCGACGTGGAGCTTCTCGCCGCCGAAGAAGTTCCCGCTCCGGGCGAACTCGTGGTCGAAGAGATCCTCGAAGGGACGGGCGAAGAAGCCGTCTTCGGGAAGGAAGTGAGCGTGCACTACACGGGCAAGCTCGTCAACGGCACGGTCTTTGATTCGAGCGTGGAACGCGGCGAACCGATCGAATTCACGCTCGGCGCCGGCATGGTGATCCCGGGCTGGGAATACGGCATCCGCGGCATGCGCGTGGGCGGCAAGCGCGTCCTTCGCATCCCCTACAACCTCGCCTACGGCCCCGACGGCTACCCCGGCGTCATCCCGCCCTACGCCACGCTCATCTTTGACGTGGAGCTCGTGGGCGTCCGCTAAGCCTCACCTCGTCTGAAACGACACCAAGCGCCGTTTGCCCTGCTGAGGGAAGCGGCGCTTTTTGCTACATGCGTCTCGGACACGAGAAGTTTGCGGGTGATTCCCGATCTTCCCTCTCTCCCTATATTTTTTCTATACTAGCCGAACCTCGGTAAAACGCCTCTCGTTTCTTGAGACTGTGCAACATACTTTTTGAGAGAAGACAGTGAATAAGACGAAACTTTTCCTCGCCGCCGTCCTGGCCGGCTCCCTTCTCGTGAGCGGCTGCGCGAGCAAGCGCGAACCCATGGAGTTCAGCGGCGAAGCCAACAACAAGACGATCGCCCAAATCCGCAACGCCGCCATCCAGGCGGCCCACCGCAACGACTGGCTGATCTGCGAAGAGGCGAACG
This sequence comes from uncultured Sutterella sp., assembly GCA_949282745.1. GTDB lineage: Bacteria > Pseudomonadota > Gammaproteobacteria > Burkholderiales > Burkholderiaceae_F > Sutterella. The sequence goes on along the minus strand of CASDQM010000031.1, from coordinate 10,924 downwards.
GCACGCTGCGCGCGGACGTCATTCACCGCCAGGACAAGGTGTACGCCAACATTCAGTACGACGAAACGGGCTTTCTCGTCACGCCGAACCTGAAGTATTCGACCCTCGTGAACGACGACGGAAGCGTCCGCCGCGCCGTGAACAACCACGCGAAGCGTCTCTCGAAACTCATCACGCTTCGTCTCGCGAACAAGGTGCAGGAAGAACCCATTTTGATTCCCGCCTGCAGGAATTACGACTCCGTCGAATTCAACAAGTTCGGCTCGCAGCGCTCGCCCCTCCCTTACGTCACGGTGGGCTTTGCGTGGCTCAACAAGCCGGCTCGTCCCTACGGCAGCGTCACTCTCTCCTACAGCCTCCCCGAAGAGGAAGCCGGATCCGCCTTCAGCAAGGCCGTGCGCTACAGCCTCGAGTACCTTCGCAACGGCACCTCCCGCAACGGAGAAAAGATCAACGTGGAAGTCCGCCGGATCTATCCCTACGAACTCCTAAAGGACAAGAAGCGCACGCTCAATCTTCCCACGCGCACCGAACTCATGATTCGTGCGACGGCCTACTCGAAGGACGGCGTCAAGCTCTGCGAGGTGGACGTCTCGGCTCCGACCCAGAACAGTCTCTTCCGCGCGGAAGACAAGCAGTTTGACCGCTTCGACGTCGACGGCCTGATGGAAGGGCTCGCCGCCGTGCTCGATCGGAAGCTCACGACCTTCCGTTGAACTCCGTCGAGATTCCGATTCTCTCTGAAACGGACCTGCGCCCTGCGGCGGGGTCCGTTTTGCGTTTGACCCCGCCGATGTGAAAAAGCCGCCCCGAACGAATCCGGAGCGGCTTGGAGAGCGGCGAGCGTTGCGCCTTACTTGCGAACGCCGTTGATCATGAGGGCGATGCCGCGGTCTCCGACGGCCACGGGCTGCTTCATTTCGCCTTCGAGGTCACCCGCCTGCGGCATGAAGTTTCCGGTCTTGGAGATGCGGGCGCCGACCACGACTTCCTTGTGGTTTTCCATCGTTTCGGCTCCCATCGCCATCGTCATGTTTTCATTGAGTTCGAAGTTGTAGGGAAGATCCTTCACCGTCACGCGCACGAAGGCGAGCGGCATCTTCGAACCCGTCACGGGACGGGCGTAGATGAAGACGGCGTCGTCGGGCTTCACCTTGTCCTTGAGCTCGGGGCTGAGCGTCACGGTGCCGGCCACGAAGTATTCGGCCGTGGCGTTCACGGTCGGAACCGGCGTCTTGTCGGCGGGGGCGGCCCCCTGCGACGCGGCGGACTTGCCGCCCTCGGCGTCGCCCGAGATGCGCGCGACGTTGTCGTTCACGCCGCCGAGACGCTTGGCTTCGTTGATATTGGCGCGGATCTGCTCGATGTCCGGGAAATCCGGCGGCACGACGAGAAGGAGGTGCTCCCAGAGTTCCGCGGCGCGCGCGTACTGTTCCTTGTCCCACGCGTGGATCGCGAGAAGCGCGAGGGCCTTCCACTGATCGGGATTGATCGAGAGGGCCTTGTTGAGGAGCTTCTCGACGTCGGGCGTGATGACCTTCCCGTTGGCGGCGGCCATCATGTCGGCCATGTCGGCGATGATGTCGGCGTTGTTCGGGACGATTTCGGACAAACGGCGGAAGGCTTCGACCGATTCGTCAAAGCGGTTCACCGAGGCCGTGGTGCGCGCGAGCATGAACCAGCCTTCGGGGTCCATCGGGTTCTTTTCGAGACGGTCCTTCAACTGATCGATGATGCGCGACATTTCGGCGGCGGAATGCCCGCCCGAGGTCTTACGCTGCGCCTCCATCATTTCGAGGAAGTGTTCGTCCATCGCCGTATAACGCCCGAGCGCCATGTAGCCCGTGGCGGCGGAGGCGGGAATCAGGATGACGAGCACGACCGCGAGAATGCGCGAGAGCGACGAATGATTCTGCGCCTCGGTCTTCTCTTCGTGGCGGGCTTCTTCGAGCACGCGGCGTTCGAGTTCGAGACGCGTTTCTTCGTATTCGTCCTCGTCGATGCGGCCCGCCTTGCGGTCCTCTTCGAGGTCTTCGGCCTGCTGACGCAGAATGTTGAGCGTCATTTCGCGGCGGTTGGCTTCGCCCTCGTCCTTCTTGCCGAACCAGAGGGGAAGACCCACGGCCGCGCAGGCGACGAGGCACATGAGGACGGCAATGACAATAAACGTGGTGAGCACGGCGGGTTACTCCTTCTTATCTTTGCCGAGCATTTTTTCGGCCATCGCCTTTTCCTCTTCGGAAAGCGGCTTGGTGCTCTCGGTAACGGTCTGCTTGCGGCGGCGCAGGTTGATCCAGAAGGCGAGAAGACCGCCCAGGAAGAGGACGACCGGGCCCACCCAGAGAATCACGGTGCTCGTCTTGAAGGGCGGACGATAGAGAACGAAGTCCCCGTAGCGTTCGACCATGTAGTCGACGATTTCCTGATTGGTCTTGCCGGCCTTGACCTGCTCGATCACCTGATTGCGAAGGTCGACGGCGAGTTCGGCGTTCGATTCGGCGATCGACTGGTTCTGACAGACGAGGCAGCGGAGCTGTTCGGACACCTCCACGACGCGCTTGTGCGCGACCGGGTCGAAGGCGGTCGGGGCCGCTTCACGCGCGCAGAGGGGAGAAGCCACCGAGACGGCGAGAAGAGCCGTCAGAAAAAGAGACTTGACGTTCATCATTCGGCCTCCAGTTTGTCGATCAGGGGCTTCATCTGGTCAAACCAGATTTCGTCCTGGATCGGATAGCTCACCTTGGCGCGGATGACGCCCTTCTTGTCGATGATGAAGGTTTCCGGCACGCCCGTGACGCCGAGGTCGATGCCGACCTTGTTCTTCGTTTCGTAGATGACGTTGTCGTACGGGTTGCCCGAGGTCTTGAGCATCTGCGCGGCGGCGCCGGTGTTGTCCTTGTAGACGAAGCCGATGATCGGGGTCTTGAGGCCGCGGCGCTTGAGGTTCACCATGTAGGGGTGTTCCTGCTTGCAGGGAACGCACCAGGTGGCCCAGACGTTGAGCATCCAGACCTTGCCCTTCATGTCTTCGGTCTTGAAGGTGGTGTTGGGATCCCACAGGGTGGGCAGTTCAAAGGGCGGCAATTCCTTGTTGATCAGAACCGACGGAAGGGTCCGCGGGTCGAGATAGAGGCCCTTGAAGAGGAACCCGGCAAGCACGATGAAGATGCCGAAGGGAATGAGAAATTTCGCTTTCATGTCAGTTTCCTTGGGGCGGCGGCACCGCCCCGATTCATCCGTTTAGGCGGCAGCGGCCTGCGTCTTGGCGTCCTTGCGCTTCTTCGAGCGGAAGCGACGGTCCGAAGCGGCCCAGAGCCCGCCGATGCTCATGATGATGCAGCCGAACCAGATCCAGGTCACGTAGGGCTTCGAATAAGCGCGGACCACCCAGCCGCCGTCCGAAGTCGGAACGCCGAGGCTCACGTAGACGTCGCCCGTGATCGAGTGACGGATCGCAGCTTCGGTCATCGGCATGGAGTTCGAGCTGAAGTACTTGCGCTTTTCCGGGTGCAGGGTTTCCAGAACCTTGCCGTCGCGCGAGAGCACGAATTCGCCGCGGTCGGCGGTGTAGTTCGCGCCGCGCGTGCTCGTCACGCCCTTGAATTCGAAGGTGTAGCCCGCGACCGTCACGCTTTCGCCCACGAACATCTGCACGTCGCGTTCGGACTGATAGCCCTTGACGAGCGCGACGCCGATGATGAAGACGGCCACGCCGATGTGGGCGATGTGCATGCCCCAATAGGCGCGCGGCTGACGAAGAAGCTTCGAGACGACGCTGCCTTCGCCGTGGCGGATCTGCTGACGGAAGGCTTCGACGGCGCCGAAGACGACGAAGAAGGCAAGCGAGCAGCCCACGAACACCCAGTTGCTCCATTCGCCCATGAGGAGCGGAACGGCGGCGCCGAGGACGAGCGAAACTACGATCGCCCAGAGAAGCGACTTCGCAAGCTGCTTCGGATCGGCTTCCTTCCAGCGCGCGAGCGGACCCACGCCCATGAGGAAGACGAGCGGGAGCATCAGGGGTCCGAAGACGGCGTCAAAGTAAGGAGGCCCGACCGAGATCTTGCCCGCGTTCAGGGCGTCGAGGAAGAGCGGATAGAGCGTGCCGAGCAGGACCGCGCCCATCGCCACGACGAGGAGAACGTTGTTGACGAGGAGCATCGATTCGCGCGAGATCATCCCGAAGTTCCCGCCGAGGCCCACCGTCGGGGCGCGCCAGGCAAAGAGGAGGAACGAGAGCCCGATCACGATGATCAGGAAGGCGAGAATGAAGAGACCGCGCTCCGGATCGGTCGCGAAGGCGTGCACCGAGGTGAGAACGCCCGAGCGAACGAGGAAGGTCCCGAGAAGCGATAGCGAGAACGTGAGGATCGCGAGGAGCACCGTCCAGATGCGGAAGCACCCGCGCTTTTCCGTCACGGCGAGCGAGTGGATGAGGGCGGTGCCCGTCAGCCACGGCATGAAGGAGGAGTTTTCGACCGGGTCCCAGAACCACCAGCCGCCCCAGCCGAGTTCGTAGTAGGCCCAGTAGGAGCCGAGCGCGATGCCGAGCGTGAGGAGAATCCAGGCGGCCGTCGTCCAGGGGCGCATCCAGCGCGCCCAGGCGGCGTCAAGACGGCCCGAGATGAGCGCGGCGATCGCGAAGGCGAACGGCACCGAGAAGCCCACATAGCCGAGGTAGAGAAGCGGCGGATGGAAGACCATCCCCGGGTCCTGCAGCAGCGGATTCAGGTCCGCGCCTTCGGCGGGCGCCGGGAAGAGGCGCAGGAAGGGGTTCGACGTAAAGAGCATGAAGGTGAGGAACCCCATGGCGACGAGCCCCATCACGCCCGTGACGCGCGCCGTCATTTCGGCGGGAAGCTTCTTCGCAGAGAAGGCGACCGCGGCGGACCACCAGCCGAGCGTCACGACCCAGAAGAGGATCGAGCCTTCGTGGCTGCCCCAGGTGGCGGCGACCTTGTAGTACCAAGGCAGCATCGAGTTGGAGTTGTTCGCCACGTTGAGGACGGAAAAATCCGAGACGTAGAACGAATACGCCAGACAGCCGAACGCAATCGTGCCAAAGAGGGCGTTCGCGATCGCCGCGGGCCGCGCCACCGCCATCAGCGCGCGGTTGCCCTTGGCCGCGCCGATGAGGGGCACCACCCCCTGGACGATCGAGAGCGCCAGGCAGAGGATGAGTGCAAAGTGACCGATTTCAGGAATCACTTGTGTATCTCCGGTGAATAAAAAGAGTTTGGAAACTCGTCCGAGGAGACTTTCAAGCGGGGCCTCCTCAATCCCAAAAGGGGCCGGTCCCGAAACGGGCCGACCCTGCGCCTGTTGGGTGTCAGGTCCGAGGCCTGCGGCTTAGGACTTGACGTTCTGTTTGGCGGCCTCTTCGGCGGCCTTCTTCGCCACGCCGGCCTTGTGGGCGTCTTCAAGCGCCTTGGCGGCCTCGGGCGGCATGTAGTTTTCGTCGTGCTTGGCAAGCACTTCGGAGGCGGTGAAAAGACCGGCCGAGTCGAGCTTGCCCTGCGCCACGACGCCCTGCCCTTCGGAGAAGAGGTCGGGGAGAATGCCCCTGTAGAGAACGGGCACGCTCTGCGCCGTGTCGGTGATCTTGAAGGTGACCGTCACGCCGTCCTTCTGGCGTTCGACCGAACCGGGTTCGACGACGCCGCCCAAACGGAAGGTGCGGCCTTCCGGGGCTTCCTTCGCGGCCACCTGCGTGGGCGAGAAGAAGAAGACGAGGTTTTCGTTGAAGGCCTGCAGGGCCATCGTCACGCCCGCGCCCACCACCACGACGGCGGCGCCGATCAGGGCGAGTTTTTTGGTCTTGGAATCCATGGATCAGTTCCCCTTTTCAAGATTGCGGTTGCGGGCTTCGCGGCGCAGACGGGTGAGAATGGCCCCGCGGCGACGCTTGAGAGAAATCAGTTCGGCGACGACCCCGATGAGGAGCGCCCCGTAGGCGCACCACACGTAAAAGCCGTGACCGTTCATGGTCAGGAAGTCGGAAAAGCTTGCCCAGTTCACAGTTTGCCTCCCTTGGCGGCTTCGAGCGCCCAGTCGCTGCGGCGTTCGCGTTCAAGAATGATCGTGCGGGCCCGCGAGAGCACGGCGGCCGTCCCGTAGCACATGCCCGCCGCGACCATGACGAGAAGCGTGTAGAGCATGATTTCGGCCATGGACGAACCCTTGGTCGTGATCGAGGCACCCTGATGCAGCGTGTTCCACCACTGCACCGAGAAGTAGATGATCGGCACGTTGATGACGCCGACGATCGAGATCACGGACGCGGCGCGGTCGGCGCGGCGCTTGTCGTCGATCGCGGTGTGAAGCGCCATGAAGCCGAGATAGAGGAAGAAGAGGATGAGGGCCGACGTCAGACGGGCGTCCCAGACCCAGTAGGTGCCCCAGGTGGGACGGCCCCAGAAGGCGCCCGAGAAGAGCGCGATGAAGCAGAGGAGCGCACCCGTCGGGGCCATCGCCTGCGAGAGGATGAAGGAGAGCCGGCTGTTGCGCAGCAAACCGATCGCCGAGCAGACGGCCATCAGGATGTAGAGGAGCATCGACATCCACGCGGCGGAGACGTGAATGAAGATGATGCGGTAGGAATTCCCCTGCTTGTAGTCGATCGGGCACTCGAAGAAGCCCATGTAGAAACCGACGACAAAGAGAAGGAGGCCGAGGACCATGAGGGGCGTGATGCACTTGCCCGCCGCACGGTAGAAGCCTTCAGGACTCGTAATCGACATAAATGGCTCACCCAGGAGTTTGAGAAATCATTGTTCGGCGATGCGAAGCGCCGCAGAGACCGCCATCGGACTCAGCGCCGCCGTCGCAAGCGTGAGACCGCCCACGATGAGGAAATGCGCCGTGGGGCTCATCGAGACGGCGACGGCCGAAGCCGCGCCCGAACCGAAAATCAGAACCGGAATGTAGAGCGGCAAGACGAGGAGGCTCGTAAGCACCCCGCCCGCGCGAAGGCCGAGCGTAAGCGCCGCGCCGATCGCGCCGATGAAGCTCAGAATCGGGGTCCCCACCGCGAGACTCGCGACGAGGACGAGCGTCACGTCAAGCGACAGGTCGAACATCACGCCGAAAAGGGCCGCGAAGACCGTCATCGGCACGCCCGTGACGAGCCAGTGCGCGATGACCTTCGCAAACACGATGACCGGAAGGGGTTCCGCGGCGACGAGCATCTGCTCGAGCGTGCCGTCGGCGAAGTCCGCCGCGAACATGCGCGGAAGCGACAGAAGGGCCGCAAGAAGCGCCGCCACCCACACGACGCCAGGCGCGATCGCGCGAAGCGTATTCGTTTCGGCGCCCACGCCCAGAGGCACGAGCGTCACGACGACGGCGAAGAAGAAGATCACCTGAGCGAGGTCGGACTTGCGGCGAAGCGCAAGCATCAGGTCACGGCGAAGAATGGTGAGAAAGAGCTGCCACATGATTTCTCTCCTCAGACCGGCTCGGCATTCTGCGCCGCTTCATCGTCGAGCGCCGCTTCGACGGCGGTGCGCTTTCTCGGCGACCAGCGTTCGGGTTCGATCACCATGAGGCGCGCGTTTTCGACGGGCACTTCCTGATGCGTGACGAGCATGACGATGCCGCCCTCTTCGACGTGTTCGCCGATGAGCTTCGCAAGACGCGCCACGCCCTTGACGTCGAGCGCCGTGAAGGGTTCGTCGAGCACCCAGAGCGCGACCGAGCGGGAGAGCCAGAGGCGCGCGAGCGCCACGCGGCGGCGCTGCCCCTGCGAGAGCTGACCCGCGGGCACTTCGAGGAATTCCGAGAGACCCACGGCGTCGAGCGCGTCGAGCGCCTCCTCTTCCGTGACGGAAAGCGAAGCGATGCGGGCGTTGAGGAGAACGTTTTCGAGGACCGAAAGGTCGTCCTTGACGCCGTTTCGGTGGCCGATGTAGCAGAGCTCCTTCCAGAAGTCCTGCGCGGCCTTCTGCACGGGCGTGCCGCGCCAGCGGACTTCGCCCTCAACGGGGCGCATGAGCCCGGTCATCAGACGCAGAAGCGTCGTTTTGCCCGCGCCGTTCGATCCGGCAATGCGCACGAGCGTGCCGGCTTCCACGGAGAAGGAAAGCCCCTCGAACAGGGTTCTTTCCCCGCGTTCGCAGGTGAGACCCGAGACTTCGATCAATGCGCTCATTGAGTATCGTTTCGTTTTGAGGTAAAGGGTGGATTCTTGTTTTCGGCGGGGCTGAGCCCCGTCCGCTCTCGGCTCGGAAGGCCGATTCTATGGCCAAGGAGTCTAGTTCGGGGAAATTAAGGTTTCCTTATAAATCGGCGCTCCCCCGTAGGCGTTCGGCGTGGTTTTCATCAACAAATTCCACGGTGCCGCAACGCTTTTCAAGGAGCACTCCGCCCCCTCGGAGTCCCTCTCCTTTCCCTAAGAATTTCTCCGCCGGCGCCTCGCCCCCGCCCCGTCCCCCTTTTCGACTCGTTGCAAATCCTTCGCTCCCTAAAGAGGCCGACCGAAGTACAATGTTCGGATTCCGGCGGCGACGAGGCCGCCCTTTTTTGAACCCACTTTTTCACGTCATGCGCAAAAGCCTCACCGCACCGATTCTCCTCAGCCTTGTCGCTCTCACGGCCCTGACGGGCTGTCAGGCCATCAAAGAAGAAAGCCGCAATTTCGCGGGCCGCGAAGAACGCCTCTCCAACGTCGTCGGCAACGTCTGGCGACTCGACTTCAAGTGGCCGGGCAACGTTCGCGCGACGCAGATCAACGAAGCCCTGCAGCAGCGCGCCCGCGACATCTGCCAGCGCGAAGAGCTCGGCATGCTCCCGCTCTCGGGCGCCGTGGACGCGCACGAAGACGGCTCCGCCCCCTCCACCGCCTGGCTCGAATTCCGCTGCCAGCGTCCCGTTCAGGTGATCCGCGGCGGTCTTCTGAGCGAAGAGGAAACCTTCGAAGTGAAGGAATAAGACTTCCTTTGCGACCGTACAACGTCAAGGGCCCCGGTTTTCGCCGAGGCCCTTCGTTTTTGGAGTTTTGGAAGCGCTCACCCGAAGACGTGGCGGGCGCGCACGCTCCGAAGAACGTAAAACGCTCCCCAAAGCGCAAAGACTGAAATCGAGAGGGTGAACGCCCACTCCGCCTCCCCGCGAAGCGCCGGAAGAAGGCCCGCGCCGACGGGCCCCGCCGCAAGGAGCGCGAGAGCGACCTCGGTCTTGACGGAGGGCTTTCGCCCCGTCACGATGCGAAGCGACGCCCAGAGAAAGCCGAGGCCCGAAAGCGCCTCGGGCAGCGCCGCCCACAGGAGTTTTCCGCCCGAAAGAGAGGCGTAGAGAGGCGCACGGGCCGCGATCGTCGCGGCAAACCAGACGGTGAGCGTGACGCACCCCGTCATGAGAAGCAGAAGTCCGCCGTCGACGCCCGTGGGCGCGCGGTCGTCCGCGTTCGGAAAGCGGCGCGAAAACTTCCAGACGGAATGCAAAAAGAGCGCGAGGATCGCGAGAAAACTCAGCAATCCGAAGAGTTCGGTGGTGTTCTTGGGCACGGAATATCGTCAGGGTTGGGTTTCACGGCGAAGCGCGTCGACCACGCCGCAGACTTCGCCCGAGGCGTGATGATGGCCGTGGTGGCAGCGGTCGAGAAGCGACAGGAGTTCGCCCCGCATGAGGTTGAGTTCGGCGATGCGGCGGTCGACGACGGCGAGCTGCTCCTCGACGATGTCGTGCACCTCGTCGGGATCGGCCTCGAGGTTCTGAAAGAGAAGTCCCGTCATCCTGCGGATGTCTTCGAGCGACATGTCAAGCGAGCGGCAGCGCTGAATGAAGCGCAGACGCTCCACATGATCGTTTCCGTAGCTGCGGTAGCCGTTGTCGCTGCGGCGGACGGGCGGAAGAAGTCCTTCGTCCTCATAGAAGCGGATGGCCGAAGCGGCCATCCCCGAGAGTTGGGAGAGCTCTTTGATTCGCATGACGAAGTTGGAGGTAAAGAGATGCGGTCGCCTCTCATTCTCGCACTTTGCCGCCCGAATGTTCGGGCGGCGGGCAGGTCGTTTTCAGAGCCCTTTGGCGCGGCGGTAGGCGACGATGTCCTCGACCGAGATGAGCATCATGTCGTGGTCCTTCGCGTAGCGGGCCACTTCGGGCAGGCGCATCATCGTTCCGTCGGGGTTCATGAGTTCGCAGAGCACCCCGGCTTCATGAAGGCCCGAGAGACGGCAGAGGTCGATGGAGGATTCCGTATGTCCGCGGCGAACGAGGGTGCCGCCCTTTCGCGCTCGAAGCGGATAGACGTGACCGGGACGGCGCAGGTCCGAGGGCTTCCCTTCGGGGTTGGCCGCGGCCTTGATCGTGAGGAGCCGGTCGTGCGCGCTCACGCCCGTCGTCACGCCTTCGGCGGCCTCGATCGCCACCGTGAAGGCGGTGCCCTGCGTATTGGTGTTGTCCGCGACCATCGGAGGAAGTTCCATGCGGTCACAGGCTTCTTCCGTGAGGCACACGCACACAATCCCCGAGCAGTCGCGGATCATCTGCGCCACCTGTTCTTCGGTGAGGTGTTCGGCGCTGAAAATGAGGTCGCCCTCGTTTTCACGGTCTTCGTCGTCCACCACGCAGAGGCCTTCCCCGCGCGCAAAGCGCTCGAGGGCCTTTTCCATGCGTTCGATCGAATCGCGTCCGAAGTCTTCGAGCGTCAGTTCGGTCTTTTCCATCGTTATCCTTAAGAAATCAAGAAAACCTGCATTGTACGGAATTTCCTTCGCACGCCTCTTCGGATTGACGGCTTTCTTGTGACGAAAGGCAATCTTTAAGTCTCTTCCCGGCGCAACGACTGCAACGATAATGTCCTCAGGCTTCCTAGACACGTGACTTCATCAGTTACCGTTCGTCTGGAAAACTAGTTCTTTAACAACAAGGACATACGCTTTTCTAAGCATCAGCGGAACAAGGGCTTTGCCCTCTCCGCCTTCGG
>CASDQM010000030.1 GCA_949282745.1 uncultured Sutterella sp. | reverse complement strand
GCGCCGCGGCGACGGGCTCGGGCGCCCGGAGCGCCTCGGGTTCGGACTGAGCCGCCTGCGGCCTTCTTTCGGGCACGTGCGCCGTCTTGAGGCCCGCGGGCTTGAAGGCGAGCATGCGAAGAAGCGTCATCGTGAAGCCCGCGTATTCGTCGGGCGCGAGCGACAGGTCGTTTCGTCCGTGAATCAGAATCTGATAGAGAAGCTGAATTTCCTCGGGCGCACAGTCCTTGGCGAGACGGAGCACGAGAGCGCACTCGGGATCGTCCTCGCTCACGGCTTCGGGTACGCGCTGCACAAGCGCCGCGCGGTGCACGACGCCCGCGAGGTCCCGCAGGACCTGCGCGAAGCTCAGGCTCTGCGCGAGCATCTCGTCAGCGACGCCCATCAGTCCGCGGGCGTCCCCCGCAAGAAGACGGTCAAAGAGCTGCGAGAGAAGTTCCGTGCCGCTCATGCCGAGCATGTCGCGCACTTCGCGCTCCGTGACGCCCGACGCGCAATACGCGATCGCCTGGTCGAGAAGCGAGAGGCCGTCGCGCATGGAGCCCCGCGCCCCCTGGGCGAGGAGTCGAAGCGCGCCCGTTTCGTAGGCGACGCCTTCGGTGTCGAGTATGTGCGACATGTGCGAGACGATCCCGCTCGGCGTCATGTTTCGCAGATTGAACTGCAGACAGCGCGAGAGCACCGTGATCGGGACCTTCTGCGGATCCGTCGTCGCGAGAATGAACTTCACGTATTCGGGCGGCTCCTCGAGGGTCTTGAGCATCGCGTTGAAGGCCGTCGTCGAGAGCATGTGCACTTCGTCGATCATGTAGACCTTGTAGCGGCCCTCGGTCGGCGCGTACATCGCGCGCTCAAGGAGCGCCGTCATGTCTTCGACCGAGCGGTTGCTCGCCGCGTCCATCTCGATGTAGTCGCTGAAGCGCCCCTCGTCGATCGCGCGGCAGGCCGGACACACGCCGCAGGGTTCGGGCGTGACGTCTCCCTTGCCGTCGGCGCCCTGACAGTTGAGCGCCTTGGCGAAGATGCGCGAGATCGTGGTCTTGCCGACGCCGCGCGTTCCCGTGAAGAGATAGGCGTGATGCAGGCGTTTTTCGGCAAGCGCCCGCGTCAGGGCCGTCACGACGTGATCCTGACCGACGATCGTTTGGAAATTGTGCGGGCGCCACTTGCGCGCCAAAACCTGATACGTACTCATGCGTTTGTCAGTCCGGCCGCACGAAGGGCGTCGCCTTCGAGTCGGCAGATGCGCCAGTCTTCCTCCAGACGGGCGCCGAGTTTTTCATAAAAGTCGATGGCGGGCTGATTCCAGTCGAGCACCGTCCACTCGAAGCGGCCGCAGTCGAGTTCGAGCGCCGTCTTCGCCAGGTGATGCATGATCCTGCGCCCGTAGCCGCGGCGGCGGGCCTGCGGCCGCACGAAAAGGTCCTCGAGGTAGAGGCCGCGCTTCGTGAGGAAGGTCGAGAAATTGAAGAAATAGAGCGCAAACGCCACGGGTTCCTCCCGTCCGGTCGTCTCGTCGATTTCCCAGCCGAGCACGCAGCGGATGACGGGGTTCGGACCGAAAAGCTCGCGTTCGATCTTCCCGCGGCTCGCCTTGCAGGCGGACTCGAGCCGCTCGTAGCGGGCGAGCTCGAAAATCATGTCCCGAATGACTTCGCAGTCTTCGGGACGGGCGTTGCGTATCTCAAAGGCCATGACTTTTCCCTTGCATTGCGGTCGTTAGATATTACACGGGCGGGGTGGCGTTTGCGCGCGAAGCGCCCCGGAAACCCCGAAGGCTCACGCGGCCGAAAGCGAGACGTAGACGTCCCAGAGCACCTTGAGGGCGAGCGCGATGAAGATCGACCCGCCGATGCGGTAGATGAGGCGGGACATGCGCTCGCTCGAGAGGAAGCCCCGGAAGCGCGACGTCACGAAGCTGTAGCCCGAATGAATCGCCAGGATGAGGATCCCGTAGGTCGCGGCGAGAATGCCGTACTGCGCACCGTAGGAGAGCTTCGGGTCGATGAACTGCGGAAAGAGCGACACGAAGAACATGATGAGCATCGGGTTCGTCATCTGCAGCGTGATGCCCTCCATGAAGAAGGGAAAGCGCCGGATTTCGCCCTGGACGGCCGCGCCGCTGGTGATCGCCCGATGCTTCGAGCCGCGCAGGGCGCTCTCGAGACTCATCGTGCGCACGCGCCAGTTCTTGATGCCGAGCCAGATCATGTAGGTCGCCCCCACTACGCGCAGGAGCGCGTAGGCGTCGGGCGAAGCGCGCAGGATGAGGCCCACGCCCGTCGCCGAAATGGCCGACATGATGATGGCACCCGTGGCCGTGCCGCAGATCGTCCAGATCGCTCCCCGGAACCCGTAGCCGATCGACTTCATGAGCGTCATCAGCACGCCCGGCCCCGGCGTGGCGACGGTCATGACGGAGGTGATCACGAAAAGGGAATAAAGAGAAAGGTTGAGCATGGTCGAGCGTCGGGATTGGTCCGAATGCTCAAGTCTAACGGATCCGAGGGATGGGAGAGAAGGAAGGGAAGGAGCGCGGGAGGGTGCTCAAGAGACGGGACGGATCCGAGAGATCCGAACGGAGGGAGCGCAGAAAATGAAAATGGCGAGCCTTTTCCTCGGCACTGTCGCTACTCCGGTGTGGCTGCTTCATTCCTGACCTGACCAGATTGCCGGAGGCGGCATGCGAGGGGACCCGCCAAGGCGCTAATTCTATACGAACGGGATGAAAAAAGGGGAAGGAGGAGAAAAAGATTTTTCCCGCCTGAGAACGGAGAAATTTTTTTGCACTTCTTCGAACGCCCCTCCTCCCCATTGGCGGCGCGGGAATGTTAGTATTAGCGAACCTTCCGGGAGGACGAATCCGTCTTCCTCGCGCAACTCCGCCGCGCACTTCCCGACCGCACCGCCGGTCCGGGCGTTCCTCCCGACAACACCCTTTACCATCCCGTACATTTCCCTTTCTCCGATCCTTCGGTACGACCCGAACTCGAGTTCTGCCCGGACCGGGGTGAAGGAACTTTACTCAGGACACCATCATGAGCGAAATCATCCACATCACCGACAGCACCTTCCCCGAACAGGTCGCCGCGTCCGAACTCCCCGTCTTCGTCGACTTCTGGGCCCCCTGGTGCGGTCCCTGCCGCATGCTCGCCCCTCGTCTCGAAGCGGCCGCCGAAAAGTTCGACGGGCGCGCCGTGATCGCCAAGTACAACGTGGACGAAACCAACGAACTCGCTTCCGAACACAACATCCTCGGCATCCCGACGATCCTCTGCTTCAAGAAGGGTGAAGTCGTGGCCCGCCGCACCGGTCTTTGCGATCAGGCCACGCTCGACGCCTGGATCGAAGAAAACCTCTAAAAAACGACGTCGCTCGCCGCCCGTCCGGGCGGCGACTTCCTCCCTCCGATGGCCCATTTCTTCGGGCCGCACCATCATGCACCTTTCCGACCTCAAAAAACTGCACGTCTCGCAACTCCTCGACATGGCGCTCGCGCTCGAAGTCGACAACGCCCACCGCATGCGCAAGCAGGAGTTGATGTTCGCCATCCTCAAGAAGAAGGCCCGTCAGGGCGAACAGATCTTCGGCGACGGCACCCTCGAAGTGCTGCCCGACGGCTTCGGGTTCCTGCGCAGTCCCGACACCTCCTACCTCGCGAGCACGGACGACATCTACATCTCGCCCTCGCAGATCCGCCGCTTCAACCTCCACACGGGCGACTCGATCGAAGGCGAAGTCCGCACGCCCAAGGACGGCGAACGCTACTTCGCGCTCGTGCGCGTCGACACCGTCAACGGTCTGCCGCCCGAGAGCACGAAGCACCGCATGCTCTTTGAAAACCTGACGCCGCTCTTCCCCGACGAACCGCTCACGCTCGAGCGCGACATGCGCGGGGACGAAAACATCACGGGACGCATCATCGACATCATCGCCCCGATCGGCAAGGGTCAGCGCGCGCTCCTCGTGGCGCCCCCGAAGAGCGGCAAGACCGTGCTCATGCAGCACATCGCGCACGCCATCACGGCCAACCACCCCGACATCACGCTCTTCGTTCTTCTCATCGACGAACGTCCGGAAGAAGTGACGGAAATGCAGCGCTCCGTCAAGGGTGAAGTCGTCGCGTCGACCTTCGACGAACCCGCCGCGCGTCACGTGCAGGTGGCGGAAATGGTGATCGAAAAGGCCAAGCGCCTCACCGAATCCAAGAAGGACGTCGTCATTCTCCTTGACTCGATCACGCGTCTCGCCCGCGCCTACAACACGGTGATTCCCTCGTCCGGCAAGGTCCTCACGGGCGGCGTCGACGCCAACGCCCTGCAGCGCCCGAAGCGCATCTTCGGCGCCGCGCGCAAGCTCGAGGAAGGCGGTTCCCTCACCATCATCGGCACGGCCCTCGTCGACACGGGCTCCCGCATGGACGACGTGATCTACGAAGAATTCAAGGGTACGGGCAACAACGAAATCCACCTTGAACGCCGTCTCGCGGAAAAGCGCGTCTACCCGGCCATCAATCTCAACCGCTCGGGCACGCGCCGCGAAGAGCTCCTTCTCAAGCCCGACGTTCTGCAGAAGGTCTGGATCCTGCGCAAGTTCCTCTACGACATGGACGAACTTGAAGCGATGGAGTTCCTCCTCGACAAGATGAAGCAGACGAAGACCAACGCCGAGTTCTTCGACCTCATGAAGCGCTGATGCGCCGTATGAACCCCCGCCCCGCGCGGGGGTTCGTCGTTTCGGGGCTCAGCGCCCGCGCGTGAGGCCCCAATCGGCGGCAAGCGACAGGGCGGGCGAGAGACCGAGGATCGGACCCGGAATCCCCTGGGCGCGCTTGAAGTTGTTGAAAGTGAAGCGCCCGACGATTTCGCGGGCCGTTTCGGCGTCCACGCCCTCGAGACCGTGAAGGGTCTTCTTCTCGAGATAGTGCGTGAGCGTCTTTTCGATGAGGTCGTACTCGGGAAGAGAGTCCGAGTCCTTCTGTCCCGGGCGCAGTTCCGCCGAGGGCGCGCGCGTGAGGATTCGCTCGGGGATGTCGGGGCGCCAGGCGTTTCGGGCGCGGCAGAGCTCGTAGACCTCGCGCTTCCAGAGGTCGATCAGGGGCGCAAAGCCTCCCGTGAGATCCCCGTAGAGCGTGCCGTAGCCCATGGCCGCCTCGGCCTTGTTGCTCGTGCACAAAAGAAGCAAACCGTTTTTGTTGGCGTAGGCCATGAGAAGAAGCCCGCGAAGCCGCGCCTGAATGTTCTCTTCCGTCACGTCCCAGGGACGGCCGGCGAGTTCCGAAGCCAGGGCTTCGCGCACGTCTTCAAAGAGCGAACGAATCGGAAGCACGTCGTGGCGCACGCCGAGGGTGTCGGCGAGCGTTCGGGCGTCGTCGAGACTGTCGCTCGACGTGAAGTCCGTGGGAAGCATCACGGTGCGCACGCGGTCCGCGCCGAGCGCGTCGACGGCAACAGAGAGAACGAGCGCGCTGTCGACCCCGCCCGAGAGCCCGAGCACGACGCCCGAGGCGCGGGACTTTTCCGCATAGGAGCGAACGGCCGTGACGAGCGCGAGATACCGGGGATCCCGCACGGGCGGAAGCGCCGTCGACACGGGCTTCGCCGTGGCGCGCCACCCCGCGTCCGTACGTTCGACCAGGAGCACCCCTTCTTCCCAGGGCGTGAGTTCGGCGAGGACGCGCCCCTTCTCCACGAAGCGGCCGCCGCCCGCAAAGACGATTCGGTCTTCCGCGCCGGCGATGCTTCCTTCGAGCGCCGTCCCTTCCGCGGGCGCGGCGTCGGGCGACCAGGGCGAAACGGTGTTGGTGCGCAGAGCCGGCCAATCGACGGGAGGCGTGAAGGGACGCACCTCACCCCCGGAGATTTCCACCCGGTCAAAGGCTCCGTCCCGAACGATCGGGAGCACCCAGCGCCGCCCGTCCTTCTTCGTTTCTTCGGCAAAGGCGCGAAGGGCCTCGTCGCGCCGCGTCCTCACGTCCTCCCAGGCGAGGGCCCCGTGTCCCGTTCCGCCTTCGAGCGCGCCCGCGGGCGCCGTAAAGACCGCGTCCTTCGCCTCATAGGCCGAAGCGAGACGCGAGAGCCGCGCAAGGTTTGCGGCGAAGGCGCCCGTCTGCGGCGCCGTCTGACAGTAAATGATCTTCTGCATACGAAAAAACCCGCTCGAATGCGGCGTGAAAACGACCTCATTCTAGCGGGTTGTTTGAGGGCTAACCCTGAAAAATCCCTTAGGAAGCTTCCTGAGCGCGCACGACGGCCGCGACGTTTTCGTCGTCGACGCCGGCGA
Source organism: uncultured Sutterella sp. (assembly GCA_949282745.1). GTDB lineage: Bacteria > Pseudomonadota > Gammaproteobacteria > Burkholderiales > Burkholderiaceae_F > Sutterella. Next base: position 48,880 of record CASDQM010000030.1, on the reverse strand, counting down.
TTTCGATCTTCGTGAAGCCCGCTTCCCTGAGACGCGCCGTGACGCGCGGGTGAATCGTGACGGCGACGCCGTTGACGAGCCAGTCGCGTCCGCCCGGGACCACGCGGATCGCCCGCATCAGGGCGTCGACGGCGTCGGTGCTCGTGATGTAGACGATCGGGCTCGGCCCGAAGATGCTCTGCGTCACGTCCTTGATCTGCTCTTCCGTGAGTTCGATCGGAACGCGCACGTAGGCGCAGAGCTTGATGACGTCGCTCCCCATGGAGGCGAAGTGCTCGGGCAGCCACTCGCGTCCGGTCTGTCCGCGCAGGAAGAGAACGCGCGCGGGTGCACCCGTCTTTTCGACGAGCGCCCAAAGCGCCTCGCTGCCGGAATGCGCCGCATCGCCCTTGGGATAGAGAAGCTTGACGTTCTCGCCCCAAGCCGCGCGGATCACGCGGGCGGTTCCCTCGCCCACGGTGGCGAGCGTCACGTGTTCGGGCCAGGAGCGCACCCAATGGGCGACCGCGGCGACCGCCGACGGACTCGGCAGGATCACCATGTCGACGCCGGTGAGGTCGGCGAGCTGCGCTTCGACCACCTCGGCGTTTTCCGGGAGTTCAATGCGGAACGCCGGCCACCGCCAGACGAGGTGGCCTTCGCGTTCGAGTTTCTGGGCCAGACGATTGTTCGCTTCGCCCGGCCGCATGAGGATGACGGGACGTTTTTTCATAGCCCCTTCATTTTAGTCCTGGCGTCCGAGGACGTCTGCCAGAATCTTTTCGGCGCCCTGACGACGGAGGTCTTCGAGGACGGCCGCGGCGAGCGCCTGCGGGTCGGTCCAGGGGCCGCGGGCTTCGGCGCGCACGCATTCGCCCGTGTGGTGGTTGCCCACGAGGGCGCGAAGCCACATTTCCTCCCCTTCCACCACGGCGTAGGCCGCAAGCGGCACCTGACAGGAGCCGCCGAGGGCGCGCGAAACGGCGCGTTCGGCCGTGCAGCAGGCGCGGGTGTGGGGATCGTTCAGGAAGCCGAGCGCCTCTTCAAGCACCTTGTCGCCCTTGCGGATTTCGACGCCGAGCGCGCCCTGCCCCGGAGAGGGAAGGCTCTTTTCGGCGGGAATGATCGAGCGGATGCGCTCCGAGAGTTCGAGGCGCTTGAGACCGGCCGAGGCCATGACGAGCGCATCGTATTCACCCGCGTCGAGTTTGCGAAGACGCGTGCCGACGTTCCCGCGGATCGGACGCACGTCGAGATGGGGATAGTTGATGCGCACCATCAGTTCGCGGCGCAGGCTCGCCGTGCCGACCACGGCGCCCGCGGGCATTTCGTCGAGGCTCGCGTACTTGGGCGAAACGAAGGCGTCGCGCGGATCTTCGCGTTCCGTCACGGCCACGAGTTCAAAGTCGTCGGGAAGTTCCATCGGAACGTCCTTGAGCGAATGCACCGCGAGGTCGGCGCGGCCTTCGCGCATGGCCACTTCGAGTTCCTTCACGAAGAGTCCCTTGCCGCCCACCTTCGAGAGCGTGCGGTCGAGGATCTGGTCGCCGCGCGTCGTCATGCCGAGGAGTTCGACTTCGGCTTCGGGATAGGTCTTGCGCAAAACCGACTGAATGTGAAGCGCCTGCCACATGGCAAGCGGGCTTTCGCGCGTGGCGATGACGCAGCGTTCGAATTTGGACATGGTGATTTCTGTCGAGTGGATGAAAAAAGAAAACGTGCGCGATTGTAACAGGCGACTCTTGTGCCGCTCTTAAGCCCGGGACGAAGAAAACGAAAAACCGCGAATCCGTTTGCACCGAAGTTCGCCTTATGCCATAATTTCGCCTTTCCAGTTGGCACGTGGGTAGGCATGCCTGTCGTAAGACCCGGCGGATCCGGGCGGACTCGTAAGGCGACCAGGGCGACCGACAAACGAAAACAAGGTATTTATCAAAATGAAGCAGAACATTCACCCCGAATATCGCGAAGTCGCCTTCGTGGACCTCTCCATCAACAAGACGTTCATCATCCGTTCCGCCGTTCAGACGAAGGAAACGGTTGAAATCGACGGCAAGACCTACCCGATGTTCAAGCTCGATACGTCGTCGGAAAGCCACCCGTTCTACACGGGCGCTCAGACCCGCATCGTTGAAGCCGGCCGCGTCGAAAAGTTCCGCGCCAAGTTCGCCGCCAAGCAGCAGGCCATGAACGCCGCCGCTCAGGCTGCCAAGGCCGCCAAGTAATTGCCGCGCCCTTCCCTTCGAAGGGCGGCTGCGACACAATAGCAGGGGAGTTTCTCTCACGGGAGAACTCCCCTCTTTGTGTCTTTGTTCCCCGTATTTTTCACCCCGCCCTCCGCGGACAAGGAGCGTCTCTTGCATCTGGAGAAAATCACCCCCGTCAAGATGTCCCGCGAAGCGGCCCGGGCCCTGCCCCGCTACGCCCTCCTGGGGCTTCTCGCCGTCTTCATCGGCAACGTCTTCGGAGTGCTCGACTTTTGGACGCTGCGGGACGCCGAAAACTTCGGCGTCGCGATGGAAATGCTCCGCGGCGGGACCATCGCGGACTTTCTGCTCCCGACGCTCACGGGCGTGCCCGACTGGCACAACGGTCCGCTCACGGCCTGGGTGTCGGCCTTCTTCCTCGCCGTCTTCGGTCCGCTCGTAGGTGAACTCACGGCGCTTCGCTGCGCGAGTCTCTTTTGGTTTGCGCTCGCCCTCTCGACGCTTTGGTACGGCACCTGGCACATCGCGCGCCGTCCCGAAGCGCAGCCCCTTCGCTTTCCCTTCGGCGACGAAGCCAATCCCAAAGACTACGGCCGCGTGACGGCCGACTGCGCGGTGCTTCTCTTCATCGCGACCTTCGGTCTCGTACGCGGCTTTCACGAGCCCACCCCCGCGACGGTGCTCCTTGCGCTCTCCTGCGTCATGTTCTACGGCCTCACCAAGGCCCTCAAGCGTCCGGTGATCGGCTTCGCCATCGCGGGCGCCGCGGCGGGCGCGGCCGTTCTCTCGTCGACCCTGTTCGGGGGCGTCTGGCTCTTTGCCGCCGCGCTCGCCGTGCACGCGGTCGTGAAGGACTTTCCCGGAAACGCCGAGCTTCGCTGCGCGAGTCTGATCGGCTCGGCCGTCCTCACGGTTTCGCTCTGGCCCGCGCTCGCCTACGGCCTCGCACCCGACGAAGCGCCCGCCTGGTTCAAGGGCTGGGCCGACACGCAGGCGTCGCTCTTCGGCGTGGCGGGGCCGGAGACCTTCAGCTGGTTCCTTCGCAACTTCGTCTGGTTCCTTTGCCCCCTGTGGCCGCTCGTTCTTGCGGCCCTCTGGAAGTGGCGCCACGCGCTCACGCGCACGCACCTCTCGATTCCGATCGTCGCCATCGCGGTGTCGATCTTCGCCGTGCTCTTTTCCTCGTCGCAAACGGCCGACACGGTCTTCATCGTCTTTTTGCCGACGCTCGCCGTGCTCGCGTCCTTCGGGCTCTTTACGCTGCGAAGCGCCAAGGCGAACGTGCTCGACTGGTTCTCCGTTTCGATCTTCACGCTCACGGCGCTCACGCTCTGGGCCTATTGGCTTGCGTGGACGACGAACTTCGCGCCGAAGATGGCCGTTTCGATTTCGCGTCTCGCCCCCGAGGCCGTGCCCGAACTCGGCTTCGGCTTCTGGTTCGCCCTTCTGATGACGACCCTCTGGATCGTCTTCGTCGTCTGGCGCCTCACGCACCGGCCGGTCGTCGTCTGGCGCGGCCCGTGGCTTGCGGCCTTCGGCCTCACGACGTCGCTCGTCATCACGATGGGACTCTTCCACGACGTGATCGACCGCAACCGAAGCTATCTGCCCGTCGTCGAGAGCATCGACGCGACGATCCGTGCGGCGGGCATCGCCCCGAACGACTGCGTTTCGCTCGAGGGCGTGCCGTCCGGCATCCGCGCGATCTTCTCCTACGGCTCGGACCTTTCCTTCACGGCCCGTGAGGATCAGGTCTGCCGCTACCGCGTGCTTCGCCTTCGCGACCGTCTGACGGACACGTCCGACGTCGTCGGCGAACCCGCCTCCCGTGCGAACACGACCGAACACTTCGTCGTCGTGCGCCCCGAGTAATCCTTCTGTCCGCCTTTTATGACGAAACTTCTTCCGCCCGACACCTCCCTCAAAGCCCTCGCCAAACTGGCCGGCCCCATCTGGATCGCGAACATCGCGATCGTGGGGAGCGGGACGATCGACACCATCATGGCGGGGCACCTCGGGAAAGAACATCTCGCCGCCATCGCCCTCGGCATCGCCACGACGATTTCGGTCCTGATGGGACTCGTGGGCGTCCTCATGGGCCTGAGCCCGATCGCGGGACATCACTTCGGCGCGCGCAAGTTCCGCGCCATCGGGGAGGAACTCAACCAGAGCTTCTGGCTCTCGCTCGTCCTCATGGCCGTCGGCGTTCCGCTTCTTCTCAACACCGACTTCTGGATCGAATTGGGCGGCGCCAAGGGCGAGGTCGCCGAAATGGCGGCCGAGTTCATCCACTGGACGGCCCTGGCGCTTCCGGCGAGTCTTCTCGGGCGCTGCTTCATCGCCCTCAACGCCGCCGTTTCGCGTCCCCGCATCACGATGTGGGTGTCGCTCGGCATGCTCGCCCTCAAGGCGCCCCTCAACGCCGTCTTCATGTACGGCTGGCTCGGCTTTCCCGCGATGGGCGGGGGCGGCGCCGGGATTTCCTTTTTCGTTCTCTCCTGGCTTTCGCTCTTTGCCTTCCTCGCGATCTGGAAGTTCGACAAGTTCTACCGTCCGATGCACGTCGAGAAGTTCGTCGGGCCCCGCTGGGAGCTTCTGAAGAACCACCTGCACGTGGGCGTCCCCATGGGGCTTTCCACCTTCTTCGAAGTCTCGAGCTTCACGCTCATGGCGATCTTCATTTCGCGCCTCGGCGAAGAGATCGTCTCGGCGCATCAGATCGTGGCGAACCTCACGTCGATGCTCTACATGGTGCCGCTCTCGCTCGGCATCGCCTCGTCGGTCCTCATCTCGCAGTCGCTCGGCGCGCGCTGGCCCGCCGTGGCCGAATTCATTCTGCGCCGCACCCTCAAGATCACCATCGTCATCGCGGCGGTGCTCGCGACGCTCCTCTACTTTTTCAAGGGGAACATCATCGCCCTCTACACGAGCGACCCGGGCGTGGCCGCCACCGCCGCGGCCCTCGTCGCCTTCGGCTGCACCTACCACGTCTTCGACGCCATGCAGGCCGTCTCGAGCTTTGCGCTTCGCGGCTACCGCGTGACGCGCGCCCCGATGTTCATCTACGGCATCATGCTCTGGGGCGTGGGGATCGGGATCGGCTATCAGCTCGCCTTCGGCGCCGAATGGGCGGGCGGGCCGTACGGCGCCTTCGGCTTCTGGGGCGCCACGGCCGTGGGTCTCATCCTTACGGGGCTCTCGCTTCTCGCCATGGCCCTCTGGGTGGGACGCCAGCGCTCGGGCGACGAACACCACTCGCCCGAAGAGGTCGAACGCGTCATCCGCGAGGCTCGCGCCTGATCCCTAAATCGAATCCGAGATTTCGCCGGTGCGCTCCGAGGGCGCACCGGCTTTTTCATACCCGTCTCCGCGCAGGGCGAAAGGAGCGCAGGGCAAAAAGGAGCGCAGGCCGACGAAGCGGAAACGCCCCGTCTGCGTTTCGGCACGGCTCCGAGGGCGGCCCGAAGCATTGGCGTCGAACCCGTACTCTGCCGCACAGGCGGGAGTTTCCCGGGCGCCGTCCTGAGGAGATCCTTTTTCGCGGGCGCAAAAAAGGCCCGCCTCCGACGGGAAGCGAGCCTTGTGCTCGGGATTCAGACCGATCAGTAGCGGTGCGATTCCAGCGCTGCGATGCGGTCCTCAATCGAGGGGTGCGTCGCAAAGAGCGAACCGATGCCGCCCGAAATGCCGAAGCCCTTGACGGCGCCCGGCAGTTCGTTGGGTTCGATCCCGCCGAGGCGCTGCAGAGCGCTGATCATCGGGCGTTCGTTCCCCATGATGCGCGCGGCGCCGGCGTCGGCGTGGTATTCGCGGTAGCGCGAGAAGTAGGCGACCACGATCCCGGCGAGCATGCCGAAGACGATGTCGAGCACCATGCTCGTCACGTAGTAGCCGATCCCGGCGCGGTCCTCTTCGTTGCGAAGCACGACGCGGTCGACCACCCAGCCGATGAGGCGCGAGGCGAAGACGACGAAGGTGTTCATGACGCCCTGCAACAGGGTCTGCGTGACCATGTCGCCGTTCTTGACGTGCGAGAGTTCATGCGCGATGACGGCCTCGACCTCTTCGCGGTTCATGAGTTCGAGAAGGCCCGTCGAAACCGCCACGAGGGAGCTCGACTGCGAGGCGCCCGTCGCGAAGGCGTTGGGTTCGCCCTGATAGATGCCGACTTCGGGCATCGGAAGATCCGCCTTGGCGCACTGACGGCGAATGACGTCGACGAGCCAGGCTTCGAGCCCCGGATTCGGATTGTTGGTGTCGATCATCGTGAGGCCCATGCTCATCTTCGCCATGGTCTTGCTCATGAGGAGCGAAATGATCGAGCCCGTGAAGCCGACGACCATGGAAAAGACGAAGAGAGTCCCGATGTTGAGACTCCGCCCGGTCATGGTGCCGAAGTTGACGCCGAAGACCATCTGCACGACCGTGAGCACGATCGAGAGCATCAGAAAGACGGCGAGGTTCGCCAAAAAGAGAAAGCCGAAACGCTTCAACATGGTGGTACTGTTCGATTCGAAAAGGCCGGCTCTATCGTTCTCTTGTTTTCCGCGCGCTGCCGGCTCGGCGCGGGAAAAGACATTCCGTCATTCTAAGGAAGTGAGGGCGATTCACGAAAAACCAAGGTTCGTGAGTTGTAACAATTCTCAGGCCTCGTCGATCTTGCGCGGCGGGAAGCTGTCCCAGGCGCCGCAGCCGAGGCATCCCCACGCAAAGCTCGAGGCGAGAAAGCCGCACTTCTTGCACTGATAGCGCGAGAAGCGCCGGGCGTAGCGCTGCATCATCCCCGTGAGCATCTTCGTCATCTCTTCGTTGGGAGAGACGCCCGTGGCGCCCTTGAGGTAGGCGCTGTAGGTGGCGAGCGTCGGATGCGCCTTGAGGATCTCCTCGGCGAAGACGCGGGCCTCGTCGTCGCCCGCGAGCTTGCCGATGCGGGTGAGAATTTCGTCGACCGCGTCGGTCGCGGCCGGATCGTTGCCGCAGCGAACGAGAAAGTCGAGCGCCTCCTCCTTCTTGCCCTGGGCCACCATCGCGTCGGCGAGCTTCCCCGCGACGAGCGGCACGTATTCGGGCGCGAATTCCAGAAGTCGTCGCCAGGCGGCCTCGGCCTTCGCCGCGTCGCCCGCCGCGAGCGCGATGACGCCGCGCGTCACCCAGCCGCGGGGCGAATGCGCCACGGTGCGCAGGGCCTCGTCGACGCATTCGTTCGCAAAGTCGAGACGCTTCTGGCGCAGGGCCGTGTCGGCGAGTTCGAGATAGTAGTGGGAGATTTCCTGCGAGCGGTCCTCTTCGGCTTCCTTTTCCAGGGAGCGCGCCGTGTCGATCGCCGCCGTCCATTCGTGCTCGATGATGTAGATGCGAAGGAGCGCGCGAAGGGCGTCGAGGTGCGTGTCGGGAATGTCGGCGAGCATGCGGTAGGCGTCTTCCGCCCGATCGAAAAGCCCCGCCGTCATGTAGTCTTCCGCCAGGGCACGAATGGCTTCGACCCGGTCCTCCGTCGGGAGGTCGGCGTTGTTCATGAGCGACTCGTGCACGCGGATCGCGCGGGCGAACTCGCCGCGGCCGCGAAAGAGACGTCCGAGAATGAAGTGCAGATCCGTGCGTTCGGGCTCGAGGCGCACCGCTTCGATGAAGCAGTCGATCGCCTTCTCTTCCTTTCCGGCCAAAAGCAGCGTCACGCCCTGCGAATAAGCCTCCGGCGTCTGCGTCACTTCCGCTTCGTTCTGACGTTTTTCGACGCCCCGGCTGATCCAGCCGGCCGCAAAAAGAACGGGCAACAAAATGAGATGCCAGAGTTCGAGATCCATGGCCAAAATCCGCAACAGAGAAAACGCATCATTTTACAAGAAAGGGCGTCTTCTTCGCCGCGCGCAGGCCCCTTCGCATCGGGCGCGAAGCGCTCCGCATGGGGGGCATTTCCCCCGAAACCCTTGCCGATTCCCTAAGGCAAACCTCCCAAACGCTTTGCACTCCGATGAAAAAGTCCGTTTTCTCCGAACAATATCGGCCTCTCGGGTGGACAGCACGCGGGGAATTTGCGAAAGTACCCTCACGACAAACAAGTTCGGATAGAGGCGCGGTGCGAAAGAGTAGCCGTCCGAGGGGGTGCCCGACGACGACGGTGAAAGGTCAAACCGCCGAAGCGCAAAGACCGACGGGTCTTTGAAGCTGGTTCTGCGGAGAAGATCCGCAGGACTCCCGCACGCACTGCCGTGCGGAGGAGCTATCGGCCGCTGTTTCACTGTCATGGAGCCGCGTCGATAGATGCGGCTTTTTTGTCTCTTTTAGAAACCCTCGCGTTCACGCCCGAAGACGGCGTGCGCAACCCCTTGGAGACTTTCCGTGACAACCAACAGCAACAACCTTGCCGCGCTTACGTCTGAAAAGACCGAGCTTCGACGCGACGTCGGGCTCTTCGGCGGCATCTCCGTTCTGGCCGGCATCATGATCGGCTCGGGCATCTTCTACATCGGCGCCATCGTCCTGCAGCGAAGCGGCATGAGCCTCGGCCTCGCCCTGCTCGTCTGGCTCATCGGCGGCCTCGTCACCCTCATGTCGGGGATCTGCTTTGCCGAACTCGGCGCCATGATGCCGAAGGCGGGCGGCTACTACGTCTACCTGCGCGAAGCCTACGGCGAACGCGTCGCCTTCATGTGCGGCTTCGCGAACTTCTGCCTTTCCTCCTCGGGCTCGATCGCGGCGCTCGCCGTCGCCTTCGCCGCGGCCATTTCGAGCTTCGTCCCGCTCGGCGAACTCACGCAGAAGGCGATCGCCATCACGGCCATCCTGCTCCTCACGGGCGTGAACCTCTGCGGGATCCGCTTCGGCAGTCTCGTGCAGAACATCTTCATGATCCTCAAGATGCTCCCGATCCTCCTCATCCTCGTCTGCGGTCTCGTGATGGGGAACGAGTCGCCCGACCTCACGTACTTCCCGGGCGAAATGCCGAGCATTCCCGAACTCTGCAGCATGGTGGGCTTTGCGGTGATCGCCACCCTCTGGGCCTATGAAGGGTGGACGAACCTCAACAACATCGCCGAAGAAATCAAGAATCCGAAGCGCAACATCCCGCTCGCGCTGATCGGCTCGATCACGGGCGTCGCGCTCCTCTACGTCCTCTTCAACTACGCCGTCTACCGCGTTCTGCCCTACGACACGATCGTCAATCTCGTCAACGGCGGGGACTACTACCTCGGCACGCACGCCGCCAACGAACTCTTCGGTTCGGCCGGCATGATCATCGTCGGCACCGCCATGATCCTCGCGATCTTCAATTCGCTCAACGGCTGCATCATGGTCTTCCCGCGCATGTACTACGCCATGGCCCGCGACGGCGCGCTCTTCAAGAGCTTCGCCAAGCTCCACCCGATCTCGAAGACCCCGATCAACGCCCAGATCGCCTCGGCCGTCATGGCCATCATCCTGGTGAGCTCGCGCACGCTCTCCGAACTCACGAGCCTCGTCGCCGTCGTCGGCATGATCTTCCACGGCATGACCTTCTTCTCGGTGATCGTGCTGCGCCGCAAGTATCCGACGCTTGAACGTCCGTACCGCGTGTGGCTCTATCCCTTCCTCGTGATCGTCATCTGCTGCATCATGATCGGCCTCATCGTCAACACGGTCACGAAGGACCCCGTCACCGCCGCTCTGGGTCTCCTGGTGCCGCTCTTCGGTCTCGGCCTCTACGAGCTCTTCTTCAAGAAGCAGCACGACGCCCTCAGCAACCAATCGTAATCGGAGAATCGTCATGGCCACTTTGATCTACAACGCGCACATCTACCTGGAACGCGGCCGCTTCGCCGAAGCGATCCTGATCGACGACGGACTCGTCAAGGCCGTCGGCACGCTCGAGGAAGTCTCGGCCGCCGCGCCCGCCGACGCCGAACGTTGGGATGCCCGGGGCCGCACCGTGGTGCCCGGCTTCAACGACTCGCACCAGCACCTCTTCAACACCGGGATCGCCCTTGCCGACGTACGCCTTCATACGGCGCGCAGCATCGCCGACGTCAAGCGCATCACGCTCGAGTACATCGAGAAGAATCATCCGACGCCCGGGACCGTGCTCCACGGCATGGGGTGGAACCACGACTACTTCACCGACGAGCACCGCATGCTCACACGCCACGATCTCGACGACATCACGACGGACTATCCGCTCGTCTTCGAGCGCGCCTGCGGGCACGTGCTGACGGCCAACACCCCGGCCCTGCGCCTTGCGGGCGTCACGCGCGACACGGTCGCCCCCGAGGGCGGCGCCATCGACCGCGATCCCGACGGCGAACCCAACGGCATCATCCGCGAAAACGCCCGTCCCCAGGTCCGCGCCATTCTCGGCAAGCACGACGTGGATGACACGGAAAAGCTCCTTCGCATCGCCATGGCGCACGCCGCCGAAACGGGCGTGACCTCGGTGCAGACGAACGACCTGCGCGGCAACACCTGGGAAACGGTGCTTGAAGCCTACAACCGCACCCAGATGAATCCGACGGTGCGCGTCTACCATCAGGTGAACTTCCCGAATCCCGAGGACTACCGCGCCTTCCTCGAGCGCGGCTACACGACGAACCGCGGCACACCCTTCCATCGCTTCGGGCCGCTCAAGCTCTTCGTCGACGGCAGTCTCGGCGCGCGCACGGCTCTGCTTCGCCGTCCCTATGCGGACGATCCGACGACGAAGGGGATCGCCACCCTCACGCCCGAACAGATCGAGGCCTTCGTGTCGACGGCCGTCGAGTACGGCTGCAGCGTCGCGATCCACGCCATCGGCGACGGCGCCGTGGAGAACGTCCTCAACTGCTATGAAAACTACTGCCCCGACGGCACGAATCCGCTTCGCCTCGGGATCGTTCACTGCCAGATCACGGACGCCGAACAGATCGAACGCTTCCGCCGCAGCGACATCCTCGCCCTCGTGCAGCCGATCTTCCTGCACTACGACATGCAGATCTGCGAAGACCGCGTCGGTCCCGAACTGACGGCGACGAGCTACGCCTTCGGCACGATGGTGAAGAAGGGCATCCACACGAGCTTCGGCACCGACTCTCCGATCGAAGACATGGCGCCGCTTGACAACCTCTACTGCGCCGTCACGCGCAAGAACCTGCGCGGTGAACCCGAAGGCGGGTGGCTCCCCGGCGAAAAGATCGACATCTACGACGCCGTCGACTGCTACACGCTCGAGAGCGCCTACGCGAGCTTTGAAGAAAACGTCAAGGGACGCCTCTTCCCGGGCTACTACGCCGACCTCGTCGTCCTCTCGGAAGACATCTTCACGAATCCGGAAGTGACGCTTCGCACGGCGAAGGTCGACGCCACGATGGTGGGCGGCCGCTTCGTCTACGAACGAGAAGGCGCCTGATATTCCTCTGCGCATCCCCATGCGGGAAAAAGGGGCGGCTCCGTCGGGAGCCGCCCCTTTTCTCGTGTCGTTTTCGCGTGCGCCGAGACCTCCGCGCCGTCCCCTTGTCCCGGTAACGGGAGCGCCCGCTTCCCCGCGCAAGACGCAGCGGCAAAGCGCTCCCGAGCGCCGGGAGGCGCCCCAGACTTTGCCCATCGCTGAGAAGCCTCTGTTTCTCCCCGGACGGCCCTGCGAGCCTGTCCGCCCCGCGGGAAACCGTCCGCCGGAAGCGGATACGAAAACGACGGGCAAGAAAAAGCCGCCGAACTTCCGAAGAAATTCAGCGGCTGAGTCTCGTGAGCTCGGGCCTCACTCCTTACCGTCGTCCACCCGTTCGCGCAGTTTCTTTCCGGGTCGGAAACAAACCGTCACGCGTTCGTCGAGATCGATGAAATCTCCGACGATCGGGTTGCGCGTGTGACGCGCACGACGGTAGCGATGCGCAAAGCGCCCGAACCCTCGGATCTCGACCGGATTGCCTTGTCCGAGGACTTCGACGAGTCGGTCGGTGATGATCCGCGTGGCGGCGAGACAAAGACGCAGAGGGTACTTCGTCTCGCCGGATTCGGAGCGCAGGCGCTCACAAAGCTCGTCGCTCAGTTCGGACTTGGTCATGGTATCCGCCATGGCACGCCTCCTACCGAGCTAACGGAATTACTTCTGTTCGAGCTTGGCCTTGAGGAGAGCGCCGAGGTTCGTCGTGCCGGTGGCGGCAGCGGCGTCGGCGTTCAGGCGATCGAGCGCGTCACGGGCTTCGGCGGCATCCTTGGCCTTGATGGAGAGCTGGATGCTGCGGGCCTTGCGGTCGATGTTCGTGATGAGCGCTTCGACTTCGTCGCCCACGGAGAGACGCGTCGTGGCGTCTTCCACGCGTTCGGCGGCGATTTCGGAAGCACGCAGGTAACCTTCGACGTCATCGCCGAGGTCGATCACGGCGCCCTTGGCTTCGACGGACTTGACCGTGCCCTTCACGAGAGCGCCCTTTTCGTGGGTGCTGGTGAAGTTGCTGAACGGATCGCCGCCCATCTGCTTGATGCCGAGCGAGATGCGTTCGCGGTCGGTGTCGATGGCGAGAACGACGGCTTCGAGTTCGTCGCCCTTCTTGTACTTGCGGACGGCTTCTTCACCGGATTCGTTCCAGGAGAGGTCGGAGAGGTGAACGAGACCGTCGATGCCGCCGGGCAGGCCGATGAACACGCCGAAGTCGGTGATCGACTTGATGAGACCGGAGACCTTGTCGCCCTTCTTGTGGGTCTGGGCGAATTCTTCCCACGGATTAGCCTTGCACTGCTTCATGCCGAGCGAGATGCGGCGACGTTCTTCGTCGATGTCGAGGACCATGACTTCGACTTCTTCGCCGAGCGTCACAATCTTGCGCGGATCGACGTTCTTGTTCGTCCAATCCATTTCGGAGACGTGCACGAGGCCTTCGATGCCGGCTTCGATTTCCACGAAGGCACCGTAGTCGGTGATGTTCGTGACCTTGCCGAAGAGGCGGGTGCCCTGCGGATAGCGACGGGAGATGCCGATCCACGGATCTTCGCCGAGCTGCTTGAGGCCGAGCGAAACGCGGTTCTTTTCCTGGTCGAACTTGAGAACCTTGGCTTCAAGTTCCTGACCGACCGTGACGACTTCGCTCGGGTGACGAACGCGACGCCAGGCGAGGTCGGTGATGTGGAGAAGACCGTCGATGCCGCCGAGGTCGACGAAGGCACCGTAGTCGGTGATGTTCTTGACGATGCCCTTGACGATGGCGCCTTCCTTGAGCGTTTCGAGCAGCTTGGCGCGTTCTTCGCCCATGTTGGCTTCGACGACGGCACGGCGCGAAACGACGACGTTGTTGCGCTTGCGGTCGAGCTTGATGACCTTGAATTCGAAGGTCTTGCCTTCGTACGGGGTCGTGTCCTTGACGGGACGCGTGTCGACGAGCGAGCCCGGGAGGAAGGCACGAATGCCGTTGGTCATGACGGTGAGACCGCCCTTAACCTTGCCCGTGACCGTACCGGTGACGAGTTCACCGCTTTCGAGAGCCTGTTCGAGGTTCATCCAGGCGGCGAGGCGCTTGGCCTTGTCGCGGCTGAGGATGGTGTCGCCGTAACCGTTTTCGACGGATTCGATGGCGACGGAAACGAAGTCGCCCGGCTGGACGGTCACTTCACCGCGGTCATCCTTGAATTCTTCGATGGGCACGTAGGCTTCGCTCTTGAGGCCAGCGTTGACGACGACGAAGTTGTAATCCACGCGGATCACTTCGGCGGTGACGACTTCGCCCTGACGCATTTCGTGACGGGCAAAACTTTCTTCGAGCAGCTCGGCGAAGGATTCGGCGGGCTTGTTGGTTTCGTTGATGGACATGAGTTGTTGGAGTACACACCCGCGGGACAATCCCTTAGGCGGAGTTAAACAAAGAGAAAGAAAAAACTTCCGTGTCCGTGAAAACTCACGATGCACGGAAGTTTGTGATTGTACTGCACTTTATCGTGCTTCATCCCACCAATCGAGGAGTTTTTTGACGACCTCCTCGATGCCGAGCTCCGACGTGTCGAGAAGCTTGGCGTCGGGGGCGGGCTTGAGGGGCGCTTCGGCGCGTTCGCGGTCGCGGCGGTCGCGCTCTTCAAGGTCGCGCGTGAGCGCTTCGCGGTCGGCGGTTTCGCCGCGGGCCTCGAGTTGCAGGGCGCGGCGTTCGGCGCGCACGCGGGCCGAAGCCGTGAGGAAGATCTTGAGGTCGGCCTCGGGGAAGACGACCGTCCCCATGTCGCGTCCGTCGGCAACGAGTCCCGGCGCCTTCGCGGCGCGGCGCTGCAGGTCGAAAAGCGCCTTGCGCACGCCCGGCACCGCGGCGACGCGGCTCGTCGTGCGGCTCACCTCTTCGGTGCGGATGCGAAGCGTCACGTCCTCGCCGTCGAGGAGGATGCGGCCCTTTTCGAAGACGGGCGCCATGTCGGCCGCCACGCGCTCGAGCGCTTCGGCGTCGTCAAGCGGCGTGCCGAGCTTCAGGGCGCGGTAGGTGGCGAGGCGATAGAGCGCCCCGCTGTCGAGATAGTGAAATCCGAGTTCGTGCGCGATGCGTTCGGCCACGGTCCCCTTGCCGCTTGCGGCGGGACCGTCGATCGTAATGACGCGGACGGATTGTTCCATGCTTGTCTCCTTTGTTGAAGAGATACGTTTTGTTGCCGCACGGGGCGTCTTCACGGACGCCAGGCGCGCAGAAATTCGGCGAAGCGCCGCGGGCCTTCGAGCGGCATGGCGTTGTAGAGCGACACGCGAAGGCCCCCCACGCTCGCGTAGCCGGCGAACTGTCGGAAGCCCTCGCGCTCGCCCGCCGCGATGAAGTCGGCGAGGCGTTCGGGATTGCGCAGCCGGAAGGGTACGTTCACGCGGCTTCGGGCCCGCTTCGCCACGGTCGTTTCATAGAGGTCGGCCCGCTCGTCAAGCGCGTCGTAGAGGAGCGCGGAGCGCTCGAGCGCGCGGCGCTGCATTTCTTCGACGCCGCCCTCGGCGCGCACCCACTTCGCCACGAGGTCAGCGATGTAGAGCTGAAAGACGGGCGGCGTATTGGGCATGCTCTTTTCGCGGGCGTAGAGCGCCCAGTCGAACATCGAGGGCATGTTGGCGGGAAGATGCCCCAGGAGATCGCGCCTAGCGATGACGACGGTGAGGCCCGCGGGGGCGAAATTCTTCTGCGCCGCGGCCCAGACGACGCCGTGGCGCGACCAGTCGATCGGGCGCGTGAGAAAGTTGCTCGACATGTCCGCGACGAGCGGCACGCCTTCGGGGACTTCCGGCGCCTTCGGGAATTCGACCCCGTGCACCGTTTCGTTGTCGCAGTAGTAGACGTAGGCGGGATCTTCCGGCCACGTCATGTCCGCGGCGTCGGGAACGTCTCCCGTCGTGCGCGCGGCCGCTTCGGCGCGTCCGATGCGCTTGGCCTCTTCCAGGGCCGCCGCGCTCCAGAGTCCCGTGACGAGATAGGCGCCCGTTTTGCCCCGAAGGAGGTTCGCGGGCACCATCGCAAACTGCGTGCGCCCGCCACCCTGCGTGAAGAAGATCTCAAACGTCTCGGGAATCGCGAGAAGTTCGCGAAGCTCACGGGTGAGGGATTCGACGATCGCCTCGACGGCGTGCGTGCGGTGCGACATCTCCACGATCGAGGCGCCGAGGCCTCGGTAGTCGAGAAACTCCCGTTGCGCGGCTTCGAGCACGGCGTGGGGAAGCATCCCGGGACCGGCGGAAAAATTCCAAATCTGCGGCATTTCTTCCTTCCTCTCAGCAGAAACGGACACGTCGTCCGTGTCCGTCTCCACCAAGACTGCTGAGAAGTTCGTCAGTTTTCCGACGAATCCTCCGCGACTTCCTCGTCGGCGTCGTCCGCAGGGACCTCGTCTTCGACGGGTTCGTCCACCGTCGGATCCTCGGCCTCTTCGTGACGGACGGCCTCGAGTTCGGCCGCGTCGAGATCAAGTCGTTCGTAATCGTCCTCGTCGGCTTCGTCGGCCGTGCGTTCGATGCGGCGCAGCGAGACGAGCTTTTCGCCCTCTTCCACGCGCAGGAGACGCACGCCCTTGGCGAAGCGGCTGTAGACGGGCACTTCGGAAGCGCGCGTACGGATGACCTTGCCGACCGTCGAGAGGATCATGATGTCGTCGGTATCCTCCACGGCGACGGCCGAGACGACGCGGCCGTTACGTTCGGAGGGCTTGATGCCGCGCAGGCCCATGCCGTTGCGGCGCTGCGGACGGAAGTCCGAAATCGGAACGCGCTTGCCGTAGCCGTTTTCCGTCACGATGAGCACGTTGCGGCTTTCATCGTTCGAGACGATCATCGCCACGATTTCCGAGCCCGCGGGGAGGCGCATGCCGCCCACGCCGTGCGAGACGCGTCCCATGGCGCGGACGTCGGTGTCGGCGAAGCGGATGCACATGCCCGTGTCGTTGACGAGCATGACCGTGCTCCCTTCCTTGGCGAGCGCAACGGACACGAGGTATTCGCCCTCGTTGAGGACCGTCGCGATCAGGCCCGTCTTCAGACGGCTGCCGCGGAAGTTCGAGAGGAGCACCTTCTTGACCGTGCCCTGGTTCGTCGCCATGAAGACGTGCAGATCGTCGGTGAACTCCTGAATCGGGAGCATGAAGCTGATCTTCTCGCCCTCTTCGAGCGGGAGAAGATTGACGATCGGACGGCCGCGCGCGCTCGACTTTCCTTCGGGCAGACGGAAGACGTCGAGTGCGTAGACCTTCGCGCCCGTCGTGAAGCACAGAATGATGTCGTGCGAATTCGCAATGAAGAGTTCCTCCACCGCGTCGTCGTGCGTCATTTCCTGCACCTTGCGGCCCTTGCCGCCGCGGCGCTGCGCGTTGTAGTCGGCCACTTCCTGGCTCTTGACGAAGCCGTCGCGCGAGAGCGTGACGACCATGCGGCGGTTCGGAATCAGATCGCGCTCGTCGAAGTTCGGGTCGCCGAGGACGTCGATCGTCGAGCGGCGTTCGTCGCCGTACTCCTCGCTGATTTCCTTCAATTCGTCGCCGATGATCGCGTTGACGCGTTCGGGACGGGCCAGGATGTCGAGAAGGTCGATGATGTTGTCCATCGTCGCGTGGTAGTCGTTGCGCACGCGGTCCTGTTCGAGTCCCGTCAGGCGGCGCAGACTCATCGCGAGGATGTTTTCGATCTGCACCTTCGTGAGGAGATAGGTGCCGTCTTCGCGAAGACCGCGGCCGAATTCCATGCCGTCGGGATAGCGCTTCGAAGAGAGCGCCCCCGCGCGGGCGACGAGTTCGCGGGCGAATTCAGCGGGCCAGGCGCGTTCATAGAGCGCCGTCGTCGCTTCTTCGGGCGTCTTCGACGCGCGGATGATGCGGATGAATTCGTCGAGGTTCGCAAGCGCCACGGCCTGGCCTTCGAGAATGTGGCCAGCGTCGCGGGCCTTGCGCAGACGGAAGACCGTGCGGCGCGTCACCACTTCGCGGCGGTGCGCGATGAAGTGTTCGATGAGTTCCTTCAGATTGAGGAGCATCGGCTGCCCGTCGACGAGGGCCACCATGTTCATCCCGAAGGAGGACTGCATGGCCGTGAGCTTGTAGAGGTTGTTGAGAACCACCTCGGGCATGGCGCCCTGCTTGAGGTCGATGCAGATGCGGATCTGTTCGGTCGACTCGTCGCGCATCTCGGAGATGCCTTCGAGCTTCTTTTCGCGAACGAGTTCGTGCATGCGCTCGTAAAGCGCACGCTTGTTGATCATGTACGGGATCTCGTCGACGACGATGCGGGTGCGGTCCTTGCGGGCGCCCCATTCCTCAAGGTGCGTGCGCGCGCGGATGACGACGCGGCCGCGGCCCGTGCGGTAGCCCTGATGCACTTCGGAGAGGCCGAAGATGATCCCGCCCGTCGGGAAGTCGGGCGCGGGCATGAGGGGAATGAGGTCGTCCACCGAGCAATCGGGGTGCTCGAGGCAGTAGAGGCAGGCGTCGATCGTCTCGAGCACGTTGTGCGGCGGAATGTTCGTCGCCATGCCCACGGCAATCCCGGAGGAGCCGTTCACGAGCAGCTGCGGCAGGCGGGTCGGCAGGACCACGGGCTCCATTTCGGAATTGTCGAAGTTGGGCGTGAAGTCGACCGTTTCCTCGTTGATGTCGGCGAGCGTCGTCGAGGCGATCTTTTCGAGGCGGACTTCGGTGTAACGCATGGCGGCGGGATTGTCGCCGTCGATCGAGCCGAAGTTCCCCTGACCGTCCACGAGCGGGTAGCGCATCGAGAAGTTCTGCGCGAGGCGCACGATCGTCATGTAGGCCGCCAAGTCGCCGTGCGGATGGTACTTACCGAGCACTTCCCCCACGACGCGGGCCGCCTTCTTGTGCGGATTGTTGTGCGTATTCTTGATCTCGTGCATCGCGTAGAGAACGCGGCGATGCACGGGTTTCAAACCGTCGCGGACATCGGGCAGCGCGCGGCCCACGATCACGCTCATGGCGTAGTCGAGGTAGGAGCGCTTCATCTCCGTCTCGAGCGAAACGGGGAGCAGTTCCCGAGCGATGGCGTTGGCGGGCGAAGGCGACTCCTCGGTCGCTTCCGGCGTCAACCCGTCATCGTTGTCAGTGATCTCATCCATTCGGAAAGCCTCAGTGAATGTAGTGAAGAAAGCCGTTTTCTGCCCTCTCGGCCGGAACGCATCCCTCTCCAGAGAAGAGGCGTTCCGCGGCAAACGGTCTGTTCGTTGTTCTTCGGACGCTTCGTCCAAAACGCGCCCTGAGCGGGCGCCAAGCGGCGGTCCGTCGTCCGAGCGCATCGGACGGCGCGGCGCCGAAAAGCGAGAGATCGTCTATTGTATCAGGATGGCGCTTCTTTGCCTTGTTAGAATGCCCGCCACGATTTCTTTCTCTTTTGCATCATGGACACGCTCTACACCGTTCTCGAACCCGATTGGCTTTTGCCGATCGTGCCGAAAAATGTTCTCCACACGGGCTACAGCCTCGTCATGCGGGGCGACCGCATCGAAGCCCTCCTTCCGAGGGAAGAGGCCCGTGCGCGCCATCCCGAAGCCCGCTTCGTTCCCCTGCCCGGGCACATTCTTCTGCCGGGCTTCGTGAATCTGCACAGCCACGCGGCGATGAACCTCGTGCGCGGCCTCGGCGCGGACCTCCCGCTCATGGACTGGCTCACGACCAAGATCTGGCCGGCCGAAGGCAAGCTCATGAGCCCCGAATTCGTGGAGGAAGGCTCCTGGCTCGCCGGTCTCGAAATGCTCTCGGGCGGCGTCACGACGACGTCAGACCACTACTTCTTCCCGCTCTCGGCCGCGAAGGGCCTGCGCCGCGCGGGACTGCGCGCCGCCGTGTCGGCCTTCATCATCGGCTTTCCCTCGGCCTACGCCAAGAACGACGCCGAATACCTCGAAAAGATGGAGGAAACGATCCTCGCCGTGTGCGACGCGGGCGATCCCCTCGTCACGGCGACGGTGGCGCCGCACGCCCCCTACACGGTGTCGGACGAGTCTCTTCGCCGCTGCGCGGAAATCTCCGAACGCTACAACCTGCCCGTTCACATGCACGTGCACGAAACGGCCGTCGAGGTGTCGGACTCCGTGCGCGACCACGGCGTGCGTCCGCTCGCGCGTCTTGACCGCCTCGGTCTCGTCAACGACCGCCTCATCGCCGTGCACGGCGTGCACTTCAACGACGAGGAAATCGCGCTCCTTGCCGAACGCGGCGCCTCGATGTGCCACTGCCCGGCCTCGAACCTGAAGCTCGCCTCGGGCTTCGCCCCCGTCGTGAAGCTTCTCAAGTCGGGCGTGAACGTCGGGATCGGGACGGACGGCGCGGCCTCGAACGACAAGCTCGATCTTCTCGGCGACACGCGCATCGCGGGGATGCTCGCCAAGGCGGTCGCGGGCGACACGACGAGCGCCACGGTCGCCGACATGCTCGAAGCGGCCACCCTCGGCGGCGCGCGCGCCCTGCATCTCGACCATGAAATCGGGTCGCTCGAAGCGGGCAAGGCCGCCGACCTCGTCGCCGTCGACCTCTCGAGCGTCGAAAGCCTGCCGACCTTCGATCCGGCCGCGCAGCTTCTCTATGCGTCGGGACGCGAACACGTCACCCACGTGTGGGTAGCGGGACGACTCCTCGTCGAGAAAAAGGCAACGATTCGTTACGACGGCGCCGACCTCTCGGAAGCCGTGCGGGACGCCGCAAAGCGTTGGGCCTCACGCCTTTAATGCTTCGCGGGGAGAAGGTTTTATCGGCATTATCCCTGAGAACTTTCCTTCAAACGATTGCCGCGCGCTGATTTCGTCGGGCGGATCCTCTATACTCTCCAATGAAGGATTCCCATTCTTTCCGTTGGAGAATCTCCCAGAGTTTTTACGGAGTCCCCCGACGTATCCAGCACTGCCGGTGATTTGTAGTCCGTACCACAATCGATAAGGCGTTTGCATTTAACAATAAAGGATGTGTGTTTATGAAGACCTCCGTCAAACTTAGCGGCATCGTTGCTGCGCTCATGCTTGCCGTTTCCGGCGCCGCCATGTCGGCCGAACAGGTGAGCCCCTACGTCCACTCCTCCGACGGCAAGATCGTCAAGTCCGGCTACGGTCTCTGCTACCGTACCGGTTTCTGGACCCCCGCCCTCGCCCAGGCGAGCGGTGACGGCTGCAACTGCGACGCCGACATTCTCGGCGAAGCCTGCGTTGAACCCGCTCCGGTCGTCGCCAAGGCTCCGGAAAAGGTGACGCTCTCGGCCGACACGCTCTTTGCCTACAACAAGGCCGACCTCAAGGCTGAAGGCGAAGCCGCTCTCGACGAACTCGTTTCGAAGATCGCCGGCGTGGACGTTGAAGTCATCGTTACGACGGGTTATGCCGACCGCATCGGTTCCGACAAGTTCAACCTCGAACTCTCGCAGCGTCGTGCCGAATCCGTGAAGGCCTACCTCGTTTCGAAGGGCGTTGACGCCTCCCTGATCCAGGCCGAAGGCCGCGGCGAAGCCGACCCGGTCGTCAACTGCCCGGATCCGACCCGCAACGGTGAAATCAAGAACTTCCGTCAGCTCATCCAGTGCTTGGCTCCGAACCGCCGCGCCGTGGTCGAAGTCTCGGGCACCCGTCCCGCGGAATAATTCCGAACACTGAGATCTGATCTCGAGCCCCCGCTTCGTCGGGGGCTTTTTCATGTCCGCTCCCCCGGCGCCGTTTTCCACTACACTACGAAACGTCCGCCGGTTCCCTTCCGGCGTTTGCGAAACAACACTTCCATCATGTCCGACAAAGCCCCCTCCTTTCTCTTTGATCTGGACGGCACGCTCGTGGATTCGGCCCCCGACCTCGTGGCGGCCATCAATGAAACGCGCCGCGACGAAGGCCTCTCTCCCGTTCCCTACGAAGCGATCCGAATCTATGCGAGCAAGGGCGCCCCGGGACTTCTTCGCGCGGCCTTCGGGATCGAACGCGACGACCCCACCTTCGCGGACCGCAGGGAGCGCTTCCTTCGCCACTACGGCGAATCGGGCTTCACGGGCTCGAAACTCTACACGGGGATCGAAGAGATGCTCTCGACCCTCAAGGAGGGCGGCTGGCGGCTCGGCGTCGTCACGAACAAGGTGGAACCCCTTGCGCACCCCCTTTGCAAACGGCTCGGCCTCATGAAGTATCTCGACCTCGTGATCGGAAGCGACCACGAAGGCTGCGCCATGAAGCCCTCCCCCTCGATGCTTCTGACCGCGATGGAGATCCTAGAGGCCGACCCCCACGGGACCTTCTACGCCGGCGACGACCCGCGCGACGTCGAAGCGGCCAAGGCCGCCTCGATTCCCTGCGCCGCCTGCGCCTGGGGCTACATCCACTCGGCCGTCGAGAGCTGGGGGGCAAACTTCATCGCCGAAACCCCCGCAGATCTTTCGACCTGGGCGATCATTCACGGCGCCACTCTGTGATGCATGCGCGCACGGAGCGGTTTGCTTTTTGTGCGCATCTTCCCTATACTTCAAAATCCACATACGGGGGCGCCTTGGTTTCGACGGGGACGCGGACGCTGTATGGGGCATGTCGAGGTGCAGTCACCTCGTAAATCCGCTGCAAACCAATAAACGCCAACAACAAGCGTTTCGCCCTCGCCGCCTAATTGGCGAGGTGCTGCACCGGCTGGTCTCTGGGCCGGGTCAGGCAACTGACGGCAGCATCATCTGACAGAGTCTAGGTCCCGCAGGCGTCGCCGATGCGGGTCCGAAATCAAGGTGACTGGTCCGCAATCGGCCCGCCGATCGGCAGGGTTACGGATAAGATTCAAATCATTCGGCTAAGCATGTAGAACCAACAGAAAAAGGTTTCCGGACGCGGGTTCAACTCCCGCCGCCTCCACCAAACACCAAAAGAGCCGCAGGGTTTTCCTTGCGGCTCTTTGCTTTTTCTCTCTTCTTTTCGCCTTAGGGCTTGGCGGTCGGCGTCGAAATGTCGGTTCCGAAGAAACGCTTCGAGAGCGCAGCGAGTTCGCCCGATTCGCGCATGCCCCGGATCGTCTCGTTCACGACGGCGCGAAGCGACGCGGTGGCTTCGCCCTTGCGGATGGGAATGGCCACTTCGGTGACGTTGTCCGACACGGCCGCGATCTTGATGCGGGCGTCGGGGTGCGCGCGCATGTAGTCGTAGAAGGTCACCTCGGAATTGAGGGTCGCGTCGATGCGCCCGCTCAGAAGAAGCTCAAACGTCTGATTGAGGTCGTCCACCCCCGTCACCTTGGCGCCGTGCTTTTCGGCTTCCTCTGCGTAGGTGCTCGAAATCGTGTTGGCCGTGTTCTTTCCCTTCAGATCCGCCATGGACGAGATGTCGGTGCGGTTGCCGTCCACGATCACTACCATGCGGTTGTAGGCGTAGGGTTCGGAGAAGTCGTACACCTTGGCGCGCTCGGGCGTCACGTCGACGCCGTTGATCATGAGGTCGTAGCGTCCGGCGTCGAGACCGGCCAAAAGCCCGTCCCACTTGCCTTCGACAAATTCGGCCTTCACGCCGATCTTCTCGGCGATCTTGCGGCCCACTTCCACGTCATAGCCCGTCAGAACGCCCTTTTCATCGTGATACGTCCAGGGCGCCCAGGTGCCCTCCATGGCGATCACGATCTTGCCGCGCGCGCGGATGTCGGCGAGCCGATCCGCTCCCGCACCCTTGTCGTCGGCCGCATTGTCGGAGCACCCCCCGAGCGTCAGGGCGCAGAGCCCTGCGGCCATCAACATGCCGATTTTGCGTTTCATGCCTTGTCTCCCTTGTCATTGGAATCGTTTTGCGTCTTTTCCGAGTCCAGAAAGGCTCGGGTTCTCGCCGTCTTGGGCAAAGTGAAGAAAGTTTCCGTCTCGCCCGTCTCCACCACGCGGCCCGCCTCCATGAAGACCACCCGGTCCGAGACGCTGCGGGCGAAGTCGAGCGCATGCGTGACGACCACCATCGTCGTCCCCTGCGCCGCGACGCCGCGGAGGAGTTCGTGCATGTCGTCCGTCCACTCGGCGTCCAGAGCCGACGTGGGCTCGTCAAAGTAGATCACCGCGGGATCGGTCGCAAGCGCCCGCGCAATGGCGACGCGCTGCTGCTGACCGCCCGAAAGTTCGTTCGGATAGGCGTCGTCGCGACCCTCCAGCCCCACTCTGGCCAAGAGCGCCCGGGCGCGCTCGCGCGCCGCCTCGGGCTTCATCCCGTGCCCCACGACCGGACCGAGCGTCACGTTCTCGAGCACCGTATGGTTGAGAAAGAGGTTGAAGTTCTGAAAGACGAAGGCCGTGCGCTTGCGAAGCGCCTGCCCCTCTCGCCTCGCGAGATGCGCGAGATCGTAGGTCGTCCCCTCGATTGTGAGGCGGCCGGCGTCGGAGGTCTCGAGCCCGTTCAGACAGCGAAGAAGCGTCGTCTTTCCCGAGCCACTCGGTCCGATGACGGCGACGACCTCTCCCTTCCGGGCGTCGAGACTCACGCCGTGGAGCACCTCGGTCGAACCGAAGGATTTGTGAAGATTCTCCAAGTGAAGCATGTTTCCCTCAGCGCTTTTCGTAAGTACGAAGGCGTTTCTCGCCGTAACTCTGCACCTTGGTGAGCACCGTGCAGAAGAGGAGATAGATGAGGCCCACCTCGACGTAGAGAAGGAGCGGCTCGTAGGTCCGAGCGACGATGCGCTGCGTCGTCATGAACATTTCCGTCACCGTGATGTTGGCGGCGAGCGACGTGTCCTTCACCATGGCGATGAGGGAGTTCCCGAGCGTGGGGAAAGCCGTGCGGAAGGCCTGCGGCAACACGATGTGCCGCATCACCTGCAGATAGGAGAGCCCCGAGCAGAGCCCCGCCTCGAGCTGTCCCGTCGGGACGGATTCGAGCGCGGCGCGGATCGTTTCGGCGCAGTAGGCCCCTTCGTTCACGGCGAAGACGACGACCGCGGCCACGAAGGGATCGATCAGAAAGCCCGCGTGGGGAAGCCCGTAGAAGACGACGAAGAGCTGCACGAGAAGAGGCGTGCCGCGCGTCACCCAGATGTAAAAGCGCGCGAGATCCTTCAGTACCGGCACCCGCGCAAACTGCACGAGCGCCACGATCACCGCAATCACCAACGCCCCCGAAAAGGCGAGGATCGTGAGCGGCACGGTGACGGTCAACCCCGGCAGGAGAATCTGCCAGAAGGAGTCGACGAAGAGGTCGATCAAAGCGGACGACATGAATGAGAGCCGACCCGCGGGGACCGTTGAAGGTTTTCTTATTCGGTCCCGTCAGGGTCAATGAAAAAGCAAAAGACGGTTCGGATGTATTGTGCCAAACCGAGACCGTCTTTCGCCAATGCGTTTCGGGCATGCCGCCTCATACCCGAAAAGAATCGGATGCGGGCGGACGAAATCTTTTTCCGTCCGCCCCCGCGTCGATCAGGCGGCCGCGATGAGGTCGATCAGCTTCAACGTCACCAACGTGCTCTTTTCCATGGCGCCGAGCGGCAGGAATTCGCAGTGGCTGTGGAAGTTGAGACCGCCCGTGAAGTAGTTGGGCGTGGGGATCCCCTTGGTGGAGATGAAGGAGCCGTCCGTGCCGCCGCGCATCGCGATGGTCTTCGCCTTGACGCCCGTTTCTTCGAGCGAGCGGTAGAGGAGGTCGATGCAGCCGCGGTTTTCGTCGCTGATCGCGTCGGCGATGTTGCCGTAGACGTCCGACATCTTCAGCTCGATCTTCGCCTTCGGGTGACGGACCTTGAGGTATTCGACAGCGCTCGCGATCAGGCGCTTCTTGGCTTCATAGCCCGCCTTGTTGTGGTCGCGGATCTTCACCGACACGGTGGCGGCGGCGGGCGTCGCCTGAATGCCGTTCACCCAGACGAAGCCTTCCGTCCCTTCGGTGCACTCGGGCGTGCTGCCGCGGTCGAGCATGTTGATGAAGTCGGTCGCGATGAGCGCGGGATTGACGAGGACGCCCTTGGAACTCATCGGATGCGCCGTGACGCCGCGGATCGAGAGCGTGGCGCCGCCCGCGTTGAAGGTTTCGTAGACGACTTCGCCCACGGCGCAGCAGTCTATCGTGTAGGCGTAGTCGACGGGGAACTTCGTGAAGTCCATGGCCTTCGCGCCGAGAAGCCCGATTTCTTCGTCGGGGACGAACGCGACGTAGATGTCGCCGTGCGGACGGTTTTCGCGGATGACCGTCTCGAGGCTCGTCATGACGTTGGCGATGGCCGACTTGTTGTCGGCGCCGAGCACGCTCGTGCCGTCCGTGACGACGAGGTCGTCGCCAATGTAATCGTTCACTTCGGGATGATCCGCCGTGCGAAGCCAGATGTCCTTTTCCGCGTTGAGGCAGATGTCGCCGCCCCGGTAGTTGCGGATCACCTGCGGGTGGATGTCGGGCGAGAGCGCGACGTCCACCGTGTCGAGGTGGGCGACCCAGCCCACGACGGCCGCCTTGCGGCCTTCAGGAAGGTTCGAGGGGAGATGCGCCGTCAGGACGCTTTTGTCGGAAATTTCGATTTTTTCGAGTCCGAGTTCACGCAGTTCCTCGGCAAGGAGTTCGGCGAGGCGGCGCTGTCCTTCGCTACTCGGCACGACCCCGGCCTTGGCGTTGCTTTGCGAGGTCACGGCCACGTAGCGCAAAAAGCGTTCGAGAAGCTTTTCCTTCATTTTTTTCTTTCCTTTTCTTGAAAGTCACTCAAAACAAGAAGAGGTTGCCCCCTCTTGAGAGGACAACCTCATGTCACTGGCGTTGCGCGTCAGGCGCGTTCTTCGAGAATCGCGACGGCGGGGAGCTTCTTCCCTTCGAGGAACTCGAGGAAGGCGCCGCCGCCCGTCGAAATGTAGCTCACGCGGTCGGCCACGCCGAACTTCGAAACGGCCGCGACCGTGTCGCCGCCGCCGGCGATGGAGAAGGCGCCGCGTTCGGTCGCTTCGGCGATCGCGTCGGCGAGGGCCTTCGTGCCTTCAGCATAGGGCGCCATTTCAAAGACGCCGACCGGGCCGTTCCAGACGATCGTGCCGGCGTTGCGCAGCAGTTCGCCCAGCATCGCCGCGGTCTTGGGACCGACGTCGAGGATCATTTCGTCTTCGCGGACGTCGTCGACGTCGGCCACGCGGTGTTCGGCGTCTTCGGCGAAGGCCTTGGCCACCACCACGTCGACGGGCATCGGCAGGCTCGCGCCCTTCTTGGCGAGAATGTCGAGCACGCGGCGGCATTCGTCGACGAGGTCGGGTTCGCACAGCGACTTGCCGACGGGCTTGCCGGCGGCGAGGAGGAAGGTGTTGAGGATCCCGCCGCCCACGATGAGCTGCTCGACCTTTTCAGCGAGGTTCGAGAGAATCGTGAGCTTCGTCGAAACCTTGGAGCCGCCGACGATCGCGACGAGCGGATGAGCGGCTTCTTCCACGGCCTTCGTGAGCGCGTCGATTTCCGCGGCCATCAGGGGGCCGGCGCAGGCCACTTCGGCGTAGCGGGCCCCGCCCACGGTCGAAGCCTGGGCGCGGTGGGCCGTGCCGAAGGCGTCGTTGACGAAGACGTCGCAGAGCGCCGCGTACTTCTTCGAGAGCGCTTCGTCGCACTTCTTTTCGCCGACGTTGCAGCGGCAGTTTTCAAGCATCACGACCTGGCCCGGTTCGACCTTGACGCCGTCGACCCAGTCGGCGACGAGCGGCATTTCGCAGCCGAGGAGTTCGCCCATGCGGCGGGCGATGCCGGCGAGCGAATCTTCGGGCGTGAACTGACCTTCCGTCGGACGGCCGCGGTGGCTCGTCACCATGACGGCCGCACCCGCGTCGAGCGCCATGCGGATGGCGGGAACGCTCGCCACGAGACGGGCTTCGTTCGTGATGCGGCCTTCCGCATCGTGCGGCGCATTGAGGTCGCTGCGGATCAGAACGCGGCGGCCGCGCAGGGCGCCGGACTTAGCCAGCGCTTCAAGAGTCTTAACTTTCATCGGGAACCTCTCCCTTACATCATCAAAAACGAAACGATTCAATCGGCACGGCCCTTTACGCGGGCCCCGGATTCGAAAACCGCAAAGACGCGCTCCGAATACGGCAACGGGAACCGACGAAAGCGTCGGTTCCCGGAATTTCCTTCCGAAAAGGGAAAGTTACTTGGCGGCCATCATGGCGCAGGCCGTGTCGAGCATGCGCTGCGAGAAGCCCCATTCGTTGTCGTACCAGGCCGTGACCTTCACGAGGCGGCCGCCCGAAACCTTCGTGAGCGTGGCGTCGAAGGTCGAGCTGTGCGGATCGTGGTTGAAGTCGCACGAAACGAGCGGAAGATCGTTGTAGCCGAGCACGCCGCAGAGTTCGTCGGATTCGGCGGCGGCCTTCATGATGGCGTTCACTTCTTCAACGGTGGTTTCACGCTTGGGGATGAAGGTGAGGTCCACGAAGCTCACGTTGATGGTCGGAACGCGAACGGCGAAGCCGTCGAGCAGACCGTTGAGTTCCGGCAGAACCTTGCCCACGGCGGCCGCGGCGCCCGTCTTCGTCGGGATCATCGACTGCGTAGCCGCACGGGCGCGACGCATGTCCTTGTGATAGACGTCGGTGAGAACCTGGTCGTTCGTGTAGGCGTGGATGGTCGTCATGAGACCGCGTTCGATGCCGAGCTTTTCGTGCAGGGGCTTGACGACGGGCGCAAGGCAGTTCGTCGTGCAGGAGGCGTTCGAAACGACCTGGTCGGTGGCCTTGAGAACGTTGTGGTTGACGCCGTAGACGACCGTCGCGTCGGCGGTCTTGCCCGGAGCCGAAAGAAGAACCTTCTTGGCGCCCTGGTCAAGATGCACCTGGCTCTTTTCCTTCGAATTGAAGGCGCCCGTGCATTCCATCACGACGTCGATGCCGAGTTCGCCCCAGGGGAGTTCGCGCGGATCGCGCGTCGAGAAGGCGCGGATGCGGTCGCCGTTGACGATGAGCCAGTCCTTGCCTTCCGTGCGGACGTCGCCGTTGAAGCGGCCGTGGCAGGAGTCATAGCGAAGGAGGTGGGCGTTCGTTTCCAGGTCGCCCGTGGCGTTGATGGCGACGATTTCGATGTCGTGCTTCTTGCCGTTTTCATAGTGGGCGCGAAGAACGTTGCGGCCGATACGGCCGAAACCGGTGATGGCAACACGAATGGTCATCGGAAGATTTCCTTTGAAGGTTGTAGGCCGCGCCGGATTTCCGGCGCGGCGCATAAATGGATCTCAGTGAAGGAGCTTTTCAACGCGGGCGACGACATTGTCGACCGTGAAACCGAAATAGGGCCAGAGAACGCCGGCGGGCGCGCTTTCGCCGAAGCGGTCGATGCCGAGGACGTCGCCCTTGCAGCCGACGTACTTCCACCAGAGGTCGGTGCGCGCGGCTTCGATCGCGAGAACGGGAACGCCCGAGGGAAGAACGCTCTTGCGGTACGCCTCGTCGCAGGCGTCGAAGCGGCTCGTGCAGGGCATGCTCACGACGCGGGCCTGAATGTTCAGGGCGGCGAGCGCCTTGCGGGCTTCCACGGCGAGACCCACTTCGGAGCCCGTCGCAAGAAGGATCACGTCGATCGCTTCGGCGCCCGCGGGCGACTCGAGCGCGACGTAGCCGCCCTTGGCGATCGCGTCGGCGTCGACTTCATCGCGGTCGATGAAGGGAACGTTCTGGCGCGTGAAGATGAGGGAGGAGGGACCGTCCTTGCGTTCGATGGCGCTCGCCCAGGCGACGATCGATTCGATCGTGTCGCAGGGACGCCAGACGTCCATCCCCGGAATGAGGCGCAGCGAGGGAACGTGTTCGATCGACTGGTGCGTCGGGCCGTCTTCGCCCAGACCGATCGAGTCGTGCGTGAAGACGTTGATGACGCGCTGCTTCATGAGCGCGGACATGCGAAGGGCGTTGCGCGAATAGTCGGAGAACGTGAGGAAGGTCGCGGCGTAGGGAATGAAGCCGCCGTAGAGCGCGATGCCGTTGAGGATCGCGGACATGCCGAATTCACGCACGCCGTAGCTCGCGTGACGGCCCGTCATATGGTCGGCCGTGAGCGTTTCGACGCCCTTCCAGTTCGTGAGGTTCGAGCCCGTCAGGTCGGCCGAGCCGCCGAAGAGTTCGGGAAGAGCCGGCGCAAGCGCGTTGAGGGCCTTCTGGCTCGCCTTGCGGGTGGCGACGGTTTCCTGGGCTTCCTGCGCGGCGCAGAGCGCTTCCATCACGGTGTCGCTCCAGTTTTCCGGCAGATCGCCCGCGAGACGGCGTTCGAGTTCGGCGGCGAGTTCCGGATAGGCGGCGCGGTAGCCTTCAAAGAGCTTCTTCCATTCGCCTTCGATGCGGGCCCCTTCTTCGCGGTGGTCCCAGGCGGCGTACACCTCTTCGGGCACTTCAAAGGGCGGATAGGGCCAGCCGATCGCTTCGCGCGTCAGGGCGATTTCTTCGTCGCCGAGCGCTTCGCCGTGGGCCTTGGCCGTGCCGGCGCGGTTGGGCGAACCCTTGCCGATCGTCGTGCGGCAGATGATGAGGGTCGGCTTCGTTTCGGACTTCTTGGCTTCTTCGATGGCGGCGGAAACGGCTTCGATGTCGTGGCCGTCCACCGGACCGATCACGTTCCAGCCGTAAGCTTCAAAGCGGCCGCGCGTGTCGTCGCCGAACCAGCCCTTGACGTTGCCGTCGATCGAGATGCCGTTGTCGTCGTAGAGCGCGATGAGCTTGTTCAACTGCCAGACGCCCGCGAGCGAGCAGACTTCGTGGCTGATGCCCTCCATCATGCAACCGTCGCCGAGGAAGACGTAGGTGCGGTTGTCGATGACGGGGAAGCCCTCGCGGTTGAATTCGGCGGCGAGCATCTTTTCGGCGAGCGCCATGCCGACGCCGTTGGCGATGCCCTGACCGAGCGGGCCCGTCGTCGTTTCCACGCCCGGCGTCACGTCCACTTCGGGGTGACCCGGCGTCTTGCTGTGGAGCTGACGGAACGACCTCAGATCCTCCATCGTGAGGTCGTAGCCCGTCAGGTGCAGCAGCGCGTACTGCAGCATCGAACCGTGACCGTTCGAGAGAATGAAGCGGTCGCGGCCGACCCACTTCGGGTCGACGGGGTTGTAGCGGAGATGGCGGCTCCAAAGCGCCGTGGCGATGTCAGCCATGCCCATGGGCATCCCGGGGTGACCGGACTTGGCCTTCTGCACGGCATCCATCGAAAGCGCACGGATGGCGTTGGCCATCGTCTGCGGGGTAACGGTAGAGGACATATCGCTTGAATACGAAAAGGAAGGTAGTAAGAGAAAACGGCGGACGCCGTTTCCGGACAGAAGATTATTTTACCCGAAACCACTCCGTTTCCTACAGATGGGACGCCTTCCGAGACGCGGATCCCGACTCCGTCCTGCTAGACTGTCCGCCTCGATTCCCTTTTCTTTTTCCCGTCATGGCCCTCCCCCGCTTTTTCGTTGACCGCCCCGACGCCGACTTCTGCGGCACGATCGAACTTCCGCCCAAGGCGGCGCATCATGCAGGACGCGCCCTGCGGCTCGCCGCAGGCGAAATCGTGGCGCTCTTCAACGGCTCAAACCGCGTCTGGACGGGGCCCGTCTCCTTTGACGGAAAGCGCGCCTTCGTGACAATCGAAGAGGAAACGCAAGATAACCGGGAGTCTCCCGTGGCGATGACGCTCGTTCAGGCGCAGGTGACGCCCGAGAAAATGGATTGGATCGTCGAAAAGGCGACCGAGCTTGGCGTTGCGCGCATCGTTCTCGTCCCCGCGCAGCGGAGCGTGACGAAACTCTCGGGCGATCGATTGGAAAAGCGGCTTGAAAAGTGCCGCGAAACCGTGCGCGCCGCCTGCGAGCAGTGCGGCCGAAACCGTCTTCCCGAAGTGACGGCCCTGTCGCTCAAAGAGGCCTTCGCGCTCGAAGGGGACCTGAAGCTCATTCTTGCGCCGGGCGCCCAACGGGGCATGCAGACGGAAAAGCCCCGCAGCGTTCTCTTCGCCGTGGGGCCCGAAGGCGGCTTTTCGCCGGAAGAATTGCAGGCGGCCCAAGAGGTCGGTTGGCGCCCGACCCTTTTGGGTCCGCGCGTTCTGCGCACCGAAACCGCGGGGCTTGCCGCCGCCGCGTGGATCAATACGCTCTACGGAGACTTCGCCCTCTGATCAGACGGAGGGCTCTTCGACGCGGCGCTCCGAGGGCGTCACGACGCGCAGACCGCGCCCTTCGCGAACGTTCGTCCAGGCTTCGTAGGAGAGCTTTCTCTCCTTCACGGACGAAGCGTAAGTCGCGCCCTGACGCTTGCTCTTGAGAAGCGCCACGGCCTTGTCGGGATGACCGCTCGCCGCTTCGACGAGGCGGCTTCGCTCGAGAAGCACCTTCTTGCCGTAGCCGTAGTCGCTCGCATGATTGGCAGCGCCCGAATACCACTTGAGGGCCTTGGAGACGCTTCCCGTCCGCTCGATGAGACCGCGCAGAATTTCGCTTCCCACCACCATGTTCGGATAGGCTTCGAGCGCCGCGCCCGCGCCGCCGAAAGCCCGGAATTTGTCGAGGTGCACCTCCGTCATCACCTGCATGAGGCCTTCTGCGCCCGCACCGCTTCGGGCGTGCGGATTGAAGCTCGACTCGACGGCGACGACCGCCAGAATGAGAAGGGGATCGAGGTCCTTGACCTCGCCGATTTCCACGGCCCACTGCGTAACGAGCTTGGCGTGGTCCGAAGACACGCGGTAGCTGCGCTCGATGTAGCGGGCGACGCCCGCTTCCGCCCGGTCAAGACGCAGCGCCTCGGGGTGAGTCGCGGCAACGACGTCGGGTCCCTCGGGCGCAGTCTCCACCTGCGTCACCGCGGGATAGGGCACCGTCTGCACGGGCACGGGAGGGAGCACGTCGGGCGGCACGCGGCGGGCGTTTTCGGCACCGAAGGCGAGCACGCCCATGGTGGCCGCCACCGCGGCCAGCGGCAACGCCCATTCGATCAGCAACTGATACGCTCGGCCCGACGACACGAAAGAATTCCTCCTCACTACCGCGCAAAAACCGCGGAAAATCAATGCAAAACAGACAAAAGAAAAAGAGCGCCCGGATTTTTGCGGCGCCCCTTCAGTCGGAGAGTATCAAAAAATGCGGCGTTTGTGGGCGAAGTTTCGCCTCCAACGTGATTTCCGCGGCCACAACGCTCCTCGGGCGGCCTAGAATGGAAAGAGGTATGCGCATCGACAAGGAGCGATTTGATGGAACGTCGAAACATTCACCGTGGCGGCATTCGTTCGGCAGGCTATGACGCCCGCGCCCGGGTGTTGGACATCGAATTTGACACCCGCCGGCTCGTGCGCTACGAGAACGTGGGCCGTGAAACGGCGGAGCGCTTCCTGACGAGCGCCCATCCGGCAAGCTTCTGGCGCGACGAAATCGAGGAAAACTACACGTCGCACGAAATCACGGAAGAAGAGAGCCGCCGCACGGGCGCGAAGGACAAAAACGCGGGATTGGACGGCCTCAAGCGCCTCTTCGGCGACCTCTGACGCGTCCCGCGCCTCATCAGACCGCGGGAACGTTGCGGAAGAAGAAGGTAGCCAGCCCGAGGAAGATGAGGAAACCGCCCGAGTCCGTCGTGAAAGTCAAAAGGACCGACCCGCCCATGGCCGGGTCGCGTCCGAAATAGCGCAGAAGGAGCGGCACGGCGAGCCCCACGACGGCGCCCACGATGATGTTGAGCAGCATCGCAAGGAACATCACGAAGCCGAGCATCAGCCCTTCGGGCGTGTCCCAATAGAGGGCCCAGGCGCACAGCGCCGCGATCACTCCCCAGACGAGGCCGTTGATGACGGCCACCGCCACTTCCTTTTTGAGAAGGTCGCTCTTGTTGGCGTCCGTCACCTGCCCCATGGCGAGCGAGCGCACGAGAAGCGTGAGCGTCTGATTGCCCGAGTTGCCGGCCATCCCCGCCACGATCGGCATGAGGGCGGCGAGCGCCACGACGCGCTCGATCGTGCCGTCGAAGGCCGAAATGACGCGGGACGCGAAAAAGGCCGTGCAGAGATTGATCCCGAGCCACACCCAGCGGCTCTTGGCCGTTTCCCAGACGCTTGCGAAAATGTCCTGTTCGTCGTCCAGACCCACGGCGGCGAAGGCGTCCTCTTCACTTTCCTCACGGATGACGTCGACCATTTCGTCGACGGTCAGACGGCCGACGAGGCGCCCCGCCTCGTCCACCACGGGCGCGCTCACGAGGTCGTAGCGTTCGAACGCCTGCGCCGCGTCGCTCGCGTCGTCGAGAGGATTGAGCGTGAGGATGTCCTTTCGCATGAGCTCGCGGACGTGGCGGCTCGGATCGCTCGTCAGAATCTGCGTGAGCGAAAGCGACCCCTTGAAGTGTCCGGCTCGGTCGACCACGAACACCTGGTCGAGATGGTCCGGAATTTCGGAGAGACGGCGGAAATACTGCAGCACCACCTCCACCGTCGCTTCTTCGCGGATGGAGACGAGCTCGAAGTCCATGCGCGAACCCACGGAGTCTTCCGGGTAGGACATGGCCGCGCGCAGCTGGGCGCGCTCTTCGTGGCTCAGGCCTTCCTGCACCTCGGCCATCACGTCGGGCGGCAGGTCGTCGACAAGGTCCGCGATCTCGTCGGTGTCGAGGGTCTCTACGGCGTCGACGAGTTCGTCGCGGTCCATCGCCTCGATCAGCGTTTCACGAACGCCGTCGTTCACTTCGACGAGAATGTCGCCGTCGGACTCGCTCTTGACGAGTTCCCACACGACGAGACGGTCGTCCACGGGAAGGGCTTCAAGGATCCAGGCGATGTCGGCGGGGTGGAGCGGCTCGAGAATGCGGCGCAATTCCATGGCCGCGGTGAGGCTCAGGCGGTATTCGCCCCCTTTGTCCGAGTCGGAATGCTTGTCGTCTCCTTCGCTCGGGTGTTCCCGGTCCTCGTCGAGCACCTGCTGGATGCGGGCGAGCGCACGGCTTGCTTCGTCGGAGTCGCGCGCCGCATCGGCCGCGGGACGAAATCCTTCGCGGATTTCCTGATCTTCACGGTTTTGCACGTCTGCCTCCTTCTTTGCCGAACATCCCGCGAAAAGGAGTTTCGCGGCGGGAACACGTGCGGATTGTACGGGGAAACGAGAGGCTTTGCTTGACTTTTGCGCAGGACAGAGGGAAAACCGCCTTTCTTTTCCGAGAATGAGCGCGGGACGCCTGCGCTACAATCTTCGAATTTTCTTCCAGACCCTCTTTTTTCGACTCTATGAACGCGTTTACGCTCCGGCAGTCCCTTCTCCTTCTCCTCACCGCCACCATCTGGGGCTGTTCCTTCGTCGCCCAGGCCGTGGGGATGGACCATGTCGGCCCCTTCACCTTCACGGCCTGCCGCACGCTTCTGGGCGCCCTCTTTCTGACGCCCTTCGTGCTCTATCGCCGCAAACGCGAATCCGCCCCCGTTCCCCTGAACAAAACCTTCGTCTTGGGCGCTCTTCTCTGCGGCCTCTGTCTTTTCGCCGGGGAAAGCTTTCAGCAGTTCGGGCTCGTGCACGACACCGAAGTCGGCAAGGCGGGCTTCATCACGTCGCTCTACATCGTCATCGTGCCGCTTCTCGGGCTTTTCGTCGGACACCGCGTGCACCGCTACATCGTCCTGGGCGTTCTCTTCGCGGTCGCGGGGCTGTGGGAACTCTGCATGACGAGTTCGCTTTCCATCGAGCTCGGCGACCTCTACGTCCTCACCTGCGCCCTCGCCTTTTCCATCCACATTCTCGTCATCGCCCACTTCGTCACGAAGGTGGACGGCGTGACGCTCGCCTGGGGACAGTTCTGGTGCGGCGGTCTCATCGCACTCGTCATGGCGCTCATCTTTGAAACGCCCACTTGGGAAGGCATCCACGGCGCGCTCCTGCCGATCCTCTGGGCGGGGATCATGAGCAACGGCATCGCCTACACCCTGCAGGTGGTGGGACAGCGCGGCATGAATCCGACCGTGGCGAGTCTCATCATGAGTCTCGAGAGCGTGGTGTCGGTCCTCGCGGGCTGGGTTCTCCTCAACGAAGTCCTCTCGACGCGCGAACTCTTCGGCTGCGCCCTGATGGCGGTGGCCATCGTGCTCGCGCAGTTGCCCGCTCCGAAGAAGCGCCCGGAAGCCTGATCTCCGCTTCCGAGCCGGAAACTCGAAATTTCTCGGGAAGACGCCTTCCGCGTGACAGCTTATTCGTACGGGCGTGACAGTTTATTCGTAAGGACGCGACACACCTTTCGAGACCGGATCGAAAAAAATGAGGCACGACGATTTTTTCGCCGCGCCTCATTTTTTTATCGGAATCAGGCGTTGTCAGACGCTTCGGAAGCTTCCGCTTCAGAGGGAGCGTTCTCGTCGGGCAACGCTTCCTCTTCCTCGTCATCCTCAACGGCCGCCTCGTCCTCTTCGTCGAGAATGCGAAGAAGCTTCGAATCCATCACGAGGTCCACGAGGTCGCACCCGAGGATCTGCAGGAGCACCTTGCGGCCCTTGGGAAGATCTTCGGGAAGGCCCGGAACGCGCTGCATGAAGGGAAGCCGGTCGATGCGCACGAGGTCGCCCTTGACGACGATCGCCTCGATTTCACGCAGTCCCTCCTGCAGGATCCAGCGAAGCGACCAGTAGCGCTCCATCTTCGTCTGAAAGTCGGCGTAGGTGCCGTAGATCGTTTCGAACTGCGAAACGATCGTGAAGAGATCCGCGTCGTTCGAGGCGTAGGCCGGAGATTCGCCGCGCAGCACCTGAAGAATCTGACGCTGGTTGACGAGGTCCACGTAGCGGCGAAGCGGCGACGTGCACCAGGCGTAGCGCACCACGCCGAGTCCGTCGTGCGGCCCCGGGGTCGTGCTCATGCGCACGCGCCCCATGCGCTGCGAACGGTAGATCCCCGCGGCGGCGTGCTCTTCGAGCCAAAGCCCCCAGGTCTGGTTCGCGTAAATCATCAGTTCCGCGACGAGGAGGTCCAGAGGCGCCCCGCGGCGACGGCCGCGCACGTGAATCGAAGCGTCCTCGCCCTCACCCTCGAGGACGAAGAACCAGTCGACGCGGTTGGTGAGTTCGGGGCGTCCGCGCACCTCTTCGCGCTCGCGAAGGAGGCGGCGGGCGAAGTGCCAGAGCCAGGAAATCTCCTCGGCGTATTCGATGTCGAGCGTACGGTTTTCAATCGCCTCTTCGGTGACGAGCTCGTCGATCCGGTCGTGCCGGACATTGCGCTCGACCGTGATGCGCTCGAGGCGCGTTTCGGTCTTCTCGACGCCGTAGGTGTCGTCGTGCACCGTGATGTAGAGCGACAGACACGGAACGCTTCGGCCTTCGTCGAGCGAATAGCCTTCGATCCAGGGTTCGGGGAGCATCGTCGTCTTGAGGCCCGGGGCATACACCGTGCTCATGCGGGCGCGGGCCACCTTGTCGAGCGCATCGTCGCGCACGATCCCTGGCGGGCACGGCGATGTGCACGCCGACGACGGTCTTGCCGTTTTCGCCGTGCGTGACCGAGAGCGCGTCGTCGATTTCCGTCGTGCTCGAGTCGTCAATCGAAAAGGCGCGCACCTTGGCCTCGGGCAGATCCTCGAGGTTGAGCGGGGCGGGCAACGGCAGATCCGCGGGGAACCCGCGGCCGCGCGGGAAATTCTCGCGGTAGAAGCTTTCGACGTGCCACGTCCAGGGGCTCTTGACGCCGCCGAGCTTGAGCATGAGGCGAAGCGGCGACATTCTCGCGTTGGCGGCCGCGTCGGAGAGGGCCTTCCATTCGATCCCGTTTTTGTCGGGCGACATCAGAAGACCCATGACGTCCCGGGCGAGCGCCTCGGGAAGGTGACCTTCGTCCATCTCGGCCACCCAGGCGCGGCGCTGTTCCTCACGGCGCTTCTTGCGCTCGAGCGCTTCGAGCGCCTGTCGAAGGATCTCTTCGGGAGCGCGGCGGTACATGCCGCGGCCCTTGCGGTGAAAGTAGACGGGATTGCCGTGCAGAGCGAGCAGCACCGCGGCGCGCTCCACGGGCGTGGGCGCGGCGCCCCAGTATTCCTTGGCGATGTCTTCAAAGGAAAAGTCGCCTTCGGGCGCCACTTCCCAGAGAAAGCCCGGATCGAGCTCGGCCGACGTCGTCTCGGCCGCTTCCAGGAGTTCCGCGGGCGCCGGAGATTCAAACGTGAAGAATACCTTCGCCGCCTTGATCTTCGTGCGTCGGCCCGTCGTCACGGTCACCTGGTAGGCGTTGCCCGTTTCGCTTACGACGGTGCCCGCCTTGAAGGCGCCGTCCTCTTCAAAATACAGATACATGATGTCGTTACGTCGTGATGATTACCGCGCGGCGCCGAAGGCCTCTTCCAAAAACCGCTCGATCGCGGGCAAATGTTGTTCGTAGTGATGGAGCTGATGCCAGTCGTCTTCGCTCGTCACGAGGTTTTCCTCGCCGTAGAGCCGGAGCGCATCGTTTCGGTCGAGCACTTCGTCCCGGTCCGAGAGAACGAGCAGACGCCTTGATGCCGGAAGCGTCAGGGGCGTCTCGCGGGCGAGTTCGCGGAAATCCTCGGCGAAGCGCTCCGTGACGACGATGCGCCGTCCGGGCCAACCGTAGATTTCATGCTCGCCCACGAGCGACGGCACCGTCGCCCAGGGGTTCGTGCAGGGGTTGAGAAGCACGGCTGGAACCCCGTGCCGGTGCGCGAGGCGCGCCGCGTAAAAGCCCCCGAGGCTCGAGCCGAAGACGGCCCAGTCGCCCCGGATGCGCGAGACGAAGTCTTCAAGAAGACGGTCCGCCGTCTTGGGCGCCCACGTCAGGTCGGGCGCGTAGACACGCCAGCCGAGCCGCCCGAAGTGGCGCTTCGTCGCGACGGCCTTTCCCGAAAGGGGCGAGGAGCAAAAGCCGTGCAAAAAGAGAATCGTCCGCTTCACGATGCTTCTCCGAGCCCCTCGAGGAGTCGCTTGTGAATGCCTCCGAAGGCGCCGTTGCTCATGCAGAGGATCGTGTCGCCCGAACGCGCTTCGGCGAGAACGGCCGAGACGAGCGCCTCGAAGTCGTCGGTCGCCATCGCCTTTTCTCCCAGAGGCACGAGCGCTTCGGCGGGATTCCACGAGACGCCCGGGCCCCGATAGCAAAAGACCTTGTCGGCGTCCCGGAGGCTCTCGGCGAGACGGTCCTTCATCGTGCCGAGCTTCATCGTGTTGCTGCGCGGCTCGAGAACCGCGAGGATGCGTCCCGGCGCCTTTTCGCGAACGGCGCGGATCGTCTCCTCTATCGCGGTCGGATGGTGCGCAAAGTCGTCGATCACCGTCACGCCCCGCACGACGCCGCGCACTTCCTGACGGCGCTTGACGCCGGGGAAGTCGGCGAGAAGCCGCAGCGACGTTTCGGGATCCACGCCGACCGTCCGCGCGGCCGCGACGGCGGCGAGCGCATTAAGGCGGTTGTAGCGCCCCGACATGGGAAGGCGCAGTTCCCCGAGAACTTCGCCCGCGAGCCGAACGACGCCGTCGTCGGTCACGCTCCAGCCCGCCTCGTCGTCAAAGCGTTCGACCTTCGACCACACGCCCATGGCGAGGACGCGCTCGAGCGCATCGGAACCCGCGTGCGTCACGACCGTGCCTTCGCTCGGCATCGTGCGCACGAGATGATGAAACTGCTTTTCGATCGCGGCGAGGTTTTCGAAGATGTCCGCGTGGTCGTATTCGAGGTTGTTGAGAATCGCCGTGCGGGGACGGTAGTGCACGAACTTGCTTCGCTTGTCGAAAAAGCACGTGTCGTACTCGTCGGCCTCGATCACGAAGGGGGCCTTCGGGTCGCCCAGAAGGGCGCTTCCCTCACCCCAGGCGGGAACGCCGCCGATGAGGTAGCCCGCGTCGATCCCTGCGCCTCGAAGAATCCAGGTGAGAAGCGACGTGGTCGTCGTTTTGCCGTGCGTGCCCGCCACGGCGAGCACGTGACGTCCGGCGAGAATGTGGTCGCACATCCACTGCGGCCCCGAGGTGTAGGGAAGGCCGCGGTTGAGAATGGCCTCAAGGAGGGGATTGCCGCGCGAAACGGCGTTTCCCACCACCCAGAGGTCCGGTTCGACCGAGAGCTGCTCGGCGCCGTACCCTTCGGTGAGTTCGATCCCCGCCGCGCGCAGTGCGTCGCTCATCGGCGGATAAACCCCGCGGTCGCATCCCGTCACGGTGTGTCCGGCCTGCGCCGCAAGCTGCGCGACGCCGCCCATGAAGGTGCCGCAGATGCCGAGAATGTGAATGTGCATGCTTCGCCCCGAAGTGTCGAAAAATACATCGAATCATATCGAACCGCCGGACGCTCTGCGGCAAAGATGCCCCGCGGATCGAAACTTTCTGTTGCCGCCCGCCCCTCTTTTGACCTCATCCGTTTTCCGAGGGGCGCGGGACACCCCTTTTCCCCCGCACCTCTGTAGAATGAGGACGTTTTTCATTTTCTTTAGAAACGCATGTCCTACGGCCCCTCCGACCGCGCTGCGGTCCTTGCCGCCCGCCTCATCGCCCGCGACGGCGTCCGTTGGCGCGACGCCCTTGAGAGCGTCACGCTCGAATGCGGCGAACGCCCTTCCGACGACCGGGTCGCCACGGAACTGCGGCGCTGGTACTCGACGTTCGATCCCGATCAACACCGCCGCTCCCTGCGGCGAAAGAGAAACGCGGCGCTCGCTGTCATGACCTTCTTTGAAGAGTCGCTCGGCAACGTCGAGCCCAAACTCGTCGGACGGGTGCTCGACGGCGCGGCCTCGCGCGACGCCGTCGCCGAGGTCGTCCTCGACACGGACGACGAAAAGGCGCCCCTCATCGCCATGCTCAACGCCGACGTCCGCTTCGAGGAACTCGACCCGCAGGCG
Organism: uncultured Sutterella sp.; assembly: GCA_949282745.1. GTDB lineage: Bacteria > Pseudomonadota > Gammaproteobacteria > Burkholderiales > Burkholderiaceae_F > Sutterella. Next base: position 8,569 of record CASDQM010000030.1, on the reverse strand, counting down.
GGTGAAAACGCCCGTTTCGCCGTGTATCTTTCGGACGAGCCCGTGCTCGTCGCCGTATGGACGCGGCCGCGCCTCAAGGCGCACCGCACGCGCCCCGATCCCTGGCAGCACCCGCTTGAATCCATGGGGGAGATCTCGTCGGCCCTCCTTTCCGTTCTCCTCGTCCGAGGGGCCGATTCCGAGCGATTGGATTAGCCTGATTAGGGCATACCTTGCGCTTCGGGGCGAAGGTAAGATATTGTCACCTCCTTTCCGGATCGCCCCGTTCGGGGCTTTTCGTGCTTTTTCATTTACTTTTGGATGAAAAATCACGAAAATTGGCGGAAATACGAGTTCTCCGAAGCCGTCCTCCCTCGGGACCCTTCGGAACCGACACGCATTAGTCACATCGTGCGCAACGGGGTTCGCCCCGAGCGCACTTCAGAATCACAGATAAGGTTAGTAGAGATGGATCTGCGCAAAATTAAGTCCCTGTTGGACCTCGTGGCCGAAAGCGGCGTTGCCGAATTTGAAATTTGCGAAGGCCCGGACCGCATTCGCGTGATCAATCATCCGCAGACGCCCGTTCAGGTCGTGCAGACGACCGCTCCCGCGCCCGTCGCCGTTGCGGCGGCTGCCGCGGCTCCCGCTCCGGCCGCCCAGCCCGCCGCAGCCGAACCCGCCGAACCCAAGGTCGAAGGCACGCCCCTTACGAGCCCGATGGTCGGCACCTTCTACCGCGCTCCGTCTCCGGGCGCCAAGCCCTTCGTTGAAGTGGGCGACACCGTCAAGAAGGGTCAGACCGTCTGCATCATCGAAGCCATGAAGCTTTTGAACGAAGTCGAAGCCGAAACCGACGGCGTCGTCAAGGAAATCTGCGTCGAAAACGGTCAGCCCGTCGAATACGGCCAGAACCTCCTCATCATCGGCTGATCGCACCATGTTCGGAAAAATTCTCATCGCCAACCGCGGCGAAATCGCCTTGCGCATTCAGCGCGCCTGCCGCGAAATGGGCATCAAAACGGTGGCCGTGCACTCGACGGCCGACGTCAACGCCAAGTACGTGCGTCTCGCCGACGAAAGCGTCTGCATCGGCCCGGCTCAGTCGCCGCTGTCCTACCTCAACATTCCCGCCATCATTTCCGCCGCGGAAGTGACCGACGCGGAAGCGATCCACCCCGGCTACGGCTTCCTCTCGGAAAACGCCGACTTTGCCGAACGCGTCGAACGTTCGGGCTTCACCTTCATCGGTCCTCGCGCCGAAAGCATCCGCCTCATGGGCGACAAGGTGAGCGCCAAGAAGGCCATGCGCGAAGCGGGCGTTCCCTGCGTGCCGGGTTCCGACGGAGCGCTCCCCGACGATCCTCAGGAAATCCTCGAAATCGCCCGCAAGATCGGCTATCCGGTCATCATCAAGGCCGCGGGCGGCGGCGGCGGACGCGGCATGCGCGTCGTGCGCACGGAAGCGGCCCTCCTCACCTCCGTCAACATGACGAAGGAAGAGGCGCGCGTCGCCTTCGGGAACCCGACCGTCTACATGGAAAAGTTCCTCGAAAATCCGCGCCACATCGAAATTCAGGTTCTCTCCGACAGCTTCCAGAACGCCGTCTACCTCGGCGAGCGCGACTGCTCCATGCAGCGCCGCAATCAGAAGGTGATCGAAGAGGCGCCCGCCTTCGGCATTCCGCGCAAGCTCATCGACCGTCTCGGGAAGCGCTGCGTCGAAGCCTGCAAGCGCATCGGCTACCGCGGCGCGGGCACGTTTGAGTTCCTCTACGAAAACGGCGAGTTCTACTTCATCGAAATGAACACGCGCGTGCAGGTCGAGCACCCCGTGACCGAAATGGTGACGGGCGTCGACATCGTTCGCGAACAGATCCGCATCGCCGCGGGCGAACGCCTCTCCGTTCGTCAGAGCGACATCGTGATGCACGGTCACGCGATCGAATGCCGCATCAACGCCGAAGACCCCTTCACCTTCGTGCCGAGCCCCGGCCGCGTGCAGCAGTGGCACCTCCCCGGCGGTCCCGGCATCCGCATCGACACGCACGTCTATGCGGGGTATGATGTGCCTCCCTATTACGACAGCATGATCGGCAAGATCATTGCGCACGGCGACACCCGCGAACAGGCGATCATGCGCATGCGCGTGGCGCTCTCCGAACTTGCCGTCGAAGGGATCAAGACGAACGCGAAGCTTCACCGCGAGCTCCTTGCCGACGAAGGTTTCTTCCAGGGCGGCACGAGCATTCACTACCTCGAAGAGAAGCTGCGCCACCGTCCGAAGGACGCCAAGTAACCTCCATTCATTTCGGGGCCTGCGGGCCCCTTTTCGATTTTTTGAACCATGCGTGAAATCAAACTCCTTGCCGACGAACGCTGTGCGGAAGCGCTCTCCGACCTTCTGATGGACGCGGGCGCCCTTTCGGCCACGATCGAAGACGCCGACGCCGACCGCCCCGACGAACAGCCCCTCTACGGCGAACCCGGACTCGAACCCGAAACCTGCGCCTGGCCGCGCTCGGTCGTGTCGCTCCTCGTTGATGAAACCTTCGACCTCGACACGTCGCTCGCCCTCGCCGTGAAGGCGCTCGGCTGCAATCCTCCCGAAGTGCTCGGCGCGAACGAAGTGGAAAACGCCGACTGGGTCCGCATCACGCAGGCGCAGTTCCAGCCCGTGCGCGTTTCGGACCGCCTCTGGATCGTTCCGACCTGGCACGAACTCCCCAATGAAAACGCGGTGAACATCCGCCTCGACCCGGGCGTCGCCTTCGGGACGGGCTCGCACCCGACCACGCACCTGTGCCTTGGCTGGATCGACGAAAACATCCGTCCGACCGACGAACTTCTCGACTACGGCTGCGGCACGGGCATTCTCGCCATCGCCGCCAAGCGCCTCGGCGCGAAGTCCGTGACGGGGACCGACATCGATCCGCAGGCCGTGGAAGCCGCGCGTGAAAACGCGATCCACAACGAAGCCGAAGCCGACTTCCGTCTGCCCGCCGACATGTCCGAAGGCCAGTACGACGTCGTCGTCGCCAACATTCTCTCGAACCCCCTGAAGCTCCTGGCCCCGGCCCTTCTCGGCCGCGTCAAGAAGGGCGGCGCCCTCGTTCTCTCGGGCGTCCTCGCGCGACAGGCCGAGGAAGTGATCGAGGTCTACCGCCAGACCGATCCTGCCGTGAAGCTCTCCGTCTGGAAGGAAGAGGACGGTTGGGTCTGCATCGCCGGCCGCCGCGAATAACCCGATCGCCTACAATACGAAAAGCGTCCCGCCCCCTCCAACGGTGGACGGGGCGCTTTTTCTGTTTGGAAGAGCTATGACCCGAATCGTTCGCTGCCCCGCCTGCGGGGCCCTCTGGAAGTGTCCCGAAGAAGCCTCCGAAACGCTTCGCTGCGGCGAGTGCCGCCATACCTTCGTCCTCGCGAAGGCGGAAACCGTGGAGGTCAACGACGAAGCGCTCGCCCGCGTCGTGGCGGCGCGCCGCGCGCCCGAAGAAAAGAAAGAGGCGCAGATGGCGAAGATCGCCGAGGATCTCTCCGACTTTCACGCCCGCGAAACACCCGAACCCGCGGCCCCCGCGCGCGCGGCCGCTCCGGCGGAAAAGCCCCGCAAGGGCGGCGCCCTCTATGCGCTTCTCGGCCTCGTCGGCCTTGCGGGGGCGCTTACGGCGGGCGTTCTCTACTTCCACGATCCGATTCTTCGGCAGTTTCCGCCGCTTCGCGGCGTCTACGAAAACGTCTGCCGCACGCTTCCCTGCCCGGGCTTTGCCTGGAGCGACGTGAGGGCCTTTGAAATCCGCGGGGAACTCGCCGAAGCCGAGTCGCCCCGGCGCGTGCGCATCGAAATCACGAACGCGTCCGACCGTCCGCAGATCCTGCCGCTCCTTGAAGTGCGTCTTCTCAACAGCGCCGACGAAACGCTCGCGCAGCGGCTCTTCGAACCCGCGGACTACGGCTTTGCCGAAGCCAACGTCCTTCGCGCGGGCGAGACCGTGCGCGTCGAAGCCGAACTCGAGGTCGACGCCGAACTCCCCGTCCGGGGCGTCCGCGTCACGGCGGTGACCCCCATCTGAGGAGCCACCGTGAGCACGATGATCACCGGATCGGTCGCCTACGACACGATCCTCACGCACAACGGACGCTTCGCCGACAAACTCGAAAAGGGCGATCTGCGGCACGTGAACCTCACCTTCCTCGCCCCGGAAATGCATCGGGACTTCGGAGGCTGCGCCGCCAACATCGCCTACGCCCTCCATCAGCTCGGGGGCGATCCCTTCGTCTGGAGCGCCCTCGGGCGCGACGGAGGCGACTATCTCGAGCACTTCCGCGCGCTCGGCATCCCCACGGACGGCATGCCCTGCCTTGCGGACTGCTTCACGTCGCAGGCCTTCATCGTGACCGACGTCGGCGGCTGTCAGCTCGCAAGTTTTCATCCGGGCGCCATGGACGCGTCCGACCGCCTCTCCTGGCCCGAAGACCGTTCGATCGACTATGCGCTTCTCGGTCCCGGAGGCGTTCGTCCCATGAAGCTTCATGCCAAGCTCTTCCAAGAGCGGGGCGTTCCCTATCTCTTCGACCCGGGCCAAGCGGGGCCGCTCTTTACGCCCGAAGAGCTCCGGAACTTCGCCGACGGTGCCGACGCCTGCGCCTTTTCGGACTTTGAAGCCGAATACCTCGAGAAGGTCGCGGGCCTCACGCCCGAAGGACTCTCGCAGGCGGGCAAGACCGTATACCACACCCACGGTGAAAAGGGCTCGACCGTATGGCTCGCGGGCGGAGAAAGGGTCGAAGTCGAGGCTATCCCCGCGAAGGCCGTCGACCCCGTGGGAGCAGGCGACGCCTATCGGGGCGGCCTTCTCTTCGCGCGCGAACGGGGTCTTTCTCCGGTCGTCGGGGCCCGCATCGGCACCGTTCTCGGAAGCCTCAAGGTGGCGGTGCGCGGTGCGCAGAACTGGCGCACGACCTTGGACGAAGTCCGCGGCGTCTACGCATCGCACTGGGGAGAAGCGCCCTTCTGAGCGACTCCCTTCCGCCGCAAAACAAAAGCCGCCCTTGCGGGCGGCTTTTTCGTGTCGGTGCGGTCGGCGCGATCAGAAGAGGATCCGACCGTCGGAGAGCGGCAGGATAAAGAGCAGCACGGCGTTGGCGGCGAGAAGCACCACGAGCGGCGAAAAGTCCATGCCGCGGAAGGTCGGAAGAACGCGCCGCACCGGCCGCATGAAGGGCTCGAGCAGAATCGACAGGGAATAGTTGAAGGGATGGCGCGCGGCGACCCAGGAGAGGATCACCCAGCCGAAAATGCCCCAGGTGAGCATCTCGAGGCCCCAGCGGAGCACCATCGCGAAGGGAGCGATCCAGGTGCTTACCATCGCAAAGCCCGCCGGATGAAAGGCCGTGCGCACGACGACGCTCAGAAGCCCCGCGAGGAGGGCGCCGACGAGACTCGGCCAGTCCCACGCCCCCTTGGGCGCCACCATCTTGCTCAAGGGATCCACGAGCCAGTTCGTCAGGCGCCGGATCGGATAGACGATCGGATCGTGAAACGTCATGGCGCAGGCGTAGGTCCACGCCCGAAGGACGAGGAGACACCCGAGAATGGAAGTGGCGGTAAGAAAGAGAAACTGCAGCAAAGAGGCGAACATCGGTTTTCGGGCAGAAGACTCCCGTTGAGAAAAACAATTCCCTCAATATATCAAGGCTCATCCCCTTTGTGCGGGGTGCAAAACCTCATTTCGCGCCCGTCTGGGGGCGAAGGTCGAAGCGAAGTCGGGGGAGCGCCCGCGCAAGGCGCCGCCAGTCAAAGAAGGGACCGGGATCGCTCTTTCGTCCCGGCGCCACGTGTTCGTGACCCGTCACCCAACGGATCGGCAGGCGCGCCGAGAGGTCCGCAAGCAGGGCCGCGAGCGCCTCGTACTGCGCGTCTTCAAAGGGAACCTCCCCCGTTCCTTCGATCTCGATGCCGACGGAGCGGTCGTTGCAGTTCGGGCGGCCGTGAAAGACCGAGACGCCCGCGTGCCAGGCCCGGCGCTCCACGGGCACGAAGGAGAGGATTTCGCCCGTGCGGCGGATGAAATAGTGCGAGGAGACGCGCAGACCCTTGAGGTCCGCAAAGACCGGGCTTTCCGTATCGAGCGTCCCTTCGAAGAGACGCTCCACGGCGTCGCCCGAAAAGACGCCCGCCGGAAGCGAAATGAAATGAAGCACGACGAGGTCGATCGTCGTGCCTTCGGATCTTTCGTTGCTGTGGGGCGAGAAGCGCTCGGTGACTCTCACGAACGCTCTCCGCGGCGCCGGCACTCTTCGCTGCAGTAGCAGACGTCCTTGCGCCAGACGCCCGTCTTTTCCGGGAAGTACGTCCCGCAGACGGGACAGCGCCGCATGGCCTCGCCCGAGCGGCGGTCCTCCTTGCGTCCGCGCAGTTCACCGCGCAGGCGCGCGAGTTCCTCACGCTCCTTGTTGGAGAGCGAATTGCGCCGGCGCGAGACCGCCCAGGCGATCGCGATGGCCGCAATCAGAATCACCCAAAAGAGTACGCGTCCCATGATGATGTGTCAGGCGAGAAGTTCGAGCACGAAGCTGTAGGCGAGATAGGCGATGACGAGCGCGGCGAAGCCCACCCAGAACCAGTTGAGCGCCGTCTTGGCGCGCCAGCCGCGGAAGGCGCGGCCCGCGAGCAGAATGCCGAAGAGCACCCAGGCGACGAGCGTGAGCAGGAACTTGTGGTCGAGATTCACGAAGACGCCGAACACTTCGTTCGTCGCGAAGCTTCCCGTCACGAGGACGAGCGTGAGGCAGACGAAGCCGCAGGCGACGATGCGAAAGAAGATGCGCTCCATCACGACGAGGCCGGGCATCGAGGCGAGGAAGGCGCTTTCCCTACCCTGCGGGCGCTTCAATTCGCGGTTCTGCAGAGTCATCAGCACGGCGTGAACCGTGGCGATCGTCATGAGCGAATAGGCGGCGAGCGCAAGAAGAATGTGCACGCGGAACATGAAGGACCACTCGTCCCCGGCGACGGGGCGCCCCGGGAAGGCGAGCGGGAAGACCGCGCCGATCGCCGCGGCGATCAGGATGATCCCGAGCTGACCGTGCAGGCGGTGGATGATCGACTCCACAAAGAGGATCAGCGCGGCGAAGAAAAACATGGCGGAGACGGCGAAGCCGAAGCCGAAATGAATGATGTCCCCCTGGAAGACTTCGGCCTCGATCGCAACGCCGTGCAGGACCAGCGCGGCGACGATCGGCCAGCGCAGCCACGAGGGCGCCTTGCCGTCGCGTCCCTTCATGTACGAGACGACGGCGATGCCGGAGAGGAGATACAACAGCGCGGCAAGGATGGTGCACAAAGAAAGCGTGGTCATGGGTTTTACGTTTGTTTTTATGTACGCGAACGGAATACGCAAAAGCGGCGCGCAACCCCTTAAAATAACGGGTTCGTGCGCTCCCTCCGTACGGAGCGCCTCGGGAGACACCGTACGTCACTGTTTATTCTATTCTCTCCCGACTTATCAAATGCTGAACTCGGCCGTTCTCTCTCCGACGGCCTTACGCCGGCGCCTTTGTCGCCGAGGAATTCCAAAGAATGCTCGATTCACTGACCCAGCGTCTCTCCAAAGTCGTCAAAACCATGCGCGGTCAAGCGCGTCTGACGGAGGCGAACACCAAAGAAATGCTGCGCGAGGTCCGCCTTGCGCTCCTTGAAGCCGACGTCGCGCTGCCCGTCGTGCGGGAAATTCTCGCCCGCATCAAAGAGAAGGCCATGGGCGAAGAGGTCGTCGGAAACCTCAATCCGGGCCAGGCGCTCGTGGGCGTCGTGCAGCGCGAACTCACCGCCGTCATCGGGGGCGACCTCACGCCCGAGGAACGCGGTCTTCGCTTCAACGTGCAGCCGCCCGCCGTGATTCTTCTCGCGGGTCTGCAGGGCGCGGGTAAGACGACGAGCGCCGGGAAGCTCGCCAAGTACCTCATCGAAGAAAAGAAAAAGAAGGTCCTCACGGTGAGCGCCGACGTCTACCGTCCGGCCGCCATCGATCAGTTGAAGAGCGTCACGGCGCAGGCCGGGGCCGAATGGTTCCCGAGCGAAGTGAGCGACAAGCCCCTCGCCATCGCCGAGCGCGCCGTCGACTACGCCAAGCGTCACTTCTTCGACGTCCTCATCGTCGACACGGCTGGCCGACTCGCCGTGGACGAAGCGATGATGCAGGAAGTGGCCGAACTCAACGACTTCCTGAAGCCCGCCGAAACGCTCTTCGTCGTCGACGCGATGCTCGGTCAGGACGCCGTCAACACGGCCAAGGCCTTCAACGAACGCCTCCCGCTCACGGGCATCATCCTCACGAAGATCGACGGCGACAGCCGCGGCGGTGCGGCGCTCTCGGTGCGCCACGTCACCGGCAAGCCCATCAAGTTCGTCGGGAGCGGCGAAAAGCTCACGGGCTTTGACGCCTTCGACCCCGAAGCCATGGCTTCGCGCATCCTCGGCATGGGCGACATCGTCGGCCTCGTCAAGGACGTGCAGCGCTCGATCGACACGGCCCAGGCGCAGAAGTTCGCGGAAAAGCTCACGAAGGGCGACCGCTTCGACTTG
>CASDQM010000029.1 GCA_949282745.1 uncultured Sutterella sp. | reverse complement strand
CTACGCGCTCAACCGCGAAAACTACAAGTGGAGCGAAGACAACTCGGAAGAAATCAAGAAGGGCGTCATCATCAAGGCCGACACGATCGAAGCGCTTGCCGAGAAGCTCAAGATGCCGAAACTCGTCGAAACCGTGAAGAAATGGAACGAGGACATTCGACGGTTCCGTCTATGCGGTGCCGCTCGTTCCCGTGGCTTACAACTGCCAGGACGGCCCGAAGAGGGACGCCAAGTGCCGCGTGCTCGACGTCTACGGCGATCCGATCCCGCACCTCTACATCTGTGGGGAACTCGGTTCCATGTGGACGGCCGTCTATCAGGGCGCTTCATCCAATGCCGAATGCATGATCTTCGACCGCATCGCCGGCCGTGAGGCGGCCAAGGTCGATCCCAAGGCGTAACAGAAAAGCGTTCTTTTGTTGACGCCGGGAGGCCGTGGCCGAACTCCCGAAAGGGTTCGGTCTTGGCCTTTTGCTTGTCCGTCAATGAGACCGCGGAACGCCGTTGGTTTTCGAAAACGGTCTTCGGCGAGAGTTTGCCCATGACTGGATCTGTGACGCAGCCGAACATCTGGGACGTTCTGAAGTTTCAATCCGTACGGAACCGTTCTCGTGTACGGCTCCGCTGCTCTCGCGCCGGCATACGTCAAATGGGAAACGATTTGACGCGCAAATCTGAAACGTCTGCGTCGATACGGGAAGACTGCATGTTTTCTGGCTGTAATATGAGTTAATCATACATTTATGTCCAGAAATAGTAATGCCTGAGGCATAAAACAAATGTTTTGATTATGTCAAGATTCATCTCGAGACATCATCATGTCGTAATGTCCGAGTTGATTATTGCATATGAAAATTTGTTTGAAAGCTTCCATAAAATTTTCTGTGCTGTACATATTGGCTGTGGCGGCGTAATCATCGAATGATGAGTGGGAATTTGAGTTCAGCCAGGACATTAGAGCGAGAATGCAAGTTTTTTCTTCTTTTGTTGCGCCGTCGTAGTAACAGGAAGGTTCTTTCCCGCCTAAAATTCGAAAATAATGTTCGATAATTCTTCTCATCGTGTTGGCGAGAGATGGATTGCTGACGGCTGAGTAGGAGTTCTTTGCTTGTCTAACTTCTTTCCAAAGCATCTCATAGGTTGATGTGATCGGGTTTTCATTGAAGAATTTAATTGTTGATATATTTTCTTTCTTTGAAACTATCCAGTATCCGGTTTTGTTGATTTTAGATTTTGGTAGGCGTTGGAAGTAAGAAACTTCTTTGAAGAAGAAGGTGTTGTGGGATAGTATGAAAATTTGTTTGATTTTCCCTTTTTCGTTATAAATGTCATCAAAGAACGATCTGATCAAAGAGCTTACGAGAAACAGGATGCCGTTATCTAAGCTGGATACCGGGTCATCGATGACAACAACTTTTTCTGACACTAATCCTTTCTCGTTTGAGACTTCATTTAGTGAATAAATAAAATATAGGAATGTAACAAGATTTCGTTCTCCTTCGCTCATTGTCGCAAAAGCGTCATTGCCGTCTAGTCGAACAAATTTGTATTTATCGTTCTCGACTTGCAATTCAAAGCTTGTGATTCCGTAGCTTTTTAGCAGTCTGTTTATTTCGTTTGCCGTGGAAGTGATGCCAGTTATCCCTTTTTGAAGTTCTTTTAGGTCTTTCTGATCTTGTGCCAATTTATTGTTAAATTTTTGAAGCTCAGTCTGAATTTTGAGTTGTGACTGAATCAACAATTCTTTAAGTGCTTTGTAATTCGCTATGTCGTCCGACAAGTTGTTTCGAATATAAGACCAAACTTGATTTGAGAGATCCTGTTGTACTTCCTTGATCTTGTCGACAATATCGTTGTGCTCGATAATGATGCGATTGGCGTTTTGTATCTCTTGAGTTATTTGGGACGAGATTTTTTCGGTTTTATGGATCGTGATGATTGTATTTGGCGCGTCGGCTTTCTTTTGTATTAAAAGTTTGTTTGCGTTGAATGTGGATCTAAGTTGCTCTAGTAATGAGTTGGCGAGGGTAAAATCTAAGATTTTTGGCGGGTTAGAAAAGATTGAATCAAGTTTGCTTAAAATGAAGTCGGATTCCTGACGATATTTTTCATTCATTGCCTCTATTTCGTTTACCGCATTAGCGTAGGTTTCGTCGAAATATTTGTTAATTTGCGAGAGGAAGCTTTGTTCCAGCGTTCTTTGGCAGAAAGGACACTTCTCTTTGTCGCCTTTTTTGAGGTGTTCTACGCCTTCTTTGAACCACCCTTCGATGTTGTGCTTCTTAATGAAGTCTGAAATGGGCAAATCCTTGCTGCCAACGACGACCTTTTCTAGTATTTGCTTGTTCTCGAGTTCTTTAATGATTGAAAATGACGGGATGTAGAGCGTAGGGAACTTTTCAATATTCTTATCGAATGCTTTAATGAATAAATTTTCTAGCTCTGATTGTGTCTTTGGTTTTTCTTTTGATGGTGGGGTATTGAGGATTTTGTCTTTAAAAGATGATTTGCTGCCCCTGTAACCTGTTAGAACTTTTGTTAGAGGGCTTTCGTCTTCATCAAGTTTTCGTTTTTGTTGCCAAAATATATCTGTGTATTTGTCCTCAAGTTTTATTAATTGACTGTTTATGCTGTCAGAGTTATTTGAATCGATTTCGATTGAAAGATCGTCAATTTTCTTTTTGTATTCTAAGATGGATTTCTCTTTTTCTTCTATTTGTTTTTCTAGTTCGATGTTTTGTTTGCCTAGGGTGAAAATTCCTTTGATTCGCGATCCGCTGAAGTTTTCATTGATAAAAGTATTGTTGTACACGTATGTGTCTATCGGGTTGTTCTTCCATTTAATTCGAGAGCTGTTTGGATTTGATTGAGAAAAGTTTTTAATCAGATTGCTGATGGTTGTTTTTCCTGTTGCGTTTAGTCCGAAGATGAAATTTATGTGCTTCGGTTCCATGATTTGATTGTCGCTACTGAATGGTATGGTGTTGGTTAGAATTATTTTTTCGATCATTTGTATTGGTGGTATTTAAATTTAAGAATGACTCCGCTGTACCTCGCGCGATCGAAGCCGCTATGTCGATGGAGTCGGAAACGGGTGGGGAAGATTTTGTGAAATAGAAGTATCGAGTCGGATACATTCGGTGATTTCGAGACGCACTCTATAAGAGTTTCGCATATCGCTTCTTATGGCGGGGATAGGGATCGTGCAGCAAACCCTCTGACCAGTTGTGCTTGTCCGACTGGCGTGGTCCCGGCTTTTTCATGTCCGTCGTCTCTCTCCGTTAAAATGTCGGCTTCAACCGACGGTAGTGTGATGGACATCTTCTCAACCGAAAAACGCAGCGACATCATGTCGAAGATTCACTCGGGCGACACGAAGCCCGAGATGGTCGTTCGCCGTCTTCTCTTCGCCATGGGATTTCGCTTCCGTCTGCACGACAGAAAACTTCCGGGCGTGCCGGATCTGGTTCTGCGAAAATACAAAACCGTGGTGTTCGTGCACGGCTGTTTCTGGCATGCCCACGAAGGGTGTCCCCGAGCGACCGTGCCCAAGTCGAACGAAGCGTTCTGGCGGGAGAAACTCGCGCGCAACAAGGCGAGGGACGAGGCCGTGCGCGGGGAACTTCTCGCCGCGGGTTGGCGTGTCCTTACGATCTGGGAGTGCGCGTGCGGAATGGCGCGTCCGGTGGAGGCGCGACGGTTTCGACACCGAGCTCGAATACATGCGTTGGATACGCAAGTAGGGGCTTCAAGGTTTGTACCGGGGACCCAAAATAAGGCTCGCCGGCCGAGAGTCCTTTGACGAGCGCTCGGCTCCTGTTGCATCGTGCTGCGCGTGCGGGTTAGGGGTGCTCTGCAGAAAATGAGGGCACCGACTTCAACGACAAGAACAACGGACCGCTTCCGGGAGAGAGGCGGTCCGTTGTTTGTGGGGCGGTTTCCTCCGCCGGAGATGCGCCGTGCGGCTCTCCGGCCGGAGGATTGGTCCGCGTTTATTACGGCGTGAACTTCGCCGCAGCCTGACCGGCGAGGCGACCGTAGTTCAATACGTCGGGAATGGCGTTGGCACCGAGACGGTTTCCGCCGTGGATACCGCCCGTGACTTCACCCGCGGCATAGAGCCCGGGAATCGGTTTGCCCGACTTGTCGAGAACCTGCGTGTCGGCGTTGATCTTCAAGCCGCCCATCGTGTGGTGCGCGGCGGGAGACATCGGCGTGGCTCGATTCTTTTTGTTCAAAAACGGATTGGGTTGCGGCAGGGAAGTCGGCCTTCGTGTCGACCGGTTTCAGGAGGGCACGTTATACAGGGTGCGATCGGAAGGGATAATGGTCGGTAGAGAGCGCGTAGGACGGAGTGCGTCGGCGACCGTTCTGTCCCTGGGTTCGAAGCACAGAGTGTCAAATACGCAACAACCGTACGGAAGAAACTGCATGGAGCATCCAAGCCTTCGATGAACGCGTCGGCACATTCTGCAAGAGGCGGACGGAGACGTCAAGGGTCGGCCATTTTCCTAGTGTAGTAAGGGTTAATGCCCCCCCCCTCATAGAATAACTTTCATAAACTGGAAGAGATGAGCGGTCGCTTTCATCGGCCGCCGAACTCTAGGAGAAATCAATGTTCAAGAAGACTCTCGTCGCCGCCGCGGTTGCCGGCGTTTCGATCGGCTTTGTTCAGGCGGCCAACGTCGAAGTCTACGGCGTCATTGACACGGGGCTGGCCTACACCAACACGGACGCAACGTACGACTACTACAACGATGCGAAGGACGTTCGCGTCGACGAAGACGAATTCCGCATGGATTCCGGCAACAACTCAGCGAGCCGCGTAGGCATCCGAGGCTCCGAAGATCTCGGCAACGGCATGCAGGTGCTCTTCAAGCTCGAAAACGGTTTCAAGGCCGACGACGGCTCCATGTCGACGGACGGAACGATCTTCGATCGTGAAGCCTCTCTCGGTCTTCGTACCAGCTACGGCACGCTCTATGCGGGCCGCATGTCCACGCTCATTTCGGATACGGGCACGGCGGGCTTCTTCGGCGTCATGGCTTCGCCCTTCGGTTCCGGCTGGTCCGACAACATCGCGGGCCATACGATGGTCTTTGCGAATTACACCACCCGCATGGACAACGTCCTCACCTACGTTTCGCCTGACTTCTCCGGGCTGACGGTGTACGCCCAGTACGCCATGGGGGAAAACGGCGTTGAAAACAAGTCCGCCGCCAACCGCTACGCCGCCTTGGGTGCCGAATACAAGACCGGCGCCTTCGACTTCGGCGCTTTGGTCGACTGGACCAACAAGTCCACCAAGAGCGCGACCTATACGCTCGGCGGCGTGGAACGCACGGAAGAAGCGTCGAACATCGACGACGCCGTCACCGTCTCCCTGGCCGGATCCTATGACTGCGGCTTTGCGAAGACCTATTTGGCGGTCCAGTACTACAACAATGCGTCCGACGTGGCCGGCATCATGCAGAAGAGCTACGAATCGTCTGCGATCGGCGACATTGAAGATGCCGTTTCGGTGCGCCTCAACGGCACGCAGCTCGACGGCTACGGCGTCCACCTTGGAACGCAGTTTGACGCCGTCGGTGGAACGTTCAAGTTCGGCGTTGGCTATGCTGACGGCGACGGTACGGGCTTTGGCGACGGGTACCCCGATCTCGACGTGAAGGCCTACACCGCTTCGCTCGGATTCGAATATCCGCTCTCGAAGCGCACGCTTCTCTACACGGGCGCGGGATACGTCAAAGCTGAACTCGACATGGGTACCGACCGAGGCACGCTCACGCACGAGTACGAGGGCATCGACGTTGTCGGCGGTCTTGTTCACCGGTTCTGATGAGAGTTAAATCGATACCGTCGATTGAGATTGAAAGCCTCTCTTCGGTTTCCCTCCGAAGGGAGGCTTTTCATTTGCGCGGGAGTGAAAACCGGAGGTTATGCCGCCATAATTCCGGCTTTTGGAAAGCAGCCGAAATTTCCTTGCGATGTTGTCAGAAGGCGTGAGTGAACGGCTCTTCATGAGGAAGGAGTGGTGCGTACGGTGGACGCGCGACCGCTTCGACACCGAGCTCGAATACAAGCGTTGGATACGCAAGTAGGCGTCTTCAAGAGGCGACGCGCTACAATTTCGTGCACAACGTTCGCTACGCCATCCGATGCCTGCTTCTTTTCAAACGTTTTGCCGTGTTGTCTGTCTGCCGCTTCTTTGTGCGGTGGGCTGGGCGTCGGCGTTTGCCGTCGCGGCGGAACCCGCATCCGTTCGGCCCGATGCGGCAACGATTTCCTCAGTCTCCGCCTCTTCGGAAGAGAAACCGATCACGATCGGTCTCGTCGACACGTTCTCGCCCGACTTCTATCTCAACACCTTCGTTCCGACCTTCGAACATCTGATGCGCGTCTTCGGCGAGGACCGCATCCGAATCGTCGAGCTTCCCCTTGACTTGACTGCTGAGGACCTGAAGGCGGCGAAGCTTTCCTTCGTCGTGACGTCGGCGGCGGCCTACGCTTCCTTCATCGATTCGGCGGGAACCCACCAGATCGCCACCCGCGTGCCGAAAAGTTCGAAAGACGTCGCGCACACGGTCGCTTCGCTCTTCGTGACGTCTCCCGAGAGCGGCATCCAAAAGGTTGCGGACGCAAAAAACGGAACCGTCGCGATTTCAAGACGCCGCAGTTTTGACGGTTGGCTCATCGCGCAGGGGGAACTGGCGAAGCAGGGACTCGACCCGGACGATCACTTCTCCGACGTCGTTGAAACCAAGTACGGCATTCCCGACGTGGTGTCGTTGGTGCGTTCGGGGCTTGCGGACGTGGGCGTGCTTGCAACCTGCGAGTACGAGGCCATGCTCCGCGACGGTCTCCTCAGGGAGGGCGACCTGAGGATTCTGGACGAAAAGACGGACCCGGAAGTGCGGCCCGACGCCTGCCGGCGAAGCACGGACCGATATCCCGACGTCGTCTTCGCCTCTCTTCCGAACGCAAGCTCCGAAACGGCCAACCGCGTCGCCGTGGCGCTTCTTTCCATGCCGAACGAGCGCATGAATTTCCGGTGGACGATCGCGAACGACTTCATGCCGACGTTGGAGCTTCTCAAGACCCTTCGGATCGGTCCCTTTGAGAGACCGGTGCGCTGGACGCCGGAACTCGTTTGGGAGACCTACCGCACGGAAATCATCCTCTTTCTCTGCTTCTGCGCGGCGGTGCTTTTCCACGTGCTGACGCTCAACGTGCTCGTGCGGCGCCGCACGGCGGAACTGAAGGAGGCCTTCGTCACGAACGTGAAGTTGCTCCACGAGAGAAACGAGTCGCGCAGACGGCTGTTGGCGCTCGAGCGCTCGAACATCGTCTCGCAGCTCTCCAACATGTTCGCCCACGAAATCAAGCAGCCGATCATGAACATCGCCTGCTATGCCGCGGCGCTCAAGATGCTGCTTGAGCGTCAGGGAGCACTCTCCGAACAGACGGAAATGCTTTTGAAAAAACTCTCGGGAGAGGTCGAGCGCTCGTCCGCGATCGTCGAGCACGTGCGCTCCTACGCCAAGAACCGGCCCCGTGAAAACGTTCCGTGCGACCTCGGAGAAATCGTGGACGCGACGCTTCGCGATCTGCACGATCCCCGGGTCACGGCTCCCAAGGAGCGGCCGGCCTGTCCGATTCTCGCCGACCCCTTTGAGATCCAGTTTGTGGTGACGAACTTCATCAAGAACGCTCTTTCAGCGGTTGCCGGCGTGACGAATCCGGAAGTGACGGTATCGCTTTTGCGGGACGAATCGAGCTGCACCGTCGAGGTCTGCGACAACGGTCCGAAACTTTCGGACGAAGCCTTTGAGGCGCTCGGGAAGGTCGCTTCCAGCTCCAAGCCCGACGGCCTGGGGTTCGGCCTTGCGATTGCGGTGGCCCTTGCGGAGCGCAACGGCGGCCATCTCGTTTTTGAGCGGAGGACGCCGACGGGGCTCCTCGCCGCCCTCGTGTTGCCGCTTCGCGCGGAGGGAGAAAAAGAATGACAGAGTTTCACAAACGCCCCGATCCCGTCGTGCGCCTGATCGACGACGACCGGACGGTTTTGGAGGCGCTCGGCACCTATCTCAACATCGCGGGCTTCACAACGGTTGCCTATGATTCGGCGGTGCGGTTCCTGGAAGAGGACGATTTCGGCGTTCCGGGCTGTGCGGTGCTCGACGTGCGCATGCCCGGCATGACGGGAATCGAACTGCAGCGCGAGATGATCCGCAGAAAGATCGACCTGCCGATCATTTTCCTCTCGGCTCACGGCGACATCGCCATGGCGGTGGAGGCGGTGAAGGCCGGGGCGAAGACCTTTCTCGTGAAGCCCCCGAAGCTCGACGAACTCACCGCCGTGATCGGGGAGGCGATTCAGGAGAACGCGGAGCGCCGCGCCAAGGAGCGCGATTTGCACGCCCTGCGGACACGCTTCGAATCGCTGACGCCGAGCGAAGCGACGGTTGCCGGAATGATCGTAAAGGGCCTCACGAACGCCGTCATCGGCGAGACGCTCGGCATGGCCGAACGGACCGTCAAGGCGCACCGGGCCGCCGTTTTTGAAAAGCTCGACGTGACGAACGCCGTGGAACTCGCGGACTTCATGCACGAAATGGACATCTACCAAAGGGAGCTCGAAGCGTGACCGCGTCCGGAATTACGAGAAGAACGCTACTCGCGGCCGGCCTGGCGCTCGGTTGCACGGGGCTGAACGCTGCGCCCGACGAGACGGAAGAACGCTACGACGTCGTGGTGGTGGGAGGCGGGATCGGCGGGCTTTCCGCCGCGCTCTCGGCTGCCGAACAAAACGCCAAGGTCGTTCTTCTGGAGAAGAACGATTTCCTTGGAGGAGACACGCTCATTTCCGGCGGAACCTTCAATGCGGTCGACCCCGAGCGGCAGCGTCCGCTCGGGATTGAGGACAGCGTTGAGTTCTTTGAGAAGCAGATTCTTGAATCAGGCGGCGGATACAACGATCCGAAGGTCGTTCGTGTGCTCGCCGAAGGAGCCGGCGACGCAATCCGCTGGCTTGAATCCTATGGGATGCGTTTCCTCCCTGAATTGGCGGAGATATACGGCAGCGGTTGGGTACGCGCCCATCGTCCCGCTTATCCGCGGGGACGCGGCTACATTCTTTGTCTCACCAATGCTTGCCTTTCAAACGGCGTAAAGATCCGCATGAAGACGCGCGCAAGGGATCTTTTGTGCGATCCGACGGGGCGCGTCATCGGTGTTCGGGCGGATACCGAGAAAGGTTCGGTCGTATTTCGGGCCGCAAAGGGCGTGATTCTCGCGTCGGGCGGCTTCGCCGCCAACCGGGAGCTTTTGCGGCGCTATGCCCCCGAATACGCTTCACTTCCAATCGACGGACTGCCAAGTTCCACGGGCGACATGCTGACGGCCGCCTTGGAAATCGGCGCGGACGCCGTCAACCTGGGTTTCGTCGAATGCATTCCCGGCGCACCGCCCGGGATCGACTATCAGGTGCGACTCGACTACAACTCGGAAGACTGCATCATGGTGAACTCTCAGGGGCGACGGTTCACGAAGGAAACCGGTACGCGCCGGGAGATCGCTGCGGCTGTTTCGGCACAGAAAGGTCCCTGCTATGAGATCGCCGACCAAGGCTCTGTGGAACGGATGATCGTGAACAACCAGAAAGATCTCTGGCGAGGATACTTCGCAAAAGTGGCCGTAAAGGACGAGACGCCTGAAGGACTGGCGCGACGCCTGGGACTGCCCGAGGCGGCGCTGGTCAAAGAAATTCGCGGAGCGCTTGCGAGCAGTCGCTTTCAGAAGCCGCCCTTCTGGGGAGTGCGGATTCATCTTCGCATTCACTGCACGCTCGGCGGTCTGCGCATCGACGAAAAGGCCCGGGTGCTCGACGAAAAAGGACGTCCCTTTGCCGGTCTTCGGGCGACGGGTTCCTTGGTCGGGAACGTCCACGGAATCAATCGTCTCGGGGCCAACGGTCTCAACAGTGCGTGTGTCTTCGGCCGCATAGCCGGGACGGAGACGGCCCGCGGTCTCTGAACGCTTGTTCCGACTTTGGAAAGTCACCTAGCACGAAATCGTGCGTTTGTCAATGTCCTTTCGCCCGATGTTTCCGAAACGTTCACCTCTGTACCCTGAAGGCGTTCCGAACGGAAGGGCGTGTGCTGTGTCGCGCGTCCGCGTTCGAAATCTTTCTTAGACCAAAGGAGATGAACATATGACCAATCGTCGCCAGTTCCTGAAGGGTGCCGCCGCCGGTGCGTTCGGTGTGATGGGTGCCGGGCTTGCCGGTACGGCTGCCGCCAAGGAAGTGAAGTTTGACAAGGAAGCCGACGTCGTGATCGTTGGCTTGGGTGGTGCCGGTGCCGCGACGGCCATTACGGCCGCGGATAACGGTGCGTCCGTCATCGTCATCGAACGTCAGCCCAAGGACACGCTCCGTTCGAACACCCGCATGTCGGGCGGTATTTTCCACTGCCCGGACAAGTCGGGCGACCGCAAGGCCCTGAAGGAATATGCCAAGGCCATGTTCTCGGGCGAAAACATCCCGGGCAAGCTCGAAGGCGAACAGCCGGAAGTTTCCGACGGTCTCGCTCAGGCTTGGGCCGACTACACGCCGGGGTTGCTCGACTGGATGAAGTCGATCGACCCGAAGTTCCAGGCCTTTGCCACGCCGGGCTTCAAGGGCGCCGCCTTCCCCAATTTCCCGGGCGCCAAGGAATGCGGCTATCAGGTCTACCGCGCTTCCTATCCGGACCGCATCCGTGCTCAGCACAAGTCCACCTGGGGTCAGCCCAAGGAAGAAACGACGCAGGGCGAAGCCTTCTGGCAGTGTCTCGCGACGGGCGTGGAAAACCGCAAGGACAAGATCACGGTCGACTATGAAACCCGCGGCATGAAGCTCGTTCAGAACGACAAGGGTGAAGTGATCGGCGTCATCGCCGACCAGGGCGGCAAGTCCGTCGCCTACAAGGCCCGCAAGGCCGTCGTCCTCTGCTCGGGCGGTTATGAGTACAACAAGGCCATGCGCCAGGCCTTCCTCGAAGGTCCGGGCGTCGAAGGCTGGGCTTTCTACGGCACGACCTTCAATGAAGGTGACGGCATCCGCATGGGGCTCGATGTCGGTGCGGGCATGATGAAGGCGGGCAAGGCCGCTTCCCGCATCATCTTCCCGGCCCCGGTTCGCCATAACGGCATGCGCATGGGCATCATCACTCCGGCCGTCGGTTCCGGCCACGCGATCGTCGTGAACCAGAACGGTCAGCGTTACGCGGCCGAACACAAGGTTACGAAGGACCCGAGCCGCTACTTCTTCTACAAGGAAGCGGTGAAGTTCAACATCGACACGCTGGACTACGCGAACTCGCCGTCGTGGTTCATCTTTGATGAAACGTTGCGCAAGCAAAAGCCTCTTGTCGACCTGTCGATCTCCACGACGGGCTTCAAGTTCCTCGACTGGGGCGCTCCCGACAACTCCGACGCCGTCAAGAAGGGCTGGATCCTGAAGGCCGATACGATCGAAGAACTCGCCTCCCTCATCGCGAAGACGAAGGATAACTCCGGTCGTATGCAGCCGAAGGTTCTCGCCGAAACGGTGAAGCGCTACAACGAGCTCTGCGCCAAGGGCGAAGATACCGACTTTGGTCGTATGAAGAGCACGCTGCAGCCGGTTTCCGACGGTCCCTTCTACGCCATTCCGCTGGTTGCGGGCGGCCCGAACACGAAGGGCGGCCTTGCTGCCAACGCCAAGCGTGAAGTCCTCGACTGGGACCTCAAGCCGATTCCCGGCCTCTACGCCGTCGGCGAAATCGCTTCCGCGTTGAAGTTCGTCTATCAGGGCGGCGGCAACCTGACCGAATGCCTGGTCTTTGGTCAGATCTGCGGCAAGGAAGTCGCCAAGCTCCCGAACCGCGTTTAAGCGCATAATCCTTGAGGAGCGTCTTCTCAAAAGGCGCTCCCGCCGATCAACCGCACGGCACCGGATTTATTTCGGTGCCGTTTTTGGAGACCCGCCATGAAAAAAACGATTCTCGCTATGAGCCTCGTTCTTCTGGGTTTCGGACTTTCGAGCGCCAACGCCGCCGAATTCCTTGCCGACCGTCACGCCAAGCTTGGACTTCCCTGCACGTCGTGCCACGTCAAGGACGGCAGTCCCGAACTCAAGATCGACGAACAAAAGCACGAAGCCTGCGTCGGCTGCCACGGGTGGTATGACGAAGTCGCCAAGAAGACCGTGCCGAAGGATGCGGCCAACGTCAATCCGCACAGCCAGCACGACGGCAATCTTCCCTGCACCGAATGCCACAAAGGTCATAAGCCCGGGCACAACTACTGCGGAGAATGCCACATGTACACTTACAAGGTGCCGTGACGTTTGAACTCCGCCGGACCGGTTGCCGTCCCGTACAAACCTCTCTTCGAAATTCATCTTCCGAAGGGAGGTATTTCATTGTGATGAAGGAAGAGTGGCGGTTACAGCACGAAGGGCGCAACGGCATGACCGAGAGAGGGGACGCGGCGAACGCGTGTCGGTGAAGAAAGAGAACTTCGGCTCGGACAACGAAGTCTTCTTCGTTCAGGGGCGATGACGGTATGAAGCGGGAGCTGACGGCGTGAACTCTTGGCGGCGGTACGGAGGGAAGAAGACTTGCCCGTTTTGGGCGCGATGCGGCAACCCCATCAGCCGTCGGCACCATCAGGGTTCACCCGATAGAGCCTGCATCTGAATGGGAAGTAGGTTGAAAAGTCCCTTGAAGAGGACGACAATGACATTTTCACACCCCCCCCCCCCTCGGCGAAAAATGAATCTAAGTTTCCTCGCCTGAACATCCTTTCCCTCGCGGTCTTGGCCGCATTTCTTCCCTTATCCCAAGTCTCGGCGGCGGACGTCACCGTCAACGCAGATGGAGTTGCGTACGATCAGATCATCGAAACGGGTGCCGGCGACACGGTTTCAATTTATGGAGAAGTCGACAACGAAAAGATTATCATCGATGGGTCGACATTTAACGCGTACGAAGGAAGCTCCATAACTACTGAAATTTTTGATCTGTATGCAGGGAACGTCAACAGCATGACGTTCAAAGCTGGTTATATTGTTGCGAATCAATATTTCGTCTACCGTGGCGGCCCAGGGAATATGTTTGGCCAAAAGCTCACGTCCGAAGTGAAAACGCCGTGGCTTGCCATTGTCGGTACTGAAAAAGAGACCGGTTTTGAGATTTCTGATCAGAAAGTGATTGCGGAAATCCGGAATTTTTGGATGCAATCGGAAGGATCCAAAACTCGGATCACTGTAGCGGGTGACCTTGACTTCACAGGAAAGACTCTTCACTTCAAAGACACGTCAGGGAAGCAGGATGCCGGGATTGAAATTAAAAATGACGGCAGTCTCGTTAAGTTTTCTGATGTCTACCTTGAAGGAGGAAAAGGTATTCTCCAGATCGACAACAATGGTGCCGCATCCGTTGAAAACCTTTATGTTGCAGCTGATTCCCGGATGAATTTTCAGACCTGGTCTAACACGGATGATACCTTAAGAATCTGAAATTGGAGCTAAGCAACGGAGCGCGGTGGAACCCGACCGTTGTCAAGGAACACGGAAATGAAACTGAGGGGGTTGCATATCTCCCGCTCAATCATCTGAACGTCAACGACGGCGTCATTAATTTGACGACGGTGGGTCAGACGCTGGAGATCGATGAAATGGCGGGCACCGGAGGTACCGTCAATCTCGAAACGAAAGTCGCGGATGACGGTTCATTGAGCACAGGGCTTGTAACGGTGAACTCCGTGGCGGCGGGTGCGACTCCTGCCATGACGATCAAGTACGATGGTGTCGACTCCGACGCACTTACGGACGAGAATGTCAAGAAGCTGAAGGCGTTGGCCGGAGAAGGTTCCGAAAAGATCGCGGTAACGGAACACGTTGCGGAAGGCAACATCCGCGGCGCCTGGACGCGCACCACCGATGCCGAAGGAAATCAGACTTCGGGCTATGCCGACAACGCCAAACTCGAATCCTTCCAGGGCGTTAACGCTTCGGCCCTCGTTCTGTGGCGCAACCAAATCAATCACCTCACGAAACGCTTGGGCGACGTCCGTCATCAGTCCGGCGACATCGGCGCCTGGGCCCGCGTTTACGGCGGCGAATACAAGTGGGGCGACATGAATCGCGTCGACATGCAGACGACAACCGTACAGGTGGGCGGCGACGCCCGCGTGGGCGACTGGATCGTGGGCGGCGCCTTCAGCTACTCCGACTCGAGCTACGACCTCGACAACGGCGATGGCGACGGCGATATGTACAGCCTTGCGGTCTACGGCACGCGTACGTTTGAAAAGGGCTTCTACGTCGACTTCGTGGCCCGCTACGGCTACATCAAGAACGACATCCAGGCCGGCAACATGGACGTCGACTTCGATTCGAACGCCTTCAGCGTGAGCGTCGAAGGCGGCCACACCTATAAATTCATGGAACGCGCCTCGTCGAACCGCAGATCGAAGTGACCTACGGCTTCGCCCAGGGCGACGACGCCACGGCTTCGAACGGCGTGAAGATCGAACAGGACGACTATCAGAACCTGATTACGCGCATCGGCTTCCGCACGGGCTTCGACTTCCCGAAGAACGCCGGCACGATCTATGCGCACGCGAGCTACTCGTACGACTTCCTTGGTGAAGCCGACGGCACGGCCTCGCAGGGCGGTCTGCACGCTTCGCTTGACGAAGACCTCGGCGGCGGCTGGGTTACCTACGGCATCGGCGGTCAGTTCCGCATGGGCGAAAGCACGTTTGCCTACGGCGAACTCGAACGCTCCACGGGCGGCGACGTCGACAATCCGTGGGCCTTCAACGTCGGTCTGCGTCATCTCTTCTAATCACGGAGTCGGGACTCGGCGCTCGCAAGGTGCTGGGTCCGCTCACGATTCTTTCGGCCCTTCGTTCCTTTCTCGGATCGAGGGGCTTTTTGCGTCTCCGTATAATGGTGAGACTTCCCAACCCTTTCTCCCGACTCCCATGCGGCCCGTTTCGTCCCTCGCGCTTCTTCTCCTGACCGGCCTCCTTGCCGCGGGCTTGGCGCGGGCCGAAGCCGGAGCGCCTTCTCCCGAAACGACCAAAGTCTCCGCCGTGACCGACGTCACGGTCGGGATCGTCGACACTTTCAATCCTCGCTTTTTCATCGACACCTACACCCCGCTCATCGAGCGCCTCAAGGCGCGCTATCCGCAGTATCGCTTCACCACGGTCGAATTCCCGCGGGGCGAACCGATCGATTCCACGCGCTTGGGCGCCAACGGCTTCGTGATTTTGTCGAGCGGCGACGCCGTGCGCGAGAGCGAACTCGATTTGCAGCAGATCGCGACGCGCCGCCGTGCGGACCGCAAGGCGGCGGACCGTTCGGTCGGGGCGGTCTTTCTCGTCCGTGCGGGAAGTACGCTTAATACGCTCGCCGACCTCAAGGGCCGCTCCGTCGCGACGACCGACCCGAACGCCTTTGAGGGGAGCGCCGTTCCGAAGGGCGAGTTGGCCGAGCAGGGGGAAGACCCCGAAGGCTTCTTCGGCGAAGTCTTCTACACCGAATGGAACTATCCCGACGTCCTGCAGATGGTAACGCTCGGCATGACCGACGTCGGAATTTTGTCGACCTGCGAGTGGGAGGACGCCGTGGCGGCAGGCGTCGTCGGAGCCCATGAACTTCGGATCGTCAACGACCGCACGGCCCTGGGCGACCGGTGCCGCCGCTCCACCGCGCTTTATCCGGACCTGATGCTCGCGGCGCTCCCGACCGCCTCGCCCGAAGTGGTGCGCGACATTACGATCGCGGTCTTGACGCAGCCCGTGGACGAAGGCGGCTACGACTGGATTTCGAACACCAATCTCACCGACGTGCGCAATCTCTACCGAACGCTTCGCGAAGGGCCCTACGCCTATCTCCGGGACTGGTCCGCGGCGGGCCTCTGGCGGCGCTTTCATACGGAAATCGCGCTCGGCGTCTTTGCGCTCCTTCTCGTTGCCGTGCACATCGTGCGCGTGAACCTGCTCGTTCGACGTCGCACGCGCGAACTTCAACAAGCTTCGGCCGCAAGAGAAAGGGCGGCGGAGGCGCTTCGCGAAAGCCGTGCGCAACTCGAGCGACTCGAACGAGGCGCCACCGTGACGCAGTTGTCCGCCATGTTCGCGCACGAAGTGAAGCAGCCCGTCACGAACGCCGCCAACTATCTCAACGCCCTTCTTCTCATGAAGGAGCGGGGCCTGCGCGACGAAACGAGGGAAGAGTCGGCCTTCCGCCGGGCGCTCTCTGAAGTCTATCGGGCGGCCGACATTCTCGACCGCGTGCGCGCGGCCTTGAAGCGCGAAAGAACGAAGTTCGAGCGGTTCGACCTTGCCCGACTCCCCGAGCGGGCGATTCGCCACAGCCGGGCGAAGAAGGCGGAGATTTCCGTCGAATGCGTCGGACTCGAAACGCCCGCGTTCGTTTTGGGCGACGCGATGGAGCTCGAGCTCGTCCTCGTCAATCTTCTCAACAACGCCGTCGACGCCCTGACGCAGGCGAAGACCGTCGATCCCCGCATCCGCGTGTCGCTTCTCTTCGAAAACGACACGGCGCTCCTGCGCGTGGAGGACAACGGTCCGGGCGTCCCGCCCGAGCGCCTCGCGAAGCTCGGGAAGCCCGTTCTCTCAGAGAAGCCCGAAGGTTTGGGCTTCGGGCTCGCGATCGCGGCGAGCCTCGCGGAAGCCCACGGCGGGCGACTGCGGTTTGAGGCAGCCGTCCCCTCGGGCCTCGCCGTAACGCTCTCCGTGCCGCTCGATCGAACGCCCGACAGCAAGGAACACGCATCATGAAAGTCAAACAGCCTCCTCTCATTCGCCTCGTCGACGACGATCCCACGGTCTGCGAGTCGCTCGCCTTCGTTTTGGAAGTCGCGGGCCTGCAGGTGAAGGGCTATTCGAGTGCGCTCGACTTTCTCGCCTGGGACGACCGCGAGCGCGAAGGGTGTCTCCTCCTTGACGTGCGCATGCCCGAGATGACGGGCTTGGAACTTCAGCGGCGCCTTCGCACCGAAGGCGTTGATCTTCCGATCGTTTTTCTCTCCGCGCACGGCGACATCGAGATGGCGCTTCGCGCGGTGCGCGAGGGAGCGGTCGACTTTCTCGTGAAGCCGCCGCGCCCGGAAACGCTGATTCCCGCCCTGCAGAAAGCCTGCGAGCGGCATCGTGAAATCCGGCGCCTGAAGCGCGAACGCGAAGAATACGAGGCCGTCTGGGCGACTCTCACGGAGGGCGAGCGCGAAACGGCGCAGCTCGTCGCGAAGGGTCTCACGAACAAAGAAATCGCGGGTGTTCTCGACATTTCCGAAGAGGCGGTGAAGAGCCGCCGAAGCGCCATGCTCGGAAAGCTCGACGTGCGAAACGCCGTGGAAGTGGCGGACTTTCTTCGCGAGCGCGAACGCCTCGCCGCCGCCCTGAACCCCGGTGCGGGAGGTGCGGCATGACGATCGGACGGCGGACGGTTTTGCGGGGACTTGCGCTTCCCTTGGCGTGGACGGTCGGGATGGGAGCGGCCCGGGCGTTCTGGCGCCGCGAGGTCGACGTCCTCGTCGTGGGCGCGGGCGGCGCGGGCCTTGCCGCGGCCGTCGCGGCCGCCGAAGAGGGCGCGTCGGTCCTGGTGCTTGAAAAGGAGGAGGCGATCGGCGGCAACACCTTGCGGGCAAGCGGCCTTTTCAACGCCGCGGACCCCGAGCGGCAGGGACCGATGGGCGTTGAGGATTCGGTTGCGTGGCACGCCGAGCAGACGCTCGAATCGGGCGGCGGGCGTAACGATCCGGACGTCGTCCGACGCTTTGCCGAAGAAGCGCTCCCGACGATTCATTGGCTCGAAGGGATGGGCATACGGTTTCTTCCCGAAACGCAGACGACCTGAGGCGCCGAATGGCCTCGCGGGCACAAGCCCTTTTTGCCGAGAGGATCCTCCTACATCCGCACGCTCTCGGGGAAGCTTCTCGAGTCGGGCGGCGAAATCCGAACCAAAACGGCCCTGCGGGATCTTCTCAGGGACGAACGGGGCCGCATCACGGGCGTCGTGACGACGGAGGGCGTCGAGAACCGCGCGAAATGCGTGGTGCTCGCGTCGGGCGGCTACGGCGCGAATCCGAACTTGCTCAAGCGCTGGGCGCCCGACTGGGCGAAATTGCCGACCGACAATGCGCCGGGCTCGACGGGCGACGGACAGCTCGCGGCGGAGCGCGCGGGGGCGGCGCTCGTCAATCTCGATGTCGTGCAGGCGGTTCCGGGCGTGAGGAAGGGACAAACGCATGCGGTGCGGCTCGACTTGGACGTCGGGGTCTGCATTCTCGTCGACGCCCGAGGCGAGCGCCCGGCGATCCGAAATGCGGTCGGAGGCCGCGCCTACACCGTGACGGACGACCGCGGCGTCTCGTCCTACGACCTCCTTTCGCAAACGGACATCTACCGGGGTCTGCAGACGGGGGACGCCTTTCGGGCGGAGACGCTCGAAGCGCTCGCCCGCAAGGCGGGCCTTCCCGCGGGGGCGCTACGCCGCCCCGTCGAAGCCTT
>CASDQM010000028.1 GCA_949282745.1 uncultured Sutterella sp. | reverse complement strand
GCGGTTGAGCGCGTAGCCCGAACGGGCGGAGCCGTAGATCGGCCCGGCCTTGCAGGCGGGATCGTCGAAGATCATCCAGCAGGGATTTCGCGGGAAGCGGTGCTTCACGGCGTCGTAGAACGTGACGGCGGTGATCTGCGTGTGGCCGTCGATGCCCTTTTCGTTCACGAAGCGGCAGCCGTCCTGGTCGACCCAAATGAAGGAGGGAATCTTGGCGGAGAGTTGGGAGGCGGCCTTGACGCCGGGGACCTGAATCCCGAGCGGGGCGGAGACGTCGGTCATGTGCACCGTGGCGCCCGTCTTTCGGATTCGCTCCACGCGTTCCTGGGAACTGCCTTTCGGCATATAACGAAATTCTGGAAACTCCACCCTGCGGCTTTGAGACTTTTGACTATGAGAATAAGGCACTCTTGAAGACGCACCGTCAAGTGAAACAACCAGAGCGGGCATGGGTTCGCCGCCTTGCAACGAACCCTAGTCCGCTTAGGTTCCTCAGCCTGCAGCCCCCAGGATTTCCTCGAGGAAGCGCATGGCATCGTGCCGATCGAGGGACTTCGTGCGGTGCTGCGAGTCAAAGGTGAGGATGCAGCTCGTGCAGGCGGTCGGGCAGTCCCCGGGACACTCCAGATACTTCTGCGCTTCGCGAAGCAACTCCGGCACGTTTCCTTCCACGCCGCTGTTGTAGCCGCCCATCGCGCGGTCAAAGAGCGAAACCTTCAGCGCGCGTTCGCCGTTGTAGAAAATGAAAGACGAGGAAAATCCCATTTCGTCTTCGTCGATCCCGTAATGTTTCGCCACGGCGCGCCGCAGGGCTACGGCCACGCCCGTGCCAGTCGACTGAGCCCATTTGGTGTCCCGCCCGCGAATGGATCCGCTTAGGAAGAGAAGCTCGAGAACGTCCGTCTTCGATTCCGCAGCGAGGAACATGCCGTGCTGGCGCAAATACCCTGCTTCCGGAAGACAACCGACACAGAGGTCGCCCGGGCCTTCACGGGATCCGCCCGGTACGATCGGACGGTGACGCCACCATTTGTTTTCCTCGTCCGGAGACTCAAATTCCTGCTTTGACTCGGGCTTCGACCAACCGCAGGCGAGGCAAACGCCGAAGCCGTCCCCACCGTTGGTGTTGGTGGAAACGAGCGACCCCGTGGTGGAAGAACGGGCAAGAACGTTCGGCACCGCCGTTTCCCGCCAGGGTCCTTCCACGAAAGTGGTCGAATCCTCCACCGCGTAGCGAACCAACCGCTGAATGTCGTTGTGAGGTTCGGACCCCGGAGCCACTCGGAAGCCGCGCGGAAAAATCGAAGTGAACGCTCTCTCCGACGGCACTTCCGCCCCGCAGCTCGGACACACGCCCTTCGTTTCTCCCAGACCGAGAACGAATCGTTCCTGGCAGTTGGGACACTTGGCGACGCGGCGGATCTGCTGAATTTTCGCGAGCCCCGTGGCGGCGCCCGGAACGCTCCAGTCCATGTCGATCCCCGCCGACTCGTAGATGCCGTTGTCGATGATCACCGACGCGCCCGGCGCGTACTCGAAAATCCCCACGTGCGCGTCGCGGCTCGGATTCTGTTGGTCGGGCTTGCGCTCCTTTCGGGCAGACTTTTTCTTCGAAGAATCCGTTTCTTCGCGTTCCTTGCGTTCGCATTGGAAGTGAATCGAGTGCACGACGCGGATCGTGCTCGGCAAGAAAAGTTCTTCCGTGAGCGCATCGTAGAGTTCGCGCCCGCGGAATTCATCGAGCTGATAGGTCAGAGCCCGCTCTTCGGTCGACACGTTTTTCTTTCCGCCCTCTTCCTCTTCCGTGAGCGAAGCCGTCTTCTCCCGCCGCGCACGGATCTCTTCGATCCGCTTTTGCCCGTTCGTCAGCGTCGTCTCCCACATCGACAGAATCGGACGAATCGATTCGAGTGCGCGTCCCGCCAGATCGGCGACCGAACATTTCTCCAGCACCGAGTACCGAATCACTCGACGAAGCGACTCGGAGAGACGCTCGGCTTCGACCGGATCCCCGCCCGACTGCAGGTTCTCGAGCCACTCGACAAAGCCGCGTCCGAGACTCCCTTCGAAGGGATCGATCTTCTCCGCATCACCCTCTTCGGACTTGACGGGCACGAGCCAATCCCCGAGACGGACCTTGTCGACGTTTTCCGCCACCGTTGCGTGAAGATAGGCGCTCAGAAGCTCGGCGTTGACGTGGCGCTCCACGATCACTTCGGAATGAAGTGACACGTAGAGTTTCGGCTGCCGGGCCGTCAGCGCCCAGTCGGGTTGGAGGAAGACCTCCTTGTCGCGCGCTCGGTTTTGGCAGAGCGTCAGCGCGTTGGCGCGAAGTTCCTTGCGTCGCCCGGCACGCCCCGCGCGCTGGAGGTAATTCGCGGGATGCGGCGGCACGCCGAAAAGCAGCACCGAGGAGAGCCCGCCGAGGTCCACGCCCATTTCCATGGTGGTGGAGCTCGAAAGAACATTCACGTATCCCTTTTCGAACTCTTCAACGTAGCGCGTACGCTGCGTCTTGTCGATCTGCGCGCTGTGCTCCACGCCCGCAAAGTAACCCGTCCGTTCAAGAGCATAGGTTCCGATACGGTTCCATCGGCCGCTCTCAATGAGCGCGCGGTATTCGGGCGAAGCCGCCAGACGCTTGCGAAGTTCCCGACGGAAGGTTACGGGATGAGCATCCCGGTCCGTCTCTTCGTACCCGACGGGAAGTTTCATTTCCGTCGCCCCGCGCTGAGAAGGCTCGAGCGGACAGGGCGTCCTCGCCGGATCCCCTACGATCGTGTCAAAGAGACCCGTCGCGTCCTGGAAAGCCCAGGCTTTCCCGTTCCTTTCAAACGTCACGCATTCGTCGAGATGCATGCGGTAGCCGTGCGAAGCGGGATCCTCCTTGAGAAGTTCCAGGTTCCGAAGCGTTCTGAAAACAGCCGCCAGAAGTTCGTCCATCCGATCCGCCGCGTCCTCGACGGGCGGAAGATCACCGATGTCGTAACCGAGAAGCGCCGCGGTATAGCGCACGATGCGCGACTGCTTCTTCATCTCGCGTTCGCGGTGCACCTGCGGCCAGGCCAGCATGTTCTTCCCGCTCAACTTTTCCTTGCGGCCGGGCGGCTGCACCGCCTTTGCATAGAAGGACCGGTCGCCGCCGATGCGAAGCCAATAGCGGGGAAGCTCGATCACATGGTTGATGCGCAGATGAAAGTCGATGAAAACCTTCAGATAGCGCTGCCAATCTTCCTTCGTAAGCGAAGCCGGCCACCCGGCGGGCGGTTCCGCACGATCGAGTCCCTTGTAGCTGAGCCGCACGAGACCGCAGGTTTCCAAACTCATGCCGTTGACGGGTCGGGCTCCGAATTCCCGCAGAAGGAGAATTTCCGCGCTCTGACGGACCCGTTCGTCACGGGTGAGTTCCTTTTCCGAAGGAAGACTCGGCCAGAGCCCTGCGATGAGATGGCGGTATTCACCCCGATCGTCCGAAACGATGCGCTCAAGCGCAGTCTGCATTTGTGGCCAGGTAACGCCTTGACTGCTTCCCTGCAGCATGGCGAGGATCGTGGCGTGTTGAGGAGTGCCGGCGGGCAGGACTGCAAGCGTGGCCTGCAGTTGCGCAACGGCGTCGGGCGAGAGAGACGGTTTCTGTTTCGCCGCCTTCAGAAGCTCTTCGAGAAGCGTCGTAACGACGAGGCTCTTTTCCCCTTCGCGTTCGATCAACGCCCCGTTTTTCGCCGTACCCTGACGCGAGTCGGTGAAGGAGAGGAGTTTTCGCCCGTACATCGGCTTGCCCCCGTCAGCCTCCGCGTCGCTCTTCCCGCCGAACTCGAGAATGAGCGGAATCAGTCCGCTCACGTAACGCTGCGTGATGCTTCGGATGTAAAAACGCGCGGGCGCCACCCATTCCGAACAGCTCGGACAACGAATCGCCGTGTCGCTTCCCCGCGTGAAGACACTGCGGTCTTCGTCGCCGATCTGCTGCGACACTCGAATGGAAATGTCCGCCGAGCGCAACACCCCTTCGTCCTCCTGCCCGAAGTTTCCTTCGGGGAAAACCTTCCAGGTAAGGGAATGCGGCCGGTCCTCCTCACGGTTCGTGATGAGTCCCGCCATACGGATCCAACGCGAAGGATCGTCCTCGCCGTCTTCGGCAAACTTCTCCTCGGCTTCGGACGCCGTCTCCTCCGATGCGGACTCATCCGACGAATCGTCCTTTTCCTCCGCTTCTTCTTCCTCCTGCTCTTCTTCGACCTCCAGGTTTCGCACGATGTCGGTGTTGCCCGACTCCTCGAAGCGACTCCAGAAGCGGCTCGCTTCTCTTTCGTCCGAAGGCGGTTCAATCACCGTTTCCAACGTATAAAGATTTTCCAAAACGTCCGCCTTGAGCGCCACGTCGTTGCACTTCGGGCAGGCGGCGAGCGGGAAAAGAGGCGCTCCGCATCCGCATTTTTCGCGCCCGTCCAGCCACACCGCCCCGAACCGCCAATCGGGGTGCTTGAGGGCCCCCGTCTTTTCGGGACAGTTCGGATCGGGACACACGCGAAGCGCGCCCGTGGTGTTGAACATCTGATGAAGCCGCAGCGGCAGGTCCGAATGTTTCGAGGACGTCAAAAGATCGATCCAGCCGAGCAGCGTCTCTTCATCGCGAATGCCCGTGATTCGCTGCAATTCCGAGAGTTTCAACGCATGGCCGGGCGTGGTGATGAAGGCGTTGCGGATCCGCACGGCCGTGGGCGAATTCATGAGACGCGCCCAGAGACCGTCGGAGCCGTCGTCGTCCGACGCCCGACGAAGCTCTTCCAACGACTCGTCCTCCCCTTCCGGTACGGACGTGGCCGCCGGAATCTTTCTGGCGCCGAGGATGAGATGCACGCGGCTCTCGTCGGCCCCGGAAAGATCAATGAGGAAACGCCTGAGCGCAGTCTTGGCCTCTTCGTCGCTCGCGTCGACCGTGGCGGAGGTCGCCACGAAATGAACGTCGTTGGGCGACACGCCGAAGGCGTTGAGGACACGACGGATCAGAAGGGCAAGGTCCGCCGCCTTGGTTCCGATGTAGGTGTGCGCTTCGTCGATGATCACCCAGCGGAAACACCAGGCCCTGCGCGTCTTCTCGAGAATCGGCCGGTCGCTTTGCCGAAGGAGCATGCGCTCGAGCATCGAGGGGTTGGTCAAGAGCATGTCGGGGACGTATTCCTCGCGCATCTCCTGGCGCGAAATCACCTCTTCGGAAGTTTTGAGAGCCGCACCGCGGGGGCGGTCCTTTTCGATGAGGTCCCCGTTGTACAGACAGAATTTGAAGCGTCCCTCAAAGGGCTTCGTCCACGCGCGAAGGCGCTGTTTCTGGCTTTCGATGAGGGCGTTGAGCGGATAGAGAAAGAGCGCGCGAACGCCCTGGCGCTTTTGCGACGAGCCGCGGCACTCGCGCGCCAAGTCTTCGATGAGCGGCATCATGAAGCATTCGGTCTTTCCCGACCCGGTGCCGCTTGAGAGGATCACGCTGTTGCGGTGTTCTCTTTCGAGCAGAACGGAAAAGGCTTCGAGCTGATGTCGGTAGGGATGCACCGACGCGTACTTCTCACCGAAGGCAACGAGCGCCTCGCGGCTGAAGAGTCCCTCTTCTCCGAGCTTGCGAAAGGATTTCGAAGAGCTTTTCCAGGCGAAGGTCGCTTCAAAGACCGGATCGCCGAGAAGCCTTTGCGAAAGGTCCTTGCCCGTGGTGCCGCTCAAGGTTTCGCGCAACCAGCGGTTGAGCGCCTGATTCTTGAAGAAGACGCTTCCCACGGCTTCGTTCAAGGCTTTTTCCTTCAACGACGGAAGGAATACCGACCAATGACAGCGATTGTTTTCCGTTTGTTCCATGTTTCAAGCTCTCAGTCGTTCAAAGATCGGGCTTTTCCGTGTACCCGAATGCGGAGAGAATCTCCGCCGTAACAAAACACCAACGCGTCCATTCGGGGTCGACCGAAAAGAGCGTCTCGGCAAGATAGAAGGAGTCCTTCGAGACCAACTCCCGCATGAAGGGATTCCCGGTCAAGCGCTCCGCTTCCGTACGGGGACGGTCGTAGGCCGCCGTCCAG
This sequence comes from uncultured Sutterella sp., assembly GCA_949282745.1. Lineage (GTDB taxonomy): Bacteria > Pseudomonadota > Gammaproteobacteria > Burkholderiales > Burkholderiaceae_F > Sutterella. The sequence goes on along the minus strand of CASDQM010000028.1, from coordinate 8,010 downwards.
GCGCAGGCGAAGAGATAGGTCGCCGTCAGGCGCAGTCTCAAGGCCTCCTCGGCGGCGAAACGCCGCCTAAAGACGTCTTGCAGAATTTTTCCGTAGGCAGAAAGGAGAGAGGGGCAAACGGCCTTGAAGCAGTCCCGAACGCCCTGATCCGCTCTCAGAATGACCGTGGAAGAACAGGTTTTCCCTTCGCAGTCGAGGCGCAGACTCTCTTTCGCGCGTCGTTCGGCATCCTGTTGGAGAGTAAAAAGGAATTGCTCCCTTTCGACCGGTTTTCGCAACTGATACGCCCGGATCACCGCGCGGAAGTCGCTTCGCTGCAGCTCGGAGAGCATCATCTTTCCGAGGTCCGACGCAATCGTCACTTGCCCCGAGAGGAAGAGTGCGAACATCCACTTCGCGCGCAGCAGTCCGTCCGTTTCCATGAGATCCGTCTGAAGGATGTCGCGCCAGCGCCGCTCCAGCCACGCGGCCTCAACATCCCGCACCACGGATGCAGGCTGTCCGGCCATAAAGGACGCACACTCCGCTTTGAAGGAAGCGGCGGCGATCTTCGCCGTCCGTACCAAAGCGCGGATGGATAGGAGCATCCAGCGCCAGGCCATGCGGCGTCCCACGGAGAAGGCAAGGGAACGGCGTTCCGCCTCTTCTTCCACACGTGCGTCGAGCGCGAAGCACCAGGCAAGCGCCAAAGGCAAGTCGCCCTGCAGAGCCCCCCAATAGGGAAGGTGAGCAAATCCCCGTCGTCCGAGAAGAGAAAGCTGCCGGCAAAACGGCGCCCATTCCTTCTTGTCGGGACTCTGAAGGAGCGTAAGTACGGAGCGCTCGACAAAGTCGCGCGTTTCATAGGAAAGCCCCGCCTCGCCCGTCCACAGTCTTTCCACATAGGCGAGTTGCTGCGGGTCGGGTTGCGCCCCCTCGCCCGCCCCGAGAGGTACGGTTGAAGCCGGCAGCAAGGCGGGACTCACCGTGAATTTCGGATCGTCCTCGGCATAGATCACCCAGGGCACGTCGCGGCGTTGTGCACAAAGAGGAAGGCTCATCAAGGCATTCGTCGTCACGTCGACCACACAACCGGGAACGGAGGTGGGAAAGAGCGGTTCATAGCGCACCTGCGCGGCCTCAAGCTTGGGTGCGAAACCGAATCCCTCCGCCGCCATCTCGTTCGTGCGGTAGAAGAGGAACGTTTCGGACTGTCGCTCGTAGGGAAGCAGTCGCCCGGACGTACGGCTTACGGTGACGCGCCGTCTGCGGCTCCCGAACGAAATCTCGAGCGCCGCGCAACGGGGGCTGTCCGACCGCTGAGGACGGTCAAACCGAATGTTGGCGTAGAGCGCCTCTCGGAAGTCGTCGTAGAAGAGTTCCCCGCGCAGGGTCTCGGGATTCACTTCAAAGTCGATGTAGCGCCGCAGGGCATGTACCGGCAGGTCACTTCTGGCGTTTGCAGGCTCGACGAACAAGACGGGACGGTCATCCCGGTTGACGGGAGAAAGCGTCACCGCGGCAACGAGACGCTTGGCCTCCTCGGTCGTGATCACTTCCTTTTTCAGAGATTTTCCATCGAGGAGAAAACCGATGAATTCACGGGGATACGGTACCGAAAGGACAAAGGACCCCGTTCCGGCGGCCGGGTTCTTGGTCGTGACGCGAAGGAGCGCCCTCCCTCCGAAATCCGCGAGGGATGTTTCGTTCTCCGGAAAGAGAACACGCAGGTCGTTTCCGTAGGGTTGCGCCTCTTCTCCGCAAGTCCGATAGCCGGAGGCCGTGCGTTCCACTTCCGAAACGGAGAGATCAAAGACCCGTCCCCAGCCGCACAAATCGATCGCGCCCGGACGCTTGCGATGCCCGATGATGTAGCGCAGGTCCGCGCCCCGCGGCAACAGAATGACGCGCATGCGCTTTACGATGCGGCCCTCCTCTCTGACAACGGCCGTCACGGGCAAAGCGTGGATCAGCTGGAAGGACGCATATTCGCGGCCGTTGGGAAAGCGCCACGCGACATCGTCAATCTTCGTAACGCCTTCTTCCGTCTCACGCACCACCTCGGGGACGCCCGAATAAATGGGGACGCCGTCCTCGTCCATGCCCCAAAGCCGCCCGCGGAAACCGTAGACCGCGCGGGTCCCCGAAGCTTGTCCGAGTCGAAATTCCACCGTCTCATCATCCGACGGAAGAAGGGCATCTTCCCCCTCCTGCAACGAGCTGTCTTCCTTCGATGAGAAGGCGTCGCCATGCTCCGTCTCCGCCGCAGGACAATGGATGCGGACATCGCCGCGAATGTACCAGGTTGCAAAGGCTGAGTTGCCCAGCAAACCGAGACGTTTCGGTTGGCTTTCTTGAGCCTCTTCGGTCGCACCGGTCCCCAAAACGGGAGAAGCTTCAACGACGGGAGCCGGTTTTTCTTCATTCAACGGCTCCACCAACGCGTCTTCCCGAGCCACGACGATCCCCCGCAGGGCCGGCGTTTTCAGTGTTCCGACGCCAAAGAAATCCCACTCCGACTTGGAGTCGGCATGGGGAACGAAGAGAGCCGGAACGCTGAAGTCAACGGGAAGCCCCGTGTCGTTGGGCATGACGCTCTGATGCGACACCCCGCCGGGGAGCCGCAACTGCAGGCGAAGCGCCGCCATGGCGTCCTTTCCCCGCCAAATGCGGCGCAGCCCGTCCTGTTGAGTGGAAACGGAAATCTTGCCGCCTTCCCGCGCCTGCAACATGGCGAACGCACGGCCGTTCACAATGAGAGAGCCTCGAGCGCTTCTTTGCCAACTTTCCCGCCGGAGGGTCGGAAAGAGGTTCAAGAGAAGAGTTTCGTCAAAGACGGGTTTCGTGACGGCAAAAAGAAGCGTAAGTTCGGGCCGCTCATTCGAGCCGTCGTCAGGTTGCCAGGAGAGAAAACGGCGCGACACGAAAGGTCCGTCCGAATCCCGAAGGACCTTCTTCACCTCTTCTTCGAAGCTTTTCAACAAATCTTCGAAACGCCTTCGTTCAATGGCGCAGCTCGGAAACTTCTCTCCAAAAATTCGAAATCTGTCGTTTCAGCCCGGCGACTGCAAACCGACGTCTTCCCGAACCGAAACGTCGAGAATCTTTGCGAGCGCCACCACGGCTTCCCGCATCAGGCGATGCGCCGTGCCGGCATCGAGCGAAGGCGGGACCTTGTAGTGTTCCTCCAAATATGCTTGAAGCACCTCTTCAGAGGTGCCGTATCGTCGAAACCAAGCGAGATAGTGCACGAGGTTTCCCACCCATCCCTTCCGCAAGGTGAGGGCTTTGAGCGGGATGCCGCCCTGCCCCATGACGAAGCCGAGGAACTTGTGACCGCTCTCGGCGATTTGCTCCGAGAGCTTCCAATAGGCGGCACCGCTTCGGATGCCGTCATTGCGCGAGAGTGAAGGAATGGGTTCGCGACGTCCCAAAATCGCCTCGGGGCGCTCCCAATTCCACAGCCCCTCGGTGTATTCGAAGGCGGACTCGATGGAGCAATAGAGAAGATAGGCCGCCCAAAACTCCCGGTTGGACACGCCGTTGGGATTCATTACGGACTGAGTCGGCCCGTATCGGCGAAGAAGTCTTCCCAATTCGGCGAATTCTTCTTCCGTCGGACGGTATGCGTAAAGGGGACGGCCGTCTGGGCCGTGGAGGTCTCTCTTTTGAAAAAAGTCGCGCAACCACGCGGAATAGGCACAAATCATGGGTCTACGATCGGTCGGTTGGTCTGGCAGAATGTTCGAGAAAAAACTTCCCTTTTCTCAAACTCGGTTCGGTCCGATCATTTTATATTGCCAGACAAGCAAAAGAGGATGAGAAAAAGACAGAACCCGGAGAGCAAAGATATTCATCCGGTCCATTCCCATGCGCTACGTGCGTTTAGCGTTGTGTACGAATTTCCACTTCGAACGGCAAAAACACAGTTTCAAAAGACGCATCACTCCAACACCGGCCGTTGGCGAACCTCCAATCCCCCTCTTCCGATCTCCCCGCGCCTAGGGAAAGCTCTATTCATCTGATACGACACGTCAACGACGCGACGACAAAGCCGCCAATCCGTCGCCCGAAACACTAGAGCGCGCACGATTTTCAGCGAGTCACTGCCGGCCTGCGCGATTGCGAAACGATGACGTTCGAACCGAATCCCAACCTGGACGAAGTTGGGAACCCTGTCTCCTCTCTGACCCCAACTTCGATCAGTAGACTTAGATCCTGTAGGGACGTTGATCGTTCCGATTACCTAGTAGGAGAGTTGAACATGGAAGAAAAAACCAAAGAAGTCGTTTCGGTCTTGGACGGGACCGTCATCCGCAACAAGGCTGAACTCATCGAAGCCTTTCGCAAGAGCTGTTACGACGAAGACGCTTACGACATGCTGGCGGCTTTTCTGGGAGGCAACCTCGAAGAGGATCCGCTCGGCTTCTACATCAACGCGACGATTCGCTATTGCCGCAGCCCTTTCACCAGAGTGATCGACGTAGAGGAACGATCCGATCCCGTCGGGTTCTACATGCGCAAGTATCCGAACGCCACCCGCCGCGCGATCTCTTATGTTCCCATGACCGGCGAAGCGTTTTATGAGAAATACGGCGCCGAAAAAGTTTGGAAATACTTTGACACACTCTGCTATCGGAACGGCGTGCATCTCTACGATCTGTTCGAGATGGACAATGACGAGGATGTAAAAATCGTCGTTTCCGCGGGAAAGGAATTCAAAGAGCGAATCATGTGGGAAATTGCGACGGACTGGATCGATGACATTTGCGATTCGCTCTACATGTTGTCGGTTGACGACGTCGCCGCCATTTGCGGAGACGAATGAAATGGATCTGGCGTCCTCGCACATTCGGGAGCTGTTGGAGCACGAACGCAGGCGCGTGTTCGTCGTCGAAACCCTGGGGCTGGCCCGTCTCGATCCCGACGCTCCCGCCGATTTTGCTCGGGCCTGTCTCGCGGCGGACGCCCGTGAGCTCTCGGCGGACGAGTGTCGGCAGATAGTCGAAAACTACGCCGAGAAGCTGCTTATGTTCGTTCACCCCGCGGACCTTCCGTCGCTGCCGTTCGAAAAAGAATACTTTCACGTGACGCTTGTGCAGTTGGCCCGGAAGGGCGTGCTCGCAAGTCTCGGGCCAATGCTGGAGGAGGCGCTTCGAAAGGACGAAGTGTTGGAAAAACTTCGCGGATACGATCCCGTGAAGGCTCTGCGGGAATGGATGAGCGAAGAACTCGTCTCGGGCAGCGAATGCCGCCGGAAGGATTTGACCCCCGTAACTTACCTGCTGAAACACGATTTCAAGGAAATGGCCCTGGGCATTGTAAAAGTCGCCTCCGTTTTGGGTCGCGATCCTTCCGACTACGCCAAAGCGGTGGTTGCGGCCTGCCGCAATCCTTCCGGGATTCCGCAGAAGGGTTTGAGATTCGCCTTGACGCTGTTGGCGAGAGCCGGCGGTTCGAACAGGAACTTTGTCGACTCGTTTCAGGACAATCTTGAACTTCTTCTTTCGGAAGACTGCGACCGGGAGGATTTGCGTACCGGCCGCCAGACCTATGCCCGATTGTCCGAAACAAAAACGGTATTGAGCGCCCTGCAGTTGGCGCACGTGAAGAAAGGGAAGCACTTCGCAAGACCCGACTTTTCCCCGGCCGTGAAGGATTTCCTTCAAACCATCTTGTAACTACTAGCCTTTCAAGGGAGAAAAATCATGACCCAATTCCTTCCCGACGCCCTCTACGTCGTCCGCAACCTGCCCGAATCTTCGGGAAAGAACCCCGTGTAGGCCATCGCCGTCTATCCCCGCCACGACGGCGCGTTCGAACTTCAGTGGAGCAAGTCGCTCAAGACGCCCGTGATCCATACGAAGGATCTCGCCCTGGCCCTCGGCATGTTCGCCGCCGGCGGCAGCGTGCGCTTCGCCGACGTGGCGGCCGAGTCGGCGCCCGCCAATCTCTTCACGCCGGGCAAGATGAAGGAAATCGTCGTGAACGGCGTGGACATCCGCGGTGAAATTTCCGGCGAACGGGAGTTCGAATCGGAACCCCCGCAGGAAAAGCTCCTCGAAATCGGGAAGAACCTCCTCGCCCGCTCGGTCGTGCTTCGCACCGAAGGGCGCAACCTCCGCACGGCGAACGCCGTCGAGCGCGTGCGGGAAATGAACGCATAAAGCGGATTTGACCGAAGCGGCACCGGCGGCGCAGTGAGAGGCGTCCGCGCTCCGGTCCGCCTTGTGGTGAGTGAGAGAAGTACGGGATCCGACCGGAATCACGGTCGGGTCCCGTTGCCATTTTAGGAGCCGCAGAATTGTGATCGTTCCGACCGTTTCAGAATCGATGTCCGAAGATCCCGGCCGTTTCAGATTCGCCTGTCCGATCGTTTCATGGCTGACGTCCCCTAACAGCACGGGAACAGATGATCTCGGCGGCCGTCTTCTTGGAGATGGCCCAATGAAGCTCATTCTGAACCTGAGCAAAGAATCGCCGCGTGATCGGCGAATTCTTGTCGTAGTCCACCGAGCACTGCGAGTAGATGTCGGTGATCTGCTGGTAGAACCTGCGCTCGCTCGAACGAATGTCTTTGATGCGTTCGAGCATTTCGTCGAAGTAGTCCTCGCCAAGAAAACAATCGGGATTCTTCAAACGCTCGTCGTCCATCGCGAATCCCTTGATGATGTATTCGCGGAGGATGTTGATCGCCCAGATGCGGAAGGCCGTAGCCTTCTTGGAATTCACGCGGTAGCCGACCGCGATCACCAAATCGAGGTTGTGAAAGGCGACCTTGCGGTTGACGATGCGGTTGCCTTCCCGGCGAACCTGTTCCATTTTGGAACAAGTTGCCGCTTCGACAAGCTCGCCACCCTCATAGATGTTCTTGATGTGCTTCGTAATAGCCTGCGTGTTGACGTCTAGGCATGTGCGTCCTGCGAAAGGACCGGGACAACGCGGCGGTGCCGCATACTCTGCTTCTCCGAGATCGTGTCCGAGGCCCTTGAGGAAGTCTGCCGAAAATACCTGATTCGCCTCCGCCATGCAGGAGGCCTTCCCTTCCGGCCGGCGATACTCGGGCTTGGGCGGGAAAAGAGCGTCAAAATCGACATCGTGGCCGCCGACAGGGAACGCCGCCACTCTCCGGCGGGGAAATGGAAGTACGGGACCGAGAAAGTCGGCATGAAGGTCTTTCGTTCGCTGCAGGCCAAATGCGCATCTCTTCCCGTACCCGACGCCGTCTTTCATTACCGGCTTTTCTCGCGCAGCGGTTTTGAAGAGTCCGTCACGGCGCTTGCAGAACGCGCCCCTACTAGCATCTTGTGGGTATGGACGATCGACTCGAACGGGGGATGCCCCGAGGTCGGCATGATCTCCTCTGACACCGAGACGAATATTTCTGTGTGACCGCCCTGTTTCCGACGCCTCCCCGGCTGTCGTGTCTTTCCCGGACGGACGCCCCGGCGGGCGCCCGTCCAAAAGTGAAGAGGCGAACCGAAAAGCCCTGCCCTTCCCGGTTCGCTCCAGCCTGATCTCCCTTACGCCTTGGGATCGGCCTTGGCAGCCTCACGACCGGCGATGCGGCCGAAGATCATGCATTCGGCATTCGACGAAGCGCCCTGATAGACGGCCGTCCACATGGAGCCGAGTTCCCCGCAGATGTAGAGGTGCGGGATCGGATCGCCGTAGACGTCGAGCACGCGGCACTTGGCGTCCTTCTTCGGGCCGCCCTGGCAGTTGTAGGCCACGGGAACGAGCGGCACCGCATAGACGGGACCGTCGAGACGGATCGGGGCGGAAAGCAGATCCTGATCGCGTCCTTCGAACACGACCTTGGCCTTCGGATCCTTCATGATGCGGCGCCCGAACACCGAGTCGGCTCCCGCCTTCATGTCCTCGTTCCACTTCTTCACGGTTTCGACGAGTTTCGGCATCTTGAGCTTCTCGGCAAGCGCTTCGATCGTGTCGGCCTTGATGATGACGCCCTTCTTGATTTCTTCCGAGTTGTCTTCGCTCCACTTGTAGTTTTCGCGGTTGAGCGCGTAG
>CASDQM010000027.1 GCA_949282745.1 uncultured Sutterella sp. | reverse complement strand
CACGATGAGCCTCTGGCTTCCCGCCGCCTTCACGGCACGGGGACTCTCGTCCTCGGAAGCGGGGACGCTCGTCACGATCCTTCTGCTTGCCTCGATTGCGGGAAGCTTCGCCGTCCCGATGCTTACGAAGCTCTTCCCCCGCTTCACGCCCCGCGTTCTCACGACGTCCGCGGTCTTTGCCGGCCTCTTTCTCTTTCCCGACGTGCTTCCGCCGCTTCTCACGGTACTCGCCGCGGGCTTCGCCCAAGGGATCTTCGTCGCGGAATCCTTTGCGATGCCCGCGAAGAAAACGGAGGGATTCGAACGGCTCGTGGCGCTCTCGGGGCGCGTGCAGTGCGGAGGCTATCTCTTGGCCGGCGTCGGCCCCTTCCTCACGGGCGCGGCGGTCGATGCGTTGTCGATCGAAATCGTCCCGACGATGCTCGCTCTCTTTGCGGTTCTCTGGGGCCTCTTTGCGGTGCTCGCCGAGCGCGCACGGTGAGCGCTACGCGAAAACCCGCAGAAAAGCGCGGGCGTCCGGGCGCCTCCGTGATATAGTTCCTCTCCCGCCGCCAAAGACGCGGCTTTCTCACGCAAAGAACAAAGAAACGCCATGACCGTACGCATGCCCGAACCGAAAGGAACGCTTCTCGGAAAAGAAACGACCTACGAAAACCGGTACGATCCCTCGCTTCTCACGCCGATCCCGCGCAGTCTCGGGCGCGACGCGATCGGCCGGCACGAATTCCGCGGGGTCGACGTCTGGCGTCTCTACGAAATCACCTGGCTCGACCTCGAAGGCCGTCCGCATTACGCCGCGGGGGAACTCCTCGTTCCCGCGACGTCGCCCAACATCGTCGAGTCGAAGTCCCTGAAGCTCTACGTCGGAAGCTTCACGCAGACGCGCGTGGGCGATCTCGCCACCCTTTGCGAAACGATGGAGCGCGACCTCACGGCGATCCTCGGCGCCCCCGTCAAGACGCGCTTTGCCGAACTCGCCGACTGGACCTGCCCCGTCGAAAAGACGCCGGGCGTCCTTCTCGAGCGCGAAACCGATCCCAAGGGCGAACTCACGTTCGAGCCCGAGCCCGCGCTTCTTGCGTTCTCGGAAGAAGAAAAGAGCGTCGAAGAGACGCTCTCCACCGATCAGCTCCGCTCGCTCTGTCCAGTGACGGGTCAGCCCGACCACGCGACGGTCGTGATCCGTTACCGCGGACACGCCTGGGACCATGAGGCGCTCTACCGCTACCTTCTCTCCTACCGTCTCCACCGCGGTTTTCACGAACAGTGCTGCGAGCAGATCTTCCACGACCTCGTGGCGAAGCTCTCGCCCGAAACACTTGAAGTGCGCTGCCTCTTCACGCGCCGCGGGGGGATCGACATCAGCCCCTTCCGCTCCACCGATCGGGACGAACCCGAACGCATCTGGCGCGCCATGCGCCAATGAGCTCGGAGAACGGGCATTCGGTCGTATAATGGTTTTTTCGATCGAAAACATCCACTCGGATTCTTCGCATGCTCAAAGAAGCTCCACCGCGTCCCGGCGAAGCGCTCGCCAAGACCATTTCGGGTCACCGCCTCACGCACGTGGCCGACTGCCTCGGCGTGAACGTTTCGACGCTGCAGCGCGTCATCCGCGGCGACTTCCGCGTGACGCCCGCCATGGCCTACCGCCTCTCGATCGCGCTTGAGACGCCGATGACCTACTGGCTCAACCTTCAGACCGAACGCGACGTCTGGGACATGCAGCACGACAAGGACCGTCCGACGAACGTGAAGTCGATCTACGAGCCCGAAGCGTCCGACATTCCCGAGCAGGAAACGCTCCCCTTCGACTGGGGCGATGAATAAGACCACCCCGCAACGAACCCTCTCCGACATCCCGCCCGCCGTGGCGGGATTTCTTTTGTCCGGACGCCTCCCAAACGCGGTCGTCCGGCACGCCTCCCCGACCCTCACGCCGTACCGTCCTCCCCGCACGGAGAATCGTCCGCAGGACGTACGAAAAGCTACGTAACGATTCTTATTTCGTTCTCTAAGAGAAAGGCTTTAGGGATTATACCCTGAGCGTTAACCCTGAAACAAATTGTAAGCAAATATACACAATTGTCTTTCCCTTTGGCAGAATGCTCCACTCTTTCAACCCCTGCGCTCCCTTTCAAATGTTTCGGAGCGCTTCGTGAGGATAGTATGGAGTTCGTAGAACTGCTTTTGCTCTGCATCGCCGTTCTGCTTCTCATCTTCAAGCCCGAGCAGGAAAAACTTGCCTGGTGGCTGACGGTGGGCGGCTGGTTCGTCGTTGTTTTCATGTACATCGGCCACGTTTCGACGGCCATTCTCGGTTCGCTCAATCTCTAAGGAGGCTTTTCGATGACTGACTACACTCAGCCCGTCAACGAGGGCGACATCAAGAAGGCGAAAACCTTTTACGACATCATCTGCTGGGGCGGTCTTCTGATCGTTCTGCTCCCCGTCGGCATCGCCAATCTCATTCTCGGCTACCTTCTCGGCGACTCCCCCTGCACGCTCTGCTGGGGCCAGCGTCAGCAGATGGCCTACATCGGCGTCGTGGCGCTCTTCATGGTCCGCTACGGCTTCAAGCCCAAGTATCTCGCCACCATGCTCGTCATGGCGGCCGTGGGCCTCTACTCGTCCTTCCGTCACCTCGGCAACCACGCCGCCCGTGACGTCGGTCAGGGCTTCGGCCTCGACATCTTCGGCATCCACACCCAGATGTGGGCGGAAATCGTCTTCTGGTGCGTCGTGATGCTCTTCGGTCTCGCCACCTTCCTCGCTCCGCGCTTTGATGCGCTGATCGCGGAAATGCGCGGCCGTCCGTGGCGTCCGCTCACGACCTTCTACAAGATCGCCTTCGGCATCGTCGCCTTCATCATCGCCTCGAACTCCTTCCAGGCCGCCTGGTCGACGGGTCTTCCCCCGAACTGGGGTCAGGGCGATCCCTGGCGCTTCTCCTGGGACCGCAAGTACATCACGTACTCCGCCGATTCCTGGGAAGGCATGTGGGCCGGCATCAACTTCCTCGGCCGCCGCGACGTGAAGGATCCGGACCTTGCCTACAAGCCCAACGCCAAGAAGCTCGGCATCACGTGGAACCACAACGCGGCCGAAGCCCCGATCGCTCTCAACGGCAGCCTCACGGTCTCGAACACGCGTGAAATCAAGGGGATCGACGCCAAGCTCAACACGCTCCAGAAGATCCGCGGCGAATACGTCGTGACCTCGAAGTACGACTTCTGGTTCCTCAACGACGACCTCACCCCGTCGATCCACGCCGCCATGGACCCCTGGTTCTCGGCGAACGTCCTCGACCTCGTCGGCGTGACGCCCTACGGTGAAGACGCCTACGTCCTCATGGGCATGAACAAGTCGATCCTGCGCGTGCGAAAGAACCCCGAAGCCGACGACGTTCAGGGCTGGGCCAACTTCACGGCCGGCCGCGATCAGGTCGAAGCCGTGGGCGGCAAGGGCCGCGCCCGCATCGACACGACCCGCGCCAAGATGTTCTACGTCCACTCGAGCGCGACGGACGGCAAGTACATCTTCACGGCCACCGTGCCCGACAACAAGGACAAGAAGACCTTCGTGATCTCGAAGGCCCTCATGGCCGACTGGACGCTCTCGGGCGAATTCAAGCCCGCCGCCGCCCTCAAGGACGGCCGCTCGCTCGGCGAACTCTACGTCACGGGCATGGTCTACGAAGACAGCAAGCTCTACGCCGTGTCGAAGAACTTCAACGTCCTCGTCGTGATCGACATCGCGACCGAAACCGTGACGGAAGCCTGGGGTCTCCCCGCCGACTTCACGGACATCCGCGGTCTCGTGAAGACGGGCGACACCTTCGAAATCCTCGACGGCAACCGCATCGTGACGCTCACGAAGTAATTCGAAGCCTCGCGACCGCATGAATCCGGGCCGCTCTCCTCAGGGCGGGCGGTCCGATTTTTTTATGCCTTACCCCACACCCCTTCTCTTGAGCGGAAGAAGAGCGCTTGCAAGAAGGTGAAACGTTTTTTGAAGACGGTTTTCCGAACGACGTCCCCGATATAATGGATCGACCGATCATACGAAAAGGGAGACTTCATGACCGTGCCTCTCAAACTCCTCGCACCCCTTCTGGGGGCCCTCCTCCTCGCAGGCTGCCAGAGCCTCCCCGAAGGAAGCGCGCCCGCCGACGGCGCGAAATCCGCCGCCACGGCCGCGGGCGAAAAGCCCGCCAAGGCCGCGGCGCCCCGCTTTCCCTGCCTCGACGCTCCTCGCTTTGATCTGATGTTCGACATCGGGCCCTCGATCGCGGTGGGCGACGAAGAAAAGCTCGACCTCGCCCGCAACGCCGCTTCGCGTCTTCTCGAAGACCTCGCAGAGTACGACCACCCCGTGGCGATCTTCACGGCGAGCCCCTACGCGGTGCCCGGCGGCGACGAAACGCCCCGTCCCGCGGCGCTTGCGCGCGTGATCGACGGCCTGAAGGCGCTCCCTCGCAACAACCCGAAGCTCGAGCGGGCGATTTCGGCCTACGCCGCCACCTACGGCTGCGCCCCGAAGACCCGCGGCGCCCTCGTGCTCTTTACGGACGGCGCGTGGTTGGACGCCAAGAAAGTCGAGCACGCCGCCGAGCGCCTCACCAAGCTCGCTCCCTCGGCGGGACTCTTCGTGATCGGGCTTCGTCCGAACGAAGGCGACAAAGAGAACCTTCTGCGGCTGGTGACGCTCGTTCGTGAAACGCGGGGCGAAGCCGCGGGCGCCTACATTGAAGTCGACCGCCTCGAATACGATCCCGACGCCTTTCTCCTATTCTCCGAGAAGCTTCATCGGTGGCTTGCCGACGACACGGACGCCGCCCCCGCGGAAGACGAGGAAACGGCGGTCTGACGGATTTTCCCGGACACAGAACGCACGAAGGGCCGGGAATTTTCCCGGCCCCTTCGTTTTTTCGAATCGGCTTCGAATCAGGCGATCGCCTTTTCAAAGAGCGCCTTGATGGAGGCGATGTCCTTGGGTTCGACGAGCGTGTCGATCATTTCGCCCTTCTTGTAGAGCTTGAAGGTCGGAATGCTGCGGATGTCGAGCTTTTCACGAAGCCCCGCGTCGGCGTCAAAGTCGGCGTTCCCGAAGGCGACGCGGTCGCCGTAGGTTTCAAGAAGCTTGCGAACGAAGGGTTCGGCGCGGCGGCAGTCCGGGCACCAGGAGGCGCCCATCACGAAGATGAAGGGCTTTTCGGACTGAAGAACCGTTTCGTTGAAGTTGGCTTCGGTGACGTGGATCATCATGATGATCTCTCCTTGAAAAGATTGGGTTTCCTTATCCTACGACAAGGAAACCCATTTCCTGAGTGAATCGCTCAGTTTTTACGCGCGTTTACGTTTAGGCAAAAACCTTTTCATGACGCCGCACGGCAAAGAGGCTCGCCGTGAGGAGGCAGATGATCCCGAGGAAGGCGCCTTCGAGCGACACGGTAGAGGAAACCGCACCGATCAACGCGGGACCAGCGAGAAGGCCGCCGTAACCCACAGTCGTGACGGCCGTGATGGCCTTGACGCTTTCCATCTTCTTGTCGCGCGAAGCGGCGGAGATGAGGATCGGGGCGAGGTTCGCAATGCCGAGGCCCATCACGAAGAGGCTCGCGAAGACCGCAACGGGAACCGGGATGAAGACCATGACGCAGAGCGACGCGATGATCATGGCGACGCCCGCGAGAAGGACGACGTTCGGGCCCACCTTTTCCGTCACGCGGTCGCCGAGGAGTCGCGAAACCGCCATGGCGATCACGAAGAGCGTGTAGCCGAAGGCGCTCGCTTCCTGCGGAACGCCCGCCGAGTCGCGCAGATAAATGGCGCTCCAGTCGAGCATGGCGCCTTCCGTGAGGAAGATCACCGCGCAGAGCGACGCAAGGATCAGAACCGAACCCGAAATGCGGCGCGCACCCGTCGTGCCCGAGGTCGTGCGGCCCTCCTTCTTTTCGCTCTTGATTTTCTCGTTCGTGATGCGCGAGAGAATGGCGACCAAGACGAAGGCGAGCACCGTCATGAGCGAGGTGATCGTCATAAGGGGCGTCAGACCCGAAACGAAGCAGAGCGTGATGAGGCCCGCCGAGACGACTTCGCCGATCGAATAGGCGGCGTGCAGACCCGACATGATGCGGCCTTCCGACTTCTTCTCAAGGTGCGTGCCGTAGATGTTGACGCTCACCTCGAGGCAGCCGAGCGTGATCCCGTAGAGGAAAAGCGCCGCGCACTCGAAGACGTAGCTCGGCATGAGCGTGAGGCAGACGAGGAGAAGACAGGAGAGAAGCCCCGAGAGGCCGATCGCGTTTCGGCAGCCGATCCGCTGCGAAAGCGTCCCCGCAAGCGGCATCCCGACGAAGCTTCCGACGCCGAGACCCAGAAGAAGCGTGCCGAGGAGCATGGGCGAGAGTTCCAGCCCCGACTGCACGAAGGGGATGAGGGGCGCCCAGGAGGCCACCGTGAAGCCCCCCGTAAAAAAGCCGATGCGCGCGGACCAGAGTTCCGCCTTGGTGGCGGCGCCCGTCTTGGGGCTCGCGTCGGTTTTGTCACGGGAGAAAGAGTGTGAGGAAGAGGATTCGCGAAGCTTGGGCGACGTGCCGGCAAAAGACTTCGGAGAGATGTTTTTCGTTAATTCGCAGGACATACAGGACGGTGATCGTGGATGACGCTAGAATTTTACCATCGCATTTTCGATCCTTCAAAATGGATTCCATCAGAAAACTGATGGATGAAACCAAACGATGAGCATCAAGATCGACGAAATCCGCTCCTTTGCAGCGGTGGCGGAGACGGGCTCCTTTTCCGCGGCGGCAAGGCGGCTGCGCAGAGCGCAGTCGGTCCTCTCCATGCATGTGGCGGGGCTTGAGGCCGACCTCGGCTACGCCCTCTTTCACCGCACGCCCAAGCCCGAACTCACGGCCCGCGGGCGGGAGCTCCTCCCCTCGGCCCTCAGGCTCCTCGCCGAAGCGCAGCGCCTCGAGACGCGCGCGGCGGCCTTGGCCGACACGGCTTTGCCCGCGCTCTACCTCGGGATCGACCCGATGCTCGAGGCCCCGGTCATGATCGAAATCCTGCAGCAGTTCGCCAAAGCCTTCCCGAGCGTGCGGCTTCAGATCGAAAACATCACGGGGTCGGAAGCGCAGTGGTTCTTCAAGAAGTCCGGCATGAACGCGGCCCTCGTCTTCTCGTCGGAGCCCGCCATCGAAACGCGCGAGCGCGTTCTCGGGCGCTCCCCCGTATCGGTCGTGGTGTCGAAAAACCACCCGCTCGCGATGCTGCCGACGCTCACCACCGAAGCCCTTCGACAGCACCGGCAGATCATCGTGCATGCGCGCGACAGCGAGTCGGCGCCCCCGAACATCATCAATCCCGACCACTGGGAAGTGGACAGCGGCCCCTGGGCCCTGGGGCTCGTCGCCCGAGGGGTCGGTTGGGCGTTGCTGCCGAAGTCGCTTCTCACGGGCCGCTCGGCCGCGAATTCGGGCGTGACGGCGCTCGAACCCCCTTTTGCGATCGAACCCGCGCGCCTCACGCTTCGAAGCAAGCCGGGCGAAGTCACCGAAGAGATTCTTCTCTGGTGGGAGAAGACCGTCGTCAAGCACAAGGTGCGTCTGGGCCTTGCCGCCGCGCCGAAGACGACGGCGCCGGCGTCCAAACCGGAGGCGTGAACGCATTTCATCCTCCAATAAGGCGCCGCTGACACAATACGTTGACCCCGTCGCCTCTGCGCGACCCTGACGAAACAAGGATTTTGGAATGATCAAGCGTACCCTCTCCCTCGCCCTTTTGCTTCTTGGCGCCCAGACCGCCATGGCCGCCGCCGAAATCAACCTCGGCGAACTCGTCACCGCCACGCACGACGAAGAATGGCAGCCCGTCGAACTCGAAGAAGACGGCGTCTCCTCGATGAAGCCGCTTCTTCGCGCCTTCACGCCGAAGTCCGAAGCGAGCTTCGAACTCCTCTGGAAGAAGGAGCCCAAGGACGGTCTCGAACCCTATGAAGCGATGGTCGAAAACTGCGGCGACCCGATCGCCGACGCGTCGGGCAAGCAGGCCTTCATCCAGAAGATCGGCGCCGACTTCGAACTCAAGGACTACAAGACCGAAAAGTGCGCCTTCGGCCCCCTTCCCTGCGTGAAGCTCTCGACCACCTATCAGATGAAGCAGACGAAGACGGACATTCAGTTCATTGAATACACGGTCTTCAACAAGGACACCGGCAGCGTCTACCTCATGCGCACGGCCGGCAACGCCGCCAAGGCCGAAGGCGTCTTCAAGGGCGCCGACATCCTCGTGCAGCTCGTCATGAAGCGCGACAAATAAGAAAAAATGAGAGCCGCCGCAAAGCCCCTTTGCAGCGACTCAAAAAAGGCATTTCTCCCCCTCGGACGGACCGTTCGGCGGGGAGATTCTTTTCTCGGTTACTTCGCGTAGCCGTCCAGGTTCTTTTCCTTGAGCCAGGCTTCGAGCGCCCCGGCCACCTCGACGTTGTTCTTTTCGGCAAACGGGAAGTGCGAATTTCCGCGGATGCCGAGATCGGGCAGATGCACGACCTTCGCGTCGCCGCCGTGGCGGTTGACGGCCGCGGCGAAGGCGTTTCGCCGCTATGAAGCGCAGCAGTTCCTCCTGAGGGGCGACGGCGACGTCAATTCCGCGGCCTACGCCGTGGGCTACCAGAGCCCGCAACAGTTCAACCGCGACTACAAGACGCTCTTCGACACGACGCCCGACCGCAGTACCCGGGCGCAGCGCAACGCGATCTACGCCAACCGCGCGTAACCGCGGAATTTCTTCCTTCCTCAGCCCCTCGGAAGTCTTCCCCGCCCCTTCGGCTCGGGAGGCTTTTCTCTTTCCGTTGCGTCCCGTCTTCCCTACCCTCCCAGAGCCCGGAGTTCAACCAACCCTCCCATTGTGACGATTCCGCAACAAATAAAGTCGCCAAATATCTCTTTGGAACTAGTGGTTTTTTCCTAAAAAACAGTCCTTTCATCAAAACTTCATGGATTCGCCGGGTTTTGTGATCGAAACGTCACAAAACGCCTATAGGATAAAACCCACGCCAGGTGAAAAACCCTCGCAAAGTACAACTCACCCCTCAAGGGAAGGAACTCATATCATGAAGAAGTCTCTTATCGCGCTCGCCGTTCTCGGCGCCGCCGCTTCCGCCCAGGCCGCGGACATCTCGCTCTACGGCGTGGTCGACACCGGTCTTGCCTATACCTACAACGACGACTGGACCCTCGGGAAAGACAATAACGAACTCGCCGTCGTTCATTCCGCCGACGGTGAAAGCAACCTCGAAATGGCTTCGGGCATCAACGCCTCCTCGCGTTGGGGCATCACCGGCTCCGAAGACCTCGGCAACGGCATGAAGGTCGGCTTCAAGCTCGAAAGCGCCATCAACACGGACGACGGCAGCCTCGGTCAGGGCGGCCGCCTCTTCGGCCGTGAAGCCTCCCTCACGCTCTCGGGTGACTTCGGCAAGATCTCCGCCGGCCGCATGGGCGGTGTCGGCTCCTCCGCCGGTACCTACGACTACGTCTACGCCATCGGCGAAGCCTTTGACGGCGGCGACTTCAACATCTGGGGCATGACCGCTTCGAGCCGCTACGACAACATGATCACCTACGAAACGCCCGAATTCGCCGGCGTCAAGGTGACGGCTCAGTACTCGTTTGACGGCGACACCGGCGCTGACAACGACGACTATCTGAAGGATAGCCAGCACGGCGACGAAGGCAAGACCAACGTTGATCGCTATGCCTCTCTCGCCGTGACGGGCACTGTCGGCAACCTCCAGTTCGTGGGCGCCTACGAAAACTTCAATCATGCCTCCACCTCCATCGTGAAGGACGACGGCCACCTCGTTCACCTGGGCGGCAACTACGACTTCGGCGTAACGAAGGTCTTCGCCCTCGCCCAGTACTACCAGGGCATCCGCAACGCCGCGGGTTGGGATATGTCGGATGACCTCGTCGGTGCCTTTGGCCCCACCAATCCGGACTCGGAAGGTACGGACGGCTTCAAGGGCTACGGCCTCCACATCGGTTCCATCACCCCGATCGCCGGCGGTGACTTGACGCTCGCCGCCTACTTCCAGGACGGCAAGCTCGAAAACGTCTATGACGGTGATCCTGACAAGTATGACATTGATGCTCAGTACGTCGGCGTGTCGGCCCGCTACGCCTATCACCTGAGCAAGCGCACCGACGCCTACCTCGGCGCCGGCTACGCCAAGGCCACGCTTGACACCGGCTCTCTCGAAGGTTCTGTCTTCCATGACATGGAAAAGGAACTCATCCAGGCCTATGTCGGTCTCACGCACCGCTTCTAATCGACGTTCCTGATACGTTGATCTGAATCGAGCCCCGGTCTTCGCAAGAAGCCGGGGCTTTTCACATTCTCACGGAGCACTCTTTCTCCCGAGCGCTGTTCCGCATAGATCGGATTTTCTCGATCTCCTTTCTCCGCCCAACGCCGGGCATCTCCCCTCACCCCGGCCGACCGCACCGCAACGTTCCTCTTTCCTTCCTACACGCTGCATCTTTGCGGGCAGTTCAACCTCTTCTCAACCTCTTCATGACCGACCGGACCGACGGCCCGTCATCACCCTTCTGCGAACCATCTGGAAGGCCTCCGGAGCTCCCGCCTGATCATCCCCTTCCGATCATCGATAGGAAGCAGATCCCGCTCGTATCGCGGGCGACTCCCATCGAATCGATCGTCTTTCCCGTAACCTCTTCAATCCGCGCGCCGGAAACGCTCTCACAGCCTTCCCTTCTCGTTGTCTGTACCGTTTCCGCGTCTGAGACCCCGCCTACGGCCGCTCTGCGCCCCCCCAGGAGGGTTCCAACACCCTGTCCTCGTGTTCCCCCGCCCCCGAATGTACGAAGGCCCGCCGAATCGAGTTCGACGGGCCTTCGGGAAGATTATGCGATGAGGGACGCTACAGCGTCAGGCATTATCCTTGGCGAGGCGTTCGGCACGCTTGCAGGCGGCGTAGGTGAAGAGAACGTCGGTCGAGGAATTGAGCCCCGTTTCGCAGGAGTCCTGCAGGACGCCGATCACGAAGCCCACGGCCACGACCTGCATGGCGGTGTGCTGATCAATGCCGAAGAGACCGCAGGCCAGCGGAATCAGCATAATGGAGCCGCCCGGAACGCCCGAGGTGCCCGCCGCACAGATGGTGGCGACGACGCAGAGGAAGAGCGCCGTGGGGATGTCGACCGTGATGCCGAGCGAATAGGCGGCCGAGAGCGTCAGGACCGTGATCGTGATCGCGGCGCCGCCCATGTTGACGGTGGCCCCGACCGGGATCGAAACGGCGTAGGTGGCTTCCGGAAGCTTCATGCGGCGGCAGAGTTCGAGGTTCACCGGAATGTTCGCGGCCGAGGAGCGCGTGAAGAAGGCGGAGATCCCCGACTCGCGAAGCGTCAGGAAGGTCGCGGGATAGGGATTGTCGTGCGTGCAGAGCCACACGATGAAGGGATTCACGACGAGCGCGACGAAGGCCATGGAGCCGATCAGGACGGCGAGAAGGTGCGCGTAGTCGACCATCGCGCCGAGACCTTCGGTGGCGAGAAGTTCGGAAACGAGACCGAAGATGCCGAAGGGAGCGAAGCGGATGACGAGCGAAACGATGAATTCGACGGCGCGCGAGGCGTCCTGCAGAACCTTGCGGGTTTCGTCCGTACCCTTGCGAAGAACCAGGCCCATGGCGATGGCCCAGGCGAGGATGCCGATGTAGTTGGCCGAGGCGAGCGCGTGGAAGGGATTGTCGACGACGTTGAGAACGAGTGAGCGAAGCACGTCGCCGATGCCGCCCGGGGCGTTCACTTCCGCGCCCTGCGCGACGAGCTGGATTTCGGACGGAAGCATGAAGCTCGCCGCCACGGCGACCAAGGCCGCGGAGAAGTTCGCGACGAGGTAGATGAAGATGATGGGCTTGATGTGAACGGATTCGTTCAGGTCGCTCCGGCCCGCGATGGAGCTCATGACGAGGACGAAGACGAGGACCGGGGCGACGCCCTTCAGGGCCGTGACGAAGATCGTGCCGAGAAAGCCCGCGGACTTGGCGAGTTCGGGAGAAGAGAGGCCGAGAATGCAGCCAAGAACGAAACCTACGAGAATCTGCTTGATGAGGGATGCCTGCAGAAAAGGCATGGCAAAGCGGAAGACTTTGCGTAGCGATGTGCGCATGAGGGGAATCCTTTTGTTTTGAAGAGGGTTTACCTTGGCCGAAGGCTCTTATGGCGGCCTTGTGCCAAAGACCTTCCGATTGTAGCGCCATCGAACAAGACAAAAGAAAACTCCCGCCGTCCGAAGACTCGGGAGTTTCGAGAGGTTTTCGCGGGAAAACGCAAGAAGGCGTTGCGTTCTCAGTGCGCCTTCTTCGTGAGGAGATCGATTCCGCACATGACGAGAGCCGAGAGCACGAAGGTCAGGTGGATGATCACGTACCAGAAGAGCTTGTCGTTTTCAGTGGTCGGGATGTTCATGAAGACGCGCAGGAGGTGAATCGACGAGATCGCAACGATCGAGGCGGCCACCTTGTTCTTCAAGGAGCCTGCGTCCATCTTGCCGAGCCAGGAGAGCTTGTCCTGCGACTCCTTGATGTCGAGCGAGGAAACGAAGTTTTCATAGCCCGAGAACATCACCATCACGATGAGGCCGCCCACAAGCCCCATGTCGACCATCGAGAGGATGCCGAGGATGAGATCGGCCTCCTTCATCTCGAGAACATGCGGGATGATGTGGAAGGCTTCCTGGAAGAATTTGATGCCCAGACACAGGAGCGCGAGCGTGAGACCGAGATAGATCGGCGCGAGCAGCCAACGGCCCGCATACATGGCGCGTTCGAAAAAGGATTCCATCGCTAGAAAAAGTGAACGGTGAAAAGGAAAGGCGATTGTATCAGAAGATCCGGAAAAAACGCTCCGGGAGAGCCTTTCGACTTTCCCGGAGCGTCCGCTTTTCCCGCTCCCTGCGGCATCAGGCCGGCACGGGAAGGAGAATTTCGTCGCGACGGCTCGTGAGGTAGTCGCGGAAGATGTGTTCGGCGGGCGGCTGATACCAGGTCCCGTCGGGGAGCTTCACGCTCGTTTCCTTGAGGCGCCAGGCCGAGGCCCCGCAGGTCCAGAGCTTGTAGTTGCGCATCTGAACACAGAGGCACGTCTTCTCGGCGATGGCCGGCTGCTTGACGTCGGGGTGTTCCGCCACGGCCTCGCGGTAGGCCTTGAGGTACTGGCACTCGCCATGATCGAGCATGTAGCCGTAGGCCTCACACTGGGGCTTGGTGTTCGCGTTGATGGCGGGGGAACAGGCGAGCATGCGCATGGGATAGCCCGTCGGAGAAATGCCGTTCACGACGATCTCGTCCTTTTCGGCGTTGAAGTAGCGCTCCTTCACCTCGTCGGGGATGCCGGACTCGCGGGCGACGGTAAAGCGCGTCGCCACCTGCACGGCGTCGGCCCCGTCTTCGAGCGTACGCACGCCGTCAGTGCCCGTAAAGACCCCGCCCCCGGCGATGAGGGGAATCGAAAGGCCCTTCTCCGTCAGGTACTGCTTCACGTCGCGCACGATGTCGGAGAGCTTGAAGTTCGCCCAGTCAAAGCCGAAGCCCAGGTGTCCGCCCGCAAGAGGCCCTTCCACCACGACGAAGTCCGGAAGACGCTCGGTCTTCGCGGTGCGGCGCAGGAAGATGTTGAGCGCGCGAACCGACGAGACCACGATCCCGAGCTTCGCGTCGCGGAAACGGGGATTTTCGGCCATGAGGCCGAAGCTCGAAGTGTGAAGACCCGCGGAGAGACTGATCCCGTCGATCCCGGCGTCGAGCGCCGCGTTCAGGCGGGCCTTGAGGGACCCCAGCGGATCGTTCATCGTGAGCTTTTCCATGCAGTTGATGAAGACGAGGCCGTCGCCCTTCTTCGCGCTCATGACGTCCTCCACGTAGCGCTTCGTGGCGGCTCTGAGGCCTTCGAGGTCAAAGTGCATGTCGAGCTTCGGGGCGAGTCCGGCGAAGGCCTTGCAGAGCTTCGCCTTGGCGGCCGTGAAGTGAGTCCCGAGCAGGCGGTCCGAAACGTCGGGCATCATGGCGTCGGAGATGTGGCCGATCCCGCCGCAACGGGCGACCTCGAGCGCGAGCTCCTTCGTGGAGATGTTCACGCCCATGCCCCCGAGGACGATGGGAAGGAGCTCCTTCTTGCCGAGAAAGAGTCGGTAGTCGTTGAGACACTTGTCGAGAATGGATTCGTTCATGGCAGTCGTGTGGTTGGCCGCAACGTCGCGGCGAAAAACGTGGGGAAAGTCTGCGGGAGGCAAACGGCTTTCCGAACCTTCTTTTCATTCGGGTAAACACGGAGACGAAAAGTCCGCTAGAATGCGTCCCTCGAAAGAAAAGCCGCCGCACAAGGCTTTCGGACAACGTAAACAAACGTTTCGCATCCGTTCGGATGAACGTGATCACGGGAGGCCTTCAGGCTTCGGCACGAAGAAGCGCCTAGGCAAAACCTCCCGTCACGGGCGCGCATGCCTCGGGCGGCGCGGCCGGTCACCGGGATCGGTGTTCCGAAGCCCGGTTCGGGGCGTCCCTTTTGTCGGATGAACGCCCTTCCCGGAGGTCGTCGAAAGCCGGGGAAAAGGTCTCGGAAGCCTTCTTCGCCGAGTTCGTTTCTTGCCCGATTCTCTTAAGACGGGGTTCAGCTCCGGCGGGAAGAATTCGCCTTCCCCGACTCGCTTCGTGTCTCTTTTCCCGTCCGTTCGGGAACTTTGCCGAGGCAACGGCCGTCAAGAGCGGCAAGACCTTCGGGAGGGAAGCACTCCGGAAAGACGGCGCGAGACCCGAAAGGAGACCGACGAATCTTCGGAAAACCAACGCAAAAGGAGACGAACAGCATTAATGCCCCGTTCGGTGTCTTTATAAAAGAATGCGATGAATTCTTTTGGGTTTTCGAGGGAGGCATCGGAGATCACCCGGCAAGACGGCAAAGGTGCCGGATCACCTTCCTTGAACCTACAGAAATGTAGCGCTCAACGCGTACCACACGAATGTAGTTTGGTAGGAAAGAGGACGATTGTTCCGATCGGGAACTATATGTAAGACAAAAAGATGAAAGCCTGCAATTTTCAAAATGATCAACTGAGGAGAGTGCTCCCGAATCTGAGAGAATGAAGATCGCCACACACGAGAGGAGACTGGTTCGATAAGAGAAAATCATCGCTCCAGAGTCAAAGCTTAGCGTTCTCAGTCGTGAAAAACGTATTGCAACTTCTCCAAAGGTGATGTGATTTTCTGACATCGACATGGCGTTTTACTAAAACGTAAGACGCAGAATAAGACGTTTTATAGCTGTTATTCATCGTATACTGCGTATTATGCGTATTTGAAAATTCTTCACATATCCATTCAAATCCGCATTAGACCGTCCGATTTTCACCATCTTCCGGATTTTCTGACAGAGGCCTTTCAAAATCGTATAATTCATCTCATAGACCGTTTTAACACTCTTTACTCACAGGATTCTACGTTTATGAGACCATCATTCGCGACGGCGGAAGCCGTTGAAGCCCTCGGCCGAAGGATCCGATTCCTTCGCATTCAGAGAAAGCTTCAGCAGAAAATCGTGGCGGAGCGTGCAGGCATTTCCGTCAACACCCTCTCGAAAATGGAACTCGGCGATTGCGGCGTTTCGATCGGGAACATCGTTTCCGTCCTGCATGCGATCGGCGTGGATGACCCCTTCTCTTCTCTGTGTACCGATGAGCTTGACGACGGCTTTTTGACGGACCGCCCTCTTCCTCAGCGTGTGCGTCGCCGCCGGGTGAAGGAGGAATAACAAAAATGTTGCGCTCGGACCACCGCATCTGGCAGCTCTCCTATCCCCTCAGCTTCGAGAGCGATTCGGAGAAAAGAATTCCCGTCGGCCGTCTTCATGTACGAGACGACAATGCGTCAACGTTTCGTCGTTCCGAATTGGAGTCCCGATCGGGATCTTTATCAAAAGGCGATGAAAATTCGGACCTGAAGGCCTCCAAAAAGACCAAACGGCGTACCGTTCTCGCTCCGCAGCCCTCCCTCTGGTTCGAGTACGACGAAGCGTGGTTGTCCGAAGGCTTCGCCCTCTCCCACGATCTCCCTTTGAAGGATGGTCCGATCCTGCCGAAAAAGGGAAAGCGTCTCTTTGCCTTTCTCGATGACGTCCGGCTCGACCCCGAGGTCCGTTTCCTCGTCGAGGAGGCGAGTGACAAAGGCGTTTCACTCGACTGGATGCTCGGCGTCAAGCCGGAAGAGGCCGCATTCACGTCTCTTCTGGAGGAGAATTCCTCGCTTGGCGCTCTCTCGGCGGCGCTTGAGGGCGACGTCAAACCGCTCGCACCCGCCCTTCTTGCAAAGATTCTCTCGCATCGTCCGGCCCTTCCCGTCTTTCAGTCCCAAGGCGACGAACTCCTCTACGCCCACCATGCGGCGGAACGAAACCGTGCGGGAAAGGCCGAACTCGAACTCCTTCTCTCCGCCCGTACGCTTCCCGGACGGTCCCCCGTCTATTCGGTCCTCGTTGATAAACGCCCGGCAGTCGCAACCTTCGGTCTCTCGTCCGAACCCGTTCACGCCGCGCTCTGGCAGGGGTTCTCTCTCGAAACGGCCCGTGCCGTCGGGATCCGCACCGTCACGCCCACGCTCAAGATGCTGATGGGCGAACCCGTTCTTCTTCGCACCCGAGCCGACCGGGACGAGGCGAACCGCCCCTATGCGGCGCTTTCCGCCAAGGCCCTCATCGCGCCCAAGGGAACGGGGTTGAGAAAGACGATCACCTATTCCGACATCGTCGACTTTCTCACGCGCGAAGGCGCGGCTCCCAAGGTGGATCTCCCTGAAGTCTGGCGCCGCATGGCCTTTACGCTCCTTACCGGCCCCACGGGAGACCATCCCGAACGGTGGCTTTTCATCCGCCCCGTCGGCCGCCATTCGGACGGCTGGAGACTCGCCCCCGCGCACAGCCTCACTTTCACGTCGCCCGCACTCTCGCCTCGAGGCGGCATGAAGCTTCGCGCCGGAACGTCGCGCTTTACGACGGACGAGGCGATCACCTACGCCCCCTATTTCGATATGTCGATTCAGGAGGCGAAGCGCTTCGTTCTCACCGTTCGCCGCCGTCTTCTCGACTGGGACGCCGACGCCCGCGAGTACGGCATCCCCCCGCGGGAAATCGAAGCCATGGCGGACGCCTTCGAAGACTGATCTTCGTGGCACAATGCACCAAAACATCATTGAAGGAGACGGCATGTCCAAAACCTATGCCCTCATCACCGGCGCTTCGAGCGGGATCGGTCTCGAAATCGCCCGTCAGCTCGCCGCGCGCCGCATGCATCTGACGCTCGTCGCACGATCCGGGGGCGTTCTCGAAGAAGTGGCCCGGGAACTCACGGAGCGCTTCGGCGTCGAAGTCCGCACCGCGGCGCTCGACCTCTCCGAGTCCGACGGTTGCGAAGCGCTCGAACGCCTTATCGAAGAGGACGAGCGCGAACTCACGCTCCTCGTCAACAACGCGGGCGTAGGAGCCTTCGGTTCCGCCCTGGAGGTTTCCGAAGAGCGCGTGCGCACGATGCTTCGGCTCAACATGGAGGCGGTGACCCGCCTCACGCTCTTTTGCGCAAAGCTCTTCCAGGAGCGCGGTCACGGCCGCATCCTCAACATCGCCTCGACGGGCGGGTTCCAACCCTGTCCGTGGCTTGCGGTCTACGGCGCGACGAAGGCCTACGTCCTCAACTTCAGCGAGGCGCTTGCAGAAGAACTCAAGGGTTCCGGCGTCACTGTTACGGCCTTCTGCCCGGGTCCCACGCGCACGAACTTCGGGACTGCGGCGGGTCTTGAAGAGAATTCCCCCTTTGACGAATACGCACAGGACGTACGGCCCGTCGCCCGGGCGGCGCTTGACGCCGCCTTCCGGGGCGCTCCCGTCGAAATCGAAGGTTGGCTCAACCGTGCCGTCGCCGTCGTCGCCCAGATCGCACCCCGGACGCTCGTGCGCCGAATCGCAGGAATGCTTCTGCGCAAGATGCGCTAATTTCCCGTCCCCGGGTTCTTCGCAGGCTATACTTCGGGGACCGCGGAAATTCTCCGCCAAGCTTTTTGAAAGGAAACACCATGCGTAAGCACATGCGCCGCGTCACGTTCAAGGTCGAATACGGCATGACCTGGGGTTGGTACTGTCATTTCCGTGAACTCTTCCGCCGCTTCAAGAAGGGCGACGATTCGGTTCTCGACGAACTCGGCAAGTACCTCAACCTCGACAAGGAAGAGACGGAAGCCAAGGACGAATAAGTCCTCCTTCCCTTACACGAAACCCCGTTGCGGCAGAACCGTACGGGGTTTTCTTTCATTCCCTTGCGGGATCTTTACTGAAACCAATCGCGCGCAAGCTTCATCGGACAGAAGCCCGGTCCGCACATGCTGCAAAAGTGCGCTTGGCGCCCGCCGCTGCCGCCCAAGGTCTTGTCATGAAAGGCCGCGGCGCGCTCCGGATCGAAGGTTAGCGCGAACTGGTCCTCCCAACGAAAATCAAACCGCGCGGCGCTCATCATGAAGTCCCGTAGCGCGGCTCCGCGAATGCCCTTGGCGATGTCCGCCGCATGCGCGGCGATCCGGAAGGCGGCCATCCCTTCTCGAACGTCTTGGGCTTCGGGGAGCCCCAGGTGTTCCTTCGGCGTCACGTAACAGAGCATGGCCGTCCCGAGCGAGGCGAGCGCCGTCCCGCCGATCGCGGCCGTGATGTGATCGTACCCCGCACCCACGTCCGTGGGCAGGGGCCCCAAGGTGTAGAGCGGCGCATTGTCGCACCACTCCCGCACGGCCTCCTGATTGCGCCCGATCCCGCCGTAGGGCACGTGTCCCGGCCCCTCGATCATCACCTGCACGCCCTTTTCGCGCGCACGGCGGCCGAGTTCGCCCAAGGTCTTCATTTCGGCGAACTGCGCCGCGTCGTTGCCGTCATAGACCGCCCCCGGACGAAGGCCGTCGCCAAGCGACAGCGTCACGTCGTACCGGCGCGCCACGTCGAGGATTTCGTCGAAGCGTTCGTAGAGGAAGTTTTCCTTTCCCGTCGCGTGCATCCAGGCGGCGAGAATGCCCCCTCCGCGCGAGACGATCCCCGTGAGGCGCTTTCGGGTGAGCTCCACGTGACTGCGCAGGACGCCCGCGTGGATCGTCATGTAGTCGACGCCCTCTTCCGCCTGTTGGCAAAGCGTTTCGTAGAAAGCGTCCCACGTCAGGGCCTCGGGCTTTTTCACCTTCTCGAGCGCCTCGTAGATCGGAACGGTTCCGAGCGGAACGGGGCTCTTGCGCAGCATCGCGCGGCGAATGCGTCCCGAATCCTCTCCGACGGAGAGGTCCATCACCGTGTCGGCGCCGCAGAGGAGCGCCTCGCGGAGCTTTTCGAGTTCCGCGTCGAGGTTCGAAATCTTTCCGGTCGTCCCGAGGTTCGCGTTCACCTTGGTACGGAACTGCTCTCCGATCACCGTGGGTTCGGCTTCGCGGTGGCGGACGTTCGCCGGAATCACGGCTTCACCCGAGGCGACGAGCCTGCGCACGTCCTCGCCCGTCCAGGGTTTGACGTCGAAGAAAGGCGCGAGCTTTTCCGAGAGCGCCTCATCATGAAGTTCGTCGAGCATGGCCTTCGTGGCCCGGAGTCCCGAGTTTTCCCGTCCCGCAACGAAACTCATCTCGGGCGTGACGACGCCCTTCTTCGCGGCCGTGAGCTGGGTGTCGCTCCCCACGGCGCGCTCGCGCCGCAGTTTCGGGTGAAAGTCGGTGACGGGCGCGTTTTCGTCGATCCCGTTCTCGCCGAAAGGTCCCGTTACGTCAGGAAGGAAAATCGAAGGGTAGTCGCGTCCCCCGAAGTTCGGAGGCGCCGGTGAAAAGTCGATGCGGCGAAAAGGAATCTCTTCCCCCGCTTCGCTGATGAGATAGTCACGCTCGCCCGCAAGGCGCTTCACCTTGCCGGACGCGTCGTCGTGAATCCAGGATATGGGTTTCATAGTGTCGTCTCCGTGCGCCGAGTCGGACGACGGACGGTGACGAACGGCCGGTTCTCTCCCGTGTTCTCGAGATAGAGCCGACGCGCACGTCCTGCAGTCCCGCCGCCGGTATTAACCGGATCCGGTGCCAAGGGTTCTTCTCAACCGGGCCGTCAGCCCAGTGCCCCCCGCAGGCGCGTTGTGTGTGGGAAAGCGTCCATTCTACGGAAGTTTCCGACAAAGAACCCTCGGGACTGACAAAATCTCACGATTGGTCGTCCGTCCCGAAGTTCTTCCGACACGCTTTCCGCGGCGGTCTTAGGCCGCGAACTCGACCGTTTCGCCCTGCGCGGGGACGGCGAGCTTCTCGAGTCCCTTTTCCTTGGCGAACGCACGAAGCGATTCGCTCGTCACCGTAGCGTGCGAGACGCCGTCAAGGTGCGTGGCGATCACCTTCAGGTCGGGATGGCGGCGCATGAGCGTAAGGACGTCGTACTCGTTCATGATGAGGGGGTGCCCCTTCGGGAACTGCGCGCCCGCGGCGTTCACGGCGATGACGGCCGGCGAGAACTTCGCGATGGCTTCCTCCACGTATTCGCAGAAGATCGTGTCGCCCGCGAGGTAGAAGCGGAAGCTCTCGGGCTGGCGAGCCGATTCGGTCGCTTCAAACACCACGCCGCAGGCCTTCCCCGAAAATCCTATGAAGTCGTAGGCGTCGCTCGTCACGGGGTTCCCCTCGCCGTGTTCGCAACGCGTCTTGTAGAGACGAACCCCCTCGAAT
Source organism: uncultured Sutterella sp. (assembly GCA_949282745.1). GTDB lineage: Bacteria > Pseudomonadota > Gammaproteobacteria > Burkholderiales > Burkholderiaceae_F > Sutterella. The sequence continues at coordinate 3,640 of CASDQM010000027.1, read as the reverse complement.
TCGACGCCTTCTTCGAGAAGGACGCGAACGTCCGCAAAGCCCCAGCCACGAAGCTGCGAAGCCTCCTCTTCCGACTGCGCGAAGAGAACGAGGCTCTTCGGAAGCTTTTCCCGAGCCGTGTCGTCGAAGTGATCGAGGTGAAGATGCGTCACGATCACGGCGTCCACGTCAAAGAGGCTTTCGAGCGGCACGGGAAGGTCCGTCGTGGGATTGCCCTCGCCCGAGACGCAGGTGTAGGGGAAGACCGGATAAGTGTTCTTCGGCGCAAGCATCGGGTCGATCAGGAAGCGCTCGCCCGCGAATTCGACGACGGAAAGGGCGCTGCGGATCTGTTGAAATTTCATGGCTGCTCCTTGTGTGCGAGCCCATTCCGGCCCGCGAGATGAGGATGAAACAGGAGTCCGAAGACACCGAAAACGGGCTTGCGGACTTACTTGCGTCGAACGATAATACCTATAGCTACTGCAGCTTCAAGTGTGAATTCAACTTTTTTACATCGACCATGAAAATCGGAGAATTGGCCGCCCGTTCCGGGGCGGCGGTGGGAACGATCCGCTTTTACGAGGCGCGCGGGATTCTTCAGAAGCCCCGGCGTGGTCCCGGAGGACAGCGAGAGTACGGCGCGGCGGACCTCGAGCGCCTAAGCTTTATCATGCGCTGTCGAAACGCAGGGATGAAGCTCGAGTGCGTGGAGCGTTTTCTTGCCTATGAAGACGATCCGTCTCTTGGAACGCCCTGGCTTCTTGATCGAATCGACGAGTATCTCGACGGCATTCAAAAACTCCGCACAGACCTCGACCGCACGGAAGCCTATCTTCGGGGCGTGAGAAGCCGCATGGCCGCGGGCGAGACCGCTTGCCTCAAGCGCGCATCCGAAGGCGCCGTCCTTGAAAGCGCAGCCGTGGAGAATTCCCCCGCCGCGAAGAAGAAAGCCTAACAGTCCGGGCGAAAGCTCGTAATCCTTCGCCCAAAATAAGAAAGGGGACCGGTCCGTAACCGATCCCCGCTCGCGAGAGGTTCTCCGACGTCCCGGAGGGACGTCGGAAGTACTCAGTTTAGAAGTCGATGCGAAGCGTCGCTTCGAGCTGATGGTTCTGGCGGCCGCCGTCGCCCGCCGAGAGACCGTAGCTCATGCCGAGGTTGAGGTCCTGGAAGGTCGACATGTAGCCGATGCGCAGGTCGCCGATCACGTCGCCCGTCACGTCGTACTTCATGCTGTCGGACGTATTGGAGCCTTCGAGCGTGAAGCTGGAATCCGTGTCGCCGAAGCGGCCGCGGACCGTGAGGTCGACGTAGGGCTGAACGTTCCAGCGGGCGTATTCGAAGGACGAAGCGAACGTTACGCCAACGGGTACTTCAAAGATCCAGAGCTTGTCTTCGCTCACCTTGAAGAGCTCTTCCGAACCCATTTCGATCGTGTAGTCGTCGACGTCGATCATCGAGGCGCGCACGCCGGCGTGCGGAATCATGCGGACCGTGCCCCACTGGAATTCCTTGTCGGCGCGGGCGCCGATTGAGATTTCGGTCGCACCGAGGTCGCTCGTGAGCTCATTGCCGACGTAGTTCATCTTGGCGTCGCCGCTCGTCTTCGAGTACGAGAACATGCCCATCAGACGGTAGTCGTCGAACTGACGGGCGTGCCAGAGGTGGAGACCGTAGTTCGTGACGTCCGTCGTGACGGGAAGGCCTTCGCCTTCGCTGTCGGCGTCGCCCGACTGATACGAAGCCGCCACGCCGATCGTGTCGCCGTTGCGAAGCTTCTTGTCAAAGCCGCCCATGATACCGACGGTGTCGATCGAGTAGTCGCCCTTCATTCCGCCGACCGCAAGGTCGTCGGACTTGAGCTTGCCCGCGATCGGCTGCACCCACCAACCTTCCTGCTGATGCGGGATCGTCGAGGCGTGGTGTTCGACCTGGTCGGTGACGTAAGCACCGAAGTCGACCGTCATGGCCGTGAGACCCGCCACGGCACCCATCGCGGTGATGGAGTTGATCGTGTTGGAGATCTCATCGAGGCTCTTGCCGTTCGAGAGGATGTGGTTGAAGAGAACCTTGTCGAGCGCGCTGCCGCGGTCACCGCCGACGACGCTGTTCGCAAGGTTCACCGCGCCGATGTCGAGACCGGAACCTTCAATGGTCTTGCCGCCCACGACGATTTCGTTGCCGTCCGCAGAGATCTTGTTGCCGACAGCGTCCTTCCACAGACCGTTGACGGTTTTGTCGGAAATCTCAACCTGGACATTGCCATTCTCACCGCCAGTCAGACCGCTCGTGTCAAGCGTGTCTTCGTCAAAGAGCTTGTAGACGCCCCAGGAGAGGTTCGTGGCCTTCACGGTGAGTTTCGTGGCCGTTCCATTCACCGCGACAATTCCCTTGTTGCCGTCGGTGCGGTCCTGACTGAAAAGCGCTTCGGAGTTGAAGTTCTTGCCGTCGAATACAATGTCGGCGTTGCCGGCAATACCGAGCGCATACTCAACCGCCTCCTTGTCTTCAGCAGGCTTGTAAGTAAAGGTTTCTCCGCCGATCGTGAACTTACCGTTTTCTCCAATCGTGACGGGTGAACCCACTTCAACGGTCGTACCGGTAGTTTTAATGATGTCGTTCGTCACACCAGTCGTCACGTTAAGTCCAAGGTAACCGTCACTAAGCGTGAGATTACCGTTGAGCGTTTCAACGTTGCCGACCATCATGTTCGAACCGGTGAGCGTAATGCTGCCCGTCTGCAGATCAAGCGTGTCGACGTCAAGATTGCTGTTCGTGACCTTCAGCGACAAATCCTTGAAGCCGTACGTCTCATTGCCCGTGACCGTGACGGTTTCGGACTTCGTATCCGTTCCGGTTTCTTCGTCGGCCTGAGTCGTTGCACCTTCGCCATTGCCGGCATCCTCGGAATCCGAGGCGGAAAGCTCAACCTTGACGGTCTCGTTCTTAACGGCGAGCGTAAGCGTACCGATCGAAAGGTCGCTGCCGTTAATCGTGGACTCCACCGGCTTGAAAGAATCGCCAAGATCTCCAACAAGTCCCGTGTCGCCAACGGAAGCACCACCGGATTCAAGTTTCTTGCGTTGATCTTCGAGCTCTTTCTGGAGGTCGACGTAATTAGGGTCCTTCAGGAGAGTTTCGATCTCTTCAAGAATGTTGTCCTTGGACCAACCCTCCATATCGATGGCTTCAGCATCCTGGCCCTTGACCTTGTTCCAAGCAGTTTCCACCGCCTTCTTGATAGCATCCACCTCGGCGTCGTAGGCGATCTTCATCGTCGTGCCGCCGAGCGTGAGCGAGGACATGTGAAGGGACGGCGAGTAACTCTTTTGCAAATCTTCTTCCAAAGCACGGTTACCGTCGATCACAAGCTTCGTGTTGACGGCGCTGACGTCGCCAAACTTCTTGTACGTCCAAGAGCCGTTGGTCGTCGTTTCACCTTCTCCCTCTTCAGCCTTCGCGCCCTCTTCAGGGGTTTCGACCGTCTCTTCAAAGGTCCCGACAAAGCCCGTGAGTTTTGAACTGTCCCCAGAAAGCGAGACACTTTCTGGGGACACTTTTATGGGCAAGAAGATTTCAGCAGAAATTCGCCACCAAGTTTTGTTGTTGCTTCAGCAGGGCGCACGCTCTTGGACCATCGCCACAAGGCTCGGCCTTG
>CASDQM010000026.1 GCA_949282745.1 uncultured Sutterella sp. | reverse complement strand
CCGAAGGCGGAGAGGGCAAAGCCCTTGTTCCGCTGATGCTTAGAAAAGCGTATGTCCTTGTTGTTAAAGAACTAGTTTTCCAGACGAACGGTAACTGATGAAGTCACGTGTCTAGGAAGCCTGAGGACATTATCGTTGCAGGAGATCATTTGGGGCGAACTAGAGAACCGGAAGCGTTGCAAGACGCTTGATGAGTTCGAAAACGTCCGCGGTTCCTTCCGAAGAACGAGCTTCGGAAGGTAAAACTCAGTCGTTCGAATTTTCGGTGAAAAGCGGAAGGGCCTCGAACATTTTCGCGAGGCGTTCCGCTTCAAAAGGCAGGTACTCCGCGATCGTGAAGGCGGGCGTGTCGCTCTTTTCCGAGACGAGACGCAGAATCCGCCCGAGCTCCTCGATCGTCATGCGGCCTCCGCCCGAGCCGTCGCCCGTGAGTTCGGGATTTGCGAAGTAGGTGTCGTGGAAAAACGCCGGATCGAGGACGTCGATGTCGAGGTGCACGAAGACCTGCGGATGACGGCTGAGAAAGTCGAGGATCACTTCGTCCGAGACGAAGGATTCGGTCTGCACCGAATAGTCGACGCCCGCGTCGTCGAGGAACTTTTGCTGGTAGTCGTGAAGGCCCTGAAGTCCGACGTAGAGAAGGTCCTTCGCGCCGAAGGCTGGATTCTTCATTTCGGCGGCGAGCGTCGGCGCCCCGCGCCCGAGAAGCGTCCCGAGAACCATCGCGTGGGCGTTCGGGTAGCCGTTTTCTGGCAAAGACACGTCGGGGTGCGCGTCGATCCATAGGATCCCCGCGTCGGGATAGAGGGCGTGGAGATGATCGAACGAAGCAAGCGACACGATGCAGTTGCCGCCCACCGTGATGACGCGCTCGGGCGTTTCGCTTTCGAGCGCCGCACGGGCCTTGCGGATGCCGTCCAAGACGGCGGCTTCGGAAGCGATTCCGTTCGTCACCGCGGGGTCGACCTCGTTCAGAGCCGGCACGTCGATTTTGACGAGCGGCTGCGCGTCGTTTTCGGGAAGAAGCGCCGCCATGAGTCGGGCGCCGAGGCGGTAGGTCGAGAGGCCGCCGCTCACGCTGTCGGGATAGAGAAGTCGAATCGTCTTCACGGTGTTTTCCTTCTTTTGTAGAGTGAGAGAATCATTATGGCGCATGCGGACGGTTTGTCGGCATGCCGCGCCGTTTTCCTAAGAGGCATAGGAGGGACCATGCGATATCTGACGCTTAACAACAACCTGACGATGCCGACCGTCGGCTTCGGCACCTGGTCCCTCAAGGGCGAGACCTGCGTGCGCGCCGTGCGCACGGCCTTCGATTGCGGCATCCGATTGGTGGACACGGAGTCCTTCTATGAAAACGAACGCGAAGTCGGGCGCGCGGTGCGCGAGGCTGTGCGCTCGGGGATCCCCCGCGAGGAGCTCTTCGTCGAAACGAAACTCTATCCCTCGCAATACGGCGACCCCGAAGGCGCGATCGAGAAGGCTCTGCGAACTCTTGGGTTGGAATATGTCGACATGATGGTTCTCCATCATCCGGGCGCGGGCGACACCGCGGTCTATCGGGCAATCGAGAGGGCGGTGGAAAGGGGAGAAGTCCGTTCGATCGGGCTCTCGAACTGGTACGTAAAGGAACTCGAAGACTTCCTTCCTAAGGTGAAGACGCGCCCGGCGCTCGTGCAAAACGAGATTCACCCCTTCTATCAGGAGCGAGAGGTCGTTCCCTTCATTCAGGACCTCGGCATTGCCGTCCAGAGTTGGTATCCGCTCGGAGGGCGCGGTTGGACGAAGGCGATCCTCACGCACCCGATGATCACGGGGATTGCCGAGCGTCTCGGCAAAACCCCTGCGCAGATCGTCCTTCGCTGGCATCTCGAACGGGGCGTCGCCGTGATTCCGGGCTCGAGCGACCCCGAACACATCCGCGAGAACGCCGCGCTCTTTGACTTCTCGCTAACGGAAGACGACCTCGCCGCGATTGCCCTCCTCGACCGAGGGGAAAAGCACGACTGGTACTGAACGCTGTCGGCAAAGGCGAAGCGAAGATCCTGGCGATGCTCGATACGACAAGAGCTGTCGGACGCCGTGATAGGATTGCGGAAACCAACTTTTGAGAAAGGACACGCTCATGGCGCCTCGCACGAAATTCGGTGAAACCTGGTGGGGAAACGAGTGGCTCAAGAGCCTCGCCAAGATCGACCACGCCAACCGCCTGCCGCGCGGGCGCACCTACTACAACACGGGACACGTCGAGTCACTCGAGTGGCGCGCCGAAGATCACGAAATCTACGCGACCGTCTCGGGTTCGGCCTACTTTCCCTACGAGATCACGATCGGCATTCCGCCCGCCAAGGAGGCGAACGTCGAAAAGCTCGTCGAGGCGGTCGCCGAACGCCCCGACCTCTGCGCGGAACTCCTTGCAGGGCGCCTCCCCGCGGAACTGAACGACCTGGCGCTCGCGGCCGGAGTGGAACTCTTTCCCACCTCCTGGCGCTCCTTTCGCATGCGCTGCTCCTGCCCCGACTCGGCCGTTCCCTGCAAGCACCTCGCCGCGGTGATCTACGCGGTCTCGAAGCACATCGACGAAGACCCCTTCTGGGTCTTCACCTTCCGGGGGATCAACCTCGTCGAGCGCCTCAAGGCCTTCGGCGTGCGGCTCGACGAAACGGCGAGCGTCTCGGTCCCGAAGTGGGAGGACTTCGTCGGGCGCGTGCGCGCGGAAAAGCCCGAAGATGCACCCTCGGAAGAGGAGGCTCTCGAAATCCTCGCAAACCTTCCCTTTGCGTCGCTCACGCCCATGGGCCCGCTTCTTGCGTCCCTCCTCGGGGACGCGCAGCCCTATTTCCTTCCGAAGACCTTTACGGCGGACCTTTCGAAACTGAGAAAGGCCCTTCGCAAGACTGCGTCCGATCGTCTCGTGGCGCTCACGGAAAACGCGGACGACGTCCGCATTCCGGACGCGCCCCCTGCGAAACTGCGCCTCGGCGGACGCCGGCGCTTTGAATGGACGAAGGAATCCTCGGCCGACTGGGAGGCGATCTTTGCGCTTCCCTTCTCGTCCCTTCGCCGCGCTTCGCCCTTGGTGGCGGCCTGGCACGCGGCCGAGGTCGCGATGCTGCAGCTCGTCGTCCACGACGCCTACACGCCGATTCTCTTTGCGGGCGGGATGATGGAGGACGAAGGTCGTTCGGCCGAAATCTTCTTCGTCCCTGCCGTGGGGAGTCCCGCGGTGCGGACCCTGATCGAATCCCTCGGGCGGGGACTCTCGCCCTTTCTCTCCGACATGCTCGCGGGAAAGGGCCGCGCGAAGTGCCGCGTGAAGGATTCCACCGAAGCGGCGCTCTCGATCGTGACGAAGCTTCTCTGCGACTTTCTCACGGTCCCCGCGCTCAAGCTATTCCAAACGCCCGAAACGGCCTTCTTTGCGGGCCTCAACGCGAACGAACTCCCGCGGGCGCCCTTTTACGACGACGCCGAACCCCTCGTCGTGCAGTTGGCCGACTGGCTATCTCCGTATTTCCTTGCGAGCCGCTCGTGGACGCCGGTCCTCACCGTGCGAAGCGGCAAGGAAGGGGACGTGACCCTCAACTTCGGCGTTCTCGAAGCGGAGAAGAAGGAAAACGCCAAGGCGCTGCCCGTTCTTCTGCGCACGATTCTCAAGGAAGAGCGCTGGGAGAAGGAGCGCTACGGCGTCTTGCAGACCCTCTCCGCCGCCGCCCGTGCGGTGCCGGTCTTCAAAGAGATCGGCGCTTCGCGCGGCAAGCCCGCGCACCTCGAAAAGGAGGGACTGCGCGAGTTTCTCTTCGAGACCGTGCCGCTTCTCGAATTCCTTGGCGTCAGGGTCATGCTCCCGAAGAGCCTGCAAAAGCTCCTGACGCCGCGCCTTGCGGCGGTCTCCTCGGGCGGCTCGTCGGTGAAAAAGGAAAGCGCCGTGTCGCTTGAGAGCCTCGCCGACTACGACCTCGTCGTCGAAGTGGGCGGCCGAAAGCTCACGAAGGAAGAGTTCGAAGCGCTCGCGAAGGACGCGGGCAAAATCGTGCCCTTTGACGACGGCTTTGTCTATCTCGATCCCGCGGCGCTCGACGTCATTCGCCGCCGCTTTGAAGAGAAGTCCTCGCGCATGGCGAAGATCCGCATGCTCCTCTCGGAAGAGTCCGAGGGCGTCAAGATCGAGGTTCCGGAAGACTTCCGGGCGCGTCTTGCGGCGCTTTGCGCCGTGAAGGACGAGGTCCTTCCCGCGACGCTCACGGCGACGCTTCGTCCCTATCAGGTGCGCGGCTACTCGTGGCTCATGAAGAACTATCGCCTGGGGCTCGGCTCCCTCATCGCCGACGACATGGGTCTCGGCAAGACCCTGCAGGTGATCGCCGCCTTGACCCGCATGAAGGAAGAGGGGGTATTTGCGAAAAAGCGCGCCTTGGCCGTCGTCCCGACCTCGCTTTTGACGAACTGGCAGCGCGAAATCGCGAAGTTCTCGCCCGAACTCACCGTGGGGGTGTATCACGGCGCTACGCGGGCCTTGCCCGAGGACCATCCCGACGTGCTTCTCACCACCTACGGGACGGCGCGCCGCGACGCCGAGATTCTCTCGAAGGAGCGCTGGCGCGTCCTGGTGCTTGACGAAGCGCAGGCGCTTAAAAACGAATCGACGCAGCAGACGCGGGCGCTTCGCTCCCTCAAGGCGGACCGCGTGATCGCCATGAGCGGCACGCCCGTGGAAAATTCGTTGCTCGACTTCCGCTCGATTCTCTCGACCGTGGAGCCAGGCGTCCTGGGGAGCCTCAAGGACTTCACCGAACAGTTCCTGATTCCGGTTGAAGTGAACCACGATCTGCGCGCGGCCGAGGCCTTGAAGCGCCTCACCGCTCCCTTCCTCCTGCGGCGCCTCAAGTCCGACCCGAAGATCGCGGCGGATCTTCCGGAGAAGATCGAAAACGACTTCTTCGTTTCGATGACGCACGAACAGGCGGCGCTCTACACGGGCGTCGTGCAGGATGCGCTAAAGCGCGTCCAAAAGACCGAAAAGCCCGAAGAGCGCCGAAGCCTCGTGCTGCAGCTCGTGATGCGTCTGAAGCAGATCTGCAATTCGCCTTCGCAGTACGAAAAGCGCAGGTCCGTCGAGCCCGACAGCGCCAAGGCGACGGCGCTCATCGACCTTCTTGCGCGCTCCCGCGCGGCGGGACGCAAGGTCCTCGTCTTCACGCAGTTTCGCGAGACGGGCGAGCGTTTGCAGGACTGGATCGAACGCGCCACGGGACGGCGCCCCGAGTTTCTCCACGGGGGCGTCTCCATTGCGGCGAGAACGAAGATGGTCGACGCCTTCCAGAACGACCGGCGCGTCGAAGTGCTCCTCATCAGCCTCAAGGCGGGCGGCACGGGCTTGAACCTCACGGCCGCGTCTACCGTCGTGCACTACGACCTCTGGTGGAATCCGGCCGTCGAAGCGCAGGCGACCGACCGCGCCTACCGCATCGGGCAAAAGCGCGACGTCCTCGTCTATCGCCTCATTACGGAAGGGACCTTCGAAGAGAAGATCAACCGCATGCTCGCGCAAAAGCGGGAGCTCGCCGACCTCACCGTCGCGACGGGCGAAACCTGGATCGGCGACCTTTCGAACGAAGAACTCGCCGATCTCTTCGGCGCGGGCGCCGCGTAAGGAAAAAAAGCGTTCGGAACGGCAAAAAAACTGTGGGTTTTCCGCGCTTTGCGCTACACTAACGGACTTCCTTAGAAAGCGATCCTTTCCCTTTGCGGGGCCCCGTTCCGAGCGACGGACGCGGCCCCCGACTCCTCACCATGAAAAACATCGTCATTTTGATTTCCGGGCGCGGCAGCAACTTCGAAGCGATTCTCGAGCGCTCCCGCGCGGAACGCTGGGCCGAAACGATCGGCGCCGAAATTCGCGCCGTGATTTCGAACCGTCCCGAAGCGAAGGGCCTCGTCACCGCGAAGCAAAACGGCATCGAAGCCGTGGCGCTCGATCATAAGACCTTCGCCTCGCGCGAAGAGTTCGACAAGGCCCTGGGCGACCTCGTCGAGTCCTACTCGCCCGACCTCGTGGTGCTCGCGGGCTTCATGCGCGTTTTGACGCCCGTCTTCACGGACCGCTTCGAAGGGCGCATGCTCAACATTCACCCGGCCCTTTTGCCGCTCTTTCCGGGCCTTCACACGCACGAACGCGCGATCGAAGCGGGTTGCCGCGTGCACGGCTCGACCGTGCATTTCGTGAGCTCGGTTCTCGACGGCGGCGCCATCATCGGCCAGGCGGTCGTTCCGGTGCTCCCCACCGACACGCCCGACACGCTCGCCGACCGCGGCCTCGTCCTCGAACACAAGCTTTATCCCGCCGTCGTCAAGGCCTTCCTCGAAGGCCGCGTGCGCTTGGAAGAAGGCCGCGCCGTCATGGACGACGCCACCGCCCGGGAACTCTGCATCTTTTCCTAAAACTTTATGACCGAATCCAAATTCCCCAAGCGTCGCGCCTTTGCGATGCAAAAGCCCCGCCGCACGGAAAAGCCCGAAGGCCGCCGCACGGAACGCCAGATCGCGGCCGACAAGCGCCGCCGTCAGGAACGTCACGCCCGCGGCAACGTCCGCATCGAAGGGACGAAGACGCCGGAAAAGCGCATGGCGCCGCTCGCGCCGGGGCGCGTGCGCATCACGAGCCTCATCGTTGACGAACTCACGCGCGCGCTCTCCGTCATCCTCAAGCTTGACGGGCCCGCGGACGTTCTCATGAAGCTCTTTTTCAAGAGCAATCCGAAGCTCGGCATGCGCGACCGCGGTCTCATCGCCGAAGGGATCTACTACGCCCTTCGCCACTATGCGTCGATCCGCTGGGCCATGCGCCCGGTGCGCCCCGACCGTGCGCCGCGTCTTGCGGCGCTCGTGGCGCTTGCGCGCCAGCACGGGCTCGACGCCATCGCCGAATCCTCGATCGGTCCCGAAGCGGGTCCCTTGAAGAACGTTCTCGAAGCCGACCTCTCGAAGGCGCCGGCGCACGTTCGCGCCGAACTCCCGCAGTGGCTCTACGATCTCGTCGAAGCGCAGTACGACGACACGGACGCGCTCTATCCGGCGATGCTCGAAGGGGCGCCCCTTGACCTTCGCGTGAACCTTCTCAAGGCCACGCGCGAAGAGGTGCTCGAAGAGCTCGCCCGAAACGGCGTCGAAGCCTTTGCGACTCCCTACAGCCCCGAAGGCGTGCGCCTGCCGACGAAGCCCGGTCTCACGCAATGGGCGATCTACAAGGACGGGAAGGTGGACGTTCAGGACGAAGGCAGTCAGCTGATCGCGCGCCTCGTTCAGCCGCGCCGCCGCGAAATGGTGTGCGACTTCTGCGCGGGCGCGGGCGGCAAGACCCTCGCCATGGGGGCGCTCATGCGCTCGACGGGGCGTCTCTACGCCTTCGACGTGAACGAAAAGCGTCTCTCGGGCATGGCGCCCCGCATGCGCCGCGCGGGCTTGACGAACGTGCACCCGATCGCGATCCGCAACGAACAGGATCACCGTATCCGCCGCTTGAACGGCAAGTTCGACCGCGTGCTGATCGACGCCCCCTGCACGGGTACGGGCACCTTCCGCCGCAATCCCGACCTCAAGTGGCGCCTCTCTCCCGAAGAACTCGACCGCATCAACGCGATTCAGAAGTCGGTTCTCGAACACGCGAGCCGTCTCGTGAAGTCGGGCGGCCGCCTCGTCTACGCGACCTGTTCGATTCTCAATCGGGAAAATCAGGGCGTGGTCGAAGCCTTCCTCGCCGAACACCCCGAGTGGCACCTCGTTCCGGCGAAGGAAGTCCTCGAGAGCCAGAAGATCGTCTTTGACGCGAAGCAGTGGGAGCGCTTCGGCGACTACTTCCAGATGCTGCCGCACGTGAACAACACGGACGGTTTCTTCGCGGCCGTTCTTGAACGCGATTGATCCCCGACGGGCTACCCCGTTTGAACGCTCCGAGAGGTTGGACCTTTCGGAGCGTTTTTCCTACCCGGGTTACGTTTCCTCCGAGTCGTCGGAGTCAGGACGATGCACGTGTATACAGAACGTATTCGATAAACGCTGAGGACAACCTCGGTTTATCGAACATAATCGACAAACGATGAAGAAAGCCTCGGTTTGTCGAACGTAATCGATAAACAAAGGCAGAGGCTGGACATTCAAAAGAAAAGCGCTCCCTTTCCGCATCGCGGTAGGGGGAGCGCTTCGTCTCGGATGAAATCTCCGGGGCTGAAGCCGCCGGGACTTATTCCTCGTAGATCGCGCAGTCGACGGGCTTGGCGCCGAGAACGTCGCGAAGGACCTTCGGGTCGATGCCGACCTGATAGCCGCGGCGTCCGCCGTTGATGAAGATCTTCTCCATGTCGAGAATTGTGCGCTCGACGTAGACGGGCATGACCTTCTTCGTGCCGAAGGGACTCGTGCCGCCCACGAAGTAACCGGAATTGCGCTGCGCCTGCTCGGGCTTGCAGGGGGCGACGTGCTTCACACCGATCTGTCGTGCGAGGTTCTTCGTCGACACTTCGGCGTCCCCGTGCATGAGGATGACGAGGGGCTTGGCGTGTTCGTCCTCCATGATGAGGGTCTTGATCACCTGGTGATGATCGAGCCCGCAGGACGACGCGGCAAGCGCCGTGCCGCCGTGCTCGACGTACTCGTAGGACTTCTCTTCAAAGGGAATCTTGTGGGCCTTGAGCCACTGCGTGGCGGGGGTGAGGCTCTGATGCTTTTCCTTGGCCATTCTTTCTCTCTCAATACGTGAATTCGTCCTCTTCGCGCAGTCCCTTGGGAAGCGGGAAGGCGACGTTTTCCTCGACGCCGGGCATGGCGACGACTTCGTCCGCGGCCGCGTGTTCCTTGAGGAAGGCGACCACCTCCTGGACGAGGGATTCGGGGGCGGAGGCGCCCGCCGTGACGCCGACGCGCGAGACGCCGCGGAACCATTCGAGGTCGACGTGTTCGGCCGTGTCGACGAGGTAGGCGCGCGTTCCTTCGCGTTCGGCCACTTCGCGCAGGCGGTTCGAGTTCGAGCTCGTCGCGGACCCGATCACGAGCACCACGTCGACGGGCGTGCGGGCAAGGGCCTTCACGGCCGCCTGGCGGTTCTGCGTCGCGTAGCAGATGTCCTGGCGGCGCGGCTCGAGAATGTCGGGGAAGCGCTCCTTGAGGGCTGCGATCGTCATCGCGCTGTCGTCGGCGCTGATCGTCGTCTGCGTGACGTAGGCGAGGTGGCTTTCGTCTTCGAGCTTCAGGGCCTTCACGTCTTCGGGGCTCTCCACGAGAACGATGCCGTCGTCGACCTGGCCCATCGTTCCTTCGACTTCGGGGTGGCCGGCGTGGCCGATCATGATGATCGTGCGGCCTTCCTCGCGCATGCGGCCGACTTCGCGGTGGACCTTGGTGACGAGCGGGCAGGTCGCGTCAAAGACGCGAAGCCCGCGTTCTCGGGCTTCCTCTTCGACGGCGCGGGGCACCCCGTGCGCCGAGAAGACCACGGTCGCGCCTTCGGGAACGTCCGCGAGGTCGTCGACGAAGACGGCTCCGCGCTCGCGCAGGTTTTCAACGACCGTGCGGTTGTGCACGATTTCATGACGGACGTAGATGGGGGAGCCGTAGAGCTTGAGCGCCCGTTCCACGATGGCGATGGCGCGCGTCACGCCCGCGCAGAAACCGCGGGGCTGAGCGAGGAGAACTTGCATGTCGGACCTCGAAGAGAAGGGATAGAACCGAAAATTCGGACTTGAAGCGAAAGATTTTAGCCAAAATCGAACACAAAGACCGAAAAACGGGTACAATGCGTCTCCACGCCGACAAAAGGCACGCCGGACACCCTGTTCTGACACTATGGGGTATCGGCTCGGTTCACGCAAAAGAGGATCCGAGTGGCGGCATTGACTTGTTCAGGCGTATAATTCCCCTTTTTCCTTCACTCGCATGACGGCCCCGGTCTCTTGCGGGATGAACTTTTTTTGACTGGAGTTAGAGATGGCACGAGTGTGTCAAGTCACCGGTAAGGCGCCGATGGTCGGCCATCACGTCTCGCACGCGAACAACAAGACCAAGCGTCGCTTCATGCCCAACCTGCAGTACCGCCGTTTCTGGGTTGAAAGCGAAAACCGCTGGGTTCGTCTGCGTTTGACGACGGCCGGCCTGCGTACGGTTGACAAGATTGGTATTGATGCGGTTTTGGCGGACCTCCGCGCCCGCGGCGAAATGTAATTTTCAAGGAGTTTCACCATGGCGAAAGGCGCCCGCGAAAAGATCAAGCTTGAATCGACGGCCGGTACCGGTCACTTCTACACCACCACGAAGAACAAGAAGACGTCCACCGGCAAGATGGAAATCTCGAAGTTCGATCCGGTGGCTCGCAAGCACGTGATCTACAAGGAAACGAAGCTCAAGTAATCTTGAGGGGATTTTCCGGCGAAAAAGCTCGACGAATGTCGGGCTTTTTGCTTATCCGGCATCCGAAAACGAAGAGGGGCGGCCCGTGAGGGACCGCCCCTTCTTTCAATCGTTCAGCTCGTCCGGTTAAGCCGGAAGATCAAGCACCCGCATGATGAAGCGGTTGTAAGGCGCGTCCGAGAGGAGGACGTCCTCCGCGACGGGCGGCTGCGTCTCGCTGAAGCTGTCTTCGATGAAGCGAAGAAGGTTCGGGAAGAGGCGCTTCGAGCCTTCGACGTTGTCGGACTCGGACTTGATGCGAACGAGACCGTCGATTTCGGCCAAAAGCGATTCGTCCGTCACGAGTTCGCTGACGAGCTCGCTGAAGATCGAGGGCGCAATCGCGTCTCGCGTCTCGACCCAGCGCATCGCAAGCGTCGACTGCACCGTGAAGAGAAACTTCTTGTAGTTCACCTCGTCCTTGCCGAGGATGTATTCCTGCACGAGGCTGTGCGCGGTCGAGCGGTAGGCCCAGTAGAGGCGCGTGCGGGGATTCGTGATGTGCAGAAGGTCGCGCATCGCCTGCACGAACTCGCGGTTCTGGCGATAGACGATCGGGGCGTAGAGCCACTGCGCGATCGAGGGGTTCCCCTTCTTGAGGAGCGTGAGGCTCTTCCTGATGTCCCAGCCCACGATGTCCCAGAGTTCGTCGTCGTGGTTTTCAATCACGTCGGCGGGAGGCGTGAGTTCGAGATAGCGGCGGTAGTCGTAGGCGTAGATGAAGCGTACGTCGTAGTCGGAATCGGGCGAAGGATAGCCCCAGCTGCGGCTCCCGGCCTCCACGGCGTAGAGAATGCGGATGCCGTAGCGCTTTTCGAGGGCGGAGAGTCGGGCTTCAACTTCGCGGGCGGTGTCGATGGCCATGATGTGTGGTTTGGGGTGAGAAAAAGGTTGGTCCGTCCGAAGAGTATACGCCGACGGGAGAAAACGAATGCTGCGAAGCCCGCTTCGGGAGATCCCGATGGGCATTTTCCTGGCATTCCTCCGATCGGATGTGGCCTGCGGCGCACGGGCGGCGCTAGAATCGAAAGAATGATTCGCAAATAGATCCGTACAAATCGGATCGTCATCGACGGAGTATTTTCATGCAAAAACGCATTCTGGCCGTCCTGCTCGCGGGCGGCCTCGCCGTGGCCGCGGAGGCCGCGGACTTCCCGAAGGAAATCAACATCACCTACGTGAAGGCTCCCTTCAATCTGCAGAACATCGTGATGAAGGAGCAGGGGCTTCTCGAAAAGGCCTTTGAAAAGGACGGCGTCAAGGTCAATTGGCGCGTCATCAATTCGGGCGCCGATCAGAGCCTCGCCATGGCGTCCGGGGCGCTCGACTTCTCGGCCGTGATGAACACGGCGAGCCTCCTTTTGGGCGCGGGTGCCGGCAACCCCATCGCGATTGCGACGGGCGTGGCGCATCCTGAAAAGATCTTCGCGATGGTCGGAAAGCCCGGCGCGAATCTGACGGTCAAGGACCTCAAGGGCAAGACCGTGGGCGGCCCCAAGGGGACGGTCCTTCATCAGATGCTCGTCGCCGCGCTTGCGAAGGAAGGCATGACGATCAACGACGTGAACTTCGTCAACATGGATCCGGGCGCCGCCATGACGGCCGTGGTCGCGGGCAAGATCGACGCGGGCCTCGTCGCCGCGAACGGCATCATCAAGGCGAACGCCGCGGGCGCGAAGACCATCACGACCTGCGAAGGCCTTGTCGAGCCGAACCTCGTCATGACGGTGCGCAAGTCCTTCGCCTCGGAATACCCCGAAGCCTATGCGTGCGTGATCGAGGTGCACCGCAACACCTGGAAGTGGATTCAGGAGAACAAGGCCGAAGCGCTCGCCATGGGCGCGAAGGAACAGGGCATTACGCTCGACGAGGCGACGAAGCTCTACGAGTGGTCGAACTTCTATGACGTCCTCGACGAAGGCGACGTGAAGGGCCTCGAAAAGGACATGAAGTTCCTGATCGACAACGGCATGATGAAGAAGTCGCTCGACGTGCGCTCGCTCGTCCTTCCGTCCGCGATGAAGTGATCGCCATCGACTTTCGGCGGCCCCGCGCCGCCGAAGGCTGGCGGGAAAATAGACAAACGAAAAGCCCGATGTTCCGAGAACACCGGGCTTTCGAATGTGTGGCAGGGGTAGTAGGATTCGAACCTACGCATGTCGGATTCAGAATCCGATGCCTTAACCAGCTTGGCGATACCCCAGTCAATTGGTGCGGTCGATGAGATTTGAACTCATATGGATTGCTCCGCTACCCCCTCAAGATAGTGCGTCTACCAATTTCGCCACGACCGCGAAAACTTGACCGAATTGTCGTTTGGGAAAGGACCGCAGAGATTGGCAGGGGTAGTAGGATTCGAACCTACGCATGTCGGATTCAGAATCCGATGCCTTAACCAGCTTGGCGATACCCCAGTCCGTGGTGCGGTCGATGAGATTTGAACTCATATGGATTGCTCCGCTACCCCCTCAAGATAGTGCGTCTACCAATTTCGCCACGACCGCAGCTTTCCCAAATTGTCACTCAACGAAGGCGCCAGGGAGTTTGGCAGGGGTAGTAGGATTCGAACCTACGCATGTCGGATTCAGAATCCGATGCCTTAACCAGCTTGGCGATACCCCAGTCCATGGTGCGGTCGATGAGATTTGAACTCATATGGATTGCTCCGCTACCCCCTCAAGATAGTGCGTCTACCAATTTCGCCACGACCGCGGCCTTTATCGAGTTGTTCTCTGAAGCGTCTTTTTGTGAACTTGAGGAGTTCAACGCGTCAGAGGAGAAGAATTTTACATGGGAACGCCGTTCTTGTCAAGGGGCTGCGACGAACCATTTTGCGTTTCCGCGGGAACGGCGGGAGCGGTCGTCTGGGCCGGGGCTTCGACGGTGCCGAGAACGCCGCCCGTGGGCTGGGCGGAACGGTTGTTGAAGGCGCCCGAGGCGAGGGTGAGCGCGATGGTCGAGCAGAAGAAGACCGTGGCGGCGATGGCGGTGGAGCGTGAGAGGAAGTTGGCGCTGCCCGACGCACCGAAGAGGCTCCCGGAAGCGCCGGAACCGAAGGCGGCGCCGAGGTCGGCGCCCTTGCCGTGCTGCATGAGGACGAGCACGATGACGACGACGGCGGAGATGATCTGCAAAACGAGAGCTACGCTGAGAAGAAAATGCATGGCTGAACCTGAAGGGAAGATCGTAAAACGGTTGTTCTTGGCGAGGGATCAGTGACGAACCTTGAGCGCCTTGGCGATGAGGCCGAAGCGTTCGGGATCGAGCGAAGCCCCGCCCACGAGCGCGCCGTCGATGTCGGGGCACGCGAAAAATTGAGCGGCGTTCTTTTCGTTGACGCTTCCGCCGTAAAGGACGGGAAGACGGGCGGCAGCCTCTTCACCCCAATGACGGGCGACCAACGCGCGCAGATGCGCGGCGACTTCCTCGGCCGTTTCGGGGCTCGCGGCTTCGCCCGTGCCGATCGCCCAGACGGGCTCGTAGGCGACGGCGGAGAGTTCTCCGGACTTGAGACCCGAGAGAACCGAGGCGAGCTGGCGCTCGAGCACCGCTTCGGTGCTTCCCGCGCGGCGTTCCTCGAGCGTTTCGCCCACGCACAGAATCGTGCGAAGACCCGCTTCGGCGGCGCGGCGCGCCTTTTCGAGAACGCGTTCGTCCGTGTCGCCCGCTTCGGCGCGTCGCTCCGAGTGACCGACGATCACCCAGGTGACGCCGGCGTCGACGAGCATTTCGGCGGAAATGTCGCCCGTGTGGGCGCCGTTCGTGTAGGCGCTCACGTCCTCGGCCCCGAGCCGAACGGATTCGGGAAGGGAGGCGTGAAGCAAAGGAAGGTGCAGCGCGGGCGCGCACACGACGGTCTCCACGCCCTCAAGCGCGGGAGCGACCGGCGCAAAGCCCTCGGCCCACCGCTTGGCGGCGGCGAGCGTGCCGTTCATCTTCCAGTTGGCGACTGCGAGAGAAGTCCGTTGCATCGAATGTCGTTGTTGGTGAGCGGGAGCGAGTCCCGCGGCGAAAAGGATGAATCCCGCTATTTTAGCGTGACTTTCGTCGGCGGTTCCGAAGAAATTTCGTAAACGCCGAAGAAAAACCCGATGCGGCTCGAGCCGCACCGGGCCGTGGATCCCTGCGGACGCGGAATTATTCGTTGTCGGCGAGGAGAGCCTTCATCGAGAGACGCACGCGTCCCTTTTCGTCGGCTTCGATCACCTTGACGCGAACCTTTTGGCCTTCCTTGAGGTAGTCGGAGACCTGGTTGACGCGTTCACGGGCGATCTGGCTGATGTGAAGGAGGCCGTCCTTGCCCGGGAGCAGCGACACGATGGCGCCGAAGTCCAGGAGACGCTGGACCGTGCCTTCGTAGATCTGACCGACTTCGACTTCGGCCGTGATCTCTTCTATGCGGCGGCGGGCTTCGGCGACGCGGGCCATGTCGGGGCTCGAAATCGTGACGGTGCCGTCGTCTTCGACGTTGATCGTCGTGCCGGTTTCTTCCGTGAGGCCGCGGATGACGGAGCCGCCCTTGCCGATGACGTCGCGGATCTTTTCCGGATTGATCTTGAAGGAGACCATGCGCGGAGCGTAGTCGGAGAGTTCGTGCGCACCGCCGCCGGCCATTTCGTGCATGAGGCCGAGGATGTGCTGACGACCGTCGTGAGCCTGCGCGAGCGCGGCCTGCATGATTTCGGGCGTGATGCCTTCGATCTTGATGTCCATCTGGAGGGCGGTCACGCCTTCGGCCGTGCCGGCCACCTTGAAGTCCATGTCGCCGAGATGGTCTTCGTCGCCGAGGATGTCGGTGAGGACCGCGAACTTGTTGCCTTCCTTGATGAGGCCCATGGCGACGCCCGCGACGTAGTCCTTGAGCGGAACGCCCGCGTCGAGCATCGAGAGGCAGCCGCCGCAGACGGAGGCCATCGAGGAGGAGCCGTTCGATTCCGTGATTTCGGAAACGACGCGGATCGTGTACTGGAAGTCGTCGGCCGACGGGAGGACGGCCTTCAGGGCGCGCTTGGCGAGACGGCCGTGGCCGATTTCGCGGCGCTTGGGCGAGCCCACGCGGCCCGTTTCGCCCGTGGCGAACGGGGGCATGTTGTAGTGGAGCATGAAGCGTTCATGCGTTTCTTCGCAGAGGCCGTCGACGATCTGTTCGTCCTGCTTCGTGCCGAGGGTCGTCGTGACGAGGGCCTGGGTTTCGCCGCGCGTGAAGAGGGCGGAACCGTGGGTGCGCGGAAGAACGCTCTGGCGGATTTCGATCGGACGGACCGTGCGCGTGTCGCGGCCGTCAATGCGGGGTTCGCCGTTGAGGATCTTGGAACGAACGAGCTTGGCTTCGAGTTCGAAGAGGATGCCGTGAACTTCGTTCATGTCCGGGGCTTCCGTGCCGGCGGCTTCGGCGTCGGCCGTGAGCTGGGCTTCGACGGCGGCGTAGACTTCGCGGAGCTTTTCCATGCGGGCCTGCTTGGAGCGGATCGCATAGGCGGCCTTGAGGCCTTCGTCGGAGAGTTCGACGATGCGGGCGATGAGCGCTTCGTTCTTCGGAGCCGGGGCCCAGTCCCAAGCGGGCTTGCCCGCTTCGGCGACGAGTTCGTTGATGGCGGAGACGACGACCTGCAGGGCCTTGTGACCCGTCACGACGGCGTCAAGCATCGTGGCTTCGGGGAGGATGTCGGCTTCGGATTCGACCATGAGAACGGCGCGTTCCGTACCGGCGACGACGAGGTCGAGGCGGGAGTGCTTGAGCTGTTCCGTGGTCGGGTTGATCACGAAGGCGTCGTCGATGTAGCCCACGCGGCAGGCGCCGATCGGGCCGCGGAAGGGAATGCCGGAGAGCGACAGGGCGGCGGAGGCGCCGATCATCGCGGGAATGTCCGGATCGATCATCGGATCGGCCGAGAGGACGTGAATGATGACCTGCACTTCATTGAAGAAGCCGTCCGGGAAGAGCGGGCGGATCGGGCGGTCGATGAGGCGCGACGTGAGCGTTTCCTTTTCGGAGGGACGGCCTTCACGCTTGAAGAAGCCCCCGGGGATCTTGCCGGCGGCGTAGGTCTTTTCGATGTAGTCGACCGTGAGCGGGAAGAAGTCCTGACCGGGCTTGGTTTCCTTCTTGGCGACGACCGTGGCGAGCACGACCGTGTCGCCCATCTGGCAGACGCAGGCGCCGGTGGCCTGGCGGGCGATTTCGCCCGTCGTGAGCGTCACCTGGTGGGCGCCGAACTGGAAGGACTTCGAAACCTTGTGGAACATGGACATTTCGATGTTTCCTCTTAGTGTGGCGGAAAGCTTCGAAGTCTGCGCCGCCCGAGGGCCGGAAGATTCCGGAAAACACGCTGCGGCATCAGGCGAAAGGCGGGGAGAGTACCCTCATCGACTCATGTCGCAACGCGCGAAGTGTCCCTCGCGTCGGAACGGATTCGAAACGTTCCTTGGGGTGATGAAAATGCGACGACGGCCTGTCCGATGTGACAGGCCGTTCGCTGAGATGAAATGCTCGACTTACTTGCGGAGATTGAGGGCTTCAATCAGAGCGCGGTAAGCGTTGAGGTCGGTGCGCTTGAGGTAGTCAAGGAGCTTGCGGCGGCGCGAAACCATGCGGAGCAGGCCGCGGCGGGAGTGGTGATCCTTGGCGTGAACCTTGAAGTGTTCCGTAAGGTGGTTGATGCGGGCGGTCAGAAGAGCGACCTGCACTTCGGGCGATCCGGTGTCGCCTTCGGCGCGCTGGAACTTCGCAACGATCTCAGACTTGTTCATTTCAACGGACATTTGATTTCCTAAAACGTAAGAAATAAGGTGAACTTGCGGACACGAGCGTTGAGACTCGAGCCGTGGGATGCGTGATTGTACCCGTCTTTTCACAGATGTGTGCGGGAAATGGCGGGAATTTTTTGCGCCCGCGGGCTTCTTCATCGGAGAGGCCCGCGGACGAACGAAGGAACATGGAAAGGCCGCCCAATCCCGTCGGGAAGAGGCGGCCGAAATCCCGGTGAACCCGTGCCTTATCGTTCGTCGGAGAGACGATAGCGGCGTTCCAAGAGGCGCACGAGCTGCGAAATCGAGAGCGTGAGCGCGAGGTAGATGAGCGCGACGCAGGTCCAGATTTCGATCGTCGCGTAGGTTTCCGCGATGACGAGCTGACCCGAGCGGGTGAGTTCTTCAAAGCCGATCACCGACACGAGGGAGGAGTCCTTCAACATGGCGATGAATTCGTTGCCGAGCGGCGGAATGATGCGCTTGAAGGCCTGCGGAAGGACGATGTAGCGCATCGTCTGGCCGTAGGTCATGCCAAGCGACAGGCCCGCGCGCATCTGACCCTGCGAAATCGACTGAATGCCGCCGCGGAAGATTTCCGCGATGTAGGCGCCCGAGTTCATCGAGCAGGCCGTCACCGCCGCGACGAAGGGGTCGATGCGGGTGCCGAGGATGTTCGGGAGCGCGAAGTAGATGATGAAGATCTGAATCAGGAGCGGCGTGCCGCGGATGAAGTCCACGTAGACCTTCGCGGGCATGTGCAGGAACCAGTGGCGCGAGAGCTGCGCCATGCCGAGGATGAGGCCGAGAATGAGGCCGATGCCGACGGCGAGCGCCGTGATCTGCAGCGTGAGGCCCGCTCCCTTGATCAGAAGCGGCAGACATTGGGTGACGAGGGCGAAATCGAATTCCATGGCTTGAGTGGTTGGGGACGGGATCGAACGGGGAGGGTGGAAAAAGGGGAGCTCTCGGGCTCCCTTGTCGTCCGCGGCCGTCCCGAGGGGGACGGCTTATGCGGTTTCGGAGGTTATTCGGCGAAGTACTTCTCGAAGATCTTCTTGCCGTCGCCCGAATCGTTCACGGCCTTGAGGCCGGCGTTGAGCTTCTGCAGAAGTTCGGTGTTGCCCTTCTTCACGGCGAAGCCGAAGTCGGCGGCGTCTTCGACGCCGGGCTGCAGCTGCACGCGCTTGGCGGCGCGGGGCTGGTTCTTCAAGAAGTAGGCGATCACGGGACGGTCGAGAATGACGGCGTCGCAGCCGCCCTGGGCGAGGTCCATGAAGGCGTCGCTCGTCGTGTTGAAGCTCACGACTTCGGCGCCGGCGATGGACTTGGCCTTTTCGGCGCCCGTCGTGCCGATCTGCACGGCGATGCGCTTGCCTTCAAGATCCTTCATGGTCTTGAGCGTGTCGGCGTTCTTCTTCTGCACGAGGATCGAGAGGCCCGTCGTGTAGTAGGGCGTCGTGAAGTCGACGCGCTTGGCGCGTTCTTCCGTGATGGAGACGCCCGCGGCGATCACGTCGATCGTGCCCGAAGAGAGGGCCGGAATCAGGGCGTCGAAGCCCATGTTGATGATTTCGACGTCGTAGCCCGCCTTGTCGGCGACGGCGCGGATGAGGTCCATGTCGTAGCCCGCATAGGTCTTGGTGGCGGAATCCATGTATTCGAACGGAGCGAAGGTCGGTTCCGTGCCGACGCGCAGAACGTCGCGCGCCATCGCGTTCGTGAAGGCGGTCGTGCAGAGGGCGGCGGTGCCGAGGGCGAAGAGGGCTTTGCGCAGATTCATCGAAAGATCCTTTTGGCTGAGTTTGGGTCCAGGGTCCCGCCGGGAGCGGGGCCGATCCGAGAGTGTTTGCTCATCATACGGAAAGGCCGCCCGTTTATCGCGCGTGCGCGAAAGTAAATGAAGGTTCTTTGCGTTATGTCGAGAGAATCCGCTATCGGTGGACAATTGTCGACAATAGGGAGGGAATTGCTTACTGCGAGAAGCGTCCGAGGGCGGTTTTAAAAGAAGGCGAGGTCCCGCCCCGAGGGCGGGGACGGGACCTCTTCACACGGGGATGCGTGAGGGGGAATGCGCCCGATCAGGCGAAGGAGCGCATGTATTCGAGGTATTCGGCCTTCGTGAGTTCGGGCTTGTGCGCGGCGCAGATGCGTTCGGCTTCGGCCGCGTCGTCCCAGAGAAGGTCGACGATCGTGCCGGCGAGGACCTGCGGGGTCTTCGTGAAGGCCGTCTTTTCGTCGGTGAGACGGTAGTTGGCGCCGTGGAGAACGCCCGAGACGCAGCCGACCCACGGATGGACGACCGGCATGAGGTGCGAGACGTCGCCCATGTCGGTGGAGCCCGCGGCGTGTTCGCCTTCGGTCACGAATTCGGCGCCGAAGATTTCCTGGGCGTTCGCGCGAAGGACCGCGCGGAAGTTTTCGTCGGGCTTCATCGGGAGGTAGCCCGCGAGGTCGTGGATGTCGCACTCGGCGCCGAGCGCCATGGCGCCCGCCTGGAGCGCGCGGTTGATGCGGGCGTTGACGTCCTTCATGGCGGGAAGGTTCGAGGCGCGCACGTAGCTTTCCATCTTCACGTAGTCGGGAATGACGTTCACGAGGTCGCCGCCCGAATTGATGATCGGGTGGAAGCGCACGCAGTCCTCTTCGCGGAAGGTTTCGCGGATGGCGTTGACGCCCATGACGCCCATCATGCAGGCGTTGAGGGCGTTGATGCCCTTGTCGGGCGCGCCCGCGGCGTGCGCGGCCTTGCCGCGGTAGGTGATGAGCTTGCCGATGAAGCCGTTCGAGGTGTTGCCGACCGTAAAGTTGCCTTCGGGGTGGGTTGCCGGATCGACGTGCATTTGGAGCGCCATGTCGACGTCGTCAAAACCGCCTTCGGCGATGATCTGGGCCTTGCCGCCCAAGAATTCGATCTTCTTTTCTTCGCGCAGCTTGTTGCGGTATTCGATTTCCACGTACTCTTCGGCGGGGACCGCGAAGAGGACGAGGTCGCCCCCGAGGTACTTCATGGCGTCGACGTCCTTCACCGCCATCGCGACGGCGAGGAGGTTGGCGATCTGCACGTTGTGGCCGCAGCAGTGGGCGGCGCCGGTGACGGGGTCGCTCATGGGATGTTCGCGGCAGACGATGGCGTCGAGTTCGCCCAAGAGCGCCACGGTGCGGCGGTGGCCGGCGCCCGCGAGGCGGGCCTTCACGCCCGTGACGCCGAAGCCCGTTTCGTAGGCGATGCCGAGGCGGTCGAAGGCTTCCTGCACCTTCGCGCTCGTCTTCACTTCCTTGTAGCCGAGTTCGGGTTCTTCGGCGATCGACATGCCGATCGCGCGGATGTCTTCGAGACGCTTTTCAATGGCGGCGCACAAGGCGGCCTTCAGTTCTTCCTTGGTCATGATGAAAGTCTCTTGATGGTCAATGAGTCAGATGAACGAAATCAGAAAATCCCTTCGAGGTGCAGCATGATTTCCGCGAGGAACGTGGCGCAGAGGAAGCTTCCCGCCGCAACGGCGAGCGCCACCGGGACGATGCGCCAGGAGAGCTGGCGGAAGGCTTCGAGGTCCTTGCCGAGGCACAAGCCGCCGTAGGCGAGGATCGGGGTCGTGATGGCGAGGAAGTTCACCTGCTTCGTGTAGGAGAGGAGAACGTCCGAGCCCGGGAACTGCGGCAGCGACACGATGACGGCGATGAGCGACACCCAGAAGACCATGGGGAGCTTCTTGAAGCCCGGCAGCATCGAGAGGAGCGCGCCCAGGGCCGAGATCGCGACGAGGATGAGGACGCCGATCGAAGGTTCGCCGATGGTCTTGATGTGGCCGCCCGCGAGATTCGAAATCAGGGTGAAGACGCCCGTAACGAGGAGGATGAAGAGAATGTCCTTCATTTTGGCGAGGTTCTGCATGATTCTTTTCCTGTGTGTGGGTTACGGGGTCAGGCGTTCTTGCGGCCGCGACGTTCCATGAAGAATTCGTAGATCTTGATCGTGACGGGGAGCGACACGAAGAGAGCGAAGTAGATGCCGAGGACCGAGGTCATCAGGTTGGCGGCTGCGGCGTAGGCCGAGACGAGTTCGGCTTCTTCCGGATAGGCCGCGATGATCGAGCCCGTGGCGGCGGCCATCATGCTCGCCGAACCGATGCCCGCGCCCATCGCGAGGGCGTGCGGGTGGAACCAGTCGAGCTGCGCGATGACGCCCGCGAGCACCGACACCCAGAGGGCGCCGAAGACCGTGCCGCAGATGTACATGCCCATGACGCCGCGGCCTTCGGGCGAGTCCATGCCGAACTTTTCACCGATGATGGCGACGTTGGCTTCGCGGTCGATCGAGTAGCAGGCGCCGATCGCTTCGCGGCGCATGCCCAGAAGCAGCGCGACCGGAAGACCGAAGATGAGCGTGCCGAAGAAGTGGCCGAATTCCTGCATGATGAGGGCGAGACCCGAATTGAGGAGCATCGAGAGGTTCGGACCGATGTCAAGACCGATCTTCGCGATGAGCATGAGCATCGCGGTCGGCATGAAGTGCGAGGCGCGCTCCATCTGGGCGGCGTTCAAAATGCCCAGACGCGGCCAGGAGACGATGCCCCCGAGAACGAGGGCGTAGAGGAGAGGCAGCAGGACGACGAGTCCGAACTTTTGCATGCCGATCCACTCCGCCACGCAGACGATGAGAACGGCCAGAAGGTGCAGCTTCCAGTTTTTGATGAGGTCCATGAGAGGGCTCCTTTGCGGGGTGCTGAACCGGCCTCGGTCTGAACGCACGGAGGGCATGGATACAATGCGGCCCGAAAAACGGTGCGTCGGCGCAATGCCGGAACAATCAATGGATGAGAGGGTTGGAGAGGTGCCGTCCGGGAGTCGGGGATGACGGCGAAAGGTCCCGCCCGTTCACATTAGGAACGGGAGGATGTAGAGGAGGAGCGAGAGGAGGAAGTGAGGACGGCCGAAAGGGCAACGAACGGGCGAACGTTGCACGCGGGAATCGCAGCGGCGGGTAGACCCCGCAATCGTCGATTGTTGTGTTGCATGGCGTAACCTTTATTCCTCTGCGCGCCGGATTTCGGCGCGCTTTCGAATCACCTTAGCAGATCGTGCGTGAAGAAAATTTGAGGAATCGTTGAAGTTTTGATTTCAATCAACGAGGTTGCGCCATCTTCCATACCGCATTCAGGGGATGATGCGGTGTTCCGGGAAGACGCGGCCCCAGCCGCGAAGGAAAAACTTCGAGAAGCTCCCCGAAAGGAGGGCGGCGATGACGGTTCCGAGTCCGAGCCCTTCGAAGTCTCCGAAGGCGATCCACGAGGCGACGGCCGCGCAGGTGACGATCACGACGTCCGCGCCCGTGCGCAGGTGTCCGAAGGAGCCCCCGAAGCGGCTCATGACGGCGAGGACCGCGCCTTCGACGGGAAGAACGATGAGGCGCGCGAAGACGAGGGCCGAGACGCCGAAGCCCACGACGGCGGAGCCGCCCGCCGCCTCCAGAACCGCCCAGAGGAGGTTCGCCGGGTGAATGTTTGCGGTGAGACCCATGGCGATGTCGATCGTGAAGCCGAAGATCGCCGCGGCCGACATCTGGCCCGCGAACTTCTGCCACCAGCGCTCGCGCGAGATGAAGAGTTGCGCCACAAAGAAGAGGCCGTTCGTAATGACGACCCAAAGGCCCATGGAGAAGTGCGTGAGCCGCTGCATCACGTAGGCAAAGGAGCTCACCGTGCTCGTTCCTTGCCCCGCACGGGTGACGAGGGCGATGCCGAGCGAAAGGGCCGAAAGGCCGAGAAAGAAAATGAGAAAGCGAACGACCTTGTTCTTCATGTATGTGTGGTCTCCTGAGGGTTTTGGAAAAAAGAAAGGACCCGGGGAGGGTCCGCGCGCGCCTTCGGGATTCTTGCCCGGGCGTCGTCTTTCTTGTATGGGGAAACCCTGAAGTATACGCTGAAAGAAAAACTTTGCGGAAAGATACGAAAACGGCGCGGGTCTGCCGCGCCGTTTCCGTAGTCAGCCTTCTAGAGCGCTCACTTCTTGATGAGCACGCCCGCGAGCGGCGTGAAGGACGCCTCGATTTCGGCGCCCACGTCGATCAGTTCCGTTCGTTGGGGATTGTTGCGAAATGGTGCCTGTTCGGAACAGACCGGCTTTTCGTCCGGGTCCGGGAAAAGAAGAGAAAAGTACGTGGCGGGAGAGAGTTTGCCCGGCGCCGGAAAATCCGAACGCTTTCGGTGCGGGAGGAGAATTCCAATGAAAAAAGCCGCAGTCACGAGAACTGCGGCTCCGAATTTTGGCGGAAGGAGAGGGATTCGAACCCTCGATACGGAATTTCCGTATGCCGCCTTTCCAGGGCGGTACAATCAACCACTCTGCCATCCTTCCATTTCGATGGTGCGCCCCCGAAGGGTCGCTCGAGAAGAGAAGTCGTATTATGCCTAAGCTTTCGTAAAAAAGCAAGGGTTCTTCTCAAAAAATTTCGCTTGGTGTACACTTTCCGTTTCTCTCACTGATTCACCGCGAAAGAACCATGTCCCATCAGGAACCGAACCAGGAATTTGCTCCGGCTCTGCAGCCCGACTTCACCAATCAGGACCACGTCTTCATCGTCTTGGAGGAGCTCGGCATTGCATACATGCAGAACGCCTGGATCGAGCGCAATTCCCCCGACCACGCGGACGCCAAGGCCGTGAAGGCCCAGAGCGAAGAGTTCCGCGAGGACGTCGTCTCGCTTCTGGCGGGCAAGGCCGATAAGAGCCGCTTCGTCGACAACGGCTGGGTCGGCGCCAAGCTCGCCGCGCACCTGCGCAAGGTCTTCGGCGAAGAGGTCGGCACGGCCGAAACCGCCGACGAAGAAGTGATCCGCCGCGCCGTGGCGATGTTCCAGGCGGACCTCGACGTCCTCATGGCGCACGAGACGCACGAAGCCATGCTCGGGCGCAAGCTCGAACCGAAGGAATACATCGACCTCATGGTGGCCTGGTCGGGCGTCTTTTCGGGCGTTCGCGACACGCTCGCGCTTCCGACGGCCTTTCTCATCTTCAAGGCGCAGGCGCACGCTCACATCGTCTGACGAACGGGCGCTGATAAAAGTCGAAACGCGTCCCGATTTTCCCGAATGTCCCCCTATTTGGCGGGGCGTTCAAGAAAACGGATGAAGACAAACGGCGCTCCGATCGGTACACTGTCCGAGTCGGAGCGTCCACATCCTAAAAAGAGTGCGGAACCTCATGGGTCTCGCACTTTTTTTGTGTCGGGTTCCGACCCTCTCTCAAACCTTCACTAGGAGTTAAGCAAATGGAGGCAGGAACCGGCGTTAACGCGCTGACCATTGTCTTTGCCGCCCTGTGCGTCTTTGCGATCGCCTACCGTTTCTACGGTCTGTTCATCGCAAGCAAAGTGCTCAACGTCAATGAAGCCCGTCAGACCCCCGCCGTCAAGTACGCCGACGGTCAGGACTACGTGGCGACCAACAAGTACGTCCTCTTCGGACACCACTTTGCGGCCATCGCCGCAGCGGGCCCGCTCCTCGGGCCGGTGCTTGCGGCGCAGTTCGGCTACATGCCCGGACTTCTCTGGATTCTGATCGGCTGCGTGCTCGCGGGCGGCGTGCACGACATGGTCGTTCTCTTCTGCTCGGTGCGCCATCGCGGCCGTTCGCTCGCCTACATCGCCTCGACCGAAGTCGACAAGACGACGGGCTTCGTGGCGTCCTGGGCCGTGCTCGCGATTCTCGGCCTCACGCTCGCGGGTCTTTCGATCGCGGTCGTGAACGCCATGCACAATTCGCTCTGGTCGACCTACACGGTCTTCTGCACGATCCCGATCGCCGTGATCATGGGTCTCTACATGCAGGTGTGGCGCAAGGGCGACGTGAAGGGCGCGAGCCTGATCGGCGTGGTGCTCCTCTTCCTGTGCATCCTCTCGGGGCCGTGGGTTGCGGCGCATCCCGAATATTTCGGCTGGCTTGACATCGACAAGAAGCCGATGAGCCTCATCATCCCGATCTACGGCTTCATCGCCTCGGTCCTCCCCGTTTGGCTCCTCCTTCTTCCCCGCGACTACCTCTCGACCTTCCTCAAGATCGGCACGATCGCCGCGCTCGCGCTCGGCATCGCCTTCGTGATGCCGCACTTCCAGATGCCCGCCTTCACGGAATTCGTCAAGGGCGGCGGCCCGATCGTGGGCGGTCCGGTGATTCCGTTCATCTTCATCACGATCGCCTGCGGCGCGCTCTCGGGCTTCCACGCAACGATCGGCACGGGCACGACCCCGAAGATGATCAGCAACGAACGCGACGTTCTCTTCGTCGGTTACGGCGCCATGCTCATGGAAGGCTTCGTCGCCGTGATGGCCTTGGTCGCCGCCTGCGTGCTCGTCCCGGCCGACTACTTCGCGATCAACGCTCCGGCCGACAAGTTCGCTCAGCTCGGCATGCAGGTCGTCGAACTCCCGCACCTTGAAGAACAGGTTCAGGAAACGCTGATGTCCCGTCCGGGCGGCTCCGTGTCGCTCGCCGTCGGCATGGCGCACATTTTCTCGAAGATCCCCTTCATGGAAAACCTGATGGCCTACTGGTACCACTTCGCCATCATGTTTGAAGCCGTCTTCATCCTGACGGCCGTCGACGCGGGCACCCGCGTGGGCCGCTTCTTCCTGCAGGAAATGATGGGCAAGGTCTGGCCGAAGTTCGCCGACAAGGAATGGTGGCCGGGTATCATCATCACGTCCGTCATCTTCACGGGCGCCTGGGGCTACCTCGTCTACTCGGGCGACATCAGTTCGATCTGGCCGCTCTTCGGCATCTGCAACCAGCTGCTCGCTTCGGTGACGCTCCTGATCGGCACCACCGTCATCCTTCGCATGAACAAGACGAAGTACGCCTGGATCACGGGCGTTCCGGGCGTGCTGATGACCATCATCACGTTCTGGGCCGGCATCTGGCTCGTCGTCAACCAGTACCTCCCGGCCGGGCAGTATCTGCTCGCCGTTCTCTCGGTGCTCGTGATGTTCCTGATGCTCTTCGTGATCGTCGGCACCATCCGCCGCTGGATCGTTCTGCTCGGCATCCACACTACCGTGAAGGACGAATACGGCGATGAAGTGAAGGTCCTCGTTGCCGAATAAGGCGCGAATCCTTCTCTTCCCAAAACGAAGCCGGAGTTCCCGCGAGGGAGCTCCGGCTTTCTGTTGGGCGCTCGAAAAAGGCTTTTTGCGTCAGCCGTTGAGCAGTTCGAGAAGCTCGTCCAA
Organism: uncultured Sutterella sp.; assembly: GCA_949282745.1. GTDB lineage: Bacteria > Pseudomonadota > Gammaproteobacteria > Burkholderiales > Burkholderiaceae_F > Sutterella. Next base: position 58,234 of record CASDQM010000026.1, on the reverse strand, counting down.
AAGCGCTTCGGGGTCTTCGTTCACCCGAACGCGCGAGAGCGCGCCCTCGCCGAGAAAGCCTTCCTTCTGCGCCGTCTCGAGCATTCGGAAGAGGGGATCGTAGTAGCTCCCGGTGCTCACGAACCCGATCGGCTTTTTCGTACGGTCGATCGAGAGGTTCGTCAGGACTTCGAAGGCTTCCTCCAGAGTCCCGATGCCGCCCGGGAGCACGAAGAACCCGTCGGAGAGTTCCGCCATGCGCGCTTTGCGCTCGGCAAAGCTTTCGCAGTGTTCGAGCTTCGTGAGGTTTCCCGCGGGCGCTTCGCGCCCGAGCAGAAAGGTCGGGATGACGCCCGTTACGGAGGATCCGCCCGCGAGCGCCGTTTGCGAGACGACGCCCATGAGGCCGCCGTTGCCGCCGCCGAAGACGAGGTCGCACCCGCGTCGGGCGATCGCGCCGCCCAAGGCTCGGGCGGCCGCTTCGTATTCCGGGGAGCGGCCCGGTCGGGAGCCGCAGAAGACGCAGAAAGTCGGTTTTTTCGACATGTGATTCCTAGAGAGAGGGCAAAAGGCGAAATTTTCCGCAAAAGTGCGGTGGGAAATTGTATCCTTCCATCCCGCATGCAGGGCGGCGTCCCGATTCTCCGGGAAAACTCCCGGGGTGGGCGCCGTCGACAGACAGAAATCACAAGATACTCGAGATCCCGATGCTTTACTCCCTCATCCGCAGTTTTCTTTTCCGACTCGACCCCGAAACGGCTCACGCCCTCATCATGAACAACATCGACTGGGCGGCCGCCGTGCGCGCGACGCGCCTCGTCTGCCCCGCGCCCGTCTCGCACCCCGTCGAGGTGATGGGACTTCGCTTCCCCAACGCCGTGGGCCTGGCCGCCGGGATGGACAAGACCGCGGCCCACGTGTCGTCGCTCGGAAGCCTCGGCTTCGGCCACATCGAAATCGGCACGATCACGCCGCGTCCGCAGGCGGGCAATCCCAAGCCCCGCTGCTGGCGTCTGATTCCCGCCCAGGGGATCGTCAACCACATGGGCTTCAACAACTGCGGCGCCGACCAGGCGATTGTGAACCTTGCGAGCGCCAAGGCTTACCGCGCCAAGGGCGGGATCGTCGGGATCAACATCGGGAAGCAAAATTCCACGGCCGTCGCCGACGCTCTGCCCGACTACGTCGAGTGCATGCAGAAGCTCACCGAACACGCCGACTATCTCGCGATCGACATTTCCTGCCCGAACACCCCGGGCCTCACCCGTCTGCAGGAAGCCGACGCCCTCGAGCCGCTCGTCGCCGGCATTGCCACCGAGCGTGACCGTCAGGCCGACCGACTCGGGCGCCGCGTGCCGATCACGATCAAGATCGGTCCCGATCTCGCCGACGAAACTCTGAAGCGCGTGGCGGACCTTTTCGTCCGCTACGAAATGGACGCCGTGACGGCGACGAACACCACGGTGTCCCGCAAGGGCGTCGAACACCTCGAGAAGAGCCAAAACCCCGGCGGTCTTTCCGGGAAGCCCCTCTTTGAGCGTTCGACCGAAGTGGTCCGCATTCTGGCCGACCACCTCAAGGGCGAACTGCCCATCATCGCCGTGGGCGGCGTCATGACGGCCGAAGACGCCGTCGCGAAGATGGAGGCAGGGGCTTCCCTCGTGCAGCTCTACACGGGCTTCATCTATTCGGGTCCCGCCCTCATCGCCGCCTGCGCCGAAGCGATCGGCCGCCGAGGCTGAGCCCCAAGCGAATTCCCCGACACGGACGGGCCGCATGCCTTCGGGCGGCGGCCCGTTTTTTCTGCGACGGGGAAAAAGGGCCGTTCGGATTCGGTCGGCCGTGGGCTACAATGTCAAATCTTTAGCTTTTTTCAGGAAATTCTTCCATGGTCTCCAATCAGTACGAGACCCTGATGCGCTACGTATACGAGCACGGGGTCGACAAAGCCGACCGCACGGGTACCGGCACCCGCTCCGTGTTCGGCTACCAAATGCGCTTCAATCTGGCGGAAGGCTTTCCGCTCGTCACGACGAAGAAACTGCATCTTCGCTCGATCATTCATGAACTCCTCTGGTTCCTGAAGGGCGACTCCAACATCGCCTACCTCAAGGAAAACGGCGTTCGCATCTGGGACGAGTGGGCCGACGAAAACGGCGACCTCGGTCCCGTCTACGGCGTGCAGTGGCGCAGCTGGCGCGGCGCCGACGGCGAGACGGTCGATCAGATTTCGAACCTCATCGACGAAATCAAGCGCAACCCGGATTCGCGCCGCCTCATCGTCTCGGCCTGGAACGTCGCCGAAGTGCCGAAGATGGCGCTTCCTCCCTGCCACCTCCTCATGCAGTTCTACGTGGCGGGCGGGCGTCTCTCGTGTCAGCTCTATCAGCGAAGCTGCGACATTTTCTTGGGCGTCCCCTTCAACATCGCTTCGTACTCGCTTCTGACGCACATGGTCGCGCAGCAGTGCGACCTCGAGCCCGGCGACTTCGTCTGGACGGGCGGGGACTGCCACATCTACAAGAACCACTTCGAACAGGTGGAGCTCCAGCTCTCCCGCGAGCCGCGTCCCTATCCGAAGCTCGTCATTCACCGCCGTCCCGAGTCGATCTTCGACTACCGTTTTGAGGACTTCGAAATCGTCGGCTACGATCCGCACCCCCACATCAAGGGAGTCGTTTCGGTATGACGCAGTCCGTGGAACTCATCGTGGCCGTCGCGCGAAACGGCGTGATCGGCGGACAGAACAAAATGCTCTGGCACGTGCCGGAAGATTTCCGTCACTTCAAGACCGTGACGATGGGCCTTCCCGTCGTCATGGGCCGCAAAACCTTCGAGTCGATCGGGCGTCCCCTCCCGGGGCGCCGAAACGTGGTGCTGACGCGCCGCGGCGACTGGCGGCACGAGGGCGTCGAAGTCGTCCACGACTGGGCGGCGGCGAAGGCGCTTCTCGCCGACGCACCCCGTCTCATGGTGATCGGCGGGGGCGAGCTCTATCGGGAAACGCTTCCCGAAGCCGACGTTCTCTGGATCACGGAAATGGACCGGGACTTCGAGGGCGACACGACCTTCCCCGATTTCGATCGCTCGGGGTGGACGGACGAACTTCTCTCGGAACTCCCGCCCGACGAAAAACGGGACTTCACTGTCCGCTTCAAGAAGTTCACGCGCAAAGACCTCGCCAAGTGAGGCAAGTTGTGGAAAACAACGCGGCCGCGCCTTCGGTGGATAACCCGGGCGCGGCCTTTTGCTGTCGGCAATGCGCCCTCCGAGAAGGGGTTTGAGACGGAGGAAGAAAGTTGTCCACAGGCGGGGAGGGCAGGTTGTCCGCCGATTTATCCACAGAATTTGTGGGTAAGATAAACATCTTAGCCTCGGCGTTCGGCAAATGCCCTCTCGCACCAAGGAAAACCCGAATTGATGCAAAAATGTGCAAATCGAAAATTTCGGGAAAAATCCTTGTCGAAATCTGTGGATAACTTCGCAAGAAGAAGGGGGAGAGGAGAAAGGAAAGAATTCTTCAGGCAACAAAAAAAGCCCGATCTCTTTCGAGACGAGCTTCCTTCCTGTGGAAAAGTGGCGCGGCTGGCAGGATTCGAACCCACGACCCTCTGGTTCGTAGCCAGATACTCTATCCAACTGAGCTACAGCCGCGCATTTTCACAAATTGTTCTGCAGATCAAATGGCGCGGCTGGCAGGATTCGAACCCACGACCCTCTGGTTCGTAGCCAGATACTCTATCCAACTGAGCTACAGCCGCGTTCTGAAGTGCAGGACGTGAACTATACCGAAATTTGAAAAGTTTGTCAAGGGTCCGTGAAAAGAAATTTTCGATTTGTTTGGCGGCCCGAGAAGTCGGACACGATCCGAACGCCCCGAGATCCTCCCGATGGGCTAACATGTGGGGAAATTTTCGGGTGCTCATCCGGGCACCCGCTTTCTCATGCGTTTTGGTTTTTCTACGGGGAGTCGTCTCGAGTGATCGATACGCTTTTCTTTTTCGCGGCGGTGCTCGTTTTGCTCCTTCGTCTGTTCTACGAACTGTGGCGTGCCTGAGGCCTCTGCGGTAACGGTTTATGCTCGACACGCTTGAACTCTTCACACTCTTCGTCCTCGCGCTCGCGATCATTGGAAGGCCCTTGGGACTCTGGTTTCTGCCGCTCGCCCAGGGGCGTGCGCCCGCCTGCGTCGCAACGGCCGACCGCTGGCTTTTGAAGGCCTTCGGCCTTCGCCCCGACGCGCAGGAAAACTGGCGCGACTACGCGCTCTCGGTCCTTCTCTTTCACGTTCTCGCCTACGTCTTTCTTGTGGCGGTGCTCCTTCTTCAGGGGCATCTGCCGGGCAATCCCGACGGACTCCCGGGCGTCCCCTTCGTGACGGCCCTGCACACGGCGGCCTCCTTCATTTCCGGAACGGCCTGGCAGGCCTATTCCCCCGAGACGACGCTTTCGCTTTTCTCGCAGGCGATCGGGATCGGCGTCGCGCAGTTCGTCTCGACCGCAAGCGGCATCGCCGTCGCCTTCGTCGTCATGCGGGGCTTCGCGCTGTCGGCCACGAACGTTCTCGGAAACTTCTGGGTGGACCTCCTTCGCATTCTCCTCTGGGTCCTCTTTCCGCTTTGCACGCTCTACGCGCTCTTTCTTCTTCTGATGGGCGTGCCGCAGGCCTGGATCGGTTCGGTCGAAGTCGTCAACGCCGTAGGACGCGAGGCGTCGCAGTTGATCGGTCCCGCCGCCTCGAGCGAGGCCGTCAAGACGATCGGCACGATCGGCGCGGGGCTTTTCGGCGCGAATTCGGCGCATCCCCTTGCGAGCCCGTCGGCGGGCGTCAACTTCGCCGCCTCGGTCGGGATGCTCGCGATTCCCGTGGCGCTCGTGCACACCTTCGCGAAGCTCACGGGCGACGCCCGCGAGGGCCGAAGCCTTCTCTGGGCGATGTGGATCGTCTTTGCGATCGCGCTCTTTTCCTTCGTGCACGACGAGATCACCGCGGGCAATTTCCTCGCCCAATACGGCATTGACGCCCGAGGCTTCATGACGGAAGGGAAGGACTCGCGCTTCGGCCTGGCGCACACGGCGCTCTTTACGGTGACGTCGATCGCAAGCGGCACGGGGGCCGTCAACAATCTTCTCGACACGCTCGCCCCGGGCGCGGGGATGGTGCTCCTTCTTCTCATGCTCACGGGCGGGGTCTTCGGATCGGCCGGAGCGGGCTTCATTTCGCTTGCCGTCTACGTGGTCCTCGCCGTCTTCATTGCGGGCCTCATGATCGGGCGCGCGCCGGAGTACCTCGGAAAACGTCTCGGCGTTTCTTCGATCAAGCTCGCCGCCCTCGCGACGCTCGTCGTGCCGGTGGTCGCGCTCACGGGTCTCATCGTCACGCTTCTCATGCCGATCGCGCAGGAGGCGGTCGCGAATCCCGGCGCGCACGGCTACACGGAAATCCTCTACGCCTGGTCGTCGGTCGCAAGCAACAGCGGCTCCGCCATGGCGGGGCTCGACACGAGTTCGCCCTTCTTTGAAATCGGCCTCGGGATCGCCATGCTCGCGGGCCGCGCGGGGTCGCTCGGCTTTCTTCTCGCGCTCGCGGGCGACGTGGGGCTCGAGCGCCGCACGCCCCACTCGAAGGGGTCGCTCGTGACGAGCGGTCCGCTCTTTGCGGTCTTCCTCGCCTGCGTGATCCTGCTCTTCGGGGCGCTCACCTACCTCCCGCTCATGGCGCTCGGCTCCGCCGCCGAGCAGCTTGAGTACTTCGTTCTCTGAGGGAGTCCGCGATGAAGTTTCCCCGTTTCACCGCCCGGCTCTACGAAGAGCTCCTCAAAGACGCGCTCAAGCAGAGTTTCGTGAAGCTCCACCCGAGAGTGCAGTGGGCGAACCCCGTGATGTTCCTCGTGTGGCTGGGCGCCCTCTTCACCTTCGCCGTCGGCGTCGCAAGCCTTCTCGGACTCTCCGAAGAGCCCGCGGGACTCGCCTTCGCCGTTTCGGGCTGGCTCTGGTTCACGGTCCTCTTTGCGAACTTCGCCGAGGCCCTCGCCGAAGGGCGGGCGCACGCGCAGGCGGCGTCCCTCAAAAACCTTCGTCAGAGCACGCCCGCGCGCATCGTGAACGCGTCCGACAAATTCGGGCCCGACATGCCGCATCAGGTGGTCGACTCGATGACGCTTCTCGGCAACGACCTCGTGCTCGTCCTTCCGGGCGACGTCATTCCCTGCGACGGCGAAGTCGTGGCCGGGGTCGCCTCGGTGGACGAATCGGCCGTGACGGGCGAATCCGCCCCCGTGATCCGCGAGGCGGGCGGGGACTTCGCGAACGTCACGAGCGGCACGACGGTTCTCTCCGACTGGCTCGTCGTGCGCCCGAGCATCGCAAGCGGCGGAGGCTTCGTCGAGCGCATGATCCGCATGGTCGAAGGGGCCGAGCGCAAGCCGACGCCCAACGAAACGTCGCTCTCCGTCCTTCTCATCGCGCTCACCATCGTCTATCTCCTTCTCACGGCCTCGCTTCTGCCGGTGTCGCTCTTTACGGTCTCGCGCTCGGGCGTGGGTTCGCCCCTGAGCTTCACCTTCTTGACGGGCCTTTTCATCAGCTTCATTCCCTCGACGATCGGCGGCCTTCTGAGCCCGATCGGAATCGCCGGGATGACGCGTCTTCTCGCCGCGAACGTGCTCGCGCGCTCGGGGCGCGCCGTCGAAGCGGCGGGCGACGTCGACATTCTGCTTCTCGACAAGACGGGGACGATCACCTTCGGGAACCGCCGCGCGACGCGTCTTTACACCGTCTCGGGCGTGAGCCGCCGAACGCTTCTCGAAGCCTGTCTTCTCACGTCCTACGCGGACGACACGCCCGAAGGGCGCTCGGTGATGGAACTTGCCGCCCGCGAACTCGGACTCGATCCCGACGCTTTGGAACCCCCGGAAGAGGGCGTCTTCGTGCCCTTCAGCGCGCAGACCCGCATGTCGGGGATCAATCTCGAGGACGGCCGGCAGCTGAGAAAGGGCTCTCCCGAAGCGATCAAGGCGCGCGTCGCGCGGCTTTCGGGCTATTTCCCGTATTCGCTTCAGGGGCAGGTCGACGCCATCGCCTCGCGCGGATCGACGCCGCTCGTCATCGCGGTCGACGAAAAGGTTCTGGGCCTCATCGAATTGAAGGACGTGGTGAAGCCCGACATCGCCGCGCGATTCGCGAAACTGCGACGCATGGGCGTGCAGACCGTGATGATCACGGGGGACAACCGCCTCACGGCCGCCGCGATCGCCTCGGAAGCCGGGGTGGACGACTTCATCGCCGAATCGACGCCCGAGTCGAAGCTCGCCGCCATCCGCGCCTTCCAGAAGGCGGGGCACTTGGTCGCCATGACCGGGGACGGCGCGAACGACGCGCCCGCGCTTGCGCAGGCCGACGTGGCGCTCGCCATGCACGGCGGCACGCAGGCGGCCAAAGAGGCCGCCAACATGGTCGATCTCGACTCGAACCCGACGAAGCTCATGGAAGTGATCCGAACGGGGAAGGAAATGATGATCACCCGCGGGGCGCTTACGACCTTCTCGCTCATGAACGACCTCGCGAAGTACGTCGTGGTGGTTCCGGCGGTGCTGAGCACCACCGACCCGGTCCTTGCGAGCTGGAACGTCCTCGGCCTCGCTTCGCCCGAGTCGGCGCTTCTTTCGACCGTCATCTTCAACGCCCTCGTGATTCCGCTTCTCATGCCGTTCGCCTTGAAGGGCGTGGAGCCGCGCGCCGTGGGCGCGTCGGAACTCCTGACGCGAAACCTCCTTGTCTGGGGCGTGAGCGGCATCGCCGCGCCCTTCGTCGGGATCGCGCTCATCGATCAACTTCTCCGCCTGACGGGCTGGTTCTAAAGGAGGCGCCGTGGATTTTCTCGTTCGATTGCTCCGGGCCCTGGGCGTTCTCGTTTTTGCCGTGCTTCTTCTCGGGGTCGTCTATCCGGCTCTCGTGACGGGCGCGGCCGACATTTTGCCGGGCGCAAAGAACGCCGAAGCCTTCGCGACGCCGGAGCTCGCGTCGCAAAACGTGCGGATCGGCGTCGACTGGCGCGACACGGGGCTCTTTGAAGGGCGCCCCTTGCCGGAAGCCCGAAAGGGCGCGTCGACGGGGTCGAACCTCGCGCTCACGAACCCCGCCTTTGCCGAGGACGTGCAAAAGCGCGCCGCCCTCTGGCGCGCCCGCGTGGGCGGCAGCGATCCCGTTCCGGTCGCGCTCGTGACGGCGTCCGCTTCGGGCGTCGACCCGGACCTTCCGATGCGCGCCGCGATTTATCAGATTCCCTACGTCGCCCGCCAAACGGGGCTCTCCCCCCAACGGCTCGACGAACTCGTCCACGGCGTGATGCGCCGCGAGATGATCCGCTTCGGCTTTGAGCGCCTCGTGAACGTTTCGGACTTGAATGCGCTCGTGCTCGCCGAAATGAAGAAGGAGGGGAAGACGCTCAAGAAACCCGAATCCACTGAGGAGACGCCGTCATGACCCAGGAAGACCTGCGCCCCGATCCGGAGGCGATGCTCGCCGAAACGCGGGAAAAGACGCTCGGCAAACTGCGCATCTTTCTCGGCATGGCGCCGGGGGTGGGGAAGACCTACGCGATGCTCGCCGAAGCCCATCAGCGAAAGAACGCCGGGCTCGACGTTCTCATCGGCTGGGTCGACACGCACAAGCGAAAGGACACCGAGGCGCTCACGCGGGGGCTTGAAATCCTCCCGAGAAAGCGCATCGAGTACAACGGGATTTCCGTCGACACGCTCGACATCGACGAAATTCTGCGCCGCCGCCCGTCGGTCGTCGTGATCGACGAAATGCCCCACAGCAATCCGCCGGGGTCGCGCCACGCGAAGCGCTGGCAGGACATCGAGGAGATCCTCGACATGGGGATCGACGTCTGGACGGCCCTCAACATTCAGCACCTCGAGAGCTTGAACGGCGTCGTCGCGCGCGTCACGGGCGTGAGCGTCACGGAAACGGTCCCCGACCGCATGTTCGACCGCGCCTCCGAAGTGCGGTTGATCGACTTGCCTCCGGACGACCTCCTCGCGCGCCTCGCGGCGGGGAAGATTTATCTCCCGAAGGTGGTCGAGCGCGCCAAGGACGCCTACTTCAAAAAGAGCAACCTCATTGCGCTTCGCGAACTCGCGCTTCGCGCCATGGCAAGCCGCATGGAGACGCAGATCCGCTCCGAGCGCCTGCGCTCCACGCGAAGCAGCGTCGAAGACACCCACTACGGCCTTTTGCTCGTTCTCGAATCCGTCTCGGAAGAGTCGGTTCGCGAGGTCGCCCGCATGGCGCGCGCCCTTTCATCACCCTGGCACGTCGTCTGGATGGACGGGATGGGAAACGAGCGCTCCGACAGCGAGGCGGTGACGAAGTTCTTCGACTACGTCGAGGAACTCGGCGGACGAAGCGACGTCCTCGCGGGGCGCTACGGCGAGACGGTCGCGCGTTATGCGCGCGAACACAATCTTTCGCTCGTCGCGATCGTGGGAACAAGCGAACGTTCGGTGAGTCACCGCCGCCGGGATCTGCATCGTGCGGCCCCCGAACTCAACGTGCTCGTTCTCGCCGACACGGAGGAAGTGAAGAAGTCCCGCTCGGGGTGGAAGCGCTGGTTCGCCGAATTCGACTTCGGACGCCCCGGCGTCTGGCAGGCGATGCTCACGGTTCTGGCGGGCGCGCTCGTTCTCACGCCCTTCTGGGACGTGATGGAGCCCACGAACCAGGCGATGGTCTATCTCCTCTGCGTCCTCTTCTGCGGGGTGCGCTTCGGGAGCGTCTCCGCGGCCCTCGCCGCGGTCTTCTCGGTTCTGATCTTCAACCTGACGGCGATCGAACCGCGCTGGTCCTTTGCCGTCACCGACGCGCAGTACGTCGTGACCTTTGCCGTGATGCTCGTCGTGGGGCTCGTCGCCGGGCAGTTGGTCGCCCACCGCGAAGACATGGCCAAGGCCGCCAACGAGCGCGAACATCAGACGCGCATGCTCTTTGACGCTTCGCGCGAACTCTCGCAGGTCCTGGTCGAAGAGGACGCCTACAAGGTGGTGTCCGGCACGCTTCGTCATCACCTCGAAGTCGAAGCCGAATTCTGGGTCCCCGAAACCGCGGACGACGACGAAACCCTGCGGCTCGAGCGCCTCGAGATGGTCCTCAAAAACGTCGACCCCGGGATCGTGCGCTGGTGCTTCGATCATCGTCAGCCCGCGGGTTCCGGCACGCATACGCTTGCGTCCTCGCCCTACTGGTACCTCCCGATGATGGCGGGCGGCAAGGTCCTCGCGGTCCTCGTCTTGGCGCCCCGCGAAGGGGAGTCGCTCGACCTCACGCAGCGCCGCCTCGTGGGAACGCTCGCGGGTCTGGGTGCCCAGGCGCTCCTTCGCATCGGCTTTGCGTCCGAAGCCCGTCAGACGCTCGTCTCGATGGAATCCGAGCGTCTGCGCCACGGCCTCATTCAGTCGCTCTCGAACGACCTTCGCACGCCGATCACGCTCCTCAAGAAGGCGAGCGAAGGCTTTTTGGAAAAGGTCGAACGTTCGGGCGCGCCCGCGGACCTGGTCGCCGACGCCGAAAAGCTCTTTGACGGCGCCAGCCGCATGGAGCACCTCGCGATCAATCTGCAGGACATGGCGAAACTTCAGTCCTCCGACTTCGAGCTTCACCGCGCGCCCGTGGGCGTCCGCGCGCTCTTTGAGTCGGCGATCGCGGAATTGGGAGCCGAACTCGAAGGCTACAAGATCGAGTGGAACCTCGAAGAAAATCTCCCGCCGCTCGACGGCGACGAAGAGCTTCTGAAGCGCGTGATCGTGAATCTGCTCGACAACGCCGTGAAGTACTGTCCCGAGGGCTCGCGCATCATTCTGGGCGCGAAGCTTCGCGGCGACCGCGTGGCCGTGACGGTGTCGGACAACGGGCCGGGCCTTCCCGAAGGAAATCCCCAGCGCCTCTTCGACCCCTTCCGGCGCGGCCAGGCCGCCTCGGGCGCGGGGATCGGCCTCGGACTCTCGGTCTGCCGCACGATCGCCCGTGCGCACGACGCGGAAATCTTTGCGATGCCCTCGCGCTTCGGCGGCGCCGCCTTTACGCTCACGCTCCCCTACTGGGAGGAGCCCGAAGAAGAGAAGGGCGAAGAGAAGACTTCGTCGGATAAGGCCGAAAAGACCGGAAAGACGGATAAGCGCGTCGAGGCGCCTGCGGAAGACGCCGACGCGAAGTCGTCCTCGGGCAAGACCGTCTGACGGACCTTCCCTTCGGTTCGAGGGAAAGGGGCCGCGCGGCCCCCGAAGGCGGGCAAAAAGAAGGCCCCAAAGGCCAAGGGCTTTTGGGGCATTCAAAATCAAGGAGGAAACCTTGCGTCGGGGAGCCTAGGCTCCCCGATGCCTTCAGACCATTAGAACTGGTCGAAGTACTTCTGGATTTCCTTCCAGTCGGTCGTCTTCGTGAGGGCAAGCTGCAGGAGGACGCGGGCCTTCTGCGGGTTGAGGTCGCCCGACGACACCCAGCCGTACTTCTTGTCGTCGATTTCGGCGTCCTTCGTCGTGGCGCCCGTCGGGACGCGGCTCGAACGAACCACGGCGATGCCGTCCTTCGCGGCCTTTTCAAGGACCGGGAAGATCGACTTGTGGATGTTGCCGTTGCCGACGCCGGCGCTCACGATGCCCTTGTAGCCGGCCTTGACGAGCGCTTCGGCCTGAACGCCTTCAACGCCCGCGTGGTTGTAGACGATGCCGACCTTCGGCAGGGACTTCAGGTTCGTCACGTCAAACGGCGTCTTGTGGTCGACGCGCAGGGGCTTCACTTCATAGCGGACCTTGCCGTTGAAGATCGTGCCGAGACGGCCGTAGTTGCCGCCCTGGAAGGTTTCGGGCTGGACGGTGTTGGTCTTGATGACGTCGCGCGCGCCGACGATGGTGTTGTTCATCGCGACGACGACGCCGTATTCAGCAGATTCCTTCGTGGCGGCCGTCAGAACGGCGTTGTAGAGGTTGCGCGGACCGTCGGCGGAGAGACCCGTCGAGGGAAGCATGGCGCCAACCATGACGACCGGCTTCGAGCACTTCTTCGTGAGCTGCAGGAAGTAGGCCGTTTCTTCCATCGTGTCGGTGCCGTGCGTGATGACGAAGCCGTCATACTTGCCGCAGTCCTGATTGATCGTCTTGGCGAGCGTGAGCCAGACTTCGTCGGACATGTCCTGCGAGCCGATCTGGGCGACCTGAACCGGGGTGACGTTCGCGATGTCGGCGAGCTGCGGCACGGCGGCGACGAGGTGATTCACCGAGACCTTGCCGGCCGTGTAGGCCGAACCCGTGGCGGACGTGCCGGCGCCGGCGATCGTACCGCCCGTGGCGAGCACGGCGACGTTCGGAAGCGAAGCGGCGCAGGCCACGCCCGAGATGGCGGTGACGGCGGCGGCGACGAGCGTCTTGGAAATCTTCATGGTCATTTCTCCTCAAAAAGGGCCCGAAGGCCCGAAATGTGACAGGATCGCGGAGGTTGCGTCCGCGAGCAGGAACACTATAGCGGGGGCACTAAGCAATTTCTCTAGGGATTTTTACGGGAGGTCAAGGCGATTTTTGCTCGAGCGCCGCAGAGAGTAGGAAGACAAGCCTCGGAATGGGCGCCGAGGAACGGCCCAAATGTCGACAATTGCGGGGATTGGTTGGCAAGTGCGGGAAGCTCTCTAGGGGATTCATAGGAGGGCGGTTGCGTTTGTCGGGAGAAGGTCGAAAAAGCGCCGAAGCCCGCCAAAGCGGCTCTTCGCCTTGGGGATAATCCTCTCTAACGAACTCCCTCATTCGGGTCCCTCACTTTTACGGAAGAAGTCACCTATGTCTCAGACGATTTTGCAGAGTGTTCCGGTTGGCGAAAAGGTCGGCATCGCTTTCTCCGGCGGTTTGGATACGAGCGCCGCGCTGCGCTGGATGAAGAACAAGGGCGCGCTCCCCTATGCCTACACGGCCAACCTCGGTCAGCCCGACGAAACGGACTACGAAGCCATTCCGCGCCGCGCGATGGAATACGGCGCCATCAAGGCCCGCCTCGTCGACTGCCGCTCGCAGCTCGTCCACGAAGGCTTCGCCGCCATTCAGGCGGGCGCCTTCCACATTTCGACCGCGGGTTCGCTCTACTTCAACACGACCCCGCTCGGCCGCGCCGTGACGGGCACGATGCTCGTCGCCGCCATGCGCGAAGACGGCGTCAACATCTGGGGCGACGGCTCGACCTACAAGGGTAACGACATCGAACGCTTCTACCGCTACGGCCTCCTTGCGAACCCGAATCTTCGCATCTACAAGCCCTGGCTCGACGTGCAGTTCATCACCGAACTCGGCGGCCGCGCCGAAATGTCGGCCTTCCTGCAGGCCGAAGGCTTTGAGTACCGCATGAAGGCGGAGAAGGCCTATTCGACCGACTCCAACATGTTGGGCGCCACGCACGAAGCGAAGGACCTCGAAGAACTCTCCACGAGCATGAAGATCGTCGAACCGATCATGGGCGTCGCCCACTGGCTCGATTCCGTGGAGGTGAAGCCCGAAGTCGTCAAGGTCGAATTCAAGGAAGGCGTTCCCGTCGCTTTGAACGGCAAGACCTTCGGCGACCCCGTCGCCCTCATGGAAGAAGCCAACCGCATCGGCGGTCGTCACGGTCTCGGCATGTGCGACCAGATTGAAAACCGCATCATCGAAGCCAAGAGCCGCGGCGTCTACGAAGCCCCGGGCATGGCGCTTCTCTTCCTCGCCTACGAACGTCTCGTCACCGGCATCCACAACGAAGACACGATCGAGCAGTACCGCATCAACGGCATCAAGCTCGGCCGCCTCCTCTATCAGGGCCGCTGGTTCGACAGCCAGGCGATCATGCTGCGCGAAAGCGCCCAGCGCTGGGTCGCGCGCGCCATCACGGGCGAAGTCACGATCGAACTGCGCCGCGGCAACGACTACACGATCCTCAACACCGTGTCGCCGAACCTCACCTATGAACCGTCGCGCCTCACGATGGAAAAGGGCGATTCGATGTTCACGGCCGTCGACCGCATCGGTCAGCTGACGATGCGCAACCTCGACATCACCGACACGCGCCAGAAGCTCGGCATCTACTCGAAGGCGGGCCTCATCGGCACGGCCGACGGCGTGGCGCCGATGCTCTCGAAGTAAGAAGCGTTCTTTTTCACGCTTAGAAATGAGAGGGATTCGCAAGTGTTGCGGTCCCTCTTTTTCTTTGTTTTTTCGCGTCCGGATCCGTAGAATGTAGGGTTCGAAATTTTCTTTTCTTCGAGACCGTCATGCCGGAAACCACCACTCCCGCTCCTCATGAGCACGACCGCTTTGCAAGCCACGGACGCGGCGACAGCGCCTACGTTCACGTCGCCGACAAGGTGAAGACGAGCGTTCTCGGTTTCGCCGTGGCGCTCACGCTCGGGTTCTCCTTTCTGGAACTCGTGGGCGGCCTCTGGGCGAATTCCCTTGCGCTGATCGGCGACGCCGGGCACATGGTGACGGACTCGGCGAGTCTTCTTTTTGCGCTCCTCGCGAACATGGTGGCGCGCCACGGAGCGGACGACGACCACTCCTTCGGGCACGGCCGCGTCGAAGTGCTCGCCGCCTTCATCAACGGTCTCGTGATGCTCGTCGTCGTGGGCTGGCTCTTTTACGAGGCCGCGGGCCGCATCGCCGAACCCGAGGCCGTGGGCGGCTGGTCCGTCATGGGGATCGCCTTCGCGGGGCTCCTCGTCAATCTCGGCGTCGCCTGGTCGCTCTCCCGCGACAAGAAGAACGTCAACACCCGCGCGGCGCTCCTGCACGTCATGGGGGACCTCCTCGGTTCGGTCGCCGCCATCGCGGCGGGCCTCATCATCGCCTTGGGCGGTCCCTCGATCGTCGACCCGATCCTCTCGATGATCGTCGGCTGTCTCCTTTTGCACGCGACCTACGAAATCCTGCGCGATTCGGTGCGGGTGCTCCTCGACAGCGTCCCCGAGGGCGTCGACTACGAGGCCGTGGGGCGTTTCGTCGAAACGATTCCGGGCGTCGTGCACGTGCACGACCTCCACGTCTGGACGATGAGTCCCGGGCATGGGGCCATTCAGTGCCACGTCGCGATCGAATCGCACGAGTGCTGGCCCAAGATCCTTGACGCGCTTCGCACGGGCCTCTCGCGCGAATTCGGGATCGACCACGTGACGGTGCAGCCCGAATGGGTCTTTTCCGGAAACGAGGCCGCCTGCGCCGTCTGCGCGCAGGGGCTCTGCGAAGAGGACTTCTCGGGCGACCCCCGCGAAGCCCCCGCGCCCGAACTCGATCTCGCGGGAAAGATCTGAAAAAATTCTTCGGTTTCCCGCTTGTCTTCGGCGCAAACCCTGATAGAATGACATCCCGACCAAACGGCCCGGTCCGCATTTTTGCGTTCCGGGCTTTTTCGTTTTGTATGCCCGTACGGACCGGGCGCCTCGAGCGGCCCCTCCGATGCGGAAATCCGAGCGGTTCCGAGGGCTTTGCTCCCGAGGGCTTTGCTCGTATAATCCCCCTGTTTTCAAGCTGTTCCTGCATTACGAGGCTTCTCATGACCAAGTATGTATTTGTCACCGGCGGCGTTGTCTCCTCTCTCGGTAAAGGCATCGCCGCCGCTTCTTTGGCGGCCATTCTCGAGTCCCGCGGCCTGTCGGTCACGATGATCAAGCTCGACCCGTACATCAACGTGGACCCGGGCACGATGTCGCCCTTCCAGCACGGCGAAGTGTTCGTGACGGAAGACGGCGCGGAGACCGACCTGGACCTTGGTCACTACGAACGCTTCATCTCCTCGAAGATGCACAAGACGAACAACTTCACTTCGGGGCAGATCTACGAAAGCGTCCTGCGCAAGGAACGCCGCGGCGAATACCTCGGCAAGACCGTGCAGGTGATTCCGCACATCACCAATGAAATCCAGGAATACATCGTCCGCGGCGCCAAGGCGGCGGGCGATCCCGACGTCGCGGTCGTGGAAATCGGCGGCACGGTGGGCGACATCGAATCGCTCCCCTTCGTCGAAGCCGTCCGTCAGATGTCCTTCCGCGTGGGCCGCAACAACGCCTGCTTCATCCATCTGACGCTCTGCCCGTGGATTCCGTCCGCCGGCGAATTGAAGACGAAGCCCACGCAGCACTCCGTGCAGAAGCTTCGTGAAGAAGGCGTCTATCCGGACCTCCTTCTCTGCCGTGCCGAACGCATGATCCCCGAAGGCGAACGCGCGAAGATCTCGCTCTTCTCGAATGTTCCGATGGACTGCGTCATCAGCGTCGCCGACGCGTCGACCATCTACGAAGTGCCCCTGATGCTCCACGCCCAGGGCCTCGACGACATCGTCTGCCGCAAGCTCGGTCTCGAAACGAAGCCCGCCGACCTCTCGGCCTGGGAAAACATCGTTTATCGCCTCAAGCACCCGAAGCGCCAGGTCACGATCGGCATGGTCGGCAAGTACGTCGACTACGCCGACAGCTACAAGTCCCTCAACGAAGCGCTCACGCACGCCGGCATCCACACCGAAACGAAGGTCGTCACGAAGTTCATCGACGCGAGCGAAATCGAAGAAAAGGGCACGGGCGTCCTCGAAGGCCTCGACGCCATCCTGGTTCCGGGCGGTTTCGGCAAGCGCGGCACCGAAGGCATGATCAAGGCGATCGAATACGCCCGCATGAACAATATTCCGTTCCTCGGGATTTGCCTTGGGATGCAGATGGCCGTGATCGAATTCGCCCGCCACGTCTGCGGCCTGGGCGGCGCCAACTCGACCGAACTCGAACCCGACACCGCGCACCCCGTGGTCGCCCTCATCACCGAGTGGAAGGACCGCACGGGCTCCGTGCAGAAGCGCGACGAATCGTCCGACCTCGGCGGCACGATGCGTCTGGGCCGTCAGGAAGTGCCCGTCAAGCCCGGCACCCTCGCCCACAAGATCTACGGCGACGTCGTGGCCGAACGCCATCGTCACCGCTACGAAGTGAACAACGCCTACGTGCAGCAGTTCGAAGACAAGGGTCTCGTCTTCTCGGCGCGCACCCCGACGGAAAACCTTCCCGAAATGATGGAACTCCCGGGTCACCCCTTCTTCTTCGCCGTGCAGTTCCATCCGGAATTCACGTCGAACCCGCGTTTCGGCCATCCGCTCTTCAAGGCCTACATCGAGGCCGCGATCGCGCACGCCGAAGCCAATAAGAAGGCGTAATTTTTCGTTGCGAACCCAAAGCCGCCTGCAGAAGCTTTCTGCGGGCGGTTTTCCTACAATTCGGTATCGAATTTTTTTTTGGAAGGATGACCCATCGTGCAACTCTGCGGATTTGAAGTCGGTCTCGACCGCCCCTTCTTTTTGATCGCCGGTCCCTGCGTGCTCGAAGGCGAGCAGATGGCCCTCGACATCGCGGGCACCCTCAAGGAAGTGACCGACGAACTCGGCATTCCCTACATCTTCAAGGCAAGCTACGACAAGGCCAACCGCACGTCGGGCGCGTCCTTCCGCGGCCCCGGCATGGACGAGGGCCTGCGCATCCTCGAAAGCGTCCGTGAAAAGATCGGCGTGCCCGTCCTCACGGACGTGCACACGGCCGAAGAAGTCCCCGTCGTCGCAAGATCGGTCGACGTCCTGCAGACGCCCGCCTTCCTCTGCCGTCAGACGGACTTCATCCGCGCCTGCGCCGTCTCGGGCCGTCCCGTCAACATCAAGAAGGGACAGTTCCTCGCCCCGGGCGACATGAAGAACGTCATCGAAAAGGCCCGCGCCGCCGCGCGCGAAGCCGGTCTCTCGGAAGACCGCTTCATGGCCTGCGAACGCGGCGCGAGCTTCGGCTACGGCAATCTCGTCGCCGACATGCGAAGCCTCGCCATCATGCGCGAGGCGAACGTCCCCGTCGTGATGGACGCGACCCACGCCGTGCAGCTCCCCGGCGGCAACGGCGTCTCGTCGGGCGGTCAGCGCCAGTTCGTTCCGGTCCTCGCCCGTGCGGCGGCGGCCGTGGGCGTGGCGGGCTTCTTCATGGAAACGCATCCGACGCCTTCGACCGCGAAGTCGGACGGCCCGAACCTCGTGCCGCTCTCCGAAATGAAGGCGCTCCTTTCGACGCTCGTTGAAATCGACCGCGTCGTCAAGGCCCGTCCCTTCCTTGAAAACACCATTTGCGACGCCGCGCGCTAAAGCGCGGCTAGACCTTTTTCCTCTCAGTCTCAACAGGAAACATCATGAGTGCGATTATTGACATCATCGGCCGTGAAGTGCTCGACAGCCGCGGCAATCCCACCGTTGAAGCCGAAGTCTGGCTCGAATCGGGCGCCGTCGGCCGCGCCGCCGTTCCCTCGGGCGCCTCGACCGGTGTCCGCGAAGCGATCGAACTGCGCGACAAGGATCCGAAGCGCTACTGCGGCAAGGGCGTTCTGAACGCCGTCGCCAACGTTTCGGGTGAAATCGCCGACGCGCTCCTCGGTCTCGAATCGACCGATCAGGCCTACATCGACCGCACGATGATCAACCTCGACGGGACGGACAACAAGGGCCGTCTCGGCGCCAACGCCATTCTCGCCGTCTCCATGGCCGTGGCCCGCGCCTCCGCCGAAGAGGCGGGGATGCCGCTCTACCGCTACTTCGGCGGCATGGGCGCCCTGCAGATGCCCGTCCCGATGATGAACGTCATCAACGGCGGCGCGCACGCGAACAACAACCTCGACCTGCAGGAATTCATGATCATTCCCGTGGGCGCTCCGACCTTCCGCGAAGCGCTGCGCTACGGCGCCGAAACCTTCCACGCCCTGAAGAAGATCATCAACGGCCGCGGCATGTCGACGGCCGTGGGCGACGAAGGCGGCTTCGCTCCGAAGTGCGAAAGCCACGAAGAGGCGATCGAACTCATCCTCGAAGCGATCCGCGCCGCGGGCTACGAACCGGGCAAGGACATCGCGATCGGTCTCGACTGCGCCTCCTCCGAATTCTTCGAAGAAGGCCGCTACGTCATGAAGAAGTCCTCGGGCGCTTCGCTCACCGCCGAAGAATGGATCGACGTTCTCAAGGGCTGGTGCGACAAGTACCCGATCATCTCGATCGAAGACGGCATGGCCGAAGGCGACTGGGAAGGCTGGGCGAAGCTCACGAAGGCCCTCGGCGAACGCGTCCAGCTCGTGGGCGACGACCTCTTCGTCACGAACCCCGCCATCCTCAAGGAAGGCATTGAAAAGGGCGTTGCGAACTCGATTCTCATCAAGGTCAATCAGATCGGCACCCTCACGGAAACCTTCGAAGCCATCGAAATGGCCAAGCGCGCGGGCTACACCTCCGTCATTTCGCACCGCTCGGGCGAAACCGAAGACAGCACGATCGCCGACATCGCCGTCGGCCTCAACGCCGGTCAGATCAAGACGGGTTCGATGAGCCGCTCCGACCGCATGGCCAAGTACAACCAGCTCCTTCGCATCGAGGAACACCTCGCCGAAGTGGCCGTCTATCCCGGCCTCGACGCCTTCTACTCGATCCGTCGCTGATAGCGCATGCGCTCCTGGTTCTTTCTCGCGTTTTTCGCCTCGGGCCTCGCGATCGTCACCTGGCAGCTCTTCGGTGAGGAGGGCAGCCACGCGCGGCTTGCGATGCTCGAGACGGCGCTCGCCGAGCAAAACCGGGTGAACGAGTCCCTTCGTCTTCGCAACGAAGAGCTCGCCGCCGAAGTGTTTTCGCTCGAAAACCGCGAGGAGGCGATCGAGGAGCAGGCAAGGCGCCACCTCTACATGATCCGCCCCAACGAGGTCCTCTTTCGCTACGAAGGGGGACCCAACGCAAAGGGCGATCTCTCGATCGTGGACCTCTATCCGTCGCCCAAACTCGAGAGCGGCGCCAAGCCCACGTTCGAGCCCAAGCGCTCGGACCTCTACCGGGTTCCCGAGCGACTGCGCGCTCCCAAGGCGAGAAACCGCCGCGACTGATGCGATCCCAAGCCCCGACCGAAGCGATTCGGCCGGGGTTTTTCTCTTCCAAGTGGGGAAAAAGACACGAAAAATTTCACGAGGGGAATTCTGGTGTTCCATTGTGCTGCAAGAGAATGCAGAGTGTCGACGGTGAAGGGGCCGGAAAATTTTTGTCTGCGGGGTGAATTTTTGCCCGTTTCGGCTTGCCCTCGAAAAATTTTCACCCTATGATTCGCGTGTCGAAGGACGGACGCGTCTCTCGACCACCGTACGAGCGGAGACAACCGCTCGACAAAAACGCAAGGCGGACCGTTTGGACGACGGCCGTCTTTCAGAAACAAGTTGCGATTGTCGGACTAGCTTCGAAGCGAGATCACTCGTCGAAGACAAGATCCTGAGTCCTTGGGTAAACAGCCTGTACCCTCGGCGCTAGAACGCAAACGCAGCACTTTTGGGAAAGGCGAAGTCAATGAATTCCCAAAATGTTACGGCGAACAACGAGTCCCAATTTCAGCGCTCGATGCGGTTGCGCCACTTGATCATGTTGAGTCTCGGCGGCGTAATCGGCAGCGGACTCTTTTTCGGAACGGGTCACGTCATCGCGAACGTGGGTGCCTTCGGCACGATCGTCGCGTATCTGATCGGCGCCTTCATGGTGTATCTGATCATGCTGAGCCTCGGAGAGCTCTCCGTGGCGCATCCCGAACCCGGTTCCTTCCATCTCTACGCGAGCAAGTACATCTCGCCCGCCTCGGGCTTTGCCGTGGCGTGGCTCTATTGGCTCAACTGGACGGTCACCCTCGGCACGGCCTTCACGGCCGTGGGCTTTGCCATGCAGTACTGGTTCCCGCAGGTGCCGGTATGGGTGTGGTGCGTCGTCTTCGGCACGATCATCTACCTCCTGAACGTCATCGACACGAAGTTCTTCGCGGAGAGCGAATTCGCGCTCTCGATCGTGAAGGTCGTGACGATTCAGATCTTCATCGTGCTCGGGGCCTGCGCCTTCTTCGACGTGATCCCGTTCGGCGAGTCGGGCTCGCCCGGCCTCATGCACCTGATGGGGGACGGCGATCTTCTGCCCAACGGCTTTGCGCCGCTCCTCTTCACGATGGTGACTGTCTGCTTTGCCTATTCGGGGACCGAGCTCATCGGCGTCGCCGCAGGCGAAACGGACGCGCCCGAACGCGTGATTCCGATCGCCGTGCGCGCTTCGC
This sequence comes from uncultured Sutterella sp., assembly GCA_949282745.1. Classification (GTDB taxonomy): domain Bacteria; phylum Pseudomonadota; class Gammaproteobacteria; order Burkholderiales; family Burkholderiaceae_F; genus Sutterella. Next base: position 37,125 of record CASDQM010000026.1, on the reverse strand, counting down.
TTCTGCGCCTCGTCGTTTTCTTCGTGGGGACGGTTCTCATCGTCGCGACCTTGGTCGCCCCCGAAGAGGTGACGGTTTCGAAGAGCCCCTTCATCACGGTCTTTGAAAACCTCGGCATTCCGTACGCGGCGGACGTCTTCAATTTCGTCATCATCACGGCGATCCTCTCCTCGGCCAACACGGGCCTCTACGCCTCGGGCCGCATGGTCTGGGCGCTCGGGAAGGACGGCATGATGCCGAAGAGCCTCGCCAAGCTCAACAAGCGCGGCGTGCCGGTGAACGCCTTGGCCTTCAGCATGATCGGCGGGCTCCTCGCGCTCGGTTCGAGCGTCATGGCGGCCGATACGGTCTTCGTGATCCTCACCTCGATCGTGGGCTTCTCGACCGTCGCCGTGTGGCTGAGCATTTCGATTGCGCACTACCGCTTCCGCAAGCAGTTCCTCGTGGAAGGGCATGATCTCTCGGAACTCAAGTACAAGAGCCCCTGGTTCCCCTTCGTGCCCGTCATGGGGGCGATCCTCTGCGTGGCCGTCATGGTCGGCATGGGCTTCGATCCGGATCAGCGCATCGCTCTCTACTGCGGCATTCCGTTCACGGTGCTCTGCTTTGTGGTCTATCACCTGACGCAGCGCGTTCGCAAAAGCCGCGCCGAACGGGCCGACCGCACGGCCCCGCGCGAAGCCGCGCCTCTCGAAGCCCTCGCGGGAAGCTGATCACCCGCACAACCTGTCCTCGCGACGGGAGCCGTAACGCATTCCCCGGCCGGACACGCCTCCGACCGGGGATTTTTCGTACCAAAGTTTTCGGCTGATCTAAAAGGTTTTTCTCTTGTTGTCGCTAGAGCGTCAATGGATAACGAGGATCGAACAACTATCGGCTTTCGTCGGTAACTTTGTCATCGGTGGTTGCATCTGCGCAGGCCCTCGCGATTCCGACCGGGGGTTGTGCGCCCGGAGTTTTCCGTTAAATGGAAGATATTTCTCTCGATATCGCCTGAGCCCCAATGAAAAACAGGCGTTGGCCAACTATCCGCTTCTGTCGGTAACACTTTCCTTGACAGCATAAGCCGCGGTTGGGGGCGTCTCTGGGAGACCGTTGCGACTCCGACCGGGGATTTTTCGCGCCGAAGTTTTCGGCCGATCAGAAGTTTTTTCTCTCGTTGTCGATAGAGCGTCAATGGATAACGAGGATCGAACAACTATCGGCTTTCGTCGGTAACTTGGTCATCGGTGGTTGCATCTGCGAAGGCCGTTACGATTCCGACCGGGAGATGTGCGTCCAGAGTTTTTCGCTAAAAGGAAAATTTTTCTCTTGATATCGCAAGAGCCTCAAAGGATAACAAGCGTTTATCAACTATCCGCTTTTGTCGGTAACGCTTTCATCGGCAGCTTCGTCCGCACTTAGGTCCGGATCTTGGGGGACGTCTTCACAGCGTTGAGCGGCTCCGTGCCACACGTACGAAGGATTGTGTCGAGGTCGTTTGGCGTAAAGACGGCGCAAAAAAGTCCCTCCGTCTCGGGAAAGGCGAAGGGACTCGTTGGGGGATGCGGAAGGGTTCAGGGAATTACGGCTCGCCCGGTTCGCCGTAGAGGTCCTTGTCGACCATCTTGGCGACGCAGCTGTCCGACCAGACGTTTTCAGCCGTTTCCAGCATGTCGAGCACCGCGTAGAAGGGGAGGATGACGCCCATGAGAAGAATCGGGACGTTCATGCTCGCCAAAAGGCTCGCCGCGAGGAAGAAGCAGCCCATCGGAACGCCCGCGTTCCCGACGGCGGCGACGGTCGCGATGAGAATCCAGCTCGCGAGCGTGCCGATCGTGATCTCGGCCCCGGCGTTCTGCATGAGATAAACGCAGGTGATGAGGATGAAGGCCGCGCAGGCGTTCATGTTGATCGTCGTGCAGATCGGCAGCACGAAGCCCGAGACGCTCTTGCGCACGCGCAGGTTTTCTTCTGCGCAGCGCATCGTGACGGGCAGAGTCCCGGCGGAAGACTTCGAGAAGAAGGCGACGGTGAGGGCGGGCAGCATTGCGCGGAAGGTCTTCACCGGAGAAATCCCTTTCACGAGGAGAATCGCCGGCAGGATCACGAAGATCTGCAGAAGGTTCGCCGTGATGATCGCGGCGAAGTAGGTGCCGAGGCCGCCCAGGGAAACGCCCGCCTGCAGATCGCGGCAGAGCACCGTGACGAAGCCGAAGATCCCGAGGGGAAGGATCTTGATGAGCCAGGAAACGAGAATGAAGAGGATCTGTTGCGCGCCCGCGAAGAAGGCCGTGAGGACTTCCCTCGGACGCGAATCCTTTTCGAGCTGCGAGAGAGCGAGACCGATGGCACCCGAGACCAGAAGGACAGAAATCACGTTCGCCGAGAGGAAGGGCGAGAGGAAGTTGTCGGGAATCACCGACTGCACGTACTCAAAGTAGGAGTGCTCGACCACCTTCGGAACGTTTCCCGCTTCCGTCGGAAGCGACACGTTGGCGGGCGCGTAGAGAAGGAAGAGCGCGGCCGCCACGGTCGCGGCGATGATCGTCGTAAAGAGCGTGTAAAAGATCGTGCGGCGGAAGATCTGGCCCGACTCGCGGCTCTCGCCCAGCTGCGCGAGCGTCGAGATGAGCGACACCGCGATGATCGGGATGCTGATGAACTTGAAGAGTCGGATGAAGACGGACGACAGGAAGTCGCCCGCCTGAATGGAGAGGTCCGTTCCGTAGAAGCCGTTCAGTACGCCGAGCGCGATCGCCGCGGCATAGAAGATCAGAATGCGCAGCGTCGCGTTGGAGCCGGCGGGGTTGGATGCGGAGGCCATGAGGGTCACCTTCGAATTTGTTCTCGGAAAAAAGAAAAGTCCTTATTCCTGAGGGATTTACTCGGGAATATGGACTCCATTCTAGGGAACTTTTCTTTTCTTCGGCAAGCGACGGGCGGGAAAAGTTGCCTTCGCCCGCCCGATTTTTGCCCTTTGCGTAAATTCCCGCGTATCAGTGCGGCGTTTCGCTTCGCACGAGCCGTTCGGGATAGGTGTAGACGGTCCCGCGACCGGGGCGGCAAAAGGCCGAGAGCGTGAGGCCCGAGCGCTTGGCAAGGTCCACGGCGAGCGCCGTCGGGGCCGACACGGCGAAAAGAATCTCAACGCCGCACATCGCGGCCTTCTGAACCATTTCGTAGGAGGCGCGCGAGCTCACGAAAAGCGCACCATCCTTCCAACCGTTGAGCGCCCGCAACCCCAGGAGCTTGTCGAGCGCCACGTGACGGCCCACGTCTTCGACGCCGCCCGCGAGCGTCCCGTCGGGATTCACCCAGACGGCCGCGTGCGTGCAGCCCGTCAATTCTCCGAGCGCCTCGACGTCTTCGAGGTAACCGAGTCCCTGCTCATAGTGGCGCAGATCGAAGGTCTGCGTCGTCGGAAGCGTCGGCGCCGGGCGGATCGCCGATTCGAGGTTCTCCGTTCCGCAGATACCGCAGCCCGTGCGCCCCGTCATCGCGCGGCGGCGGTCCTTGAGCTTCCAGAAGGCTTCGGAGGAAATCGTGATCGCCGCCTCCTTGCCGCGGCAGGCGTCGCGGATCTCAATGTCGAAGATTTCGTCGACCGACCGGCAGATCCCTTCGGCGAGCGTGAAGCCCACCGCAAAGGCTTCGAGGTCGAAGGGCGTCGTCATCATGACGGCATGGGAAATCCCGTTGTAGACGAGCGCCACGGGCACCTCTTCGGCCACGCAGTCCCGATCGGCGCGGTCCAGGCGCGAAAGCGACCGCGTCTCCACCGTACGGAAGCCTTCCGAAAGGGGCGATAGACCCGAGCCGGACGAAAGGGCGGCGGAGGGGAAAGGGTTCTGAACGGTCGTCTTCATGATGACTCCTCAAAGATTCGTCGGTGTACGGTCTTATTGGGCGCGGCTCTCTTCGTAGGCGGCTTCGAGCCCCGTGAGGCGAAGGCGCTCGACTTCGGGCGAGAAGGATTCGGCGTCGCCCGAAGCGAAGAACGTGGGTGTCGCCGCGCCGCAGGCCTTGCAGACGTGCAGGCGTCGGGCGGGATCGGCTTCGTCGTGCACGTAGGAGAGGTCCGACACGGCGCTCGTGCCGCAGGCGGCGCAGCGGATGCGCTCGAACTTCCAGTGCGCGCCGCAGGTGCCGCAGTGAAGGTGCTTGACGTTGCCGTTCTTGGGCGTCGCATGGACCGACGCGAAGTCGGGGAGTCCGCCGCAGACGGGGCAGGCGAGCGGACGGTCATGGTCCGTCACGTCGTCCGTTCGATCGAAGGCGGCCGAAGCCTGCGCGGCGAATCGATCGAGGAAGGTGCGAAGCGCAAAGCCGAGAACGGGGAGGATGTAGTAGGAGAGAAGGTCGTCCCCTTCGGTCAACTCTTCCACGCGGTCGAAATAGTCGGACGGGCGCGTGCGGGCGACCTCGACGAGGTCGGGCGTCGTAAAGCGCGTCCAGTCGACCGCCTTCATCGCGTCCGAGAGACTCCCTTCGGCGTGCGCGGCGTCGTGGAGCACGCGGGCGAATTCTCGAACGACCTCTTCGAATTCCGCCGGATCGATCGCAACGGGGCCGTCGGCGAGAAGCGTGCGGTCGGGGCGGACGAGCGCTTCTTCGATTCGCGCCTGATCGGGCAGGTCGGCCGTCGGAAGACGACGGGCGACTTCGCAGACCTTGAGAAGCGCCGGACCGAAGTATGCGAGACGGTCGGCCACGACCGGGTCGTCGACGGAGACGTTCTGAAGAGCCGCTTCAAGCGTACGTTTCTGCATGGTGTTTCCTTTTGCGGTGGGTTACCGAAGGAAAGCGTCGCATGCGGCGCTTTCCTTCGGGCGGTCCGTCCGATTGGACGGACCGCTTCGGTTGGAGCCCGTTTACTTCACGGGATCCTTTTCAACGGTGACGTTCTTGCCGAGCGCCAATTCTTCATTGGCCCAATACCCCCAGTGATAGGCGGCATCGGATTCGCTCACCTTCCCGTCGCCGAACATGATGCGGGCGGTGCCGCGGTACGGCTGGAAGATCCCCGCACCGAGATAGATGTGGGCGATCCCGACGAAGACCGTGAGGAAGAAGAAGACGTCGTGCACGAGACGCGCGACGAGGAGCGTCTCGGGGCTGAAGGTCACCTTCCAGCTGCCGTCGGGGAGAAGCCCCGTGTTGAGCCACAGGATCATCCCGGAGACGGTGAGGAAGACGCAGAAGAAGATCAGCGCGCCGTCGGCGAGACGCTGCGCCGACTTCACGTGATGCTGCGGCGGCATGTGAACCTTGCCCGGCGCGAAGAGGTAGAGCGGGAACTTCATCGCCCAGGCGAAGTCGTCCTTGTCCCACTTCCCGAAGACGTCGTCACGCATGAGGTGAACGAAGCCCTTGGGGCTCTTCAGAATCGCAAAGAGCGGCACGAGGACGAACGGAATCGCGAGGACGCGGTGCAGCATGCGCATGGTATGCGTGAAGTCGCCTCCCATGATGCCGCCCCCGAGGCTCGGCACGAAGACGAAGAGTCCCGTGACGGCCAGGAGAATGCACGCGATGGCGGCCACGCCGTGGGTGACGCGCGTGAGCAGCGAATGACGTTGAATGTAGCGGGTCATGTCGTAATTCCTCCTCGGTTATTCGGCCGACTCGCGGCGAAGGGCTTCGGCGACCTCGCGGTCGGCCTTGGCGCGCTGTTCGGGGGTCCAGCCGGCCTTGGCCTCTTCGATCGAGACCTTCTTGCGGCGGTAGCCCGCGGCGGCGAGGAAGCTCACGGCGAGACCCGCGACCACGGCGGCGGTGCCGACGGCCGTGACGGGCTTCATGGCCTGGATCGCGGCGAGCGTCGTGTCGGGCTTCGGGTCGGTCGGAAGACCGTAGGCTTCGTGACCGTACTTGCAGACCTGCAGGATGTGCAGACCGCCCATTTCGTGTTCGCCGTAGAGCTCGGCCTTTTCAAAGCCCTTGGCCTTGAGAAATTCGACGCGCTGCTTCCCAAGAGCGATCATTTCCTCGCGCGGCCCGAACTTGAGCGCTTCGGGCTGGCAGGTCTTGACGCAGGCCGGGACTTCGCCTTCTTCGAGACGGTCGAGACACATCGTGCACTTGTCGATGCGGCCGTCCGTCGGACGGAAGCGCGGCACGTCGAAGGGGCAGGCGGACTGGCAGAAGGTGCAGCCGTTGCACTTTTCCGTATCGAACGCGACGACGCCCTGTTCCGTCTTGTAGAGCGCGCCCGACGAGCAGGCCTGAACGCAGCCCGCGTCCGTGCAGTGGTAGCAGGAGCGCCTGCCGATCGCCCAATTGATCGGGCGGTATTTGTCGCCCGAGGGCTTTTCGTCGAAGGTCATCACGAGGCGCGTGTCGCCGTTCAGGTTCGGCGGATTCTGGTACGACCCGTGAAAGACGTTTTCGTTGAGTCCCATGGGCGAGGGCAGCATGTTCCACTGCTTGCACGCCACTTGACATCCCTTGCAGCCCGTGCAGCGGGACGAGTCAAAGAGCATGGCGATTTCTTTTTGAGCCATTTAGATATCTCCTGTGCCTCAGGCGGCTTTTTCAAGGTTGACAAGGAAGGCCTTGTATTCCGGAATGAACGACATCGGGTCGCCCACGTTCGGGGTGAGGTCGTTGACGTTGTCGCCCGTGGCGAGCTTCGTGGCCCAGGAGAAGTGGTGCGGCATGCCGACGACGTGCGTGAGCTTGCCGTTCACCTTCATGGGCTGCATGCGGATCGTCACGACGGCCTGCACCTTGACGCTGCCGCGCTTGTTCCAGACGCGGACCAAGTCGCCGCTCTTGATGCCCTTTTCACGCGCGAGCTCCTCGGAAATTTCGATGAAGTTCGCCGGCATGATTTCGTTCAGCCACGGGATGTTGCGCGTCTGCGTGCCCGACTGCCAGTGTTCGACCACGGAGTAGGTCGTCACGGCGTACGGGAACTCTTCGGCGCTCGCGCGCTGCACGGAGGGATCGTCCGTGTAGAGCGTCATCGGGGCGTTGTTGCGGCCGTTGAGCACATTCTTCGTGGGCGATTCCCAGGGCTCGAAGTGTTCGGGCAGGGGACCGTCTCCCATCGAGTACGCAAAGAGTCGCGCGTGCTGTTCCCACGTCATGAAGAAGGCGTTCGTGTCGGGCGGAAGCGCGGTCACGAAGTCGCCCACGTCGTTTTGCTTCCACTTTTGGCCGTCCCATTCGACGAGGACGCGCTTGGGATTCCAGGGCTTCCCTTGGGCGTCGGCCGAGGCGCGGTTGTAGAGAATGCGGCGGTTCGCGGGCCACGCAAAGGACCAGTCCGGATAGAGGCCGAGTCCCGTGGGGTCTTCCTTGGAGCGGCGCGTCATCGGCTGCTTCATCGGATCGAGCTTGGCTTCCTCGTTGTTGTAGTAGCCCGAGAAGACCCAGATGCCGCAGGCGGTCGAGCCGTCGGCCTTGAGGTCGCCGTAGCCCTTGAGGAGCTTGCCGGTCTTGACGTCGAAGCCGTTCAGGGCCCAGCAGAGGGCGCGCACGTCGTACTTGCCGTCGATCTTGTAGCTCATCTGAGCCTTAAGGATCGGATCGGGGTTGGCGCCGCCTTCCTTTTCATAGAGGGCGCGGATGCGCTCGAACAGGAGTTCCATGATCTCGAAGTCCGACTTGCACTCTCCCGGAGGCTCAATCGCTTGCTCTCTCCATTGAATCCAGCGTCCCGAATTATTGATCGAACCCGTCTTTTCATAGATGAGGGCGGCCGGCAGGAAGTAGACCTCCGTCTGGATCTCTTCGGGATTCATGTCGGGCGCTTCCCAGAAGGTGGCCGTTTCCGTGAGGAACCAGTCGGCCACGACGAGCCAGTCGAGCTTCGCCATCGCCTTGCGGGCGTGCTTGGCGTTGGGCGTCGAGTGCGCGGGATTCATGCCCCAGCAGAAGTAGCCCTTGGTGCGATCGTCGCGCATGGCGTTGAAGGTCGTGATCGTCGCGTAGTCGCCGTAGGACTTCTTCGGGCTGATCTTCGGGAGAAGGTCGTAGCAGTAGTCGTTTTCGACGGTCGCGTTGTCGCCGAACCACTCCTTGAGCGCGGACACCCAAAATTTCGGTTTGTTGCTGTAGTAACCGGCCGCGTACGTTTCTTTTTCGAGATAGGCGCGAAGCGTCGGATGCGACTTGCCCGTGGGCCAGGAGAGGTAGCCCGGCGCCTGATGGCAGGAAGCGCCGACGTCGGTCGAACCCTGAACGTTCGGTTCGCCGCGAAGGGCGTTGATCCCGCCGCCCGCGATGCCGATGTTGCCGAGAAGAAGCTGCACGATGCACATGGCGCGGCAGTTCTGACTGCCGTAGGAGTGCTGCGTCTGGCCGAGCGCGTAGAGGATCGACCCCGACTTGTCGGGGCGGCCCGTCGAGGCGTAGACGTCCCAGATCTTCAGCATGACGTCCTTGTCCATGCCGGTCACTTCCGCCACGACGTCGGGCGTGTAGCGGGCGTAGTGACGGGCCATGACGTTCAAGACGCACATCGGGTCCGTGAGCGTTTCGTCGCGCTTCAGAACCTTGAGGTCGGGCGTCGTGAATTGGGGCGTACCCGGATCGCGCACCCACGCAAAGGCGGAGCCGTCGGACGTGTCCCACTTTTCCTTGTGGTCGACGTCGTAGCCCCAGGTTTCGTCGGAGTAGGTTTTCGTTTCCGGATCCCAGCCCGAGAAGAGCCCGGTGTTCGGATCGAACTCATAGTCCTTGCGAAGGAGGCAGGCGGCGTTCGTGAAGGCCACGATGTAGTCGCGGTGATAGAGCTTCTTCGTGAGGATGTAGTTTATGAGCCCGCCGTAGAAGGCAAGGTCGCTCCCCGGACGAATGCGCCCGTAAATGTCGGCTTGCGCGGCCGAGCGCGTGAAGCGCGGGTCGACCACGATCCAGGTGGCGCCGCGGTCCTGCGCGCGTTCGACCCAGCGCGACGACAAAGGATGGTTCTCCACGTTATTCGAGCCAATCGACAGGATGACGTCCGCGTTCTGGAAGTCGCACCAGTGCGAGGTCATCGAGCCGCGCCCGAAGCTCGGGGCGAGACCCGCGACGGTCGAGCTGTGGCACACGCGCGTCTGGTTGTCGATCGCAACGATGCCGAGGGTTCGGTTGAATTTTTGAGTCAACCAAGCCTCTTCATTGTTGAGCTGGGCGGCGCCGAGCGAGGCGATGCCGTCGCAACGGTTGACGGTGACGCCGTCTTCCTGCTCCACAAAGGTGGCGTCGCGAGTCGTCTTGACGCGGCGGGCGATGCCGTCAAGAGCTTCTTCCCACGAGATGCGCTCCCACTCCTTCTTGCCGGGACGGCGGACGAGCGGATAAAGCACGCGGTCCGGATGCAGCTTGGCCTTGCGGTCCTTCGTCACCACATTGCGCAGGCCCCACATGGCGGCGCCCTTCGGGCAGAGGCCGCCGAGGTTGACCGGATGGTCCGGGTCGCCTTCCAAATTGATCAGTTGGCCGTCACGGGTCGAGCAGATCGTGCCGCAGCCGCCGGAGCAGTAGCAGCAAATCGAAGTGCTTTCCGTGACAGACGCAAGTTTGTAGACCTTTTTCTCCTTGGGAGCGGCAAACGCGCCGCCGGAGAGGGAAGAGGCGAGACCGCCGCCGCCCAAGAGAAAGCCTCGCTTTAGGAATCCTCTGCGGGAGAGCTCCATGAAAAATCCTCCTTGGGGAAAGTTGCCGTCGGCGGTAGGCGCCGACGAAAGAGGGGGCCGGCACAGCCGGGCATTGGATGACGGGAATCCTCGTTCTCATAGAAAAAAGAGAATGCGTTCTCGTCGTAGGCCCAAAGTTTCTTCGTTTTTCCCCTTGTTGCCCAGTCTTCGAAAGGAGGAGAAAAAGATCACGGATTGGAGCCGAAGGGGAGGGGAAGCCTAAGGAGGTAGTGCTTTATCGGGGAAAACGATAGGACCTCACGGTTTCTTGTGAAAGGCTCTCTGGGTGCGACATATGCGCTATTCATAAATAGAGCAGCGATTGATGAAATCTTGTTTATTTGAGAATTATTCTCAGATGAAAAGAATGGAGATGTTCAGAAGGTAGTAGAAGAGGACGGAATCGATCATCCGAGAGGTGTAGCTTGATAAAAAGAAGTAGGTCGAAAGATTTTTATGCCTTACCAAGAAATTTGAGTGAGGGAAGTTGCTGTGGCTTGTGTTAGAGAGTGCCTCCTATGTGAGGGCGATCCTGCAGGTTTCGAGCGAGGTGTTCTGGTTGGCGACGGTGCTCGTTGGCAGTCATGCGACAAAATTTTTTGCAAGAAGCTCTTTCATGTGGATAGGAGGCAACAATTTTGATTCTCTTAAAAATATTGTGTAGCAAGGGATTTTTTGGAGAAATTGTGATTTGAATTCAATTGTCGTTTCAGCGATCCTGTGTCTAGTAAATTGTGGTGTTGAAATCACGGTATGCTTTCTCGATGTACAGCAAGCGCTTCACCTACTATGAGTGGGAAGAAGCTTTGATTCAGATTCGCCGTCAGAAGAGAGAAACGATGATTGAAGAGACTACATGGGAGAAATTTCCTGCCAAGTCTGTCGTTACCGACGGAAAGACTAAAGCTGGTGTCAGCGTTTTGCAGCACGGACTCCTCGCTGGCGAGGTATTCCGGCAATTTCGCAACCTACGACGTTGGAATGCTTTGGACGAGTTACTCCCTGAGACTCTAGTCGGCTTGATTGGTGTGCACGATGTCGGGAAAGTCAATCCCCTCTTCCTTAATAAGCTTTTGAAGCATGTTTCGGTAGAGGACAAGCGGATGTGGTTTGACGCGTTTAACGTAGATCCTTCATGGTTCCGTTTGTTGGAATCAGGGCTGTCCGAACGCATGAAGGCAAAATTGGAAATCCGCCACGAAGCCGTGAGTGTTGCTGTATTGCTTGATCTTCATGCGAATCATTTGTTGGCGCACGAAACGGTCGGATGCCATCATGAAAAGGGGGGAACGCAGGTTTTGGGAGCAGAGGCTTATCTCGGTGGTTCGCTTTGGCAGAACGGTCGCATTGCTCTTACCAAGGAAATCTTGAAGGAGTTGGGAGGAAATGAGCAATGGCTCCAGTTCTCGGATTCCATCTGTGAGAATAAAGTGATCCGCAAGCTGTGGGCCGGTGCATTGGTTCTCTCCGACTGGATCGCCTCCCGGAAGGAGAATTCGTATCCGCAGGGTGAGCAACGGGAGATCGCCTCAAAGTTGTTGCAGGATGCTGGTTTTTACCACATCACCCCAGTCAAGAAGACGAATTTTTCGGATCTTTTCGGATACGCTCCTAGACGTCTGCAGGCTGAAGTAAGTAGCCTCTACAAAGGTCCTGGGATCTACGTGTTGGAGGCGCCGACGGGTTACGGCAAGACGGAAGCGGCACTGGCCTTGGCGACGCAGGCCCTCGCGAGAGGCGACGCGGACGGTTTGTACTTTGCCCTTCCCACGCAGCTAACGAGCAACCGAATGGTCGACCGCGTTCGCGATTATGTCGCCGCTTTGTACGGAGAGAAAAAGACCGTGCGACTTTTGCACGGTGGGGCGAGAACGAGCGCCCTGCGCATGGGAATGGATGCAGCTCCGGGAGAAGACTGGTTCCGTCCGAATCGCCAGGCATTGTTGGCTCCTTTCGCCGTCGGAACCGTAGATCAGGCGCTACTTGCTTCTCTTCCCGCTCGGTTCTCTTCGTTGCGTTTGGCGGGCCTGGCTGGCAAGGTGGTGATTTTCGATGAAATTCACTCCTACGATACCTATACCTCGGAACTCATCAGAAAACTGTTGCAGGATTTGAGGACCTTGAAGGCGGTCGTCGTCATTCTCAGTGCGACGCTCACCGACGGAACTTTGGCCAGTCTTTTGGAAGAAGATCCTTCTGTTTGGAAACAACACCGCTCCGCACTGCGCTGCACGGTGAAGACCGATGAGATTGTGGTCCGCGAGTGGCAGGTCGCTCCTCAAGAAAACCACCCCGTTTGGTTGCGCCTGAGTGAACAGGAAGAACCGATTTTCGAAGAAGTCGTCCGCAGAGTGCGAAGCGGTGAACGGGTCCTCTGGATCGAGAACACCGTGAGAAAGGCGCAGGACATTGCCCGACGTTTTCAGTCGAAGGGGCTTCCTTTCGGTCTTCTGCATTCCAAATTTCGTCCTATCGAGCGTCGGAAAAACGAAACGTTTTGGACGAACGCTTATGGCAAGGCCGGGAAAGCAAGCCGCAATCAAGGCAAGGGTTCGGTCCTGGTCGGAACGCAAGTACTCGAGCAGTCGCTTGACCTGGACGCAGATTTTTTGGTGAGCCGCCTCGCTCCGTTTGATATGTTGGTTCAGCGGATCGGTCGTCTTTGGCGACACGCCAATACGCCTCGTCCTACTTCTTGTACACGCGCCGAGACCGTGATACTGACGGATCCGTCTGACGATCCCGATTGTCCTTTCCCGAGTGCCGTCTATTATCCCTATGTCCTCGCCAGAACATACGAGGTGTTGAGTTCTTTGCCGACGGATAGAGCGCAGGCCTTCCCGGAATCGGTGAGAGAACTTCTCGAACGTGTCTACGAAAAGCGGAATGAGTCCGGAAATCCCGTCATGCATCGTCTGCAGAAGGAAATGGAAAAGGACAGCGAAAGGAAAATTGCAGCGGCCGAGAGTGAGGAAACCAATCGGCAGTCCGAACGCGAGGAACCTTCGACGCGATATATCGAGTTGCCGACACACGAAGTGTTGGTGATCCGAAAATCGGAACTCGACCAAATTCCCGAGAATCCTGGAGAACTGGCCGTCTGGGCGGAAGAACGGATTCTTCGTTGCGAGCGGGTATTCCCGGGCTGCACCTGCAAAGCCTGGGACGGATGGTCGGAAAGTGCAAGCCGTTTCTTCCGGAGTGCCGGACGGTTTTCGTCGATGCCGTTGCGTTTGTTGGAGGAAGAACGCCTGATCAATCCTCTCACGGGTGACTCGGACGGCCGGTATTCGAAAAAATTCGGACTTTGGTTTGAATGCGACGCGAAGTGACGCATGAGTGATGAACAATGTTCTGAACCGATCAACGAAACGTTGGAGTGGAGATGAAAAGTTTTAACTTGGTGGATGAACCGTGGATTCGTACGAACCGAGGTGTCCTGAGCTTACGGTCTATTTTTCAGGAAGGCGGAACGGTTGCGTTGCAGGAAAATGCGATTGATCGTTTTTGTCTGTTTCGTTTTCTTGTTGCGGTTTGTCAGGCAGCTTGTCGATTAAAAACAGAGAGGGAATGGGAGAAATTGGATGACGATGGGCTTTGCTCGGCTGTCCTCCGTTATCTAGAAGAAAAACGGGAGCTCTTCGATCTCTATGATCCTGAACACCCCTTTCTACAATATCCTGATATCCGAGCCTCGAAAGATAAACAACTTCCTATCTCTGCGTATGTTCCGGGTGCAAGCTCTGGTAATACAACTGTAGTTTTTCAGTCGAATGTGATGGAGGAGGATTTGGATGATGCTAGAAAAGCAAAGATTGTTTTGATGCACTGCATAATGTCATATTTCCGCACAAAAATAGATTCTAAAATCGTGCTTAGGAAAGGATTTAATAAAAATGCGGTGGCACCACTTTGCCCGGCTCTTGGCAAGGAGGGAGTCTTGCATACATTTGTGTTGGGAGATACGTTTTTTGAGACATTGCGTCTTTCTTTGATGTCGGAAGAATTGCTCGAAGAGGTAGCTTATGTAGATGAAATAGGTATTCCTCCCTGGGAAGCTTTACCGATGGAAGATGGTGAGATGGCAAGGAGATTGAGTCGCTCTTATTTTGGTCATCTTATCCCAATGATTCGGTTTTGTTTTTTAGATGGAGAGATTCTTCATTCCACGAGTGGCGTTGTTATGCCAGATGTGTCTACAGGGCATGTCGATTTTTCAGTAACCGTGAGAAAGGAGAGTGGTGTAAAGCAACATCTCTACAGTGCTCTAGCGGCAAATACTATGAATCAGCCGTGGAGACAACTGGATTCAATTTTGAATTTTTGTGCTCCAGCTCCTGATTATCAATGTTTAAATGTAAAATTTGCTAATGCAAGAAAATCTAACTTGGCTGGTTTGTGGTGTTTTGGGTTGCAGGTTTCATCTCAAGGTAAGGAACAATTTTTAAGTATGAAAGATGGTGTGGTTGACTCTGAAATTAGGTTTTCTAGAGATTTTCGTTTGTCGCTGTTTTATGTGCGCTATCAAGTTGAAATGGATTGTTTAAAACAGGTTGCTGAACGTTTGGTAAGAGCATCAGAGATGTATTTTCAATCTTGTGGTAGTGCTTCAAAAGACAAAAACTCATCTAATCAAGATATCGATAAACTTCAATCTAAGAAGGTAAAGTTGAGTAAGCAGACTCAACGTGTTCGAGAAGGATTTTGGCTTCAGTGTGGAGAATTGGTTTCTGAGTTGGTCCAGGTGTGTGAAGGATTGGATGCTAAAAATCTTCATGAGAAAATTTGCAAAATTGCGTTGAGTGAATTCAGAAGAAATTGTCCTTGTGGTACGCCGAGGCAGTTAATGGCAAGCTGCAGGAACGAACCGAATTTTTATGGAATTTATGATAGAGGTTGAGTGAATGAGTGAAAGAGCCAAGGCATTTGTTGAGTATGTTTTTCGTAGAAAAAAGGATGACGCCAGTTTTCGTTCTCGTATGAGAAATGCTGGGAGTAGTATTCGGGAAACTGCTGTATGGGGGGATCTTGTTTCTTTTTGTGATATAGAATATGAAGATATTCGTTCCGTGTATCTCTTAATAGGGAATTCTATAGCCCTTGAGGAAAAGGAAATAAACGGTACGTATTCCTTTGGAAAATTGCTCCCCCTTGCTTGGGGTGATGAAAAGAACGAAAAGTTGTTGGATGAACAAAAATTGGAGCGACACCCTGCAACGGTACGTTTGCGACGACTCCTAGTATGTCGCGACGTTTCCGAACTGTGTCGTGTATTGCGTCCGTACCTTCGTCTTATTCGGACCCGCAGGCCAGGTGAATTGGACTACGTAAAGCTTTTAGATGATTTGATTCAGTTTCAATTCGGTGACGATTGTAGAGATGCGGTAAAGGCTCGATGGGTGAAGGATTTCTATCGTTCTATCCAGGACAGGGCGCGGAAGCCGGATTTCGAAAAAGAAGAGGGAGAGGGAGATGAGTGAACTGTATGCCGGGAAAATCATCCTAAAACCTACTGCCATGGGGAGACTTCGGATTCGGGATCGCTACTCACTTCACCGCATGGTGCTCGACCTGTATCCGTGTCGTGAAACTGACGGGAAAGGCCCGTTTGCGCGCGACGTGCAGTGGGCGGACCGTGGAGAACATCTTGCGGGGCGGGAAGTGTTGCTTCTCGGCAATCGTCCTCCTTTGACGGAGGACTTGCCCGACGACGTCCGTGTGATGGTTAAAAAGCTTCCCGACTCCTTTTTGGAGCATGAAATCTATCGCATTCGGATGGACGTCAATCCCTGTCGATGTGTTGACGGTCGTCGTCAGGCGGTGCCGCGCGGCGAGTTGGAAAAATGGCTTCACGACAAGGCCGAGCGTTCGGGCTTTACATTCACTCACCTGCAAATCGGCCGCTACAGCGCGACCCGCTTTGTGAAGGAGAGACATCGCGTGACCTTTGCCGAACTGCGTGTGGACGGCATCGTCCGCGTGCTCGATGCGGATCTTTTCAAACAAACCGTGGCCAACGGTTTCGGCCGGGGCAAAGCCTTCGGCTACGGTCTCATGCAGATCATTCCCATTTCTTTGCAATAACTTTCAGAGAGGCTCAACGCCATGATCATTGAATTTCACATTTTGCAGTCCTTCCCCGTCTCTTGTCTGAATCGCGACGATACGGGCAGTCCCAAATCCTGCGTGATCGGAGGTGTGACGCGCGCCCGCGTGAGCTCGCAGTCCTGGAAGCGCGCCGTGCGCCTTCAGATGCACGACCTCGGTGTAAAGCTTGGTTTGCGTACGAAAAAAATCGTTGAGACGCTGGCGGAGAAACTTGTTTCGCGTGGGTGCGAGGAATCGAAAGCGATTGCCTGCGCTCAAGTAGTTGGCGGTCAACTCTCGGATGATTCTTTGATTTTCTTGTCTGACTCTGAGTACACGGAGCTCGCTCAGTTGATCGAGAAGAAAAATTGCGATGCAGAAGTCTTGCAAAAGGAAGCCGAGAAACTCAAGAAGCAGAAGAAAGAACCGAAGATGTTTAAGAAGGTGTCTTTGGCAACCGTACAAGACGGTCTAGATATCGGTTTGTTCGGCCGGATGGTGGCTAAAGCACCGTCTATGAATGTCGAAGCTGCAGCAAGTTTTAGTCACGCCTTTTCGACGCACGAAGTAATTCAGGATCTGGATTTTTTCACAGCATTGGATGACTGTGAAATTGGATCTAAGTCCAGTCATATGGGTACGACGGAATTTACTTCGGCGACGTATTACCGTTACATTTCGCTCAATGTGGAGCAGTTGAAGGACACACTCGGCATTGAATCTGAAGAGGATATTCGTTATGCCGTCTCCTCCTTCATTAAGGCGCTTTACCTGGCAGTCCCCGGAGCTCGTCAGGCTACGATGTCGGCCTCCTGCCTCTGGGATTACGCTCAGGTCCTGGTACGAAACGGACAAAGAATGCAGTGCTCCTTTGACAAACCCGTCGTGAGCGGTCGGGGGAGCGGTTACCTGACGCCGAGTATTAAGGCGTTGGAGGAACAACTTACTGTTCAGGAAAAACAGGCCGGGTCACTCTACGGCCTGAAAAAGCGTGTGGTCTTTTCCGAAGAGACAAGTATTGACGAAGTGATCGATCAGGTCGTGGAGGCGATTGAGAAATGACAACGGACAGAGCTTTTTTACTGCTCCGTCTTGAGGGCCCCCTCCAAAGCTGGGGGGATCGTTCGAGATTCTGGCAAAGAGGGACGTTACCCTTCCCGACCAAATCGGGTGTTTTGGGCATGATCTTCTGTGCCTGCGGTCTTGGCGGTCCTCAAAGGGAGCGACTTGCCCTTTGCAACGCCTTGCCGATGACGGTCTTTGAACTCTCTGGCAAGGCGGAGAAGAGCTTCCTTGACGACATGCAGATGATCGGTTCGGCATACGATAAAAACGATCCTTGGGAAAAGTTATTGATTCCTAAAACATACGAAGGAAAACCAGCTCAAAATGTAAGTGGCTCTAAGATGACTTATCGGTTGTTTTTGCAAGATGCTGATTTCGCGGTAATCTTGGAGATCCCCGTAAGGTATCGTGAAGAATTCGTCTCTGGTCTGAAGTGTCCGAAATGGGATATCTATTTGGGACGTAAGTCTTGTGTGCCAAGTCGCCCGGTCTACCAGGGAATCTTCGGAACTTACGAAGAGGCCTTTCAGGCTTTGACGGAAAGTTTAGAAATAGATGATTCGGAGAAGCGATCCGTAGTGACAAAAGTATCGGAAACCTCTTCCGAAGATCTGGAGGGCATGTTGCTATACGATGTTCCCGTAGAGTTTGGCGAGCATAAAAAGTATGTGGGGCGTTACGTCAAGGTCATGAATCTTAGTGGAAAACACTAAGATCGACATTTAACAGCACATTATGTGTTTTAACGAATGTTTTTACACAAAATGTTGCTGTCTTCCCCGCGTAAGCGGGGGTGTTTCCTCGTCCGTCCTTGTCCACCTCCACGCCGTCGGTCTTCCCCGCGTAAGCGGGGGTGTTTCCAATCCTTTCAGCTCGTTTAGCTCGAGCCGGGCGTCTTCCCCGCGTAAGCGGGGGTGTTTCTTTTAGGGCTGTCGCCAAGCTGGTTAAGGCAACGGTCTTCCCCGCGTAAGCGGGGGTGTTTCCAACGGAGCTTCGCATTCCTCCGTTATTAGCGAGTCTTCCCCGCGTAAGCGGGGGTGTTTCTAAAGGTTATCCATGATCGGCACAATGGGGGTGGTCTTCCCCGCGTAAGCGGGGGTGTTTCCTCGTAAGGATTCAACCATGGCAAAGATGTTGGGTCTTCCCCGCGTAAGCGGGGGTGTTTCCCTGACGACTCAGCAGGCCCGCGCTCTGAGCGAGTCTTCCCCGCGTAAGCGGGGGTGTTTCTAGCTCCGAAGAAAGTAGTCGAAGAAGCTGTTGGTCTTCCCCGCGTAAGCGGGGGTGTTTCTCCGGCAACCACCCCTCGCAGTCCGCGAAGAGCGTCTTCCCCGCGTAAGCGGGGGTGTTTCCGAGACAAGAAACCTTGCTCAATTCACCGATTCGTCTTCCCCGCGTAAGCGGGGGTGTTTCCGCAAGTGTTCCCGCCCGACTGAACACCAAGCAGGTCTTCCCCGCGTAAGCGGGGGTGTTTCCGGACATCCGTCCCTGGGGTCTTCGCGTGATCGGTCTTCCCCGCGTAAGCGGGGGTGTTTCCCGCCCGATCTTCTTCGACGACGGGATCTACCCGTCTTCCCCGCGTAAGCGGGGGTGTTTCCACCTCCGAACGACGTGCGCATGCGCGTCGAAGGTCTTCCCCGCGTAAGCGGGGGTGTTTCCATGGTCTTTCTCCAACGATTGAATGTGTCGCTGTCTTCCCCGCGTAAGCGGGGGTGTTTCCGAGCCGTCCTTTGAATGTGGTCGTTTGAAGAAGTCTTCCCCGCGTAAGCGGGGGTGTTTCCCCATGACAAATGGCCCAAACGGTGGACTTGGGGTCTTCCCCGCGTAAGCGGGGGTGTTTCCCCAACACTTGTTTTCCAAGGTCCCTGCAACCGGTCTTCCCCGCGTAAGCGGGGGTGTTTCCAATGTCGCCCGTCGCATCGGCGGACTTGATAGGTCTTCCCCGCGTAAGCGGGGGTGTTTCCTGGATCCGCTTGGCCCGCCGAAACTCGTTGCTGTCTTCCCCGCGTAAGCGGGGGTGTTTCCGAATGGTTTAGGGACGAAAACCTTATTGATTCGTCTTCCCCGCGTAAGCGGGGGTGTTTCGAGAGCCTTCGCCAGAACCTCGAGGCCGAACTTGTCTTCCCCGCGTAAGCGGGGGTGTTTCCGGTGGAGCAAGGAGGACAGTCCCTTCTACTTCGTCTTCCCCGCGTAAGCGGGGGTGTTTCCCTTCAGCGTCAAGCCGTGGCCGTCCGTCACGGGTCTTCCCCGCGTAAGCGGGGGTGTTTCCAGATTCTTGCGGTTCGGAACGGGATCCTCGATGTCTTCCCCGCGTAAGCGGGGGTGTTTCCGGTGGAGCAAGGAGGACAGTCCCTTCTACTTCGTCTTCCCCGCGTAAGCGGGGGTGTATGTTGATTTTTTTGAAGATGGCGCAATGAAAGGAGATTGTTTGTGAGAAAGGTGATCTTCAAATTGTCTAGGGACTTTTTCCCGCAAAGTAAAGATCGATATCCGTTATTGTATTTTGAACATGGAAGAATCGAGGTCGATGACAGTAGTGTGAAATGGGTAGGGGCGAATCGTGATATCTATGCGATTCCTGTTGCAACGATCGCCACAATTCTTCTCGGTCCGGGAACAACTGTGACTCATGAAGCAATTAAGGCGATCAGCTCGAGCAATACGACTATTTGTTGGGTTGGGGACGATAGTTTACGTTTCTATGCCGCCGGGATTACGCCTACGACTGATACTAGGAATCTACTGCAACAAGTGAAATGTGCGGCGGATCCGGAAATTCGATTGACCGTGGCTAAGCGCCTCTTCTCCAGGCGTTTTCCAGATGAATCGCTTGAAGGAAAATCACTGCAGACATTGATGGGGATGGAAGGGGGGCGAGTAAGGACCATGTACGCCAACAAGGCAGAAATGTACGGTGTTCCTTGGGTCGGAAGAAGGTACATTCCAGGAAAGATGGAGGCGAGCGATAAAGTGAACCGTTTGCTGACCCACTCCAACTCTCTGTTGTATGCGGTCATTACATCTTCGGTGATCGCACACGGTTACGATCCGAGAATTGGTTTTATTCATTCAGGATCACCTCTTCCTTTTATTTATGATCTCTCTGATTTGTATAAAGAGATCCTTACCATCGATCTGGCTTTTATGCTGGCGAGTAAAGAAGAGAAGATAACAAACGCTCGTTTGGTGGAAGAATTTACGAAAAGAGCAGTAGATTTTGATTTGCTCTCGAAATTGTCTCAGGATTTGGAAGAAATTTTTAAGGATTTGGGATGTTAGTCGTAATTGCTGAGAATTTGCCGGACGCCGTGCGTGGAAAGTTAAAGCTGTGGTTCATCGAACCAAAACCAAATGTTTTTGTTTCAAGCGTGGCGGATGCTTTGGCACGAAAAGTGGTTTTACAGCTGTTGGAATCTTGTACGCCGGAATCCGGAATGTTGATCGTGGAGAGCCGAATGAAAAGTCCGGGCTATGTCCTATGGGAAAAGACCTTGACTCCGGCGATCGAGACGGTGACGGGGTTTCAGATGATACGCAAAAAGAAAGCTCTCTCAGAGGGACTCTGAGAGAGCTTGATGCGGTGGCGGAGAAGGGGGGATTCGAACCCCCGAGGCCCGCATTTTGGACCTGCACCCTTAGCAGGGGTGTGCATTCGACCTCTCTGCCACTTCTCCGCTCGAATTTTGTGGCGCGGCTGGCAGGATTCGAACCCACGACCCTCTGGTTCGTAGCCAGATACTCTATCCAACTGAGCTACAGCCGCGCAAAAGAGAAGTAAATTTTATCTTGAGGGATGGGGTTTTGTCAAGAGTCATCGTGCAAAAAGTTTGAAGAAGGTATTTATCTTCACGTGAAGCAAAAAGTGTGACGAAATCATGACGAAACCGCCACGAGACGGGGGCTGAATCCCCTAGAATGCGGTGCAACCGAGAAAATCGTGTCCGCTCCCCGGGCTTCGATGCTTTCGCTCCGTGGCGCAGCTTGAGCAGAAGTGCTTGCTGTGCCTTTTGTCGTTCCCAAATTCTTCGGTTGTGATGACACCACGCCTTCAGCTACGCAACATTACCAAGCGGTATCCGGGCATCGTCGCCAACGATCACGTGTCCATGGAAATCGCTCCGGGTGAAGTTTTGGCCGTCCTCGGCGAAAACGGCGCCGGCAAATCCACGCTCATGAAAATCATCTACGGTGCGATGACGCCGGACGAAGGGGAAATCGTCTTCGACGGCGTTCCCCTGGCCGTGTCGAGCCCTGCGGAGGCGCGCGATCTGGGGATCGCGATGGTGCATCAGCACTTTGCGCTCTTCGAGACGCTCACCGTGACGGAAAACGTTGCGCTGGGCCTTGCCAAGGGGATGACGCTCGAGGAAATCGCCTCGGAAGTGCGTCGCCTTGGCGAAAACTACGGTCTCGAAGTGGATCCCGAGTCGGTGGTGCACGACCTCTCCATGGGCGAACGTCAACGCGTTGAGATCATCCGCGCTTTGATGACGCGCCCGAAGCTCCTGATCCTGGACGAACCGACCTCGGTTCTGACGCCGCAGGCCGTGCGCAAGCTCTTCGTGACTCTGCACAAGCTCGCTTCGGAAGGCGTTTCGATTCTCTTCATCTCGCACAAGCTCGACGAAATCCGCGAGCTCGCCGACCGCTGCGTCGTGCTTCGCTCCGGGAAGATCGTCGCGTCCGTCAATCCGAAGGAAGAAACGGAAGATTCGCTCGCGCGCCTCATGATCGGTAAGGAACCTCCGGTCGTTCGCGCGGCCGAAGGGACGCCGGGCGACGTGGTGTTCCGCCTGATCGACCTTTCTGCGCCGGGTACGCAACGCGTGTGCGGCATTCAGAACATTCTCCTCAGCGTGCACGCAGGGGAAATCGTCGGGATCGCCGGCATTTCCGGAAACGGCCAGGCGCGCTTCATGTCCGCCGCGAGCGGCGAATACCGCGCCGACTCGAAGGCGGTTGAACTCTTCGGGAAGCCCGTGGGTCACCTCGACACGAAGGAGCGTCGTGCTCTGGGCCTGCGCTATGTCCCCGAACAGCGCCTCGGTCACGCCGCGGTTCCCGATCTTCCGCTTCGCGTCAACACCTACCTCACGGGCGACGACTTCGTGGAAAAGGGCTTCATCCTTCGCAAGAAGGCGCGCGACTTCGCCAAGAAGGTCGTGGAGCGCTTCCACGTGAAGACCCCGTCGGTGGAAAAGCACGCGGGCGGTCTCTCGGGCGGCAATCTGCAGAAATTCATCATGGGCCGCGAAATCCTTCAGCGCCCCAAGGTGCTCCTCGTCAATCAGCCGACTTGGGGCGTCGACGTGGGCGCCGCCGCCGTCATCCGCAATTCGCTCATGCGTCTTCGCAGCGAGGGCGCCGCGATCATCGTCGTTTCGGAAGAAATCGACGAGCTCTTTGAAATTTCAGACCGCATCGCGGTCATGTATCGCGGACATCTCTCGCCCGCCGTGCCCAAGGGAAGCCTCAACATCGAAGAGGTCGGCCGGTGGATGTCCGGTCTCTGGCCGGGCGGCCCGGGCCATAAGAATTCCAACAGTGAGGAGGCGGCATGAATTTTCCCATTCAAATGACGGCGCGGCCCGAACCCGCCCGTTCTCTTCGCTGGGTGAGCCCCGTCGTGGCGATTCTTCTGACGGTGGTGACGGGCGCCGTGCTCTTTGCGCTCCTCGGTCAGGATCCGATCGTGGCGTTGCGGACCTTCTTCGTTGAACCGCTCGCGACGGTGCGCGGCTGGACGGAAATCGCCGTCAAGATGACGCCGCTTCTTCTCTGCTCGGTCGGTCTCGTGGTGTGCTTCCGCGCGAACGTCTGGAACATCGGCGCCGAAGGGCAGCTGATCGCGGGCGCGATCGCGGGCGGCGCCGTGGCGCTTTGCGCCGACTCGACTACGGGTCCCGCCTTCGTGATCCTCGTCATGCTTGCCTCCGCTCTCGGGGGCGCCGTTTGGGGCGGCATCACGGCCCTTTTGCGTCACCGCTTCCACGCCAACGAAATTCTCGTGAGCCTCATGCTCGTCTACGTGGCGCAGCTTCTGCTTGCCTGGGCCGTGCAGGGTCCGATGCGCGATCCGCAGGGTTTCGGTTTCCCGCAGACGCGGCTCTTTGATTCCGGGGCTCTCCTTCCCGTCCTCATCGAAGGCACGCGCCTTCATGCGGGGGCGCTTCTCGCGCTCATTTCCGCCTTCGGGATCTGGATCCTGATGGACAAGATGGCGCTCGGCTTCCAATTCAAGATTTCCGGCATGGCACCGCTCGCGGCCCGCTATGCGGGCTACCGTCCGGGTCACCTCATCTGGGCCTCGATGCTGATTTCGGGCGCGCTCGCCGGTCTCGCGGGCGGCATCGAAGCGACGGGTCCTCTGGGGCAGCTCACGCCCACGATCAGCCCGGGCTACGGCTTTGCGGCCATCATCGTGGCCTTCGTCGGACGCCTTGCGCCGCTCGGCTGCATTCCCGCGGCCTTCATCATGGCGCTCTTTTACCTCGGGGGCGAACTGGCGCAGAGCCGTCTGGGTCTGCCCGCCTCGATCACGGGCGTCTATCAGGGCCTCTTGCTCTTCTTCATCCTCGCGTGCGACACGATGATTCTCTACCGCCTCCGCTGGGTGGGCTTCAAGGAGGCAAAGTAAATGGAACTCTTGGCTTCGATCATTTCCTCCACGCTCAACGCGGGGACGCCGTTGCTCATCGCCGCCGTCGGCATTCTCATTCATGAGAAGTCGGGCGTCTTGAACCTCGGTATCGAAGGGATCATGCTCATGGGTGCGGTCACGGGCTTCGGCGTGACGCTCTCGACGGGAAGCTTCGCGCTCGGTTTCGCCGCGGGCTTTGCGGTCGGCATGCTCCTCGGACTTCTTTTCGCTTTCTTTACGATCGGCATTCATGCGAATCAGTACGCGGCGGGTCTGGCGCTCGCGCTCTTCGGCACGGGGCTTTCTGCCTTCATCGGGCAGCCCATGCAGGGGGCGGCGTTGCCTTCGCGCGCGCCTCTGGGGATTCCCTTCCTCGAAGACATTCCCTTCTTCGGGCCGGCGTTCTTCTCGCTTCACGCCTTCGTCTATATCGCGCTCATTCTTCTCGCGCTCGTCTGGTACTTCCTCTTTAAGACGCGCGGCGGCCTGATTCTGCGCGCCGTGGGCGAGTCGCCGGAATCGGCTTATGCCTTGGGCTATCCCGTGCGCCGCATCCGCCTCTACGCGGTCGTCTTCGGCGCCTCCATGGCCGGTCTTGCCGGCGCCTATCTGTCGCTCGTCTACACGCCGCTCTGGGTGGAAGGCATGACGGCGGGCCGCGGCTGGATCGCGCTCGCGCTCGTCACGTTCGCCACCTGGCGTCCGGCGCGCGTCATCTTCGGGGCGTATCTCTTCGGCGGCGTCACGATGCTGCAGTTCGCCTTCCAGGGGATGGGGATCGCCGTTCCGCCGCAGTTCATGGCGATGACGCCGTACCTCGCGACGATTCTCGTGCTGGTGCTCATCTCGCGCAATCCCGAGTGGATTCGCCTGAACGTCCCGGCTTCGCTCGGGAAACCCTTCCAGCCGAATCACTGAGATTCGAAAGGATCGCAAAGGGGGAGCCTTCGGGCTCCCTTTTTCGTGGGCGGTTCCGAAAGTATCTTTCCTGAAAGAAAAAAGAAAGGAAAAATGGGGCTTTACCCCTTCTACGACTAGGGCTTCTTCCTTACAATACGGGCAAAATTTTTCACCATTCTCCTTGGAGATCTTTGATGCAAAAGCGTACTTTGATCAAGGTCGCCGTGGCTTCCGCCACCGCGCTTCTTTTGACGGCCTGCGGCAAGGAAGAGCCGAAGACGGCTCAGCCCGCCCCGGCGGCTTCGTCCGCCCCCGCCGCCAAGGCGGAGGCTTCGGGTCCCCTCAAGGTGGCCTTCGTTTACGTGAGCCCGGCCAACGAAGAAGGCTGGTCCTCCCAGCATGACAAGGGCCGTCAGGCGGTTGAAAAGCACTTTGGGGACAAGATCAAGGTCACCTGGCTCGAAAACATTCCCGAAAACGCCGACGCGGAACGCGTGATCCGCGACCTCGCCTCGCAGGGCAACAAGCTCATCTTCGCGACGTCGTTCGGCTACATGAATTCGCTCATGAAGGTCGCCAAGGAATTCCCGGACGTGATCTTCGAACATGCCACGGGCTACAAGACCGACAAGAACGTCACGAACTATACGGCGCGCTTCTATGAAAGCCGCTACCTCGCCGGCAAGCTCGCAGGCGCCACGACGAAGACGAACATCCTCGGCTACGTCGCCGCCTTCCCGATTCCGGAAGTTCTGCGCGGCATCAACGCCTACACGCTCGGCGCCCGTTCGGTGAACCCGAACGTCGAAGTCCGCGTGGTGTGGACCTCCTCCTGGTATGACCCGGGCAAGGAAACCGACGCGACGAAGTCCCTTATCGGCCAGAATGCCGACGTGATCACGCATCACACGAACTCGACCGCCGTCGCCGCCACCTGCGAAGAAGCCAAGATTCCGGTCATCTCCTACAACTCCGCCATGAAGAAGGCCGCGCCCACGATGCTGCAGGCGGGCGTCGTGCACCTCTGGGACGAGTACTACACGAAGCGCATCCAGATGGTTCTCGACGGCACCTGGAACAACACCCCGACCTGGGGCGGTGCGCCTGAACACATGATCGACCTCGAAGCCGTCACGCCGAACGCTCCGAAGGCCGTGGTGGACGACATCAACGCCACGATGGCGAAGATGGAGAAGCGCGAATTCCATCCGTTCACGGGTCCGATCGTGACGAACGAAGGCAAGGTCGTCGTTCCGGAAGGCAAGACCGCGACCGACCAGGAGCTCCTCAACATGAACTACTTCGTTCAGGGCGTTGCGGGCAAGGTTCCGACGAACTAATCTGCCGCTCTTGACGAGTTTCGAAGCCTCGACGGGTTTTCCGCCCGCCGGGGCTTTTTCTTGTCCGGCGTCTCGCGTAACCAACGGAAACACTCTGTCGATTCCGGCAAGGTCTTTGCGTAGGTCTTGCGCGGGAAGTCCTTCAGGACGGCCGATCACGAAAATAGAAGAGAAACGGTTCCGACTTCCCCTGCGGCGGCGACTTCCCAAGCCAAGCCGTCGAAAAATTCTGCTGTAATATACGGCGTCCTTTTTTCGCCTTTTTCTTCGAGTCCGCATGCAGAATCTTCCGCTCGTCACCAGCCTTGTCGGCGCCTTCGGATTGGCGCTCGTCTTCGGGTATTTGGCCGAACGCTACTTCAAGATGCCGGCCCTGGTCGGCTATCTGCTCTCGGGCGTTTTCGTGCAGTTCTTCCCGTGGCTCCCGCCGGTGGACCGTTCGGTGACGGAACAGCTCGCGGAAGTGGGCGTGATGCTCCTGATGGTGGGCGTGGGTCTGCACTTTTCCGTGCGCGATCTTCTCGCCGTAAAGGGCGTGGCCCTGCCGGGCGCGCTCCTGCAGATGCTCCTCATCATTCTTCTCGGGGCGCTCTTTGCCTGGGGCTTTTGGGACTGGGGCGCGGGAAGCGCCACGCTCTTCGGCCTCACGCTCTCCTGCGCTTCGACGGTGGTGGTGACGAAGGCCCTCGAAATGGCGAAGCTCACGAACGCGCCCGAAGGCCGCGTCGCCATGGGCTGGCTCATCGTGCAGGACCTCGTGACGGTCATCATCCTCGTGCTCCTGCCGCCCTTTGCGTCGGTGATGCTCTCGAACGGCTCCATTGACGGCCGCGCGATCGTGGGGAACGTTCTCTCGACCCTCGCGGGCGTGGCGCTCTTCGCCTTCCTGATGCTGGGCGGCGGCCGTCGACTCATTCCCTTCATTCTGAAGCGCGTCGCCATGACGGGCTCGCGAGAACTCTTCACGCTCGCGGTTCTGGCGTTGGCGCTCGGCATCGCGTACGCGGCGGGCGTCTTCTTCAACGTGAGCTACGCCCTGGGGGCCTTCCTTGCGGGCATGGTGATGCGCGAGAGCCGTTACGCCAAGCGCGCCGCGACGAACGCGCTGCCGCTCCAGGACGCCTTCTCGGTCCTCTTTTTCGTCTCGGTCGGGATGATGCTCGACTGGCACATCTTCATGGAGGATCCCTACGAAATCCTCCTCATCGTTCTGATCATCCTCTGCGGCACGACGAGCGTGAGCTTCGGGCTCGTACTTCTTCTCAAGTGGCCTTTGAAGACCGCCTTCACCGTGGCGGCGTCGCTCGCGCAGATCGGAGAATTTTCCTACATCGTCGCGGGACAGGGGATTGCCCTGGGGCTCGCCGACCAGAAGGTGATGAGCCTCATCGTGGGAGCCTCGATCCTCACGATCGCGCTCAATCCCTTCGTCTTCCGCCTGATTCCGCTCCTTACGAACCGCTTCGTCGTGCGCTGGCCCTGGGCGCGGCACGCCGCCTCGCGCGCGATTCCCACGATCGGTCACGCTGAAGATCCCGCGCCCGCGAAGACCCTTCGCCGCGGCGGCGAAGCGATCGTGATCGGGATGGACGAACGCGTGCCAGGCGTGGTCGAAAGCCTCATCGAACGCAAGTTCCCGGTGGTGCTCATTTCGCCCGAGCGCGAGTCCGACTACGACGTCGATCTTTCGCGCGAGACGATCGCGTTTCTCACGGGCGATCCGACCGATCCGATGCTCCTCGTGCAGGCGCGCATCACCTCGGCCTCGGTTCTCGTCGTGACGGGCGAGACCGTCGCGAAGTCGCGCCACATCGCCAAGCTCGCTTCGGACCTTAATCCTGGCCTTCCCGTCGTCATCCGCACCGAACACTTCGACAGCGAAGAGGCCTTTGCGGATCTTTCGAACGTCACGGTCGTAAGCGACACGCTGGCGACGAGCTTCTGCCTTGCGGCCGCCGCCGCGGACGCGGCGGAAAAGCCGAAGAAACCCAAGACGGAAGGACTTGAAGAGGACGATGACGCCCAGGAAGGCATCGCCGAAACCTTTCGCAATGCTTACCCGCGCATTGTCCGGGGCCTGCGCCGTCGCGGCCGCGCCGAATAACCAATCCCAACTTTGATCGTGACGACCGAAACGCTTCTCTGGGTCCTGGCGGGGCTCCTCGCCCTTGCCGTCCTTTTGCTCGTGATCCTCCTCGTGCGGAGTTTCTCCATGGGGCGCTACGCCGAAATCGCGGCCGACCAGGTGTCGGACGCCGTGCTCGCGCGCGAGGAGAGACTGCGCGAAACCGTGCGTGCTTTGGAGCAGCGCCAGGTGGCGACGCTCACGCAGTATTTCCACCACATGGGAGAGGCCCAGAAGTCGGGGCTCGTCGCCGTAAACGGGATGACCGACGCCGTGCGGGCGACCCTTGCGCAGCTCGAAGCCCGCTTTCGGGAGCTGAGCGACCTGCAGGGAGCGCAGAGCCGTCAGATGGAAGGGCGCCTTTCGGAGGCGCTCGAAAAAATCACGCTCGGCAATGAAGCCAAGCTCGAGAAGATCCGCGAAACGGTGGCGGAAAAGCTTGACCGAACGCTCTCGGAGCGCCTCACGGAGAGTTTCCGCACGGTCGACGACAAGCTCGGCCTCGTGCAAAAGGGCCTGGGCGAAATGCGGCTCATGGCGCAGAGCGTCCGGGACCTTCAGGGGGTGCTCACGAACGTGAAGACCCGCGGGAATTTCGGCGAAGTGCAGCTTGCAAGGCTTCTCTCCGACCTCCTTGCCCCCGAGCAGTTCGCGTCGCAGGTCCGTCTTGATTCCGCCTCGCGCGAAGCGGTGGACTTCGCCGTGAAGCTCCCCGGCCGCATTGAGGGCGAGCCCTGCTGGCTTCCGATCGACGCGAAATTCCCGATGGAGGACTTTGAGCGGCTTTTGGCCGCCCGCGAAGCTTCCGACCGCGCGGCCGAAGAGGCCACGCAGAAGGCCCTGGCCAAGGCGGTGCTCGCGCAGGCGAAGTCGATTCGCGAGAAATATGTGCGCCCGCCCGTGACGACGGAGTTCGCCGTTCTCTTTTTGCCGTCCGAATCGCTCTACGCGGAAGTGCTCCGCACCGACGGCATGTTCGAGCGTCTGCAGAAAGACTACCGCATCACGCCCGCGGGGCCGACGGTGTTGGCGGCCCTTCTCAACAGTCTGCAGATGGGGTTCGTCACGCTCGCGATCGAGGCGCGCTCCGCCGAGATCTGGCGGCTCCTCGGAGACGTCAAGGCGGAATTCGGACTCTTTTGCGAACAGTTCGAGCACGTTTCAAAGAAATTCGACGAGGCGCAGGCGAGTCTCAAGAAGATGCGCACCCGTCAGAACGTGATGGCCCGTAAAATGACGGAGATCGATCGTCCCGAGGAAGATGCCGCGGGCTGGATCGGTGTCGCAAAGGAAAAGACAGGAGAAGAAGCATGAGGTTTCTAATTCTTGACGCCGGCTGTGCGTTCCACGGCCAAGGGGGCGCGCTCAATCATCTCTTCACGAAGGTCGCCAAGGATACGCTCGAGTCCTTCGGGCACGAAGTGACCGTGACCGAAGTCGAAGGCGACTGGAAGGTGGAGGAAGAGCACGAAAAGATCCGCGCCGCGGACGTTCTCATCATTCAGACGCCGGGCTGGTGGATGAGCCCGCCCTGGCAGCTGAAGCGCTACGAGGACGAAGTCTTCACGACCGGGGGTTTTACGAAGGGCGACGGACGCACGCGCACGGAGCCGACGAAGAACTACGGCACGGGCGGTCTGCTTACCGAAAAGCGCTATTTGCTCTCTTCGACCTGGAACGCTCCGAAGGAAGCCTTTGACGAACCCGACGACTTTTTCGAAGGCCGCGGCATCGACGGCGTGCTGATGCCCGTCCACAAGACTCTGCAGTTCCTCGGCTTGCGTCCCCTCGAATCCTTCATGGCGAACGACGTCCTGAAGAATCCCCAGATCGAAGCCGATCTCGAACGTTGGAAGGCGCACCTCACGGCGCTTTTCGGCTGAACCTATTCAACTCAACTATTGGAAGGAAACCACTCATGCGCAAATTGATCATCGCGGCGGCCGCTGCCGCCGGCATTCTTCTCGCAGGCTGCCAGACCATGGAAGGCCTCGGACAGGACCTCAAGAAGGGGGCCGACCACGTGAGCACGGCAATCGGCAAGGCGGGCGACAAGCTCACCGAAACCGCCAAGGAAGCGCAGGAGTAAGCGATGCGCCGGTTCATGCAGATCGGAATCGGGCTCGTCTTCGCGGCCTTCCTCCTTTGGGTGGGCGTCACGGTCTGGGGGCTTCTCCACCGTTCGGGCGTTCTCTGAGAAGGAGCGCAAAGTCCGCAGGGCGAATCGGTTCGACGCCGAAGCGCCGAAGCTTCTTTCCCGCCTTGAAGAGAAGCTTGTCCTTCGTCGCGAGCCACGAGGCGCCCGCCGCCGCAGCGAGCACGAGAAACTTCTGATCCAGGGGATCGCGGCAACGAACCGTAAGGGTCTTCGCAGAGGCGGCCACCGCCTCTTCGGAGACCCTTTGCGCATTCCGGCTCCAGGCGTCGAGGAGCGCAAAGACCGCTTCGTCGTCGCCCGCGAGGAATTTGGGGCGCCCGAGCACTTCCGCCGCCTCCTTGAGCGCTTCGTCATCGAAGACCGCGGCAAGACGTCCCTCTTCGAGCGCGAGGCGAAGCGGTTCGGCCGAAGCGTCGTGCCAGAAGAGAAGATCGAGGAGCACGTTCGTGTCGATGACGATGCGCGGACGGTCGGGGGGCAGGGAGGCGCCGGAGAGCTGGACGAGGCGCTCGGCGAGCGTGTCGGAAAGAGGCATCGGATTGCAACAGGGAGTGGGAAAAGCGCGAGTGTAGCGCACGGCGCCGCTAAAATGAAACCAATCTGTTTTTCTTGAGGAGAAGCACCATGAACCGTGAAGACGTCCT
Organism: uncultured Sutterella sp.; assembly: GCA_949282745.1. Taxonomy (GTDB): domain Bacteria; phylum Pseudomonadota; class Gammaproteobacteria; order Burkholderiales; family Burkholderiaceae_F; genus Sutterella. The sequence continues at coordinate 6,558 of CASDQM010000026.1, read as the reverse complement.
CCAACTCCTTCGCACGCGCTATACGACGAAGCACTACGACGCGAGCCGTCCGGTCTCGGACGAAGACCTCGCGGTGCTTCTCGAAGCGCTTCGCCTCTCGCCCACCTCGGTGAACGGTCAGTACACGAAGTTCTTCGTCGCGAAGACTCCGGAAGCCCGTGCGCGTCTCATGCCCGCCGTCATGGACTTCAATCAGGAGCGCGTGAAGAACGCTTCGCACCTCATCGTCTTCGCCGTCCCGAAGACCCCGACCGAGGAGCATCTCCGCGCGGTTCTCGAGCAGGAAACGGCCGACGGGCGCTTCCCCGCCGACATGCCCGAAGCGGTGCGCGACGCGGGCCGCCGCCGCTTTACCGACCGCAACAACGGCACGCCCGAGGCGTTTCGCGCGTGGACGACGGCGCAGGCCTACATCGCGCTCGGTTTTCTCCTTTACACGGCCGCGCTGATCGGCGTCGACACGACGGCGATCGAAGGTGCGGAATTCGACGAGGCCGACCGCATTCTCGGCTTTGACGAGAAGAACCTGCGCACCGTGATGATGGTCGCCCTGGGGCACCGCGATCCGAACGACTCGAACGCCCGTCGCCCGAAGAGCCGTCTGCCGATGTCGGCGGTCGTCGAAGAAATCCAAGGTTGATCCTTTCTCGTCGACTCTTCTTTTGTCGCGTGCGGGAGCGGTTTGCTAGACTCTCCCGCACGCTGAATTTTCTTCTTTTCCCGTTCATGACCCGTCCGATTCTCCCGCTTCTTGCGATTTGTCTTCTCGCGCCCGCGCTTTCGCAGGCGTCTGAAAAGGATCCCCTTGAAATTGCCTACGAGAAGGCGCAGACCGTTCTGGAAGACCGAAGCTTCTACGAAAAGTGGAAGGACGCGAAGACCTTCCGCGACGCCAAGGAGGCCGACGACGTCTCGGAAGCCGCCAGGGCGGAGCTTCGCGGGCTCGAGAGCGCCATGAAGGACGTGGAGGCCTACTGCAGCGAACGCTTCTTCGTGAACAGTTGCATCAAGGAAGGCCGCGACAAGGCGAACGACCGCCGCCGCGAAATCAATCAGATCGTGATCAAGGTGAACGACTACCGTCACGAGCTCAACGTCGAACGCCTCAAGGAGCGCCGCGTCGCGCGTCCGGCCTCAAAGCCCATGGACATCGCGCCCGCGACCGTGAAGGAGCCGTCGAAACCCATGAAGGTCGCGCCCAAGACGCCGCGCGCGCCCTCTGAGCCCATGGACTTCAACCGCAAGGAGCGCTCGCCCTCCGAGCCGATGAGTCTCGGCGACCGCCGCCGCGAAGCGTCCGAACCCGTGACGCTTTCGAACGACCGCGCCGCCGAAGTCGAGGCGCGCCGCGCCGAGGCGGCCGAGCGCAAAGCGCAGGAAGAGGCGAATCTCGCCGCCTACGAAGAAAAGCAGGCCCGCGCCAAGGCCCGTCAGGAAAAGGCCGAGGCGATGGCCGAGAAGCGCCGCGAAAAGCGTCTGGAACGAAGCCGCGAACTCAACAAGACCATCGAAGAGCGCCGCGCCGCGCAGGAACGCCTCGAAGAGCGCCGCCGCAACAAGGATTCGGGCCTTGAGGGATATTTCTGATGGCTTCGAATCCGATCTTCGACATCAATCGCCCCCTGCGGGAACGCGCCCGCATCGCGCTCTCGGCCGAAGGCCCCTTTGCGAAGGGACGCCGCGAATTTCATGAACGTCCCTCGCAGATCGCCTACGCCGAAGAAGCGGCCGACGCGATCGAAAAGGAGGGGACCCTCATCGCCGAGGCCGGGACGGGCACGGGGAAGACTTTTGCGTACCTGACGCCCGCGCTCCTGGCGGGAAAGCGCGTCATCATTTCGACGGCGGGAAAGCCCCTGCAGGACCAGCTCTTCCGCAAGGACCTGCCGATTCTTCGCAAGACCCTCGGGATCACCTTCGACGCGGCGCTCCTCAAAGGCCGCGCCAACTACATCTGTCACCATCACTTGGAGCGCACGAAGGGGGAGGAATACCTCCCCGAGCGTGACTCCTTTGAGAAGCTCCGCAAGATCGAGCGCTTCGCGAAGATTTCCGCCACGGGCGACCGCGCGGAACTCCCCGACGTTCCCGACAACGATCCGCTCTGGCCCATGGTGACGAGCACGGTCGAGAGCTGCCTCGGGATCAAGGACTGTCCCTTCGCGGACGAATGCTTCCTGCGCCGCGCGCGAGATCGCGCGAAGTGCGCGCAGATCGTGGTGGTGAACCACCACCTCTATCTCTCGGCCATGACGATGGAGGAGGGCGCCGAAGGGATGCTTCCGTCGGTCGACCTCACGGTCATGGACGAAGCGCATCAGCTCCCCTCGATCGCGACGGACTTCTTTGCGACGAGCTTTTCGACGCGCGAAATCGAACTGGCGATGGAGCGGATTCAGGACCGCGGGATCGCCGAGGCGGCGGACTGCGCGGACTGGCGTAAGCTTCGCACCCGGATGAATTCGGCGATTTCGGCTCTGCGCGTGAGTCTCGAGTCGGCGGGGCTCGAAACCCGCGACAAGAAGTCGATCGCGGCGATGCCGCTTTTCCCGCGCATCGTCCCCGCCTTTCTGGGACTTCTCAAGGAAATGGCGGTGGTCTCCAAAGCCCTCGGCAACGCCAAGGAGCGCGACGAAGAACTCGCGGCCGCGGCGAAGACCTGGGACCGGATTCTTCTCGAGGCCGAGTCCTGGCGTCCCTTCATGACGGTCCCCGAAGACTTTCCCTTCCCGCCGACGGAAGACGAGGAAGTGCTCAAGCTTCGCGAAGAGGCGATGGCGCCCAAGGAGGCCCCCGCCTCGGTCGACCTCTCGCCCGTGCCGGGCGTTCCGTCGGTTCGGTGGCTCGAATCCTACGCCACGGGGACGCGCTTTACGAATACGCCCCTGAGCGTCGCGGGGGCCTTCGCGGAAATGAAAAACCGCGTGGGCGGCGCCTGGATCTTCACGTCGGCGACGCTTTCCGCCGGGGGCGACTTCAAGCATTTCCGCGGACAGCTGGGGTTGCCCGAAGAGACCCCCGCCTTCTCGTGGCCGAGTCCCTTCAACTACTGGGAGCAGGGGTGCTTCTATCTTCCGGAACTCCCCGCACCCGCGAACAACACGAGGGAACATACGCAGCGCGTCGTCGAGTGCGTGTGGCCGCTCATCGAAGCGGCGGGCGGACGAACCTTTCTCCTCTGCACCTCGCTTGCGGCGGTCGACTACGCGGCGGAACTCCTTCGCGCGCGGCTCGACGCCAACGGAAACCGCTATCCCCTTTTCGTGCAGGGCGACAAACCCAAGGGAGCGTTGATCGAAGCCTTCCGCGAGGCCGGAAACGGCATTCTCGTGGGCTCCATGAGCTTCTGGGAGGGCGTGGACGTCCAGGGCGAATCGCTCTCGCTCGTCGTGATCGACAAGCTCCCCTTTGCTTCGCCTGACGATCCCATTTCCGCCGCCAAGAGCGAGTGGCTGCGCCAGAAGGGCGTGCATCCCTTCGCGGCGATGACGCTTCCCTCGGCCGTGATCGCCTTGAAGCAGGGCGCGGGCCGTTTGATCCGAAGCGAAACGGACCGCGGGATGTTCGTCCTCTGCGACGTTCGCGTGACGCAGAAGGGCTACGGGAGAATCGTGCTCGCGAGTCTCCCGGACTTCTTCCGCACGAGACGAAAGGAGAAGGCCCTGAGCTTTTTCCTGCAGCCCGACCGCTATCGGGAAGGACTCTACCAAGGCTGAAAAAAGAACGAGGGGGCGCGAAGGCGCCCCCTTGTCGCAGGTACGTTCAAAACCCGGTCAGACCCGCTCGAAGGTCCCGACCGTCTCGACGTGCAATGCGCCGGGAAAGAGGTCGACCGTCTCGAGGGTCGTAAGGTGCATACCCGCGCGCTCGAGGGCGAGGGCGTCGCGCACGAAGGTCTTCGGATTGCAGGAGACGTAAACGAGGCGCCGGGCGCCAAGGGCGGCGAGGCGTTCGGGAACGCCCTCTTCCATCCCCTTGAAGGCGGGGTCCGCGACGATCACGTCGGGCGCAAACGGAAGATTTTCGAGCGCCTTGCCGACGGGCGAAGCGAGAAAGTCGACGTTCTCCATGCCGTTCACCGCGGCGTTTTCCTTGGCGGCCGCGACGGACGCTTCGGAAATTTCCACCCCGAAGGCCTCCTTGGCCGACTGCGCGAGAAGAAGCGTGATCGTGCCCACGCCCGAATAGAGGTCGAGCACCTTCTCTTCGGGCCCGACGGCGGCGCGCTCGAGAACCTTCTTGTAGAGCCTTTCGGTTTCCGAGGGATTCACCTGCAGGAAGGTGTCGGGGCCCACGAAGAAGCGCAGACCCAAAAGTTCGGTTTCGATCCGTTCGGATCCCTCGATCACCGTGAAGCTTTCTCCCGTCGTGCGGTTGCCGCGCGCTTCGTAGCGGCCCCAGAGAAGGCTCGTGAGGTGCAGGCCCCGGAGCTCCTCGGTAAGGAGCTTGCCGAGCGCCGATTCGCGCTCGGAGGAGAGGTCCTTCACGACGAAGACCGCCATGCGGCCCTTTGTTCCTTCGCGAAGAAGAAGGCCGCGAAGAAGCCCCGTGTGGGTCGCTTCGTCGTAGACCGCGTCGGGGGCGTCGGCAAGCGCTTCGCTCAAAACGCGCGCCGCGGCGCGCTGACATTCGTTCATCCAGGCGGGAAGTTGCGGGCAAGCGTCGATGGCGACCCTGTCGTGCGTGCCTGCCGCGAACATCCCGAAGCGGATGCCTTCTTCCGTGCGAAGGGGCGTGAAGAAGGCCTTGTTGCGAAAGGCGCGCTGCTTTACGAAGAGTTCCGGCGGCGTTACGAGTGCGGCCCAGTCTTCGCGCTCGGCGGCCCGGCAGGCGTCTTCAAGGAGCTTTGCCTTCAAGCGGCACTGCTCGCGGTAGAGAAGGGTGCCGAGAGGACAACCCCCGCAGGCGGGCGTGCCGCAAAGGTGCGGACAGGGCTCGGGCACGCGCTTGGCGGCGCGCTCCGCAAATTCGAAGTGATCGATCACTTGCGATTGACGCCCCGCCTCGGGCGGCGTCCAGTCGCAGGTGACGACGTCGCCCGGGAGCGCCCCCGGCACGAAGGTGCGGATGCCGTCGGGATAGCCGATGCCCGCGCCCGTCGGGGCGACGTCAAGGATGGGAAAGGTCCGTTCCATGTTCTGAAGAAAAGAGGAAGCCGAGCGCCGGCATTCGGTTCTCGGCTTCGAAGAAAGGAAAAGGTCCGCCGGAATCAGAAGAACCACTCGGGGCTCTTGGGCGCGGCGTTCGCCTCTTCAATGCGTGCGAGAAGCGGGGCCATCTTTTCGACGACTTCGGGAGGGAAGTTTCTCGCCCCGTCGGGACAGCTCTTGATGCAGGCGCGGCAGGCGATGCAGAGTTCGGGATCCGTCACAACGAAGTCGAGCGGATCGATGATCCCCATCGGGCAGTTGTCGGCGCAGTTGCCGCAGAGGTGGCAGCGGCCGGGATCCACGATGCGCGGCGCCGGCGTCAACGCGCCGTAGGGACGGTAGGGACCGTCGCCGCCGGGGAGCGTCGGACGGGTGTCGTCGTCCGCGGCGAGTTTCGCGAGGAAGGCCTTCATGCATTCGGCGGCGCTCCCGCGGTCGCGTTCGTCGGGACGGCCCGCGGCAAGCGTCGGAATGTTCGAGTGCTGCGCGATGAAGGCGGCGCCGCCCACGACCTTGAAGCCGTGGCGCTCGAGCACGTCGCGCCACTCGCGAAGGGCGTCCTCGTAGGCGCGGTTCCCGTAGGAGACGACGGCGAGCGCCCGCGCGCCGTTCCCTTCGAAGGGAAGCTTCGTTTGGAGCGGCGTCGGAATGCGGCCGTAGTAGACGGGCGCGCACAGAACCACGGCGTCCTCTTCCGTGAAGCGGCGCTTGCGGCGCTCTTCGGGGAGCGTGAATTCAAAGTCGCGGATGGCGAAGCCTTCGCGGGGCGTTCCCGTGATGAGGGCGCGCATGACGCGGCGCGTGCCGCCCGTGGGCGAAAAGGCGCCGAAGTGCAGGGTCTTGGGGGTCATCGGATTTCCTCGGTTTTGGAATCCCCTCATTTTACGCGAGGCCGAGAAGGAGCATGGCGAAGGCCGCAAGGAGAAGGAGAAGCGGAAGAAGCGCCGTCACCGCCGCGCGGCCTTCGCCCTTCGGGAAGGCTTTGGCAAGCGAGAAGCCGAGAAAGGCGAGAAGAAGGGCGTAGAGGAGCGCGACGGCACCCAGGCCCAGACAGAGTCCCCGGAGGGGTTCGCCCGCAAGGGCGCCGTAGAGAACGCCCAGGAGCGTCACGGCGAGGGCGCCGCCCAGCCAGAGGGATCGGTGGGCGCGCCATTCGTAGCGAAGCGCCGCGAGGGCGCGGTCCTTGGGGGTGTTTTCGGGCATGGTCGGAACAACTTGAACTCCCGTAAATTTCATTCAAGCTAGTTGTAAAACTTAGTAAGGCCCTTGCGACACAAAGGATTTGTCCGCGAGGGCCTTGTTTTTTTTAAATCTAGCTTATAATCAGATCAATACATAAATGCTAGACAGGTGGCTTACCATGATGACCAGCAAAGACCTGACGACACTGAATTTTCTTGAGTTCTCT
>CASDQM010000025.1 GCA_949282745.1 uncultured Sutterella sp. | reverse complement strand
CGAGAGCGCTTCCGTTCCCTTCGTCTACGACGAAGGCGGACGACTTTATCCGCAGCGCTTCTTCCTCGAGGAACTCACGCTCGCGCAGCGCTTCTTTCGACTCGCCTCGATGCCCGCCGTCGCCGCCACCGAGGCGCAGACGGGACTTCTCGACGCGATGGCCGCGGCCGACCGCGCCTGGGTCGAGTCGACCCTGGCTCCGGAACTTGCCCCGGAACTGCGCGCCCGACGCCTCGCGGAAGCGAAGCAAAGCGAAGCCGATCAGCGCGCGGCCGTGCTCTCCGCCGTGACGAGGCGCTTCACGGTTGTCTGCGGGGGACCGGGAACGGGGAAGACGACGAGCGTCGTGAAGATGCTCCTCTTGCTTTTCCTTGAAAATCCGATGCTGCGCGTGTCGCTTGCCGCCCCCACGGGAAAGGCGACGAGCCGCATGATGCAGTCCGTTTCGGACGGGATCGCGCGCTATGCGCGGCTCTTCGACGTTGCGGCAGGGGAGGCGGGCGCCGTCATTCGTTCCGCCGACCTCAAGGCCCGCATTCGCGAGCACACGATTCACAAGTGGCTCACGATGCCCGTTTCGGGCGCCTCGCGACCGAGCGCGTCGGCCCCGATGGAAACGGACGTCCTCGTCGTCGACGAAGCCTCGATGATCGACGTTGGACTCGCTTCGCGGTTCTTCGCCGCGGTCGATCCGGAGAGAACCCGCGTGATCGTTCTGGGCGACCCCTATCAGCTCGCCGCCGTGGGGCCGGGGGCCGTCTACGCGGACCTCGCCGACGAAGCGGGGGCGCTTCGCTTTTGCCGGGCGTTTCTGACGGTCTCCCGCCGCTACGGGGCGGCTTCGCCCGTGGGACGGCTCGCGAGGCTCGTGAACGACCCCGACGCGCCCGTCGAAGCGCTCGAGGCGGCTTGGGAAGAAGGAAAGGGGACGAAGTCCGAAGTCGGGGAATACGTGCGGTTCGCCCCCGCGATCGGACGGGGCGGTGAAATCAGCTCGGCGCTTCGCGAGTGGATGCGAAAGCAACTGCGAAACTTCGTCGCCACGGTTCAGACGATGTTGGAAAAAGAAACCTTTGAGGATGAAGCCGACTACCGCAGGTATGCGGACGCCGTCTGGCGCGCGCTCTCGCGCTTTCGACTGCTCGCCGCGCAGCGTTCGGGCCGCGCGGGCGTGACTGCCTTGAACGAATGGGCGGCCGAGGCGGTTTCCTCCGACCTCGGGCGCGGGGGCGACTGGTTTGCGGGGTTCGTGCTCATCGTGCGCACGAACGACGACACGATCGGACTCTTCAACGGGGACGCGGGCGTGTGCCTTCCCGATCCGGAAAATCCCTCGCAGACCATCGTGTGGTTCGGAGACAAGGGGCCGACGGTCAAGGAATGCGCCTTTGCGCCGGGACTGCTTCCTCGCTTTGACGCGGCCTACGCCATGACGATTCACCAGTCCCAGGGGTCGGAATTCGACGAGGTCGCGATCATTCTTCCCGAAGACGCGGAGTCGAGCCTGGCAACGCGCGAACTTCTCTACACGGGCGTCACGCGCGCCAAGCGGGGAGCGGTGATTTTCGGGCGAAAGGAAGTCTTTCTCAAGGCGGCGACGACGCCGACGCTTCGCGAAGGGGGACTCTCCGACCGACTGCGGGAATTCCGAAGCGCTTCCGACGCCGAAACCCAAAATGCCTGAGAATAGGGAAGGAGGGAGCGCCCTGCGGGGTGCCCGCCTTGGCATTTTTTGGGAAAAGAGTCGATGAACTTTCGCGTACTGCAGGCCTTTCTTGCGGTGAGCCGCACCGGAAACATCACGCGTGCGGCCGAACAGCTGCACATGTCGCAGCCGGCGCTGAGCCGGCGGATCGCCGAACTCGAGGACGAGGTCGGCGCGCCGCTTTTCGACCGCACGGGACGGCGTCTCACGCTCACCGACCGCGGCATGCGCTTTGAGGCGCACGCGCGGGAAATGCTCGAGGCCTACGAGCGGATGAAGCGCGACATGTCCGAAGCGCCCGAGGCGCTTACGGGCATGATTCGGTTGGGGTGCGTCGAATCGTCCGTGGTGGAATTCGCCTGCGACGTCGTTTCGCGCATGTACGCCGAACACCCGAAGGTGACGTTCGAACTCTACTCGGCCGACGGCGACGACATCCGCGCGGGGCTCGATCAGGATCGGCTCGACCTCGGCATTCTGCTCGAACCCGTGGAATCGGCGAAGTACGAGTCGATCACGCTTCCCTATGCGGACCGCTGGGGGATCGTCGTGCGCAAGGATTCACCCGAAGCGAAGCTCGAAGCGGTGCACGTATCTCATCTAACGGAGATTCCGCTCATTCTCCCGCGCCGCTGGATCGTGCTCGACGTCGTCGCCTCGTGGCTTGGCGTCGAACGCGTACACCTCAAGGTTCGGATGGTGCAGAACCTCGCGACGAACAGTTTCGAATTCGTGCGCCGGGGCTTCGGCGCGATGCTCTGCGTTGAAGGGGCCTATCGGATCCGTCCGACGGACGACGTCGTCTTCGTGCCGCTTGCGCCCGAACGGCGCGCGTCGCACAAGCTCGTGCGACGCCGCAACCGGCGTCTCGGCGAAGCCTGCGAGATGTTCTGGATGCGCGCCAAGGAAATGGTTCAGAACGCCTCGGGCGACGCGTCATAAGGCCTTTCATTTCCGTGGCGTTAAGAGCGCGAGGAGAGGGGATCAATCGTCGCCGCCCTTCAAATACAAGATTCTTTGTAGGTACTTCGTCATACCGTTTCGCGATCGCGTCAAGAAAAGTCTTCGACGGCGAAAAAAGTCGCGCGAAATCGCTTCGCCCCGGAATTTTTTGCCCGATATTGAAAGAGCCTTAGGTTGATAGAGGCGCGGTGCGAATGAGTAGCGAATCGGAGGCGGCGGCCCGAGAGGATTCGCAAAAGGTCAAACCGCCGAAACGGCCGGATCGGCGGATCCGGCAGGTTGGGCGCAGGCGAAAGACGTCTGCGACTCCCGTCGGCAAGGGAGAAGAGCGGGAAAGCTTTTCGCCCGAAGCCTTCGGAGGCGCTATCGATTCAGTCGGCGCGTTTCGCTTGACAATCCGTTTCGGGACGCCTTCCGCACAGACGCGGAGGCCCCGACCGAAAGAAGCGGCGCATCGGTTGCATCGATATGGATGCAACTGGGCGCCATCCAAAACTTCTTTCGGAGAACAAAAATGAAGGCCATGCGTCGCGAAATCGGTCTTTTCGGCGGCATCTCGGTCCTCGCCGGCATCATGATCGGCTCGGGCATCTTCTACATCGGCGGCATCGTCCTCGCCCGCTGCGAGATGAGCCTCGGTCTTTCCCTTCTCGTCTGGCTTGTGGGCGGCCTCATCACGCTCATGAGCGGCGTCTGCTACGCCGAACTCGGCGCCATGATGCCCAAGGCGGGCGGCAGTTACGTCTATCTTTGCGAAGCCTACGGCGAACGCACGGCGTTCGTGAGCGGCTTCTCAAGTTTCATCCTCTCCTCGAGCGCGTCGATCGCGGCGCTCGCCGTCGCCTTCGCAGGGGCGCTCGCCACGGTTTTGCCGCTCGGGCCCGTCGCGCAGAAGGTCGTGGCGGTGGGCACCATCGTGGCGCTTTCCCTCGTTCAGATCCGCGGCATCCGCACGGGCGCCTTCGTGCAGAACGTCTTCATGGTGCTGAAGCTCCTTCCGATCGGCCTCATCATGATTGCGGGCCTCGTCTTCGGGACCGAGTCGCCCGACCTTCTCGCCATGCCCGCCGAGACGTTGTCCCTCGCAAGCTTCCTGCCGGTCGTCGCCTTTGCGGTCGTCGCGACGCTCTGGGCCTATGAAGGCTGGCACAACCTCAACAGCATCGCCGAAGAAATCCGCAACCCGCAGCGAAACATTCCGCTCGCCATCATTCTTTCGATCGTCGGCGTCGCGCTTCTCTACGTCCTCTTCAACTATTCGATCTTCCGCGTGCTCTCGCCCGAAGTCATCGCCGCGATGGTCTCGGAAGGAAACTTCTACCTCGGCACGGCCGCGGCGGAGACGCTTTTCGGCACCTACGGCGGCGCGCTCGTCGCGGCGGCGATGATCCTTGCGATTTTCAATTCGCTCAACGGCTGCGTGATGGTCTTTCCCCGCGTCTACTACGCGATGGCCCGCGACGGCGCGATGATCCGTTCGCTCGGCGTCCTGCACGAGGACTTCCGCACGCCCGTGAACGCCATCGTCGCTTCGGGCCTCATCTCCATCGGTCTCGTTCTTCTGCGCGACCTCTCGAGCCTCACGAGCCTCGTGGCGGTCTCGGGCATCATCTTCAACGCGCTCACCTTCTACGCGGTGATCATCCTTCGCCGCCGCATGCCGACGGTCGACCGTCCCTACAAGGTCTGGGCCTATCCCTACCTCATCTGGGCCGTGATCCTCGTGATGGTCGCGCTTCTTGCGAGCACGGTCGTAGCCGACCCCGTGACGGCGCTTCTCAACGTGATCGTTCCGGCGGTGAGCCTCGTCGTCTACGAGCTCTTCTTCAGAAAGCGCGTCGAGGCCGTCGAAGCGGCGCGCACGGCGTCCGCGGCCGCGGAAGGAGCTGCCGCCTGATCCTCCGGACCGAACCCCAAAAATCGACAGGCTTTTCCATTCTTCGAGGTTTTCCATCATGACGCACAATCTTCTTCTTCGAAATGCGCACATCTATCTCGGTGCCGGACAGTTCGCCCAATCCCTTCTCGCCGTCGACGGCGTCATCCGGGCGGTTGGAACGAACGAGGTGGTGGCCGCGGCGGCTCCGGCCGACTGCGAGGTGATCGACGCCGAAGGCCGCACCGCGGTGCCGGGCTTCAACGACAGCCACTGCCACCTGCTCATGCTCGGCCACACGCTTCGCGACGTGCAGCTCCACGAAACGACCGGGATTGCGGACCTCAAGGCGCGCATCCGCGCGTATCTCGAGACGCACCGCCCGAAGGCGGGGACCGTGATCCACGGCATGGGGTGGAATCAGGACTACTTTACGGACGAGCACCGTCTCCCCTGCGCCGCGGACCTCGACGAAGCGGCGCCGGGCGTACCCTTGATCCTCGAGCGCGCCTGCGGACACATCCTCGTCGCGAGCACGGCGGCGATGGAGATGGCGGGAATCACCGACGAGACGGAAGCTTTGCCGGGCGGTGCGATCGACCGGGACGAAAACGGCCGAGCGACGGGGATCTTCCGAGAAAACGCCGCGGCGCAGGTGACCCGCATTCTTCCCGCCGCGGACCGCGAAGCCGACCGCGAGGCGCTTCTTGCGGCCTTCGCGCACGCGGCCGAGTGCGGCGTCACGTCGGTCCACACGATGGACGTGCGGGGCGAGAACTGGCGCGACGTGCTCTCGCTCTATCGCGAGGTGCTCGAAGAACGTCCGGCCGTGCGGGTGAATCATCAGTGCTGCTTCATGGAAAAGGCGGGGCTCGAGGACTTCCTCCGTGCGGGGAACCGCACCGGAACGGTGGCCGGGCATCCGATGAACCGGGTCGGGCCCCTCAAGCTCTTCGTGGACGGGAGTCTCGGCGCGCGCACGGCGCTTCTTCGCGCGCCCTATGCGGACGATCCCTCGACCTCGGGGATCGGAACGATCGAACCCGACGCGCTCGCGGACCTTGTCGGCACCGCGGTGAAGGGCGGCATGCAGGCGACGATCCACGCGATCGGAGACGGCGCGATCGAGCGGGTGCTCGACGCCTACGAGCCCTTCTGCCGCAACGGCGAAAATCCGATGCGCCTCGGGATCGTGCACGTGCAGATCACGGATCGTCCGTTGCTCGAGCGCATGGCGGCAATGGGCGTGCTCGCGCACATCCAGCCGATTTTCCTCCACTACGACATGCACGTCGTCGCCGACCGCGTGGGCGAAGCGCTCGCGTCGACGAGCTACGCCTTCAAGACGATGCTGAACTTGGGCATTCCGACGAGCCTCGGAACCGACAGTCCGGTCGAAGACATCAACGCGATCGACAACCTCTACTGTGCGGTGAACCGCCGGGATCTCAAGGGCGACGCCGAAGGCCGGGCGGACGGTTTCTATGCCGAGGAAAAGCTCTCGGTCGAAGAGGCGGTCGACTGCTACACGGCGGGAAGCGCCTTTGCGAGCTTTGAGGAAAACGTGAAGGGTCGACTTCTTCCGGGTTATGCCGCCGACCTGGTGCTCCTCTCCGACGACATCTTCACGCGCGATCCTTTGACCATGCGCAAAATCCGCGTCGACCGCACGATCGTGAACGGCCGTACGGTGTTCGTTCGCGAATAAGGAAAGCGGCGCCGCAAGGCGCCTCCCAAAAGGAAGGAGGCCGTCCGACGATTCGGGCGGCCTCCGTCTTCCCGGGAGTTCCGGGTCGTCACAAAAGGGACGACCACGGACCCAATGGATTACTTCCGGTCGGCGCAGCTGCGGCCCGGAAGACGCGCCATCCAGGGGAAGGCCTTTTCATGCGCTTCCTTCCAGCGGCGGATTTCGTCCATGTCCTTCATCGTGGTTTCAACGGCGTCGAGCCCTTCGAGAAGCATCGTGCGGTGACGCTCTCCGATCAGGAAGGGAATGACGTCGCCCGCGGCCGTCGTGATCGTGCGGTCCTCGACCGCGATCGCGAGCTTCTGCGGCGCGGGGTCCGAGAGCAGGGCAAGGAGCTTTTCGTCCGCTTCGGGCGTGACGCGCGCGGCGAGAAGCCCGTTGTTGAAGCAGTTCGAATAGAAGATCTCGCCGAAGCTCGGCGCGATCACGGCGCGGATCCCGTACTGCATCAGCCCCCAGACGGCGTGTTCGCGGCTCGAGCCGCAGCCGAAGTTGGGGCCGGCCACGAGGATCTTCGTTTCTTCATAGCCCGGGCGGTTCAGGACGAATTCGGGGTTGACGGCCCCGTCCGCGAGATGGCGCATGTTGTAGAGCATCCCCTTGGCGAGCCCCGACTTGTCGATCCCGCGCAGGAATTGCTTGGGCATCAGCTGATCGGTGTCGAGGTTGTCGAAGGGAAGGGCCGCCGCGACGGCTTCGAGCGTGATGAGTTTTTCCATGGTTTTCTCTCCTCTCAGTCGTTCTGGCGGGGCATGAGTCGATCGAGCTCCTCGGCCGTGCCGAAGCGCCCGAGAACGCCGCTGGCCGCGGCCGTTTCGGGACTCACGAGATGCGTGCGGGAGCCTCGTCCCTGACGGCCTTCAAAGTTGCGGTTCGTGGTCGACGCGCAGCGAACGCCGTTCTCGAGAACGTCTTCGTTCATCGCAAGGCACATGGAGCAGCCGGGCTTGCGCCACTCAAATCCCGCGTCCCTGAAGATGCGGTCAAGGCCGAGCGCTTCGGCGTCGCGGCGGGTGCGCATGGATCCGGGAACGACCATGCCCTTCACGCCCGGGGCGAGACGACGCCCCTTCAGCACTTCGGCGGCTGCGACGAGGTCGGGAAGACGCGCGTTCGTGCAGGAGCCGATGAAGACGTAGTCGATCGAGACGTCCGTCATCTTGTGCCCGGGTTCGATTCCCTGATAGCGCAGACCCCGTTCGGCCGCGTCGCGCTCGACCGGATCCGCAAAGGATTCGGGCGAGGGGACCGCTTCGTCGAGAAAGACGTTCTGATCGGGACTCGTTCCCCAGGTGACGGTCGGACGCACGTCGGACGCGTCGATTTCGACCGTGCGTTCGTACTCGGCGCCCGGGTCGGCCCGAAGCGTCTTCCAATAGGCGAGGGCCGCTTCCTTTTCTTCGCCCGTAAGTTCCGGGGCGTGGGCGAGCACCCAGTCGACCGTCTTTTGGTCGGGGGCGACGAGCGCGCCGCGCGCACCCGCTTCCACCGTGAGGTTGCAAAGCGTGATGCGGCCTTCGATCGAAAGGTCTCCGATCGCTTCACCTTCGTATTCGACGACAGAGCCCAAAGCGCCGCCCGCGGAAATCCTGCGCAGAACGTAGAGGGCGAGGTCCTTCGCCGTCGCGCCTGCGGGAAGCTTTCCGCGGATCGTGATTTTCATCGGGGAGGCGAGGCGATAAACGAGCGTCTGCGTCGCGAGAATGTGTTCGATTTCGGACGTGCCGATCCCGAAGCCCAAGGCCCCCAAGGCGCCGTGGGACGTCGTGTGGCTGTCGCCGCAGATCACGACCATGCCCGGACGCACGAGGCCGCGCTCGGCCATGACGACGTGTTCGAGCCCCTGATCGGGGTCGTCCGCGCCGAAGAAGGCCTTGATGCCGAAGCGGCGGCAGTTGGCTTCAAGCGTTTCGGCCTGCTTCAGGGACGCCGCGTCGTAGATGCGGCGGGGACTTTCGTCGCGGGAGGGAATGATGTGGCTCACGACGCAGAGGTGCGAGTCGGGGGAGGCGACTTCGAGGCCTCGGGCGGCGACGCCCGCAAAGGCCTGGGGCGACGTGTATTCGTTGGCGAAGTGCGCGTCGCAGTATAGAAGGACGGTGTCCGAGTCGATCGTCTTCACGGTGTGCGCGTCGACGATCTTTCGGTAGAGGGTTCGGGCTTGGGTCACGACGGAATCTCCGAAGAATGGGGTTGCGCTCTCGAGCGCGGTTCTCGGAGAAAGTGTAGTGCCGAAACCGTTCGGAACAGATTGAGGTTTTCTTGAAGGATTCATGAGAAAAACTCAAGAATCGGAGGACTCGTCGACGGTGGTTCGGGCGGCGAAGTGTTCCGCGAGCGTGTCGAGGAAGGCGCGCAGCTGCGAGGAGGGCTTTTTCGCCGCGAAATAGGCGTAGACGTCCGCGGGCATGTGCCAGTCGGGGAGGACTTCTTCGAGGCGGCCTTCGGCAAGAAGGGGCGCCGCGTGCCAGCGGCTTCGAAGGACGATTCCGAGCCCGGCGAGACACCAATCGAGCGCAGCCGCGCCGGAGTTGCTCCGAAGAACCGGGACGGCAGCGAGGTTCACGATCTTCTTCGTCTTTCGGTGGGTGAGTGTCCAGCGCCCCACGGTGTTTTCGTCCTCGGCGATTTCGATGAGCCGGTGACGCGCGAGGTCTTCGGGGTGGGCGGACCGTCCGTGGGCTTCGAGGTAGACGGGGGCCGCGCAGAGAATCCGTTCGTTTGCGAGAAGCTTGCGGGCGCGAAGACGCGAGTCGTGGGGAACGCCCAGATGAATCCCGACGTCAAAGCCCTCTTCGATGATCGAGACCGGGCGGTCGGTGAGCGTGAGGTCGACCCGCACGTCGGGATTGGCTTTGGCGAACTCCGCGACGACGGGCGCGATGTGGGTGCGTCCGAACCCGAAGGACGCGCAGATGCGAAGGCGCCCGAGAGGGCGCGAAGCGATGTCGGCCTCGAGTCTTTCGGTTTCGCGAAGAATCGTCTCCGCCGCTTCGAGGTAGCGCTCGCCTTCGGGCGTAAGCCGCATGCTGCGGGTGTTTCGGAGCACGAGCTCGACCCCCAGTCTCGCTTCGATTGCGCCCAGGCGGCGGCTCACCGCCGAGGGCGTCATGGAGAGCGACCGCGCGGCGTCGGTGAGCGACGTCGAGCGGGCGAGCAGTCGAAAGAAGGCGAAGTCCGAGGGGCGCGTCATCGATGAATTTTCCCGTCCTTACCGCAGGCTCGAGGCATCGAGCGCCCGCTGATGGAGGTCGTAGAGCCGCTCGAGCGCTTCGCGGGGCGTCAGGCTGTCGACGTCGACCGCGAGGATCGATTCGGCAGCGGCGATGAGGGCCTTTTGCCGGTCGGTGAGTTCCGCGGGCTTGCGGGCTTCTTCGGCCATGCGGACCGACGTGAAGAGATCGGGCATGTCGCCCGCATTCATCGAGTCGCGACGCTCCAATTCCTTCATGTAGTTCTTGGCGCGCTGCACGACGCGCGCGGGCACGCCCGCGAGCTTCGCGACGGCGATCCCGTAGCTCTGGTTTGCCGGACCCTCGCCGATTTCGTGGAGGAAGACGATCTTGTCGCGGTCCTGCGCGGCGCTCACGTGCACGTTTACGGCCTCCTTCAGAAGGCCCGCGAGCTGCGTCACTTCGAAGTAGTGGGTCGCAAAGAGCGTGAAGGCGCGGATCGGCTGCACGAGCTCGTGACAGATGGCGCTCGCAAGCGAGAGCCCGTCGAAGGTCGACGTCCCGCGGCCGATTTCGTCCATCAGAACGAGGCTTCGGTCGGTCGCCTGATGAAGAATGGCGGCCGCCTCCGTCATTTCGACCATGAAGGTCGAGCGCCCGCGGGCGAGGTCGTCCGAGGCGCCGATGCGGGTGTGAATGCGGTCGATCGGGCCGATCTCGGCGCTCTCCGCCGGAACGAAGCTTCCCATCCACGCAAGGAGCGTGATGAGCGCGACGCTTCGCATGTAGGTCGACTTACCGCCCATGTTCGGGCCGGTAATGATGAGGCAGCGCCGTCCGTCTCCCATCACGCAGTCGGCCGGCACGTAGGTTTCGATCACCGTCTCGACGACCGGGTGGCGGCCCCTGCCGATTTTGACGATCGGACGCTCCGAGAGTACCGGGGCGGCCCAGTGGAAGCGCTGGGCGTGATCGGCGAGCGCCGCGAAGACGTCGAGCGCCGCCACCGCGTGGGCGGCTTCCATCAGGGCGTCGACGTAGACGGCAAGTTCCGCGACGAGGTGGTCGTAGAGGGCCTTTTCCAAAGCGGCGCTTCGTTCCCTCGCCGAGATCGCCTTGTCTTCGAAGGCCTTGAGTTCCTCCGTGATGTAGCGTTCGGTGTTCTTGAGGGTTTGTCTGCGCGTGTAGCGCGCGGGAACGTTCGCCGACTGCGCCTTCGAGACTTCGATGTAGAAGCCCTGCACGCGGTTGTATTCGACGCGAAGGGTCGCGATGCCCGTCGCCTTCCTTTCGCGCTCTTCGAGATCGATCAGGAAGTTCCCCGTATGGTCGCGCAGACGGCGCAGATCCATGAGTTCGGGGTGGTATTCGCTCTTGATCACGTCGCCGTCGCGCAGAAGCGTCGCGGGTTCCTCGAGAATCGCGGCGTCGAGCTTCTGAAAGAGCGCCGTGTCGAGCTTCAGTTTCGGCGTGAGGGCCGAGAAAGCCGCAAGGTTCGCGAGACGCGCGGCGAGCTTGTCGAGCACGGGCAGCGCGTCGCGCAGCGATGCGAGTTCCTTCGGGCGGACGCTCTTCATCGCCGTGCGCGTCGTGATGCGCTCGAGGTCGGGGAGGGTCTTGAGAAGGTCGAGCACCGCTTCGCGCAGGGCCTCGTCCTCGAAGAAGGCCGAAATCGCCGCCTGACGCGCGAGCGCCCGTTCGCGGGAGCGAAGGGGATTGTTGAGCCACTTCTTAAGCGTGCGGCTTCCCATCGACGTGCGGCAGCCGTCGAGGACCGTAAAGAGCGTGGGGCCGCTCGAGTCGGCGCGGAGCGGATCGGTGATCTCGAGGTTTCGCCGCGAGGCCGCGTCGATCACGATCGTGTCGGACTCCTCTTCGATCTGAAGAGGGAGGATGAAGGGGAGCAAATCGACCTGGGTTTCCGAGGTGTAGTCAAGCAGCGCGTTGACGGCGCGGAGAATCTCGGGCCGGTCCGCGACGCCCCAGGCGTCGAGGTTGTCGAGCTCGAACTTCGCCTTGAGCGTTTCGGCGCCGCGTTCGCCGTCGAAATGCCAGTCGGGAACGTTGGTGACGGCGCAGGGAAAACGATCGCGAAGCGTCGCCTTTTCCCCTTCGGGAATGAGGACTTCGGAAGGGGCGATGCGCGAGAGCGCCGTCTCGAAATCGGCGTCCTTGAGGCTTGCGCCGCGGAATTCCCCGCTGCTGAGCGTCAGCCACGCAAAGCCCCAGGGCTGGCCGCGGCGCGCGGGCGGGGCGACGGAAAGGAGAACCGAGTCGCTCTTTTGCGGGAGAAGCGCCGTGTCGGTGAGCGTTCCGGGCGTGACGATGCGGGAGATCTTGCGCTCGAGCATGCCTTTGCCGGGCGTGCCCTGCTGCTCGACCACCACGACCGATTCGCCGAGGCGCACGAGACGCGCGATGTACTGATCGAGCGTCATGAAGGGAACGCCCGCCATCGGGATGGGATTGCCGTCGGGGTCCTTGCCGCGCTTCGTGAGCGTGATGCCGATCAGGCGGTTGGCGAGAACGGCGTCCTCGAAGAAGGTCTCGTAGAAGTCCCCCATGCGAAAGAGGACGAGCGTGTTCGGGTAGCGGGCCTTGATCTCGAGAAACTGCCGCATGGCCGGCGTAAAGCGGGCGAGTTGATCCGAATCGTAAGTGGTCACGGTCACGGGTTCCACAGGGTCGCGGTTGGGAGACGGGCGGGGGCGTACACCCCCAAAGAAAAGCCCGCACAGGGGCGGGCTTGGCAATGCGAAGGGGCGAAATTACTTCGCTTCGCCTTCGGCCGCGGGGTCTTCCGCCGCTTCGGCGGACTTGGCTTCCGGAGCCGGGAGCTTGCCCACGAGCGGGAGGAGTTGGCCGAAGATCTTCGGATTGCCGCAGCAGACCGAACCCTTTTCGAGCCATTCTTCGCCGCCTTCGAGGTCGGTGAGAAGACCGCCCGCTTCAAAGACGAGAAGACCGCCCGCGGCGATGTCCCACTTCGAGAGGTTGGACTCCCAGAAACCGTCGTAGCGGCCCGCGGCGACCCAGGCGAGGTCGAGCGAGGCGGCGCCCGGACGGCGAACGCCGGCCGTGGCCTGCGTCACGCACATGAAGCTCTGCATGTAGTCCTTGAAGTTGTCGCCCTTGCGGAAGGGGAAGCCCGTGCCGATCAGGGCGCGGCGCATTTCGGAATTTTCCGAGACGCGGATGCGGCGGTTGTCGAGGAAGGCGCCTTCGCCCTTGACGGCGGTGAAGAGTTCGTTCTTGGCGACGTCGTAGACGACGGCGACCACGGGTTCGCCGCGGCGGCAAAGCGCGATCGAGACGGCGTACTGCGGAACGCCGTGAATGAAGTTGGTCGTGCCGTCGATCGGGTCGACGATCCACATCCATTCGCTCTTCGGGTTGCCGATGAGACCGCGTTCTTCCGTGAGGATCGCGTGGCGCGGATAGGCGCTCTGCAGAACGTTGAGGATGGCGTCTTCGGCGGCTCGGTCCGCGGCGGTCACAAAGTCGTTTTCCGACTTGTTGTCGATCGCGAGACGGTCGAGTTGCTGAGCGGCGGCGGTGATTTCTTGAGCGGCGCGGCGCGCGGCCTTGACGGCGGTGGCAATGTAAGGCGAAGCCATGGCGGTGCGAATGGATGAAATTTTTAAAGAAGAAAGCAAGAAGCGCGCCTGACTGTAGGGCGCGCTCCTCTCAAAAGTGGGCGTATTGTAACAGATCGAGGATCAGGCGTTAGGAAAAACGCGGGGAAGAATGCGGGATGTGCGGGGAAAAGTCGTCGCAGGAAATCGGAGTGCGGACGACGGGGCGAGGGAGGAGGGTGGGAGAAACGCCTTCTTTGCCGATGACTCAACGGTGTTGTGAGAAAAAGGTCGTTTTCAGGACGAATCGCCGGCACTACACTCAAACCATGCGAAACTCCCGCCGCGGCGTACTCGGCCCGCCCCCGGACCGTTTGGGAGAGCTTCTTCGGCGAACACACGCGGCTTTCCGTCCGAATGAAAAGGAGACCAATCATGACCGACGCGACGATCGTTTCCCGAGGACCCTCTCCCTTCGTGCCCGGGTTCGAACTCTTCGACGTAAAGATCCCGAACGGGCTTACCCTGCGGGTGGCTTCGGGCGGAAAGGAAGGAAAAACGCCGCTTCTCATGGTGCACGGACATCCGCACAACCACGTGATCTGGCGCAAGGTCGCGCCGACGCTCGCCCGAGACCGCAGGGTGATTCTCGTCGACCTGCGCGGCTACGGCGACTCAAGCAAACCCGCAAGCACGCCCGACCACCGTCCCTACAGCAAGCGCGTGATGGCCGAGGATTTGGCAGAGCTCCTCGAGACTCTCCAAATCGATCGCTGCGACTTTGTCGGACACGATCGGGGAGGGCGCGTCGGCCACCGCTTCGCGCTCGATTGGCCGAATCTCCTGCGAAAGGCGGTCTTCGTCGACATTGCGCCGACCAAGACCATGTACGAAAGGACCGAGAAGGAATTCGCCACGCGCTACTTCTGGTGGTTCTTCCTCATCCAGCCCGAACCCTTCCCCGAGAAACTGATCAATTTCGATCCGGAATATTTCCTTCGTCATCACATCGGCGGACAACTCAAGATTCCGGGATCCCTTGAGGAAGAGGTGTTCCAAGAGTATCTGCGCTGCTATCGAAATCCCGCCACGATCCACGCGATCTGCGAAGACTACCGCGCGGCCGCCACGATCGACCTCGAGGACGACGCGGCGGACGCCGAAAAGCGCATCGAAGCGCCGCTCCTTTTGCTCTGGGGAGGACGAGGCACGGTCGGAAAGCTCTACGACGTGGTGGACACCTGGCGCGACAAGGCGCTCCGGCCTTCCGGCAAGGCGCTCGACTGCGGCCATTCGCCGCATGAGGAGTGCCCTCAGGCGTTTCTCGACGAGGTTACGCGCTTCCTCGACACTGACTGACCTTCGGCAGGTCCCGAACCGGGACCCGCCGCAAAACCGGATTCAGGCGTCAGTTGCGGCGTTGCGCCGCCATCCGCAGGAGCGTCGCTTGCGCAAGGCGGACGCGGTCGCGGGCCGTACGCAGGTCGGACCATTCCTTTTCCGGATCGTGCAGTTTGCTCCCCACGACGCCCATGGCGCAGACGACGCCCGCGCCGTACTCGGCAAAGAGATTGCCGTCCGACGCGCCGCCCACCGTGAGCCATTTCGGAGCGGGTTGCCCCAGGTCTGCGGCCGCCCCGTCGACCAAGGCCATGAGGGCGCGCGAGGCGTCGGTTTCGGCCATGGCGCCCGAAGCGCCGGGCGGGACCATTTCGGCGCGCACGCCTCCGAGGAAGCCTCGGCGGCAAAGCGCTTCGATGTCGGCAAGCACCGTGTCGCGCGAAGCGTTGTCGGCGAAGCGAAGGTCGAAGGTCACTTCGGCCTCGGCCGCGATCGTGTTGACGGCGGTGCCGCCCGAAACGAGGTCGCCGTTGATGGTGACGCCGGGATACTTCTTTGCAACGTCCTGAATCTTGGGGATTGCGAGCGCCATCGCGGTGATGGCGTTGCGGCCGTCCTGCGGGTTGTTGCCGGCATGCGCCGCTTTGCCGTGGAAGCGAACCTTGAGGAAGATCGCGCCTTTGCGGACCTTGACGAAGCCGCCTCCGGGCACTTCTCCGCGCCCGGGCTCGAAGACCATCACGGTGTCGGACTTTTTCGCGACGCCGCGAAGGAAGGCCGAGGTCGCCTTCGAACCCGATTCTTCACCCGGATTGAGGACGACCGCTACGGCAAGTCGGTCGGTGACGGAGGCGGGGAGGTCCTTGGCGATCCACCACACGGCGTTGAGCGAACTTTTGTCGTCCGCAACGCCCGCCCCGTAGGCGATGCCGTCGACGAGACGGAAGGGATATTTGGCCGCGTTTCCCACGGGCTGCACCGTGTCGGTGTGCGCGCAAAGCACGATGTCGAAGCGCTTTGCGTCGGGGCGGTTCGTGGCGAGCAGAGCCTTGCCTCGGCCTTCGCAGTAGGGCGTCTCCACCGACCAGCCGATCGAGCGGAAGCGCTCGGCGAAGATTTCGGCGATGCGGGTGTTGCCTTCTTCATGTCCGGTCTTGGAGTCGATCGAGACGAGTTCGGCCACTTCGGCCGTGAAGGCGCGCAGATCAAAGGAGGATTTTTTGAGGAAGGCTTCGAGTGCCGGATCGGCGGCGGAGGCCGCGAAAGCGGGAAGGCCTGTGGAAAGGGCGAGGGCGGCGGAAGAGGTGAGGAAGGTTCGGCGTTGCATGGCGGGCTCCCGATGTACAGGATTTCCCATCACTCTACGACCGATTTTGGAAAAAGCATCTCCGCTCAACGCGAGGGTTTTCCGAAACCGACGCGCCGTCGCTTCGGGCAACGGCGGTCGGCAGCGGATGGGCTTAGTCGTGACCGAGGTATTCCTTCTGCCAGGCCGCGACCTGAGGGTCGTTGGTCTTGAGGTCGGGATTCGGGCAGGCCCAGATGAACATGCGAACGTTCGTGGTGCCGGGTTTTCCCTTCGTGTAGCCCACGTGCGTGGCGCCCGGAACCCTGAGGGCCTTGCGCACCGCAACCTGCGTGTTGCGCTTGGAACCGTTGATCATGATCGCGGAGACGGAACCCGCCTTGTCGAGGAGCTTGCAGCCGTTCGCTTCGGCTTCCGCGGCCGTAATCATGTTGAGGCGTTCGGCGCCCTTCGGGATCGATCCGCAGCCCGCGAGCAGGGCAAAAAGGGGAGCGAGCAAAAGAATTTTCTTCATCGTATGAAAAACTTTTCGTTGGGTGGGTAGCGGTGCCGCAACATCGTGTTCGGCACGAAATTGTACCGCACGAAAAAGAGCCGGGAGGGGAGAAGAGAAAAGAAAACAATACGCAAACGGGCGCTTGAAAGCGCCCGTTCCGGTCACGGTCCCGGCGAGGCGGGACCCTTCTCTGGAAGAATTCGTCAGACTTCCGCGAGCACGCGGCAGGGAAGCCCCGTCATGCCGGCAAAGCGCATCGGGAAGACGTAGACCGTCAAGGGGCGCTCCGCCGCAGCGCCGAGGTTCGTCATGTTTTCGACCGCGTACATGCCGTGCTCCGCGCAGTGACGGTCCATGGGATTGTGCTCGGCGCCAAGGCGCATCCCGGAGAAGTCGACGCCGATCTCGCGGTCCATGGGCACGCTGCGCACGTCGAAGATCCAGCCTTTTCGCCGACAGTACTCCAACGGGAAGGTTTGATTTTCCACGTCGAAGTGGGTGCCGATGTGGCCGTTGAAACTTCGCAGGAGGTTCGTCGTCGCGGCGGTTCACATTTCTTTCGTGATTTCCTGCGTGAGATCGATGAACATGGTGTCGGTCCTTTCGTGTGAGATGCCTCGGAATAAAGCGTTTCGCGGAAAGGAAGGTCGTTAAGCGCAGCTCAACGCAGGGTTTCGCGAGACTTCAGGCTTCGACGGTGTACAATTTTTCTTTTTTCTCTTCCCCTCGGAGTGCCGTATGCAGAGCGTCTGGATGCTCATCTCATCCTTTTTCTTTTCCCTGATGGCGGCATTCACGAAGCTCGGCGCCACGGATTTCGGCACCTTTGAACTGGTCTTTTATCGTCAGATCGTCGGCTGCAGCCTCATCTTCATTTGGGTGGTCGCGACGCATCGCACGGTTGTGACGCATCTCGTTCCCTCGCATTTGAAGCGCAGTCTTCTCGGGACGCTTGCGCTTCTCATCTGGGTCTACGCGATCGGGCGGCTTCCGCTCGGCACGGCCATGACGCTCAACTACACGAATCCGCTTTTCATGGCGGCGATCGTTTCGTATCTGGCGGTGCGCGCGGGCGAGCCCCTCGAAAAGAAGCTCATCGGCTGCGTCCTCTTCGGTTTTTTCGGGATCACGCTCATCCTTCGTCCCGACGTCGGGGCGAGCGACCTGATGCCGAGTCTCATCGGCGCGACCTCGGGGTTCTTCGCGGCGCTCGCGCAGTTTCAGGTGCGCCAGCTCGCCAAAATGCGCGAACCCGAGTGGCGCATCGTCTTCTACTTCACGCTTACGGGCGCCGTGGCGGGGCTGATCGGCCACTTCCTCTGGGAAGGCGGCATGACCCCGATCACGACGGAAAACATCTGGGCGTTGGCCGGCATGGCGATTTCCGGCGTCATCGCGCAGCTGGCGATGACGCGCGCCTGGAACGGCGGGAACGTCCTTGTGACGAGCTGCTTTCAATTCTCCGCCATCATCTTCGCTTCGCTCATCGGGTGGATTTCCTTTGACGAGCCCATCTCGCTTCTGACGGCGACGGGGATCGGCGTCATCATCATCGCGGGCGTCACGGCGACCCTAGAGACCCGCAAAAAGAAGAAGCCCGCGGGGAAATCCTGAGGCCGCGGCGGGAAGCTGCCTCTCTCCCTTTGGGAAAACGGGCGCCGTTTGCTACAATTCGACTCTTTAGATTCACTGAGCCAGATTTTCATGCAGACACCACGACAATCGCGGCGCGTACGCTTCATTTTGTGTGAGCCGAGCCATCCGGGAAACATCGGATCGGCGGCGCGCGCCCTCAAGACCATGGGATTTCGCGACCTGCGCGTCGTGGCGCCTCGCGAAGCGGACTTCCGCACGGACGAGGAGGCGATCGCCTTTGCGACGAGTTCCGTCGACGTCCTCGAAGCCTGCCGCGCGCACGCGACCCTGGCCGAAGCGCTCGAGGGCGTGACCTTCGCCTGGGCGCTCACGGGCTACGACCGCGAGTTCGGTCCGCCGATGTCGCCCTTGCGCGAAGCCTGCGGCAAGACTTACGACTGGCTCGAGAGCTTCCCCGAAGGGGACGTCGCCTTCGTCTTCGGGTGCGAACGAAGCGGCCTCACAAACGAAGAGGTCCTTCTCTGTCAGGGCCAGGCCGCGATCGCGGCGGACCCGGAAAGTCCGTCCCTCAACCTCGCGCAGGCCGTGCAGCTTACCGCCTATGAAATGCACATGGCCGGTCTCTCGCGCGAAGGGCACGAGGGGGCTCTCTACGACTGGCAGCGCCGCTTCGAAGGGGAGGCGCCCGCCACGAACGAAGCCGTCGAAGGCTTCTACCGCCACTGGGAAGAGGCCATGACGGCCTGCGGCGTGCACGACCCGAAAAAGCCCAAGAACCTCATGTCGATTACGCGGCGGCTTTTCTCGCGCGCGAATCTCACGCAAACCGAAATCGATCTTCTGCGCGGCATCTGCGCCGCCGTCATTCGCCCGAAGCGAGACCGGGCCGGATCGAAGAAACCTTCCGGAGGAACCGATGTTTGAGAAAACCCGTACGCTCCTTGCCGTCTACCGCGCGCGCGACCCCAGAGGCCTCACCGCGGCCGACACGCTCTTTCGCGCACCGGGCTTTCATGCGGTCCTCGCGCACCGCGCCGCCCACTTCTGCGCCCTGCAGGGCTGGCGGGGGCTCGCCGACGGCATCGCGGCGCTCTCCGCCCAGATGACGGGTGTGCGCATTCACGCCGACGCCCGCGTGGGCGAGAACGTGTATCTGGCGCCGGGCGTCTGGCTCGGGCCCGACGCGGTCGTGCCCGACGGAGCGGAAGTCTTCCCCGAAGGACCGGCGCTTCTCCCCGCACCGGGAACCGAAAGCGAAGGAGCGCGCCTGAAACGTGTCGAAGAGGCGCTTTCCGAAGCGCTCCTTCTCATCCGCGCGCAGGGCGAGAAAATCGAAGCGCTTGAAGAACGCTGCCGCAAGCTCGAAGAGAAGAAGGCCGCGCCCGTTCCCGCGGAACCCGCGAAATCGGCGAAACCCGCGCGCCGCCGCTCGGGGAAGCGCCGTCCGTCGTCTTCGCGCGACGCGAAGCTCCAGGGCGTTCCCGCCTCGGTGGAGACGGCCGCCAAGGCCGCCGCACTCACGGCCGAAGGAGAGGGAAAAGTCTGATTGGTCGAGGTAATACCTCAAACAAGACGAAAATCTCTTGCGCCCCGCCCTCCACGGAGGGCTTGGCTTGCTACACTTACCCAATCGCCAGGGCCCGCGGGGCCCCAAGCGTGGATTCCCGCCAGAAAAGACGCGGCGGCCGGACGGATCCTCTCCGCTCTCCCCCAATTCTCGGCCGATCTTCGTCGGAATCCCGATATCTCGACACAACAAAACGCCTTCGGATTTCGGGACCTCCTCCTCACAAGCACTGCAGGGCCTCGTTCCCCCGATCCGAAGGCTCCACAACAGGACAAAACATCATGAGAATCAACGCGCTTGCCTCCGTCCTCGTCGCCTGCGGCCTCACGCTCACCCTTGCCGGCTGCGGTGAAAAGACCGAACCCGCCCAACCTGCGGCCGCCGCCAAGGACGCCGCCGTCACGATCACCGTCGGTGCGAGCCCCGTGCCGCACGCCGACATTCTGAAGTTCATCACCCCGCAGCTCGCCAAGGAAGGCGTGACGCTCAAGGTGATGGAATTCACCGACTACATCAAGCCGAACCTTTCGCTCGCCGACAAGGAAATCGACGCGAACTTCTTCCAGCACAAGCCCTATCTCGACGAATTCTGCGCCGACCGCGGCCTGAAGCTCTCGAGCCTCACGGCCGTGCACATCGAACCGATGGGCGTCTATTCCCGTAAGGTGAAGGGCATCGCCGACGTCGCCGAAGGCGCTCAGGTCGCGATCCCGAACGACCCCACGAACGGCGGCCGCGCGCTCAAGGTTCTCGAAACGGCCGGCCTCATCAAGCTGAAGCCCGAAGCCGGCATCCTCGCCACGGTGGGCGACGTTGCGGAAAATCCGAAGAAGGTGAAGTTCATCGAAATCGAATCTGCTCAGCTCCCGCGCGCCCTCGACGACGTCGACCTCGCCGTCATCAACTCCAACTACGCGCTCGGCGCCAACCTGAATCCCTTGAAGGACGCCATCGCGATCGAAGCCAAGGATTCGCCCTATGCGAACGTCGTGGCCGTGCGCACGGGTGAAGAAAACCGCGCCGAATTCCAGAAGTTGAAGGCCGCGCTCTCGTCGCCCGAACTCAAGAAGTTCCTTGAAGAACAGTACAAGGGCGCCGTGGTGCCCGCCTTCTAAGACGGGAAGCACAGTCCTCTGAACGAAACGACCCCGGTTCGAAACGGCCGGGGTCGCGTCGTTTTTGGGGTGCGGGAAGAACCGTCAATCCCGCCAAGAGCGCTCGAGGATTTCGAGGAGATCTTCGTCCGAGAGTTCCTCTGGGTCGCACCGGAAGAGCGCTCCCATGGCGCTTCGGGCGTTCGCAATGAGTGAAGGGAAATCCTCCTTCGTGAAGCCTTCTTCCCGCCAGGAGAGATTTTTGAGGCCGCAGCCCGCGAGGAGCCTGTCGAGCGCCATGAGGAAGTCGGCGGGCGCCACCGCACTCGGGTAGCCGAGCGCACGGGCCAGAGAGACAAAGCGCTCGGGCGAGGCAGCCTTGTCGACGAGACGTTCGAAGTAGGCGAAGGCCAGCATGGCGAGCCCCTTGCCGTGGGTGAGGGCGGGGTTTTTGGCGCTCAAGGCGTGCTCCAGGGCGTGAAGCGAAATGCATCCCGCAAGTGACTCGTTTACGCCCGCAAGCGTCGCGGCGAGCGACACGTCCGAGCGGGCCGCGAGATCGTCACCATTTTCCACGGCCTGGGCGAGCGAGTTGCCGAGAAGCCGCACGGCTTCGAGCGCAAAGAGGTCGGAAACGACCGAGGCCCTCCGGTTGAGGTAGCCCTCGGTCGCATGGCAGAAGGCGTCGAAGCCTTGCGCCGCGGTGTAGAAAGGCGGCACCGTGAGCGTGAGTTCCGGGTCGACCACCGAGATCGTCGGGTAGGTCCCGCGGTTTCCGAAGGCGATCTTTTCGTCCGTTTCGAGTTTGCCTAGCACGATCCAGGGATCCGCTTCCGACCCCGTTCCCGCGGTGGTGGGGATGAGAATCGTGGGGAGCGACGGGTTCGCGGGGCTCTTCCCACCGCCCGTGCCGCCGCGCACGTAGTCCCAGACGTCGCCCTCGTTCGTCGCCATCATGGCGATCGCCTTGGCGACGTCCAGCGCCGAGCCGCCCCCGAGTCCCGTCACGAAGTCGACGCCTTCGCGCCGCGCAAGAGCCGCGGCTTCCATGACGAGCGTGTCGGTCGGGTTCGGAAAGACCCGGTTGAAAAGCACGACTTCAACGCCGCGGAGGGCGAAATGCGTCTTCACGCGATCGAGCAGACCCGAGCGCACGAGCGACCCGCCCGAAGTCGTGACGAGAAGCGTCTTCTTCCCCGGCATCGGGAGTTTGGCAAGGCGCTCGAGCGCTCCCGCCCCGAAGACGATGCGGGTGGGAAGCGCCATCTCGAAGAGATTCGTCGTGACGCTCATTTGGCCTGTCCCCAAACGTCCGCCCAGTCGCCCGTGAGCGCGCCCTTGGCGTAGTCGACGACGCGGTTTTCAAAGAAGTTCGTGTGCGAGACGCCGAGCATGGCGTCGACCCAGGGGAGGGGATTGTCGCCCGAGCCGAAGATCGCCTTGAGACCGAGCCCCGTGAGGCGGCGGTCCGCGATGTAGCGGATGTAGTTGCGGACTTCGTCCTTGGTGAGGCGCTTCATGTCGGTGACGCCGAAGGCGAGTTCGATGAAGCGGTCTTCGAGCGTCACCATGGTTTCGGCGATCTCGTAGATCTTGCGCTTGAGCTCATCCGTCCAGACTTCCGGATTTTCCTTCACGTATTCGCGGAAGATCTTCGTCATGGATTCCGTGTGGAGCGTCTCGTCCGCGATCGACCAGGCGATGATCTGCCCCATCCCCTTCATCATGCCGTTGCGGGTGAAGTTCAAGAGCATCACGAAGCTCGAGAAGAGTTGCATGCCTTCGGTGAAGGCCGAGAAAGCGGCGATCTGGGCGGGGAGGTCGCGGTCGTCCTTTTCGACTTCCCGGAAGAAGTCGTGCTTGGCGGCCATCGCCTCGTACTCCATGAATTCGTTGTAGATCGATTCGGGGAGCCCCAGCGTTTCGATCAGGTGCGAGTAGGCGGCGATGTGCACGGCCTCGCGCGCGGCAAACGACGAGAGCATCATCCGGATTTCGGGCTGTCGAAAGCGCGGGAGATAGACGTTCACGTAGGCGCCCGAAACGTCGATGTCGCCCTGGGTGAAAAAGCGCAGGATCTTCGTCAGAAACTCGCGCTCGTCGTCCGTGAGTTTCGATCGGTAGTCCTTGACGTCCTCCATCATCGGGACTTCCGTCCAGAGCCAGTGCATCTGTTCCGACTGCATGAAGGCCTCGTACGCCCAGGGATAGGCAAAGGGCTTGAAGGCGGTGCGTTCGGCGAGAAGCCCCGAGCGGGGCGCGGTCTTCTTCTGTTCGGTCATTTTTTCGTTCTCCCGGAAATCAGCCTTCGCAGGCGAGGCAGGTCGTGTCGTCGGCGACGGCGCGCATGTCGATTTCGTCTTCGATTCGCTTGCGATCCATCCGAACGCCCACGCGGTCGGCCTTGCGGAGTTTGTCGGAGCGGTTGTAGTAGAGGGACTTCAGACCCTTCTTCCACGCGAGGAAGTGGCAGGCGTGCAGGTAGGAAATCGACACGTCGGGCGGGAAGAAGAGGTTGACGCTCTGTCCCTGATCGATGTAGGCCTGACGGTCGCCCGCGAGGTCCACGAGCCAGCGCTGATCGATTTCAAAGGCGGTCTTGAAGACCATCCGCACGGATTCGGGCAGGTCTTCGCGGTGCGCGACCGAGCCGTCGTGGGCGATCAAGTCCGCCCAGACTTCGTCCGTGTCGAGGCCGCGCTTCGCGAGTTCCGCCTTGAGGAAGCGGTTCTTCACGATGTAGGCGCCCGAGATCGTGTCCTGACGATAGATGTTTGCGCGGTAGGGCTCGATCGAGGGGCTCGTGCCGCCCATGATGAGGGACGACGTCGCGTTGGGCGCGACCGCCGTGTGGTGCGAGAAGCGGCGCATCACGCCCGCGTCCGCGGCGTCGGGGCAGGGACCGCGCTCTTCGCAGAGCTTCGCGTCGGCGGCGTGCGCCGCGTCGTGAATGTGACGGAAGATCTTGAGGTTCACGGACTTTGCGAGGGCCGATTCGAGCGGAATGCCCTTTTTCTGCAGGTAGGCGTGAAAGCCGAGCGCACCGAGTCCCACGGAGCGTTCGCGCTCGGCCGAGTGACGGGCCTTCGCAAGGGGCTTTGGGGCGTGATCGATGAAGTACTGCAGGACGTTGTCCAAGAATTCCATCGTGTCGGCGATGAAGTCGGGATGGTCCTTCCAGTCGTCGAAATATTCGAGATTGAGGGACGAGAGGCAGCAGACCGCCGTGCGGGTTTCCGACGTGGGCAGGAAGATTTCCGTGCACAGGTTGGAGCCGCGGATGCGAAGGCCACGCTCCTTGAGCCACGAGGGCAACGCGCGGTTCGCCGTGTCGAGGAAGACGAGATAGGGCTCGCCCGTGTGCATGCGCATCTCGAGAATGCGCTGCCAGAGGTCGCGCGCCGAGATCGTTTCGACCACCTCGCCCGTGGCGGGATTCTTGAGCGGCCACGAGTCGTCCGCGTTTTCGTCCCGCATCGAGGCCTCGATTTTCTCCATGAAGGCGTCCGTGAGGTTCACGCCGTGGTGAAGGTTCAGGGCCTTGAGGTTCTGGTCGCCCGTGGGCTTTCGCATCTCGACGAAGGGAATGATGTCGGGGTGGTCGGCGTCAAGAAACGCCGCGTAGGAGCCGCGACGGGTCGAGCCTTGACGGTAGGCGAGGCAGGCCGCGTCGTAGACCTTGAGGTGGGGCATCACGCCCACGCTCTTGTCGTCGGCGTTGCGGATGCCGACGTGAATGCCGACGCCTCCGCCCGCCATGGAGAGGCGGTTCACTTCGCTCAGCGTCTCGACGAGGCCGTCGGCGCTGTCGGGCATATAGGTGAGGTAGCACGAGACGGGAAGGCCGTTTTTCGAGCGTCCGAAGGAGAGAATGGGCGTCGAAAAGGAGAGCCAGTGGCGCGAGGCGTAGTCGTAGATGCGCTGCGCGTGGGCGTCGTTCGAGGCGAACTGTTGGGCGACGAAGGCGAGACGCTCCTGCGGGTTCTGTTCGTCGGGACGCATATAGCTTTCTCGAAGTCGAATGAGGCCGAGCTCGTCAAAGAGCGCGTCGCGGGAAAAATCGATTTTCACGGTCATGACGGGGATCCTGATTGCGGTAGACGGAGGCCTCCCTGCCGCTTAAGGCGTAGAAGGCACGTCAAAGGAGAGGATGGCGGTTCACAAAATCTTGTGTTTTCTTTTTTGCAAACCACCGTGGATGGGGCGTCAAAGAGAGACGAGGAAATATCTTACGGGATCAATCGGGATTTCGCCAATGTGCGGAATCTATGCGTCGGGTGGACAGTATCTATCGGTGTGCCGGTGTCGTCGGAGGTGTTTTGTTGAGATCTCGTCGGCTTTGCGGACAAGCAAAACCCCGCGTGCTCGAAAGCGGCGCGGGGTTGCAAAGTGCCGATTGGGTCGGAATCAGTCGACGATTTCGGCCTTTTCAATGATGACGTCTTCACGGGGAACGTCGCCGTGGAAGCCGCGCGTGCCGGTCTTCACCTTGGCGATCGCGTCGACCACGTCCGTGCCGGCCACGACCTTGCCGAAGACGGCGTAGCCCCAGCCCTGCGGCGTGGGGGAGGTGTGGTTGAGGAAGTCGTTGTCCACCACGTTGATGAAGAACTGCGCCGTGGCGGAGTGCGGATCCATCGTGCGGGCCATGGCGATCGTGTAGCGGTCGTTCTTGAGACCGTTGGCGGCCTCGTTCTGGATCGGCGCGTGCGTTTCCTTCTGGTGCATGCCGGGGAGGAAGCCGCCGCCCTGGATCATGAAGCCCGGGATGACGCGGTGGAAGATCACGCCGTCGTAAAACCCTTCCTTGACATAGGTTTCGAAGTTGGCGGACGTGAGCGGGGCGCGTTCATGGTCGAGCTCGATGTCGATGACGCCCATGTTGGTGGTGAAGCGAATCATTTGTTTCTCCAGAAACCGGCCCGAGGCCGGTGAAAACGGATGGCGGACGGGGACGGCGAAGCGCCCGCGTCCGAAGCGGGTTCCGCATTGTTGCACATTTCGGACTCGTCCGAAAGGCTGATCCCGCGAAAAAGGTGAAAGGTTGTGACCGCATTGGCCCAGCGGCGACGTCCGTCCTGGTTTTTCCGGATCTCGCCGTGCGGTCTTCCGCGTTGACGGTGCGCCGGCACTCCGGCTACGCTGCAAGAATGTCTCAAGAAAAAAGAAAGAGCATGCGGGAGTGGAAAAAGGACGGCACCGGACTGTTTGAGTGCCTTTTGACGCGAGGAATGCAGTCGGCGCTTGCGGGGCGACTCCTTACAACGCAGGCCGCGGACGAGGATCGGGATCTGCTTTTTGCGCTCCTATACCGCCATGCGGCGACGGCGCTTCGCCGCGCGATCGGCGACGCCCTCGAAAAGGAAGAGGACAAGGAAAGCGTCGGGAAGGCCCGGGCCATCGTCGAGCGGGTGCTCGGAGAAATCGACCGAAACTCCGGCGGCGCGTCTCTCTTTGCGGATCCCCTTTCCGTGCTCCTCGCCGCCGACCGCATGAATCCCGCCCCGGGCGAACCCCGATGGGCCGACGCGGTGCGTCCCGAGACGTCCTTCTCGCAAACGACGCTTCTCACGGGTGCCCGCGGGGAGCCCGCGCTCCTTGACGAACTGCGGCGCGAAACCGAGACGGCAGAAAGCGTCGACTGGCTGGTGTCCTTCGTGAAGATGTCGGGGCTTCGGCCCATGATGTCGGTGCTCGAGCGCTTTGCCGAACGCGGCGGGCGACTGCGCGTCGTCACGACCACCTACGTGGGTGCGACCGATCCGGAAGCGGTGCTCTGGCTCTCGAACCTGCCGAACGCCGAAATCTACGTCGCCTACGACACGGGCGCGACGCGTCACCACGCCAAGTCCTATCTCTTTCACCGTCCGAACGGACTCTCGACCGCCTATGCGGGAAGCGCGAATCTCTCGAAGGCGGCGCTGAGCTACGGTCTCGAGTGGACCGTCAAGGTGACGGAAACGTCCGACGCGGCGCTTCTCGAGCGCATGAAGACGATTTTCGACGCCTACGTGACCGATGCGGAGCGCTTCAAGCGGTTCGACCCGGTAAGGGACGAAACGCAGCTTCGCGAAGCGATCCAAGAGGCGAGGCGCGGTGAGTCGGGTGCGTCCCTCTCGACGGCTACGCCTCTCTCGACCTTCGGGATCGAGCTCGAACCCTATCCCTTCCAGAAGGCCATTCTCGAACGGCTTGACGCCGCGAGAACCCTGCACGGGGAAACCCGATCGCTCGTCGTCGCGGCGACGGGGACGGGAAAGACCATGATCGCGGCCTTCGACTATCGGGAGCGGGCGAGAAAGCTCGGACGCCGCGAGAACCTCCTTTTCGTCGCGCACCGCGAGGAAATCCTCATTCAGGCGAGAAACGCCTTCCGCTATGTGCTCAACGACATGAATTTCGGCGAGCTCTTCACGGGGCGCGAAACCCCGAAGGAGCACCGCCACGTCTTTCTCTCGGTGCAGACGGCCGCAAGCCGTGATCTCGCGCATTTCTATCCGCCGGAACATTTCGAATACGTGGTCGTCGACGAATTCCACCATGCGGCGGCACAGAGCTACCGCGCGTTGCTCGACACGCTTGACCCGAAGGTCCTTCTCGGTCTCACCGCCACGCCCTGGCGCGGAGACGGCCGGGACGTGCTCGAGCGCTTCGGCGGACGCATCACGGCCGAACTCGGCTTGGGCGACGCGATCGACCGGCAGCTTCTGGTGCCCTTTGACTACCTGATGGTGACGGACCCGGTGTCACTGGCGGGCCTCAAGTGGACGCGCGGAAGTTACCTTGCCTCCGAACTCGAAGACCTCTACACGGAGGGAAGCTCGGCTCGGGACCGCGACCGCGCGGTGCTCTCGGCCGTGAAGCGGTATCTGCCGGACCTCTCCGACGTGCGGGGCATCGTCTTCTGTGCGGGGCGCCGCCACGCGGCGCACGTCGCGAAGGTGATGCGCGAAGCGGGCATCCCCGCAGCGGCGATCGACGGGGAAACGCCCGCGGAAGAACGCCGCAACGCCCCGAGAAAACTCGTGAGCGGGGAACTTCGTTTCCTCTGCACCGTGGACGTCTACAACGAGGGCGTCGACATCCCCGAAGTGAACACGGTTCTCTTCCTGCGCCCTACCGAGTCGGTGACGATCTTCCTGCAGCAGTTGGGGCGCGGCCTGCGAAAGTGCACGAACAAACTGCGACTAACAGTCCTCGACTTCGTGGGGTCGGCGAGAAAGGAATTCTCGTTTGAAGCGCGCCTTCGCGCCCTCACGCGGGCGGCGACCGCGAACGTCGTGGATCTCGTGGAGGGAACCGATTCGACGCTCCTCCCGCTCGGCTGCACGTTGACCCTGGAAAAGCAGGCCATGGAGGACGTTCTCGCCAATATCAAGGCGCACCGTCGGCTCAAGGGGCGGGAGCTCGAAGTGGCGGGCGAGTGGCTTTCGCATCAGCAGGGTGAACCGAAGTTCGCGGACTTTCTGCGCTCGCAGAATCTGCGCGTGCGGGACTGGCCGCTTTGGGTGTCCGGCATCGAAAAGGGGAGGGACGACCTCTTTTTCGAAGACGTTCTCGCCAAGCTCGGTACCGGCCGCGGGGCCGCCGTGGAGGTTCCGCAAGCCTTCCGTCTTTCGCAGAAGGCGTTTTTGCGAGTCTGCCGCAAAAACGGCTACGCGTCGATTGCGGAGCTTCTGACTGATCTGCGCGAAGGGGCGCCCTTTGAGACCTTCTCTTCGAGACAACGGGCCAACTGGGTGCTCTTCACCTTCGCCTGGATCGAGGCGGAGGTGCGAAAGTTCGGCGGGAATCTTCCGGCCGCGAAGGCCTTCTACGAGGTGCTTCTCCAAAATGCGGGGTGGCGGAAGGCCGTGACGGGGCTCCTGGAAGCGCTGCTTGAAGACGTCGACTTCCTGAGCCCGCCCGCATCGGTCCCGAAAGACGTGCCGCTCGAACTTCACGCGTCCTATTCGGCGCGCGAAGCCTTGGCCGCCTTCGGCTACGAGCAGGCCGCCAATTTCCGCGAAGGCGTCATGTTTCTGAAGGACCGTCGCGCGGACCTCTTTTTCGTCACGATCGACAAGGAGGAGCGACACTTTGCGCTCAGCCGCCGGTACGACGACTACGCCATGAACGCGACCCGCTTTCACTGGCAGACGCAGTCGACCACCCGCTCGGAGAGCGACAAGGGACGGCGCTACCGCGCGGTGGACTTTCGAAAGGAAGACGCGCCGCAGGCGCATCTGTTCGTTCGCGAAAAGAAGAACGAAAAGGGCGTGACGCAGCCCTTCGTGTACTTGGGACGACTGGCGCACGTGTCAGACACGGGCGAGTGCCCGATGTCGATCGTGTGGGAACTCGAAACGCCGATTCCGGCGCGGTGGCTCGACCGATTCACGCGGTAGAAGCGTTGCGCGGTTGGTGGAACGACTGATATGACAAGAGGCCGTGAAGGATGTTCTTTTGAATCCTTGTGACCTCCTGTTTGTTCTGATTTAGACCGCCCCACGTAGCCTTCAAAACCCTGTCACTTCTGGGTTCAATCTTCGGCTTCACCTTCAAAACCCTGTCACTTCTGGGCATAGTCTCGATCACTCACCTTCAATACCCTGTCACTTCTGGGCTTGCATCCGCCATTCTTCCTTCAAAACCCTGTCACTTCTGGGCTCCTAGGTTCAGGTTGTCCTTCAAAACCCTGTCACTTCTGGGTGGGAGACGCTACCGGGCCCTTCAAAACCCTGTCACTTCTGGGTCTTTGTCTTTCAGTCTGCCTTCAAAACCCTGTCACTTCTGGGTTAGGTATGGGTGGTTTCCTTCAAAACCCTGTCACTTCTGGGAGATTACCACAAATCATTTGTGGTGCAATAAAAATTCGGACTGAGAAGCCTGTAAATGGGTGAGGAAAGTCAGCCTTTCTTCATGAAGTTTCTCATTTCGACATGGTAAACCCCATGATCGTCAAACCGAACCAATATCTTGATTTTATCTTGGCTAGGAAGGGCAATGCCCGCAACGCGAAGGTGAGCCTGTGGATCCCATACTTCTTTGCGGTCGAAAAGTTGCCCCGCACGAAGACCTGGACCATCGCGTACAACGGGGGCGAGCTGAGCGTTGACTTGACGAAGGTGGAAGGCATCAAGTAACAAGACATCCTTGTGGGTTTTCTCGTCAAGCAACGAGTCAATTGATTTCTCTTCTCTTTTGCCTAGATCGAGCGGCAGCGGCAATCTCCCTGTTGCGAAGGCCTTCTACGAGGTACTTCTTGCCAATGCAGGGTGGCGAAAGGCCGTGACGGGACTTCTCGAAGCGCTGCTCAAAGACGTCGACTTCCTGAGTCCGCCCGCCTCCGTGCCCGATGACGTGCCGTTGGAATTGCACGCCTCCTATTCGGCGCGCGAAACCTTGGCCGCCTTCGGCTATGAACAGGCCGCCAATTTCCGCGGGGGCGTCATGTACCTGAAGGATCGGCACGCGGACCTCTTTTTTCGTCACGATCGACAAGGAGGAGCGACACTTTGCGCTAAGCCGCCGCTACGACGATTACGCCATGAACGCGACCCGCTTTCACTGGCAGACGCAGTCGACGACCCGTTCGGGGAGTGCTAGGGTTCGCCGCTACCGTGCGGTGGACTTTCGAAAGGAAGACGCCCCGCAGGCGCATTTGTTCGTTCGCGAAAAGAAGAACGAAAAGGGGGTGACGCAGCCTTTTGTCTACCTCGGACGCTTGGCTCACGTCTCGGACACGGGCGAGTGCCCGATGTCGATCGTGTGGGAACTCGAAACGCCGATTCCCGCGCGGTGGCTCGATCGATTCATGCGGTAGAACCTCCGCGTGGTTGTTTGGCGAAAAGGTGAGATGGCAAGAGGCAGTATGGGATGTTCTTTTGAATCCTCGCGGCCTTCTGTCACCTTTGGGCATTGAATCAGCGCGGGGCCTTCAAAACCCTGTCACTTCTGGGATGGCGGTTACAGCTTCGACCTTCAAAACCCTGTCACTTCTGGGAAAGCGACAGTTTCCGATCCTTCAAAACCCTGTCACTTCTGGGCATCCGCCATATGCTTACCTTCAAAACCCTGTCACTTCTGGGACCGTGAATCTCGCCCCAACCTTCAAAACCCTGTCACTTCTGGGTGATTACCACAAATCATTTGTGGTGCAATCAAAAATCGGAGTGAAATGCTTGTAAACTAGTGAGGAAAATTAGTCTTTCTTCAGGAAGTTTCCCATTTCGACATGGAGAATCCCATGATCGTCGACCCGAACCAACATCCCGATTTTATCTGGACCTGGAAGAGCAATGCCCGCAACGCGAAGGTGAGTCTCTGGATTCCGTACTTCTCCGCGGTCGAAAAGGTGTCCCGCACGAAGACCTGGACCATCGCGTACAACGGGGGCGAGTTGAGTATCGACCTGAAGAAGGTGGACTTCATCATGTTCTACGGCGCCTGCGGGGAATTGCCGTTGGAGTTTCTGGACGCGCTTGCGCAGAACAAGATCCCCTTCATGATCCATCGGCGCAACCTGACGGATCCCTATGTTTTCTTCCCCTCCGTTCATTCAGACAACGAGAATGTCCTGACGCGGCAGATTCTGGTGCGAGAGCACGCGCAAAAGAAGACGTACGTCGCCAAGACGCTGATTCGGTACCGTCTCCGCAAATTTGAATCGTTGATTTCGGTGCCCGATATGTTCTACAAGGAACTCGCCCGAGCGAAGACCGTGGATGCCGTGCGACAGATCGAGGCGAAAACCTCCGCCCGCTATTGGGCAGCATGGTTCGACAAGCTTGAGGTGGAGGCGTCCCGACGCGACAACAGTCCATTGTCGGCTGCGCTCGACGCGGGCTCCAAGTTTCTCTACGGCGTCATCCTGCGCTGGATTCTCTTTCACAAGCTCTCGGCCTGTCACGGCTACCTTCATGAGCCCACGGGGTATCCGTCTCTGGTGTACGACCTGATGGAGCCTTACCGCTACATCATTGAGGAGAGCGCGGCCGCGGCCTATGCCTCCGTCGACGACAAGGAGAGCGAGAAGAAGCTTGTGTCGGCGACACTCAATACGCTCAAGGAAGCGCTTGACGTCGTGGTCTACGTGCCGGAAACTCGTCAATACGTACGGCGCAAGAACCTGCTTCACGGCGTGGTGCTCGCCTTGCGCGCGTACCTTCTTGACGAAAGCGTGCGCTTGGTGATCCCGACGGAGGGCGCAAAAAAAGGCGGAAGACCGCCGAAAGTCGGGTACCGTCTACCCGGGGAAACCAAGCCGAGAAGTGTGTGAAATGGGGGTACATGACAGGCATCGACCCCCGGCGATGTCCCTCCGGCCAAGGTAAGGAGGTCTGCAAGCAGACGGTCCGAAAGCCGGAAGGAGTTTGAACGTAGTGTAGCAAATTCAACCTCAATCGTTTTCCGAAAATGTCCCATCAAGTCCTGAAACTGCGTGATTTGCCCTCGGGCCAAGTTCTAAAGAATTTCCGTCGACGTCTTGCTTCGGTGGGAACGAAACCGGCGGACACCATGCTGACGACTAAGTTCAAGCTCGACCTTCCCGCGGGTTGTCCGCTTCGCGAGGATGCTGCCACGTTTGACGAGTGTCGGAAACTCTATGACGTGGTGGAAGGTTGCGGAAACGGTACGCTCACCGGTTTTCTCTTTGCCGTCGTTCTTTCGGGTTTTCGGATCTTTCCGGACGGCGCGAAGGCGGAGATTTTCGCGAACCGCTCCGCCTACGACGAAGACGCTTTCCAACAAGCCCTGACCGAGGCCGCGGGTGCTCCCTTGCCGAACTTCACGGTCAAGACGCTCTTCAAGCGATTGCAAACGGAGGTGCGCGCCCGAGGGAACAAGGACAATCGCTTCGTTCCGGAAGTCATGGTTAAGGAATACAGACAGACGCTTGTCGGAAAAAGTCTCCCCAAAGGGGCAAACGAAACCTTTGTGGATCAGTTGTTTGAGGAGATGGCCCGTGAACTGACTTCGCGCTACCGCTCCTGGAACGAGCTCACGAGCGATCTGCTCGGCTCGAGCGAGGCGGTGGACGAGGCGCTTCGTGGGTTCGGTGAGTTTCCTTCCTTGGCGGACATGGCGAGGAAGGCTTCGGTGAAACTCCCCAAAGGGTCGACCGTCGCTTTCGATCCTCTGGTGCCTTTTGTTGACGTCCGGAAAATCGGAACCGAGGCCGCACCGTACGCCGTGGTGTCGACGCTGCTCTCTTACCCTGAAAGCGTCGGAGAAGAAAGACGCCCGTTTGTCGAACAACACCTCACGACGACCAACGCTTCGGGATTGAGCTGGCTTTTCAATCGGGGATTGGAACTCTTTGCGGAAACCGGTGCCGAAGAACTGTGCCGTCTCTTTCACGTGCCGGAAGACCAAGCATTCCGCGTAGTCCAAATTCAAAATGCGGCTCGGACTACCCCGAAGCAAAGTTTTTTCCTGAAGAAAGGCGGGACTCCCCTCGGATACCACGATTTCCGAAGCGCCTTTGCCGGCCGCATCAACAGCTGGACGGCAAACTACCTCAACCGTCTTGAAGAGCTGCAGGGACTTCTTGGCGATTTGACGGACGAACTTCGTTTGCCCGACCTCGTTCGAGATAGCGAGGATTTTCTCGCGACGACCGACTGCCGTCGGGAAGAAGCGGAAATTTTGTGCCGAAGTTTCGCTCGGGAACGTGATCGCGCGAAGACGGCCGTGGAACATCTCCTTGGTGCCGATCCCTCTCAAGTGGCGAGCGACGTTGCGGCGATCGAGGAATGCAGTCGAATCGTCAACCGCCTCTTCGCCATCAAGGAGCAAATCGTCAATGCACTCCGACAAGCCGAGGATGACAAAGCCTCCCGATGGAATACTCTGTGGTCCGATGTCAAGGGTGAGTTTGCTCCGTGGGAGAAGCTTATTCGCCTTCCGAAACTCAATGGCATGTCGGGCGGCGTGCCGCCCGCTCAAGAGGAACTCGACGCGATTCTTGACCGTTATGAGAGCGTGGCCCGGGGCGAAGCGACGCATTTTGACGATCTGATGGAGTGGGCGACCAAAACGGGCGCCGAAGGCAAGGTTCTTGAGAAGCTCGCCGAAACGGAGCAACAGCGCGCCGACCGGCGCGCTCCCGGCAAGTACAACGGTCGGGAACTCGCTTTGCGTCTTGTGTTGCAACGAGTCGCACGTGTCGTGCGTGACCGTTCCGACGCCTGCGCCGAGGATGTCCGACAGTGGTTCGCCAAGGAAAACGTCTTTGCCGAGCGCAAGGACTTCAACAAGTTCTTCAGCAATCGCCTTGGGAGCCTCTACGTTTCGCCCTTCAGCAACCGTCGTCATGAAGGTTACAAATTGACCGACGGGTTGACGGAGCGAGCGGACGCCGTTTGGAACGAACTGCTCGCCTTTGTGAAGGAAAAGAAGGGGGCCTATGCGCCGCTCTCGGAAGCGGGCGAGACGTTCATGCGTCTCGAAAACCTCCTGATGATCATGCGGATCGGTGCGCTCGCCAAGAACGTACCTTCGGCAGTCGCCGCTCTCCGTCTCGACGACGAGACCGCGCGCGAAAGCGTCTCCGAAGGTCTGAAGCTGCAGCTCCGGCAAGCCGAAGTGCCGCCTTCTGTACTTGCCAAGGCTTTCAACGTCTACGTCAGTCTGTTGAGCGGCTGCCTGATCACGTTGCGGCGCGAGCGCTTTTTCCTTCGCACCAAGTTCTCCTTTGTCGGCAACACGGCGCTCGTTTACGTTCCGAAGGAAACGAGCTGGTCGATGCCTGCGCGATACGAAGTTTCTCCCGCTTGGACGCCGATTTTCGAGAACGACGTGTTGGTGCGGCTTTCGGCCGGGGAGGTGGAGGTTGCCGAAACCTTCCGCCGCGCTGCCGCGCTCTGGGGACGAATGACGGATCCGATCTTGCAGAAAGCCTTGCGGGAACTCTTTCATCAGTTGCCGCACGACTGGTGCTATCGGGTTTCCGTGCGAAATCCCGACGGCGCGACGCAGGAAGGACGGAAAGTGGAAAGCCGGGACGTTCTGATCCTGGAAAAGAACGGCAAGTACGGCACTGAGATCGCTTTGGGCAAGGTGGAGGCCCTGCGTTTGGCGCGCCTTGTGGGGCCGAGCACGCACAAGGAACGACTCAACCGTCTGTTGCTCGACCCCGGTGAGGTGGTGGGCGACATGACTTTGCTCGCCGATCAGGAAGTGCTTCAGGAAATGAAAGACGGTCGTGCGAACTTCATTCCCACAAGATTGCAGTTTTCACTTTCCGTTCCGATTACGACGCCGACGGAAACAACCGGGGATGAAGAAAAATCCGAGAGAAAATCTTCACTCTTCCGAAGAATCGTTGCCATCGACCAAGGGGAAAAGGGATTCGCCTTCGCCGTGTTCCGATTGGAAGACGCCGGGAAAGCGGGAGCGCAGCCGATTGCTCAGGGGTTCGTGAACATTCCGTCCATTCGCCGGCTCATCGCCCGCGTGCACTCCTACCGAAAGGGCAAGCAGTCCGTGCAAAAGTTCAGTCAGCGCTTTGACTCCACTATGTTCACTCTGCGTGAAAACGTGGCAGGCGACGTGTGCGGCGCCATCGCCGGGCTCATGTGCCGCTACCGCGCCATCCCGGTGCTCGAGCGTCAGGTGAGCAATCTCGCAAACGGCGGCAAGCAGCTGGAACTCGTCTACAAGATGGTCAACGCCCGATTCCTGGACGACCGCATTCCGACGCACAGTCTCGAACGGACTTCCTGGTGGTGCGGAACCTCCGACTGGGTTCTCCCCGATCTTTGGGTTGAGGTTCCGGAAAGCTATGCCGCCAAGGCAAAGAAGGGCGAGATCCTGGAGAACGACGGAAAGTTCTACCGAACGCTGCGGGTGACGCCAGGGGCGGCCGTGAACGCCAAGTGGACGAGCCGCATCTGCTCGCAGTGCGGCGGCAACGCGATGGAACTCATCGAAAAGGCTCGAGACGAAAAGATCAAGAGTGTGACGCTCGACGAGAACGGCGAAGTCACGCTCTTCGGCAAGACGCTGCGCCTCTACAAGCGGCCCTCGGAAGAGCAAAGCAAAAAGGCCCGACGCCGCAACGAGCGGGCTCCGTGGACGGAGTCGCGCGCCGGCGTCAAGCTTTCGCTCGACGATTTCCGTCGGGCCGTCGCCGAAAACATGCGTCGTCAACCCAAGAGCCTTCAGAGCAGGGATACGTCACAGAGCCGCTATTTCTGCGTCTTCACCGATTGCCCTTGCCTCAACAAGGAGCAGCACGCGGACATCAATGCGGCGGTCAACATCGGACGTCGGTTTCTGGAGAGCCTGATCCGCAAGTGAGGGAGGTTCCGCATGGACAATCCGCCCGTGTCCCGGACACGGGCGGATACCCGATGTCGATCGTGCGGGAACTCGAAACGCCGATTCCCGCGCGGTGGCTCGACTGCTTCACCCGCTGAGGGATCGGCAGGATCGGGCAATCTTTCCGTGGAATTCGGCGGCCCGTTTCTTCCGTGCCGCTGTAGGATTGGCAGGAACCACTTTTTTCCCAAGGAGAGAACATGCCCAAGATCATCTGCCACATGATCGCCTCGGTTGACGGACGTCTCTACCCGAGCCGTTGGACGCCGGGTCCCGAAGGCGCGAACATCACGACGGTCTACGAGACCGCCGCCTCGCAGTTCAACGCCGCGGGCTGGATGGTGGGCCGCACGACGATGGCTGAATACGCCGACGGCATCGTCGAAAAGGAACCCGCCGCTCTGCGCACGGACGGAAGCGTCCCCGAACCCCATACGGGCAAGCGCGAAGGCCGTCCCATCGCTGTCGTCTTCGACCCGAAGGGAAAGCTCCATTATCCGGATTCGACCCTTCCCACGGGCGAACACCTTGTCGCTGTCCTCTCGCCCGAAGTGGGCGACGAATATCTTGCGGAACTGCGCGACTGCGGCGTCTCCTACGTCTTTGAAGGGAAGGGCGACGACGCCTTCTCGACCGCCTTGGCAGAAATCGAACGGCGCTTCGACGCCCATACGCTCCTTCTCGAAGGGGGCGGCATCATCAACGGCGCCTTCCTGAAGGCGGGCCTCATCAATGAACTGAGCTTTCTCATCTATCCCGCGATCGACGGCCTCGCGGGCGTTTCGTCCGTGATCGGTTATCCGGGCGCCCCGGGCGAACGTCCGGCCGAAGGACAGCGCCTCGAACACCTCGCCACCGAAACCTTCCCGGGCGGCGTCGTGTGGCTGCGTTACGCGGTCAAGAAGTCCTGATCGAATTTCTCGTCTCCATGCGGGGAAGTCCTGAAAATCGGCTTCCCCGAAGCTTTTCGGGCTCCTCGCGGAGCCTTTTTTGCATCCGTTTTTGGAGGAAGAGGGAAGCCACTTTCCGTAAGGGAAGTGGAGAGCCGAACCGAAAAATTTTCCAATTT
Organism: uncultured Sutterella sp.; assembly: GCA_949282745.1. Lineage (GTDB taxonomy): Bacteria > Pseudomonadota > Gammaproteobacteria > Burkholderiales > Burkholderiaceae_F > Sutterella. The sequence goes on along the minus strand of CASDQM010000025.1, from coordinate 26,436 downwards.
CTTTTGGTTTTCCGTGTCGCCGCGCAAGGAGGCTAGGGTATTTCTCATAGCTTTCTCCGGGAAAGTGGTGTTAGCCTGATTCTGAACGATGTCCATCATCAACCGATTCGGTTTGCGTCCCTAAGACGGAAAAGCGCCGGACGGGGTGGGGGTCGTGGATGATTTTGGAGCCCGGAAGCTGTGTGTCGGGATCCTTCTTCTGATTGAGGTGCATCATGGCGACTTCGAACGAAACCGGTTCGCGATTCGATCCGCAATCCCCTTCCTTCCTACTGGATCTCAAGAACCTTCAGGTCGCTTTCTCGGGCGCGGCACCCGCCGTCCAAAACGTTTCCCTGACCGTCCGTCCCGGTGAAACCGTCGCCCTCGTGGGTGAATCGGGCTCGGGCAAATCCGTCACTTCTCTTGCCGTCATGGGGCTTCTCGAAGCCGAAGGCGGCAAGGTCGAAGCGGGCGAAATCCTCCTTCGCACGAAAACGGGCGCCGTCGTCGACATGCGCACTGCGGGCGAGAAAACGCGCCGCAGCGTGCGCGGCCGCGACGTGGCGATGATCTTCCAGGAACCGATGCGTTCGCTCAATCCCGTCATGACGGTGGGCGAACAGATCGCCGAGGCGCTCCGCAAGGACGGCATGAACGACGCCGAACGCGTTCGTGCCGAAACCGTCGCGCTTCTCGAGCGGGTGAAGATTCCCGATGCGGCGCTCTGCGCGAAGCGCTATCCCCACATGCTCTCGGGCGGCATGCGTCAGCGCGTGATGATCGCGATGGCTTTGGCGGCCCGTCCCTCGCTTCTCATCGCCGACGAACCGACCACGGCGCTCGACGTGACGGTGCAGGCTGAAATCCTCGCGCTCATCCGCTCGCTTCAGGGAGAAAACGGCATGGGCGTCCTCTTCATCACGCACGACATGGGCGTCGTCGCCGAAATCGCCGACCGCGTGGTCGTGATGCGTTCGGGCGAAGTGCTCGAAACGGGCGCGGTGACGGACATCTTCCGCGCGCCGCAAAACGCCTACACGAGGGCGCTCCTTTCGGCCGTTCCCGTGTTGGGTGAACTGCAGGGCGTCGAAAAGCCTCGGTACTTCCGCCTTCTTTCCGCGGACACCGGCCGAAGCGTGACGCCGCCCGCGGCGGAAATCTCGACGCCGGGCGAACCCCTCGTTGAAGTGCGGGGCCTCATGAAGGCCTTCCCCGCGCGCCGCCGCTTCTGGGGCCGCGTTACGCACGAAGTCTGCGCCTGCGACGACGTGAACTTCACTATCCGCAAGGGCGAGACGCTCGCTCTGGTGGGCGAGTCGGGCTGCGGCAAGTCGACGACCGGGCGTCTTCTCCTTCGTCTCCTTGAAGCCGACGCGGGCGAGATTCTCTTTGAAGGCCGCTCGATCCGCTCGCTCGAAGGCGCCGCGCTTCGCGAAATGCGCCGCTCGATGCAGATGATCTTTCAGGATCCCTATGCGTCGCTCGACCCCCGCATGACGGTGGGGCGCGCCGTGGGCGAACCCCTGCGGCTCTTCACGAACCTCTCCTCGCGCGAAATCGACCGCGAAGTCGCGGAACTCTTTGAGCGCGTCGGACTTCGCGCCGACATGACGAACCGCTATCCCTTCGAATTCTCGGGCGGCCAGCGTCAGCGCATTTCGATCGCCCGGGCGCTCGCGCTCAAGCCGAGCCTCATCGTGGCCGACGAGTCGGTGGCGGCGCTCGACGTGTCGATCCGCGCGCAGATCGCGAACCTTCTCATGCGTCTGCAGAGCGAACTCGGCCTTTCCTACCTCTTCATTTCCCACGACATGGGCGTCGTCGAACGCATCAGCCACCGCGTGGCGGTGATGCGGGCGGGCCGCATCGTCGAGACTGGGTCGCGACGCGACGTCTTCGAGCGTCCGCGTCATGAATACACGAAACGGCTCCTCGCCGCGGTGCCCGTGGCCGATCCTTCGCGCCGCAACGAAAAGCGCGACGCGGGCGCGCACGAGGTGGTGACGCCTCTGCGCCCGGTCGGTTCGCGCCCGAACGTGCCGCCCATGGTCGAAGTCGAACCCGGCCATTGGGTCTCGCCCGCCGCATAACCGCAATCCCCAAGAATCTCTCCCGCGCGGATCCCGGGCCGCAGTGCGGCCCAAGGTCCGCCGAGAGTTCCCCACTCTCCACTCAGCAAAAAGGAAACCCTCATGAAACCGCGTGCAACGTTTTTGGCGCTTTGCCTCGCCGCAGCCGGTCTTCTCTCTCAACCCGCCTCGGCCGAAGAAATCACGGTGGCCGTGGGCTCGGGCTTTACGACGCTCGACCCCTACGATGCGACCGACATGCTTTCGCGCACCGTCGTGAAGTCCTTCTACGAAGGGCTCTTCACGTTCGCCCAGAACATGAAGCCCGTTCCCCAGTTGGCCGAAAGCTATGAAACGAGCCCCGACGGACTCGTATACACGATCAGGCTTCGTCCGAACGTGAAGTTCCACGACGGCACGACGCTCGACGCCGAAGCGGTGAAGCTCAACATCGACCGACTGCTCGATCCCGCCAATCACCTCTCGCGCCGCACCTATTTCACTCCGATTGCAAAGGTCGAGGTCGCCGATCCCCTGACGGTGCGCATCACGCTCAAGCACCCGCTCGGCACTTTCCTCTCGCGTCTGGCGAACGGTACGGTGCAGATGGTCTGCCCGAGTCTTCTGAAGAGCGGCAAGGACGTCGCCTTCAACGCCTGCGGCACGGGTCCCTACGTTCTCAAGGATTACAACCCGAGCGAACGCCTCTACGTGGTGAAGAATCCCGACTATCGCGTCGCGGGCCTTCCGAAGTTGGACGGCATCCTCTGGCGTCCGGTCGTGGAAAACAGCACGCGCGCGGCCATGGTCCGCACGGGCGAAGCGCAGTTTGCGCACCCGATGCCTGCGGAACAGATCAAGGTTCTGCAAAACGACCCGAAGATCGCCATCCTCGTGCAGCCCTCCGTCATCATTCGCTACCTCTTCATCAACAACCTGCAGAAGCCCTTCACCGACGTGCGCGTGCGTCAGGCGATCAACTACGCCATCAACAAGGAGGCGCTCGCCAAGGTGGCCTTCTCGGGTTACGCCCGTCCGGTGACGGGCGTGGTGCCGGAGGTCTTCGAATTCGCGACGAAGCTCGGCCCCTGGCCCTACGACCCGAAGAAGGCCCGCGAACTCCTGAAGGAGGCGGGCTATCCGCAGGGCTTCGAGACGGTCCTTTGGTCGGGCTACAACAACACCACCGGCCAGAAGGTGATTCAGTTCATCCAGCAGCAGCTCCGTCAGGTCGGCATCCGCACGACGCTTCGCAGTCTCGAAGCCGGTCAGCGCGTGTCGCTTGTGGAAAGCGTGAAGGACCCGATGAAGGCCGGGATGCGGCTCTACTACATTGGTTGGTCAAATTCGACCGGCGAGATCGACCTTGCGATGCGGCCGCTTTTCCACTCGGAAAGCTGGGCGCCGGCGCTTGCGAACGAAGGGTTCTACAAGAACGAAAAGGTGGACCGCCTTCTCGACGAAGCGATCGCCGAGCCCGACAAGGCCAAGCGCGCGAAACTCTACGAAGAGGTTCAGACGACGATCTGGAACGACGCGCCCTGGGCCTTCCTCGTCACCGAAGACGTGACGGGCGCGAGCGTGAAGACCCTGAAGAACTTCCGTTTGCGGCCGGACAGCAGCTATGACTTCTACGAGGCCGAAATCGTGAAGTGACGCCGCGGCGTCGGAGGGCCCCCGGGCCTTCCGACGCAATGAGAGAAGGATAAGAACGATGTTTCGCTATTTCGTGTTGAGGCTCCTGGGGCTCGTGCCGACCATGCTCCTTGTGACGGTGTGCGTTTTCTTCTTCGTGCACCTGTTGCCGGGCGACCCCGCGCAGTTGGCGGCGGGGCCCGAAGCCGACGAGGAAACAGTGCAGATGGTGCGCGAACGTCTGGGACTCGACCGGCCGCTGCCTGAGCAGTTCGTGCTCTTCGTGAAAAAGACCGTGACGGGCGACTTCGGGATTTCGATCCGCTCGCAGCGTCCGGTGATCGACGAGGTGGCGGACCGCTTCGGCCCGACGCTGCTCCTCACCGTCGCCGCCATGGGGTGGGCCGTGGTGTTCGGACTCCTGATCGGCGTGGTCTCGGCCGTAAAGCGCGGCCGCTGGCCCGACCGGCTCGGAATGGCCTTCGCCGTTTCCGGCATTTCCATGCCGCCCTTTGCGCTCGGGATCCTTCTGATGGAAGTCTTTTCCGTCTGGCTCGGATGGTTCCCGACCGTGGGGGCGGAGAGCTGGCGCCACTACGTACTCCCTTCGATCACGCTCGGTGCGGGCCTCGCCGCCGTGATGGCGCGCTTCACGCGCTCGGCCCTGATCGAGGTTCTCTCGGAAGACTACGTCCGCACGGCGCGCGCCAAGGGACTGCCCGCCCGTCAGGTGCTCTCGCGCCACGCGCTTCGCAACGCCCTGATTCCGGTCGTCACGATGATGGGACTGCAGTTCGGATTTCTTCTCGGTGGCTCGATCGTCGTGGAGAAGGTCTTCAACTGGCCGGGGATGGGGCGGCTTCTCGTGGACGCGGTCGAAATGCGCGACTACCCCGTCATGCAGACCTGCGTTCTGCTTTTCTCCGTGGAATTCCTGCTCATCAACCTCGCGGTTGATCTGCTCTACGGCTGGCTCAATCCCAGCATCCGATACGGCAACAAGTGAGGGGAGAGATCATGTCGATGAACGACAAAAAAGAAACGAAAGCGCCCGAAACCGCCGAAACGGCGGAGCGCCTCCCGGACGCCGCCGAGACGATGCCGGTTCCCGAGCGCATCCGCACGCCCTGGACGGACGCCTGCGCGCGGTTTCGCCGCAATCCCGTAGGCGTAGCGTCGGCCGTCTTGGTGGCGGCGCTCTTTGTGCTCGCGATCTTCGGGCCCTATATCGCGCCCTTTGATCCCGAAAACTACTATGACTACGATCACCTGAACGAAAGTCCGTCGGCCGCCTACTGGTTCGGCGTCGACGCGCTCGGACGAGACGTCTTCAGCCGCATTCTCGCGGGGACGCGGATTTCGCTTTTCTGCGGGTTCTTCTCGGTGCTCGCGGGTGCGCTGATCGGCGCGGTATTGGGTCTCTTGGCCGGGTTCTACGAAGGTTGGATCGACCGCATCGTCTCGCGCCTCTCCGACGTGCTCTTCGCCTTTCCGGGGATTCTGCTTGCGATCGGCATCGTCGCCGTGCTCGGGGGAGGGATGCTGAACGTCGTGGCGGCCGTGGCGATCTTTTCGGTTCCCGCCTTTGCGCGACTCGTGCGCGCAAACGTGCTCTACCTCAAGCACGAAACCTACGTGGAGGCGGCCCGAAGCATCGGGGCGTCCGACTTCGCGATTCTCTTTCGGCACATCTTCCCCGGGACCGTTTCGGTGATTCTCGTCTACCTCTCGATGAGAATCGGCACGGCCATCATCACGGCGGCGTCGCTTTCCTTCCTCGGTCTGGGAGCGCAGCCGCCCACGCCCGAGTGGGGTGCGATGCTGAACGAAGCGCGCGCCGACCTGATGACGGCGCCGCACACGGCGATCTTCGCCGTGCTCGCGATCTTCCTTACGGTGCTCGCCTTCAATCTCCTCGGCGACGCGCTTCGCGACGCCTTCGACCCGAAGTCGGAAATCGACGCCTCGTAAGGTCTTCGTACGGTCCGAACAAACGTGTCGGGGTTCCCCGAAGGAACCCCGACAGTCCAAGCGTGAACCGGATTTTCGACTCATTCCCGTGCGGTGCGCTTGCGACAGCGCCTGATCCGCCGCACGGGGGAGGGGAGGGGAGCGGCGTTTAGTTTCTCTTAAGAATGCGAGGCTAGACTTTCGGCAACCATGGACGCCGTGTTTTTTCGAACCTGCGTCCGGATGAGACCCCACACCATTTGGAGAAAAACGAATGTTCAAGCGTATTCGTCAGACCGCGCTTCTTGCGGCCCTCGCCGCGGCCGTGGCGCTTCCCGCCTCGGCGGGCGTTCCCGAAGGCGTAGCCCTCCTCAACAAGCAGGACTACAAGGCCGCCATGAAGGAATTCGAAGCGGAAGCCGCCAAGGACAACGCCGAAGCCATGTACTACATCGGCGAAATTTTCCACCGCGGCCTCGGCATGAATCCGCAGCGCCTCACGGGCATCTACTGGTGGGAAAAGGCCGCCTATCTCGGCAACGAACGCGCGATGCTCGCCCTCTCCGAAGTCTTCAACAAGGGTCTCGGCGTCAAGGCCGAACCGCGTCAGGCCTACGTCTGGGACCTCACGGCCGCCCGTCAGGGCAATCCCCTCGCGCAGTACAACGTCGGGACCTACTGGCTCTACGGCACGTCCGTGCCGAAGGATCTGACGGAAGCCGCGAAGTGGTTCCGCCGCTCGGCCCTGCAGGGGAATCCCGCCGCGCTCGATGCGCTTGCCCGTCAGCTCAACATGGGCGACGGCGTGGAGCGCGACGTCTTCGCCGCCTACGTCCTCTTCGAAGCCGCTTCGAAGCCCTCCGACAAGTTCGACAGCGTCTACACGGCCGCCGAAAGCGCGAAGGTGATCCGCTCGCACATGAACGCGGACGACCTCAAGTACGCGCAGTCGCTCTCCGCCGAGAAGATCCTGAAGGAACTCGAAGGACTCGAAAAGCACGAGCCGCAGTACTGATTCTCTGACGACAAGGGAAATCAGCCGACGGGGCGTCCGGGAACGGGCGCCCTTTTTTGCGACATGACATGTCGTTTCTTTCTTTTTTCTTCCCTGCGGCAGAGTTCGTTTCTAAAATCCCCATCGTTACGGTGTTTCAGAGACGATCATGCAGCAGATTCTATCCTTGGGGACTTCCAGTTTCGCCGCACTTCGGGCGGCCGACGAGATTTACGTCGACAAGACGGCAATGGTGGAGAAGCTTGCCCGCCGGCGCGGGAAGATTCTCTTGATCCGCCCGAGGCGCTTCGGAAAGACGCTCCTTCTTTCCACCTTCGAATCGCTCTTTCGATACGGTCTGCGCGATTTTCACGGTCTCGCGATCGAAAAGGAATGGGACGACCGCACCTATTCGGTCGTAAGGCTCGATTTCACTGAGCTCAAGGAGTTCGGGCGAGGGGAGGTCTTCCGTGCGAAGCTTTGCGAAAAACTGACGGCGGTCTTCGGCGCCGTCGGCTTCCCCGGCGCCCCGGAGAATGCGGACGTGATGATTCGCCTCTCTGCGTGGCTCGCCGACCTGCCGCCCATGAGCCTCGTCGTCCTCGTCGACGCGTACGACGCGCCGCTTACGCGGTGGCTCGACGATCCGCTGGCCTTCGAAGGCATCCGCTCGGTGCTGAACGAATTCCTGCAGGTGATCAAGGCGAACGACGGATGCCTGCGCTTTTTCTTCATGACGGGCGCCACGAAAATCTGCAGTACGGGACTTTTCGCCGAATTCGACGGCCTGCGGGACGTTTCGTTCGACGAAGAATTCGGAACGCTTCTCGGCTTCACCGAAGACGAACTGCTCGACAACTTCGGACCGTACCTCGATCGTGCCGCAGAGGTTGCAGGGTGCTCGAAGGAGGAACTCCTCAAGAAACTCGCTGAGCAATACGGCGGTTACCACTTCGAACCGACGGTTTCGCAATCCGTCCTGTGTCCGTGGTCGGTTCTCTCTTTTCTCGATCGTCCGAAAACGAAGTTTGCGTTTCCCTGGCTCCAAAGCGACACGCATCCCATTTTGCAAATGAGGCGGTTCGTTCGGCATCCGCAACTGCGGCCGGACGTGTTCTTGACGGACAAAATCGTGAGGCTGAAGGACTTGGAGGCGGGCGGTGACCCCGAGGAAGTGGATCTTGTGATTCTTCTCATGCAAGCCGGCTATCTTTCGATCCTGGAGACGCCCGAAAGGGAAAACGTCAAGCTGTGGTTTCCGAACCAGGAGGCGTCGGTGGGGGCGTCCCGGCAGGCCCTGTGGGCGTTGTCGAACGGGAAAATACGTTTCTAAACGCGGAGAAGTCTGCTCCGTTCGTTCCGGTCGAACGCGGTGCAAACCGCGCGGAAACGAAACCCCGCACGGGGAGAACCGTGCGGGGTGGATCTCAACGGAAGCGGACGCTCGTCAGAACGAGGCGATCTGACCGTCGGTGCGCTTTTCGGTGGCGCCGCAGAGAACGCCGTCCTTGTCGCGCAGAATCATCTGGCCGCGGCCCATGTGATACGGGTCGGGTTGCACGATGATGTTGTGACCGCGGCGCTGCAGGAGGCGGATGATGTGGTTGGGCGTGTCCTGCTCAACCTCGACGTTCTTGCCGCCCACCCACTGCCAGCGCGGGGCGTCCAAGGCCTGCTGCGGGTTGAGGTGCCAGTCGATCATGTTCATGACGACCTGCACGTGCGCCTGCGGCTGCATGAAGCCGCCCATGATCCCGAAGGGACCGACGGCTTCGCCGTCCTTCGTGAGGAAGCCTGGGATGATGGTGTGGTAGGGACGCTTGCCGCCTTCGAGGGCGTTCGGGTGGTTTTCGTCGAACTTGAAGTTTTCGGCGCGGTCGTTGAGCGAGATCGAGGTGCCCGGAATGACGATGCCGGAACCGAATCCGCGGAAGTTGCTCTGAATGAGCGAGACCATGTTCCCTTCGCCGTCGGCGCAGCAGAAGTAGACGGTCGAGTGGTAGCGCGGATCGCCCGCGGTCGGCATGATCGCCTCTTCGCCGATGAGGGCGCGGCGGTCGGCGGCGTAGCGCTCGGAGAGGAGCTCGTCCACCGTGACGCGCATCGTGCGCGGATCGGCCACGTGGGCGGCCGTGTCCATCATGGCGAGCTTCATGGCTTCGATCTGCTTGTGCATCGTGTCGACGCAGTCGCGTTCGCCCAATTCAAAGCCCTTCAGGATCTGAAGCGCCATGAGGACCGTGATGCCGTGGCCGTTGGGCGGGAGTTCCCAAACGTCGTAGCCGTGATAATTGACGGAAATCGGATCGACCCACTCGGGCTTGTAGGCGGCGAGGTCTTCGGCCGTGAGGAACCCGTTGTACTTCTTGAAGAAGGCGTCCATCTTTTCGGCGAGTTCGCCGCGGTAGAAGGCTTCGCCCTTCGTCTTCGCGATGAGGCGAAGCGACTTCGCGATGTCGGGGTTGCGGAACATTTCGCCCGGACGAAGCCAGGTGTTCTTCGGGGCAAAGGTTTCGAACCAGCCGGCGAATTCCGGACGGTCGCGGTACTTCGAGTAGATGCCCCAGGCTTCTTCCCAGAGGCGGGAGATGTTGGGCGAAACGGGGAAGCCGTTTTCCGCGTATTCGATCGCGGGCTTCATCACCTCTTCCAGATCGAGCGAGCCGAAGCGTTCGTGCATGGCCATCCAGCCCGCGACGGCGCCCGGGACGTTGATGGGTTCCACGCCGTAGCTCGGAATCTTGTCGTAGCCGCGGGCCTTGAGGGCGGCGATGGAGTTCGCCTTCGGGGCGGGACCCGAGGCGTTGAGGCCGTACATCTTGCCCTTGTACCAGATGATGGCGAAGCAGTCGGCGCCGAGGCCGTTGCCCGTCGGTTCGACGACGGGAAGGGTCGAGGCGACCGTGACGGCCGCGTCGACGGCGTTGCCGCCCTTCAGAAGAGTCTTGAGACCCGCGGCCGTGGCCGTGGGGTTGCCGGCGCAAACCATACCGTTGCGGGCGTAAACGACGTGGCGCTTGGAAGCGTACGGATAGTCTTGAGCGTCAAATTGCATGATGCGTGTTCCTTACAAAATCGTTGCCTGTGTCATGGCGTGCGTCAGAGAAGCGGCACAAAGAAGCCCGCGATGATGACCGAGAAGGTCGTGACGGTGGAGAAGCCGCCCACGAGGTACTTCGGCATCAGACGGTCGAGAATGATCTGCTTTTCTTCGTCCGTTTCGGCGGCGGCCTGCGCGACTTCGTTGGCGATCAGATAGGTCGCCGGGAAGCCGAGGAGCTGGCAGCTCGCAACGCCCATGGCGAGGTTGCGCGAGCCGATGAGCTTCCAGAAGGGAAGGACGTAGAAGAAGATGAAGAGCACGGCGACGGAGAGCACGAAGACGACGACCGTGGCGTAGGAGAGCGTGATGAGGTCGTCGACCTTGATGAGCGCAAGCGACGGGATGATCGACGCGAAGACGGCGATGTTGAAGATCCCCGAGGAGTTGGCGTGCTTCAGGATGTTCGGCGGAACGATGCCGAGGTAGGAGACGACGGCGCCGAGGATGAGGGCCCAGATCGTGGCGGAGAGACCCGTGCCGAGCTGGATCAGGTAGGAGATCCAAGCAAAGGTGGCCGTGAGGGCAAGCGACGTGAAGGCGCCGTAGTACTTCTTGTGGCGTTCAAAGAAGGTGGGCTTCTTTTCGCCTTCCTGCACGGCCTGACCCGGGAAGTGCGGACGCACGCCCGTGCGACGGTATTCCTCGATCAGAGCGTTCGCTTCGCGAAGACCGAAGTAGGAGGCGATCGGGGTGCCGACGAACTTTTGCACGGCGTAGAGAATCGCGCCCAAGGCGGCGGCGATCTGGAAGCCCTGTTCCATGGCCGCGGTCGTCATCATCTGGGTCGCCACGATGCCGCCGTTCAGAATCGGGATCGCGACGATCGTTTCTTCATACCCGATCAGGGGCACGAGGGCGAAGCCCGCGACGGTGAGCGAGAGCATCGAGAGGACGGCGGTCGCGACGGTGCGCCACTCGGCGAGAAGTTCGCGCAGGTTGATGGTCGTCCCCATGCTGAAGACGATGAAGCAGGTGGCCCACTTGCCCATTTCCGAGAGACCGGCGACCTTGATGATGTCGGGCGGGATGATGCCCGTCACGAAGCCGATCAAAAAGAGAAAGAGGCTCACGAAGACCGAGGAGAGCTTGGCTTTGGTCGCCACGCCCAGCACGTCGCCGATTCCGAAGAAAAGGAGACAGATAAAGAGGAAAAAGTACGTATTCTCGAACATACGAACTCCGCTCTGAAGGGTGGAAGAGCCTTTTCGTCGACATGGCCGCTCGACCGGACATGTCGATGAAAAGGGTGAGGGTGGAGAAGTGCGGCCGACTGTGGCGTCGGCACACACAAAATCCATCATAGCGGAGCGCCCGAAAACTTCGGCTAAGGCTCTTTGCCTAGAAAAACTGCGCGGTTGCAGGCGAGGGGAGGGTTTTGTCGGAGGGAAGAGGGGGCGGGGAAGACGAAAAAGCCCGTTCCTTCGTTTTCGGAACGGGCCTTCGCGGGATTCGGGCCGATCACAGCTGATGCACGCCGATGCCGGCGCGGCGCAGGAATTCGAGGCCGTCCCCGGAGCGGTAGAGCTCGTGATAGTAGACGTCGGTGATCCCGCACTTCTGAATGAGAAGCGCGCAGTGAATGCAGGGGCTGTGCGTGATGAAGATCGACGCGCCCTTCGAGGAGTATCCGTTTTCCGCGAGCTTCGCGATGGCGTTCAATTCCGCGTGCTGCACTTCAGGGCGCGTGACGAGTTCGCCGTTCACCTCCATTTCGCAGCAGTTGTCGTAGCCCGTGGGCATGCCGTTCCAGCCGAAGGAAATGATCGAGTGGTTCTTCACGATGACGCAGCCCACCTTGAGGCGGCGCGCGTAGCTGCGCTCGGCCGTGATGAGCGCGATGCGCATGTACATTTCGTTGTCTTTCTGGATGTTCATGGCGTGTCGGGAATACGGAGAGGAGAGAACATTGTGCCCGAAAAAGCGAAACCCCGCGGAACAATTCGCGGGGTCTTCGCTTGTGCGGAAACTCCCGGAGGGGAGTCATTCCGTCGAAATTACTTCACGCGGTTGCGGTATTCGCCCGTGCGCGTGTCGATTTCGATCTTGTCGCCCGTTTCGACGAAGGCCGGAACGGCGAGTTCGTAACCCGTGGCGATCTTGGCGGGCTTCATGACCTTGCCGGAGGTGTCGCCCTTGACGGCGGGTTCCGTGTAGGTGATTTCGCGAACGAGAATCGTCGGGAGTTCGATCGAGATGGCGCGGCCTTCGTAGAAGACGCATTCGGCCTGCATGCCGTCCTCAAGGTACTTGAGGGCTTCGGACATGACGTCGGCTTCGACTTCGTACTGGTTGTACTCTTCGTCCATCCAGACGTAGTGCGGATCGGCGAAGTAGGAGTACGTGACTTCCTTGCGTTCGAGGATGAGGTCTTCAAACTTGTCGTCGGCGCGGAAGACCGTTTCGGTCGTGGCGTTCGTGAGAAGGTTCTTCATCTTCATCTTCACGACGGAGGCGCCGCGGCCGCCCTTCGAGTATTCCGACTTCACAACGACCATCGGATCCTTGCCAACCATGAAGACGTTGCCAAGGCGCAGTTCCTGTGCGGTTTTCATTCGAGTAAATCCTGTTTGTGCAAAAAATTGCTTAGGGGAAAGGAGGACCGTGCGTCCGGACAGTCCGTCCGCAGGGTGTCAGAGCAACGCGCTATTCTAGCAAAAAGCGGCGCGCCTTGCTCGAGCCCGAAAACGCGCGGCATTTCGGGTGGTTTGCCTCACCGCTCGACGAGGAGGTCGACGACGCGCCAGACCAAGAGGAAGAAGCACGCGAAGGCGTGGGCGGCAAGGAAAGTGGAGAGGTCGCTCAAGAGCATAGCGCTGTCCGTCCATTCCGGCTGAAGCGCCAGGTCGATGAGCCCGACGCAGGCCGCGACGGAGACCGAGTACTGCAGGGCTAGCGAGACGATGCGCCGCAGGCGGGCGTTCCGAAGCTGGGCAAAGCACAAGCCTCCCAAAAGCCGCAGTCCGAACGCGTAGGCGACCGCCGCGACGGTCACGGCTGCAAGTTCGGGCAACGCTTTTTCCCAGCCTTGGGCGGCGACGCGGCCCGCGGCCGTCACGATGAAAACGATCGAGAGAACAAAGGCGAGGGTGCCGACCGCGATTTTTTGGAACATGCTTCAATCTCCTGCACCGCCATTGTCGCCTGACCGACGGAACCGAGCAAGCTGTCCGAAGGTACGCGAAAGGCCGTCCGTCAGGTAACCCTTCGGGACGGCTCTTTCGAGTCCGCTAGCGCCAGTCGAAGTGTTCGCGCCGCACGGCGGAGCGCTTGCCTCCGGCCTTCAGGTAGGCGTCGATCACGCTCTCCGAGAGTCCCGCGCCCGCGCAGAGCGAGAGGCTTTCGGGGAGACGATCCCGGAAGAGGGTCGTCGCGTCGAGCCGCGAGACTTTCGACTCCACCACCTCGAGGTCGACGCCCGTCTGCTTGGCGAGCCACTCGATTCTGCCGATGAGCGGCTCCGCCGCTCGGTCGCGGATGCACCAGACAAGCTTCGCGCAGGGCGCGGCGCCTTCCCGTTTCGCGGCCGACTCGAGCCAGGCGCAGAAGGGCGCGATGCCGACGCCGCCCGCCACCCAGACTTCGTGCCGGGCTCCGTCCTTTTCATTTGCCTCGAGGAAGGCGGGCGTGAAGGCGCCCCAGGGTCCTTCGACGGTCACTTCGTCGCCCGGCGCGATCGTCGGGACGGTGTTCGCCGTGTAGTCGCCCAAAGCCTTCACGGCAAAGAGGAGCGTGCCGTCGGGACGCACCGACGCGACCGAAAACGGATGCTTTTCCTCGCCCTCCGTTGCGAGGAAGGCGAATTCGCCCGGTCGAACGGCAAGCGGTTTTTCCGGACGGACGGTGAGCAGCGTGACGTCGCGGTCGACTCGCACGTCGGTGACGGCCGCCTTCAAGGTCTTTTCGCGTCCGGCGCCGCGCACGAGCAGTACGACGGAATACCAGAGCCCGACGAGCGTCATGGCGATGTTGATCCAACCCAAGGGCAGGAAGGCGTCGGCCGGATCCATGAGTCGGATCGAGTGAACGGAAAGAACAATGAAGAGGACCGAGAAGAGCTTGTGCCAGAGAAGCCACTTCGTGTAGCGGATCGCCTTCGCGAAGACCATGGCACCCAAGAGAAGCGCGACGGCCGTCGCCCAGATCGACGATTCGACCGAAAAGCCCCGCAGTTGCGACCAGAAGAGATCGAACCCGGCGAGCTCGCCGCGCACAATCTTGGGGACGGGCTCGAGTGTCATGAGCGAAAGGATCGGCTGCATGAGGGTCTTCGTCACCCAGTGCACGACCGAGAGGCCGAGCGCCCAGAAGCCGAGCGTGCGGTGCCAGCGGTAGAGTTCGTCAAGCGGCGTCTTCGTCACGCGCTCGAGCCATGCGGGACGAGCGGCGATGACGATCGTCATCGCCATGAACCCCCAGGCGAGAACGCCGTTCCAATAGAAGACCTCGTGCGAAATGCCCCGCCCGTTCATGGCGGGCGGATCCGCCCAAAGACCGAAGAGCCAGGCCGCGGTCGTTGCCGCGGCAAAACCCCAAACGATGCGCCGCATTCTCATGACATTCTCCTTTGTGTTATGTCTTGCAAGAGAATGTAGCAGGCGAAAATTAGGGGGCCCTATGGAAGGTAAAGCGAGGGTAAAGATGAGGCCGAAAAGGAAACATTTTGCCGGCAAAGCTTTACGAACGCTTTACCTTTTCACGCTCCCTTCGTCTCTACTTCATAGCGCTCGAGCATGCCGCGCACGAGCTCTTTGCGGGCGAAAAGGGACGCACGCCAGGGCGCCCAGGCCCGGCGAAGATCGGGAAGCTTTCCGACCCAGGCCGCAAGATCCCGGTCCGCGGCCTTGCCTTCGAGCCAGGCGCGGTTCAAGGCCAGGCTTTCGGCCACGTCCTTGTTTTCCAAGACCGCGTTCACGCGCGCGGCCCAGGCCTCGAACTTGATTTCGTGCGCCTTGTCTTCGGTCGGATAGGTGGCCCAGAAAAGGGGCGTCCCCGAGAGCTGGGCGCGCACGAAGCTGTCTTCACCGCGGATGATGACGCCGTCCGCGGCCCAGAGATAGCGGTCAAAGAGCGGCTGCTCGACAAAGGGCGTCGCAATCACCCGGTGCGGGTGCGGTGCGGCGGACAGGGCATCTCGGAGCGCATCCGTGCCCGCGCCCGGCGCAAGGAGAACGTTCAAAGGCGTTTCGATAGAAAGGAGCGCCCGCGCCCAGGCGGCCACGTCGTTCGTGGGATAGAGGAAGAAGTAGAGCGTCGGGCGCTCAGGGTGTTCAACCCCGAGCGAGCGCAGAAACGCTTCCCGATCGAAGGCCGCGCGGCGGTCTTCGTTGTCGGGCTCGATCGTGAGCCCGCCCGTGCGGTCGGTGAAGCCCGGGAAGTACCAGAGCTTTCGGATGGGGAGCGTCGGGTGCAGGCCCCAGACGCCGTGGCAGGATTCCACCCAGTCTTCAGCGCTCAGATAGTCGAGGTTCATCGTGAGCTTAGGGGGCGTCTCGGCCATGCGCTCCTCGAATTTCTCGGGAAGGCGGCAGCCGAAGGTTTCCAAGACCAGGTCCGCGGGGGCGTCGGGGTCGGCCGCGAAGGCGTCCCAGTCGGCGACGCCGATGCCGTCGACCACGGAGCGCGGCGCCGAGGAATCGAGTCCCGGCAGAAGTTTCGCGAGGACTTCAAGGTGGTCCGAAATGAGAAGCGGCTCGACGCCTTCCGAGAGAAAACGGCGCGCAACGCGCAGGGTGACGCCCGCATCGCCGAAATTGTCGATGATGCGGCAGAAAATCTGTACGGATCGGGGCTGCATGGCGGTCCTTTTGGAAGTTTGAGCCGCTACAATACCCGAGTTTCGGGCGTCCGCGCAGGGACGCCGTCCTTTCCAGATGCGCATGACTGAGACCGACGAACAGAAAATCGAAACGGCCGAGGCCTCCGGCCCCGCTCCCGACCGAACGGAAGACGAGGCGGGAGAAGGGTTGGCTAACGAACCCGAAGTCAAGGCCTTCGACGCGAAGGCGGAACTGAGGACGCTCCCGAATCTGCCGGGATGCTACCGCTATTTCGACGCGGAGGGACGCTGTCTCTACGTCGGGAAGGCGCGCGACCTCAAAAAGCGCGTGAGCTCCTACTTTCAGAAGTCGGATCTGTCGCCGCGCATCCGCATCATGGTGAGCCAGATCGCCAGGCTCGAAACCACCGTGACGCGCTCGGAAGCCGAAGCGCTGCTTCTCGAAAACAATCTCATCAAGTCGCTTCACCCGAAGTACAACATTCTCTTTCGCGACGACAAGAGCTACCCCTACGTGAAGCTCGGTCCCGAAGACTTCCCGCGTCTTTCCTACTACCGGGGCGGCGTCGACCGGCGCTCGCGCTTTTTCGGGCCCTATCCGAACTCGGGCGCCGTGCGCGACGCGATTCAGATCATGCAGAAGGTCTTCGGGCTTCGGACCTGCGAAAACGCCGTCTTCCAAAACCGCACCCGCGCCTGTCTTTTGGGACAGATCGGGCGCTGCACGGCCCCCTGCGTGGGACTCATCTCGCGCGAAGACTACGCGCGCGACTGCGAGCGCGCGGCCGCCTTTTTGGAAGGCCGCACCCGCGAAGTCGTCGAAGAGTACGAGCGGCAGATGTGGCAGGCGTCGGAAAAGTGGGAGTTCGAGCGCGCGGCCGTCTTTCGCGACCGCATCGCGGCGCTCACGACCCTGCAGCAGAGCCAGGCGATCGAAACGACGGGCGGCGACACGAATGCCGACATCGTGGCGGTCGCGGTCTCGGGCGGAACGATCTGCGTGAACCTCGCCATGGTGCGCGGGGGCCGTCACCTGGGCGACCGTCCGATCTTCCCGAAGGGCGTCGTTCGCGAGCAACTCATGCCCGAAAAGGGTGAAATCCTCGAAGCCTTCGTCGCGCAGCACTACTGCGATCAGGAAATTCCGACGGTCCTCATCACCGAGCCTTTTGAAGGCGAAAAGGACTGGGCCGAACGCCTCTCGGCGCTTCTTTCCGAGCGCGCCGGACGGCGCGTGAGCGTCGTCACGGAGCCGCGCGAAACGCGCAGGCGCTGGTTGGAGATGTGCGTGCAGGGGGCGTCGATTGCGCTTGCGCGCCACATTTCGGAAGAGGGAAGCCGCGAGGCGCGCCTCAAGGATCTTCTCGAAGTTCTCGAAATCGAACCCAAGGACGGCGATCCGATGAAGTTCCGGGTCGAATGCTTCGACATTTCGCACACGGCGGGCGAAGCCACGCAGGCGAGCTGTGTCGTCTACCTTGAAGGGCGCATGCAGTCGAACCTCTATCGGCGCTTTACGATCCGCGACGTGACGCCGGGCGACGACTACGCCGCCATGCGGCAGGTTCTCGAGCGCCGCTATCTCCCCGTCACGCGCGGAGAGGCGGAATTGCCCGACGTCGTTCTCGTCGACGGCGGACGTGGCCAGGTCGAAATGGCCCGTCAGGTCTTCACCGAACTCGGACTCGATTTGTCCGTGATCGTCGGCGTCGCCAAGGGCGAAGGCCGAAAGACCGGGCTTGAAACCCTGATCTTTCCGAAGATCGACGGCGTCGCGCGCGAACCCCTCGTTCTCGGGTCCCTCTCGAAGGCTCTCATGCTCATCGCCGAAATCCGCGACGAAGCGCACCGATTCGCGATCACGGGGATGCGCGCCAAACGCGCGAAGACCCGCAACACCTCGCGCCTCGAGGATCTCGAGGGGATCGGACCCAAGCGCCGTGCGAAGCTTTTGACGCACTTCGGCGGCATGCGGCAGCTCAAAAACGCTTCCGCCGAAGACATCGCCAAGTGCGAAGGCATCAGCCGGAGTCTCGCGGAACGAATTTATGCCCAGTTGCACGAGGGTGCGGCCCCGAAAATCGAGTAATCTTACAAAACCCCGTCCCACAAACTTTTTTCATCCATCATGCCCCGCTTGAAACCGCCCGTCTCCATCAACGTTCCGATGGTTCTCACTTGGGCCCGAATCGCCATGATTCCCATCGCCGTCGGCGTCTTCTACGTCCCGACGAAAATCATCGACGCGCACTGGATCAACGTCATCGCCTGCATCACCTTCGTCGTGGCGGCGACCACCGACGCGCTCGACGGCTATCTCGCCCGACGCTACGAAGGTTGGGCGACCGACATGGGGGCCTTCCTCGATCCGGTCGCGGACAAGCTCATCGTCTCGATGGCGCTCATCGCGCTCGTGGGGTTGGAACGACTCGACATGCTCGTCGCCTTCATCATCATCGGCCGCGAAATCACGGTTTCGGCCCTTCGCGAATGGATGGCGAAGGTGGGCGAATCCGGACGCGTCAAGGTGAACTGGTTCGGCAAGATCAAGACGATCGCCCAGATGACCGCGATCCCGATGCTTCTCTGGTGGGATCCGATCACGGTCGAAGGCGTGAAGATCTCCGTCTCCTTCATCGGCACGATCCTCATCTGGATCGCCGCGGTCCTCACGATCTATTCGATGTACGTCTATCTGCGCGCCGCCTCGCCCGCCTTCAACAAGTAAGGTTCGGCCGGCGCAAACACTTCGAAGCCGTCGCTCTTCATCGGGCGGCGGCTTTGCTTTTGGGCCGAGGGCGTTTCGTACCCGAAAGATCACCCGTCGGAAAAGGCGAAATCGAAAGCGCCGGGCAACAAAAACCCCGCGGGTTCGAAAACGCGCGGGGTTCGGATTCCGAAGGAATTCGGGATCAGTTTTCGTTCGTCTGCGGAACGAGACCGTGACGAGCGGCCCAGGTCCACGGATTGGCGAGCCAGTCGTCGAGGCGGGCGCGGTCTTCTTCGGTGATCTGACCGAGTTCGATCGCCTTGTCGAGCACCTTCGAGAAGGGCAGCATTTCATGGCAGACGACGTTCTGCTTCTGGAAGAGGTTCTTCGTTTCTTCCATGCCGAAGCTCGTGACGGCGAGGCAGTCGGTCACGCAGGCGCCTTCGGCCTTGAGGGCTTCGACGGCGGAGAGGAGCGAAAGACCCGTCGAGATGTGGTCTTCGATGATGAGGACGCGCTTGCCCTGCACGTCGCCGCCTTCAACGCGGCTCTTGTTGCCGTAGGTCTTGGCGGATTCGCGCACGAAGATCGAGGGCTTGTAGAGACGGTAGGCGAGGGCGGCCGAGTGCGAAACGCCGGCGCCTTCAACGCCCGCGACGACGTCGAAGTCGAGCTTCAACTGGTCGATGCGCGAGGCCATCGTTTCGATCACGTCGTGCCAGGCGTCGGGCCAAGCCGTGAGCTTGCGGTTGTCGACGTAGATCGGCGTGACGAGGCCGGACTTGAGGCGAAGGGGGGCGTCCTTGTAGAAGGTGACCGCACCGTAGGAAAGAAGACGTTCGGCGAGGATGTCTTCGGCAATCTTCGAAATGTACATGAGTAACTCCCGTGTCTGTTGCGTTGCGTGCGGCTTATCAGGCGATGCCGATGGCCTTGCGGCCGTTGATCGTGGCGATCTTGACGAGTTCGTCGAAGTAGTCGAAGCGGCAGCCCGTAGCGAGCGTGGTCATTTCATGCCACATGTCGCCGGCGTTCCACGGCACCATGGCGTCGCAGACGTTGTCCGTGCCGAGCGCGACGGTGATCCCGGCGGGAATGAGTTCGTCGACCGGGGTCATGGAGTTGTGCATCGGGCCGATCTTTTCGGAGCGCGGCGTGTCGATCCAGGCGGTCGGGCAGGCGATCATCATGACTTCGGCTTCGCGCATGCGGGCGTAGAGGCGTTCGCGGTACTTCTTGGAGTGCGCGGCGATCGAGATGCCGTGAATGGCGACGACCTTGCCCTGCATGCCGTGCTGAATCGTCTTGTCGCAGAGTTCTTCGGTTTCGTATTCGAGCGATTCGTTGAACTGGTCGACGTGCACGTGCACCATCTTGTCGAGGCGCTTGGCCGTTTCCATGATGATGTCGAAGGCTTCGGAGCCCTTGCCGAAGTCGCGTTCGTCACGCTTCGGGAGCGCGCCGATGATGTCGACGAGTTCGGCGCCGATGTCGAACCAGCGGCGGGCTTCGGGGTCGATCACGCCCTTGAGCGTCTGGTTGGCGAACTTGACCGTGAGCTGGTCCTTGTAGTGTTCGCGGGCGCGCAGACCCGCCTTGATCGCGCGGTCTTCACTCTGGGGGTCGATGTCGACGAAGGTGGCGAGCGCCGTGACGCCCTGCGCGATTTGGTTTTCAAAGAACGTGCAGAAACGGCGGTAGAAGATTTCTTCGGTCGATTCGCGCTTGAGGCGGTCGAGAGCGTCCCACTTCTGCTGAAGGGTGCAGGTGCGGCGCAGTTCGAGAACGTCCGGGCTCAGCGTGTAGGCGCGGTCGGCGTGGGCGTGGGTGTTGACCCAGCCGCCGGCGGCCATGATGGCGGGCTCAATCATGTCGCGAATCGTGAGGGGCGCGTTTTCCATGGACATCCGAAACTCCTTGGGATGGTAAGGCTTAAAGAAAACAGACTCGAAAAAAGGCCGCTGAAAAGCAATCCCTTCCTGCGGCCAAATTGACGACATTGTAAAGATCGGGGTCGACAAATGGGGAAATCGGTAACAATTCGACACGTTTGCTTGGGTGAAACGCCCGAGCGAAATCTCCGATTTGTTCCGGCGGAGCGTGTTGCGTCCCGTAAACGAATGTTGCCGAAAAAAGGGGCGACGTCGGGATTCAGTCGTGCTTTTCGGCTTCGCGGCGCGCCGCCTCGTCGCAGCCGCCGATCACGGCCTTGGCGCTCCCGAGCACGTAGGCGAAGCCTCCGTAAAGCAGAATCCCGAGGCCGAGAAGGGAGGAGCCCGCGCCGATGACGCTCCCGAGCGCGCCCATGGCGACCGGGAAGGTGGCCTTGCTCATGTTCATCATCATGAGGCGAAGACCGATCGCTTCGCCGATGCGGCCCGCGGGCGACAACCGGTAGACGAGCGACATCATGTTGGGGAGCGCCGCGCCGAGGCCGAGCCCCAGGAGAAAGCTCGTGGCGGTGAGAAGCCAGAAGTTCTCAAAGAGGGGAAAGAGCGCGAAGGCCGTGGCGCTCAGGAAGAAGGTAAGCGCAATCATGTACCACTCGCGCAGCACCTTGAGAAGGAGCGGCGTCAACAGCCGAACGACGAAGCTCGCCGTCGAGAAGCTGCCGAGCACCCAGCCGATGTCCGAGGGCGAGAGCTTGACGGAGGTGCAGTAGACCGGAATCAGGAGGTTGCCGACTTCCCAGCCGACCGAGACGAGCACCGAGGCGATGAGCACCGCGCGAAGCGCCTTGTCGCCGAGAAGTTCCGAGGCCTTGCCCCGGGCCGTCGAAGCGGCGCGGCGCTTCTTGAGCGGGCGAAGAAGAACCTTGAACCAGGGCGTGAGCAAAAGGAGGAAGAGGAGAACCGGCAGGACCGAGCACCAGAGGTAGAAGCTTGAAAAGCCGAGCGACTCGATGAGGTGTCCCGCGAAGACCGGCGTCACGAGGCCGCTTGCCGCCGTCGTCATCGAAAGGAAGGTGAAGGCGTTCGAGCGGAATTCAGGGCGCACGACGTCGCCCACGAGACGCTGCGTGACGGTGTTGACGAGAAGGAAGCCGAAGCCGACCGAAAGGCAGGCGGCAAAGAGCGGAGCGAGACCCACGCGGTCGACGGGAAGAAGGAGCGTCTCGATCCCCGCAAAGAGCGTGCAGGCGATGGAGAGCGTGAGCGGCCCCTTCGGCCCCTTGTCGTCGAGCCACCGCCCCGCCTTCACGGCGAAAAAGGCGGGAAAGAGCGCGACGGTCGAGAGCATCAGGCCGATTTCCAAGGGAGTGCCGCCGTGGCGCAGCGCGTCGAGCGTCACGGTGAAGCGCATCCCGGTCGTACAGCTGTGCAGCACGAGCAGGATGAAGAGTACTTTAGCGAGCGCCGCGTTCATGAAAAAGTCCCGTCGCGTCCGGAAAAATGATCCTCGGACGCCCCGCAGTTTGAAGAAAGAGGTCGTGACGAATGCGTGACATTCGGAACGACCGTTCTCTTTAAGAATACTCCTCGATCGGCGCCGTGCGTAAGGCTTCGACGCGGGCGGGAGGCGTCAGGCTTCGTAGCCCGTGAGCCGCAGAACGAAGGGGCGAAGAACGGGAAGGAGGCTTCGTGCGGCGGAGGTGCGAAGATACCGCTCGTTCAGGGCCTTGGGGCCGAAGCGGTATCGGTCGATCGCGTCGGCGTCCTTGAAGATGCGGTAGAGAAGAAGGGTCTCGTCGTCGGCGCCTTCTTCACGGAATTTCTCTTCCGAAACTTCATCCCGGCGGTCGTGGCGCGCAATGATGCGGGCGACCCGGTCGTCGGGCGTGCGTCCGCGTTCGGTTTCGTATTCGCGGTAATAGGCCGCGGCCCGGTCTCCGTGCCCCACGTCAAGGTCGTCGTCATGGCGGCGCGTGTCGTGAAAGACGGCGCAGAGCGCGAGCGCGTCGAGGTCTTCGGAAGGAACCTCAAGTTCTCGCCCGAGAAGAAGCGCGAAGAGCAGGACGCGCTCGACGTGTTCGGTCGTGTGGCAGACGCTCTCGGAATGCGAGAAGGTGACTTCGCGCAGGAGAAAGCGGCGCCAGCGCTCAAAGCGAACGCGAAGCGGATCGTCTTCGGACAGAATCGTGGAGAGGGCGCGGTCGAAATCGATGGATGCCATGGATGAGAGGAAGAATATTTGCGAAAAAAGGAATTCTCCGATAAAATCTACCATTCTTGTGCCGCGGAAGGGTGGCAGAGTGGTTGAATGCACCGGTCTTGAAAACCGGCGTCGGGAAACCGATCGAGGGTTCGAATCCCTCTCCTTCCGCCAAGCCGCACAAACCCGCAGAAAACCGCAGGACGCCGATACGCTTCGGACTGCGGTTTTTTCGTATCCGCAGGGAAGACTTCCCATCCGCTGCAGGAAAAGACAGGGGACGCCCGCTTTCGCTAAGATCGAAGGACGGCGCGAATTTCTCGTGGCCGCCCCTTCTTCGGAGACTCGCCATGCGGGAAACGCTCGTCCTTCTGTCGGCCCTTTTCGCGGCCGGCCTTTCGTTCGCTTCGGAACCCCCGGCGGCGACGGTCGAGGCGCAGGTTTGGTTTTCGCCTGCGGGCGGCGCGCGCGACGCGATTCTCGAAAGCATTGCGGGCGCGAAGAAGGAAATTCTCGTCGGCGCCTACAAGCTCGAAGACGGGATCGTCGCCGGCGCGCTCGTCCGGGCGAAGGAGCGCGGCGTCGCCGTTTCGGTTCTCATGGACAAAAAGAAGAGCCGCTACAAGAAGAGCCAGAGAAGCCGGCTCGTCGAGAGAGGCATACCCGTCTACGCCGACGGCGCACACTTTCTCTACCACAACAAGGTGATGATCATCGACCGCAACGTGGTCCTCACGGGCAGTTTCAACTTCAAGGCGGATGCCGAGACGTCGAACGCCGAGAATCTGCTTCGCCTTCGCTCGCCTGAATTCGCCCGGAAGTACGTCGAAGACTGGCAAAAGCACCGCGGACACGCGATCGAGATCAAACGGTGATGGATCCCCGGGGGCTCCTCGATTTCCCGGAAACAATTCGCTAACATTTGGCATTTTTGCGCAACGTTCGGGCTCTCCTTTCGCTTCGATAATGCAAAAAGGAGGAGACACCAAATGCCCGCAGACAATTCGCCGCTCGCCGCACTCGGCGGCTACACCAAAAGAGAGGAAATCGCCAACGCCGTGACCCACGGCGTGGCGCTGGTTCTGGCGATCGCCGGCCTGGTCCTGCTCGTTACCTTTTCGGTTCTGGCCGACGCCGACGCGAAGACGACCGCAAGCGTCGCCGTCTTCGGTTCGGCCATGGTGGTGCTGTACCTTGCTTCGACTCTCTATCACGCGATCCCGAACCAAAAGGCGAAGCGCTGGCTGCAGGTCTGCGACCATTCGGCGATCTACATCCTGATCGCGGGCTCCTACACGCCGTTTTCGCTTCTCACGATCGGCGGGACGGCGGGAACCGTCCTCTGCGCCGTCGTCTGGAGCGTCGCGACGCTAGGCGTCGTGCTGCAGCCTTTCCTTCTGAAGCGCGCAGACTGGCTCAACTGCGTTCTCTATCTCTGTCTCGGCTGGGCGATCACGCCGCTCTTGGGCGACCTCGTGGATTCGCTCCCGACGGGCGGCGTATGGCTGCTCGCCGCCGGAGGCGTCGTCTACAGTCTCGGCGTCATCTTTTACCTCATTGACCGCATTCCGTACAACCACGCGATTTGGCACGTCTTCGTACTCGCAGGAACGGCGCTTCAGTTCTTCTCCGTCTTCTTCTACGTCCTGCCGCCCGTCTGAGCGAAACGAAACTTTTTCCCGAAAACGACAACGCCGCCCGAAAGAAGGCGGCGTTGTCGTCCATGCGGTGCGAGGTTACTTCAGAACTTCGTAGCGAAGCTGCACGGCGCCGCTCGGGAAAGTCTTCACTTCCTTGAAGCGCACGGCGACGGGGTCCGAATCTTCGGCGCGTCCGTCAAAGAGGGCGTTCTGGCCCGTACGGCCGTCAATGCCCGGGCCGATCAGCATGCTCACCTCGTCAATGAGGCCCGCATCGAGGAAGCCGCGGTTGATGCGGCCGCCGCCCACCACCGCGGCGCGCTTCACGCCGAATTCTTCCGCGAGGATTTTGAGCGCGCGGGCGAGGTCGACGCGGTCCTTGCCGCAGGCGATCCAGGAAATGCCGAGACCGTCGAGATAGGCGAGGTAGGCCTTGCCCGCCGATTCGCTCGTGAGGATCAGGCGGGGCGGTTCGTTTTCCTCCGTCTTCTTCCAAAGAAGCGTCCCGTGCGTGTCGATCACGACGTCGTAGCCGTCGGCGTCGACCTTCTTCGAGAAGGCTTCGTGACCGAGCGCTTCGTCATTGGCGGGCGCTTCGAATTTGCCGGGAAGCGCGAGTTCGAGCTCCGCCGTCACGCGGCCCGAAATGCGGGTGGGGGCGTCGAGGGCGTCAAGCGTCGCATAGTAGTCGTCGACGCCGCGAAGCTTCGCGGTCATGGCGCAGTCGATGCGACCGTCAAGCGACGTCATCATGTGGCAGATCAAATGCGGTTTCGTCATTTTCATTCGTCCTTCTTGCGTGAGAATGCATTGCGTGAGTCGATTATCGACCTGCCGTTGCGTCCAACCTTGCCGGATCCTCTCAAAAGCTTTTCGAATGCTCCGATCCCGAAGCGCCGCCTCATTGCGCGGGGCTCTCTCGGGGCGGCGGGTTCGTGCGAAAATGCGGGTACGTTTTTAGCAACATTGAGGAACTCTCATGACCGACATCGTCCGCGAAATGATCGAAACGCGCCGCACCCTTCACCGTCACCCCGAAGAGGGCTGGTGCGAATTTCAGACGACCGCTCTGATTCTCGAGCGTCTTCGCGCTCTGGGCTACGAACCGCTTTGCGGCACGCGCGTGATCGACCCGAAGGCCGTGATGGGCCGCAGCACGAAGAAGGTTGAAGCGGCGATTGCCCGCGCTCGGGAAGCGGGCGTCTCGGAAGCGCTTCTCGCTCAGATGGAAGGTTATACGGGCGCCGTCGCCGTCCTCGAAACGGGACGTCCGGGGCCCGTCACGGCCTGGCGCTGCGACATCGACTGCGTGCTCGTGACGGAATCCTGCGACGCTTCGCACCTCCCCGCCAAGGAAGGCTTCGCCTCGGAATACCCGGGCCTCATGCACGCCTGCGGTCATGACGGTCACGCCGCCATGGGGCTTGCGCTTGCTCGCTGGGTGATGGAACACAAGGACGAACTCTGCGGTACGATCAAGATTCTCTTTCAGCCCGCGGAAGAGGGCGTTCGCGGAGCCGCCGCCATGGCCGCGGCGGGCGTCGTGGACGACGTCGACAACCTGATCGGCGCGCATCTCGGGACGTTTTGCCGTCAGGGCGAAGTGGGGCTTTGCCGCGAAGGGTTCCTTGCTTCCTCGAAGCTTGACGTGCATTTCCACGGGATTCCCTCCCACGCCGGGGCCGATCCGCAGAAGGGCCGCAGCGCCCTGATGGCCGCCTGCGCCGCCGCGATGATGATTCAGGGCATTCCCCGCAACGGCGAAGGCGACACGCGCGTCGCGGTCGGAACGCTCCATGCGGGCGAAGGCCGCAACGTCACGCCCGTGCATGCGGACATGGAACTTGAAGTGCGCGGCGAAACGGCTGAAGTAAACGACTACATGCGCGACTCGGTCTTCCGCATCGTCGACGGCGTCGCGCGCTCCTACGAAGTGAAGGCTGAAGTGGAACTCGCGGGCGAGGCGACGACGCTTCCGCTTTGCGAGGATCTCCTCGAGATCGCGGGCGATTGCGCCAAGGACGTGCCCGGCGTCGAAAAGGTGATGCCGATCACGAAGAAGGCGGGAAGCGAAGACTGCACGATTCTCATGCGCCGCGTGGTGGCGCACGGCGGGCGCGCCGCCTACCTTCTCATCGGCGCAGACCAGAACGGTCACCATCGGGCGGACTTCGACATCGTCGACGAAAAGTCGCTCCCCGTGGGACTCGGCGTCGCCGCGAAGATCATCGAACGCCTCAACGGCCGCCGCTGATCACTGAAAACCGAAAGCGGATCGACGACCGCAACCGCCCCGACGAGCCGAAACGCCCGCCGGGGCGATTCGTTTTTGGAGCTTCCGCCCCGCCGCTGCGAAAGGACGGCGCAAGAAAAAGCCCGAACCGGGCGAACCGAATTTGAACTGTCCCCAGAAAGCGAGACACTTTCTGGGGACACTTTTATGGGCAAGAAGATTTCAGCAGAAATTCGCCACCAAGTTTTGTTG
>CASDQM010000024.1 GCA_949282745.1 uncultured Sutterella sp. | reverse complement strand
TCAGTTGGGCGGCTGCGGACTTGCGGACGCCTTCGTCTTCGGAAAGATCGCGGGCGAACGGGCGGCTCGGCATTTACCCTGAGAGAAGGGCGTCGCTTCGGGTCTCTTATACGTCCGTATATGGTCGGGTCGGGCGCGGCTTCGGATAATGCCGACCATCCCGCCGGCCGGGCTCTGTGTTCTCCCCCGAATTTTCGGACAAAGCCCTCGGACGGGGCGGTTGACGTCCGCCCCGCACCAGCCGGACTCCGTCCTTTCCCCATAAGGAGACCCCCATGACGAATCTTTTGGAAACGCCCGTGCGGCGCCGCAGCGTGCTCCACGGAGCCGCCGCGCTCATCGCCTGCGGTTTTCTTCCGACGCGACTTTCCGCCGCGGTGGCGGCGGCCGTCGACGACTACGGCGTCTACACCTGGACGGCCTGCGTCATCAACTGCGGCAACCGCTGCCCCCTGCGCGTCTTTTCCAAGGAAGGAAAAGTCATCCGCATCGAAACCGACAATACGATCCGCGACGCCTGCTCGCCGCGTCAGATCCGCGCCTGCCTGAAGGGCCGCAGCATGCGTCAGCGCCTCTACTCGCCCGACCGCCTCAAGTATCCGATGAAGCGCGTGGGCGAACGAGGCGACGCCAAGTTCGAGCGCATCAGCTGGGACGAAGCCTACGAAATCATCGCCCGCCGCTGGAAGGAGATCGTTGAGAAGTACGGCAACGAATCCGTCTACTGGCAGTACTGCTCGGGCCAGCAGTCGCTCGTGAATTCGCGACGCGCCTGGCAGCGCCTCATGAATCTGATGGGGGGCTACCTCAAGTACTACGGCTCCTACTCGTCCGCGCAGATTTCCGCCGCCTTCCCCTATACCTACGGCAAGAAGGCCGCTTCGGGCATTCAGGAAATCGCCAACGCCAAGCTCTACGTCGCCTTCGGCAACAATCCTTCGGTGACGCGCGGCTCGGGCGGCTCCAAGGGCTTCCAGTTCCGCTGCGCCCAGGAGAAGGGACACCCGAAGACGATCGTCATCGACCCGATCTGCTCCGACACGGTGGCAGGCAAGGTCGACGAATGGATCCCGATCCGTCCGGGCACCGACGCGGCCCTCGTCGAAGCCGTCGCCTACGAACTCATCCGCAACGGCTGGGTCGATCAGGCCTTCCTTGACAAGTACTGCGTGGGCTTCGACGAAAAGACGCTTCCCGCGTCCGCTCCGAAGAAGAGCGACTACAAGTCCTACATTCTGGGCGAAGGCGAAGACAAGACGCCGAAGACCCCCGAGCGCGCCGCCCGCATCACCGGCATTCCCGTCGAAACGATCGTTCGCCTTGCGCGCGAAATCGGCACGACGAAGCCCTGCTTCATCGCGCAGGGGCTGGGGCCGCAGCGTCAGGCAAACGGCGAACAGACGGCCCGCGCCATCGCGATGCTGCCGATCCTGACCGGACAGGTCGGGCTCCCGGGCACCTCCACGGGCATGGAAGAGGACGGCACGAACTGGGAACCCGTCTACCTTCCCGTCGGCACGAACCCCGTCAAGGCCACGATTCCGGTCTTCCTCTGGACGGACGCCATTCTTCGCGGCGAGGAAATGGACGAAATCCACGACGGCCTGCGCGGCCTTGAAAAGGGTGCGAAGCTCGGTCATTCGATCAAGATGATCGTGAATTCGGGCGGCAACGTCCTCATCAATCAGCACGGCGACAGCAACTGGACGGACAAGGTGCTCCGCGACGACACGAAGTGCGAATTCATCGTCGTGTGCGACAACATGATGACGCCCTCGGCGCGCTACGCCGACATCCTGCTTCCCGACACGCTCGGTCCCGAAACGGACGACATCTGCGGCAACGGCGACTCCATGGGCGACCTCGCCTGCATCTATCCGATGCACAAGGCCGTCGAACCTGCCTGGGAACAGCGCCCCTCGTGGGAGATCTGTCTGGGCATCGCCAAGAAGCTCGGACTCGAGAAGGAATACACCGAAGGCCGCGATCAGAAGGGGTGGATTCGCTGGTGCTACGAAGAGACGCGCAAGGTGAATCCCGAACTCCCCGATTTCGACACGTTCTGGAAGCAGGGTCCCACGCAGCTCTTCGAAGTGAACTGGGAGCCGATCATGTTCCGCGACTTCCGTGAGGATCCGAAGAAGCATCCGCTCAACACTCCGTCGGGAAAGATCGAAATCTATTCCGAACGGCTCGCTAAACTGGCCGAAGAATGGGTGCTTCCTAAGGGCGACGTGATCTCCGCTCTGCCGAAGTTCGTGCGCACCTTCGACATGCCGGGCGACGAGCTCGACAAGAAGTACCCGCTGCAGTGCTTCGGCTATCACGGTCACGGCCGCACGCACTCGACCTTCCATAACCTCCCGTGGCTGCGCGAAGCGCATCCCGATCTTCTCCTTCTGAATGACATCGACGCCAAGGCGCGCGGTCTCAAGGAAGGGGATCTGTGCGAAGTCTTCAACGACCGCGGGATCATCGAAGTGCCCGTGCACGTCACGAAGCGCATCATTCCGGGCGTCTGCGCGGTGCCGCAGGGCGCCTGGTACAGGCCCGAGATGAAGAACGGCCGTCTCGTCGACGTCGGCGCCAACATCAATACGCTCACGGGACACCGTCCGAGTCCGCTTGCGAAGGGCAATCCGCAGCACTCGAATCTCGTTGAGGTGCGCAAGGCCCCGCAGAAGACCGCGGCCTAAGGGAGAATGAACAAATGAAGCAACTGGGTTTCTACATCGATTTGACGAAGTGCACGGGGTGCAAAACCTGCGTCGTCGCCTGCAAGGACGCGCACAACCTCGAGGTGGGGCGCAACTTCCGCAAAGTGATCGAAATGCAGACGGGCGCCTGGCGCCAGGACCGCGCCACAGGCGCCTGGCATCAGGACGTTCATGCCTACTACGTTCCGATCGCCTGCAACCACTGCGCCGATCCCGCCTGCGTGAAGGTTTGTCCCACGAAGGCGCACTATAAGCGCGATACCGACGGTCTCGTCGTGATCGATACGAAGAAGTGCGTGGGCTGCGGCCTCTGCGCGAAGGCCTGTCCCTACGAAGCGCCCGTCCTCAACCCGGCGACGCGCAAGATGTCCAAGTGCGACGCCTGCGCGGATCGGCTCGATCACGGTCTGCAGCCGATCTGCGTGGAATCTTGTCCGCAGCGCGCGATCGAATTCGGCCCGATCGAAGAACTGCGAAAGAAGTACGGCGATCGCGCGACGATTGCGCCGTTGCCCGACGCGAACCTCACGAAGCCTTCGCTCGTAATCCGTCCGCCCAAGGGACTTGAGGCGTAAGCCGATGCGGGGCGCCTGCGGGCGCCCGGTGACCGTCCGAAAGACAATGGCCGCTGTGCGTTGCGCACCGCGGCCTTTTGTCAGGTACGAAACTTTCGGTGCCTGAAACCGACCCGGAAGTCCTCGAAGCACGCCGCAGACTCGAGACGTTCGTTCCCGTGTGGGAGCGCTGAGAACGGCGAACAGCCGGTAGGACTGTCCGGTCTTGTCGGTCCAAGACGTTTTGCCGATTTGTGCGATTCGGCGACTCAAAGAACGCCTTTCTCCCGCGCCTTGGCGCGCAGTCCCTCGAGCGCCCGTTCGGCGTCCACGTCCGTGAGAACGGGCAGGAAAGCCGTGATTTCTTCAATCGGCCAGTCCCACCAGCGAAGCTTCAGAAGGAGTTCGACCACTTCTTCGGGGAAGCGCATCTTCACGACGCGCGCGGGATTTCCCGCGACGACGGCGTAGGGCGGAACGTCCTTCGCCACGACCGCGTAGGCGGCGACGATCGCGCCGTCCCCGATTTTCACGCCCGGGAGAATCTTCGCCTCGCGCCCGATCCAGACGTCGTTGCCTACGATCGTGTCGCCCTTTTTCGGAAGCTCGTCGATGTGCGGGGTCGTCGTTTCCCGCCAGAGGCCGCCCATCACGTTGAAGGGATAGGTCGAAAAACTCGCCATGCGGTGGTTGGCCGCTCCCATCATGAACTGCACGCCCTTCGCGATCGAGCAGAACTTTCCGATCACGAGGCGGTCGCCGAAGAACTCGTAGTGAAAGAGAACGTTCTTTTCCTGGAACATCGTCGGATCTTCGTCGCTGTCGTAGTAGGTGTAGTCGCCCACCGAAATGTTCTTGCCGTGCACGACGTTCTTGAGATACACGGTCGTGCCGTACTCGTTTGCGAAGATTTGGTTCGGATCGGGAATCTTGTGTTCGGACATACGGAAATCCTGCGGATACGAAAAGGGCCGTCATTCCGCAGGAAAGACGGCCCGGGGAGGGCTTACTTCAGGATTTCGGCCTTCAGAATCTTGACGGGCTTGACGGGAACGTCGCCCATGCCGCGGCGAACGGTGGTCTTGACGGCCGCGATCTTGTCGACCACGGCTTCGCCCTCGACGACGCGGCCGAAGACGGCGTAGCCGTTGCCGTCCTGTGCGCGGTCGGCGTTGAGGAAGTCGTTGTTCGCGACGTTGATGTAGAACTGGCTCGTCGCCGAGTGCGGATAGCTCGTGCGGGCCATCGCGATCGTGTAGCGGTCGTTCGGAAGACCGCCGCGGGCCTCAAGCGGAATCGGGGCGCGCGTGGGCTTTTCCGTCATGTCTTCCGTGAAGCCCCCGCCCTGGATCATGAAGCCCGAGATCACGCGGTGAAAGATCGTGCCGGCATAGTGGCCGTCCTTGACGTACTGAAGGAAGTTCTTCACGGTGATCGGAGCGCGGTCGGGAGCGAGTTCCACGACGATGCGTCCTTCGGAGGTTTCGAGCGCGACGCGCGGGTCGCCCGCGGCGGCCTGAACGGAAAGGGCCGCGCAAAGCGGAAGGGCGGCGAGAAGCAAACGGGTGCGGATCTGCATCGAAAAAATTCCTTATTCAAACGAAATCGGGGGCGAAGCGCCCCCAATCCAAAAAAGCGTTATTGGCCGAGAATGCGCTCGAGCGAACGAAGGCGCTGCGCGAGCACGCGGTTGTTCGGGAGCGCGGGCTGCGCGGCCTTGTAGTTTTCGACGGCGAGCGCGAGGTATACGTCGCCGAGGTTCTTGCGCGCAAGCGCGAATTCGGGATTGATGACGAGGGCCTTCTGCAGAAGCTCGACGCTCGCCTCGAGATTGCCGAGGCCCGCCTCGATCACGGCGAGGTTGTTGTAGGGCTCGGGAATTTCGGGATAGTCGGCGATGAGCGAGCGAAGGACCTTCGCGGCTTCTTCGGTGCGCTCCATCGTTTCGAGGGCGACCGCCTTCTGGAAGACGAGCTGCGCGTTGCGGGGATTGCGTTGGATCCCGATTTCGGCGAGTTCGAGCGCCTGCGGCGCACGACCGTTGCGAAGGAGTCGTTCAACCTGCGCGGAGAAGTCGGAATTGTGCATCGTGGCGGCGAGCTCCTCCATTTCCGAAGCGGCGAAGCCCGCCGTGGAAAAGAGCAGCAAACCCGAAACGAGAAGGGGAGCGAAGCGTTTCATGAAGCGCCTTGGTAAAGGTAATCTCAACGGGTGACGCGGCCGCGAATCGCGGAGGGGCCGCGCCCAAAAGGGAAAGCGGTGCGTCTATACTTTGGGACGTTCCGCAAACCGACATTGTAGCGAAAGCGTCTCGGGCCGCAAGGGTTCGCGGCGCCTTCAGGAAAGTTCGGTTACTTTTTTCGAAGACCGCCTCCTCGCGGCGGGACTTCGATTCGACCTGAAAAATGCAATGCGTCCCCGAGGGGGCGCACCGACTAGGGAATTCAGATGGCGCTATCCATTTACTCCACGCTGAGCCGCACGCAATCGCCCTTTACGCCCATCGAGCCGAACCACGTTCGGATGTACGTCTGCGGCGTGACGGTGTACGACTACTGCCACATCGGACACGGCCGCACCTTCGTCGCCTTCGACATTGTGCGCCGCTGGCTCGAAGCGTCGGGCTACAAGGTCACCTTCGTGCGCAACATCACGGACGTCGACGACAAGATCATCCGCCGCGCGGCCGAGCGCGGCGTGACGACGGACGAACTCACCGACGAATTCGCCCGCGCCATGCAGGAAGACATGCTCGCGCTCGGGTGCCTCGCGCCCACGCACGAACCCCGCGCGACGAAGTACATCCCGCAGATGCTGCGCTTGGTCGACCTTCTTGCCGAAAAGGGCCTTGCCTATCAGGCCGAGGACGGCGACGTCGACTACGCCGTGCGCCGCTTCCCGGGCTACGGGAAGCTTTCCGGCAAGCGCCTCGACGAACAGCAGTCGGGCGCCCGCGTCGAAGTGGACTCCTCGAAGCGCGATCCGCTCGACTTCGTCCTCTGGAAGTCCGCGAAACCGGGCGAACCCTCCTGGGATTCGAAGTGGGGCCGCGGCCGTCCGGGCTGGCACATCGAATGCTCCGCGATGGCGCAGGACCTTCTCGGGAACACCTTCGACATTCACGGGGGCGGTCCGGACCTCATCTTCCCGCACCATGAAAACGAAATCGCCCAGAGCGAAGGCGCCAACGGCGTTCCCTTCGCGAAGGTCTGGATGCACTCGGGCCCCTTGCGCGTGCGCATGGCCGACGGCTCCGAAGTCAAGATGAGCAAGTCGCTCGGGAACTTCTGGACGATCCGCGACGCCCTCAAGGAAACGAACGCCGCCTACGGCGAAAAGAACGGCGCCGAAGTGCTGCGCTTCTTCCTCATGCGCAGTCACTACCGCAGCCCCGTCACCTTCGGTCCGAGCCTCATCGAAGACGCCCAGAAGGCGCTCGTTCGCCTCTACGGCGCTCTGAAGGGCCGCGAAGCCGCGCCCGGTCCCGTCGACTGGACGGAAGCCCACGCCGCCCGCTTCAAGGCGGCGATGGACGACGACTTCAATACGCCCCAGGCCGTGGGCGTTCTCTTCGACCTCGCGCTTGAAGTGAACCGCACGGGCTCGCCCGAGCTCGTCCGTCAGCTGCGCGGTCTCGGCGCGGTCCTGAACGTCCTGCAGCTCGATCCGGAAGCGTTCCTCAAGGGCGCCGTGACGGAGGGCGACGAAGCCCGCATCGACGCGCTCATTGCCGAGCGCGCCGAGGCGAAGAAGGCCCGCAACTTTGCGCGCGCCGACGAAATCCGCGATCAACTGAAAAACGAAGGCATCGAACTCCTCGACGGTCCGCAGGGCACGACCTGGCGCCGCATCGGGTAATGAGAAGAATATGACGAAGAGTGTGTTTTTGGACTTCGAGCGCGACATCGAGGCGCTCGAAACGAAGATTGAAGAACTCCGCGAGCTCGAACTCGACGCCGAGCAGCACAAGGCCGTCTCGATCACGAGCGAAATCAATCAGCTCGAAGCGAAGGCGGGCGAGATGTTGAAGAAGGTGTACGCGGACCTCACGCCCTGGCAGATTTCGCAGGTGGCCCGCCACCCGAACCGTCCCTATACGCTCGACTACATCGAGTCGATCTTCACGGACTTTCACGAACTCCACGGCGACCGCGCCTACGCGGACGACGAGGCGATCGTCGGGGGCCTTGCGCGTCTCGCCGACATGAACGTCGTCGTGATCGGTCATCAGAAGGGCCGCAGCCTTCGCGAGCGCACCCGCCGCAATTTCGGCATGGCCCGCCCCGAAGGTTACCGCAAGGCGCTTCGTCTCATGAAGCTCGCCGAAAAGTTCAACCTCCCCGTCGTCACCTTCGTCGACACCCCGGGTGCGTACCCCGGGATCGGCGCCGAAGAGCGCGGTCAGTCCGAAGCGATCGGCCGCAACCTCTATGAAATGGCGACGCTGGGCGTGCCCATCGTCACCACCGTGATCGGGGAAGGCGGCTCGGGCGGCGCCCTTGCGATCGCCGTCGCCGACGTTGTGATGATGCTCCAGTATTCGACCTATTCGGTGATCTCGCCCGAAGGCTGCGCCTCGATCCTCTGGAAGGACGCGGCGGAAGCTTCGCGCGCCGCGGATGCGCTCGGCCTCACGGCCGACCGCCTCTCCGCCCTGGGTCTGGTCGACCGCGTGCTCTCCGAACCGCTCGGGGGCGCCCACCGCGATCCGAAGTTGATGAGCCTGACACTCAAGAAGGCGCTCGTCGACGAACTGCGCGGTCTTTTGACGCTCACGAAGGAAGAGCTCCTCGCCCGCCGTGCCGAACGTCTCGACCACTACGGCGTCTTTACGACGGAAACGGCCAAGAAGGAAGCCTGATCCACAGCGCTTTCTCCGACACGAAACGCTCGGTCTTCAACGATCGGGCGTTTTGCTTTTTTGGTGGCCGCAAGGCACAACGACCCGCCGATGAGGTCCTTTGCCGCTCGGATTTGACGCAGGGCAAGGAGATGCTTCGCGCGGACACCAAGGAATAAATCGCGGGAGTAAGATTCTCCTTCGTCAGTCCCCATCGTCTAGTGGTCCAGGACGCCGGCCTCTCACGCCGACAACACGGGTTCGAACCCCGTTGGGGACGCCAGGTTTCCTAAAGATTGCCCGTCCGCCGCAACGGATTCGGGCAATTTTTTTTGCCCGTCGAAAATAAAAAATCGATCAAAATCTCCGAAAATTCGGACGCTGAAGAAAACCGTGCGGCCTCGTTCGCCTGCCCAAAGTCGTGACGGCTTCGGGGCACTGCTACAATGATCGACACCATAGAAGAAAAAGGATCTTCCGTCTGCGAAGGTCCTCTCCTCCAAGAGAACGTGCCATGACCACTCTTTCCCGCATCAATCTTCGTTCCGCTTCGCGCCTTCTTCTGACAGCGGGCGCCGTCGGTCTGCTTGCCGCCTGTTCGTCCGAACCCGAACAACCCAAGGGCCCCACGCCCGAAGAGATCGCCAAGGAGGCGCAGGGCGCCTTCGTCGCGAGCGTGCCGGGCGTTTACGAGGGCGTTCTTCCCTGCGCCGACTGCTCGGGCATCCGCACGGAACTCTATGTCCGCGCCAAGGGAAGCTACACGCGCGTTTCGCACTACGAAGGGAAGGACGGCTCGTTTGAAGAGGCGGGCGTCTGGCGCGTGGAGTTCGCCCCCGACGCGCAGACGATCGAGGGCGCCACGGTCATCTTCGAGCCGGTTCTCTCGGACGATCTGGGCTGGAAGGCCGTTCCGCAGGGTCCCGCCCTGCGTCTGCTCGATCGTGAAGGGAAGCCCGTTGAAGGGGCGTTTGCCGAGCACTACGTCCTTCGCAAGAATTGACGCCTAGAGAAGGGAACAATCTCTAATTTCACGAACGGTCACTTTCTTCCGATTCTTAGGTGATGTGAAAAACAAGGCCGAAGCCTTTCCTGTGGGAGCAGGAAGACTTCGGCCGGGGGAGTCGTCGGAGAACCGCGTCAGAAGCGCTTTTGCGTCTTACTGAAGTCCGTGTGGGACGACACGTAGACGACCTTCGGGTGCGTGCCCGCGGCTTCGTTCATCGGACGCGCCTTGGCGAGCAGAGCCTTCGCTTCGGGCGACGGATTGTCGTAGTCGACGAAGGTGAGCGCCCCCGTGGAGCAGGCGGCGACGCACGCGGGAAGAAGCCCTTGAGACGTGCGGTGCGTGCAGAGCGTGCAGTGCTCGGCCTTGCCGGGCGTGCGCACGTTTTCCGGACGCACGGGAATGACTTCGAGCGGGGTCTTCTCGCCGAAGTACGAGGTCTTCTTCGGATCCGCAAACTGCGGGGCGCCGTAGGGGCAGGCCTTTTCGCACATGCGGCAGCCGATGCACTTGGCGTGGTCGACGAGGACTTCGCCCGCGGGCCCCTTGTGGATCGCCTTGGCGGGACAGACCTTCATGCAGGCGGGATCTTCGCAGTGCATGCAGGAGAGTCGGAAGTACTCGATCACGCGGGCCTTTTCGTGCTCAATGCGGTCGATGCGGTTCCACTTGACGCCCGGGAGGACCTGATTTTCTTCCTTGCAGGCGGTGAAGCACGCGTGACAGCCGACGCATTCGTTGGTGTTGACGATGATGCCGTATTTCATGGTTTCGCTCCTTACGCCTTCTTCTTGACGCTCACGGGCACTTCAAAGTAGCAGCAGTAGCCCGACATCGGATCGCGGTGTTCGCGGGTCATGAGGGTTTGGGTGTTCTGCTTGCCGAGCCACCCGTACTGGGCGTCGATCATGCCTTCGGGAACGATGATCGAAACGCAGGCGCGGGCCTCGACGGGGCCGCCGTAGGGACTGCGGATTTCGACCCAGTCGCCCTCGCGGATGCCGCGCTTTTGGGCTTCCTTCGGATGGATGTTGATGGTGAGCGCATCTTCGATTTCCATCAGATAGGGCTGGTCCGTGCGGGTCTTCGAGTGCGTGATGTAGGGCTTTCGAGAGCCGTTCAAGAGACGCAGGTCGAATTCCTTCGTGAGCGGCATCATCGGACGGAATTCCGGAATCGCGGGATAGCCGAACTTGCGGGCGCGTTCGCTTGCGAAGTCGAGCTTGCCGCTCTGCGTGTTGAAGCCGGGCTTGCCGTCGCGGCGCAAACGACCGAGTTCGTACTTCTTCGAAGCGGGCTTCGGCGCGGGGAGCACCGAGACCTTCGGGAGGGCCGCCTCGAAGTCCTTCCAGTTGCAACCTTCGTACTGACGGAGCACGAAGTCGCAGGCCTTGACGGGGTCGCCGTCGAAGAAGTGTTCGGGCTTGTCGACGATGCAGCCGATTTCCAGCGCGATGCGCCAGTCTTCCTTCGCTTCGCCGAGAGGCTTCA
Source organism: uncultured Sutterella sp. (assembly GCA_949282745.1). Taxonomy (GTDB): domain Bacteria; phylum Pseudomonadota; class Gammaproteobacteria; order Burkholderiales; family Burkholderiaceae_F; genus Sutterella. The sequence goes on along the minus strand of CASDQM010000024.1, from coordinate 30,343 downwards.
CCGGACGGCGCACGGCGACGCGCGGGCCGTAGAAGCCAAACGGCGCGTAGCGTTCGTAATTCATGGCCGCGGGCAAAATGATGTCGAGGTCGCGGTGGCTGTCGGGACGATAGAAATAGTCCGCGCTGAAGGCGAAGTCGAGCTTCGCGATCGCCTTGGCGTAGACCGCGGGCTGCGGCCAGATGTTCACGTTGAAGCCCCAGCCGCAGAACATGCGGACCTTACCCGCTTCGATCCATTCGGGGAGGTTGTTCGGACTTGCCTGGTCCTTCATGTCGTGCCAGAGCGGCACTTCGTCCTTGTCGAGGCGGCGCGCCTTCTGTTCGGGGGCGTTGAACCAGGGATGTTCGGCGAGCGCCGGGTGCAGACCGTAGGCCGCCATCGTAAGGCCCTTGGCGCCCTGCGGGAACTGCACGCCGCCCGGGATGTCGATGTAGCCCATGACGATCGGAAGGAGCAGCACGGCGCGGGCGTTGTTGACGCCGTTCGAATTGTGCGAGAGCGACTGCGTCGTGAGCGTGAAGGTGCCCGGGCCCTGCGCCCACAGACGGGCGCCTTCGACGACGAGCTTCGCGGGCACGCCCGTGAGTTCTTCCGTCTTTTCCGGCGTGAAGCTTTCACAGTAGGCCGCGTACTCTTCAAAGCCGTGCGTCCACTTCTCGACGAATTCCTTGTTGTAGAGGTTTTCCTTGATGAGGACGCGGATCATGCCCGCGACGAGCGCGGCGTCGGTGCCGATGCGGGGTTGCAGGTGAATGTCCGCGATTTCGGCCGCCTTCGTGCGGCGCGAGTCGATCGTGATGATCTTGCAGCCGCGCTTTTTCGCCGCCTGAATCGCCTGCCACCAGCCCATGGGCTGCGCCCAGACGTTCGTGGCGAGGATGAGGTAGACCTTGGTGTCGGGCGTGGGGGAGCCCCCGTTGTTTGGCATGCCGAAGTTGAGCTCCTCGGCCATCATGCAGCCCGAACGGCACCCGACGGACGATTCCGTACCCCAGGTGACGGAGCCGAAGTACCGCGCGAGGCGATAGATCGCGGGACGCGGTTCCTTCGGGTCGCCCGCGTAGAACATCACGCTGTCGGCGCCGTACTTCTCACGCGTGGCGAGCATGTGCGAGGTGATTTCCTTGTAGGCCTCGTCCCAGGAGATGCGCACCCAGCCCGGATCGGTCGAACCCTTGGGGTTCGTGCGCTTCATCGGATAGAGGAGGCGGTTCGGGTTGTAGAGGCGCTGCAATGTCGACCAACCCTTGGAGCAGAGCCAGTGATTGGGATTTTCCTTCCAGTTGTCGATGCGGTGGATGACGTTTCCTTTCGCTTCGAAGCGAATGCCGCAGGAAGGCACGTGGTTGCAGGAGTCACAAATCGTGAAGCCCGTCCAGGATTCTTCGGCGGCGGCGCCGTCGGTCTTCGCGAAGATCGACGGGGCGGCGGGGAGCGCCGCGGCGAGCGCGCCGGCGCGAAGAAGCGAGCGTCGTGAGAATTTCGCGGTCATGGCAAAGAGTCTCCGTTCGTCGTTGTGAGAGTGTTTTGGGATCCTCTCAACGATAGGCGGAGCGGACGACGGCGAAAATTCTGAACGTACCCGACCGAACTCTCAAAAAGGAAAGGACGTTTTTGTTCCAAATGACGTTATGGTCTGATGGAATAGCGATCGGACCCCACGTCGCTGTGGAAAGACGCTTTCTCGGCTGAGATTTATTCTTTTTCGGGCAGGTCCCAGACCGGGTCGTAGAAATCGAAGGATTCCGTCAGTTTCTGCGCCACCTCTTCCGGGTTCAGGCCGCGAAGTTTTTCAAGGAGAACCGAACGGAACCACTGCAGCGCCGGGTCCCTTTCGGTTCGTTCGTGCCAGATCATGCGGGCTTTCCATACGAAGTTGTTGGCCGTCGGGGCGGCGGGAAGTATGGCGAGCGGGAGTTCCTTCACGAGGCACTTCGCCGTGAAGGTGGGAAGCATCACATAGAAGTCGGTTTCCAAAAGGAAGAAGGCGCTCGGCAGATAGTAGCCGCAGTCCATGGCGACGCGGTCGTCCGCTCTGCGCACGGCGGCCTTCCCTTCGAGGGACCCGTAGGAGAGCTTGATCTCTCGGTAGGGGGCGAGATCTTCCGGACGGAGTTCTCCGCCTTCGCGCAGGCGCTCCTCCATGAGAAAAACGAGGGGATGATCCTTTCGCACGACGAGGACGTGATCGGTCGAGAAGAACTCGGCCTCCCGATAGTCGGAATCGAGCCGCAGGGGCGGCGCGTAGAAGGCGACGTCGATGTTGCCCGAGGCTCCTCGCCTCGGAAAGTCTTCGGTGAGGGGGACGCAGGAGAGGTGCAGGCCCGGGGCGGCGCCGTAGAGATCCCGCAGACACGGCATCAGAAAGCCGAAGATCGCGTTGTCGACGCCCGCCACGCGGATCGTGCTCCGCAGGTCCGCGGGCGAGAACTGAACGGGGCGGCGCACGATGTCGATGAGCTCGTCCTGAACGGCCTGAAGTTTCGGCAGGAGTTCGTTCATGCGGGCTGTGGGGACGAGTCCGTCGCGTCCGCGGATGAAGAGCGGATCGTGGAGCAGTCCCCGAAGCGTCGTCATCTGACGCGACGCCGTCGCGACGCTTACGTTCAACTGCTGAGCGGTGAGCGTGATGGAACGCGTTTCCCAGACGGTGAGAAGAAACCAGATTTGCTCGGAAGTGATGTGTTCGCGGTTCATGACGGGGTCGCCTAAGGAAACTTCGCGCGCAAAAGTTGCGCGCCCCTGACAGACTATCAGCCGGGCTCCCGAGTGGGAAGACTCCGCGTGACCTCGTTATCCCGAAAAGCCGGACGGGATCCGATGCTGAGAGGCTTTCCCGCGGAAACGACCTCCGACGCTTCTTCCAATCAGACGAAGTCCCAGGCGGGATCGTCGAGATCCGCGGCTTCTGTGAGCTTTTGCGCCACTTCCTCCTGATTGAGTCCGCGCAGTTTGCCGGCGATGATCGAGCGGAACCACTGCAGGGCGGGATCCCGGTCCGTGCGCTCGTGCCAGATCATGCGGGCCTTCCATACGACGTCGTCGTTGGCCGACACCTTGGGGAGGATGGTGAGCGGCAGTTGTCTGGCGAGGTATCCGGCCGTGAAGGCGGGTAGCCGCGCGTAGAAGTCGGTTTCCATGAGGAAGAAGGCGCTCGCGAGGAAATAGCCGCAGTCCATCGCGACGTGGCCGTCGTCGGCGGAATTGGAGATCTGCGGGGCGTTCGCGCCTTCAATCGAGCCGTAGGAGAGTTTGATCTCGCGGTAGGGAGTGAGGTCCTCGGGCCGGAGCGTCTCTCCTTCGCGCCAGCGCTTTTCCGCGAGCAGGGCGAGCGGATGGTCGTTTCGCACGACCGTGACGTGGTCGGACGCGAAAAGTTCGATTTCTCGGAAAGCGGTGTCAAGCTGCAGGGGCGGCGCGTAGAACGCAATGTCGATGCGGCCCGAAGCGAGGTGCTTCGGAAAATTCTCGGTGAGCGGCACGCAGGAGAGATGCAGGCCCGGGGCGACGCCGTAGAGGTCCTTGAGACAGGGCATGAGAAACGCAAAGATCGCGTTGTCGACGCCCGCCACGCGGATCGTGGACTTGATTTCGGCGGGATCGAACTTGACGGGGCGGCGGACGACGTCGATGAGGCCCTCCTGCAGGACCTTGAGCTTGGGAACGAGTTCGCTCATGCGCGCGGTCGGAACGAGGCCGTCGTGCCCGCGCAGAAAAAGGGGATCGTGAAAGAGCGTGCGAAGCGTAGTCATCTGGCGCGTGGCCGTGGCGGTGCTCACCTGCAGCTGCTGCGCCGCGAGCGTCACGGAGCGCGTTTCCCAAACGGTGAGAAGAAACCAGATCTGTTCGGACGTGATGTGTTCTCGGTTCATGACGGAAACGCTCCCGGAAGCTCTGCAAAAGAGAATGAAAAAGAAAAAAGGGCGCTCCCCGAAGACTATCAGGAGAGCGCCCGCTTTGGAAGGATTCTCCGCCGGCAGGGGACCGGCGGATTCGTCGTCAGGACATCAGAAGGAATGGACCATGCCCGTGACGACTTCGTAGGCGATCGGGTCGGCGCCCTTGTTGAGGGAGCTCGAGCCCTTCGTCACGCCCGCGCCCGCGTAGAGGCTCGTGCGCTTCGAGAGCGGATGCACGTAGCCCGCGCTCAGACCGATGCGGTCGGTGTCGTCAAGTTCTTCAGCGGCAGCAAGATACACGTCGTCCACCTGGGCGTCCATCCAGCCGACGTTCACCTTCACCGTGCCGACGCCCGCGCGGATGTCCGCGCCCAACTGCAGGCTGTAGCCCTTGTAGGTGGCGGGTTCGACGCCGTCGACAGGCTTCATGAAGGTTTCCAGATTGCTGTGGCCGAGGAAGTTGGAGCCCTTCATGCTCTTGAAGCCCGCGGCCGAGGCGTAGAGCTTGAAGCCGTCGAACTGATAGGCGGCGCCGAGGCTCGCCATGAGGGAGTCGTCGTAGTTGGCGCTGCCGTGCGAGTTGCCGTAGAGGATGCTGTCGACGACGGCGACGACGTGAAGGGGACCGGCCGTGTAGGTCATGCCGACGCCCCAGGTGCGGTCGCTCGAGCCTTCGAATTCCTCACCCGTGGTGTCCGTCACCTGGTTCATCTTGGAGGAGTACTGCAGGTGGATCTGCGCGCCGTTCATGACGGGGGACTGGTAGGTGATCGCGTTGTCGAGACCGCCGAAGCCGCCCGGCATGAGGTACTTGGAGCCGACCATGTAGTTGCCCCAGGAGTTGCTGAAGGCGGCGACCTTCGGACCCCAGATGCCGGTCGTGCCCATGCCGCTGCGAAGAGCGCCCGAGCGGCCCATGATGAGGGTGCCGTAGGTGTCGGACTTGATCCAGACCTGGGCCATGCGCTGGAAGAGGCGGCTGTTCACCATCGAGCCGTCGTCGGAGCCGAACTGACCTTCGAGGTTGAAGCCGACGGAGAGGCCGTCGCCGAGGTTTTCGGTACTGCGCAGACCCCAGCGGTTCGGGGCGGAGACGCTCGAATTCATCGTGAGCGAGCTTTCGCGGTCGCTGCCCGCCTTGTCGGTGTCGATGCTGTTGAAGACGAGGCCCGTGTCGATGACGCCGTAGACGTCGATGTCGGCCGCCTGGGCGGCAAAGGGAGCGAAGAGGGCCGCCATGGCGACGGCAAGAAGTTTCTTCTGCATTTGCGTTTTCTCTGGCTAGAGTTGAGTGGGTGAAAAGATCAGTGTTCCGTCGTTTGCGCTTCCTTCACTTCGCGGGCGAGGAAACGCCCGAAAGTTTCGAGAACGGGAGCGAGCGTCGACCATTCGGAGCGGGCGCGAAGCGCCGCCTCGGCCTTGGGCCACCAGCTTCCGACGCCGAAGCGGATGAAGCTTGCGAAGGCCTTCGTTTCGCCCCGGCGAAGAAGTTCCGCGGCGAAGGCGAGGACGATCGCAATGTGGTCGTCGGGGAGATGGTCGGGGAGGTCGTTGACGAGTCCGTAGCGCGCATAGAGTTCATGGGTCTGACGGCAGGCGTCTCCGCAGTGGAGTTGCTTGTCGTTTTCCCAACAGCTCTGCGCGAGCGGAACCGTTTCACTTCCGACGCCGTAGAAGGCCGTTGCGCAGGCCTTCTCGAGCGCCACCGCGTCGGGGAGCGCGAAATCGAGGTCTTCGTCGCAGAGGGCGGAAGTCACCTTGAGGGCGTCCGTCCACCGCGCGCGCCAGGTCTCGTCGCGCTCTCCCCGAAAGAAGAGGCCGAAGTACTCGTAAAGGAATACGCGGTAAGGCGTTTCGTCGAAGTTGTCGCTCGCTTGAGTCATCGAAATTTCTCGGTGAAAAGGTCGCAAAAAGCCCGCCCGGACGCCGCTCGAAGCGGCGTCCGAAGGAGAGAACGGCGGGGAAGAGATTGGTTACGCCTTGACGGTGAGCTTGCGGAAGTCCGTGTGGGACGACACGAAGCGGACCTTCGGATTCGTGCCGGCGGCCTCGTTGATCGCCTGGGAGCGCTTGATGAGGTCGGCCGTTTCCGGGGTCGGGTTGTCGTAGTCGACGTACACGATGGCGCCCGCCGGGCAGGCCGCGGCGCAGGCCGGGAGGAGACCCTTGGCGGTGCGGTGCGCGCAGAGCGTGCAGTGCTCGGCCTTGCCGGCCGTGCGCACGTTTTCCGGACGCGGGCCGAGGGTCGAGAGCGACTTCTTGTCGCCGAAGTAGGACTGCTTCGCCGGATCCGAGAACTTCGGAGCGTGGTACGGGCAGGCCTGTTCGCACATGTGGCAGCCGATGCACTTCGACTGATCGACGAGGACTTCGCCGTTCGGGCCCTTGTGGATGGCCTTCACCGGGCAGACCTTCATGCAGGCGGGGTCTTCGCAGTGCATGCAGGAGACGCGGAAGTAGTCCACAAAGCCCGCCTTTTCATGTTCGACGCGCTCGAGGTGATTCCACGCGACGCCGGGGGCCACCTGGTTTTTTTCCTTACAAGCCGTAAAGCACGTGTGGCAACCCATGCAACGGTCGGTGACGATGATCAAACCTTTTTTCATGTTTCAGTTCCTCCCTTCTCTCAGGCCTTCTTCTTTACGCTGACGGGGACTTCGAAGTAGCAGGGATAGCCCGTGATCGGATCGCGGTTTTCGCGCGTCATGAGCTTTTGCGTGTTCTGGTCGCCGAGCCAACCGTACTGGCCGCCGATCGTGCCCGCGGGCACCTGAATCGTGACCGTAACCTTGGCGACGATCGGGCCGCCGAAGGGAGAACGGATTTCGACCGTGTCGCCTTCCTTGAGGCCGCGCGCGGCCGCGTCCTTCGGATTGATGTCGATCGTGAGGCAGTTCTCGATTTCCATCAGATAAGGCTGGTCGGTGCGCGTCTTCGAGTGGGTGATGTGGGGCTTGCGCGTGCCGTTGATGAAGCGAAGGTCGAATTCCTTCGTAAGCGGCATCATCGGCTTGAATTCCGGGAGGCCCGAGTACTTGAACTTGCGAAGGAGTTCGGAGACGTACTCGATCTTCTGGGAATCCGTTTCGAAGCCGGGCTTGCCGTCGGCGCGCAGAAGGCCCTTTTCGTACTTCTTGAGGCCCTTGACGGCGCCGGGGATGACCTGCGTCTTCGGGAGCGCGGCGTCGAGCTGCGCCCAGGAGCGGTCAGGATAGCGCTTGAGAATCCAGTCGAGCGCCTTGACGGGGTCGCCGTCGAAGAAGTTTTCGGGCTTGTCGACGATGCAGCCGAGTTCGAGCGCGATGCGCCAGTCTTCCTTGGCTTCGCCCAAGGGCTTCACCGGACGGCGGGCGGCCACGACGGGGCCGTAGGAGCCGAACGGCGCATAGCGTTCGTAGTTCATCGCGGCGGGCAGAACGATGTCGAGCATGTCGTGGCTGTCCGGACGATAGAAGTAGTCGGCGGCGAACGCGAAGTCGAGCTTGCGCAAGGCTTCCTGATAGGTGCCGGGCTGCGGCCAGATGTTTACGTTGAAGCCCCAGCCGCAGAACATCTTGAGCTTGCCCGCTTCCACCCATTCGGGGAGGCAGTTCGGGCTCACCTGGTCGTGCGTGGCGTTCCAGACGGGGACGTCCTTGTGGTCGAGCGCGGCGTCGCGCGTTTCCTTGGCGAACCACCAGTCGTAGTCGATGAAGTCCTTGTGCTGGCCGTAGGCGTGGAGGAGCCACTTCTTGGGCGAGACGGGGAAGGGAACGCCCCCTTCGATGTCGATGTAGCCCATGGTGGCGGCCAGAAGAATCGGGGCGCGCGTGTTGGCGATGCCGTTCGAATTGTGCGAAAGCGACTGCGGGGTGGACATGTAGGTGCCCGGGCCCTGCGCCCACATGCGGGCGGCTTCGACGATGAGCTTGGCGGGAACGCCCGTCAGGCTTTCGGTGTATTCCGGCGTGAACTTTTCGCAGTATTCGGCGTACTTTTCAAAGCCGTGCGTCCACTTTGCGACGAATTCCTTGTTGTAGAGGTTTTCCTTGATGAGGACGCGCGTCATGCCGGCCGCGAGCGCGCTGTCGGTACCGACGTTGAGCTGCAGATGGATGTCGGCGATCTGGGCGACCTTCGTGCGGCGCGGGTCGATGCAGATGATCTTGACGCCGCGGGCCTTGGCCTTCAAAAGCATGTTCCACCAGCCGATGGGCTTGGACCAGGCGTTCGTGGCAAGCACGATGAAGACCTTGGTCTTGGGCCCCGGAGGCGCGCCGATGTTGTCGACGCCGAAGTTGAGGGCTTCGCCGAAGGCGCAGCCCGAACGGCAGGCGACCGACGATTCGGTGCCGTAGGTGGAGGAGCCGAAGAAGCGGGCGAGACGCTGCACGGCGGGACGCGGTTCCTTCGGGTCGCCGGCGTAGAACATCACGCTGTTGGGGCCGTACTTCTTCTTCGTCTCGAGCATCTTCGAGGCGATCGTGCGGTAGGCTTCGTCCCAGCTGATGCGAACCCAGCCCGGATCCTTCGATCCCTTGGGGTTCGTGCGCTTCATCGGGTAGAGAAGACGGTTCGGATTGTAGAGGCGCTGCAGCGTCGCCCAGCCCTTCGAGCAGAGGAAGTGATTGGGGTTTTCCTTCCAGTTGTCGATGCGGACGATCATGTTGCCGCGGGCTTCAAACTGAATGCCGCAGAAGGGCGTGTGGTTGCAGCTGTCGCAGCAGGTGTAACCCGTCCAGGTCTTGTCGGCGCCGTCGGCCTTGGCAAAGACCGGAGCGGCCGCAGGCATGGCCGCGGCGAGCGAAACACCCTGAAGGAGCGAGCGTCGAGAGAGTTTTACTGTCATTCTCGGGGTCCCTTGGTTAGAGGTAGGAAAGATTCTGCCAAGAGAGTAGTTCCTAGGGACTAGTCCTTTTAAGAGTGAATAGTCCCGAGCGAAGCGTCAAATTTGAGGGAGTTTGCAGACAAATTTGCCGTTTTCCGAAAAAGGAATAACGAAATGCGAGAAATTCTCACCTAAAAGGCGGTTTTTGGAAAGGGAGTGAAGGAGAGACGGTGGACGGGGGACGGGATGGTTGACGGGAAACCGTCAGTTTTTCTTCTACTTTCTTCTAATCTTTTATTTCCGCGTAGAAGATTAGAAGAAAAACAGAAGGCTCGGCGCGTCCCCGGGGACGCGCACGAAATCGTTCGAACGGAGCGACGGGCAGAGGCTGCGCCTCATTCGTCCGTCGGATTCACCGCTCCCGAGAAGGGGAAGGGCCCCGCAAAGTCGGTTCGGACGGGAATCTGACCGAAGTAGGTGACCCAGCCCTCGGGCATGAGGTGGTGCAGCGCAAAGCCCGGGGTTTCAAAGAGAAAGTCGTCGCCGCCTTCGGGACCGATGCGGATTTCGATCGGAAGCGAAACCGAGGGCGCGGTCGTCACGACCGTGTCGCCGAAGCGCGTCACGAGGCCGCGGTGCATGTGGCCCGTCGCGAGACGCACGTCGGGGCGGCGCGAGAGGATTTCCTTCAAGCGATCACGGTTCCCAAAGGGCTCGTCCATCTTCCCCATCCCCGAATGCACGGGCGTGTGGTGCATGAGCGTGAGAACGGGCCGGCCGTCGGCGAGCGCGGTTTCGAGACGCGAAAGGGAAGCGTCCGAGAGAGCGCCCCAGTGGCATCCCGGTTGCAGCGTGTCGAGGCCCACGATCAGGGCGTCGCCGAGGTCGATCGTGAATTCGACGGACTCCTTCCCGGCGTCGGGCTCGACGAAATCGGGAAGAAGTCGCACGAGGTTCGAGCGCCGGTCGTGGTTCCCCGGGAGCACCCGCACGGGGACGGGAAGGTCCGCAAAGGTTTCCGCGACGATTTCGTAGGCTTCGGGCTTGCCGTCGCAGGCGTTGTCCCCGGTCAGGACGATGAGGTCGACCTTGGGGGCGAAGCGCTGAAGCCAGGGGCGGATGCTCTTTACGTGCGAGGCCGTGTCGGCCTTTCCGTAGGCGAGCGTGCCTTCGGGTTCGACGTGCAGGTCGCTGAGCTGCAAAACGGTGGTCATGATGTTATGTCCGGTTCAAAAAAACGCAAAACGGGCGTCGAAGGCGCCCGTTTCGCTCAATCAATCCCTCCGTCTAGGAATCAGACGGGGAAGGACATGAGGCGGTGCGGATCCACCGTGAGTTGCGCACGGTCGCCCGGGGCGAGGCCTTCGGGAAGTTCGGTCATGTTCACCTTGAAGAGTTCGCCAGAAGACGGCTCGACGGTGATGCGAACGAAGTTCCCCATGAAGTGTACGTCCTTGATCGACACTTCGATGGAGTGTTCCGTCGGCGCGACCGAAAGATAGGCGGCTTCGGGGCGGAAGAAGACGTTCATGTCGCCCGCCTTCCCGGTGATCGCCTTCTGAACGCCCGGGCGAAGCGAGGCGAGCGGCGTGCGGAAGTCAAGCCACGAGAGCGTTTCGCCGTCGAACTTCCCGGCGACGCGGTTGCTGCCGCCCACAAACCCGGCGACGAAGCTCGTGGCCGGACGACGCCAGACTTCTTCCGGAGAGGCGGCCTGGTGAATGATGCCGCCCTCCATCACGACGATGCGGTCGCCCAGGACCATGGCTTCGTCCTGGTCGTGCGTGACGATGACGGCGGTGATGCCGAGTTCGCGCAGGATCACGGCGAGCTCTTCGCGCACCTTGTGGCGGATCTGGGCGTCCAAGGCCGAGAGCGGTTCGTCGAGAAGGAGGATCTTCGGACGGATCGCAAGGGCGCGGGCGAGCGCGACGCGCTGGCGCTGACCGCCCGAGAGGGCGAGGACGTTGCGCGACTTGTACTTTTCGAGGTTCACGAGACGAAGCATTTCGTCGACGGTCTTTTCAATCTCCGCCTTGGGTTCGCCGCGCACCGTGAGGCCGTAGGCGACGTTCTGTGCGACGGTCATGTGCGGGAAAAGAGCGTACTGCTGGAACATGAAGCCGATGCGGCGCTTTTCCGCAGGGAGATTCGTGATGTCTTCGCCGCCCACGAGGACCTTGGAGCCTTCGTCGGGCGTTTCAAGACCGGCGATGATGCGAAGGAGCGTCGTCTTCCCGCAGCCCGAGGGCCCGAGAAGAACCGTGCGGCAGCCCGCGTCGAGCGTGAGCGTGAAGGGCTGCAGGACGCAGGTCTTGCCGTAGTGTTTCGAGACGTTCTGAAGAGTGATGGAAACGGATTCGGACATGGGTCGTTCTCAACAAAAATTCGGTCAGTCGTTGGGCTCGAGGTCGGCCGCGCGGCGGCGGGCTTCAGCGCGGCGGGCAAGCCACGAGGGAAGCGCCTGCATGAGCGACAGAATCGGCACGAGGATCACGAGGAAGAGGAAGGTGTAGGCGCTTCCCACTTCAAGGCGCATGGAGGCGTAGCTGTCGGCCATCCCGACCGGAAGGGTCTTCGTGTCGGGCGTCTGCAGCATCCAGGAAATGTTGAATTCCCCGAGCGAGACGGTCATGACCATGAGCGCGCCCGCGAGGATGCCCGGCATGGCGACGGGAACGACCACCTTCATGAAGGTCGTCCAGGGCGAGGCCCCGAGCGTGGCGGACGCCTCTTCGTAGGCGTCGATCGGCTCGACGCGAAGGACCGCCATGACGCTTCGCACCATGAAGGGCAGACAGAACATGACGTGCCCGCAGAGGATGAAGAGGTTGCTCTGACGAAGGCTCGTGATGCCGCCCCAGATGAGGAGGATGCCGAGACCGATGGCAAGCCCCGGAACGGAAAGCGGCAGGATGAGGGCCTCTTCCATGAGGGCCGCCCAGCGCTTTCGCTGTTCGCGAACGAGAATCCACGCGGCCGGAACGCCGATCACGACGCAGAGCACCAAAGCGGCGACCGCGATCCCGAGGCTTCGCACGATCGTGTCGCCGTAGAGTTCGAGAACCTTTTCGATCCATTCGGTCGTAAAGCCCGCCTTGAAGCCGCGGAAGGCGTTCTTCATGAAGGCCGTGAAGCACATCTGCACGACCGGAATCATGAGAAAGAGGAGCGTGAGGCCGGTAAGCACGGCCTGGGTGATCTGCACGCCCGTCCAAGATTTTTTCTTAGCCATGGAATGCGCTCCTTATCGTTCGTTCGGGACGCTCACGAAACGCGCCGCCAAGAGGATGCTCCAGGTGATGAGGCCGAGGACGACCGCAAGCATGGAGGCCGCCGCGATGTTCGCCGAGAGCGTGAATTCGGTGTAGATCGTGATCGGCAGCACGTTGATGTCGGTCGCAAGCGTGAAGGCCGTGCCGAAGGCGCCCATGGAGGTCGCAAAGCAGAGCGCGCCCGTCGAGAAGAGCGCGGGCGTGAGGGCCGGAATCGTGACGTCCTTCAGAATGCGCCAGGAGGAGGCGCCGAGCGTGCGGGCGGCTTCCTCATAGACGGGATTCATCTTGCGGGTCGCCGCCATGACGGTCGTGACGACGCGGGGAATCGAGAAGTAGAGGTAGCCGAAGAAAAGCCCCGCCATCCCGTAGGCGAAGACGAGTTTGCCCGCGCCCAAGGACGAGGAGAGGATCGAGGCCATGCCGTTTCGGCCGCCCAACAAGATGATCATGAAGCCCACGACCACGCCCGGGAAGGAGAGCGGCAGCGTGATGAGACCCACCACGGCGCTGCGTCCGGGAAAATCGTTTCGCTCGAGGAAGATCCCCGTGAAGGCGCCGAGCGCGACCGAAGCGATCGTGACGAGAAGCGAAAGGACGACGGTCGAGAAAAGACTCGAGGCGTAGCGGGGGTTGGTGAGGATTTCGGCGTAAAGGAGAATCCCCTGGTCGGTCGAGACCGAGGCGGGAAGGAGCCGCAGCACGGGGAGCACGAAGAAGGCGAGCAGAACCGTGAGGGCCGGAAGAAGGAAGAGTAGATGGGTTCGTTTCATGTGAAGATACCGAAAACGCCGAAGCCGCCGCGGGGACGGGCGGCGGCTTCTTCAAAGGGAAATCAGCCCTTCATCGCCTGCAGATAGGCTTCGCTGAAGGCGCGCTGAACTTCGGCCATGCGGGCGTAGTCGACGCTGCCGGCGCGTTCGTATTCGGAGGAGGGAAGGAACTTCTTCGCGGCTTCCGGAGCGAGCTTTTCAAGGTCGCCCACGACCGGACGCAGGAAGTTTTCGGCCCAGTGCTTCTGCCCCTTTTCGGAGAGGACGAAGTCGATCACGCGGCGGCCGTTTTCGGCGTGCGGCGCGTTCTTGACGAGCGTCATCACGTACGGAACCTGGATCGTGCCTTCGACCGGGATCACGAATTCGATCGGGGCGCCGTCGGTGTACTTGGCGCGGTAGGCGTCGAAGTCGTAGTCAAAGAGGATGGGAATTTCACCCGAGAGGCAGCGCGCGTAGGCGGTCTGCTTCGGAACGATCGGGGAGAGTTCGTTCAACTTCTTGAAGTAGTCGAGCGCGGGCCCGAAGTTGTCGAGCGTGCCGCCCAGGGCGTGGTTCACGGCGACCGAGCAGGCGTAGCCCACGAAGGCCGACGACGGATCGAGGAAGCCCACCATCCCTTCGTACTTCGGGTCGAGCAGGTCCTTCCATCCCTTCGGAACAGGGAGGCCGTCAAGCGCTTCGGTGTTGACCATCAGGCCCACCGTGCCCGCGTGGATCGAAACCCAGGCGCCGTCGGGATCCTTGAGGCCGTCGGGCACCTTCTTCCAGCCTTCGCCCTTGTAGTTTTCGACGAGACCCTGGTTCTTGGCGTTGATCGCAAAGGAGATGCCGAGGTAGGCGGCGTCGGCGACCGGATTGTTCGCTTCGGCGATGATCTGCGAGACGGACTGACCGGAATTCTTGTTGTCCATCGGCACTTCAATGCCGGTTTCGGCCTTGATGATGGGGAGCATCGAACCCCAGCCCGCCCATTCGGCCGGGCAGTTGTAGACGATGGCCCGCTGCGGATCCGCGGCGAAGGCGCGGGAAAGACCGAAGCCCTGCATCAGAAGGGCGGTGGCGAGGAGATTGCGTCCGAAGGCGCGGCGCGACATGGTCATGGCGGTATTCCTTGATGTGAGCCGAAGTCCCTCTTCGGGGACCTGGATCGTGACGTCCGGTCGAGAGGAGGCCGGACAGAGGAGGGCGGGACGGGAAGCCCCGACCCGACGGTTTGTCGTGATGCTACGCAGATCATGTGACAAAGCCATGAAGCCAATATGACAAATTTATGACAATCGCGCATCCCGATTTCCACGCATGCCATGTGCGGGGCGGAAGAGACGGTTTTTCAGGGAAAAAGAAAGCCGCCGGGCTTCGGGCCGGGCGGCGGGGCAAAGAGGAAATCAAGCGAATCAATCGGGTGCGCACCAACGATAGGTCGGACTTGCGGGTCCCGTGCAGTGACTGCAGGAGGCGCCGCAGCCCGCGGGAAGGGCCGGCATGAGACGGATCACGCCCTTCTGAGCGAGCCGCTCGAGCATCATTTCGGCGAGTCCCTCGGGAATGCGGAAGTGGTAGGAGACGTCCTTCACGGACATTTGACGGCGCTCCTTGAGAAGCGTCTTGACGTCGAAGATCGAAGCCATCGCGGTTTCCTATAAAAATTCAAAATGGAAATCCTCTCGGTACGTTGGAGAGGGATCCGTTCTCATTTGCATCGTTGCGCCCGAAAAGAGGGTGAAGGGTCCGCACGACGCTGCGGGACGGATCGAAGAACGCAGGATTTTCGGAGAAATGACGCGTCGGACACCCGACGAAGGAAGACTGCGTTCTCTAAAACAGATTGAGAATACCTCATATTCCGCAGTTTAGGAAAGCGGCGGGACGGGAGAAAAAAGAAGGAGAGAAAAGAGACGGACGGGGAGATTGGGGAACGTCCGCGAGGAATGTCGGATACGGAATTAACCTTGTTGTCAAAGGGATGCATGCAATCGGCCGGTTTCGTCGCGCCGACGGGGCATCCTTGCGCGCGGCATTGAATTTCTCTACTGAGTGATAGCCATCTATTGCAAATGTCTCTCATTTGCTTTTTAATTTGCATGTGAGAAGCGTTCTCGTTAGAATTTGCAACAATCTCGTTCAAAGTTGGCGCTACGCCCCTTTGAAATCCCTTCCAACACCATTGAAAAGGTCGAAATCCATGATGAACGGCACAAAGCGCATTCGAACCCTCACGGACTTGGGGATCAATTCCCCGGCGACGGTGGCGCGCATGAAGCTCGATCCGAAGGAAGCCGATCGTCTCGCCGACCTCGGCATGCGCACGGGCGTTGAAGTCCGCGTCCTGCAGGCGGCGCCCGAGGCGCCCCTTCTCGTGGCCGTGCTCGACGCACGCATCGCGGTGAACTACGACGTCGCCAAGCGCATCTACGTCTACTGATTGCATCGGAGCCGCCCGAACCCTCGAAGGAGCGGCCCGGTCATCCCTTAAAACACAACAAAGAGGTTTCCACTCCATGTTTCTCAAAGACCTTCCCGTCGGCAGCAAGGGCCGCATCGTGAGCTTCGGAAAGGAGCATCCCGAATACCGACGCCGCCTCGTGATGCTCGGCGCCACGCCGGGCACCACCTTTGAAATCGTCCGCATCGCTCCCCTCGGGGACCCGATCGAAATCCGCGTGCGCGGCAGCTTCATCAGCGTGCGCCGCGACGAAGCGGAACTCATGCAGGTCGAACGCGCCGACTGACGCGCTCGCTTCTCCAACGAACCGAAAGAAAAGAGCAAAGACATGGCCAAACACATCGTAGGCGTCGTCGGCAATCCCAACTGCGGGAAGACGACGCTCTTCAACGCCCTTACGGGCTCCAAGCAGCGCGTCGGCAACTGGCCGGGCGTGACGGTCGACAAGAAGACGGGCTTCTTCTCGCACAAGAACGAAGAGATCGAACTCGTCGACCTTCCGGGGATCTACTCGATCACGCCGTCCTCTTCGTCGGGCGAAGACGAACGCGTCGCGCGCGACTACATCCTGACGGGCGAAGCCGAAGCGATCATCAACATCGTCGACGCTTCGAACCTCGAGCGAAACCTCTACCTCACGGCGCAGCTCGTCGAAATGCGCGTGCCGATGATCGTGGTCGTCAACATGCTCGACATCGCCAAGCAGCACAAGCTCTCTCTGAAGCTTGACGAACTCTCGCGCGAACTCGGCTGCCCCGTCGTGGGCGTTGTCGCCAACCGCGAGTCGGGCGTGACCGAAATGAAGGACGCCCTGATCGACTTCCTTGCCTCGCCTTCCGTCCCCCCGATGCAGGTCGAATTCGACGAAAAGATCTCGACCGTTCAGAAGGAAGTCGCGGGTCTCCTCGCCAAGCAGGGCGTCGAATACGCCCCCTGGTTTGCCGGACAGCTCCTTGAAAAGGCCCCGGGCATTGAAGAAAAGCTCCCCGGGATCGATCTCGACGAAGCCCGCGCGGCGGTCGAGCGTCTCGACGCCGAATACGACGGCGACCTCGACATTATGGTCGCGAACGCCCGCTACGACTTCGTCGCGAAGGTGGCCGAACGATCCCTCGTGCGCGAAGGCGAAATGACGGCGACGATGACCGACAAGATCGACCGCGTCGTGCTCAACCGCTGGCTCGGTCTTCCGATCTTCCTTCTCATCATGTACGTAATGTTCCTCTTCACGCAGAACCTCGGGGCGGTCTTCATCGACTTCTTCGACGTGCTCGTGGGCGGCGTCATGGTCGACGGCTTCGGACAGCTCCTCGAATCGATGGGCGCGCCCGAGTGGCTCAAGGTCTTCTTGGCCGACGGCATCGGCGGGGGTCTCCAGACGATCTCGACCTTCATCCCGGTCGTCTTCTTCCTCTTCCTTTTCCTCGCCTTCCTTGAAGACTCGGGCTACATGGCCCGCGCCGCCTTTGTGATGGACCGTCTGATGCGCGCGCTCGGTCTTCCGGGCAAGGCCTTCGTGCCGCTCCTCGTGGGTTTCGGCTGCGGCGTGCCCGCCATCATGGCGACCCGCACGATGGACCGCGCGAGCGACCGCATCATCACGGTGATGATGGCTCCGTTCATGAGCTGCGGCGCGCGTCTGCCCGTTTACGTCCTCTTTGCGACGGCCTTCTGGCCCACCAACGGTCAGAACCTCGTCTTCGGGCTCTACTTCATCGGCATTCTCGCCGCGATCCTCACGGGCTTCCTTCTGAAGCGCACGGCGCTTCCGGGCGCCGCCTCGGCCTTCGTGATGGAAATTCCGCCCTACCACATCCCGACCTTCAAGGGCGTGATGCTTCGCACCTGGGACCGCGTCAAGACCTTCATGTTCCGCGCCGGCCGCGTGATCGTCATGATCGTCGCCTGCATCGCGTTCTTCAATTCGCTCGGCACCGACGGTTCCTTCGGCAACGAAGACACGGACAAGGCCGTCCTCTCGCAGGTCGGCAAGACCATCGTTCCGCTCTTTGAACCGATGGGCGTTCAGGAAGAAAACTGGCCGGCCGCCGTCGGCATCTTCACGGGCGTTCTCGCGAAGGAAGCCGTGGTGGGCACGCTCAATTCGCTCTACGACACGATCTCCGTGAACGAAGCGAAGAAGGCCGCCGCTGCGGAAGAAGCCCCGGCCGAAGAGGGCTGGTCCTTCGGCGCGGTCTTCTCGGAAGCCGTCGGCACGATCGGCGAAAACTTCGCGGGCCTTGCCTCCGCCTTCACCGACCCGCTCGGCATCACGGTGGGCGACCTCTCCGAAGAGGAAGCCGCCGCGGAAGAACAGGGCGTCTCGACGAGCACGATCGACACGATCAAGGTTCTCTTCGGTTCGAGCACGGCCGCCTTCGCCTACCTCCTGATGGTGCTGCTCTACCTCCCGTGCTGCGCCGCCATCGCCGCGATCTACCGCGAAGTGGGCACGGCCTGGACGCTCTTTGCCGCCGCCTGGACGTCGGTTCTCGGCTACAGCGCCGCGACGATCTACTACCGCGTCGCGACCTTCGCCGAAAACCCGATGTACTCGACCGTCGCCATCGCCTGCTGCGCGGCCGCTCTGGTCGGCATGTACTTCTGGATGCGCTCCTTTGCGAAGCGCGACGCCGGCAAGGGCCCGAAGGTGATCCCGATCTACGCCGCCAAGTAAGCGTGATCCCCGAGCGGCGAAGAAACCACTTCGCCGTGACGGACTCCGCAAACAAAGAGCGCCCCGAGGATGCGAATCTTCGGGGCGCTCGTCTTCGTGCGGGGCGCAAAAGGAAGCGTCTCGGTCGTGTCGGTGGCCTCTGAAAAAGCGAAAGGCTCCCGGACAAGAAACCGGAAGCCTGGCGCCGAGTGGGTAGTCCCTCTCCATTTACGACGATTTTACCTCAAACCGACCGCGAGGTCGTCGTTCGAACCGAGACGATGGGGTATCCGCAGGAATCGCCAAGCCAGATAAAAAGAACGGCCGGCATTCGTCGAAATGCCGACCGGTCTTTCCCCCTCGAAAGAGCGGAAAGTGCCTTACTACTCTCCGAACTTTCTTTTGTACAGATGAGCCAAAAGGATAAGCTCAAGTAAGTGCGGAGCCGTCCGAAGAAGCGGCTTCGCACCTGCAGAGCGAACTATACAGTGTCGCCGATCATTTGTCAAACAAATCTCGCCAAAAGGTCGACAATTTGTTGTTTCAGCGGGCCGAACCGCATTCGATCGTCTGGGCGTGAATGCGCGAGTGGATGACGCCGAGCTCGATCAGCTGCGCCGTCGTCTTCTCAACGAATTCGGCGGGGCCGGCCACGTAGTAATCCGCGTCGTCGACGAAGGCGAGGTCCTTTTGCCGCGGCACGTCGATTTCCCCTTCGACGTCGTAGTGCACGCGCTCTTCGTCGGTGTCGAGGGGCTTCGAGAAGAAGACGCCGAGCTTGCCGTCGGGGAAGCGCGAGACGACGTGGCGCAGGGGCGCTTCAAAGGGGAAGTGTTCGCCGTCGGTCGTCGAATAGAGCACCGTCACGCTGCGGCCGGGGTTTTCAACTGCGAGGGCGTCCACCATCGTGAAGACGGGCGCGATGCCGAGACGGTCGGCGAGGAAGACGACGGGCATCGTTTCCTTCGGATCGATCGTGAATTCTCCCGTCGGGGCGGAGACTTCGATCACGGAGCCCGCGTGGACCTCTTCCGAGAGATAGCGGCAGAGACGCCCTTCCGAGGTCGTGTCGCCCGGAATCTTTTCGACGGCGAAGGTGAGCGTGTTGTCTTCGGGGCTCGACGCATGCGTGAGCGCGAAGGGGTGCGAGGTGATGAAGCCCGCTTCGGGGACGGTGGCGCGCACCGAGACGCCCTGGCCGGGCAGATAGGGTGCGACGGGACGGGCGTCGGTCGGATAGAGCGTGAAGCCCGTGACGCCCTTCGAGAGCGTTTCGCGACGGACCACGCGGAAGCTGCGCCAAGAGGATTGAGTGGAAACGCCTGACATGGTTTTTTCCTCCTACAAAAGCTTTTTCGGAGCCACGCAAGGAAAGCGCTTTCGGATCGAACGTTCGCTTTGCGGCGCGTTCTCCATACCTCTATGCTACACCGTAAGAAGGCGGGAAATACAGCGTTTTCCGTAGGGAAAAACCAAGCGCCCCGGAAGAAATCCGGGGCGCGGGAAGCAGTTCACTCCAAGAATCAGAACGTCTTGATTTGCGGACGGCCGTTCTCAAGGAAGGTGATGCAGCCCGAGCGGCCGCCACCCTTGGCGTCGTCGAGTTCCCAGTCGGGGATGACCCAGCGCTCGATCGGGCCTGAGACGTGCGCCATGGGCTTGTGCGTGTGGCCGTGGATCACGCAGTCGACGCCGAAGGCGCGCGCCGATTCGGCGACGGCGCTCTCGACCACGTCCATTTCGGCTTCGGTCTTGACGGTCTTGTCGCCTTCGCTCTGCGAGCGGGCGTTCGTCGCCATCGCCATGCGTTCGGCGACGGACTTGGAGAGCGCCATGCGCTGCCACTGGGGATTGCGGACCATGGCGCGGAAGGCCTGGTATTCCTTGTCGCGCAGACACCATTCGTCGCCGTGCGAGAGGAGGACGTCGCGGCCCTTGATGTTCACCTTCACCTGCGGGGCGAGAAGTTCGGCGCCGCAGGCGCGCGCGAAGTCTTCGCCCAACATCACGTCGCGGTTCCCCGGCATGATGAGGAGGCGGTGCCCGAGGCTCGAGTAGAGCTTGAGCTGCGCGATGATGGGTTCGGCCGCCGCCCTGGCGTCGTCGCCGATCCAGAAGTCAAAGAGGTCGCCGAGGATGACGAGTTCGGAGTAGTGCGGGGCGACGTCCTTCATGAAGCGGAAGAACCCCATGATCGTGGCGGGCTTCTTCGTCGTGAGGTGGAGGTCGGAAATGAGAACCGGATTTTCAAGTGGGGCGGGTTCGGTGATGCCCGCTTCGGCCGGGACCTTTTTGATCTGTTCGGTCATTGAGTCTTGTCCGTAAAGAGGAAAAGGGGGCGCGCGTGCCGCGCCCGGAAGCACGGAACGTATTGTAGCGGTTCGCCGCCGTCGAAAGGAGGCGAGGGAGCTCCCTGAAGCGGCTCCGCGCCGCACACGGCGTGCAGGTAATCCCCGATGCCAAGGCAGAGCGCATCCGTTAAGATTCCCTTCAGACTCAGACCCCCAAAAAAGGAGACCCCTATGAAACACACGCTCGCGATCGTTCTCTTGGGTGCGATTTTTGCGGCCGGCAGCGTTTCCGCCGCCGACTTCGGTGCGGACCGTCACGGCGCCAAGGGCGTGGCCTGCGCCTCCTGCCACGGCGAAAAGAATGAGGTCGCCTATCCGTCGATCGAACAGTGCTCGAAGTGCCACAACCCGGCCGACATGGAAAAGAAGACGAAGGACATGAAGCCTTCGAATCCGCATACGTCGCCGCACTACGGCAATCAGCTCGACTGCGTGAACTGCCACGTCCAGCACGGCGAAACCGTGAACTTCTGCGACCAGTGCCACACCTTCGGCTTCAAGGTGCCGTAACCGTCGCCTGAAACGAAACCCATGAAGAAGGGCGCGACCGAAACGTTCGGCGCGCCCTTGATTTTTTCGGCGTTCGGAAACCTGCGTCCTCAGAGGACGGCGCTCCAGTCGATGGGCGCCTCAAAAAGCGTCTCGGGGGCGTGCTTCGTCGCGGGAACGAGCAGGGCTTCGGCATGAAGGCACATGCGCTTCACGGGCACCGCGCGCCAGGGCGCGTAGAGGGGGTCGCCCAGAATCGGGGCGCCGAGTCCCAGCGCCGCATGAAGTCGCAGCTGATGTGTGCGGCCCGTGACGGGGTGGAAGACGACTTCGGAAAGAGGCCCGAAGAGCGGGTGCTCGCGCACGCGCTCGATGCGGTAGTGCGTTTCCGCGGGACGGCCCGAGGGAAGCGAGCACTGACGCGGGCGGTCGAGCGGATTGAGCGCGAGCGGAAGCTTGATCACGCCCTCTTCGGGGTGATGCTGGCGCACGTCGCCCGCGAGAAGCGCGCGGTAGGTTTTCTTCGCGCGGCCCTGCGCGAAATGTTGCGAGAGTTCCCGCTGGGCTTCATCGGTCTTCGCGTAGAGAATGAGGCCCGAGGTGTCCATGTCGAGGCGGTGCACGACGTAGGGGGTGATTCCGGTCACGCGGGTGAGCCGAGTCGGAAGGTCGTCGCCCGTCTTCCCGGGGACCGAAAGGAGGCCCGCAGGCTTGTCAAAGACCATGGCGTCGGCCGTCTCGCCCACGAAGATCGCGTCGGGTACGGGCGTGACGGGCGCCTTCTCGCTCCATTCGGGGAAGGGCGCCGTAAGGCGGTTCCAAATGGGAAGCGTCACGGCTTCGGGAGCGACGGGCTGATTGTGCCGGCGAACGTCCCCTTCGGGCGAAGCGCCGATCCAGAGTTCGAGCGCCGTCACCGGGCGCATGCGCACGTGGCGCGCGGCCGAGAGCATGCGAACGAGCGGATCCTCCGCGGCGCGCAAAAAGGCGCCCCGCAGGAAGGAGCGGTTCGGAAGGCGCTGCTGCGTCTCGGGAATGCGGGCGAGATAGGGCTTGGCCAGCGAGGCGAGCGACACTTCGCCCTCCGCTCCGGGGAAGGTCGAGCAGGCGGCGCAGCGCGAAAAGATGTCGTCCTGGTGCGAGAGGCGGTGAAAGAGGTCGTCGAGCGACTTCGTCTCTTCGCGAAACCAGGTCACGAACCCCCAGGTGCGGTTCGATTCGTCGCGCGCCACGAGAAGTCCGAAGCGCCCCGAAGGACCCACGGGCGAAGCGTCGGGAAGGGCCCGCACGAGAAACGACCGCGCGAGCCGCACGAGCGTCGGATCGGGCGAGCCCCGGTAGAGGCGCTCGGTCGTGGCGGGCGAGGCGCAGAAGCCTTCGAGGTCGAACTGTACGATGGGTGCGAGCATGAAATCCTTGTGGTGCGGTGCAAAAATCAGCGCCCGGGGGCGGAAAAGGGAAGTTTCCCCTTGGGTTGATAAACGGTGAGAACGGCTTCGGCGGCGGGTTGGGGACCGTCGTCCGTCAACCATTCTACTCGGGCCGCGAACTGACGCAGGCCGTCGTCGGAATGAAAGACCTCTTCGACCTTCGTGAGGAAGGTGCTTCCCGCCGGATAAAAGGGGCGCGCAAAGGTGAGGCGCCGGCAGCCGAGCAGGAGGCCAATCTTCGGAGCCGTCCCGCCCGCGCGGTTCGCCGCGCCGGCGTAAAGCCCGATCGTCTGGGCCATCACTTCGATCAAGCCCGTCACGGGAAAGCCTTCGCGCGTCATCATGATGTGGTCGGCCGGAACCGTAAAGCGCCCCGAGGCCGAAGGCGTTTTACCCTCTTCACAGACGACTTCGTCGACCTCGGTCATAAAGCGCATGGGAGGCTTTTGCGCGAGGAGTTCGTCCGTCGTCCAGCCGCGCGCGGGCGGCCGCGTTCTCGTGAGAACGAGGGAGACGTTGTTGCCCCCGAAGGCGAAGGCGTTCGCGAGCACCGTCTTCAGGACGGGCGTCTCGGAGGTCTCGAGGACGGGGCGAAGTCCGAGCGCCTCGATTTCCGGATCGAGCGTCGCGTCTTCGGACTTTCTGAGTGCCAGAGGCGGTTTCGCATCGCCCGAGAGCAACAGCGCCGCGACGGCCGCGTTCATGGCGGCCGCGCCCGCGAGCTGATGGCCCACGGCGCGCTTGAGACTGGCGCAGAGCGGCTGCTCGGCAACGCCCGCAAAGAGTTGGGCGAGGGCTTTCGCTTCGGCAAGATCGTTTTGCTTCGTGGCGGTGCCGTGGAACAAAACGAGGTCGACGTCTGCGGGCTTCACTTCCGCTCCGGCAAGGGCCTTCGTCATCGCTTCGAAGGCGCCGCGCCCTTCGGGGTGCGGGGCGGAGAGGTGGTGCGCGTCGCTCGTTTCGCCCCAGCCCGAAAGCGCGCAGAGGGCGGAAAGGCCTCCGAGCGTCGGTTCGTTCGAGAGCAAAAAGAGAGCGCCGCCTTCGCCCAAATGAAGGCCCGAACGCTCGGCGGCGAGCGGTCGGGAGCGAACGGGGCTCTCCGCGCCGAGCGCCGCAAAGCCCGCGTTCGTAAAGGGATTCAAGACGTCCATCCCGCCCGCGAGGGCGTACTTCACGTCGCCCGTGAGGAGCCGTCGCGCGGCTTCGCAAAGGGCTTTGCCCGAAGCCGTGCAGGCGGTCGAAATCGTGAGGTCGGGTCCCGAGGCGCCGATCGAGCGCGCGAGCTGCGCGGAGACTTTCCCGAGTTCGAGGGGCGCGCGGAGAATTTCGTCCGACTCACCCCGCTTGGCCGCGTCGAGCGCCTCGTTGAGACCCGAGGTGGCGTTTCCGAGAATGACGCTAAGCGAAGCGAGCACTTCCTCGCGAACGACGGGATCGAGCCCCGAAAGAATCTCTTCGGCGGCGTCGCGCAAAAGGAGAAAGCCGCGCGTCACGGGTTCGGGCGAGACGTCTTTTCCCCAACGGGCGGCGAGCAGTTCGAAATCCGCGTCCGAACGTCCGGGCGCGTCGGCGACGGGCGTTTCGGGAAAGGGCTCGGGATCGGCGAGGCGCGCGAGCGTGCACTCGGGGTCGGATCCGAGCGCCGAGCGCAGAGCAATGCGGTGAATGTAGAGCATGGCGGACACCTCACGAAAGGGCTTCGAGCGCCTTTTCGTCGTATTCGATCGTGAGGATCACGGCGCAGCGTTCGCTTCCTTCGGGGAAGAAATCCTTCGCGGCGTCTTCGAGCACCTTGCGCATGCCGTCGGCGAAGACCTGACCGCCCACGTCCGTTTCGACGCGCAGACCCCGCACGCGGCCGGCTCGGTCGACGATCTCGAGGTGGAGCGTCAGGACACCGGCAAAGGAGAGCTCGACGTACGCGTCGTCCCGGTCAAATCGGTCGGAATAGGTGACCCAGGCGGGAAGCGTCGGGTGGGCTTCGTCCGCGGGACGCTCTCCGTTCACGGGGAAGAGTTCGCGGTGATGGAGTCCCGCCACTTGGCGCATCATCCAGGGGACGAGCTCGGACGGAGCCGATTCCTGCAGCACGCGCGCAAAGACTTCCCGCGAGGGAAGGTTCGGACGGGCTTTTTCCGAGGGACGGTCGTCGTCGTGCTCGGAATCGGGCGCCGCTTCTTCGCGTCGGGGCGCTTCATCGGGTTCGGAGGCTTCCTCCCGGCGGCGGCCCGTGAGGAGTTCCTCCATCTCCCGCAGCACGTCGGAGGGGTCCCTCCCTTCGAGGGGCTGTTCCTCCTCTTTGCGGGGGCCGCGTTTCTTTTCCTCCGGATTCGGATGGTCGATCGAGAGGGGATGGCCGGGCACGCCCGGACGGATGACGGAGCGCGCATCGGCAAAGCCCACCGCGGCAAGGCTCGAACGAAGCGTTTCGTCTTCGGCGGGGTAGAGTTCGGGGTCGAAGAGATAGTCGGGGGGCGAGGATTGGGCGTCGTCAAGATTCGACGCGCGGGGCTCCTCCCAGCGGCGGCGAAGGAAGTAGTCGCTCGAGCCCGAATCGACGATCGCGCGGCGCATCACCATGATGAGCGGAAAGAGCGCGAAGAAAAAGCCCGTGAAGAGCGAATGGAGCGAATAAAAGCCCAGCCCCAGGCCCGCGCAGATGACGACGGCGGCGGGGAAGGTCACGCGCCACTCGGTCATGGGAAGCGGCCCCTTCGTGCGGTCGTGCACGGCCATGCGCGGCTGCGCGGGATCGTAGAAGATCCGCATCGTGCGGCCCACGGGCGTGACGTCCTCCGCCGTGAAGACGGGCGGAAGCGACGTGCGCACGTAGCGGCCGTTTCGCGCCTGAAAGAAGACGATTTCCCGCCAGGCGGTGCGGCCCTTCCGTCGGCCGTTCACTTCCACGAAGAGGTTCGACTGCTCCTTGATTTCGATGACGCGCGCATGGGTGCGCACGCCTTCGTGCGTAAGGCGCTGAATGGCGAGGGCACGCCGAAGGTTTCGGTAAAACGAGGCGAGTCCGAGCCCCATGACGATGCCGAGGGCGCAGAGAAGGAGGAGGTTGTTCATGAAATTCTTTCTTATCGAAAACCGTCTGACGATTTTACCGAAAAGAGACACTTCCGAAGGATGTGCAAAGCGCACTCCCGCGTGTTTTCCCGAGGGAAAACGGGCGTCCCCGCAGCCGCGTCAAAAACCCGCGAGCGGGCCCGGACGCCAGGCGTCCACTTCGCCCGGTTGCACGTGCAGGGCGTCGAGCATCATGCAGCGCGCCCACGAAAGGGCCGGGTCCTTGTCGATGTGTCGGTGCCAGATGAGATGGGGCTCAAGAAAAAGTCCCGGCTGCGCCTGTGCGAGAACCGTAAGCGGCACGAGTTCGGACAAAGCCTTGGCGCTGCGCCAGGGAAGCGTCATGACGAGGTTTTGCCGCATGGCGACGAAAAAGGAACCGATCCAGTAGGGCGACCAGAAGAAGGTTTCTCGGGTCGAAAGCGGAATCGTTGCGGGGCCCGGCACGCCGTCGGCGGGACTGTCCGTGTCGGGGTGAACCGTGATCTGGGCACGCGGAGCCCGATCGAGCGCAAGCGCAAGTTCTTCCTGGGCGTCTAACAACGCCTCAAGCGGATGGCCGCGGCGCACGACGTGCACGTAGGGCGTCCGAAGAAGGGGTGCCGACTCGAAATCGGGAGGAAGATCCACCGCAGGAAAGATCGCAAAGTCGAGATCCCCTTCGCGAAGGCGCGTCAATGTCGACTCTTCGTGCGGCGTCACGGCAAACCCCGCCTTCGGTGCGACGGCGCGCAGTTTCGCCATGATCGGATCGAGCGCGATGAGGATCGCGTTGTCGAGGCACGCGATGTGGATGACGCGGTCGAACTTGGCGGGTTCGAACACACTTTCCTCGCACAGCGACCGAAAGGTTTCAAGGAGCGGTTTCGCGCGCTCCGCGATCGTGATCGCGCGGTGCGTGGGAAGAAGTCCACGTCCATGGCGCTCGAAGAGCGGGTCGGAAAACACGGTTCGAGCCTTGGCGAGCAGGCGGCTCGCCTTCGGTTCGGAGATGCCGAGTCGAAGAGCGGTGCGCCCGAGGTGGCGATGTTCGACGGCGACGACGAGGAAGGTGAGGAGCTCCTCGGTGACGCCCGAGTCCTTCAGATTGCGAATCACGACTGGTCCTCAAAGCAAGAAATGCCGATGCCGTAGATCATAGGGTTCTCGGCGGAGACGGTCCTCCGGACAATCACCGGGGGCGGATAAATCGCCCGGAGACGCGGTGGCGGAGGTGTCAAAGTCGACGGGGAAGGCCGGCCAAACCCGACAACAAAAATCGGCCAAACCCGATAACGACGGGAAAGCGAAGGGTTGGAAAATTCGAGTTCTGTGGCGGAAAGTGTTTGTTCCCCAAAGAAAATGGAATCACGACCTGTATGAAGACGATCGAATTCTTTGCCCTCGACTGGGGAATAACGACGACGAAAGCCGCTCGTCCACAAACACCTATTCTTTCAGAAATTAAATCGAACCGAGGCGAAATTCGATTGAAAAATGAATGGAATCGATCATAGCGCCGTGAGGGTCCCGAGGGCGAGAATGCCGTCACACCGTTACGGGGCCGATGGGGCGCAGGCCGCGCCCGAGATGCTCCGCTCACGCTCAACCAAAGGAAACAACTCATGTCCGCTCTCTTCCGTCTTTCCGTGCTTGCCGTCGCCGCGAGCCTTTCCGTCGGCGCCTACGCCATGGGCGGCGCTTCGGGTCCGAAGACTACCTATCAGGTGCAGGGGCACCTCGGCGAAATCGTGGTGAATCCCTACAAGATCGCGCCGCTTACGGCCGTGATCCGCAACGGCGGCTATCAGATCGAAGACGCCCGCGTCACGATCCTTCCGAAGCCCGAAGGCGTGGAAATTTCCTACAAGGTGAGCCCGCGCATGCTGCTTACGCACGGCGGCGTGCCCGTTTTCGGCCTCTATCCCGACTACGTCAACAAGGTGAAGGTCGACTACACGCGCGTCTTCAACGGGAAGAAGGAAAAGTTCTCCGACGTCTATGAAATCTACGGCTCGCCCATCTACGGCGAAAGCCAGGGGCTTCTGCACGAAAAGAGCGCTCTCCCGAAGGTGAAGCCCGTCAAGGTCGACAAGGACTTCAAGGACCGCCTCTATCTCCTCAACAACGCGGCCGACCTCGCGGGCAAGGCCTCGCACGCCGTCTGGAACAACCCCATGGGCGGCGCGCTCGAATGGAACTTCTATCCGCAAAACGGCATCGTCGACACCACGGGCGAATACCGCTGGTACATGTTTTCCGAACCCATCTACAACCTCGACAGCCTCTACTACGGCGGCGACATGATGGGTTTCCGTCAGAATAAGGACGGGTCCTTCACCTGGGGCTACGGCCAGCGCTACGTCAAGTACGACCTGATGGGCCGTGAAATCTGGAACCGCCGACTCCCGGTTTCCTACAACGACTTCTCGCACTCGCTCGACCCGGCCCAGAACGGCAACTACTTCCTGCGCGTCGCTTCCTCGAACGTGAAGCTTGCCAACGGCAAGAACGTGCGCACGGTGCGCGACGTCATCGCCGAAATCGATGAAAACGGCTACGTCGTCGATGAATTCCGTCTCTTCGACATTCTCGATCCGTACCGCGCCGACGTGATCAAGGCGCTCGACCAGGGTGCCGTCTGCCTCAACATCGACGCTTCGAAGGCCGGCAAGACGCTCTCCGAAGAAGACATCAAGGCTCTCAACGAATCCGATCAGTACGGCGACATCGCCGGCACGGGCGTGGGCCGCAACTGGGCGCACGTCAACTCCGTCGACTACGACCCGACCGACGACTCGATCATCATTTCGTCTCGCCATCAGTCGGCCATCATCAAGATCGGCCGCGACAAGAAGGTGAAGTGGATTCTCGGCGCGCCGCGCGGCTGGAAGGGCGACTTCGCGAAGAAGGTCCTGAAGCCCGTCGACAAGAACGGCAAGGCCATCCCCTGCACGGACGCGACCTGCGAAGGCGGCTTCGACTGGACGTGGACGCAGCACACGGCCTTCCGCATCGACTCGATGAGCAAGGACGGCGTCGTCTACCTTACGGCCTTCGACAACGGGGACGCCCGCGGCATGGAACAGCCCGCACTGCCCGAAATGAAGTATTCCCGCGCCGTCGTCTACAAGGTCGATGAAAAGGCCGGTACGGTCGAACAGATCTGGACCTTCGGCGAAGAACGCGGTCACGACTGGTTCAGCCCGGTGACGTCGATTGCCGAATACCACGCCGACAAGAATTCGATCTTCGTCTATTCCGCCACCGCCGGCGCGTCCTTTGACGTGACGACGGGCGCCTTCACCTCGGCGCCGAACCCCTACATGATGGAATTCCGCTGGGGCGAAAAGGAACCGGCCGTGGAAATGCGCGTCGAATCGACGACGGGCTATCAGGCGATGCCGGTCGACATCTCGATCGCCTTCGAAAAGTAAGGGGCTGAAAGAGGGCGGTTTCGCGCCCTCACAGACCCATCCATCCCGACGTGTCGGGGCGGCTTCCCCCGCCGGGGCCGCCCCGCAGACTCAAGGGGAAGAGCCGAGACTCTTCCCGAAAGAAGGACACACAGAAACATGCTTCGCCGCACCTTCATCAAATCCTGCGCCGCGCTCTCGCTTTGCGCCGCGCTTCCCGCCATGGCCTTTACCGAAGGCACGGACTTCGTCGCGCTTGAAAAGCCGATCGCCGACTGGCAGGGCTCCATCGTCAAGATCTGGTCCTACGACTGCCCGTTCTGCTACAAGTACGACGCCGGGGTTGACCCGAAGGTCCTCCCCGCCGCCGAAAAGGCCACGGGCCTTCCCTTCCGCATGATTCACCTCGAAACGAAGGGCAAGTACGGCCGCACGGCAAGCGAATTCCTCGCGATGTGCGAACTGCGCGACAAGGCCGCGGGCAAGACCGTCCACGACAAGGAAAGTCTCTACAAGAAGGCCAAGGACGCCTGGTACCTCGCCTACCACAAGAAGGGCGAACGCTGGGCTTCGGGTGAAGAGGCCTTTTTGAAGACCGCGTTCGATGCGACCGGTATCACGGCCGAAGACTTCGCCGCCGCCCGCAAGACCGACGAAGTCGTGAAACTCGCCGACAGCTGGAAGGTTTCCTACGACGTCGCGAAGCTTCAGGGCGTTCCCGCCTACGTCGTGAACGGCAAGTGGCTCGTCATGACGAAGTCGATCCGCGGCTTCAAGGGCTTCGAATCGCTTCTGACCGAGCTCGCCGCCAAGTAAGGGCTTCCATCCCAAACACTCTCCCCTGAGGGGCGCGTTCCTTCTTCGGGCGCGCCCCTTGTTTATTCCTTTTCGGAACTTTCCGCATGTCCCAACAGAATTCCTTCTCCGACCTCCTGGCCCGTGTGCAGTCGCAGCGCTGGCCCTGGGTCGTGATCGCCTTTTTGAGCGTCGCGCTCGTCGTCATCGCGCACAACGTTTTTCAGGTGTGGCTCTATATGAAGCCCTGCGAACAGTGCGTATACATCCGCTTCGGCTTTCTCGTGATCGCCCTTGGAGCGCTTTTCCCGATCCTCGCACCCAAGGCCTTCTGGTCGAAGATCGTCGCAACGGTTCTCGGCTGCTACGGAGCGATCTACGGGCTCATGTGCTCGATCAAACTTTCGAACATTCACCACGCCATTCACTCAGACGACCTCGACGCGATGTTCGGGATGCAGGGCTGTTCGCTCGAACCCCACTATCCCTTCGGACTTCCCCTTGAAAAGTGGGCGCCCGACTGGTTCCTCCCGACGGGCGACTGCGGTTACGACAATTCCGACGTTCCGGTCGGCACCGTTCTCTCGCCTCTGCAGGAATCCATCATCAACATGTACAACGACGCGGGCGGTTGGTATCTGATCCCGCCCTACAAATTCATGTCGATGGCGCAGTGCTGCGAACTCGCCTTCGGCGTGGCGCTTCTCCTCGTTCTCGCGCTCGCCTGGGGCGCGGTGAAGGACAAAATGGCGTCCCGCTGATTCCGCGTCAATTCTCCTCACAAACCAAGCCCGCCCGCGTTCCGATGGGGATGAACTGTCCCCACTTTGCGAGACAGATTTTTGATCGATCGGGCGTTCAAGCCTGTTGAGCTATCGCTTCCCTATATTGCTTAGGTGAGCGGTAGTTCAACTTGGCTTGGATACGTTCCTCATTGTAGTAATTGCAATAT
>CASDQM010000023.1 GCA_949282745.1 uncultured Sutterella sp. | reverse complement strand
TTCGTCAGATCAACGGTTTGCCTCGGACTTCTTTCAGATTCCGCCTCGCGACGGACACCCTTGTCTCTGGCTATGTGCTTGGCGCTACCACCCGCACTCGGGACTTTCACCCGTTAGAAACGTGCCCATGCCGAGCACACAAAAAAGAGGCCCGGAGCGAACTCCGAGCCTCCTCTAGCCTATCCTCAGTTGCCTGAGGTGAAGCTGATCCCTACGTCAGGATTACTTCGCAGCGGTCTTGGCGCCCTTGTTCAGGATGGCAAGAGCTTCATTCGCGAAGACGACGCCTTCGTCAACGAGCTGCTTGGCATACTGCGGAGCGTGGACACCCCACGAACCGTCGTCCTTGATCTTGGCGGCAACGCGGCGAGCGTTTTCAGCGAGGAGCTGGACCTGAGCGCGATCCGAGTTCGAAAGCTTCGCAACCTTCAGCATGTCGGTGATCGTGACGAGGTCGGCCGTGATCTTGGCATAGCCTTCCTTAACGGGGGTCTGCCAGGCGACAACCTTGTTGTAGATGGTCTTCTGATCCTTGAAGCGGAGAGCTTCAGGGAACTTCGACTGGATCGGGCTGTGGCAGCCCAGAGCTTCAACCTGGTGCTTGTCTTGATAAGCCGTGCGACCGCAGGTCCACATCAGGTCGATGTAGGGACGACCGTCGTCCTTCGTGAGCTTCCAGCCCTTCGGGCTCGTCAGCTTACGATCCTTGGCGCCGTCAGGCGGGTTGATCGACTTCTTTTCGGGGTCGACCAAAATACGCCAGATGTGCGAAGCGCGGACGTTGTCGAAGCCGGCCATGTCAGGACGCTGGATCGAAGCGAAGTTTTCGCACGAACCCATCTTCGGCATATGGCAGGAGGCGCAGTCGTTGCGGCTGTGCGTACCGCCCTGAGCGAAGAATTCAGCAGCCGTGGTGTGGCAGTCCTGGCACTTCTTCTTGAGGTTCGGAACCGTGTACTGGGAAGCCCAGTCGTTGCTCGTCACTTCGTGAGGATCGTGGCAGGTCGTGCAACGCATACCCTTCTGATAGTGCTTCGTGTAGTGCGACTGCGAACCTTCGGTACCGCAAGCCGGGCAGAAGCTCTTGAAGTAGCTGTTGAACGGGGTCTTGAAGTTGGCCTTGGCATCGTCCTGGTTGTAAACGAAGCGCTGGTGGCAACGTTCGCAGTTGGACGGCATGCCGGCGCCGCGAGCACCGTAGAGGTGAGCACCCGCGCCGTGGCATTCTTCGCAGGAGACGCCCTTGGCGATGGTGTGGCTACGAAGCTTCTTCGAGTCACCCAAAGCGGCAAAGAGTTCGTCCTGGCTCTTGAAGTCAAACTTCCAGGTGTGGCAGATTTCGCAGTAGGAGGAACCCGGCTGGAACATGGCCTGCGTGCGGTTGGAAGCGCCGTAGGAGTTGAAGCCCCAAACGTTCGACGTCTGAGCGCCGAAGTCTTCGAGCTTGACCGGGAAGGTCGGATCCCAGGCGTTGATCTTCTTCACGACTTCAGGCGTCAGATGCTGAGCCCAGTTGCGGGAGAACTGGTTACCGCCGGCAACGATCTTACCCGTGCCCTTACCGAGGTTACCTTCTTCAACGTGGTAGGTACCGCGGACAAGCCACTTGTCCACGAAACCGTACTTCGTACGCGGCGTGCCCATGATGACGTAAACGTCATCGGCTTCAATACCTTCCGGCAAGACGGAAGCCTTGGAACCATAGAGGGGCTTCTTCATGTCGCCCGCAACCTGCGGTTCGGTCAGTTCTTCCGGGAAGCGGACGATCTTGTTGTGACGCGAACGTTCCCACTTTTCATACTGCGAGGGGTGGCATTCACCGCACTTCTTCGGCCCAACGAACTTGTTCGGAAGGTCAAGGAAGGATTCATACGGGAGACGATAGGTCACGGCAGCCTTGCGGCCCGTGTCCTTGGCGTACTTGTCGCCGTTCCCGAAATTCACCCAT
Source organism: uncultured Sutterella sp. (assembly GCA_949282745.1). Lineage (GTDB taxonomy): Bacteria > Pseudomonadota > Gammaproteobacteria > Burkholderiales > Burkholderiaceae_F > Sutterella. The sequence goes on along the minus strand of CASDQM010000023.1, from coordinate 21,786 downwards.
TCTTCCGTACGGTCCGACATCGTGAACTTACCCACGACGCGGTTTTCCTTGAGGTACTTGAAATACGGATGATTGGCCTTGAGGTAGTCCCAGAAGGCCTTATCTTGAGCCACATAGCCGTCGAGATCGCGCGGCAGGTCAACCTTCGGGGCTTCCGCGGCGGAAACCGAAGTGGCGACGAGAGCGGCGCTCAGACTGGCGGCCAGAGACAGAAGCTTAGATTGCTTGGTCATATTTAGCTCCGTTAAGTCTCTTATAACAGGGTTAAAAAACATCCTCTTCGGTGGGGGTACACCGAGTCGGACGGGTGAGGTCTTCGTATAGAGCATGCGCCCGATACGCCGAGAAATCTACTCCTTAACTTAGGGTTAAGCAAACTTGAGCCCCCGCCCCACCAGTGCTTTTGCCATTTATCAAATATCCTCCCGCGGCACTACGTTTATGTACGTAATTCATTACCCGCGAGCAAGCCGGGGAGATAAATAAAAACCCTAGAAGGTTCAGCAATTCACGCGGTTTTCGAGCGGATTTCCTGCTACTTTTCCCTTGCACCTTTTTCATGTCTCCTCCTCCCTCCTCCTCCTCCAAAAGAAGGATGCCCGGCGACCGTTTTCGAGATTTCTACGCGTTAACGCTTAAAAAAGTGAGTTTCCCAAGCAGAAAAGTCAGGTTGTTGCGTGTTTACCCTCAACCTTTTTACGAAAAGCGGAACGGAATCTTCGCATACGGCCGGCCTCCCCTCCCGCTCCCGCATCGGGGGGACGGGAATGTACCTAGATGAGCGCGTCTCCCGCTCGGGAGTTGCCTTTCACGGTTTTTCGCCCATTTTTAAGAAAGAAAAGGCTATCGAACAATATAATTCGATAGCCTTTTTATTGCATTAAAAACCTCGCGCAAGGCTTTTTCTTCCTCCATTTCTATTCGGAGGAAAGGAATGTTTTGATTGTGGTAAATAATTTACTTCTTTTCGTGCGATCCTGCCGACAATTCGTCGTTTCGGACGTCTTCGCGTGAAGATTTTTCCGCGCCGGCGGCTTCGCACGCGGGTTCTGGCTCTTTGCCCTGCGGATCTTCAATCCCCTCCCCCGTTTCTCCTCTACGAAGGTCGTAAGGGGAAACCAGAGTCAGGCCTTGAACGCCCGTCTTCGCGGAAAGGAAGTTTTTGCGCACGTCTTCCTTGCGCCCGATGTCGCCCGACTCATAGAAGTGGAGCGCCTCGGCAAGCCCCAGGGACTGCACCGTGACGGGAATCCCGCCGCGTCTTTCCCGGTCGACCGTCGTCATGCGCTCGATCACGCTCACGGCCGCTTCGGACGTGGCGGGCCCCGAGACGCCGGGATCGGTCTTTTCGGCTTCGGCGCTCTTCACCATGGCCTCGACTTCGCGCCGGCGGTCGAGCACCTCGATCGTCTCCTCGCGAGGTGCGTCGGGTTCGCTCTCGCCCGTCTTCGGGAGCACGAAGTCGAAGGTGACGCCGCGCTTCCCGTTCTTTCTCACGGTCACGCGTCCGGCGTGGCGCTCGGCGATGTTGGCGACGATCGAGAGACCGAGCCCCATGCCGCCCTCGCCCTTGCTAGTCCGAAGGGGCTTGAAGAAGTTCGAGATCGCGTCGTCGCTCACTTCCGGACCGTTGTCGGCGACCGAAAGGATCCAGTTGCCGTCCTTCGAAGCGAGCGAGACGCGGATCATCGGATCGGGAACGCCCGAAATCGCGTCGGCGGCGTTCTTCAAAAGATTGAGGAGCGCGAGTTCGATTTCCCACTCGTCGACTTCGGCCATCGAATTGCGGGGAACCGCGATCTGCAGGCTCGCCGTCGTGGTGCGCGAGCGCCGGAAGGTCTGGATCGCCCGGTCGATCACGACCGAGAGGTCCGCCACCTTGCGGGGCGGATAGTCGTGTTTGGCGTAGCCGCGCACGCGCTCGACGATGCGGCTCGCGCGTTCGGCCTGCGCGACGATTTCGCCCAAGGCCTCGAGGAACTTCTCCTGGTCCATGGCGCCGCGCTTCGTGCGGCGCATGAGGCCGTTGGCGTAATTCATGATGGCGCCCAAGGGCTGCTTCAATTCGTGGGCGATGATGGTGGACATCTGCCCGACGAGCCCGGTGCGCTCGAGATTCGCGATATGCGCGCGCGACTGGCTCGCCTCGGCCTCGATCAGTTCGCGCGCTTCAAGGGACGCGCGCAATTCCCGCGTCTTTCTGCGGACGAGCACCGAAAGGCTCACCGCATAGGAGAGCACGAGGAAGGTGACGAGCGACAAAAAGGCGATGAGGTCGCCGTGCTCGCGAAGAATCCGGCGGAAGCTCCAGTCGGCGAGGTCCCGATAGGGACCGATCTTCAAAAGGTAGTAGAGGTCGTAGACGCTTCGCGCCTCGGCGGGATCCGTCCAGACGTCGTGCAGGCCCGGGGCCTTCACGGCTCGGAAGGCCGAGAGCACCGTGTCGCGAAAGACGATCGACGTTCTTTCGGTCGCCCCGAGCGCCCAACCCGGATAGAGAGGCGTCGAGACGCTGCAGGCAAAGTTCGTCGTGGGGAGCGGATGCACGATCTCGATGTCGCGCTCGATGTTGAGCTTGCCCGCCCGCTCGAGCTGTTCGAGCGAACACGCGGGGAGAACCCCGACGGTGCTCTCCCCCTTCAGTACGCGCTCGAGCACCTTTTCGTAGGCGCCGAGTCCCAGAAATTCGGTGCGAAGCTGCAGTTCTTCGCGCGTCACCCCGGCCTTCGCGAAGACCCCGGCGGCGGCGAGCCATCCGCCCAAGGACTCGTCCGAGGTCGCGGCGAAGCTTTCATAACGAAGCGCAAGAAGATCCGCGTATTCGTCGTGCCGGTCCTTCTTCAGATAGGCGGGCTGTCGGGCGGGCGCGCCCGAGCGCTTTTTCGTGAAGATCACGCTCCCCTGCGTTTCGTCGGCGCTCACCGCCTCGCCCGAGCGCATCGACGCGATCACGTCGACGTTCATCATGGGGCCTTCGGCCGTGAAGAACGTGGGTTCGGCGATGATGAAGTCCGCCAGGCCGTCCTGCACGGCGCGTCCGAGGTCGGCCGAGTCGAGGTAGTAGATGGAGAAGGTTTGGTAGCCGAAGAGTTTTCCGAGAAACTCCTTTGTCACCCGCAGAAAGCGGCTCGAGGGGTCGCTCGCCACCTCGCTCTGAACAACGATGCGAAAGGGCCGAACGGCGCGCTCCGCGAAGTCGGGGCGCACCGCGTCCACGTCCTCGTTACGTACGAGGTCGTTCGTCACCTTGAGGAATTCCGGCGGCACGTGGTCCTGCAGCGCCCGCACGTCTCCCGAAGGGGTTCCCGTGTTCGTCCCCATGCCGACGAAGGACGAGGGCGACGCGCAGACGCCGCCCGCGAGGGCGGCCGCAAGGGAGAGTGCAAGAAGGGCGTGCTTCATGACGAAAACGCAGGCGGGACGGGAAAGAGAACCAAAACCGCCATTATAGGAAGGCGTCCGCGCTCTATACTTCTCGGACGATCACTTTTTCTCTGCCCGCTCATGGATCTCCCCGCCAGAACCCTCTCTCCCGACGACGCCCTCGCCCGCCTGTTGCCTGCGTCCGTGGCCGTGCCGCTTGCGGGACTCGAGATTCTCACCGTCGAAGACCTCTACGACATGATCGCCTCGCTCGGCGCGGGGTGGTTTCGCGAGGTCCAGGGCTTGGACGCCCAGGGCGCGGCCGCGATCGTCTCGTGGCTCGCCGACTTCGGACGAGACGTGGGCGAAGTGACGGAGCGCTTCTACCCGGCGGGCTTTGCGCCCGAAACCAAGCATGCAAACGAACCCGACTACGGGATCGTGCCGCTCGAGCGCCTTACGCTCACTTCCGTCGAATTGGGCGAAGGAGCGATCAACCGCGCGCCCGCCGTCGGGTGTTCGCTCGAGGCCCGGGACGACCTCGAGGCGCTCAAGCAGTGGCTCGTCGCCCGCGCTCCGAATCCCAACACCCGCGGGAACTACCGCAAAGAGGCCGAGCGCTATCTTCTCTGGTGCGTGCGCGAGCGCGGTACCGCGCTCTCGGCCGTGCGCGCGGGAGACGCCGCGCTCTACCTCCGGTGGCTTGAGTCCCTCGGCCGCACGGACGAAGGCGACTGGGCGCAGACCTGGAAGATCCCCCAGAGCGCCTGGATCGCCCCCAAGAACACGCCCCGCAAGAGTCCGCGCTGGCGCCCCTTCAACGGGCCGCTTTCCGTCATGAGCCGCCGAAACGCCGTGACGGTCGTGCGACAGCTCTACAACTTCCTTAAAAAGACGGGCTACCTCATCTTCAATCCCTTCGATCAGGTGTCAGGCAAGGTTCCGCTTCTGCGCGGAGAAGGCGCCCCGCAGGCCTTCGGCGACCGTTCGCTCACCGAAGCGCAGTGGGAGGACATCGTGCACCACATCGATACGCTCCCCGAGGGCTACCCGAGAGAGCGCATGCGCGCGATTCTGATGCTCGGCAAAACGCTGGGACTGCGCTCTTCCGAAATCATCGACGCCCGGGTCTCCTGGATCGTGACGCGCCGCATGGGCTTTCGCGAGCGTGCGGCGATCGAGGTCGTTGGGAAAGGCTCCAAAGTGCGTCGCCTTCCCCTCACCTCCGAGCAGCTCGGGATTCTCGACGGCTGCCTCAAGGCCCGCGGTCTCGGGGGTCTACAGGCCGTGCCCCCGGAAACCCCGCTTCTCACCAATCTCGGGCGCGGCGGAAAGCCCTTCGAAGGCTTGACTCGAGGCGGTCTCTACCGCATCGTCGCGGGCTTCTTCGAGTCGGTCGCCCTGGACCTGGAAACGTCGAGACCGCTCGATGCGGCGCGTCTTCGTGCGGCGTCCACTCATTGGCTCCGTCACAGCTTCGCCGTCGAAGCGCTCACGAAGATGAACGTCAACATCGTGCAGGCCGCCATGGGGCACGCTTCGGTCTCGACGACCGGGCGCTATCTCGCTCCGGAAGAAGAGGAAATGAGCGACGCGCTCGCCCGCATGAGCCGCTTCTGACGCGTTTTCCCGCAAGGTGTTTGCCCCTTTTCTCCCTCGGGTTTTCTAGGGATCGACGAACGTCCCCGGCCGCGTGCATCATGCGAATGTTCCTTTGCACAGAGGAGTTTTTGCATGAGAACACCGATTTCGCTCGCCGTTGCGCTCCTGCCAGCAATGGCATTCGCCTTCGTTCCGACGGTCGACCAAAAAACGGTCGACGCCGCAGCCGCCATTCACGCCGATCCGGCGATGAAGGCGCTTCTCGCCGACCTCGAGTCGCCCGAAGCCAAGGACGCGCGCTTTGCGAACCACATGGAACTTGTGCGCATCATTTCGCCTTCGCGCTACGAACTTCGCCGTCAGGCCGAAATCACGCGCCGCCTCACGGCCGACTGGGGCTTTGACGCCAAAGACATCATGTCGCGCACGGACGGCCACCTTCCGGGCGCGGGCGTACAGACGGTCGACGGCCTTCCCGTCTACAACGTCTGCGTGCGCATTCCGGGGACCTACTCTCAGACGCCCGGCGCCAAGAACTACAAGGGCCAGTTCCCGAAGGTTCTCATCGAAGGCCACATCGACACGGTGAATCCGCCCGACCTCCCGCCCGAATCCAAGCGCTACGCCCCGATCAAGCTCGCGCCCGCTTCGGACGCCGTGGTGACGACCCGCGACGAACTCGCCGCGATCAAGGATGAACTCCACTTCGACGACAAGGGCTATCTCATCAAGGACGAGACCTTCCGAAAGGCCTACAAGCGCTTCACGAATCTGGAAGACGCCCAAAAGAACGGCGGCACGCGCTTCTACGTGCCGGGCTATTCCGACGCCATGGTGAACACCGCCGCGGTGCTCCAGGCCGCACAGATGATGAATAAGCACGGCATCCGCCCCGTCTACGACATCTGGGTCTGCGGCACCGCGGGCGAAGAAGGCAAGGGCAACATCGCCGGCATGAAGCAGCTCTACGGCTACAGTCAGGAAACCGGCAAGGCCAACAACGCCCTCAACATCGTCGCGAACGTGTCCGTCGACAGTACGAGCCTGGGCTCGGCCACGATCAACTACGTGGGGAGCTACCGCTTCGAGATCAAATACCGCGAGACGGCCGACGGGAAGCCCTCGGCCCTGCAGGCCATGGCCCGCGCGATCGAAGAGATCGCGAAGGTGAAGACCGCCTACGACAAGGATCCGAAGGTCGACCGCACGACCTACACGGTGGGCGTCGCCCGCTGCACGCCGGCCGGGGCGAACGGACGTTCACAGGAATGTTCGCTTTCCGTCGACATGCGAAGCCTCGACAAGAAGCTTCTCACCGAAACCCGCGCGATGATCGAGCCGCAGTTCAAGGCGGCGCTTGACGCCGAAAACGAAGCCCACGGCCTCAAGACGGGCGACAAGGGGGCGCTTGCGATGGAAGTCGTCTGGTTCGGCGACCGTCCGGCCGCAAAGCGTCAGAACCTCAACGACCCGATCATCCAGGCGCACTGGACCGCGACGAAGCTTCTCGGCATCGACGAGCGCAAAGAACTCTCGACCGACGCCCAGTCCTTGAACGACAACGTTCCGGCCGCGATCGGCATTCCGACAATCAACGTGAACGTCGGCACGAACGCCGCCTCCCGCGGCGGGCACACGTGGTATGAGTGGGGCATTCCGGGCGACGCCGATGCGGAAAGCCGCCGCGTCTACCGTCTGATCCTCACGGGTCTCCTCGCCGCGGGCTTCAATACGTCCGACGGCAAGACCGTTGAACCGTTGGTCGCCCCCGAAGGTCCGCGCACGACGGAAGAACTGTACAAGTGAGGGAGGACATCATGAGAACACGCAATCTTCTTCTGGCCTTCGCCCTCGCCTCCGTCTTTGCGGGCGGCGCGGCCGCGCAGACCTACGTCGTCAACATCGCGGCCCCGGGCGGCCATTCGTTCGGCTCCTACGGGAACACCAACGCCGTGCACGCCGCGGCGAACGCGATCCGCGAAATCGCGAGGACCGTTCCCGAAGCGGTTGTGAGCGACTTCAACGGGGGCGCCACGGTGAACGCCATCGCGACCGACGCGACCTTCCGCGTTACGGTGCCCGACGGAAAGGACCTCCGTGCGCAGATTGAAAAGGCCGTCGAAACGGGCGTGAAGCGTGAAAACGACTTCCGCGGCGTGAAGGCGGGCGACCTTGCGGCGGGCGGAACGCCCGCGCACGTTCGCTACACGATCAAGTAACCGACGATCACCGCCGATCGCACCCGACCTCCGACTCTTCCCGGGCCGGAGGTCTTCCTTTTTTCCGTAATCTCGACACCGCACGGTTCCTTGTGCCGAATGTCTTAGGGCTCCCTCTTCGAACCGCGGTGCAAAAACTTTTTCCGCCCTGCCCGATCCTCCCTCCGAGTTTGCGTTTCCGCCCGCATCCCGATAGACTTTCCTGCGTTTGAATCGATTTTTATCGGCGCCGCCCTGAATGCGTCCGGCGGCGCGACGGGAGATTTCATGCGTTCGGCCCAACAAGCCCTCGACCGCGACTTTTCACTTTTCGGACAACTGCGCTTCGTGTCGCCCCGCATCGGCATGTCGCTCTTCATCATGTCCTACCTCGTCGCGGACGGCGTTCTGATCGCCCACTACCTCGGCACGACGGCGCTTGCGGCCCTCAACCTCACCTTCCCGATCGCGGGAGTGATGTCGGCGGGCGGGATCATGCTGAGCAGCGGGGGCAGCTCCGTCGTCTCGCGTCGCCTCGGCGCAGACCGTTTGGAAGACGCCCATTCGGCCTTCACGACGATTCTCTGGGCGGAAGCGATTCTCGGGGCCCTGCTCGGCTTTTTCGGGTGGCTCTTCATGGATCCCCTCTTCGCCTTTCTCGGGATCGACGACGAGCTCGTTCCGCTCGCGGCCGCCTATCAGTCGGTCGTCTTTTTGGGCCAACCCCTGCTCCTCTTGAGTTTTGCGGTCCAGACCTTCTTCACGACGGCGGGCTACCCGAAGTTCGGTCTCTACTCCTCGATCGCCTCGGGCGTCACCAACGTGGTGCTTGACATTCTCTTCATGGGACCGCTCGAAATGGGCATGGCGGGCGCCGCCTGGGCGACCGTGATTTCCTGGTTCGTGACGGGGCTCACGGGCGTCGCCTTCTTCGGGCGCAAGAACGCGCCGCTCCAATTCCGACGCGGCGTCTTCGAGTGGCGGGCGATCAAGAACGCCGTTACGAGCGGCTTTGCGGAAATGGTCTCGAGCCTCTCGCACGCCGTGACGCTCTTCCTTTTCAACCGCGCCTTCAAGGGGATGCTCGGAATCGACGGCGTGGCCGCGCTCACGATCGCGTCCTATTCGACCTACGTCTTCAATTCGGTCTTCTACGGCTTTTCGGAAGCGACGGCCGCGATCATCGGCTTCAAATACGGCCGCAAGGACTGGGCGGGCCTCAAAAAGGTCTTCGGGAACGCCGTCAAGACGGCGCTGGCCTTCTCGGGGATGAGCTTCCTTCTTTCGATTCTCTTTTACGAACCCGTTCTTGCGGTCTTCACGGCCCCGGGCACGAACGTCTACGCGATCGTTGCGGGAAGCTTCACGCTCTATGCGACGACCCTGCTCTTCTCGGGGTCGAACATGTTTGCGGCCTACTTCTTTACGGCATTCGGAGACGGACGGCGCGCGGCGATTCTGTCCTTCTGCCGCACCTTCCTCTTCATGATCATCGCGATCGAGACGCTCCCGCGGCTTCTCGGCGAACCCGGCCTCTGGTTGGCGCTCCCCGCGTCCGAATGTCTCTCCTTTGCGACAGCCCTCGTCTTCATCCTCATGAACGCCCGCCGCTACGGCTACGACGGCCGCCCGGCGCTTCTCATCCGGGAAGGCTGACGATTTTCCGAGCCCCGACGCAAAGACGCCGCCCGAACAACCCGGAGCGGCGTCTTTTCTCTTTCCTCAACAGAAAGGAACGGAATTCGTTGTTACTGGACGATGCGCAGGATTTCCACGTCGATCTTCGGCGCGCCGATCAGATCGCGGTCGATCTCGCCCTGGAGTTCCACCTTTGTCTTTTCATTCACCTGAACGTTCGTGAAGAGATCGTCGTCGATATCGGCCGTGATCGAACCCGTGTCGTCCTGGAAGATGTAGCGTTCGTCGCCGACCTTCTTCATGATAAAGCCCGTGACGCGGAAGCCCTGATCGTCGATGCCGTCGTCGAGAATGACCTGAACCTTTTCGAGGACGGGACCCGCGGACGGACCCGTGTAGGCGGCCTGCGCGGCACCGGCGGTCAGACCTGCGGCGAGGGCCAGGGCAATCAAAGCGTTGGCTTTCATGATGGTTCTCCTTGTTGATTTCGTCATGCCTTCAATCTAACAGACGAAAACCCATCGTCCTAGCGCCAAATGAAAGGGGAATCGTTTCAGATGTAACGAAGGGTTTTTATCGCGTCCTCCCTCTAACACAACTTTACTTTCGCTGCGCATCAAGGGAATAGTTGCTTATTTAAAGCTTCTTTTTCTCTTTAGGAGAGCGCCGCGACGAGATGCAGACAAAGCGCCTCGGTGACGTTCTTGACGTTCAAGGGATGCTCCGAATGGCGGTTTCGCTCGAGCAAATCGTCGTAGAGGGCGAGAAGCTTTTCCTCGGACGCGCCCGACGCCTGCCGCGAGAGCGTGTTGGCTTCCAGCGGAAAGAAGAGCGGCTCGAGCCCCGACTTCACGCGAACGAGGTCCGTCGCCCAGCGCGTGAAGTAGTAGAGCACCGCCGGCACCGTGAGCCCCTTCGTGACGCCGCGCACGATGTCGTCGGGCGTGAGCGCCGCGCCCCGACGCAGAAGGTTGAGGAGCGCCTTTTCGTCCTCTTCGGGGAGCGTCAGACCCGAGACATCTTCGAGCGCCAAAAGGGGCGAGCCGCCGGCGAGAGCCAGACGACGTTCCGCCTCGTCGACGCCCTTCGTTTGGAGCCAGGCGAGCGCCTCTTCCTTCGAGGGAAGCGTCAGGCGAAAGAGCCGCGAGCGGCTTCGAATCGTCGGGAGCACGGCGTCGAGTTCCTCCGTGACAAGGAGGAAGGTGCATTCGGACGGGGGTTCCTCGATCGACTTGAGTAACGCCGCAGCCGCTTCGGCGCGGACCATTTCGGCGGGATAGATGACGACGATTCGCCGTCCGCCCTGGTTGGCCGTGAGTTCTAGAAAGTCCCCGAGCGCCTTCACCTGCGGCAAGAGAATTTCGCGCGAGAGCGTCTTTCTCGTCGAGGACGAAGATTCGGGCTGCGCAAACGGCAGATCCTTCGCGACCGCGAAGTATTCGGGAACGATCACGCGAAGGTCGGGGTGCGTCCCCGCGCGCGTCAGTTCGCACCCGCGGCAGTGCCCGCAGGGTTCGCCCTCGGGACCGGGATGGTGACAGAGAAGGCTCTTGGCGAATTCGTAGGCGAGTTCAAACCCGCCCGCCCCGCGCGGGCCGTAAAGAAGCATCGCGTTCGGAAGGGTCGCGCGCTGACGGGAGAGCGCCGCCGCGGCGGGCTTCAACCAGGGATAGGGAATCATGCCTTTTCCCCCTTGCGGCCGACGAGCGACTCGACCCATTCGGCGATTTCGCGCTCGATTTCGTCGGCCGAACTCTCGGCGTTCACGATCAAGAAGCGTTCGGGATTGCGCTGCGCCCGATCGAGATAGGCTGCGCGCACGCGCGAGAAGAATTCCGTGCTCTCGCGCTCGAAGCGGTCGTCCCCGCCCGAACGGGCCGCGCGACGGGCGGCCGCCACTTCGGGCGAGAGATCGAAGAGCACCGTCCCGTCGGGACGGAAGGCGCCGAGCGTCCAGTTTTCCAGCGATTCCACTTCCTCTCCGGAGAATCCCTTGCCGCCCACCTGATAGGCGTAGGTCGCATCCGTGAAGCGGTCGGAGAGCACCCAGGTCCCGCTCGAGAGGGCCGGACGGATCTTCGTTTCGGCGTGCTCGGCACGGGCCGCAAAGAAGAGGAGCGTCTCCGTTCGCGGCGTCATGTCGTCGGCGAGCAGGAGGCCGCGGATCTTTTCGCCAAGCGGCGTTCCGCCCGGCTCGCGCGTCACGAGCACGCTTTCGCCTTGCTCCTCCAAACGTCGGGCGAGCCGTTCGATCTGCGTCGACTTGCCGGCGCCGTCGATGCCTTCAAAGGTGATGAAGAGGGGACTGAGTGTCACTTGGAGTCCTTCGTTTTGCTTCGTTGGTTCTTATTCAGAATGAAGCGCCGCACCGCGCGGTTGTGTTCGGCGAGCGTGCGCGAGAATTCGCTCGTTCCGTCCCCGCGCGCGACGAAGTAGAGGTACTTCGTGTCGGCGGGATGCACGGCCGCCTCGATCGAGGCCTTCGAAGGCATCGCGATCGGCGTGGGCGGGAGCTTGTTCATGGTGTAGGTATTGTAGGGAGTCGGACGGCGAAGATCGGCGCGCGTCAGATTCCCGTTGAAGTCGGGTCCGATTCCGTAGATCACCGTCGGATCGGTCTGAAGGGGCATCCCGCGCTTCAAACGATTGTGAAAGACCGAACTCACCTTCGTACGGTCGGCGTCGACCGAGGTTTCCTTTTCGATGATCGAAGCGAGAATGAGGGCTTCGTACGGGGTCTTGAGGACCGAGTCCGCCGGGCGCGTCGCCCAGGCGGCTTCGAGCGTTTCCTTCTGGCGGCGGTAGGCCTGACGCCAGAGCGGCAGATCGTCGGTGCCGGAACTGTAGCGGTAGGTGTCGGGCGCGAACCACCCTTCGGGACTCATCCCCTCGGGGAGACCCACGGCCTTCGCGAAGGCCTCCGCGTCCATTTCGGCCGTCTTTCCTTCGAGCTCTTCGGCGGCGCCGAAGGCCTTTCGCACCTCCCAGATGGGCGCGCCGTCGGGAATGCGAACGGAGCGGTCCAGAAGCGGCGGTCCCGTGAGAATGTCGATCACGCCCGCGTGGGTCGTCCCTTCGGGAAAGCGAAAGACGCCCGAATGCATGGGCGCGGTCGTTTTGGGGTGGAGCCGAAAGGCAAAGCGCATGAGGTTTTCGTCGAGCTCGAACCCCGCATCCCTGAGGCGCAGCACGACGCTTCGCATCGTGTCGCCCGGGCGCACGCGGATGTCGACGGCGCGAAGCGTCACGCCTTCGCGCACGACCTCCGTGCCCGCGCCTTCGCGAATCGGGACGGGCTCTTCGAAAATCTTCTTTTTCCCTTGGGTGTAGAGCACCCCGGCCGCCGCGGCCGCGAGGAGCACCAAAACGAGAAGACCGAGGAAGATCTTCCCCGCCAAACTCTTCTTGCGCACGGGCGCGGACTCGGACACCGGATCGGGCTTAGCCCCGCCGTCGGCGGGAGCGGCGCCGTCGGACGGAGGTTCCGAGGATTCGCCCCCCTTCGAACTCTCCGAATCGCCCTTCTTCGAAGGCTCCTCGGACGTCTCCTTCGGAGCGTCTTCCTTGTCGGCTGGTTCTTCCTGCGGCAAAGCCGCCTCCGGCTCTCCGGAAGGCGCGTCCGTCACGTCCACCGATTCTTTGGGCTTTTTGTCGGCGTGGACGTCGTCGGACGCAGTCATCCCGGACGTCCCCTCTTCCCGAGGCATTTCGGGGTTGACGTCGGACTCGGCCGTTCGGGTTTCGGGCGCGGGTTCCCCGGAAGTGCGGGGTTCCGCGGCCTCGAGTTCGTCGTTTCGGTCGGATGCAATCTTTTCGGACACGGCTGAGCCTTCGGTGCTGAGAAAACCACGACAGTATACGGGACGGAATGTTCCGCGGCGGTGACGGATACGGATCGCAACGCAAAAAACCGCCTCTTTGCCGGCCCGCCGTGCTATCTTTGCAGAACTTTTTCCTGAAAGGATTTTTCCCATGACGCAAGCCAATCACCCCGCCTTCGTGCGCCTTGCGACCCTCTGCGTCACGACCGTGACGGGCAAGGACGCCCTCACGTTCCTGCACGGTCAGGTGACGAACCGTCTTCAGCCGATCGGAAAGCGCGCGCCGCTCGCGGGCTACTGCTCCCCGAAGGGCCGCCTCCTCGCCACGATGCGCGTTTGGGCCGAGGGCGACAAGCTCTCGCTTCTTCTCCCGAAGTCCGTCGAACCCGCCTTCCTGAAGCGTATCCGCATGTACGTGCTCCGCGCCGACGTGCAGTTTGCCGCGGACGAGGATCGCACCCTCCTTGCCGGTTTCGGCCCGGAGGCCGAAGCGCTTCTCAAGGACCGTCTCGCCGCGGCGGGTCTGGAACTTCCCGCCGTGAACGAAGCCGCCGCGGCGCCCGAGATCACGGTCGTGCGCGTGCCCGATACCCCGGCCCTTCCGGGCGTCGCGGACGCGGGCGTTCGCTATCTCGCGCTCGTGAAGGACGCGGACGGTTTCTTCCCTGCGGAGGACGACGCCTACTGGTGGGCCACCGAAGCCGCCGCGGGGATCGGTTCGGTCTTCGCCGAAACGGCCGACCGCTTCGTTCCGCAGTCGATCAACTACGAACTCACCGACGGGGTCGTCTTCAACAAGGGCTGCTACCCCGGTCAGGAAGTAGTGTCGCGCATTCAGCATCTGGGGACGCCTTCGCGCCGCATGGCCCTGGGGCTCGCGCAAACGCCGGTTCTCCCGGAAGCCGGTGCGGGCCTGTACGCCCTGAAGGGAGGAGCGCGGACGCCGTCGGGCGACGTCGTCTTCGCCGTACGGGGCGAAAACGCCGCGGCAGTCCTCGTTTCGCTTCCGACGGGCGACTTCGGGCACAAATTGTCGCTCGACGCGGAAGGCGGGATCCCCGTCAAGCTCGTGCCGCTTCCCTACGAAATCCGCAACGTGCTCGACAGCTGAGGGGGGCATTCTCTGCGCTGCAACTTGGGGACGTCTTGCGAGAAGGCGTCCCTTTTTTTCGCCTTATTCCCTGCGGGCTCGAAACTTTTCGCCGTCCGATCCGCTCGGGCGCGTCCTCTTCTTCCCTTCACTCTAAGATCCGAAACACGGCGTTCCGGAAACCGGAATCAGATTTCATCCGACTTCCTTTTTGACATTCGCATAACTAAAGACCTTCATTCCTCGGCTACGCCCGATCCAATCGACAACGACGCACTTTCCGCCCTCATCTCCTACGAAATTCCGAGATTTTCTGATCTCAATCATAAAAAGGCTCCTCTTTTACACGAAATAAGCATGATTCATTGATATTTGTCATTGCTTTTTAGGCGTTTCCATTGATAGGATATCGTCATTCGGTACGGCGCCACCCGGTGCCGCGATTTTTCCAAGAGGTGTCAACATGTGCGTTTACAATGCTGATAGCTCACTATGTAACGTGGGCATGCGCCGAACATGTCATCTGATGTGCTTCGCGCTCCGAACCTGTTTCGACTTTGCGCGCTTCGCCACCGACACAATTTAATCCTCCGCCTCTCGGTCGCGCCGCAGCTTTCTTCGGCCGCGCACCGTGCCTTTGTCCGACCGCTTTTCTCCACCCAAGCGTTCCGGACTCCTCTCCCGATTTCTTTCTTTTAAACGTCCTCGACGGACCGGTTGCGACCTGCTCGTGAAATCGGCAGCGTTCCGCGCACCCTTCCCGCCGATCGTCGCGTCCGCCTGTTCGTCCGCTCCTTTTTGATGGACGGCGGAATCGTCTCGTGCGACTCGAAAGCAGATTCGGGAACCACAATTCCGCTTTTCGCGTGATGGCACACGACTGCCAGGGGAACATGCACCCTGAATTCCGTCACGCGCCAAAACCAAATTTCTCTGTGAGGATTACAAAATGCGTAAGCTCTTTATCGCCGCCACCCACGAAGCCTGCGACGCCTTCTGCGCCGAACGCACGGTCGTCGACTTCGAGTGCGCCGACTTCACTACGGTTTCCGCCGCCGTGATGACCGCCGCCGAAGCGCTCGACGGCAAGCTCGAACAGGTCGAGGAACTCGCGCTCGGGATCCCCGTCTTCGCCGTGCTCGAGGCCGGCGAAAGCCTCCCTCCCGAACTCATCGGCCGCGTCGTGAGCGTCATCAACCGCAATGCCGACGACCTCGGACTCTTCGGCCGTCAGATCGACGCCGCCGCCAAGAAGTATGAAGATCAGGTTCTTCCCCCGTTCTTCGGCTCCCTCGAGGAATACGTCGCGCAGGGTTACGCCCAGTTCGACTGCCCGGGCCATCAGGGCGGCGCCTTCTTCCGCCGTCATCCCGCCGGTCGCGAATTCGCCGAATTCTTCGGGGAAAACGTCTTCCGCGCCGACCTCTGCAACGCCGACGTCTCGATGGGCGACCTCCTCATCCATGAAGGCGCTCCGTGTGCCGCCCAGCAGGCCGCGGCGAAGATCTACAACGCCGACAAGACCTACTTCGTCCTGAACGGCACGTCCGCTTCCAACAAGGTGGTTCTCAACGCCCTGCTCGCCCCGGGCGATCTCGTGCTCTTCGACCGCAACAACCACAAGTCGAACCATCACGGCGCCCTCCTGCAGGCCGGCGCCAAGCCCGTTTATCTCGAAACCGCCCGCAACGCCTACGGCTTCATCGGCGGCATCGACGAGCACTGCTTCGACGAAGACTATCTGCGCGAACTCGTCCGCGAAACGGCTCCGGAAAAGGCCGGCGAAAAGCGTCCCTTCCGTCTCGCCGTCATTCAGCTCGGCACCTACGACGGCACGATCTACAACGCCCGTCAGGTCGTCGACCGCATCGGTCACCTCTGCGACTACATCCTCTTTGACTCGGCCTGGGTGGGCTACGAACAGTTCATCCCCATGATGAAGGACTGCTCGCCGCTTCTTCTCGAACTCGGACCTGAAGATCCGGGCATCTTCGTGACGCAGTCCGTGCACAAGCAGCAGGCGGGCTTCTCGCAGACGTCGCAGATCCACAAGAAGGACTCGCACATCAAGGGCCAGAAGCGCTACTGCCCGCACAAGCGTCTCAACAACGCCTTCATGATGCACGCCTCCACGTCGCCCTTCTACGCGCTCTTCGCGGCGCTCGACGTCAACGCCAAGATGCACGAAGGCGAAGCCGGCCGCCGTCTCTGGGCCGACTGCGTGCGCGTCGGCATTGAAGCGCGCAAGCTCCTGCGCAAGACCTGCAAGTACATCAAGCCCTTCGTTCCGGCTGTGGTGGACGGCAAGCCCTGGGAGAGCTACCCCACCGACGAAATGGTCAACGACCTGCGCTTCTTTGAATTCAAGCCGGGCGACGCCTGGCACAACTTCGAAGGCTACGGCGATCACCAGTACTTCGTCGATCCCTGCAAGTTCCTCCTGACGACGCCGGGCATCAACGCCGAAACCGCCGTCTATGAAGACTTCGGGGTTCCCGCCACGATTCTGGCGAACTTCCTCCGCGAAAACGGCATCATTCCGGAAAAGTGTGACCTCAATTCGATTCTCTTCCTGATGACGCCCGCCGAAGACACGGCCAAGATGGAACACCTCGTCACGCAGATCAAGCGTTTTGAAGACTTCCTCGACGCCGACGCGCCGCTCTCGGAAGTGCTTCCGGCCATCTACAAGGCCAACGAAGAACGCTATCGCGGCTACACGATCCGTCAGCTCTGCCAGGAAATGCACGACTTCTACAAGGCGGGCAACGTCAAGCAGCTGCAAAAGGAAATGTTCCGCAAGGCTCACTTCCCGCGCCGCGCTCTCGAACCGCAGGCCGCCCACTTTGAATTCATCCGCGGCAACGCCGAGCTGGTCGCGCTTGAAAACGCCGAAGGCCGCATCGCCGTCGAAGGCGCCCTTCCCTATCCTCCGGGCGTGCTCTGCGTGGTCCCGGGCGAAGTCTGGGGCGGCTCCGTGCAGAAGTACTTCCTCGCGCTCGAAGAAGGCATCAACCGCTTCCCGGGCTTCTCGCCTGAACTGCAGGGCGTCTACATCAACACCGACGCCGACGGCCGCAAGCGCGCCTACGGCTATGTCCTGACGAAGGAACGCGAAGCCGAACTCGTCAAGTAAGACGACCGGCCTTTCCGGAGGAGCCCCGCGCGGGGTTCCTCCCCGGACACCTACGTCAGACACACAACCCTTTGAGGCAATTACTATGTCCAACAGCACCAGCAACAACAAGATGAGCGTGATGCAGCTCACGCTTCTCACGGCGCTCAACATGATGGGTTCGGGCATCATCATGCTCCCCACGAAGCTTGCGGAAATCGGAACCTTCTCGATTCTCTCCTGGCTCGTCACGGCGACGGGCTCCACGGCGATGGCCTACGCCTTTGCCAAGTGCGGCATGCTTTCCCGCCGTCCGGGCGGCATGGGCGGATACTCCGAATACGCCTTCGGCCAATCCGGGAACTTCATGGCGAACTACACCTACGCCGTGTCCCTCATCATCGCGAACGTCGCCATCGCCGTGACGGTCGTGGGTTATGCTTCCGCCTTCTTCGACGTGACGCTCTCGCCCGTCGGCACCTGCCTTGCGACGATCGCCACGCTCTGGATCTGCACGTCGCTCAACTTCCGCGGTCCCAAGATCACGGGCTATCTCTCGAACTTCTCCGCCTGGGGCGCGATCCTGCCGGTCGCGGGTCTCTCGCTCTTCGGCTGGTTCTGGTTCAGCCCGACGCTCTACGTCGAATCGTGGAACCCCAACAACGTGCCCTTCTTCAGCGCGCTCAGCAACTCGATCTCGATGACGCTCTGGGCCTTCCTCGGTCTTGAATCGGCCTGCGCCAACTCCGAAGCCGTGGACAATCCCGAAAAGAACGTCCCGAAGGCCGTCCTCGGCGCCACGATCGGCGTTGCCGTGATCTACATCCTTTCGACCAACATCTGCGCGGGCATCGTCGACAACGCTTCGCTCGTTCAGTCGACCGCTCCCTTCGGTCTCGTCTTCGCCTCGATGTTCAACGACACCGTCGGCAAGATCGTGATCGGCATGATGGTCATTTCGTGCGCTGGCTCGCTTCTTTCTTGGCAGTTCACGATCGCCCAGGTCTTCAAGTCGCTCTCCGACGCCAAGTTCTTCCCGAGCGCCTTCTCGAAGCTTACGAAGGACGACGCCCCGGTGGTCGGCATGGTGATCATCACCTGCACGCAGACGCTCCTTTCCTTCATGACGATCAGCCCGTCGCTCTACAAGCAGTTCACGACGCTCGTCGACCTCGCCGTCGTCACGAACGTGATGCCCTACCTTCTCTCGATGGCCGCCGTCCCGGCGCTCCTTTCGAGCGAAAAGGTCCAAAACGGCGCCGGCACGATCAAGCTCTGCGCCTTCGTGGGTACGGTATACAGCCTCTACGCGCTCTACGCTTCGGGCTTTGAAGCGATGATGTACGGCTCGCTCGTCACCTTCCTCGGCTGGGGCATCTACGGCGTCGCCGCCAACAAGCTCTTCAAGTCGGGTGAACTCCGCGTCTGATAAGATGACGCTCACTTAAGAACGACGTCCGGTCCGGGCTCAGTCCGACCGGACGTTTTCGCAACGACCGGACGTCTTTCCCTTCCTTTTTCTCCCTCTTCGGCCGAGTCTGCAGCATGTTCGTCGGTTTTCTCTACGGCCTTGCCGCCACCATGATCTGGGGTTCCGTCTACGTGATCCCCCTTCTCGTGCCGGAATGTTCTCCCATTCTCGTGGCGCTCTCCCGCTACACAATCTTCGGGCTCTTTTCTCTCGGTCTCTTCGTCAAGGAGCGGCATCAGGCCCGGCATCTCCATCGGGACGATCTTCTTCTCGCCTCGGCGCTCGGCGTCGTCGGCAATCTCCTTTACTACTGGCTACTCGCCGAAGCCGTCCACAACGTGGGGGCGAGCCTCACGGGGATTTTCACGGCGCTCATTCCCGTCACCGCCGCGGTCGCGGCGAACCTCACGGACCGCGAGGCGTGCGTCCCGTGGAAGGCGCTTTTACTTCCTCTCCTCTTGATCGCATTCGGCATGGGGCTCCTCAACGTACGCGCCTTCACCCACCCGGAAGAGCTCTCCGCCGTCTCGGACGGTCTAGTCTGGGGCGTGACGGCGGCCGTTCTTTCGGTCGTCATCTGGACGTGGTTTCCCCTCGCGAACGCCAAATGGCTCAAGACCCATCCGCGCTTTTCGATGTCGCTCTGGGCGGCGGCGCAGGGCGTGACGCTGCTTCCCTTCGCGGCGGGCGGCCTTTTTCTCTACGGCACCGTCGAGCCCATCCCCGGGACGGTCTTTGAGTCGCCCCGCTTCCTTCTCTGCGTCTCCTTCCTCGCCATAGCCGCGAGCTGGGGCGGAAACGTCCTCTGGAACCAGATGAGCTCCCGTCTTTCCCCTCAGTTGATCGGCCAGATGCTCGTCTTCGAGGCGATCTTTGCGGTACTCTACGACGCCGTCCTCTCGCAGCGTCTCCCCGCCGCCGTCTCCTTCCTCGGGATGGCCTTCGTGCTCTCGGGGATTTCGCTCTCGCTCTATCGCTTCTCCAAGATCGAAGCCGAACGCAAGCAGACTGCGCAGTAACGTACGCTCTGCGTCAGAGGCTTTCCTGAAAAATCGACTCCTTTTTGCGAACCCCATCTCGTAATTTTGCGAATTGGATCTCGTAAATTTACGAGATGCATCTCGCAAATTTGCGAGCCGTATCTCGTAAAATACCTACATAGGGGACTCCTGCATGATTTCCCCCTCCTTTATGTTGTGTATGACTCAGCACGTTGGAAGAAGCCTCATGTTCAAACGCAAAGAATTTGAAATCATTCGCTCGCGCCTAATGGAACCGCGGCACTTCATTCAAGTTGTGCTGGGCCCCAGGCAGGTAGGCAAAACCACGACGATCCGACAGGTCCTGGCCACCTTGGGAAAGCCCTCTCTCTATTTTTCTGCCGACGACGTCCGTGATGCGGGTCCTCAATGGCTTTCCCGATGCTGGGAGACTGCTCGAATCGAAGCGAGCCGCAATCCTGACAAAGAAATAATTCTCATCATCGACGAGGTACAGAAGGTCCCGAACTGGTCAGAGGTCGTCAAGAAGGAGTGGGACTCGGACTCATGGAACGAGCGTCCGATCAAGGTACTTCTTCTTGGTTCTTCGCGTGCTTTACTAATGGCCGGCTTGAGCGAGTCTCTAATGGGGCGCTTCGAAGAAATCCGCATGACTCACTGGAGCTATGCTGAAATGCATGAGGCATTCGGCATGGAACTGGATGAGTTCATGTTTTACGGAGGATATCCCGGTCCCGCTTTTCTGCTTCCCGCAGAAGAGGAGCGTTGGAAAAACACCGTACGAAACGCCATGGTGGATGCAACCATTCAACGAGATATTCTGGAAGACAATCGTATTGCTCACGCGGCGCTTTTACGGAGAACCCTTGAGCTAGGCATTGAGTATTCAGGGCAGATTCTTTCGTTGACAAAACTCTTAGGCGAACTTCAGGATCGCGGCAATGTCTCTACGATTGCAGGGTATTTGGAGAAGCTAAATCAAAGCGGACTGCTTGGAACGTTGTCCAAATATTCCAATGACAGTGCTCGTCAACGCGCAAGCATTCCTAAACTGCAAGTCCACAACAATGCACTTTTTGCTGCTTTCTGCCGAAAAACCTTCGATGAAGCGAGAAGCGATCCGATATTTTGGGGCCGATGCGTTGAGTCCGCCGTCGGTGCCTATCTCTTGAGCCAAAGTTATCGAAAACGTTTCGAGGTGATGTACTGGCGCGAGGGAAGCGACGAAGTGGATTTCGTATTGCGCATCCATGGGAAATTAATCGCACTCGAGGTCAAAAGTAATTTTGAAAAGAGAAGCCGCGGCTTGGACAAATTTTGCGAAAAATTCTCCCCTTACCGCTCGCTCATTGTGGGAAGCGGCGGATTGTCGCTGGAGACCTTCTTCTCGATGGATCCCGAAGAGCTCGCCGCTTGAGGCACCTCCACACAAAACCCATCTCTTTCCGTATCGTCGCCGCGTCACTTCCGGACAAAGTCCGCGAACTCGGCGTCGTTACGGACTCTCGGTAGCGTGATCGTGAAGGACGTCTCGGAGACGGAGAACAAGTTGCCGAGAGCGGTTTCCTTGTAGCCTGCACGGATACGCGGCAACCCGGCTCCGAGGTTGTCCCTCAGCTTGAGATCCGTAAAGAGACGGGAAAGGCCGGGATTTTTGCAGTCCGTCCCCATTCTCTCGACAACGTCCTTCGCACTCAAACCCGCACCGAAACCACCGAGGGCAAACAATCGGACGGACCTCGGCGTCACGTGAATCACATTCGGCGCCGTCTTGGCGTAATCGCGATGAACGAGCATGTTTACGAGCGCCTCGCTGATCACGCCGGGGGCCACGGCAAGAGATTCGGCGCCCGTCGCACTGCCGGGCTCCGCCCTCGCGGCCTGTATGCCGTTCATTCCGGCCAAAAATTCCGACGCCCGCTCGTAGAGATCGAAAACGGATCCCGTGACGCGTTCCGAACGAAGGATCTGCGTCTTTTCTTCGTCGGCGAACTCGATAAGCAACTCAGAGGCTGCACTTTGGTCCGAACAAAGATAGGCCAGATTTGTGTATGCCCCTTTGGCTTTGTTCCAGAATCCGAAGATCCGCTTCGGATCAAAGGCCAAATCGCTCCTCTCGAAAAACCGACGGCATGCCTCAAAGTCCAGACCCTGTTCGAGCGAAATACGCTCTTCGAAGGGAATCGGATTGGCCGACCGCACCATCCCGGCGACCTCGTCGGGCGTCGCAGGGACGCTTCGGTCTCCCCGGCGAACAAAGATCGTGTCGGTGAAGCCTCCGCACCCATTCATCCGGCAAAGCCGTCTGAATGGATGCGGCTTCCCCCATTTGTAGTCCGGGGGACTGCCTTTGCTCGGTGCGGGTTAAGCTCAGAGACTAGGTGACCTTGCGTCCCCAGTTCCGCACAAAACCTAAAGAGCGAGCATAAGGTGCACGTGCTTCTGTGGAGCACTTCCGGAACTTTAGCCGAAAGTGCCTGCCTCACC
>CASDQM010000022.1 GCA_949282745.1 uncultured Sutterella sp. | reverse complement strand
TCAGTGCCTTGGGTTGACCGACCGTACCTTCCGCAACTGGCGCAAGCAGATTACTGAGGGCAAGGAACTCAAGGACGGTCGGCTGGATCGCTCCAACTTCAAGCCGCGCAACGCTTTGTCCGAGGAAGAGCGAAAGACTTTGATCGAGCGTTTGACGCGCCCCGACGTTGTCGACTTGAGTTACGCGCAAGCCTTCTGGACCCTGCTCGACAAGGGCGAGTACTACGGTTCGCTCTCGACAATCTACCGCGTGATGAAAGACGCGGGACTCAATGCGCGACGCGACGGCACACGCCAGGGCGTAAAGCGTCACAAGCCGACCAGCTTCGAAGCAACGGGCCCCAATCAGGTGTGGACGTGGGATATCACCTATCTCCGGGACGCACGTTACAAAGGGAAGTTCTTCTACGCCTATGCCATCGTGGACGTCTTCAGCCGCCTTGCCGTGCACGCCAAGGTCTACGACGCGGACAACGCTGAATACGCCAGGACGTTTTTGAACGAGGCCTTCCACAAGCACGGTATACGACCGCGCTCGTTGGTCGTTCACTCCGACAACGGAGCCTCCATGAAGGCCAATGAAACGAAGGCATTACTCGAGGAGTGGGGCATCATCAGCTCCCACAGTCGGCCACGTGTCAGCAACGACAATCCTTACTCGGAGTCGTTCTTCCGATCGCTGAAGTACACTGGTCGCTACCCTCGCAAGGGATTTGAATCAATTGAGGCTGCTCAGCAGTGGCTCGAAGGTTACCTGTCGCGTTATAACGAACAGAGCTATCACAGCGGCGTCAACTGGGTCACTCCCAAGAGCCGCTTCGACGGAACCGAGGAAGCCATTCTGAAGGCTCGTAAGCAGGTGCTTGAACGAGCACATGAGCGTCACCCTGATCGCTGGATCAGTGGCCGCGTATGGGACTGCACGCCCTCTGGAAGCCAGTGGCTGAACCCGGACAAGCCCGACGCGCCCAAGACTGAATAGCGAAAGGGCCCTGCGCGCACGCAGAGCCCTCCCTATTCACGTTTACGGTCATCGGGATCCCTCCCTGTACCGTGGGGGCAATACTAATCAAACTCAGCCACATTACGTCCCCTATTCATGTTTTGAAAATATCCTGGGGTAGCGAAGCGTAGGGGCAAAGCCCCTGTACGAAGTTTTAATGGCTCAGAACAGTTGAGCATTTTCGGAAAGACCGCTTGACAAATACCGGTAATGTATCGCTGTACTGTATCGTATTTGATACAAGCGAAGAAAACCCAAATTTCCCTTGGATTGCCAGCCTAACAGCGATTTCCCTCTGGGCGATCGCACAACCATTCAGGCAGGGTAACTCCTGCATTTTTGTTTTCACCCCAGGCTCTGGGGTGGCTCAGTTTCGGTGTCGTAAAGTGGCACTATTCTGATGTCGCTTGACAGGCACCCTCATACTTCTGCTTGACGGCGAGCTGCCGCGCCTTCCATTCTTCGACGATTTCTTTTCGGATCCGGTCGGTCTCGGGAGCTTCGGGTACGGCTTCTATGCTCTGCCGGAACCACTCTCTCTGTTCGTCGTCATCTTGCTTTGCCTGAAGGAGAAGGTCCAATAATGCCTTTTTGCGCATTGCCTGTTTCCCATTGAAGGACTCGAGGCGACGCTCCGTCGCCCCGAAGCACCGTGTTTTCCTGCCTCCCCTTCACCGCTGCGTGACGAAGCTCTTTTCCATGGCGACCAAAACCCCGAAGTCGGGCGTCCAGCCGATTTCGATCGCGCTCACGAGATTGATGACGAAGCGGCTTCGCTCGGCAAAGACCTGCGGACACTTGCGGGGCGGCGTTCCTTCAAGGACGCGCCGGATCACGTCCGCCTCGAAGGCGCCGTAGCCTTCGAAGCTTTCGTTCCCGGTCCCGAGCAGAATCCCGTGCGCGACGTACTCTTCGTCCGACTGCGCAAAGCTCGCCATGCGGCATTCCGCCAAAAGGCGCGTGAGCTTCGAATACTCTTCCGACGTCGCCCGGAACCAATGGAAGACGATCGCGTCGCAGCCGCGCCGGTGGGCTTCCCGCACGGCATTGAGAATGTCGTCGAAGCGCTTCGCCGCCCCTTCCCCGTCGTCGGGATAGGTGAAGCATTCAAAGCCCGCGCCCAATTCCCGGCAGGCGGCCTCGATGTCCTTCGCGCCCGCCTTGTCGACGGACGACGCCGCAACGACGAGCGCGAGCCTCTTGAAGGGACGAAGCGCGTGAAATCCCCTCACCTCTTCGCCGTAGGGATCGCGCCGCACGAGCGCATGGAGGTTGTCGCGCCCCGAATCCGTTTCCGAGGCGACGATCCCCGTTCGAACGGGGTTCGAACTTCCGAGCGACAGAACGGGAATGTCGGACGTGAGTTTCGGAATGTCGAGCCCCGCCTCCGTGCCGAAAGTGAAGATCATATCCACGTCGCGGCGCGTGCGAAGACGCTCCGCGATTTCGGCGTTCACCTTTTCGCGCACCGCCTTGTCCCAGGCGTAGCTGTAGTGGCCGTCGGGGAGAAAATGAAGCGCTCCGGAGGACTGCGTCAGCGCTTCCCAAAGGTCCTTCGTGTCCTCACGGTCCGAATCCGGCACGTGCGGCATGTCGCGCACGAGACCGAGGGCCTCTAGCCCCGCGATCGTGGCTTCGAGGATTCGACGGTAGCGCATGTAGTCGCCGCCCGTCACAAGAATCACGTTCTTGGGCTTACCTGAGGTCGACGCCTTCGCGAGCGGAGCACCCGCCGCGAGAAGCGAAAGGAAAAGCAACGCATCACGTCTCGAGAGCATCATTCTTCCTCCTCCGTGTGCCGAATGGCGAGCATCGTGATGTCGTCCGACTGCGGCATGGTTCCGCGGTAGGCAACGATGGCCTCGAGCATGGCGTCGACGAAGGCCTTCGGCTCGTTCGTGGCGCGCTTTTCCGCGGCCGCGAGAATGCCTTCCTCGCCGAAGAGTTCGCGCTTTTCGTTCATGGCTTCCGAAACGCCGTCGCTATAGACGAAGAAGAGGTCGCCGGGTTTGAGCTGCAGAGCGTAGCCCTGGTACTGCGCCTCTTCGAAGACGCCCACTAGCGGCCCGCTCACGTTCTTCACCGCCATCGGGAGCTTGTTTCGGTCGGCCGGGAACCAGTACGGAGGACAGTGTCCGCCGTTGGCGTAGGTGAGAAGGCCCGTGTCGGGTTCGAAAATTCCGATCCAGAGCGTCACGAACATGCAGTTTTCGTTGTTCGCGGCGAGCCGGTCGTTCACCGTCTTGATGACGGCGGCGGGCTCGAATCCGTTACTCAGGGCGTTTCGGATGAGCGTGATCGTCACGCTCATCATGAGGGCGGCGGATACGCCCTTCCCCGAGACGTCGCCCAGGACGAGGGCGCGCCGTCCGCCCGGAAGGCGGATCACGTCGAAGAGGTCGCCCCCGACTTCCTTCGCGGCCACCATCTTGGCCGCCGCGTCAAAGCCCTCCGCATGGAAGGCCGCGTCGTCCTTGGGGAGCATGCTCGTCTGAATTTCGCGCGCGGCGTTCAATTCGCCTTCGATCCCGTGCTGCTTCGCAAGGGACTCCTTGAGTTCGCGCACGTTCTTGTCGAGCGCCACGAGCATCTGCGAGAAGGCGCGCGCCACGTTCCCGATTTCGTCGCGGCGCTTTGCGGGAAGGCTCTCCATGACGGCCGCAAGCCCTTCGCCCTCGGCGTCGTCGAAGCGGTAGGATTCGAGGCGCTTCGCGGTGGCGGAGATGCGGCCGAGCGGATTGAGGATTCGCGTCACGAGCGTGATGCCGAGCACCGAGATCACGCCGAAGAGAATCGCCGCGATACGCAAAAGGTCGAGCGCATGCCGCGAGGCGGGCTCCGTAATGGTCGACACCGGCACGGCCGTGCGGATCGACCAGTTGAGCGCGGGGAAGCGTCGTTCAAGCGTCAAATACGGGACGCCTCCGAGCGTCACGGTGCCCGACGTGACGTTGTTTCCTTCGTTCAGAGCCAGTCGTTCCGTGGGAGCCGACCAGGCCATGGGGAAGGCGCCGTGCCAGACGATTTTCTCGCCGTCACCGTCCACGACGGCGAGCGACGCGTCCTTAGGGAAATCAAGCGACGCCACGCGGTCGGCAAGACGCTCGGCATAGAGCCGCCGCTGCGCCGCGGGCGGGACCTCGAGATAGTCGACGTTTTGCATGACGACGGCGATCACGCCGTCGATCTTGCGAAAGACCGTGAGATAGGGCTTCGCCTCTCCCCTTTCGTTCTTTACGCGAAAGAAGGTGCGGAAGTCCCGTTGAAAGTTGCGGTCCGTGTCGGCGACGATCGTGCGAAACGGGACGCCCAGCCAGTCTTCACCGTTTCTGCCCCACAGCACCTCGACCGCGGGGGACGTTCTCACGAATTGGCCGTCGGGACGAAGGAGCGCCGTATGGGTGTCCCACTTTTCAAGCATGAACGAGAAGACGTCGTCCTTCTTTTCAAAAACGCCCGCGCGCCACCAGGACTCGATCGCGTCGAGTTCCGAGCGGATGTCGTCCATTTCGATCGAGATCTTCTGGGTGACGAGACTCTGCTCGCTCAGGACCGAGAGACGCAGATCCTCTTCGAGCATTCTCGAGAGGCTCACGAACCGGTCGCGGGCCGCTTCGATCGAATGGTCGTAGACGTCCCGATAGCCCATCCAAATGAGCGGGAAGCTCGCCATCGACACGATCGCGCCGATCGCAATCACCAATTTCACGCGCAAAGAAAACATGCTTCCCTATTCCAAGCCCTGTAGACACACGGGCCACGGCGCCCGTTTCCACCATTGTAAGGAAGTGCGCCCTGCGCAACGGAACCGAATGCTTGGCAAATCGTACGATACGCGCTCAAGGATTGTCCCACCGTCCTCTCCGTCTGGAGCATTCGCCAAGCGAAACCCTCTCCCGGTAAGGAACGCGTCGGGGAGCGACGGACGAAACGCCCTGCCCGACGCGTTCTGTTTCACTCACATCGGAACGTGCTTGCCGGTGGGACTGTTGCGGCATGATCCCATGGTCAGACTTGTGATCGAACTCGAGGAGTGGCCGCAGTATTTGCAAACGTACTTGCTTTTTTCGTCGCCCTCGTAGGGGATGTGCTTACCGTTCGGGCTGTTGCGGCACGATCCCATGGTCAGACTCGTGATGGAACTCGACGAGTGTCCGCAGTACCTGCAGAAATATTTGCGCTTTTCGTCGCCCCCGTAAGGCACGTGCTTGCCGGTGGAACTATTGCGGCACGACCCCATGGTCAGGCTCGAAACGGAACTTGAGGAATGGCCGCAGTACATGCAGTAGAACTTCATTTTTCTCTCCTTCGGTCGGGACGGGAAAGCTTCGGTTCACGGGTTTGACCTTTCGTCCCGCCGTAAGAAAACCATAGCACCTTCGCCCCCAAAAACGCCAAGCCCCCTCGGCCGGAGCTTCGGGGGCTTGTCGTTCTCAGGGATTCCGAGAGGGAGTCTTCTTAGAAGATGACCGGATCAAAGTAGCCGGCAAAGAGCACCGCGGCACGCAGCGCGAGGGCGCCGCAGAGAGCGCACACGCCGCCGAGAAGCACCATGCTCTTCGAAGACTTCATGAAGAGGCCGATGAGGAAGGGAACGAGGATCCCGACGCCCACGGCGCCGCCGAGGAAGAGACCGGCGTTGTCGCCCGAGAGGAGCGACTGAGCGCCCGCCGCGGCACCCGGCGTACCGGCCAGGGCGACCTGCACGAAGGCGAAGATCACGAAGGCTTCGCCGATGTGCACGCCGTTGGCGGCGCTCGGCAGCCAGTGCGGGTGACCCGTTTCGAGCTTGCCCGTCGAAGCGAGGATTTCCGCGAGACCCACCGCGCAGGCGAGGCCCGAGAAGATCCAGAGGACCGGCAGGACGGCGGTCGTCCAGAGCGGAACGCCCACGGCCTGCGTCAAGAGGAAGCCCGAGTAAGCCGTCGCGGCCACGCCCAGGATCGCGTCGATCATGAGAAGACCGCAGGAGTCGGCCCAGCGGGCGTTCTTCCACATGCCCCAGGACTGAATGAGCGTCAGCACGCAGAGCACCGCGAGGATGCAGATGCCGATGAACATCCAGCTGCCGAAGTTGAACTTCCATTCGATGAGCGCGTTGATCGCGGCGAAGGGAAGATTCAGCATGCGGGCCAAGTGCGAGACCACAAGGAGGGTCCCGACGATCGCCGCGGCCGTCGCCACGTAGAAGACGCGCTTCGAACGCAGCCACCAGTTGAGGAAAAGGCTCATCCCGGCCAAGCCCACGAACCAGAGGAAGAACGCGATGGTCCACCCCCAATGCGCCGTGGCGGCCTGGCTCGTCAATTCAACAAATTCGTACGTCATTTCACCACCACGAAGTAGTTGGGTTTCGTTCCCTTATGGGGAAGGAGCTTTTCGGTCTTCGAGACCGCGATCTTGCGGGAAATGTCGGAATTGGGATCCGACACGTCGCCGAACATGCGGGCCGAAACCGGACAGGCCGAGACGCAGGCCGGAAGTTCTCCGTTCTTGACGAGCTCTTCGCAGCCGTGTCCCATGCACTTCATCGGAAGACCGGAGTCGGGATGCGACCAGCGCACGTCGTACGGGCACGACGCGATGCAGTAGTTGCAACCGACGCAGCGGCTTTCGTCCGTCTTCACCAGGCCCGTTTCCGGATCGCGGTAGTTCGCGCCGAAGGGGCAGGTGTCGATGCAGGGGGCGTTTTCGCACTGCTGGCACTGAACCAGCATGTGCACCGGGCGCTTCGCGCGCTCGAGCGTCACCTTGCGGATGTTGGCCGCCAACCAATCCCAACCTTCGTTGGGGCGATCGAACATTTCGGGATAGTTCGTCTGCGCGCACGCGACGATGCAGGCGTTGCAGTCAACGCAACGCGTTGCGTCGAAGAGGTGCGCCAGCTGCTTTTTGGATTTCCTAGTCATGGCTTCTCCTTCAGACGCGCTTGACGCGGACCGATGTGTTGTTGTTCATGTTGCCGCAGGCCACCTGGCTGACACCTTCGGTGAGCCAGTTGGAATTGATGCCTTCGCGGACCCATGCGTAGTTTTCGGGAAGCTTCTTGGTGCGAACGCCGCCCGCAAAACCGTGAACAAAGAGAGAACCCACGCGCACGCGGTTCGTCACCGTGATCTTGACGCGGCCCTTGACGTGGTTGTCGAGACCTTCCACTTCGACGGTGTCGCCCGTCTTGATGCCGAGACGATCGGCGTCAACCGGGTTCATCCAGAAGGTGCGGTCGCCGAGATACTTCGTCGGCCAGGTGAAGATCGTGCAGCCGCAGCCCGAGACGCCGTCCTTGCCCGAGACGAGGACGAATTCGTCGCTCAGGGGCTTCGGAGCCGTGTAGGCCGTGACCGGAACGTATTCCGGAATCGGACGGATGCCCTTGCAGTGCGGACGCTGAACGATGAAGAAGGAAAGAAGCTCGGCCTTGCCGGTCGGCGTCGGGAAGGGCTTCTTGTAGGGAACGTTGCCGTACTTCTTCGGGATGGTGAGGGACCACCCCTTTTCGTCGACGTCCTTCAGAATGCGGTCACCTTCGCCGGGCTTGGCGGCGTTCTTCGAAGCGATCCACTTCTTCCAGCCGGCTTCGACGAGCCCCTGATCCCACCAGGCCTTCCAGCCCGCGCGGTCCTTGATCTCTTCGGTGTAGCCCACGCGCGCGGCGCGTTCGGGATACGCACGGCGGAGGATTTCGAGGAACTGCCAGATGTCGTGGCGGGCTTCGACACCTTCGGGCGGATCGATCTCGGCGCTCGAGCGCTGGACGTATCCGTCGCGGGCGTACGTGACGCCGAGGTACTCGTGGTTTTCCAGGAAGAAGGTCGACGGCAGCACGTAGTCGGCGTAGTCGTTCGATTCCTGCGGCATCAGATCCTGCGAGACGATGAGGTCGAGCGCCTTGAAGGCTTCGATCAGGCGTGCCGAATTGGCTTCGCGGTGGAACATCGCGCCGCCCGTGATGAAGAGCGCGCGGATCGGATAGGGCTTGCCGGTCTTCATCGCCTCAAAGGTCGAATGGAAGCTTCCGATGCCTTCCGGATAGTATTCCTTGTCGAGGGGTTTGCCCTTGGGAGGATCCCAGGTGACGCCCGTGGGGCCGAGGCACATGCCGTCCTTTCGCTTGATGCCCGGCGCTCCGCCGTAGCCGCCGCCCTGCGTGGCGATCAAACCGCCCTCGCGGTCGAAGCGGCCCGTAAAGAGGTTGATGACGTTCATCATGCCGAAGGCTTCGACGTCGTTGGCGTTGCGCGACGAATACCAGCCGTCGTCGCAGACGCCCTTCAACTTGAAGAAGTCGCGCGCCGTTTCGACGATCGTGTCGACGGGAATGCCCGTGATCTTCGAGGTCTCTTCGGGCGTATAGCGGTCGTTCACCTTCCTGAAGGCGTCAAAGGCCGTCGAAACGCGTTCGACCTTGCCGTTGAGGAACGTGATCTCGGTCGTGTGCGAGAGAAGGAGGGGCTGCAGAGGATCGTGGTCGAAGCCGACGATCGCGCCCTTTTCGTTCAATTTCGGGCCCTGCCACATGAGCGTGCCCGTGGCTTCGTCGACGACCGCGAAGCGTCGGGCGGATCCGCCCTCCACCACTTCGCTTTCGGTGACGGGACGAAGGTCGTCGTGCACGAGCACGGGGCCGTTCGTCCAGTGCTTGACCCAGTCGAGGTCGCAGAGACCTTCCTTCAAACCGATGTGAATGAGGCCCTGCAGGAACGCGCCGTCGGTGCCCGGCTTGATCGGGATCCAGGTGGCGTCGCCGAGCGCGCCTTCCGGCATGCGCGGGTCGACGAAGACGAGCTTGCAGCCGTTTTCGCGCGCACGCGCGGCCACGCCGAAGATGCCCGCGGCGCAGTTGAGGGTGCGGCCCACGAGGAGGAGGTAGCGCGCGTTGCCGTAGTCGGGGTCGACGGCGCCGACGCCGTTGTAGGCGGGGCCGAAGATCATGCGGCGGCCGAGCGTCGACGCGCTGTTGCAGGTGGCCGAGTGGTTGATGACGTTCGGCGTCCCGAAGGGCTGGGCAAACCACTGCTGATAGCCCGTGAAGTTGTGGGACGTGAGAACGACGCTTCGTTCACCGTACTTTTCGGTGATTTCCTTGAGTTTTGCAGCGATTTCGTTCAAGGCCTGATCCCAGGAAATTTCCTCGAATTCGCCGGAACCGCGCTCGCCCTTGCGCTTCAAGGGCTTCTTGATGCGAAGCGGATGGTTCCAGAGCCAGAGCGTCTGCGCGCCGCGGCCGCAATAGCCGCGCTGCGGATGCGAGGGGTTCGGGAAGATGCGCACCGTGTCGGGGCCGAGTTTCGCGCCCTTCTTCTTCATGGCGAGCATGCCGCAACGGGCGCCGCACATGCAGCAGGCCGTCGGATGGGCTTCCCAACCTTCTTCCTTGAGCTTCTCAATGGTCTTTTCAACCTGAGCGAGCGAGATGCCGGCGAAACTGCCGACGCCGACGCCCGCCGCGGTCGCACCCAGGAGGGTACGGCGGGAGATGCCGACGCCCGAAGTCGGGTTCGGTTTTTGGTTCATGAATTGTCTCCTTCCAAAAGCAAAATCACGCATTTCTCGTGCAATTTCACTCCACGAGACTATCACGAAGAATCATGAACTCTCTTTCAGTGATTTCCTAAGTACCCTAACTCATACTCGAGGACATAAACCTCACTCCGAGAGGCAATTTCAACCGTCTCGGAAAAAGGTGAGCGCGACGGGATTTCATTCCCGATCTCGCTCTTTTTTACTGAACAAAAGGAAGCCTGAAAAGATTGCGGCCCCTCCCCCGATCTTTTAGGGAACATTGCGGCAGGCCACGGCGCGCAAGCCCTGCGGCCCGTTTTTCTCTTCAAGGAAAACCTTTCCGACGCGGCATTTGTCCGTAACATTTGCGCAACGCGGGGCAAAGGGGCAACCCTCCCGCGGGAGGACGTCGGACGCCTCCCCGGGGACGACGCTTCGCTTTCCGCCCCCGATTTTCGGCACGGAATCAAGAAGCATTCTCGTATAGGGATGCAACGGATTTTCGAACAAATTTTCCTTCGACGCCCTTTCGACGAGTTGACCGCGGTACATCACCCCCACGGTGTCGGCGATGTGACGCACGACACCGAGATTGTGCGAGATGAAGAGCATGCTCAAGCCCCGCTCCAACTGCAGGGTTTTGAGGAGATTCAGGACCTGCGCCTGCACCGAAACGTCGAGCGCGCTCGTCGGTTCGTCGCAGATGAGAAGATCCGGCCCCGCGGCGACCGCGCGCGCAATCGAAATGCGCTGGCGCTGTCCGCCCGAGAATTCGTGCGGGTACTTCAGAAGCGCTTCTTCCGGCAGGCCCACGAGACGGGCGAGTTCCCTGAGCTTCGCGCCGCGCTCGGGGGCGGTGAGCTCGGGACGAAGGCTCTTTAAGGGCTCCTCCCAGATGGCCGCCACCGTCATGCGGGGATTGAGACTCGCAAAGGGGTCCTGAAAGATCATGTTGACGTGTCCGGCTTCGAGCACGCGCACGTCCTTTCCGGCGACCGTCACCCCACCCTCGTCCGGGGCGAGGAGGCCCGACGCGATCCGCGCGAAGGTGGACTTGCCGCAGCCCGATTCACCGACGAGCGCAAAGGTTTCCCCCTTTCGAACGGAAAGACTCACGCCGTCGACCGCGACCGTCACGTCGTCCTTTCGTCCCGCCAGACGCTCGAACAGTCCCACACGTCGAAGAACGAAGGTCTTCCGAACGTTTTCCACCCGAAGGATATCGGGTGCCGTATCCAAGGCTTCCAGGCGCTTTGCTTCGAGGGTCTTCCAACTGCGCTTGACGGGCGGGTGAAACCGCACGACCGAATCCGGGACGCTTCGGCCGTTGTCGGCCGCAAGCCAGCAGGCGGCCTGCGAGGCCCCGCAGGGAACGAGTTCAGGGCGTTCCGTCTCGCAGCGCTTCTGCACCGCGCGGCAGCGCGGATGGAAGGGACAGCCCGAGGGCCGGTTCGCCGGATCGGGCATGACGCCGTCGATCTGCTCGAGCCAGAGAGACGACGAATCCGTATCGGGAATCGCCCCCATGAGCCCCTTCGTGTAGGGGTGCTGAGGCGTCTTCATGAGATCGTCCGTGAGGCCCCCTTCCACGACGCGTCCCGAATAGAGAACCGCCATGCGGTCCGCCGTCTCGGCGATGACGCCCATGTCGTGGGTGATGAGAAGGACTCCGCATCCGCGCTCCTTGGCGAGCTTTCGAAGAAGCGCCGTGATCTTCGCCTGCACCGAGACGTCCAAGGCGGTCGTCGGTTCGTCCGCGATGAGAAGAATCGGATCGAGCGCGATCGCAAGCGCAATCACGACGCGCTGCCGAAGGCCGCCCGAGAGTTCATGGGGATATTGCCCGAGACGCTTTTCGGGTTCCGGGAGTCCCGCTTCGCGAAGGAGCGCCGCCGAGCGGGCGGCGAGCTCCGCTTCAGAGAGACGGATGCCGTGCGCGGCGAAGGTCTCGCGAAAGTGTTCCCCGACCGTGAGGAGCGGATTGAGGCTTCCGAGCGGATCCTGCAGAATCATCCCGATCTTGGGACCCCGGATTTTCCGGGTCTCGTCCACCGAGAGATCCTGGATCTCCCGGCCTTCGAGCACGATTCGGCCGGCCGTTCTCGTAACGCCCGCGGGAAGGAGCCCCGCAACGGCGTTACCGATCATGGATTTGCCCGCACTCGACTCGCCCACGAGCCCGAGGATTTCGCCCGCGTTCACGGTAAGCGACACGTCTTCCAAGAGGGCCGCTTCGTCGGCCCTCCGTACCGTCAGACCCTCCACCGTGAGGATCGGGCTCTTCTTCGTCTTTTCTTCCGACATCTTGTTCACCCCTTCAGAACCGGATTGAGGACGTCGCGCAGACGGTCGCCCAAGAAATTGACGGAGAAGACCGTCACGGCGAGCACCGCACTCGGAAAGAGCGCGATCCACCATTCGCCCGAGAAGAGAAAGTCGTTGCCGATCCGAATGAGGGTTCCGAGCGAGGGCGTCGTGGGCGGAACGCCGACGCCCAAGAAGGAAAGCGTGGCTTCCGTCATCACGGCGGAACTGAGATTCAAGGTCCCCAGCACGAAAACCGGCCCCATCACGTTAGGAAGCACGTGACGAAGAAGGATCGTCCCTTCCGAAACGCCCGAAAGCTTCGCCGCGGAGACGTAGTCG
>CASDQM010000021.1 GCA_949282745.1 uncultured Sutterella sp. | reverse complement strand
GTTGTGAGTTGGGTACAGGTTTTCTTTCAAGTAAAAGCCCCGCCGCGCACCTTTTGGTGATGCATGCGGCAGGGCTGGGAACGGGTCTAGCTTATAAGGCTATCCCGGGAGTTTAGGTTTTGTCTTTGGTTTGCCGCCGCTTCACACGGGCTCCCGCCCGCAACGCGCCGCTTCCTGCTGTCGGGCGATTTCGATGCAGTATTCGAGCTGTTCCACGGCCCGTTGCGCGATGAGGCATGTCAGCTCGTCCGCGTTGTCGGTTTCGTTGTACGAAGCCAAGGCGTCGTAATAACGGATTCGATCTTCCTCATAACGGATGTTCACGGGCCAGAAGCCCTCGCGAACCAACATGTAGTTGAGCAAGAGGCGCCCCGTCCGTCCGTTTCCGTCGTGGAAGGGATGGATCGTCTCGAAGGCCGCATGAAAGCGCGCGGCCTTCTCGATGGGGTGCATCTCTTTGTCGGCCGTGTCGTACTGGTCGATCAATCCTCGAATTCGTTCGGGGATCTCCCAGAACAGGGCCGTCCTGCACCGGGTGCCCTGAATTTGTACGTTGTGATTGCGAAACGCACCGCAAAATTCCGGGAGCGCTCCCAACATCACGTACTTATGAAATTGGGAAATCAGGCTGACCGTCAAGGGGATGCCGCTTTCGACGAAAGAAAAAACGGTGTCGAACCCCGCGGCGAACCCCCGCGCCGCCAAAACGTCCCGGATCGGCTTCCCGGGAATGCAGTCCACGCCTTCCTTCACGACCAGCACAGTATCCCGTAGCGTCAGGGTCGACCCTTCGATGGCATTGGAGTCGTAGGTGGTCTCGAGCTTGAGTTCTTCCCGCAACCGTTCTACAGCGGGCGCGGACAGGGGCCGCAGTGTGAGCGCCTGCAACGCGTCGTCGGCCTTGGCGAGCCAATCTTCTTTGAGGAATGTCATGGTGAAGAGGATGTCGGAACGTTTGAGTCTTCCAGAATAACAGTTGCTCGCACAGGACCGTTACCAACTGCCATTTCGTCTCTAAGTACGCAGTTACCTGCCACCTGCCAGCTCAAATACGCAGTTACCTGCCACCTGCCGGCTCAAATACGCAGTTACCTGCCACCTGCCAGCTCAAATACGCAGTTACCTGCCACCTGCCGGCTCAAATACGCAGTTACCTGCCACCTGCCGGCTCAAATACGCAGTTACCTGTCACCTGCTTGCTCAAATACGCAGTTACTTGCCACTTACCTGCCACCTGGTTGGTAGGTAACCAGTACCTCAAATGAAGCGGGCACGGTGTCGGTCACCGTGCCCGCGTAAGACGTCTATGCGCGCGTCCGATTACTTGGCGAAGTTTTCTTCAACGAAGGCCCAGTTGACGAGCTTTTCGAAGAAGGCCTTGATGAAGGCCGGACGGGCGTTGCGGTAGTCGATGTAGTAGGCGTGTTCCCACACGTCGATCGTGAGAAGGGGCGTCAAGCCGTGACGGATCGGCGTGTCGGCGTTCGAGGTGTTGAGAATCGAAAGCTTGCCGTCGGCGTCCTTCACAAGCCACGTCCAACCCGAGCCGAAGTTTCCGGCGGCGGCGTCGGAGAAGGCCTTGACGAAGGCTTCGACGGAACCCCAGGTCGCGACGAGCGCGTCCTTCAGGGCGCCGTTGGGTTCACCGCCGCCCTGCGGGGTCATCGAGGACCAGAAGAAGGTGTGGTTGTAAACCTGCGCGGCGTTATTAAAGACGCCGCCTTCGGCGCCGCGGATGATGTCTTCGAGAGACTTCTCGGCCCAGTCGGTGCCTTCGACGAGGTTGTTGAGATTGTTGACGTAGGTCTGATGGTGCTTGCCCCAGTGGAATTCGAGCGTTTCGCGCGAGATGGCGGGCGCGAGGGCGTCGAGTGCGTAGGGAAGTTCAGGGAGCGTAAAGCGAGCCATGTTGGATCTCCTCTTGGAATTTGTTTGGTAAGAAGAGTATATCGAAACGAAACTCCCGATAAGTTCCGGTTTCCGATATTTCCGAGGGAATCACTCGGGAATTTGTAAGCAAACGTCAGGCGTTCGCTTTTTCGGGAGTCGTCGGTTCGAGCGATTCGACGCGGGCGCGGGCCGTACCGTCGGAAAAACCGAGCGTGACAAGCTCCCCCGTGGAGAGGTCCGTGAGGCGGGTGAGTACGCGCTTCTTTCCGTCGCGAACGGTGACGTAGCCCTTCTTCAAGGGGAGATCAGGATTGTGCGAGGCGAGGATCGCTTCGCGGTCGGCGAGTTCCCGACGGCGTTGGGCGAGAAGCCGCAAAGCGGCGGCGTCGAGCGTCTCGCCAGCGCTTTGGAGGGCGTCCCGGCTTTCCGTGATTTGTCGCGCGAGGACGAGGTCGAGCTGTTTGGCAAGTTCCGCGAGCCGGTCTCTCTTTCGGCGCACCCAGTCTTCAGGCGTCACGAGGAGGGACGCCGCGCGAAGAAGCCGCTCCCGACGACTGCGGATGGCCCGCTCGGGGTCGGCAAGCGCAAAGGACGCGCGGTCGACGCGTTCGGTGGCGAGCCGCAGATCGCGCGTCACGCGGTTGAGAAGGAGATGTTCGGCGCGCGTAAGACGCGCCGTCCATTCGCTTTTCTCCGGCCCCACGGCCTCCGCCGCGGCGGTCGGGGTGGAGGCGCGGCGGTCTGCGACGAGTTCCGCGATCGTCACGTCGGTTTCGTGACCGATCCCCGCGATCACGGGCGTTTTGAGGGACGTGATCGTGCGCGCGAGCGTCTCGTCGTTGAAGGCGTTGAGGTCTTCAAAGGAGCCGCCCCCGCGAACGAGGAGAAGAAGATCGGCGCCGCACTCGTCCGCGGCGCGCAGGCCCCGGCAGATCGATCCCGGGGCGTCCGCCCCCTGCACGAGAACGTTCGCGAAGGTGATGCGAATCCAGGGCGTGCGGCGCTTCAAGGTCGTGAGGACGTCGTGAAGGGCCGCCCCCTTGCTGCTCGTGAGCACGCACACGTGCCGAACGAAGGCGGGGAGGGGCTTTTTGCGCTCCGCCCGAAAGAGGCCTTCCGCTTCAAGTTTTGCACGAAGCGCGAGAAAGGCTTCGTAGAGCGCCCCCATGCCTGCGCGGCGCACGCGAAGAACCCGTAGCTGCAGGTCGCCCGATCTCGGATAGACCATGAGCGAGCCCGCCACTTCGAGCTTGTCGCCCGCGCGGATCGCGAGTTCTCCCGCGGTTTCGAGCGTCTTCAGAACGCCCGCGAAGAGGACGCAGCGGATCTGCCCGCCCTCGTCGCGCAGGGTGAAGTAGCAGTGGTTCGCGGCCGAGATCTTCGCTTCGGCCACCTCTCCCGTGATCCACCAGCCCGTCGTGAGGGTCTCGATGCGCGACTCGACGCGCGCAAGGAGGGCGGATACGGTGAGAAGGTTGGGGGCGTCCGGACTCAACGCTCGTCGTCCTCGTCGAAGAGCTCGGCGTCGTCGGCGCCTTCCTCCTCTTCGTCGTCGCCAAAGAGGAGTTCGTCGAGTTGGCGGTGACGCGCTTCGGTGAGGCCCGCCTGCTGGTCCGCAAGAAGCATTCCTTCCAAGGGCGTCACTTCCGGACGGCGGTCCGCATGACAGACGATGCGAACGCGAGCGCCCAAGGCGTCTTCATAGCCCGGGACTTCGTTCGCGACAAAGCCCTCGGCCGCGAGCTCGTCGGCGGTGGCAGTCTGGTAGGCGTCGTAGTAGGCGTCGTGGAAGGCCTTGTCCACTTCGACCCAGAGGCCCCAGTTGAAGACGTCTCCTTCGGTGTGGGCGAGCGGAACGTCCAGGGCGCCGAAGAGATAGTAGTGTTCGCGGCCTTCCTCGTCCGTCCAGCGGGCGAAATCGTGCGTCGAGCACCCCGCGCGGTAGCGTTCGTGCTCCGACAACGCCCAGAGGGGATCGGGGAGCTTCATCGTGATGCTGCGGCAGAGTTCGGAAAGGGGAAGCATGTCTAGTCCTCGGTTAGTGACGGCCCGTGGAGCCGAATCCGCCTGTGCCGCGTTCGCTCGCGTCGAAGCTCGCGACTTCGACGAGTTCGGGCTGCACGACGGGAACGATGATGAGCTGCGCGAGACGCTCGAAGGGTTCGATCGTCTGCGTTTCCTGACCGCGGTTCCAGCAGGAGATCATGAGTTCGCCCTGATAGTCGCTGTCGATGAGACCAACGAGATTCCCGAGGACGAGCCCCTTTTTGTGGCCGAGGCCCGAGCGCGGAAGAATGAGGGCGGCGTAGGCGGGATCCGCCACGTGAATGGCGAGTCCGGTGTGCACGAGCGCCGTGTCGCCCGGGGCGAGCGTCAGGGGTTCGTCGAGCAGGGCGCGCAGGTCAAGACCCGCCGAACCCGGCGTCGCGTAGCGCGGCAGGTGTTCGCGGATGCGTTTGTCAAGAATGCGGTAGGAGAGCTTCATGGAATTCTAAAAGTGAAAGTGTTTGGAAGGAATCGCCTCAAAAGGACGCTCTCAGAGGTCGTCCTCGGGGCCGTACTCCTCCTCGAGAAGGTCGACGGCATGATACAGAATCTTGCGGGCGACTTCGTCCTTGTCGGCGGGGCCGATTTCGTCGACTTCGCCGTCGGTGACGACGAGCACGCGGTTGGTGTCGCTCGCAAGGGCGTCGCGCGCGACGTTCGCTACGATCATGGCGGCGCCCTTTTTCTCGAGCTTCGCGTAGGCGTTCTCGAGTAGATCCGAGGCTTCCGCGGCGAACCCGATCGTGACGGGCCCGCCCGCGCGGTGTCCGACCGCGGCGAGGATGTCGGGATTCTCCACGAGCCGCAGCTGCGGCAGGCCCGCGTCCTTCTTCCACTTCCCTTCGAGTCGGTCGGCAACGCGCCAGTCGGCGACGGCCGCAACCCCGATGAAGAGGTCGTAGGGACTGCGGTCGAGTTCGCCTTCGACGGCACCGAGCATTTCCCGCGCGGTCGTCACGGGGACGATCCGCACGCCCGCCGGGCGCTTCACCGTCACGGGCCCGGCGACGACGGTCACGTCGGCGCCGAGATCGCGCGCGGCGCGCGCGAGAGCGAAGCCCTGACGACCCGAAGAGCGGTTCGTGATCCCGCGCACGTCGTCGATCGGCTCGTAAGTGGGGCCGACCGTCATGAGGACGCGCCGCCCCGAGAGGGGCTTTTCGGAAAAGAGCCCGGGCAGGAGGTCGAGAATGTCGGCAGGCTCCGTCATGCGGCCTTCGCCCGTGTCGCCGCAGGCTTGGAAGCCCGAGTCGGGACCGATGAAGTGCGCGCCGTCTCGCTTGAGGTCCTCAACGTTTCTCTGCGTGGCGGGATTGCGCCACATGTGGCAGTTCATCGCCGGCACGAAGGCGACCTTGGAGCGGTGCGCGAGGATGAGGGCCGAGACGAGGTCGTCGGCGATTCCGCGGGCGGCCTTGGCGAGGATGTTCGCGGTGGCGGGCACGACGAGAAGCAGGTCCGCGTGGAGGTTGAGTTCGATGTGGGGCATCGCGCCCTCGGGCGTGTGCTCCCATTCCGTCGTCGCGACGGGGTGTCCCGAGAGGGCCTCGAAGGTGACCGGGCCCACGAAGCGGGTCGCGTTTTCCGTCATCGCCACGCGCACGTCGGCGCCGAGCTTGACGAGGCCGCGCACGACTTCGCAGGCCTTGTAGGCGGCGATGCCGCCCGTGACGGCAACGGTGATCTTGCGGTTTTTGAGCATACGCCTCTCCTTGCGGCAAAAGTCCCTCTATTGTAGCGGGCGCGCCGAGACGCACGGCGGCCTGCCGAAGGCCAAAAGGAAAGGGCCGAATCCTTTCGAATTCGGCCCCTGAGGGACTTAGCGTCCGCGGCGTACGCCGCGCAGTTCGTCGAGGATGAAGGCGAAGGCCCCCGTGCAGATCGCGATGTCCGCGACGTTGAAGGCGGGCCAGTGCCACCCCTGCCAGTGGAGATCGATGAAGTCGATCACGTAGCCGTGGGCGACCCGGTCGATGAGGTTCCCCGCCGCCCCCGCCGCGACGAGCGTGAGCGCCAGAGCAAAAAGCGTCCTGTGGTTGTAGAACCACAGATAGCGCACCATCAGGATGATGACGACGAAGGCGAGCGTCACGAAGAGACCGTGTTGCCAGCCGCCGGCGTCGGCGAGAAACGAGAACGCGGCCCCGCGGTTGTGCGCGAGCACGAAATTGAAGAAGGACGTCACCGGAAGCTGAATCCCGGGATCGAGATTTCGCTCGAACCAGAATTTTGACACCTGGTCCAGGACGAGAATCACGGTCCCGAGAACGCTCCAGAGCGCGAAGCGCCCGCCCGTGGGGGCGGGGCCCGAGGTTCGCTGAGAAGCCATGCCTAGGGCGCCTCCCTCAATCAGGCGAAGAGACGCTTTTCACCCGAACCAAAGAGGTTCGAGACGCAGCGCGGGCAAAGCGTCGGGTGTTCCGCAACGCTACCGACGTCCGCGACGTAGTGCCAGCAGCGCTCGCACTTCTTCGCGTCCGAAGCGCGGACTTCGACCGTGGTCTTGTCGCCTTCGGCCTTCACGAGTTCGACCGCGCTCATGATCATCACGAAGCGCAGTTCCTCGCCCAAGGTCGCGAGAAGCTCGTAGTCCTCGGCCGTGGCGCGGATCGTGCCGACCGCCTGCAGGGACGAACCCACCGTGCCCTTCGTGCGTTCCTCTTCGATCGCGACCTGCGCGTCGGCGCGGATCGCGCGGATGCGTTCCCACTTCGCGAGAAGCGCGTCGGCGTCCTTGGGTTCGGGCAGAGGCTCGAACGTGTCGAAGAAGACGGAGGTGTCGTCGTTCTTCGCGAAGACGGCCCAGCCTTCTTCGGCCGTGAAGGAGAGGATCGGCGCGATCAGGCGCAGGAAGTTCTTCGTGATGTGCCAGAGGGCCGTCTGCGCCGAGCGGCGGGCGTGACTCGTCGCGCCCGTCGTGTAGAGACGGTCCTTGAGAACGTCGAGGTAGAAGCCGCCGAGGTCGGTCGAGGCGTAGGTCTGCAGAAGCGTCACGACGTTGTGGAAGCGGTATTCCTTGTATTCGGCCATGACCGCGTCCTGGAACTTCTGCGTGAACGCCATCGCCCAACGGTCGAGTTCGAGCATTTCGTCGACCGGCACGAGGTCGGTTTCCGAGAGGTCCGACGTGTTTGCAAGGAGGAAGCGAAGCGTGTTGCGCACGCGGCGATAGTTTTCGATCACGTGCTTCACGATCGTTTCGCCGTAGCGCAGTTCGCCCGAATAGTCGGTCGAGGCGACCCAGAGGCGCAGAATGTCGGCGCCGTACTTTTCGATCACTTCCTGCGGACGGACGATGTTGCCCTTCGACTTCGACATCTTTTCACCCTTTTCGTCGACGACGAAGCCGTGGGTGAGAAGCTGCTTGTAGGGCGGAATGCCGTCGAGCATCGTGCTGATGAGAAGCGACGAGTGGAACCAGCCGCGGTGCTGGTCGGAGCCTTCGAGATAGAGGTCGGCCGGGAAGCCGAGTTCCTTGGCGTGGCTGCCGCGCATCACCGTGTAGTGGGTCGAGCCCGAGTCGAACCAGACGTCGAGAATGTCGGTCGTCTTCACGTAGTCGGCCGCTTCGGCGCCGAGGAGGTCTTCGGCCGTGGCTTTGGCCCAGGCTTCGATGCCGCCCTTTTCGACGAGTTCGGCGACGCGGTCCATGATTTCGAGGGTCTTCGGATGGAGTTCGCCCGTCGCCTTGTGCATGAAGAAGGGAAGCGGCACGCCCCAGTGGCGCTGACGCGAAATGCACCAGTCCGGACGGTTTTCGATCATCGAGTAGAGGCGGTTGATGCCCCACTGCGGGAAGAACTTCGTCGCCTTCACGCCGGCGAGCGCCTCTTCGCGCAGGGTGTGCTCCTGAGCGGGAAGACCCAGCACGCTCTTCGTGTCGGCGTCGGGGCCGTCCATGCGGACGAACCACTGCGAGGTCGCGCGGTAGATGAGCGGCGTCTTGTGGCGCCAGCAGTGCATGTAGCTGTGCGTGAGCTTGCCGTGCGCAAGGAGGTTCCCCGCGACGGTGAGGGCGTTCATGATCGGTTCGGCAGCCTTCCAGATGTTGAGGCCGCCAAAGAGCGGGAGCCAGTCGGCAAAGACGCCGTCGCCCTGCACGGGGCTGATGATGTCGTCGTTCTTGAGGCCGTGGTTCTTGCAGGAGACGAAGTCGTCTACGCCGTAGGCCGGGGCGCTGTGAACGATGCCGGTACCTGCCGTCGCGTCGACGTAGTCGGCGAGATAGACGGGCGAGCGGCGGCGATAGCCTTCGTGCATGTGGTAGAGCGGGTGCAGGAATTCGAGCGCGTCGAGCGCTTCGCCCTTCACCTTGGCGAGGACTGTGCCCGTGAGTTCATAGCGCTTCAGCGCTTCTTCATAAAGGCCCTCGGCGAGGATGA
Organism: uncultured Sutterella sp.; assembly: GCA_949282745.1. GTDB lineage: Bacteria > Pseudomonadota > Gammaproteobacteria > Burkholderiales > Burkholderiaceae_F > Sutterella. The sequence continues at coordinate 2,338 of CASDQM010000021.1, read as the reverse complement.
GAAGCTTCGCGCCCGTGTCGACGAGCACGTAGTCGAGTTCGGGATTGACGTTCAGGGCCTGGTTCGACGGAATCGTCCAGGGGGTCGTCGTCCAGATCACCGTGAAGCAGGGCTTTTCGAGCTTCACGCCGAAGATCGATTCAACGCGTTCCTTCTGGTCTTCGGCGAGTTCGAAGGCGACGTCGATCGTCGGGCTCGTCTTGTCCTTGTATTCCACTTCGGCTTCGGCGAGCGCGGACTGGCAGTCAAAGCACCAGTTCACGGGCTTGAGGCCGCGGTAGACGTAGCCCTTTTCCATGATGCGCTTCAAGGCACGGATTTCGTTGGCTTCCGTGTCGTAGCGCATCGTGCGGTACGGATTGTCCCAATAGCCGAGAACGCCCAGGCGCTTGAAGTCGGCGCGCTGCTGCTCGATCTGTTCGGTCGCGTAGGCGCGCGCAAGGCTCTGCGTCTTGTCGACGGGAAGGTTCTTGCCGTGGAGCTTTTCGATCTGCACTTCGATCGGCATGCCGTGGCAGTCCCAGCCCGGAACGTAGGGGGCGAGGAAGCCTTCGAGCGTCTTTTCCTTGAGGATGATGTCCTTCAAGACCTTGTTGATGGCGTGGCCGAGGTGAATCGTGCCGTTCGCATAGGGCGGGCCGTCGTGAAGAATGAACTTCTTCGCGTCGCGGCGCGCATCGATGATGCGGTCGTAAATCTTTCGTTCTTCCCAGCCGCGAATCCAGGCGGGTTCGCGCTTGGGGAGGTTCCCACGCATCGGGAAGGGCGTATCCGGCAGATTGAGCGGATACTTCTTGTCGGCGGTTTTGTCCTGCGCCATCATGTATCTCCTGACCCCCTCGGGCTCTTCAGTTGATTGGTGAAAGATAAAACTGCGTGAAGACCGGGACCTCAGTCCCCCTCGGCGAGGCCGAGGATGCCGCGCGCACGCTTCGCGTCGGCTTGAATGGCGGCCGTGAGTTCCTCAAGGCCGGAAAACTTTTTCTCTTCGCGGAGCCGCTCGATGAATTCGACTTCGACGAGCTTGCCGTAGGCGTCGCCCTTCCAGTCGAAGACGTGCGTTTCCAGAAGCCACCGTCCGTCGGAGCACACGGTGGGCTTGCGCCCGACCGAAGCGACGCCGTTTTGTACGGCGCGCCCGAGTCCCTTGATGCGAACGGCGTAAACCCCCGTCACGGCGGGTCGCGCACAGCTTCCCGGCGGGACCGTCGCGATGTTGAGCGTGGGGTAGCCGAGCGTGCGCCCGAGCGCCGCCCCGTGAATGACGCGGCCCGTCATCGAGTAGCGGCGGCCGAGCATGAGCGAGGCTTCGACGAGGTCGCCCGCGAGGAGCGCCTCGCGAATGCGCGAGGAACTCACGCGCGCGTTCGTGTGAAAGAGCGTGGGTGCGACGTAGAACTCGTAGTGGAGTTCCTTCGAGAGCTTGTCGAGAAGGTCGACGTCACCCCCTCGGTCGGCGCCGAAGTGAAAGTCCTTCCCGACGGTGATCCAGTGCGCATCGAGTCCCTCGCAAAGGACGTCCCGCACGAAGGCTTCGGCCGGAAGCGAAGCGAGACGCGTTTTGAAGGGGAGGATGTAGACGCGCTGGATGCCCGTCTCGAGAATGCGCAGCACCTTGTCGTAGAGGGTGGAGATGCGCGGGAGGACTTCGTCGGGCTTGTGAAAGAGTTCTCTCGGATGCGGCTCGAACGTCACGCAGGCGGGGTGGAGTCCCCGGTCGGCCGCAGCCTGCACGACGCTTCTCAAAAGCGACTGGTGCCCGGTGTGTACGCCGTCGAAGTTGCCGATGGCGAGCGCCGTGGGACGTCGCAGGAAAGGAGAAGGTAGGCCGCAGAAAACTCGCATGAACGTTCGTCTCGCAGAAAAAGGAAAAACGTTCATCGATTGTATCACGGACCTTTGCGGCTCTAAGGGGGCGCTAGATTTTCTACCTAGCGCCCGCACGAAGCACCCGATATTCGGGAGTTCCGCTCGATGGGACAGTCACGTTCGGGCGTCGTCGGTGAAGAACGGAAGGCCTTCGAGCACCTTGCCGAGGCGCTCGGCGTCTTGCTGATGCCGTCGCTTACGCTGTCGTGCGTAGCGACTCAAAATCGCTCCGTATCACAATACGGCGGTCTATAAAACGGCGGTTTGTAATACGGAGTATCACAATGTGGCGTTCTACGATCCGCTTCCTTTGCATTCACATAACATCCTTCTTATGTCCTCAGGTGTCAAGGGGTGAAAGAGCACTTTCTCGATCCTCATCAAACTCCAGCTTCTTATCCGACGTTCGAACGTCCAACGATAGTTCGATGGGGGCCACCCAATGGCAATTCCAACGGGCCGAAAACCC
>CASDQM010000020.1 GCA_949282745.1 uncultured Sutterella sp. | reverse complement strand
TGAAGAAGTCCATCCGTGAACTCGCTCAGAAGAACTGGGGCGACGGCATCACGGTCGAAGCCAAGATCGCTTCCGACTCTCCCGCCATGCCCTTCACCGACCGCACGAAGGCGCTCGTCGACATCGTCAACGAAGCCGCCCGCCGCGCCGGTTACGACGCGACCTGGGTGGACGCGGGCGGCGGCTCCGACGCCAACAAGATCGCGGCCTACACGATCGTCGTCGACGGCGTGGCCCCCGCGGGTTCGGGCTTCCACAGCGCCAAGGAAAACCTCCAGATCCCGACGATCGAAAACCGCGTCGCGACGCTGAAGAACGTCCTCGAACTGCTCTGATTTCCTCCAAGCAACCGAGTGTGAAGGGAGGTTTTCCCTCCCTTCCTTTCGCACCGAAGAAGACGCCGGCAAACGAGTCCTTACGCCGGCGGCGGAACCGGTGCGATTTTTTTTGATGCGCGTGTTGCAAAGCGGATCGGAGAGTGACTTTCCGCGACGAATATTGTCGCGGTCATGGGGCAAAATGGGCGCAATCGAGTTTTGGAGGAGACCCTCATGCGCATCGAAAACATCGTTGTCCGACGAGCCGACATCACGACGCTTTGTGTGAACGCAGTCGTCAATTCCGCCAACCGTTCTCTCTTGGGCGGAGGAGGCGTGGACCGTGCGATTCACTGCGCTGCGGGTCGCGAGCTTCTTTGGGCCTGCGCGGATCTCGGAGGATGCGAAGAGGGAAAAAGCAAAATCACCCCGGGCTTTCGACTGCCCGCGAAGTACGTGATCCACACGGTCGCGCCCGCCTGGACGGGCGGACGACGGGGCGAGGCGGACCTTCTCCGGAGCGCCTACCGCTCGGCCCTGGATTTAGCGTGCGAGCGGGATCTTAAGTCGGTCGCCTTCTCAATGCTGAGCCGGGGCATTCACCGTTATCCCGCCGAGGCCGCAGCCGAGATCACGTGGAACACGGTGCTTTCCCACCCCTATGAAGGCCTCGTGATTTTCGTTCCCTATGCGGAGGAGGACGATCGGCTCTTCACCATGATTGCGAAGCGTCTTCGCGCTTCGCCCGTCCCGACGGTTTGGATGGGGGACGAGGAGGTTGCGGTGAGGGAGGAGGTTGCGGCGAGCCTTCGGGCTCTGCCGCGTCCGGAGGAACCCTTTGCCGCGGCCGCCTGGATGACGGGGCCGGAAGGCGTTTGGCGACTCACCGAAGAAGGTCTGGTCCTCGCCCGAAGCGTTGCAGTTTGATTTGTTTCTTCTTCGCTCAGGCCGCGATGTCGGTGAGGGGATTGAGGACGAGCGTGAGCGCAATCGAGAACATCACGATCGCGATGAAGAGGTCGAGCAACTGCCAGGAGCGGGGCTTGCGGAAGAAGGGCTGCAGGCGCTTTGCGCCGTAGCCGAGCGCCGTGAACCACACCGTGCTTGCGCAGTAAGCGCCGAGCGCGAAGACCCAGCGGTCGCTTCCGGCGAACTGCGTCGAGATGCTTCCGAGCATCACGACCGTGTCGAGATAGACGTGCGGATTGAGGAAGGTGAAGGCGAGGCAGGCCGCAAGCACGCGCCTGGGCGTAACGACGGAATCGCCGTCCTTTCCCGAGACGCCGAGGGCTTCGTCGCCTTTGCGCGCACGGTTGAGCGCGAGGCACCCGTAGTAGGCGAGAAACGCCGCGCCGCCCCAGCGGAAGATTTCGAGCACCAAGGGGTGCGCCTTGACGGCCGCGCCCATCCCGGCGACGCCGAGCGTAATGCAGAGGACGTCCCCGAAGATGCAGGTGAGAACGACGAGCCCCACGTATTCGCGGCGAAGGCCCTGACGCAATACAAAGGCGTTTTGCGCCCCGATGGCGATGATGAGCCCGGCGCCCGTGCCGAAACCCGCGAGTGCGGCGGAAATGTTCATGAGATGTCCTTTTTTGTGAGGGTAATGGATGGCGGTTTGTCGAAGAGGGATCTTAGCGGGCTCAGTCTCTGCAGTAAAATGAAAGTTCCTTCACGCTGTGAAGAATAACTGAAGACTGGAACAAGGGAAGAACGCCGTGGCACTGCTGCATCCTCAACTCGAAGCCTTTCTGGCCGTCATCGAAGAAGGAAGTTTCGATCGGGCGGCCAAGCGTCTCTGCATCACGCCTTCGGCTTTGTCCCAGCGCATAAAAGGACTGGAAGACCGGCTCGGTGCCGTACTCGTAAAGCGCGGGGTCCCGTCCGTCGCGACGGAGGCGGGAGAAAAGCTCCTTCGCCGAGCGCAGTCGATGCGTCTGCTCGAATCGGAAACGCTCACGGACTTTCGACCGGGAGAGGGTGACGAGACGGCGCGTCTCACTATCCTCGTCAACAATGATTCACTTGCGACCTGGCTTCCGGAAGCGCTCGCGGACTTTGCGTCGGAGACAAAAGGTGAACGCGTGTCGATCGAGCTTCTCACTGACGATCAGGACCGTGCGCTCGAGAGCCTTCGAAACGGCACCGCGATCGCCGTGGTTACTTCGGAAGGTCACCCGGTTGCGGGCGCCCGCTCGACGCCTTTGGGTGCCATGCGCTACGTCGCGGTGACGTCGCCCGCCTTGGCGGCGTCGTTCCGTTCTGCCGGGCTCGATACGGCGCTTCGCAGCGCCCCCGTGATTTTCTACGACCGCAAGGACACGCTACAGGATCGTTATCTCGCGTCCTTCGGCATCGTACCCGAAGCCTTCACGGGCGTCGTTCACTACGCGCCGTCGCCCACGGCCATGATCGACCTCGCGGCGCGGGGACTCGGTTGGTGCATGGCGCCGGAGAGCCTTGTGAAGCCGTGGATTGATAAGGGAGCGATCGCCGAGATCGCCCCGGAACGCTCCATCGACGTGCCGCTTTTCTGGCAGTCCTCGGCCATCCGTTCGGCGCTACTCTTGCGCCTCGGAGCCGTCATACGGAAAACGGCCGCTAAGGGATTGCGGCCGTTGGCGTAAGGTTCGGGTGTAAGGCTTCGCGTCAATCCTCCGCGTCGTCTTCTTCCCGCGTATCGAGATAGCGCATCACTTCGCGCGCACGCAGAACCCCGATGTACGGAACGGTGAGAACGAGCGCGGCGCGCAGTTCCTCTTCCGTATTGCCGAGGCGCAGATTCATTTCAACGAGTTCGTCCGTCGTGTCGGCGTCGGCCCCGAGCGCCGCTCCGACCACGAACCAGATGAGGCCGCGAAGCGGAAGCGACAGGACGCCGCGGCTTGCGATGTCGCCGCAGGCGAAGCCCTTGAGCGCTGCTTCGTTCAGAATCGTCACGGCGGGGGAGTCGGAGGCTTCGGGCGCAAGGCCGAGGACCTCGAGAATCTCTTCGCCCGCCTGCATGCGCGTTTCCTCCGTCACGCGGCCTGCGTCGGGCAGGGGCAGGGGAAAGCCCGCGAGCGAAAGCGCGCCGTTCACTTCACGGAGCGCCGCCTGGGCCTTCGGAAAGCCGATCCAGGGCGCGGTGTGGTAGATCGTCTCCTTGATCGATTCGGGCGAGGCCCCCGTGCGAAGCGCCGCGCGCGCGTGGGCCGCGATCGTCTCGCGCTCGCCGATCGTGGCGAGGACGGCGAGCGACACCAGAGCCTTCACGGCGTCGGGCCGGTTCACCTTGTCCTGAATGTCCCCGAAGACAAAGCGGTCGCGAAGCTTCGCAAAGTCCGGATCGGTTTCGGCAAAGACGCGGTCCGTTCCGCCGAAAAGGGTGCGAAGCTTGAGTTTCGAGCGTTCGATGCGGTCGGTCACGGGCGGTCTCCCTTCGTCATTTCGTTGAGAAAACGTTCTTCGATTTCGGGCCAGTCGGCAAACGTGAAGTCGGCCCGGGCGTTCAATTCTTCGCGTTCGGCGTCGTTGTGGGGTTCGTCGATGACGCCCACGGCCACGCCCGCGCGGTGCGCGGCGTCAAGGCCGATGAGGGAATCCTCGAGGACGAGCGTTTCTTCGGGGCCGACGCCCAGGCGCTTCATGAGCGTCTCATGGCATTCGGGCGAAGGCTTGATCTGCTCCACGTCTTCGCGCGTCACGACGGCGTCGAAGAGGTCGTAGAGAATCCCCTCGGCGCGCATTCCTTCGTTTTCGGCGGAATAGACGTCGACGTTCCTGCGCTTCGTCGTCGTGGCGATCGCGGTGCGGATGCCGCGGCGGCGCAGGGCCTTGACGAAGCTCACGGCGCCCTTTCGCCAGGCGACGCCCGAGACGAGCATCTCGCGCGCCACTTCGTAGCGCTGTGCGTGAAGGTCTTCCTTCGAGACGTCGAGGTGCCAGCGGTCGGCGATCGCGCCGCAGTAGAGAACGTAGGCGTCCTTTCGATCGGCCACTTCGCGGAGGATTTCCTTGCGGAAAGCCTCCATTTCGGCGGGGTCGGGCGCCGTGCCGCTCACGCGGCGGACGATCTCCACGTCCACGCGGTCCCACATGTCGAGCGAATCGATGAGGGTGCCGTCCAAATCGAAAATGACGAGCTTCTTGTCTTCGAACATCTCTCTTGCCGTCCAAACGAAAACACTGAGTGTAGCCGAGGCGAAAGGAGAGCGGACGCATTCTCCGCGGAAATGTGGCTTCCTTCCGCACATTCCGGGCGCCGCCCTCGATTTTTCGGGCCGCCCGTCCGTCTTTCCGCTCCTTTCTTCTGCCGCTCTGCGATAATGCTCCTTCGTATCGAAACCAACAGTGGAGTTCCCCTGTGACGAACAATGAGAAAGACCGGGTCCGCCGCGCTCGGGCGCTTCTGATTTCCCACTTTGAATCCGGCGACTACGACGGGATTTGCCAATTCTGGATCGACTTCCCCGACTTTCCCTACACGGAGCAGGAGGTGGCCTACATCTTCGCTTCCGCGCAGATTCAGCAGAATTCCGACGTGGTAGTAAACGTCTGGGACCGTCTGGGCCGGCCCGTCGAAGGCATGGCCGTCGACGTCCTTCTCAACGTCACGCAGCATCTCATCAATCTCGATCGCCTCGACGAGGCCGAGCGCAACTGGGAATTCGTCGCCAAGCGCTACGAAGAGGCCGAGTTCGACTACGAAGCGACCTTTCCCCATCCGCACGCGGCCTTTGAATTCTTCCGCATCGGTCTCGACCTTCATTGGGAGAAGGGAAGGGAAGCGCTCACTCGAATCCAGCGGCTCCTCGACTCGATGCAGGCGAAGCGGCGCGACCGCGAACGGATCCGCTACGAGATTCTCCAGGGCCTTCGCGGCGACTTCGAGGCGATGTCGCTCTATTCGCCCGAGTACAGGGAAAACGAATACGCCGCGCAGACGGAATTTCTCGTGAACTTCGTTCGCGGCTGCGAGGACTTTTCCGTCCGTGCGATCGACAATGCGCCCTTCGCCGTCCCCGACGCCGAAGCCGTCTTCCTTCGCGAACGGTGGCTCGCGGGCGACCTCGACGAGGCCGTCGAGCGCGCGATGCGCTTCGTCGCGAAGGCGAGAATCCCCGCGTCCGAACCCTCCTGCGCGATCGAATACATGAACGTCATCTGGGAGGCGCCCGTCATTCGGAACGCCCCCGATGTTCCCGCGCCCCTTGCCGAGACCGCGACCGAACGCGAGGTCCTCGCGGCGCTTTTCGCCTCCTGGGACGGCCAGACCTACCGCAACTTCTTTGAGATCTTCCGAAACGTGAAGTGGGAGGAGATTCCTCCCTATTGCTGCGCCATGGTGGGTCTTGCCTGCGCCGTGGCGGTGGAGGAGGACGGCCTCAAGAATCCCGAGGCGGTGCGTCTCGCGCGCCTTTTCGTCGAGAACCTCAAGCTCACGAAGAAGCGCGCCAAGGTCTACGCCGTCTACGGGAAACTTGCCGACTGGTTCCTTCAGACCTTCATCGATCCCGCCGACGTCAACGAAGTGCTTGACGCCCGCCGCGTCGGGCTGGAACTGCTCGTTGAACTCTACGACGGCGACCTCCTCCTTGCCGAGGCCACGGACCCCGTCGAAATTCTGCAGTCCGTCTGGTCGACGAACTTCTTCCTTCACACCGACTACGAGCCCTTCCGGTTTGAAGAGGCGATCGAGCTTTACTTCTCGTGTCCGCACGGCATCTGCGCCGAGGAGTCGAACGTTCGCTACCGCATCGCGCTCGTCGACCGTCTGATCCGCTCGAAGGACGCGACGGAGGTCGACGTTCGCGAGATTTGCGAGGAAGCGGTCGAGGCGATCGACGAGAGCGAACTCTCGGACGAAGACAAGGAATACTTCTATCGGTGGTTCACGCGCCGCGCGCCGAGCTTCGACCCGGACGACTTCACCATGGAGCCCGACGAAAGGCTTGAGGTCGAAGATCATCTGGATATCGACTGCGAAGCCGTCCAACGGTTGGCTGACGCAAACGACATGGAAGTCCTCGACTGGCTTCCCGTCCGCATGGGCGTTCGGGCCGCGCTTTTGCGCCGCCGGGCCGACACGGGCGAGCGCTGGGTCGTCGTCGCGCACGGGTTTGCAACGAATCATCCGCAGTTCAGCTCCCGCTACCTCCTGCGGCTCGGCGAAACGGCCGACTCCTTCCGGACGCTTTCGACGCAAAAGCCTTTGCTCACCCTCATCCAGAAGCTCGTCCTCCCCGAAATCCGCTTTCAATTCACCGCACCCGAACAGATGCCGGGCGTCGTGTATTCTTTGCGGCATTTCGCCGACGACGGATTCGACAAGTGGATTCCGGGCTATGACTACGCGGGTTTCGTCTGCACCGTTCCGCGCGGACTCGAACACCCCGCCGTCCTCTTCAAGCCCGGTCATGAAGAGCTTCTCAACGAAGAGGCCTTCACCCGTCTCCCTGAAGAGGAACAGAGCCTCCTCTGCGGGCGCGCGTATCTGGAAGTGATTCCGCTTCTTCCCGACGAGCTCGTTCTCTTCGAGCGGGGCGTTCGGATGGAAGACTTCTTTGCGCTTCATCCCGATCGCAATTTTGCGCTCTTTGCTCCCGAAGAGAAGAAGCCTGCGCCGCAACCTGCGCTGCGCCCCGCGGCAAAGCGCGTCACGAGCCTCCGGGCCGTCCGCAAGCCTGCGAAGCGTTCCTGACAGACTCCAACCCACGGGTTTGGGCCGGGCCCCGCGCCCGGCCTTTTAGCGAACGCGTCACGAAAGAAACGAAGAGCGGGACGCTTTCGTCAAAGAGGGGCTCGATTGAGAGCCACGTCCTGCAAGACCTTCGGGAAAACCTCTGTTGGATTTGAGAGCCCGTACGGGAAGGAAAAGGCGGGTTAGGCCGGCTTTGCTTCTCTTCCTTCCAGGGCAACCCTTTCGGAGGATCCGCAGATTCGATCGGCCTATGTCCGTTGGCGGATCGATCGTCCTGTCGCGCTTTGGTATTCTCACTTCGTCCGTGAACCCGTTTGCGTCGGAGGTGTCCCTTCATGGCCGTCAATCTCAAAAACCGCAGTCTCCTTTCCCTCGTGCACCATACGCCCGAGGAAGTGGATCATCTCGTGCGTCTTGCGTTCGAACTCAAGGAAGAGAAACGGTCGGGCAAGGAAAGACAGCGCCTGCAGGGGAAAAACATCGCCCTCATCTTCGAAAAGGCCTCCACGCGCACGCGTGCGGCCTTTGAAGTCGCGGCGCACGACCAGGGCGCTCTCACAACGGTCTTTGATCCGCAGACCTCGCATTTCGGTCTTAAGGAGAGCGTTCGGGATTCCGCGCGCGTACTCGGACGAATGTACGACGCGATCGAATTTCGAGGGTTCTCGCAGAAAACGGTCGAGGAACTCGCCGCCCACGCGGGCGTGCCGGTCTTCAACGGCCTCACGGACGAATGGCACCCGACCCAGATGCTCGCCGACCTCATGACGATGCGGGAGGCCAGCGGGAAACCCTGGCGGGACATCTCCTTTGCGTACCTCGGCGACGCCCGTAACAACATGGGGCATTCCTTTCTGACGGCGGGCGCCAAGATGGGGATGGACGTGCGCATCGCCGCGCCGAAATCCTGTCAACCCCGGCAGGAAGTCGTCGATATGGCCCTCGAGATGGCGAAGACCTCGGGTGCGAAGGTGACGATCACCGAAGATCCTGTGGAGGCAGTGAAGGGCTGCGACTTTCTTCACACGGACGTCTGGGTGTCCATGGGGGAGCCCGCCGAGGTCTGGGACGAACGCATCCGGGCGCTGCTTCCCTATCAGGTGAACGCCGGGCTCGTCGCCGCTACGGAGAACCCCGACGTCCGGTTCATGCATTGTCTGCCGGCCTTTCACAACGCCGAGACGAAGGTCGCCCGGACGATCATCGAGCGCCACCCGAATCTCGCCGACGGTCTCGAGGTGACGGAGGAGGTCTTTGAGTCGCCGCGCTCGATCGTGTTCGAACAGGCGGAAAACCGCATGCACACTATCAAGGCGCTGCTCGTGGCGACGCTTGCCTGAGAAAGTATTTCCAAGGGTTCCGGCAGAGGCAAAGTCGGACGTACGCGGCCGTCGAGCGCTTGATCGACCGTACTTTCGTGACGAAAGCGCAACAATTTCACGCATTGCGTTTGTAAGGGGAGTTCTCGGCCTTCGGGTTGAGGCGGCCGCCTGAGGCAGACGGGCAAGTCGCCCCGGCATGTATCCCGAAGGGGTCGGGGGTCGGCAACGGGGCGCCGGCAAATTCGGTTCGGTGACGAATCACGTTATGTCTCTAGGAATACGACCGTGCCATAATGGCTTCTCTCGTCCCTGAAGCCCAAGGAGCAGACCGTGAAGAAACAAAAGAACGATTGGGTGCGCCATGCCCGTGCGATTCTGAACAACTACATTCTGAACGGCGACTTTGAAGCCGTGTGTCAGTTTTGGCGCGATTTCCCCGACTTCCCCTACAACCAGAAAGAAGCCGACATCATTTTCTCAGTGGCGAAGCTCGAATTCGATTCGTACGTCATCCTCGACATTTGGGATCGGTTGGGTCGGAACCCCGAGGTGGTCAAGCCGACGGCGCTCCTCTGCATAGCGAGGCACCTGATTATCATGGAACGCGAGGAAGAGGCCCTTCTTTGTTGGAAATTCTTCGCAGACCTCTACGAAAAACAGGACTGCCGGTACGACAAGAATTTCGAAGAGCCCGAGGAAGCCCTCGAATTCTTCCGCCTCGGACTCGAGCTCACGAAGGCGGAAGATGCGGAGATGTTCCGTCGGTGGTCTCGTCTTATCGACGGTCTCAAAGCCTCGGCGCCCATGCGCGATCAAATCCGCTATCACGTTCTGCTCGGCATGAGCGGCGATTTCGTTGAAATCTCCCGCCGTCACCCCGACCGTCGCGAGAAGGAATGCGTGGCGGAGGTGGAAACCTATGTGAATTTCATCCGCAGCTGCGAAGATCTTTCCGTTCCCGCACTCGACGACGCGCCCTTTGCCGTGCCCGACACCGAGGCCCTGTTCCTGCGCGAAAAATGGCTTTCGGGCGACGTCGATGGCGCCGTGGACCGTGCGGTGCGCAACATGTCGCCCTACAAGTGCCCCAACAAGGAACCTTCCAACGTCCTCGAATACCTGGACGTGGTCTGGGTGCCACCGGTCGTGCGCAACGCCCCCGCCGTCTCCGAACCGCTCGCGAAGACGCCGAGCGAGTCCGAAGTGCTCAGGGCGCTCTTTTCCTCGTGGGACGGGCAGACCTACCGCAATTTCTTTGAGACTTTCGGGAACGTCAAGTGGGAAGAAATCCCGCCCTATTGCTGCGCCATGGTCGCCTTGGCCGCGGTCGTGGCGGTGGAGGAGGAGGGACTCGGGAACCCCAAGGCGGTCCGGACCGCGCGTCATTTCATCGATTGCCTGCGTCTAACGAGAAAGCGCGCCAAGGCGTACGCCGTCTACGGCAAACTCGCCGCGTGGTTCCTCGGCAACTTCGTCGAGCCCGCCGACGTCGACGATGTTCTCGCAAGACGCGCCGCCGGCATGGCGCTTCTCAAGGAGTTGAACGACGGCGACCTGGCCGATGCCGAAATCGCCGTGCCCGTGGAAATTTTGAACTCCTTCTGGTCGATGCTTCTTTCGCTTCACCACGACTACGAGCCGTTCCGATTTGAGGAGGCGAAGGAAGTCTTCTTCCTTTGTTCGCCCGACTTGCTCGATCGCGAATCCAACATCCGGCACCGCATCCTCCTCGCGGACAAGTTGATCCGCGCCAAGGAAGCCAAAGACCACGACGTGCGCGAGATCTGCGAAACGCTCCTCGACGCGATACAGGGAAGCGATATTCCGGACCTCCAGATTGAATTTTTCGAAAACTGGCTCCCGCGCCGCGCACCGAGCAGCGATCCGGACGACTTCCATCTGGAACCCGAGGAACGGGAAGAGATCGACGAGGCGCTCGAAGCCGACTGTCGGAACCTGGAGCGGCTCGCACACTGGAACGACTGCGAAGTCGTCGACTGGTTCACGATCCGCGACGGGTTTAGGGCGGCACTGCTTCGCCGCAGGAACGATACGGGCGAGCGCTGGGTCGCGACCGCTCACGGCTTCCCCACGCAGTCACCGGTCTTCGGCGTGCGTTATCTCGTGCGCATCGGCGAGACGGTCGATTCCTTCCGGGATCTCACCGTGAAGAAGGCCGTCGCGTCGCTTTTGAAGAAACTCGTCCTTCCCGAGATCCGGAGCGACTTCAATCCTCCCGATCAAAAGCCCGTGTCGCTTTATTCCCTGCAGCACTTTGCGGACGACGAATACGACAAATGGATTCCGGGCTACGACTACGTGGGCTACGTAGGCGTCTGGCCGCGCGGCTTCGAGGAGGCCGCCCTCGTATTCGACGGCGAGAAGACGTATCCCTTTACGGAGGACGTTTTTGACGATCTTTCGTCCAGGGCCAACGAAGGCTGGTACGCTCGCGGTCTTCTCGAGATCATTCCGCTTCTTCCCGAAGAGATCGCGCTCTTTGAGCGCGGCATTACGCCCGAAGACTTCTTCGCACTCCATCCGGAGAAGAATTTCGAGGCCTTTGCCGAAGAATCGAAAAAGTCCGCCCCGAAGAAGGCCGTTTCCACGCCCGGCGCGCGCACGCCGAGTCTGCGGGCCGTGCGAAAGCCCGCAAGGCGCTCTTGAGCCCATCCTTTTTGAGACCCTCGTCGCTTCCCCGCGGCGGGGGTTTTCACTGTGCGTGAACTCTTTGTCGGACAGTCATCGGCGGGAATCATGCCGCTCTCCAGGGTTTCGCCGTAGGAAACACTGTCGGCATCACGGCGAATAACGCCGTCGGGCGGCGTTGAAGGCTTCGGATGGGGACGACAATGGGGGCGTGGAGGAAAACGTCGAAGAGAGAGGCGCGAATCCTGCACGGGCGTCGCCGAACGGGGGTCGGACGAAGGCATCCGAAAGAGAACGGTGACGCTCGGGCGGGCACCCAAAGAGAAGGGGCGCCCGACACCGATCGAACGCCCCCTTGCTCATTAAAGCCCCGCTCGGGGCTTTAATGTTTCACGGGCTCAGAGCACGCCCTTGTCGAAGATTGCGCGCCATTCCGTAAAGGCGAAGAGCCCTTCCGGACCGCCTTCGCGCCCGAGGCCGCTCGCCTTCATGCCGCCGAAGGGCGCCGTGATGTCGCGCGGACCGTCGTTGACGTAGACGTTCCCCGCGCGGATGCGCTTGGCCATGTCAATCGCCTCGTCCTTCTTTCCCCAAACCGCGGCGTTGAGGCCGTAGACCGTGTCGTTGGCGATCGCGGCCGCTTCGTCGAGCGTCTTGTAGGTGAGAACGCAGAGAACCGGTCCGAAGATTTCCTCGCGGGCGATCCGCATGTCGTTTTTCACGTTCGTGAAGATCGCGGGTTCGATGAAGTAGCCACCCTCGGGTTCTTCGGGCGGCACGGCGCCGGCGATGAGCGTCGCGCCTTCTTCGAGGCCGAGCTCAAGGTAGGAGCGGACCTTGCGGTACTGCGCGAGCGAAGAGAGGGGCCCCACGGCCGTCTTCGCGTCCGTCGGATCGCCCGTGCGGTAGTTCGGGATCTGACGAAGGAGTTCCTTGACGATGAGGTCGAACTCGGCTTCCGGAACGAGCAGACGCGAGAGGGCCGTGCAGGTCTGACCCGCGTTGAGGAAGATCGAATCAAAGAGCTTCTTTACGGCGGGCTCGAGGTTTTCGATGCCCGGCAGGAAGACAAACGGCGACTTACCGCCCAACTCCAGATGCGGACGCTTGAGCGAGGCAAGTCCCCTCTGACCCAGCATGGATCCGACCGTGGTGGACCCCGTGAAGCTCACCATGTCTACGTCGGGATGCGTCGCCAGACGATCGCCGAGGCTTCGGCCGCGGCCCGATACGAGGTTGAAGACGCCCGGCGGGAGACCCGCCGCCTCAAAGGCTTCGGCAAGGAAGTAGGCGGTAAGGGGCGTATGCTGGCTTGCCTTCAGAACGCAGGTGTTTCCCATCAGGATGGCGGGCGGCACCTTCTGCACGACCTGGCCCAAGGGGTAGTTCCAGGGCGTGATGCAGGCGACGACGCCGACGGGTTCGCGCGTGCAGGTCGATTCGGGGAAGTCGTAGTGATCAGGCAACTTCTCGGCCAAGTCCGTAAACGACACGATGCGGGCGATCGGATAGTTCACGTGCAGATTACGCGTGAAGGTGACCGGGGCGCCCAATTCCTTCACTTCGAGCTCCGTGATTTCGTCGGCGTGGGCCTTGAGGTAGTCGATCACGCGGCGCATGAGCGCCACGCGCTCGGCCATCGGGACCTTTTCCCAGGCGGGCTGCGCCGCCTTAGCGGCCGCGACGGCGCGGTCGACGTCTTCCACCGTGCCGTCGGGGACCGTCGCGAAGATCTCGCGCGTCGCGGGATTTTCGACTTCGATCTTGGCGTCGCCGGTGGACGGGATCCACTGACCGTTGATGTACTGACAATCGAAACGATGGGTCATAGACAATCTCCTTTCGGTTCGAATCGGGCCGCCCTTGGTCTTAGGCGGCGAAAGTCCTCACGCCTTCGGCAAAGCGCCGGAGGATTTCTTCGAGACGTTCGGGCTGCGTCGCGGGATTGAGGCGGATCCACGCGCGGCCGTTTCCGCGGAACTGGCTTCCCGGGGAAACGACGAGTCCCGTCGTCTTGTGAATGTGTTCGACCATCTTGTCGGCGTCGTCCGTCACGGCCGAGCAGTCGATCCATACGAGGTAGGTCGCTTCGCGGTGCGTGACCTTGAGCTGCGGAAGTTCCTCGTGCAGGAAGGATACGACGCGTTCCTTGTTGCGGGCGAGCACTTCCCGGACCTCTTCCACCCAGGCTTCGCCTTGTCCGTAGGCGGCTTGGGTCGCTTCGATCGCAATGGCGCTCGGGAAACCGACCTGGTCGCGGTCGAGCCCCCAGAAGACGCGGCCGCGCAGCCCTTCGTTCGGAACGATGACAAAGGACGTGTTGATGCCGGGGATGTTGAAGGTCTTCGAGGGCGAAACCGTCACGATCGCGTTTTGCGCGCACTCTTCGTTCACCGAAGCGAAGGGCGTGTAGACCGAGCCCGGGTCCGTGAGGTCGCAGTGAATTTCGTCCGACACGACGGGAACGCCGTGCTTGGCGGCGATACGCCCGATTTCCGCGAGTTCTTCGCGCGTCCAGAGTTCGCCCGTCGGGTTGTGCGGATTGCAAAGAAGGAGGAGGGTGGAGGCGGGTTCCTTGAGGGCCGCTTCCAAGGCTTCCGGGTCGAAGCGGTAGGCGCCGTTTTCAAAGTGAAGCGGAGCTTCGCGCACCACGCGGCCGTTCCATTCGACCGCGTGGAAGAAGCAGTGGTACACAGGCGTCATCACGACGACGCCGTCGCCCGGCGCCGTGAGGCTCTTCACGATCGAATGGATCGCGGGCATCACGCCCGTCGCGAAGTGCATCCACTCGTGCTTCATCGTCCAACCGTAGCGGCGGGACCACCAGGAGGAAACCGTGTCGAGGAGAGATTCGGGAATCCAGGAGTAGCCGAAGATCCCTTTGCCGGCCTTTTCCATCACCGCTTCGGTGATGGCGGGCGCCGTCCGGAAGTCCATGTCGGCCACCCAGGCGGGCAGTTCGTTTTCCGGTCCCTTCCACTTCATCGAGTTCGTACCGCGGCGCTCGGTGAGCGTCGTGAAGTCGTATTGCATCGAAAGACTCCTTCTTATTGCATTTTGTATGGGAGACGGGCGCAAACGCGTTCGCCCGCGATGAGACAAGTGTAGCGCTCCGACACGCTCTTTAAGAACAGAGTATTTCCTTGTCCAATCGAAAAAAATCGTAAACCCGACCGGAGAAATCAACTTTTCTCATCGACGAATGTTGTACCCTTCGTTTTCGTGAAGGGGGCTCGAAAGCGCTCCATCGGAAACGATTCGGGACACCTCACAAAACTAAAAAACCGATCAGCGAAATATTCAAGCGGAAGAGACTAAAAGAAAGAGACGACATGTTCGCTATTCTTTTTAGGGAAAACGCTTGTTGCCAGGGACGGCTCAAAACCAATACAGTTGTCTCGTGGCTGTTGAGCACTCACACGTAAACGCAATCAAAGGAGTCACAGCCATGCGAATTTCCGCCCGCAATTGCCTCGAAGGTAAGATCGTCGCCATCAAGGAAGGTCCCGTCACGACGGAAGTGACCATTGAAACGGCGGCCGGCGAGAAAATCGTTTCTTCGATCACGACGAATTCCGCCCAGAACCTCGGCCTGAAGGTTGGTGACAAGGCCTATGCCGTCATCAAGGCTTCGAGCGTGATGGTCGCCGTCGACTGATCCCGATTCCTTCCAAAAGCGAGGGGCACGAACCGGATGGGGTTCGTGCCCTTCGTGATTTTCGGGGGCGAGCATATCGATAAACGTTACCGATTCCAAAAATCGCCCCGAAGTCTCCGAACGATCGGCATAATTAAGGTTCCTTCTTGACCAGAGTCGGGGGCCGCCTCGACCTCCTCGTACATCACTTCGAAAAGTCCATGACCATTGTTGCGCAACAGTTCAACGTACGCTCCGAGAAGATTCTTTTCCTTGCCATGGCGATGCTCCGCTTCGCCGCGAAGTACCCGAGAAAGGTAGGGGACAACGGCATTCCCGTTCCCTGGCGCACCGGGTTCGCGCTCTTCGGGCCGCTCACCGTGGCGAAAACGATCCGCTCGCTTCGCGGCGTCTGGGCCTTGCCGTACGGTCTTGAGGACGATTCCCTGGAACTGAGCCTCTTTACGCGCCAGTACAAGCAGCCGGGCTTCTGGATTCCCGAAGACAAGCGGGAAGAGTTCGGCGAGATGGACGAGAAGGAAATCTATGAGTGGGAGCAGATTTCGCTCATGCCCAATCCGGAACTTCTTGCCGCCTGGGTCGGAAAGCTCCGTTCGGACGAGCTGACGCCGCTCGAGCTTTCGTTCTTCTTCGGAAACGAACGTAAGGTCTGGACCGCCTACGAACTTACGCGCGAAGAATTCGAAGGGAAGCTCTCCCGCAAGACGATGGAAGAGATCCACGAGCTCTGGATCGAGCGCAGCAGTTCCTATTACTGACGTCGAGTTCCTAATTCATCTGACTACGGGCCGCGATTCCCACGAGGGCGCGGCCTTTCTTCTGCCTACAAATGGAAAGATTCTGACGGGCGTTTGAAACACGAAAATCAATTGCAACGCAATTTATTCAAAGAGAAAGAAAAATCAAAGGGAAGGGCGGTTGTCTCGAAATGGAACGTGAAAGCTGCCTGAGTCACAAAGTCAGGTTCGATAAGACGCAGCCGTTGCCCAGGCCCAGGCCGATGCCGGACAGGACCTCAAGAAGTTCCGCCGCAGGGATGCTTCCAGAGGTTGTCCGTTGTAGCGCGGACAACACGGCAACCGGCGATGTGCGGCGGGACGACGTGGCGCGGTGGCCGAGACGGCGTACGAACGAGCATCGACGCAAACCAAGGCATACAAACGGCGGGCTCATCCGGACGCTCGAAGCTGTTCAGGCCGGAACGTCGGAACATGGAACCGAAGCTCCAAAGGGTTCTTTGGGGTCGCTGAAGAAGTCCACACGTCTCGGTGGAGTGAAAACAAAAGGAAATCCGAACCGGGAAGAAAGGTTTCGGTCGAAAGAAACAGAGGTCGCAGCCAGATGAAGAAGACGCTGACGACGCAGAGCACGTTGGAGAACCGGAAGCCTCGAAGAACGAACCGATGAAGTCAAAGGAAGTGGGTTTCAGCACACGAACGGTCAAAGTTCCGGTTCAGAAGCCTTCAAACAAGTTGCGTCGGATCGGATTCCGAAATTCAAGCGCATTTTGCCTTTCAAACTCAATATTCTTCATAACTGCTATTATGTTGAATAGTTTTTGAAGTGTTTTCAGCAGGTTTTCCGTCCGTCGGCCTTCAGAAGCCTTCGAGCGTTAATCGGCTCTTGAGTGTCGCCGGCAACGGCCGCAGCACCACCGGCATCGTCGCCAAGCACTCGTGAAGCTTTCTTCTCTGCACCGACGGACGCCAATCGAACAGCAACGTTTCGAACGGTTTCCAGAGCGCCACCCAACCCAGTACCAGGAAGCCCTCGGAAATCGTATTCGTGAGCGTCGGATGTTCCGGGAAATCAGCAAAGACTCCGATGATCTGGCAGACAAGCATGAATGCAAAACCCCACGCCAAGGCGCTCAAGGCCGCGCGCAAGGCGCGTTTCTCTTCGCGCTTGAGCCTTGCCAGGCGAACGTCCCCGTAGATGTCGATGACCTTGTTGAGTTTTTGCTCAAGCCCGGGTTGAATTTGTTCCATCGGCAGGTACACGACGATCCGCGCCTCTTCGCCCTTGGGCATCTGCTGCGCGACGTCCTCAAGGTACTCAAGCACCTCGGCGTTGAGCTTTCGGTACGGCAACGGCAACGGAATCGTCGTACCGTTCGCTTCCGAGACCGTCTCGAGAACAAGCGGAAGTTCCCAAATGCCGTCCGCACCTATCTTTGGCCGGTAGAAAGACGTATAGATGTTCTCGCTCAAGTCGTTCTTCCGTTGCGACATCGTCACGCCCCGCTCAAAAACTTTAATAAGAAAACCCGTTATTAAAGATTTTGCGCTTTTTCTTTAATAACGACCGTCGAACATTTCCCGATCGAGGTCCTTCTACCATTCGCAAGACCGCCCTCTTCCGTGACGAATTCGTGACGTCAAAGTCACCGATGCGTGACGGAAAATCTCGTCCGTCAAAACTTATCATCCCTGCGGCAGTACGGTTGTAACTCGTTTTTGCGGTGTCACGCCTTCTTCACGATCCGCTTCCTAGACTCTTTTCGAATGAACTGAAAGAACCTGTCTTCGGAGCCGATCCTGATGTTTACGATCACACCCGCCGTCTTCGCCGGCCTTCCCGCTCACAAACCTCGGATCCTGATCGTCTCGCTTCGCGACCTCGGCGACGCGCTTCTGGCCGCTGCGCTGGGACCGGCCGTGCGCTTCCTTCGTCCCGACGCGGAGACGTGGCTTCTGACCTTTCGCCGCAACGCCTCCATCATCGAAGGCGTCCCGGGAATCGACGGCGTCATCACGGTCGAAGACAAACCGAATCTTCCCGACCTGCTCTCGGACCTGCGGTACCTCTGGAACCGTTTCGAGTGGTCCGTCTGCACGCTTACGAGCGACCGCGCCTTCTATTACGGGTTCGCGGCCGGGCGAAAACAGGTAATGCACGAGACGCAGGATCGTTTGCGCCGGAATCTCATCTCCGACCTTATTCCTTTGGACGATTCCGCGCACCAACTCGATCGCATCGCCGCCCTGCTCGCTCCCATTGCCAGGGAAACCGGAAAGTCGTCCGTTCCGGAAGTTCATCCTTACGCGCCTTACAGCGCGTTGTCGGCTGAGGACTCGCAATGGTGCCGTGAAAGTCCCTTCGTCGTACTGCACATGTCCGGCAAGTACTCAGACAAGGACGTCGCCCGGGAAGTTTGGCGCGCGGTCGCTAAATGCGTCGTCGCGGAAGGTTTTCGCATTGCCTTTACGGGCGGCGGTTCCGAAAAGGAAGAGGTGCAGATCAAGGACGCGACCTCGGAACAGCCGCCCGAATCCTGGAGAAACTTCTCCGGGAAACTTACCTTCGGCCGCACGGGCGCCCTTCTGCGTAAGGCGTCCTTATACGTGGGCGTCGACACGTCCGCGACGCACGTGGCGCTGCCGTCGGACTCAAAACGATCGCTATCTTCGGCCCAGGGTCGATTTCCCGATGGGGCCCCGCGCCTTGTCGAGGGCATCGGCACTACAGCGACATCGCGGTGCTCCAGCGTTCGAACGGCGTGACGATTCTGAAGAACCCCGCGCTGGCGGACTGCCGCCAATGCCGCCGCGGTCATCTCACCCGTTGCCCCCGATCGGCCGACACTTCGCTCGCCTTCTGTCTGCAGACCTTCCCGACGGATGTCGTGGTGAACGAAGTGCGCCGACAGCTCGCGTCCGAAACGTCTTGCCGCGCCCGAGAATCAATCGCCGCATGAGGACGCCGCCCTGCGAGTCTTGCAGGTGCATTTGAGATCCCGCTCGGGAACCCAAAAGACAAAAGCCGCGCCGTTCCTTCCATTCCTGACGGTCGCGCAACGAAGAAGGCGTTCGCTCTCCTTGGTCGAAACCTCCGAGAACGAACGCCTCCGGTGTCTCGGATGCAAAGCATTCCGAGGACCTCACCGTTCGTCATTTTCCCGCGTTTTCGCACGGGATGCAAATGATTGGCAATCGTCCTTCTCAATCGGTTTAATAGAACGTTTTCGTCGTGTTCAGGGTGCGTCAGAAACTGACGCACCCTGCCTCTATGATCTCCTTACAGACAAACAAGGAGATCAGAAAAATGGTTGCCTCCCGCAAGAATACCCGTCGAAACGACCCGTTCGAAGCGATCGTCGAAACGTGGATTGCCCGGCTGCTTCTTCGCGACAATTTGTGGCGCAAGATTCGAATGTGCGACTGCACGCCCTCCGACAGCATCATGGGCTCCTCCGTCGCCCATTCGCTCGCCATGGACGTCACAAACCTTTTCGTGGAGAACCGTGCGAAGCCCTTCCTCTCGGACGGAACTTTTGCTTCTATCAAGGAGTTCGGCAAGAAGGTCATGGATTGGGACGACACCGAGCTCAAGGACTGTCTCACGGACTTGGAGTGCGGCCGGGACTGGCTCCGGGACACCGACGGACTCAAGGAGGACGAAATCCCGCCGCTTGCGAAGGCGAAGCGCCGCAGCTTTCTGACTGCTCTGCGCAACGAACATCGATCCTACTTCGAGGACGGTCAGGCGCTCCTCAACAACGGCCGGCGCGGCGATCTGGGAACGTTTTGGGTTCAACAGCGCGGACGCGGCGTTCCCAAGGCGTTGCAGGGCGGACTCGAACGCCTCGAAAAACGTTTTGGTAAAACCTCGGCAACCCGCGTGCAGAAGGCGTTTCCGCCCTTTCTTCGCACGAATTTCTCCATCCTCGCCGACGCTTTCCATCTCACCCCGCTGATGGTGGAGACGATTGCCTTCCTGCTTCTGGCGGAACGTTCGGACCCTCTCGAAACGGCGCTCGGACTCAACCCAACCTGCTATATGACCTATTCCGCCGGGGTCGAAACGATCGCCAGCGTCCTTCACGCATCAAGCTCCGAAATCGAAGCGATTCTGGCGGACGACGGCCCGCTCGTTTCGTCGGGGCTGCTGCGCTACGCCGAGGAGAGCGACCGCTCCACCTTCGGCTTCATCGAATTCAGCGAGGGCATTCCCTGGAACCGTTTCCTCGAGCGCGAACTTTCGGAAGAGGTCATCTTTCGCGATCTCGTACGTCAGGCCCCGATGAGTTCCCTCACGACGGAGGACTACCGTCACCTTCCGCTCGTCCAAAGCACGCTCCTACCCTACCTGCGGACCGTGCTCGACGAGAAGCGCCAAGGGGTCAACATCCTCCTCTACGGTCCTCCGGGGACCGGGAAGACCGAACTCTCGCGCCTCGTCGCGGAAGAACTCGACGCCCGACTCTATGAGATCGAAACCGATTCGGACCGTGCGCGTCTCGAGTGTTGGCGCGCAGCCTCCGTCTACCTGCGGCGCGGCGAGCGCACGCTCCTCGCGCTCGACGAAGCGGAAGACGCCTTTTCGGAAC
This sequence comes from uncultured Sutterella sp., assembly GCA_949282745.1. Taxonomy (GTDB): domain Bacteria; phylum Pseudomonadota; class Gammaproteobacteria; order Burkholderiales; family Burkholderiaceae_F; genus Sutterella. Next base: position 8,613 of record CASDQM010000020.1, on the reverse strand, counting down.
GTGTGGCTACGCGCAAGGGAAAGTCGAACCACTACGTCTCGGTTGCACATGGCAACCGCAAGGGGCGTCTGCATCACTGGCTCGAATCCTGTCCGGTGCCGACCTTCTGGATCACGAACTCGATCGAGGAGATCGATCCGGCCACCGTGCGCCGCTTCGACATCGTGCTCGAAATGAACGGTCCCGACCAGGAAGGTCGCCGACGCTTCATTCAGGACATGACGGCGATGCGCCTCTCGGACGAAGCGGAAGAGCGCCTCGTTCAGACGAAGGCCCTCACGCCGGGCGTCATGGCCCGCGTCACCCGCGTCGTGGACACGGTGGGACCGATGGGCGGAAAACCGTCCGACGAGATGGTTCTGTCGCTCGTATCCGAGACGCTGCGCGCTCAGCGCTTCGGCGACGTGGCGACGGGCATGGGCATTCTCCCGGAAGTCTACGATCCTACGCTCATCACGTCCGAAATTTGGCCCGACGAGCTAGTGGAAGGCATCCGACGCTCGGGTTCCGCGCGCCTTTGCCTCTACGGCCCGCCGGGGACCGGAAAGACCGCCTTCGCGCTCTGGGTCGCCCGCGAACTCGGTCGTCCGCTCCTACGCCGCACCTATGCGGAACTCGCAAGCTGCTGGGTGGGCGAGACGGAACAGAACATCGCGAGGGCCTTTCGCGAGGCGGAGCGTGCCAAGGCCGTTCTCCTGATCGACGAGGCGGATTCCTTCTTCCGTTCGCGCGAGCTCAGTACCCGTTCCTGGGAAACGACGCAGGTGAACGAAATGCTCGCTCGGCTTGAGAACTTCGAGGGCGTTTTCTTCGCGACGACGAACCTCATGCGCGACTTCGACGAAGCGGCCATGCGGCGCTTCGACTGGAAGGTTCCCTTCGGATTCCTTCGTTCCGAGGCCCGGCTCACGCTCGCGAAGCGCTACGCGGAGCAGTTCAAGCTCCCATGGACGAAGACGGCCGAAACGCTTCTCTCGAAGCTCGACAAATTGACGCCCGGCGACTTCTCGGCCGTCGCCCGCCAGGCGCGCTTTCGTCCCCTTCGCGACGCCGACGACTGGGTCGCCCGCCTCAAGGCGGAGGAAGAAGCGAAGACGGTGAACGGTCCCAAGAACACGATCGGCTTTGCGTGATCGCATCGGTCTCGCTGCAAGCCCTCGGAATCCCCTTTCGGCGGAATGGAAAGAGGATCAACCGCCGGCTACGGGCGAGACCGTTTGGGTTTCCCAAACCTCCTTCTCGAATTCGAATCCGGGGAGAACGGGTTCGATCAGCCTTCTCGACACGCGGAGCAACGGACGTTTTGCTTTTCCTAAGATCGGTACCGTCCCTTCGGGAAGTGTGAAAAGCGTCCCCTGCTCCGCCGCTTTTTCAGAAGGTTCGACGAGAGGTTCGGCCAGGGCGGCGCCCACCGCCGGCACCGAATGGTCGGGCCTTGCCTCGGTCTTCGCCTCCTCCGCCAGGCGTTCGGGCAAAACGAAGGGAAAGTCTTTGAGCGGCGAAAGATCGTACCAAGCCGGACGAAGCCGGTAGTACTGACCGGACACCTCGTACAGATCGGGATTTCGCCCGAAGAATTGCGGGTACCTTTTCACGCCGATCCATTTATTCTCAAAGGAACCGATGCGCCGAGTGACGTAGAGTCCGACCGCCTGAATGGGCGTCCACCCATGGATACGCCAGTGGGCCCACAGTTCGCCCAGAACTTCGTGATACGCAAGCTTTCGAATGCTTGCGGAGCCCGTTGAGATAGCCCGAAAGTCAATGGAGCCCTTGGCATTCAGGCGCCGTGCGATTTCATCCGTGTGTTCCCGGCACCAGGCTACTGAAGGATCGTCAGTCGGCGGAACCGGAGTGAAAGTCGAACGGTCTTTGATGGCTACCCGAACGTATCGAACCGGTTCGGCGCACGCGATCTTGGGCGGATTCTCTTCGAGCCGATGGTATTGCGTGCAGGCGGCGGCAAGCGACGCCGCTGCGGCCCGGCCCGCACCGATCACGACAAATCCCAGTTCCCTCAACCGAACGGCAAGCGGCGTGAAGTCGCTGTCGGCCGTGATCAGAACGAATCCTTCCACGTTGCGGGCGAAGGCGAGCTCCATCGCGTCGATCACGAGCGCAATGTCGGTGGCGTTCTTGCCTTTTACGTAGTCGTGCTGTTGCCGGGCACTGAAACCCGTTCGACGGCAAAAATCCGACCAAGCTTCGAAAGCGGGCTTGGACCAATTTCCGAAAACCCGGCCCATGGTCACGTTCCCGTAGGCGGGAAGCTTCTTGAGGAAGTTTTCGACGGGCGCGGGCGCCTGATTGTCGCCGTCGATCAGAACGGCGAGACGAAGACGCTGAAAGGGCGCCCCCCGAAGCCCAAAGGCCGAAAAGTCATTCTCTTCGGGAAAGCGCACTGAGGGCGCCAAAACATCGAGGACTGCAGGGATCTTCGTCTCAACACATTCCGTCAAGTCCATTCTCTCCTCCGTAATATTCGGGCACAACAACAGGTCATCGTACCGGAGCGATGCGACGGAATCGGTCGCACACAAACACGCCTTCGTCCCTCTCTTCGCCCTTGAAAAAGCCCGAAACGTCCCCATATTCCTTCTTGTCATAGAAAGGACGAAGTTCTCGTCCGAAGAGGAGTATCAAACGAAAATGGCTGCTGAAGTCCATGGTTTTCAGACGGAAGTTTCGAAACTTCTGAAGCTTTTGGCCAATTCTCTCTATTCGAACAAGGAAGTGTTCCTGCGCGAGCTCGTCTCGAACGCTTCCGACGCAATCGACAAGCTGCGCTTTCTCGCGCTCACGAATCCTGAACTCACGAAGGACGATCCGGTTCTTCAGATCCGCGTGAAGGCCGACAAGGAAGCGGGCACGCTCACCGTGTCGGACAACGGCATCGGCATGACGCTCGAGGAAGCCAACCAGCACCTCGGCACGATCGCCAAGTCGGGCACCGAAGAGTTCCTCTCGAAGCTCTCGGGCGACGCCGCCAAGGACAGCCAGCTGATCGGCCAGTTCGGCGTGGGCTTTTACTCGGCCTTCGTGGTCGCCGACCGCGTGACGGTCGTGAGCCGCAGCGCCAAGGCGGGCGCCGACGAGGCCGTCCGCTGGACGTCCGACGGCAACGGCACCTTCGAGTCCGAACCCGCCCACCGCGACGCGCGCGGCACCGACGTGATCCTGCACCTGAAGGACGAAGACAAGTCCTTCCTCGACGAGTGGACGCTTCGCAGCACGATCACGAAGTATTCCGACCACATTGCTACGCCGGTCTATCTCTGGACGAAGGCCCCCGAACCCGCCGACAAGAAGGAGGACGAACTCGTTCCCGAAGGCGAATGGTCGCAGGTGAACGACGCCAAGGCCCTCTGGACGATGGCCCCGAAGGACGTCACCGAAGAGCAGTACAAGGCCTTCTACAAGCACCTTGCGCACGACTACTCGGATCCGCTTGCCTGGGCGCACAACCGCGTCGAAGGCGACCTCGAATACACGTCGCTTCTCTATCTGCCGTCCGAAGCCCCGTGGGATCTCTACAGCCGCGATCAGCAGCAGGGTCTGAAGCTTTTCGTGCAGCGCGTCTTCATCATGGAGAAGGCCGACGCCTTCCTGCCGAACTACCTGCGCTTCGTGCGCGGTTTGATCGACACGAACGATTTGCCGCTCAACGTCTCGCGTGAACTCCTGCAGGAAAGCCGCGTGGTGTCGAAGTTGAAGCGCGCCGTGACGAAGCGCTCGCTCGACATGATCGAAAAGCTTACGGAAGACGCCGCGAAGTACCGCACCTTCTGGACGCAGTTCGGCCGCGTTCTGAAGGAAGGCGTCGTCGAAGATCCTTCGAACCGCGAAAAGATCGTGAAGCTCCTGCGCTTTGCGACGACGAAGGAACTCGGCACCGCCGAAGAACCGGGTCTCGTGTCGCTTGCCGACTACGTGAAGCGGATGCCCGAAGGTCAGAAGAAGATCTACTACCTCATCGCCGGCAACCGCGAAGGCGCCGTCAACTCGCCCTACCTCGAAGCGCTCAAGAAGAAGGACGTCGAAGTCATTCTCCTTTGGGACCGCATCGACGAGTGGATGATGTCGGAACTGCGCGAATTCGAAGGCCACGGCTTCGTGAGCGCGACCGCCGCCGACCTTGAACTCGGCGACCTCGCCGACAAGGAAGAGGAAAAGGCCAAGGAAGAAGCCGCCAAGGAAGCGGCCGACGACGTGGCGCGCCTCAAAAAGGTCCTTGGCGACAAGGTGAAGGACGTCCGCGTCTCGAACCGTTTGGTCGACAGTCCCTCCTGCGTCGTGGGCGAAGCCGACCAGATGATGACGCCGCAGATGCGCCGCATGCTCGAAGCCGCCGGCCACGCGCTGCCTGAAGACAGCTACACGCTTGAAATCAACCCGCAGCATCCGCTCATCAAGCGGGCCTTTGCGGAAAAGGACGAAGCGCGCTTTGCCTCCTGGGCCGAAGTGATCTTTGATCAGGCGCTCCTTGCCGACCAAGGTACGCTCAAGGATCCGGCCGGATTCGTGAAGCGCTTGAACGCGCTCCTCATCGGCTGATTTCCTGAAGCCTGACGCTTAGAGCCCGGTCCCCGAAAAGGCCGGGCTTTCCCGTCTCTACGCAAATCGCCCTATTCCGAATCGGAACGTCCCGTGCTACCTTGTAAGGCATGATGACGAACACGATCACACGCCCCGTTTGCGGTTATTACTATTACCCTCTCTTCACATAGAGCGGGTTGGACGCGTTCGTCCCCAAACTTCCGAAACCGACCCGCGACTTGAGCGGGTTTTCTTATTTCGGGATCTGCGAAAAGTCGCGCAAGTCCTTCGTTCAATGACCCCGGCAGCTTCTTTGAGGAAGCTCCAAACCGAACAGGAACCACCATCATGACGCACGACTTTCCTTCCTCTCTCGCTTCCTTCTCCTTTACACGCCGCCGTTTTGCGGCTCTCTGCTGCGCCGCGCTCGTAACGGGCTTCACCGCGGGATGCGACAAGTCTTCGGCCCCAGCTGCGACCGGTACCGCAACGGCGGACAAGATTTCCGTCGGCATCTGCGAACTCGTGGAACACGAAGCACTCGATCTCTCGGTGAAGGGCTTCCTCGACGAACTCGCCGCGCGAGGCTTCAAGGACGGCGAGAAAATCGTCGTCGACCGTCAGAACGCCCAGGGCGATCAGGCGACGCTGCAGAACATCGGTTCGCGCTTCCTCTCGGAAAAGACGAAGCTCATCTTTGCGGTTTCCACCCCCGCCACGCAGGCGATGGCGCGCGCGACGCGCGACATTCCGATCGTCGCGACGGCCGTGACGAGCTTTGAAGCGGCGAAGGTTGTGAAGTCGAACGACAAGCCCGGCACGAACGTCACGGGCGTCTCCAACATCGGCCCGATCGCGCGTCAGCTCGACCTCTTCCTCGCGCTCGCTCCCAATGCCAAGACCGTGGGCGTTCTCTTCAACGCGGGCGAAGTGAATTCCGCCTTCCAGGTGGAGATCTTCAAGAAGGCCGCGGCCGCCAAGGGCGTGGAAGTGATCGAAGCGACGGTCTCGTCCGTAAACGACATTCAGCAGGCCGTCTCGAGCCTCACCGGCAAGGTCCAGGGTCTCTGGTTCCCGACCGACAACGTGTTGGCGGCGGGCACGTCCATCCTCGCCAAGGCGGCCAAGGACGCCAAGATCCCGACGATTCCGGGCGATGAAGCCCTGATCCGCGGCGGCTGTCTCGCGACGATCGCCGTTGACTACTACACCCTCGGGCGCATGTCGGGCACGATGGCGGCCGACATTCTCGAAGGGAAATCGAAGCCCGCCGACATGGCGATTCAGACGCAGGACGCGCAAAAGCCCCTCATCAACCTCGCCACCGCCAAGGCGATCGGACTGACGATTCCCGAGGATATCCTCAAGAACGCCGCCGTCATCGAGAAGTGACGAAAGAAGAAAAGGACGTGCAAAGGACGGACCGCGTCTTCGCGTACGGTCCGCCTCGAAGAATGAAATTGCGCTCAGGACACGGCAGGTCCGATGAGACGGGCCTGCCAGTCTCGTCGACGCGGAGACAGCTTGCGACGCTCCGGAATCGAGCCGGATCCAAAAGACGAAGAACGCCCGCGTCCCCGTCGTCGACTTTGTTATTTTCAATCTCTCCGATAAAAAGGCGGATGACGTCCTTTCCACCGAATCGCCCGTCTTTGAGGTAGTCTATCGATAGGCTACAGATAAGAATCCTTCTCAATAAATTTCCCGCATGCTCGATTCGCTTTTTCTCGACACTCTCTCGCACGCCTCTCCCGTCGCCGCGGCGGCGGGCGCCACGGGCTTCACCTTCTTCATGACGGCCGTGGGGGCGGCGGTCGTGCTCCTTCCCGGGCGCGTGCACAACGCCTTCATGCAGACCGTCTCGCTCGGGTTTGCCGCGGGCGTGATGGTGGCCGCGTCCGTCTGGTCGCTCCTCATCCCGGCGATGGACATGGTGGAGGCGCGCGGCGACTCTCCACTCTTACCCGCCGTCGGCGGCTTTCTCATGGGCGTTCTCTTCATCTTTTCGCTCGACCGGCTGCTTCCGCACCTGCACCCGGGCGCCAAGGAGTCGGAAGGCCCGAAGACGAAACTGGCGCGCTCGACGCTTCTCTTTCTCGCCGTTACGCTTCACAACATCCCCGAAGGCATGTCCGTGGGGCTTTCGATCGGCATGGCCGCGGACGATCCGTCGCTTCTGGCGGGCGCCCTTGCATTGGCGCTCGGCATGGGCATTCAGAACATTCCGGAAGGTGCGGCCGTCGCCTTGCCCCTGATGCAGGACGGCATGCCCCGCTGGAAGGCCTTCCTTGCGGGATCCGTTTCCGGGCTCGCCGAACTCGTATTCGGCGTGCTCGCCGTGCTGCTCGTCGGCACGACCGGAGCGCTTCTGCCGTGGTTCCTGGCCTTTGCGGCGGGGGCCATGATCTACGTGGTCGTCGAGGAACTGATTCCGTCGGCGCATCTCACCGAACACTCCGACGCGGGGACGCTCTCGGTCGTCGCGGGGTTCGTCCTCATGATGGCCCTTGACGTCGGTCTCGGGTGAGTGTCACCCTACCTCCGATAGGATTCATGCCCGTACGATCGTTCTTCATTCGAACTCTTTCCGATCGGTCGAAGCTTTTTTAGGCTCTTTGTTTCTCCACTGATCTTTGCCCTGAGCGCGTCCACATCGCCGTTGAGTGCATCATTGACGCTACCCGTGGTCGTTAGAGACAAATCTTGGATCTGGTTGTTGACGACTTCGAAGTCCGTCGTATCCAGAGCAAGCGTAGCCTCCGTACCGTCCAACGTTTCAATGTAGGAGGTGTCACCAAGACCAAGCGTCGCCTTCGTCAAAGTGAGCGAACCATTGCTGACGATGCCGCTGTTGAGAGTCGTCGTTCCGTCGGCAACCGTCAGTTTGCCTTCGTTCTGGATGTCGTTCGCTTCGCCGTTGGCGGTGTTGTCGAAGAAATTGTTGTCGCCCGTGTGGGCGTGCGCTACAGTTTCTGATAGTCAATCGGAAGTACTATTTCTTGCGAGAGGGCAGGTAGTCGAACCATTATCACCTCTCTGTGAGAAATGACTCGGCCCGGTGTTCCCGCACCGGGCCTTGTCGTATTCGCAATCGGCATTTCTGCCGGTCGCGGGCCTACAGGCCGAAGTCCCCATACAGGAACCTTGCGGCTGCAAGATTCGTTGGAAACCGAGTACCGGGGTTCTCCGAGATGATGGTGCAGGTTGGACGCCGCCGACGTTCTTTCTCGCGCACCGGTGTTCTGCGTCAGGCGAAACGGTACCTCCTGTGAGGCAACATAGAGGAGCCCCCGAGTCTTTTTGATATGGAAAACCAGAAATGCCGAAAGCCCCGTCCGATAATGCACTCTTTCAAAGATTCCAGGCGTTCGCGATCGAGAAAGGCAGGCTGAGAGGTGTTATGACGATGACTCATCTGTTGGCGCGAATCATCTTCTCGATCCTCAAAAGTCGCACTCCGTACCGCGAAGTCTCTTCAACGACGCTGAGAGACGTCAACGTCAAGAAAGTGACCGCTGCGATGACGACCGCGATCAGAACGGCCGGATTGACGCTCCGCGACGGCCTGCTTGTGGTTGAAAAAACCGGAGAAATTCTAGCAGACGTAGAAGATTGTGCCAGAGCCTAAAACATAGGCCTCTGAGCTAAATTCCTATACGTCAGGTCGTGCTTGAAGCTGCGAGTTTCAAGGCACTTCGTCCCTTTGCATCCGTTCCCCGGCCAGGACGCGCCTTCGACGCCCGACTTTCATGAAAAAAATGGGCATGAAGGCGACGCCTTCACCCTACATGATGAAAGTCCAATGCTTTCTTTCATGAAAAAAAGCGCAGGCGATCTGGGGGGACAAGGAAAACTGATCAGTGACCAAGATCGCCGCGAAGCCTACGAGCTGATCACGGAAGCTGTGAACAACGGCGCTTCGTTGCCGAAGGCATATCAGTGCCTTGGGTTGACCGACCGTACCTTCCGCAACTGGCGCAAGCAGATTACTGAGGGCAAGGAACTCAAGGACGGTCGGCTGGATCGCTCCAACTTCAAGCCGCGCAACGCTTTGTCCGAGGAAGAGCGAAAGACTTT
>CASDQM010000019.1 GCA_949282745.1 uncultured Sutterella sp. | reverse complement strand
TGAGGAACGGAGAAGGGGTCTGCCGCAAACGCCTTGTGCAGAAAATTGCCTCCGGGCAATTTGCGACGTTCGGTCGGCGGACGGCGAAAGCCGTCCCGCCCGCTGAAAGAGCTTTCTGTCGGTCAAGGCGAATCCTCTGTCATCAGACAGGGGAGCTTCAATCGAACGATTTGACTTCGAAAGGACTCGTGTTTCGGCACGGGTCTTTTTTTCATTCATAACACTCGTTTTCCGGAACTCCTGCAATCACCGTGTCCTTGTTCCGTTCGCTTCGCTCTTTCTCTATAACAGAAAACCCCGCGGAGTGAGCATCACGGTCGAGGGCGCCCTGGACCGGCTAAGCTTGCGGGGTGTTGTTGGGCGTAGTGTAGCTCAATCTCTCCCGTTTGCAAGTTTTTTCGAACACTAGAAACACTCCTTTCCTCAAAAGACGACTCTTTGATCTTCCTTCTCCAAGAAAAGAAGAAGACCTGATCTTTGGCCTTCACCGGAACGGTTCATAGCCATTGCGACTTGCGCTATAGTCATCCTTCTTAGGTTTACCTCTTCGACTCGCCTTTGACGGACGCCATGGCTCTCGATTCGATTTCGCCGCTCTTTTCCAAAAGTCCCTTTGCCTTTCAACCGGGCGACCGCTACGCGCTCTCTTTGCCGACGCTTGCAAGCGACGCCCTGGCCCTTGCCCAGACAGGGCTCGAAGCCAAGGCACAGAAAAAGCGCCTCGTCGTGATCTGCGCGGACGCGGCGGACGTCTACCGTCTCTCGCAGGAAATCAGCTGGTTTGCGCCGAACCTCTCCGTCTCGAGCCTTCCCGACTGGGAAACGCTCCCCTACGACGTCCTGAGTCCGCAGGAAGACCTCGTCTCGGAACGCCTCGCGACGCTCTATCGCCTCTCGACCGAGCGCTCCGAAGGGGACGTCGTGCTCGTCTCCGTCGTCACCGCGTCGCAGCGCTTCGCGCCGGTCTCGTTCGTGGGCGGGAACACGTTCTTCTTCCGCACGGGCGACACGGTGAGCCTCACGTCCTTGAAGTCGAACCTCGTGAAGGCGGGCTACGCCAACGTAAAGGAAGTGTTGGCTGCGGGGGAATTCGCCGTGCGCGGCGAAATCGTCGACGTCTTTCCTATGGGGACGGACCGTCCCTTCCGACTCGACTTCTTTGACGACGAAATCGAATCGATCCGCTGGTTCGACGTCGAGACGCAGCGCTCGATGGAAAAAGTGGACGAAATCCGTCTTCTGCCCGGTCACGAATTCCCGGTGAACGATGAGGCGCTCAAGGCCTTCCGTCAGCGCTGGCGCGTGCGCTTCCCCGGCGACCCGAGCAAATTCCTCCCCTACAAGGACGCGGGAAACGGCATCCTCTCCCCGGGCATCGAATACTATCAGCCGCTCTTTTTTGACGAGACGGCCACGTTTGCCGACTACCTCACGCCCGAAACGCGCGTGGTGTTTGTGGGCGACATCCAGAAGGCGTTGGAAGGGTTCCTTCGTGAAACGACGCAGCGCGCCCGCATTCTCGCGTCCGATCCCCTGCGCCCCGCGCTCGAACCCAAGGAACTGTGGCTCACGCCCGAAGACTTCTTCACGTCGCTCGCCCCCTTCGCGCGCTTTACGATCCGCCGCATCGAACAGGGGTCGGCCAGGGATCTGCAGTGCGTCGCGATCGACCGAAAGAGCCAGAACCCCGTGAAGGCGTTGCTCGACTTCACGGAAACGAGCCGCGTGCGCGGCGAACGGGTGTTGCTTCTCGCCTCCTCCGTCGGCCGTCAGGGCACGATGTCGGACCTCTTCCGGGCGTCAGGGCTCAACTTCTCCGAATTCGACACGTTCGAAGACTTTCTCGCGTCCGACGTCCCCGTGGGGCTCGCCACGAGCCCGCTCTATCAGGGCGCTCGCGTCGATCATCCGAAGATCGCGCTTCTCACCGAAACGGAACTCTACGCGGCGAGTCCGCGGCGTACGCGGCTTCGACATCGCGCGCAGTCGACGAACGTCGAAATGTTGGTGCGCGACATCACCGAACTCAAGGTGGGCGACCCGGTCGTGCACCTCGAGCACGGAATCGGGCGCTATCTCGGTCTCGAGAAGATGACGACCGACGAAGGCGAAGCGGAATTCCTGCGCCTCGAATACAAGAACGACGCGAAGCTTTTCGTTCCCATTGCGAACCTGCACTTGATCTCCCGCTACGGCGGCGCCGATCCGGAGCACGCGCCCTTGCACACGCTCGGGCGCGGCGACTGGGAAAAAGCCAAGAAAAAGGCCGCGGAACAGGTCCGTGACACGGCGGCGGAACTCCTTCACCTCTATGCGCTTCGCCAGAGCCGCGCGGGCTTTGCCTTCAAGGTCTCGGCCGCCGACTACGAAGCCTTTGCCGAAGGCTTTGCGTTTGACGAAACGCCCGATCAGGCGTCTGCGATCAAGGCCGTCCTTGAAGACATGACGTCGGGCCGTCCCATGGACCGCCTCGTCTGCGGAGACGTGGGCTTCGGCAAGACCGAAGTTGCGCTTCGCGCCGCCTTCATGGCCGTGATGGGCGGAAAGCAGGTCGCGGTCCTCTGTCCGACGACTCTTCTCGCCGAACAGCACGCCCAGACCTTCAAGGACCGCTTTGCGCCCTGGCCCGTGCGCGTTGCGGAACTTTCGCGTTTCCGTACCGGAAAGGAAACCCAGCGCACCTTGGAAGGCCTTGCCGAAGGAACGGTCGACATCGTGATCGGGACGCACAAGCTTTTGAGCGACAAGGTGTCCTTTGCGCGCCTCGGCCTCGTCGTGATCGACGAAGAGCACCGCTTCGGGGTGCGCCAGAAAGAACAGTTGAAGAAGCTCCGAGCCGAGGTCGACATCCTCACGCTCACGGCCACCCCGATCCCGCGCACGCTCTCGATGAGTCTCGAAGGGATCCGCGATCTCTCCGTCATCGCCACCGCCCCCGAGCGCCGCTTGTCGGTGAAGACCTTCGTGCAGCCCGAAGAGGACGGGCTCATTCGCGAAGCCGTCATCCGTGAACTCAAACGCGGCGGTCAGGTCTACTTCCTTCACAACGAAGTGGAGACGATCGAAAACCGCCGCGAGCACCTCGCAAAACTCATCCCCGAGGCCCGCATCGCGGTCGCCCACGGGCAGTTGAGCGAACGAGAGCTCGAACGCATCATGCGGGAGTTTTATCAGCAGCGCTACAACGTGCTTCTCTGCTCCACCATCATCGAGACGGGGATCGACGTTCCGAGCGCCAATACGATTCTGATCGAGCGTGCCGACAAATTTGGGCTCGCGCAACTCCATCAGCTCCGCGGGCGCGTGGGCCGAAGCTACCACCAGGCCTACGCCTACCTTCTGACGCCCCCGTCGGGCGCGATCACGAAGCAGGCCGCCAAGCGCCTCGAAGCGATTCAGGCCCTGGAAGACCTCGGAAGCGGCTTCCACCTCGCGATGCATGACCTGGAAATCCGAGGCGCGGGCGAAGTGCTCGGCGAACATCAGTCGGGTGAAATTGCGGAAGTGGGCTTTGACCTATACAACCGCATGCTCCAGAAGGCCGTGAAGGCTTTGAAGCGGGGCGAAACGCCCGACTTCGAGTCGCCTCTCGCGAGCACGACCGACATCAATCTCCACGCCCCAGCCCTGTTGCCCTCCGACTACGTCCCCGACGTCTCCTCGCGTCTCGGGTTCTACAAGGAACTTGCGAGCGCCTCCGAGGTTTACGACATCGAAAAGACGACGGAAACCCTGGCCGACCGCTACGGAAAACTCCCCGACGCCGCCAAGCGTCTTGCGGACGTGCACAAGCTTCGCCTTCGCTGCGAAGCCCTGGGCGTTCGCAAGATCGACGCCGCCGACTCGGCGACGATCATCGTCTTCGACGAAAAGGCCAAAATCGAACCGATGGCGCTCATCACGCTTTTGCAGACGAGAAAGGGCGCCCGCATGATCGGCCCCACGAGACTCAGAGTCGATCAGGCGGCGGAGCGACCCGAAGACCGTCTGCGGGTCGTGCGCGAACTCCTTGACTTGCTTTCGCTCTCCGAAGAGGAGGCGCGGGCGGTGCAGCGCAAGCGCTAACGAACGCCGGATACGACGAAGGGCGGCCTTGCGGCCGCCCCTTCGTTTCGGGCCGCGGTGTTCGCGGCCCTTGGAAACGGATTCGGAATCAGTCGATTTCGATCAGTTCGTAGTTCGCGGCGCCCATGCCGAGTTCGCGCATGTAGGTGAGCTGATGCAGACCGTGACGCGATTCGATGCGTTCGACGAGGTCATGGTTGTGCGTCTGCGAATAGACGAGGTCGACCGAAGCCTGGTCAATGGCGAGGATGTCGGTCGAGGCGACGATGCCGATGTCCGGAATCGTCGGTTCCGCGGCGGCGAGGCCCGCGCAGTCGCAGTCCACCGACATGCGGCGCATCACGTTGATGAAGCAGATGCGCTTGCCGAAGTGGTCGCACGTCGCCTTGGCGGATTCCGACATGGTTTCCATGAGGAGTTCCTTGCCGGGCCACTGATCCCAGGACTTGTTGACGTCGTCGATCGCGTGGACCTGCTGCTTGCCGATCTTGCCGTCGGCGCAGCCGATGGCGATGTTCTTCATGGAGCCACCGAAGCCGCCCATGGCATGGCCCTTGAAGTGGGTCAGAACGACCATGGAGTCGTAGTTGCGGATGTTCTTCCCCATCGAGACGGCCTTGAAGTGCTTGCCGCCCTTCACGGGGAGCATCGTCGTGCCTTCGGCGTCCATGATGTCGACCGGGCAGAAGGTCCAGCCGTTCACCTTGAGCGTTTCAAGGTGCTTTTCCGTCGTGTCGCGGTCGCCCACGTAGAGCGTGTTCGTTTCGACGATCGTGCTGTCGGGAATGTCCTTCTGGAAGGCTTCGACCATGTCGCGCGGAAGGATGTTCGGGCCGTGACGTTCGCCCGTGTGGAGCTTGATCGCGACCTTCCCGATGATTTCTTCGTTGACGAGCGCGTAGAGCTTTTTGAGATGTTCGGCGTCGATCTTGCGCGTGAAGTAGACCTTCGCCTTTTCGCCGCAGAAGTCGGGACCGACGCGGCGGCAGCCCACGACCGGGGCCTGCGGGAATTCACCGTCGGCGGGCTTGGCGGCGCATTTGTCTTCGTGGCAGCAGCAGGACATGTTTCTTTCTCCTTTCTCAGTGCTGTGTCTCCTCCACGGAGAGGAGACACCTTCGGTTTTTCAGTATGCACCTGAAAGGACGGGCAAACAATGCGGATTCTTGCCGAAACTTGCCCGATTCCCTCCATTTGGAGGGGTACGAAATCTCGGGCGAAGTGCCCGAGAAAACCACCGAACGTTTTTGGGCGCTTAGGCTTTCGAAGCGCCCTCTTTTGCGTTCTCCGCATCGGTCTTGCGGCCGAATTTGGCACGAAGCGCCGTGATCCCCTTGATGAGAAAGCCCACGAGAAAGGCCGAGACGACCGTTCCCTCGCGCACGCCCGCGACGTGTCCGAGAAAGACAAAGCCCAACAGGACGGCGAGGAGGACGAGCGTCACGTCGTTCCAGATCTTGACCGTTCCGAAACTCTTTCGGAGCACGACCGAAAAGGCGAGGACCATGCCTTCGCCCGGCTGCACGATCGTTTTGGAGGCGACCTGCCAGTAGATCCCGAGCGCAAGGAAGAGGTTTCCGAGAAGCCCCCAGAGAAAGCGGACCACGTAGGGGTCGTCGCCGATCCAGGCGGTCCAGCCCATGTGAAGGTCGATGAACCAGCTGAAGACCGAAACGATCGGGATCTGGAAGAAGCTCGAGTAGTGAAAGCGCGAGCGAAGGAGCGCCCACTGCACGAGCACGAAGAGAATGTTCACGGCGAAGGTCGCTTCGCCGAAGGTGAGGCCCGTGATTTCGCCGACCGTGAAGGGAACGGTGCTGATCGGCGTCGTGCCGAGGCCCGCGCGCGTGATGAAGACGATGCCCGCCGTCGCGACGAGCATCCCCCAGACGAGCAGAAGCCAGCGGCCCGCGAGCCCCAAAAGGGACGAGCCCTTCATCACGAAACCTTCTTGAGCGACGCGAGCGCGGCGAAGGGATTCGGACGCTTTTCGGCTTCCGTTTCCGGCGTCTTGTCTTCGTAGTCCGCTTCGTCGTCGCAGTCTTCGTGCGCGATGTTCGGGATCGAGAGGATGAGTTCCTCTTCGAGGAGCGCCGCGATCGAGAGCTTCTTCGAGCCCACCACCACGTCGACGCCGGGTTCGTCCTCGTCGATCGGCAGGCGGTCGGCTTCGGCCTCGGACTTCACGAAGGCGAAGGTGATCTCGATGTCGTCCTCGTAGGGGACGGGCTCGAGGCAGTGCGGGCAGGGCACCGCCGCCTCGACGTGAATCTTCGCGTGCAGGCCCGGCAGGTTCATCACCTTCGGCACGCCCGTGAGTTCGTAGCGCACCGTGACGGGCGCGTCCGCGAGAAACGTGCGGAAGTTGGCGAGGTCTTCGGAAGAGAGTTCGCCCGAAAGATGCTCGGCCCGACGGGCAAATTCAAATGCGTCCAAAACGTCCATGACTGGCAATTCCATACTTTTTCGAAAGGATCCTCATGATACACCGAGGCGGCCCTTCACTCTCCCGCACCGATCTCTTCGGGTCGGGGAATTTTCCGCGAAACAGCTACAATGGAGGTCCTTGCGTTGCGAATGTTTTTATGCAGACCCTCACCTACGCTCAGGCGCGTCTCGCCGCCTTTCTCTTCTTTTCCGCTTCGGGCCTTGCCTACGGTCTCTTCACCGCCCGCATTCCGTCGCTCAAGGAACAGACGGGCGCCGCGTCGGACGAGCTCGGGCTCGTCCTCTTCGCGCTCGGCGCCGCCTCCGTGGTGGGGCTTTCGGGCGCCGCGCACCTGGTGCGCCGCTTCGGCGTGAAGGCCGTGAGTCTGGCGGGTTGCATCATCTTCTTTCTCGGTCTTCTCGTCGCGGGTCTCGCGAATCAGGTGGCGCTACTCGCCGTCGCCACCGCCCTCGTGGGGCTCGGTTTCGGGCTTCTCGACGTCGCCGTGAACGTGGCGGGGATCGAAGTCGAACGGCGTTGGAAGAAGGCCTCGATGAACGTCATTCACGCGGGCTACAACGTGGGCGTCGTCGCGGGCTCGATCTCGGCCGCGGCCTTTACGGGCCTCGCCGTCGCGCCCCTCTGGAATTTCGTTCTCCCCTGCGCGATTCTTCTTTTGGTGCTCTTTCGCGCACAGCACTATCTGCCCGTACCCGAAGAACTTCAAGAGCCCTCCAAGGAAAAGTCAAAGACCAAACACCGCGTGACGGGCTTCGTCGTCTTCTGCGGGATTCTGTCGTCGGCCACCTACGTGACCGAAGGCGCTTCGGCCGAGTGGGGAAGTCTCTTTTTGCACCAGGTGAAGGGCGCGCCCGAATCCATGGCGGCGCTCTGCTACGGGGTCTTCGGGACCTGCGCGCTCTCCTGCCGACTCATCGCCGACCGTCTGCGCGCCGCCTACGGCGACGTCAACGTCTTTCTCACGGGCGCCGTCATTGCGCTCTGCGGCATGACGATCGTCCTTTTTTCGCCCCACTGGACCGTGTCGCTTGCGGGCTACGCCGTCTTCGGGACGGGGCTCGCGCCGGTCGTGCCGATTCTTTTTGCCCTGGCCGGGCGCTTCGGCGGCATGCCGCTTGAGCGCGCGACCTCGGTCGTGGCGCTCTTTGCCTACGGCGGGCTCCTCTTTTTCCCTCCCTTCTTCGGTTTTCTCGCGGAACACTGGGGGCTTCTGCGCTCGCTCTCCGTCACGCTTCTCCTTCTCACGGGCCTCCTTGCGGGCGGCATCGTGCTGAAGCGCGGCGAAAAGAGCCGCAGCAAGGCCTGAGAAGCGCTCTCCGGGCGGACTTGATCCCGCCCGCCGACGCGCCCCGAAGCCCCATTCGGTAGAATGACCGCACCTTTCCCATTTTTGAGATTTCACCATGCCCACTCTCATTCTCGCCTCGAGCTCACGTTACCGCCGCGAACTCCTTGATCGTCTCGGCCTTCTCTACGAAGCCGTGAGTCCCGACATCGACGAGTCGCCGCTCCCCGGCGAAACGCCACGTCAGACCGCCTTTCGCCTCGCCGAAGAAAAGGCCCGCGCCGTGCAGGCGATGCACCCGGGTTCGATCGTGATCGGCTCCGACCAGGTGGCCGACCTCAACGGCGAAAAGCTCGGCAAGCCCCACACGCGCGAACGTTCGATCGCGCAGCTCGAAGCGATGCAAAACGAAACCGTGACCTTCTACACGGCCCTTTGCGTTCTCGCCGCCGACGGCACGGCCCAGAAGGAAGAGTCGCTCACGGTCGTGAAGATGCGTCCCCTTTCCCGCGAGACGATCGAAGCCTACGTCGACCGCGAACAGCCCTTTGACTGCGCGGGTTCGGCCAAGATCGAAAAGCTCGGGATCGCGCTCATGGAAAGCGTCACCTCGGACGACCCGACGTCGCTCATCGGCCTTCCTCTCATGAAGGTCACGACGATGCTCTGCCGCGCCGGCCTTCCGGTTCTCCCCGGACTTCACTAAGAGAACGCCCATGTCGGGAACGCTCTATCTTCTTCCCACCGTGATCAGTGAGGAAACCCTCACTTCGGTGATTCCCGTTGAGGTTCGCGAAAAGGCCCGTCAAATCGACCATTTTCTCGTCGAAGCCGCCAAGACGGCGCGCCACTACCTCAAGGACCTCGGCCACCCGAAACCAATCGCCTCGCTTTCGATCGTCGAGATCGGGCACGAGCCCGATCCCGCGAAGATCGACGCGTGGCTCGAGCCCCTTCGCGAGGGGCACGACATGGCGATCGTGAGCGAATCGGGCTGTCCCGGCGTCGCCGACCCGGGCGCCCAGATCGTCGCGCGCGTGCAGGCCGAGGGAGGTCGCGTCGTGCCGCTCGTGGGCCCGTCGTCCCTTCTTCTGACGCTCATGGCGAGCGGTCTCGACGGACAGCACTTCCGCTTCACGGGCTACCTCCCCATCGCCGACACGGAGCGCCGAGAAGCGCTTCTCACGCTTGAGCGCGAATCCGCCCGGGGCGAGACGATTCTCTTCATCGAGACGCCCTACCGCAACCGCACGATGTTGGAGAGTCTTCTCGAGACGCTTCGTCCCGACACGCGGCTCTGCGTCGCGCAGGACGTGACGGGGAAGAACGAATCGATCCGCACGAAGACGATCGAAGCGTGGCGACGCGCGACGCAGGAAGAGCGCGAACTTCTCAAGGTTCCGACCGTCTTCGCCTTCCTCGCGGCCCCGCGAAGGGCCGCGGCAAAGGGAAAATCCGCATCCTGCTCTTCTGCACGGGGGCCGCGCGGTGAGAAAATGGGAGAAGACTCCCGCGCCCGAACGGGCGGACACGGAAAGGGGCGCTCCGCTCGGGGCGGCGCCTTCCGCAAAAACAAAGCAGGACGGTAAATGGATCGGATTCTCGCGGGCATGTGGCAGGCCCTCAAGGAACAGATGGTGGAGGATTTCTCCATCTTCGGGCTTTTTGCGCTCGTCATTCTCGTTTTGTGCATCATTCTCGTCCTTCTCCTGCGCCGTAGAACGACGCCGCAGGTGGGGCTCTCGAAGATCCGCAGCGCCGACACGCTCCTGCCGCTCGATCCCGAACCGCGCCTCGAGGCAAATGCTCCGGCCGAACCGGACAAAGAGGAAGCAAAGCCCCTGCCGCAGGCCGCTTCGCCGCTCGTCGAGCCGCTCGACGTCGAAGGCGTGCGCTTTCTCGGCACGCTTCCCTTCGTCACGTCAAACCTCTTTCGCCGCGAGAGCGCGCCCTGCGCCGGCATGACCGTGCACGCGGTCTTCTTCGACCCCGAAGAGCTCCCGGAAACGGACGACACGGCGCGCCGCCTCATTCCCTTCCTTCCCGAGAAAGCCTCCGAAGTGCTCGTTCGCGAGACGAACCGCCGCAACTTCTGCACTGGCGTCCTCGTCGCGCAGCCCGACGCCGTTCTGATGCTCGAAAAGGGACTCGTGAGCGTCGAATTCAAAAGCAAGGGCGGGCGTTTTGACGACGTCACCGCCTGGCGCGAAAAACTCCGCCCGGCCGACCTCTATCAGACGCTTCTCGCCGCCGTGGCGGTTTCGCTCGAAGAGGCGCGCCCCGTCGCGCCGGTGCTTCGCACGATGAATGCCGTCTACTTCCTGCATCCCTCACAGGAACTCGTGAAGGAACTAGCCATGATCGTCCCGAGAGCGGCGCAGTTCTTGGAAAGCGACACCATCGGCGCCAAGGACGCGGCCGACCTCGCAACCGTGCTTCTTCGCAAGCGCTACGCTCAAACCAACCGCGAGGGCGAAATCGCCCACCGCGACATGCTGCGCTGAGCGCCGAATCCTCCGACGCGAGGGACCGTTTCGTGACGGTCCCTCTCTTTTTTCATCAAATCGTTCGACATCGAACGATCTTTGTGCTAGTATTTCGTTCGACGTCGAACAATCTTGCAAAGTTTGCCATGGCCAACCGTAACCTAACCACCGTTCCTTTTCTCGCAGGTCTCTTTCGAACCCGAAGCAATGAGTTTTTCATCGCGGAACTCCAACGCCGCGGCACTGAGGATCTCGTCCCCGCGCACGGGGACCTCTTCACGCATCTTTTCGGCGGCGGTTCCCTCACGGTGACGGAACTCGCCGAACGTACGGGCCGCACCAAGTCGACCGTTTCGGTCCTCGCGGGAAAGCTCGAGAAGGCGGGCTACCTCCTTCGCGAGCCCGATCCTCGGGACGCCCGAGTGCTGCGACTGAGGCTCACCGAAAAGGGCGAGGCGCTCGACAAGGTCTTCAAGGAAATTTCCGAGGAGCTCCACCGTCGAATGCTGACCGCCCTCGGTCCCGATGATCTTGCCGAGCTCGAAAGACTGCTCGAGAAAAGCAACCGCATTTTCATTCCGGAATTTGAAGCGGTTCTCCGCGACACAGATTCCTCAACCATCCAAGGGAAAAACCATGTCTGAAAACTTCCAGAAGATCTCGCTTGAAGAAGCGCCCCGCACGGAACTCCACGACAAGCTCGGCCTCACGGGCGCTGAAGTTTCGGTGAACCGCCTGCCCGCGGGCGCGGCCGTTCCGTTCGTGCACGCTCATACGAAGAACGAAGAGCTCTACGGCGTTCTTGAAGGCCGCGGCGAACTCTGGATCGACGGCGAAGTCGTGGAAATCAAGGCGGGTGACTGGTTCCGCATCTCGCCCGCAGGCAAGCGCGCCCTGCGCGCCGCGGCCGACGAAGGCATCGCTTTCGTCTGCATCCAAACGAAGGCCGGGAGCCTTGAAGGCTACACGATGACGGACGGCGTGATCTGCGAAGACAAGGCGCCCTGGCACGCCTAACTCAGAAAGAACGTCGCATTCCAACGGCGTTCCAACGCGTCCCCTAACTGCGGTGGCGGATTTTTTCGTCACCGCAGTTTTCTATTCCGGCATTCGGTACACGCTTCCTCGCTTCGTACCCTCGCGAATCAGAAGTCCTCTCTCCACAAGCCTTTTGAGAAGTCGATAGACCGTCTGCCCCTCGAGGCCGAGCAGAGTCATCACGTCGCCGCGTGTCAGCGTCGAATGGGTTCGGGCCCATTTCATCACCAACGCCTCCCTTCGCTCGACATTCGTTCCGGAGAAGCGCATCAACGCCTCCGTGCAAGGCTCCTCCTTGTCACGGCACCCCTTTAACATCCACTCCCGATCGTCCCCGTTGCCCACGCCTTCGAGCAGTTCCTTCTCCGTCAGGATTCTCAGATGCCGTTCGATTTGCCGCTCCGGCAAATGCGTGCTCTCCAGGAGACCGGCTAAAGTGAGACTCCCCGCAAATCGAATGGCCGACAGAATCAGCAAGTCTGAAAAACCAATCTTCACTTCCGACCTGCGTTGACTCCGAATCAGAAATTTGTGGAATTCTTGGTCGGCTTCGCACTTGGGTAAGACGACCCTTACCGTCTCCTCGTCCGACTCGGAGAAATCCGGAAGGGGACGACCATATCGAAGATTCCCTTCGGCAATCCTTTCGATCCCGCGTCCGCAACCTTCGGCGAGACCGATGCGTCGGAAGATCTCAGCAAGAAGAGGATTTCTCGAACGAGACGGCGCCGTCAGGAGATTTTCCGGCGTCAGTCCGGACATGAAGCCGCCGGGACTCGTGATGGCCAACCCATCGTCGAACATGCGCACCGCGATGCGTCCCGGACGGGCGTAGTCGCGATGGCAGAAGGCGTTAACCAGCGCCTCCCGAAAGGCGTACTCGGAATATGCGGGCACCGCCACGCGAACCAATCCGTCCATCCATTCGCTCTCGACCTGGCGCGCACGGAAACGAAGGAGCAGAGCGTCAAAGCTATCGAGAAGCGGAAGGACAAAATCTTCGCTCGCGCCCCTCTTCGCTCCAGCGAAATCTTCGAACGCTACGCCAGCCCCGGGAAGCCGCCTCCTGATGACGTTCCGCTTTCCAATCAAAAGAAGTCCCGCCACGGTGGGCACCGCGCCGTCCCGCGTTTCCCGCACCAGCCCCAACGCCTTGTCGAACTCCGCATCCTCCAACTCCGCAAGTCCATCTTCTCCGCGGTTTTGCCGAATGAAGTCGCGCAATCGGTACCGCTCCACGGCATCGAAATCGTCCGCGGAAGTGTCAGGAAGCGTCATGGCCGAATAATCGAGCCGGCCAATCTCGGAAAGTCGAGAAATGAACTCCGTCGGGTAGAGAGGGAACGTCCAGGGCCTTCCATCGACGGTAACTCTTCTCTTAAGGACCCTTCCGTCACGGGTGGCAACAATCCCCCGGGACTGCGGAACTTGAATCACCCAAATCACCTTGCCGTCGATTTCTTCACAGTCTGCGGAAACCGACAACGGCGGGACCGTGTGCGACGCAATGAAGGAGGCAATCTTCTCCGGATCGTTGAGCTCATCCGCCTTCACGCCGCATGCGCCGCCGTTTTCGTCCACGCCGATATAGAGCATCCCGCCTTCGGCATTCGTCATGCCGACCACCGTTTCAATCACGGCGCCCCGGGACGCTTCGTCTTCGAAATTCCGCAGGAACGCTACCGTCAGCGTCTCACGTTCGGGAACGATTTGATCGGAGGCGATCTTTTTATCCATCACACCATGTCCTTTATCTTCATGCTGACGTAAAAAGATTACATCAAATGTCTGTTAACGACAAAAGATAAAGAACCGAGTCCCCAAATAAGAAAGGGGCCGCTTTCGCGACCCCTTCTGTCAGAACGGGATTAACCCGTTGTGATGCGCCTTACTTTTCAGCGGCGACCTTCTGACCGCAGATACGGCCGAAGACCAGGCAGTCAAGAATGGCGACGGAACCCAGACGGACGGCGCCGTGGACCATACCGGTCGCTTCACCGGCCGCATACAGATGCGGAATCGGCTTGTCGGTGCGAACGTCGAGAACGCGGCAGTCGTTGTCGGTGACGAGACCGCCCATGCAGTGGTGAACCTTCGGCAGCAGGTCGCCGTAGTACCACGGACCTTCGGTGAGCGGGGTCTGGGCGTTGTTGATGTAACGGCCCCAAACCGGGTCAACCTTGTTCTTGACGATTTCGTTGAACGCGGCGACTTCCTTCTTCAGGTTTTCGGCGTTGATGCCGGCAGCCTTGGCGAGTTCGTCGAGCGTGTCGTACTTTTCAACGATCTTGCGTTCAAGCATGCGTTCCAGGAAGCCCGGGCGCTGCTTCTTCAACGGGGCGACGTTGGCTTCGTTGCAGATCGAGAAGCACTTCTTGCCGGCGGTGCCTTCAACCATGATGGCGTCGGCGCGGACCTTACGGTTGGCGAGTTCGTTCACGAAGCGCTTGCCGTCGGAGTTGACCCACAGACCGTATTCGGCAGCGGCCGTCTGGCTGAACTGCCAGCCGATACCCATGCCCTTTTCACGCGGGCTGGTCCACGGACCGCACTGGATCCAGTCGTCCTGAACCTGCAGGCAGCCGATGGCCATCGTTTCACGCCAGAGTTCGGACGTGGCGCCGGGCTGGTTCGTCGTGTCGAGCGAGCCGTCAAGCTTCGGGTCCTGGAACATACGGAACTTCACGTCAGCGGAGAAGCCGCCGTAGCAGAGGACCACGCCCTTCGTGGCGCGGATGGTCTTTTCCTTGCCGGAGCCTTCGTTCGGGAAGCGATAGCCTTCGCGGACGCGAACGCCTTCAACACCCTTTTCCGTGCGGATGATGTTCTGGACGTAGCAACGCAGACGAACCGGAATGCCGAGTTCCTTGCACTTGTCGAGTTCCTTCTGGACGATGCCGGAGCCGGAACCGTTCTTCGTCGTCACATAACGCGGAACCGAGTGGCCGCCTTCCTGACCGATGGCGTCGGGCAGGTATTCAACGCCGAGTTCATTGACCGTCCATTCGAAATTGGACAGAGCGGACTGGGCGAGCAGGTGCACCTTGGCCTTGTCGTTCATGTAGTTGCCGGCAACCAGGATGTCCTTTTCGAGGAGGTCGAACGAGTCTTCGATACCGGCCTTCTTCTGCTGCGGGCAGCCCGTGGCGGTCAGAATGCCGCCGTTGATGATCGAGTTGCCGCCGGCCGTGGGCATCTTTTCAAGAACCACGACGTTGGCACCGGCCTTCTTGGCTTCAATGGCAGCGGCCAAGCCGGCAAAACCCGAACCGATGACGATCACGTCAACGGTTTCGTCCCACTTCGTAGCAGGGGCGGCGGAAACCACGGAGCTAGCCAAAGAGGCGGCACCAGCGGCCACGGCACCGGTAAGCATGCTGCGACGGGAAATACGATCGATCATAGGAAATCTCTCCTTTTTGGTCTTGATGGGGAGTCTGTTCTCGCACGAGAACAAGGGAGGCTCTCCACCTGAGGCCATTCTAGGCCCCCTCCCTTATAGTGCTTGCGCGGGATCAAAAGAAGAGTCTTTTCCGATCGATCAGTTTCCCTTACGAAGTTTCGATATATTGACTTTTCCGAGCAACTTTTTCCAGAATGTCGAATTGTCGTTCGGATTCTGGGCCGGAGCATCCGTCTCCGCGGTCTCAGAGGTTTCCGTCGTCCCTTCCGCGCCTTCGGGCGCGTTTTGTTTTTGCACTTCATCCTCCGCCTGCTTGCGGAAGGCCGAGCGCAGAACGATTTCCCAGAGTTTTCCTTCGATGAGTTCGGCGGTCGTGAGAAGCCGAACCTTGGAACCCTCCTTCTCGGCGATGTCCACCCAGACGCCCGGATCGTCGGCAACGATCATGAAGGGAACGTTCGGCGCGACGCGCTCGGCGACGGCGTGATAGCGAAGCGTTTCGGCGCCGTTGGCAAAGATGAGATAGCTCAGGGCCTTGCCGAGGCCCGCATTTTCAAGGGTCGTCGCGTCGTCGGGCTCGCACTCGACGTAGTCGACCCCGGCCTTCTCAAGTTCCTGCGCCACCTCATGGTGCGTCGTAAGCACCACGGGCTTCATGCCGGACTTGCGCCAGCGGCGGGCAAGGTCGAGCACCATCGGACCGTCGCCTGCCATGAAGATGGGGCGGGTCGACGTATCGGGACGTTCCTCCTCGACCGTTTCTTCCGCGCCGATTTCGGCCGCGCGGCGCGCCCAGGCCCAACGGGAGACGAGGAGCTTTTCCACGCGCCCCGTGAGTTCGAAGAGCACCGGATTGATCGCGATCGAGAGGATCGCCGCGCCCACGATGAGGTTCACCATGCGGTTGTCGGAAAGACCGAGCGCCACGGCTTCACCCGCGAGAATGAAGGAGAATTCGCCGATCTGCGCCAAGGACGCGCCGACGGTGAGCGCGGTCTTCAGGGGACGCTTCAGAAGGAGCACGATCCCGAAGGCGGCGAGGCTCTTCCCGAACACCACGACGAGAAGCGCGACGAGGACCTGTCCGGGCGCTTCGATGAGGATGTGCCAGTCAAAGAGCATCCCGACGCCCACGAAGAAGAGGACCGAGAAGGCGTCCTGAAGCGGAATCGATTCGGTGGCCGCACGGTGCGCGAAGCGGCTCTCGCGCATCACCATGCCGGCGAAGAAGGCGCCGAGCGCGAAGCTCACGTGGAAAATCGCCGCCGCGGCGTAGGCGACGCCCAAAGCGGCCGCCAGCACGAAGAGCGTGAAGAGTTCGCGCGAACCGGTCTTGGCCACCTGATAGAGAAGCCACGGCATCGCGCGGCGCCCGACGATGAACATCACCGCGATGAAGGCGGCGACGTTCACGAGCGTCATGAGAATGTCCTTCATCAGCTCGTTGCCGCTCGCCGCTTCGGATCCCGGCGCCCCGAGAAGCCCCGAAAGAGGCGGGAGCAACACGAGGATGAGGACGGTCGCGATGTCTTCGACGACGAGCCAGCCCATGGCGATGCGGCCGTCCCGGTTGGTGAGCTGTCCGCGCACTTCGAGCGCCTTGATGAGCACCACGGTCGAGGCGCAGGAGAGCGACAGACCGAAGACGATCCCCGCGCCCCAGCTCCAATCCCAGAACCAGTGCGCCGCAACCGCCCCGAGAAGGGTCGCGAGTGCCATCTGTCCGACCGCGCCCGGAATGGCGATCCCCTTCACGCTCATGAGGTCCCGCACCGAGAAGTGGAGCCCCACCCCGAACATCAGGAGCATCACACCGATTTCGGAGAGCTGATGCGCGAGTTCCGGATCGGCGAAGGGCCCGGGCGTATGCTGCCCGGCGGCGATCCCCGCAAGGAGAAAGCCCACGAGTGCCGGCGCTCGGCCGAAGCGCTCGGCCAAAAAGCCGAAGACGAGCGCAAGACCGAAGGCGAGAACCAACGTCGTGATGAGGGGAAGAGAGTGCATGTCGAACGGTGCTCCGAGAAAACGGCCGGTGAAAAAGTCGGAGTGGACAAAGAAAAATCGGTCCGCCTTTTCCGCACGCGCCTAGCGCGGAAAAAACGAACCGACTTCGTTTACTTGCTTAGCGTGCAAGAGGAGACTTTAGCACATGGGTTGCGTGCCTTCGCCCTCTTCCGCGTCATCTTTTTGGGGAGCGGGCTTTGCACGGGCCGCGTCGAGTCGGGCGAGGTATTCCTCGGTGATGTCGCCCGTCACGTAGTCGCCGTCAAAGCACGAGCAGTCAAAGCGCGGAATCGAGGGATTGAGGTCGTGCAGAGCGTTCTTCAGGCCGTCGATCGTCTGATAGACGACCGCGTCGGCGCCGAGGCTCTCGGCTACGGCCTTCGCGTCGCGGCCGTCGCCGCAGAGGAGTTCCGAGCGCGTCGGCATGTCGATGCCGTAGACGTTCGGGAACATGACGCGCGGAGCGGACGAAGCGACGAAGACCTTCTTCGCGCCGGATTCGCGGGCGATGCGCACGATTTCACGCATCGTCGTGCCGCGCACGATCGAGTCGTCGACAAGGAGAACGTTCTTCCCTTCGAATTCGACGGGCATGGCGTTCAACTTCTGGCGAACGCTCTTCTTGCGAACGGCCTGGCCGGGCATGATGAAGGTGCGGCCCACGTAGCGGTTCTTGATGAAGCCTTCGCGGTAGGGAAGATTGAGCACCTGGGCGAGCTGCTGCGCGCAGGGGCGGGAGCTGTCGGGAATCGGCATGACGACGTCGATTTCCGAGAGGTCGATTTCGTGCTTGAGCGTTTCGGCGAGGTATTCGCCGAGCTTCAGGCGCGCCGCATAGACGTTGATGCCGTCCATCGTGGAGTCGGGACGGGCGAAGTAGACCCATTCGAAGGCGCAAGGCGAAAGCACCGGGTTTTCCGCGCACTGGCGGGTCGAAACGTTCCCCTTCAGGTCGATCCAGAGGGCTTCGCCCGGGGCGAGGTCGCGCTCGACCTTGAAGCCGAGACCGATCATCGTCACGGATTCCGAGCTCACCATGTATTCGAGCTTGCCGTTTTCCTGCATGTTCGTGCCGAAGCAGATCGGACGGATGCCGTAGGGGTCGCGGAAGGCGAGAAGGCCCTTGCCGGCGATGAGCGCCACGACCGCGTAGGAGCCGCGAAGACGCTTGTGAACGCGCGAGACGGCGGCGAAGACCCCTTCGGCGTCGAGCGACTTCGAGACGGTTTCGCGAGAGATTTCGGTGGCGAGCACGTTCAGGAGGACTTCCGAGTCGCTCGTCGTGTTGATGTGACGGCGGTCGGTTTCATAGAGCTCCTGCTTCAAGGCTTCGGCGTTCGTGAGGTTGCCGTTGTGCGCAAAGGCGATCCCGTAGGGAGCGTTCACGTAGAAGGGCTGCGACTCCTGATTCGAGCTCGCACAGCCCTGCGTCGGATAGCGGACCTGGCCGACACCCATGTTCCCCGTCAGGTCGCGCATGTTGCGCGTGCGAAAGACGTCGCGCACGAGGCCCATGGCCTTGTACATATGGAATTCCAAACCGTCGAGCGTGGCGATGCCCGCCGCGTCCTGACCGCGATGCTGCAGAAGGTGAAGCGCGTCGTAAATGCGCTGATTCACCGGTTCCGAAGACATCATGGCAACGATACCGCACATAGTCGAGTCCCTCGTAAAGGAGTAGTGTGGGCCCAAGGCCCGATAGCTTCAAAGAAAGATATTAAAAAAGGGCGTGCTTGATGCACGCCCCTTTCTCATGATTCGTTGGCTCCCCCGTTCGCCCGCGAGAGGAATCCCGCCGCGGAAAGCGGCGACGAGGATCCGTTTCGCAGCGAAGCGAACCAGTCGGGAAGGTAGGGCAACGACCAGTCGATCACCGTCTCCGCCGGAGCGATGAGGGAGGACTGCTGCCACATTTTGCTCGTTTTCACGTCGTCGATGAGGCCGAAGAAGAAGACCCCGGCGCACACCACGACGGCGCCCCGCAGGAAACCGAAGACGGCGCCCAAGGCCCGGTCCTCGAACGTCAGCTCGGCCACTTCGAGGAGCTTGCGGATGAGAAGCCCCAGGAGTCCCACGCAGAAGAGCGCCGCGACGATCAGAAGGATCGAGGCGATCAGCACGCGGGGGAGATAGCCGAGGCTCTCGAGCGGAATCATGTCGGCGAAGTCGCCCGAGAAGGCGAGCGCGAGCATGATGCCCGCCACCCATCCTACGATGGCGAGAATTTCGCGCACCACGCCGCGCGTGATGCCGACGCCGCTTGAGAGAACGAGAAGGCCGACGATGAGCCAGTCGATTTCGGTCATGAAGCGAAACGGAAAACGGGAAAAGGAAGGGAAACCCCGAAGGGCTTCGAAGATGCGCTATTGTAGCGAAGGACCGTGCGGCGTGGGGCGCGGCGCGGAGATTTTCCGCGCCGAAACGCCCGATTTTCGCCGCTTATTTCTTCGAGGCCTTCTGGTGCGAGACGATGGGCTTCGAAGCGAAGTTGTTGAGCATGAGAAGACCCGAAGCGCTCTCGGCCTCGGCCTTCGTCTTGAAGAGCCCGACGCGCACGCGCCAGAGGGTCTTTCCGTTCTGACGCACGCTCATCTTGTAGGCGGGAAGACCCTGCAGCTTCATGTCCTTGACGAGCTTTTCGGCGGAGAGTTCCGAACTCGTCGCGAGAACCTGAATGTAGTAGCCTTCGCCCGTGGGCGCCGCATCACTGCGGGCGGGTTCCGCGGGCTTGGCGGGCTTCGCAACCTCTTCCGCCTTGGCGGGCGCCTTCGTCTCTTCGGCGGGCTTGGCCTTCGGGTCGGGCTTCGTCTCCTTGGCCGCCTCCCCTTCAAGATTCGCGGCCCCCGTCGAGGGGCTCTTACCCGATCCCGCGACCACCACGTCGCCGTGGGCGGGCTTTTCCGCCGCGGGCTCGGGTTCGGGAGCGATCGTCGTTTCGACCGCCTGCGGATCGGGAATGTCGAGATTCATCTTCTCGACGTCGAGACGCTTTTCGTCATCGAGCGCAAAGGGCGTCACGAGAACGAGCGCGAGAAGGAGGGCCGCCGCGCCGATCATGCGGTGACGCATGCGCTTGTGGCGAAGGATTTCTTCGGGCGTCGGCACCGGCGCCGATTCTTCTTCAGGCTGCGCTTCGCGCTCCCGATCGCGCACGCGCCGCACCGTTTCGCGCGGCACGGGCGTCGTCACCATGGGCTCGGGCCGGTCGGCCTCAAGCGCGGCTTCGCGCGAGGGTTCCTCCTCGTGCTCGGGCGTCGTCGCCCACACTGGGATGACGGGGTCGGGCGCGGCGCCCGCGTTTTCGCCGCGGGGCGGCACGGGCTCGGAGACCGAAGGCGGAACTTCCTCAAAGGGCGAAACGTCCTCGGGCTCCTTCGCCGTCTCCTTCTCGGGCGCCTTTTCGCCGCCCAATACGGGTTCGGTGCGCACCTCCTCCCACGGATCCTTCGATTCGGAATCCGCGGGTCCCTTGCCGCCGGTCTTGAAGAAATTGAACATATGTTTCTCTCCTCGGAACCCCGCCGCACAAGGGGACGGGCGAATGAATCGTTTTACGCGTGGGCGGCAAGCGCTTCAAGCGCGGCCGTAACGGTCACGAAGGACCCGAACACGATGATTCTAACAGTGCCGCTCGGACGCTCCGAGAGATTTTTTGCAACGAAACGCGCCTGCGCGAGGGCGGCCTCGACCGTCGTGTAGCTTTCGATCCGGTCTTCCGGAACGCCCGCGCGAAGCATCGCGCTCTTCAAAAGCGTTGCGGACGCGGCGCGCGGCCCCGTGAGGGACGCGATGAACCAGTCGTCGAAGCTGTCCTTGAGCAAACGAGCGACCCCTTCCATGTCCTTGTCGGCGAGCATCCCGAAGACCGCCATCGTGCGTTCCCCTTCGCGCTTCGTGAGGCGGATGTTTTCGGCGAGCACCGCGGCCGCTTCCGGATTGTGGCCGACGTCGAGCACGATCGGGCACGGGTCCTGCGACACCGTCTCAAAGCGGGCCGTCAGACGCACCGTTTCGAGACCCTTTTCGATCGCTTCGCGCGGGACGGGGAGTTTGGCTTGGAGCGCCGTCACGACGGCGAGCACGCCCGCGGCGTTGCGGTACTGATTGACGCCCAAAAGCGCCGGGCGCGGGAGCTTTTCGTAGCGAACGCCCTCGCCTTCCCAGTCGAAGGTTCCGTCTTCATGGACGACCGTGCGGAAGTCGCGGCCGGCGTAAATCCCCTTCGCGCCGATTTTCTCGACGTAGGCGGAAAGGGTCGACGGAACGTCCGCGTCCGAGCAGACCGCGGGGCAGCCCGGACGATAAATGCAGGCCTTTTCCGAGGCGATCGCCTCGCGGGTGTCGCCGAGGAAGGCCGTGTGGTCGATCCCGACCGTGGAAATCACGGCCGCGTCGCTGTCGATCGTGTTGATGGCGTCAAGGCGTCCGCCGAGACCGATTTCAAGGATCACGACGTCGGGGTTTTCCTTTTGGAAAAGACGCAGGATGCCGAGCGCCGTGTATTCGAAGTAGGAAAGCGTCCCTTCGCGCGCTTCCTCCACTTCGGCGAAGGCCGCCATGAGGTCTTCGTCGCGGGCCTCGACCCCGTTGATGCGGGCGCGTTCGTTGAAGCGCAGAAGGTGCGGCGACGTGTGCGCGCAGGTCTTGTAGCCCGCAGCGCGGTAGATCGACTCGAGCATCCCGACGGTCGAACCCTTGCCGTTCGTGCCGCCCACCGTGATCACGGGGCAGGAAAAGCGGATGCCCATTTTCTTCACCATCATCTGCATGCGCTCGAGTCCCATGTCGATGGGCTTGGCGTGGAGCGTTTCGATGTGGTGGAGCCACTCGTCAAGGGTGGTGAAGTTTTGCGTTTCGGTCATGGAAAAGACCTCCAAAAAAGAGGAGACGCGGCGTCCGACGGGAAATAGGACGCCGCGCCTCGAATGGGCATCTGTCGAAAGGGCAAACCGCCTCAGAAGCCGGTCACGGGCGACTTCTTCATGAGAAGCTGCGTGATCACCGAGATGCGCGCGCGCATGTCGCGGCGGTCGACGATCATGTCGATCTGGCCCTTCTGCAGGAGGAATTCGGCGCGTTGGAAGCCTTCGGGAAGCTTTTCACGCACGGTCTGCTCGATCACGCGCGGACCCGCAAAGCCGATCAGGGCCTTGGGTTCGGCGATGACGACGTCGCCCATGAAGGCAAAGGACGCCGACACGCCGCCCATCGTCGGGTCGGTGAGAACCGAAATGAAGGGAAGACCCGCTTCGGCAAGGCGCGTCACGGCCGCCGTGGTCTTGGCCATCTGCATGAGCGAGAGGAGACCCTCCTGCATGCGGGCGCCGCCCGAAGCGGCGAAGCACACGAAGGGGCAGTTGCGGCGGATCGCCTCGTCGACGCCGCGCGAGAAGCGCTCGCCCACGACCGAGCCCATGGAGCCGCCCATGTACTTGAATTCGAAGGCCGCCGCCACGATCGGTTCGCGGCGCAGCGTCCCGGACATCACGACGATCGCGTCCGTTTCGCCCGTCGTCTTTTCGGCCGCTTCGCGGCGCTTGGGATAGGGCTTGCTGTCGACGAAGTGAAGGGGGTCCTCCGCGCGGACGTTCGCCGCCACTTCCACCTGACCTTCGGGGTCGAGGAAGGCTTCAAGGCGCGCACGCGCGCCGATGCGCATGTGGTGACCGCACTTCGGGCAGACCTGAAGACTGCCGCGCAACTCTTCGGCGTAGAGCGTCTGTTCGCACCCGGGACACTTCGTCCACAGCCCTTCGGGAATGGGGCTGACCTTGCGCTGCGTTGCGTCTTGGGGTTCCTGCTTGCGCTGGATCTTCGGGAGGATGTGATTCAACCAACTCATCGGAGTGACCTGAGCTTCGTAAAAAAACGGTTTTCGGTCCGAAAGCGGACCGCTGCGGATTCGCATCCGCGAAAAGAAACATTATACGGAGGCGCCGCCCTGTCGAAGGCCGAAACGCGTTAGCACAAACGGCTGACGTCAGTCGTCGAATCCGAAGGGACTCATCCCCGACTGCGGGATGTCGACGCCGGGATAGCGCACCCCCGTGAGATAGAGTCCGTCGGGCGAGAAGGTGGGCGCGGCCACCGTCCGGGAGCGGGCTTCGAGCACTTCCCTCACCCATTCGGGGCGCTCGCGCCCCGTGCCGACGTAGACGAGCGTCCCCACGATGTTGCGGACCATATGGTGCAAAAACGCGTTCGCGGTGATGCGAAGGCCCACGAGACGTCCCTTGCGGACGATGTCGAGCGACTCGATCGTGCGCACGGGCGTCTTCGCCTGGCACTCGGCCGCGCGAAAACTCGAAAAGTCGTGCGTCCCGAGAAGACACTCGGCGCCCTCGCGCATGCGCTCGACGTCGAGCGGCCGCCACACCCAGCCCGCGCGCTTCGCATAAACGGGACTGCGCACGGCGTGGTTGTAGAGCCAGTATTCGTAGGTTCGGGCGGTCGCGTCAAAGCGCGCGTGGAATTCGTCCGGCACGACCCGGGCCCAGAGGACCGCGACCGTGGGCGGCAGGTGCGTGCTGACGCCGCGCACCCAGTTGCGCTCGGGACGAACGACTTCGGTATCGAGCGACACCACCTGATGCGTCGCGTGCACGCCCGTGTCGGTGCGGCCCGCGCAGATGACGGAGGCGGGCGCGGCGAGAAAACGCCCGACGGCGCCCTCGAGCGTCGCCTGCACCGAGGGCATGTCGGGTTGAATCTGCCAGCCGCAGAAGGCGCTGCCGTCGTACTCGATGCCGAGCGCGATCCTCACGCCTTTTCTCCGGCGATGCGCTCTTCAAGGAACTTCGCGTGTTCGCGCTGCTGCGCCGTCCCCTTCTCGCGCACTTCGGCGAGAAGTTCCCGGGCTTCCTTGAGGGCGCCCAAGCCCACGAAGGCCTGCGCGAGCTTCAGCTTGCCGTCGATCGCGGCGGTCTGGGCCACTTCGCGTTCGCTGCGAAGATGCGGGACGGGTTCTTCCGCCGCGACGGACGGAAGTTCCGGCGCCGCGGGTTCGGGCGCCGCCTTCTCTTCGGGTTCGTCGAGTTCAAGCGTCAGGTCCCCGACCACGTCGGAGACGGCCTTGTCGCTCGTGCGGTTGCGCTCCTCTTCGTCGACGGGCGGCATTTCTTCGTCGGGCTCAAGCCAGGGCTGCGCCGCGGGTTCCGTCGGTTTCGCTTCGACTTCCGTCTCGGAAGCGGGGACTTCCGTCGTCGTTTCGACGGACGGCGTCTCTTCGGCCCAGGCCTTTTCTTCGGCAAAGGCGGCGGCGCCCACGCCCATCGCGCCCGCGGTCGTGCCGTTCTTCACGGCTTCGTCGACGGTGCGCTCAAGCGCCTTCAGTTGCGCGGGCGACGAGGGAGGAATGTCCTTCGAAAGCGTCACGGTCTGTTCGGGCTTGGGTTCGGGATCGTCCCCGTCCGCCTTCTTGCGGCGCAAAAGCCAGAAAAGAAGCAGAAGAATGAGCACGCCCACGCCGATCACGCCGCCGGAGATGCCCGACGATTCGTCCTTCTTTTCTTCGGTCGCGGCGGCCTTCTGAGGTTCGCCCGCGGGAGCGGGTTCGGTAGTCTTCGCCGCATCCTGCGCGGGTTCGGCCGCGACCGGAGCAACGGTTTCTTCGGCGGGCTTTTCTTCGGCAGGCTCTTGAGCGGGTGCCTCGGCATTCTGCTCGGCGGCTTCGGCGATCGCCGGGTCCGCCGGACGGTTGAGCGATTCCTGCGTCACGCTCTGATCGGCCGCGTCGTCGGGATTCGGGATTTCTTCCGGAGCAACAGTCGCCTCTTCGGCGGCCTCGGGCTCGGGAGCCGTTTCCGGAGCGGCCGCGGTCGCATCGGCCGTCGTTTCAGTCGTCGTTTCAGTCTTCGTTTCAGCCGCCGTTTGGGCAACGGGCTCGGCGGGCGCGGTTTCGTTCGCATCCGTTGCGGCGGTCCGGGTAGCGGGCTCCGCGGCCGGTTCTTCAGCGGGCTGCTCCGTCTTTTCCTGCGTCACGGACGCTTCGGCGGGTTCGGCCGCGGGAGCGGTCCCGGGACGTTCCTCGCCCATCAGTTCGCGCTCCTCGGTGCGCTCGGCCCGGTCGGCTTCGATCGCCGCGCGGCCGGCCGCCGCCACTTCGGCGGGCGCAAGACCGCGTTCGCGCGCTTCCGTCTGGGCGCGGGCCGTCTTTTCGGCGGTTTCAAGGCTCATCGCCTGCGCGTCGATCAGGTTCTGCGTGGGCATGGGAATCGCCGTGTCGCTGCCGTGCACGCGGCGGAAGGCCTCCACCGGATCGATCGCGAGCACTTCCGCGCGCGTGGGCGCGGTGAGCTTCGAGCCGATCACGAGTTTCGAGGGATCGTCGCGAAGGAAGGCGTCGGGGTTCTTTTCTTCAAACCCGACGACGAGCTGCTCCATCGTGCAGCCTTCAAAGACAGGCCAGTAGAGCTTCGCGATCGACCAGATCGTCATGTCCGCGATCACGTTGAAGGGCTGCGTCGAGTCGAACCCGTTCAGGGCCACGTAGTCGCGCACGACGGAGGGCGCGTAGCGTCCCTTCTTCGCCAAGCGGCGCTTCAGAGCCTTCACTTCCTTCGGGTCGCTCGCGGCGGCCATCGTGACGGAGGGCGTCGAAGTCGTCTCGGGCGCGGCGACGGGCGCCGTCACCGTGCGGCGCGGCAGGTCGGCCGTCACCGAAAAATGACCGTTTTCGGCGTGCAGAACGTACTGCCGAACGGTGACGTTGCCGCCCACGTTGAGTTCGATCAGGAGGGGAAAGCTTTCCGCACCGAGCGTTTCGCTTCCGACCACGCGGACCGTGACGTTGTTGTCGGCCGAGGCGTCGCGCTTGAGTTTCAGGTCCTGGACCTGTTCGGGCCAGGCGACGCCTTCGCGCAGGTAGGTTCCCGGGGGCGCCACGCGCACCATCGAAGTGGTCGACGAAAGGTCCACATCCTCGATCGTGAGGATCGCGTCCAAGGGTTCGCCCGGCACCGAGCGGACCGTCATTTCGCCCAGCATGGCGGCCGAAAGGCTGCCCGAGAATAGAAGCGAACAAAGGAGAGAGAGGGTCGATTTGGCAAAAGTCATCGTTCTTGTCGCGGACCGAGCCCCCTCGCTCCGCGTTTTCTGCGCAAAAGATGAAGAAGATGATACCGCATTGCGCCCGATTCCTGTCCGAGCGCGTCAGCGGGCCCCTTCTCAACGCTTCGCGCAGGCCGCGCGGTAGAGCATCGCAAGCGTGACGCCCGCGACCGTATTGCCGAGCGTCGCCGCCGTGAGATTTTTGGCGACGTTCGCCCAGGTGAAGAGCGCCGGATCGATCCCTTCGGCGACATAGTCCGAAGCGGAAAGCACCATCGAGAGCGGCAGGAAGTAGAGGTTCGCGACGCAGTGCTCGAAGCCGAGCGCCACGAAGGCCGAGACAGGAAGGAGGACGCCCAACACCTTGTCGGCGACGCTGCGGCCCGCATAGCCCATCCAGACGCCGAGGCACACGAGGAGATTGCAGAGGATCCCCTTCACGAAGATCGTGAACCATCCCGCGGAGAGTTTCCCTGCGGCGACGCCCAGCATGCCGTTCGCCATGGGACCGAGGTCAGCCGTGTGCGCGAAGAAGACGAGCGCCACGAGCGTGAGCGCGCCGAGGGCGTTTCCGAGCCACACGCGCACCCAGTTGAGGACCGTCGCGCCCCAGGTGATGCGGCCTTCCGCGGCACCCGCCGCGATCATGGTGTTGCCCGTGTAGAGTTCTGCGCCCGCGACGAGGACGAGCGAGAGGCCGAGCGAAAAGACGGCGCCCGCGCAGAACCGCTGCACGGCAAAAGAGAGACTCGCGTCCGAGAGGAATAGAGTGGCGAAAAGACCGCCCAACCCGATGTAGAGCCCCGCGAGAAAGGCAAGCGGCAGCTGCCTTCCGAGCGGAAGAGAAGTCTTCACGACGGCCCCCGAGAGGACCTTTTCCAGGACTTCGACGGTCGTCAGCGCATCGGGACGAGAATTGGTTTCCATGAACGGCTCCTTAAAGTTGTTTCGCGAAAGCGCCGCCGTGCGAAGCTTTCGCGAAACGTCTTCTCCCGAGTGGGATGAGCGGTTTGCGCCGGAGGAGTCCCGGAACCAACGGAGAAACAGTCTAACAAAATCGGCGCGGGGAACCCTGCCCTTCGCGCCGATTTTCTTCGGGTTAGTCCTTAGAAGTCGAACTGATAGAGGACATTGAGCGCCTGATCGACTCCCGAGGCGGCTTCGAGGTAGAGTCTCGGCAGGAGCCGGTAGCGAAGCGTGATCGTCGCGAGCGAATCGAAGAGTCCGACGCCGTACTTCACCTTGAGGCCCGGGAGCACGTAGGCGCTCACGACCACCTGCGAGCTGTCGCCCGCCCCTTCGGTGTCGATCCCGAAGTCGGTGAGGCCGATGGCGTCGCCCACTTCGGTGAGAAGACCCGAGCCCTGACTCAGGCCGAGCCCGATCAGGGCCGACGTGATCGCCGAGTTGTCCGTGTCGCCCGAGGGATCGAGCCCCTCGCCTCGGATCAGGTAGCTGAAGGCCTCCTGCTCGCTCAAGGCGGGTTCCGAGAAAATCACGGCCTTCGGACGCTGTACCGTTCCGGTCACGCGCACGCCCGCGACGACGTCGTCGGCCGTTCGTTCGGGATTGCGCACGGCTTCGATCGTGAGAAGCGGATTCGAGATCGGGCCCGAGAAGAGGAATTCGCCCTTTCGCACGATCAGGTCCTGTCCGTAGGCGCGGAACTGTCCAAAAGGAACGGTGATCTGGCCGTTCAACCCGAGCGAATTCTGCGTCTGCGCGACGTTGAGTTTGCCCGTGAGCCGCGCCTTGAGCCCCATGGCGTCGACGCGCACGTCGTCGCCCACGACGATGAAGAGCGCGCTCTCGAGCGGCACGGACTTCTTGTTGGCGTCCGCGGCCTTGCGCCAGGATCCCGGACGGTCGAGCCGCACCTCGTCCTCGGACACCGCAACCGCGGATTCGGGGAGCTCCTGCACGGTGATCCGCGCCCAGGGCACCGAAAGGAGCCCTTCGAGGCGGTACTTCTCGGGGAGCGCTTCAAAGCTCACGTAGGTGGAGAGATCGAGCTCCGCCATCGGCGGGACCGTCAGACGCAGGGTCTTGCTCTTTACCGACACCTTCGCGCGCCAGGCTTCGAGCGTCTCCCACGAGGCGTTCCCCGCGATGTTCACTTCGCCCTTCGGGGTTTTGAGCAGCCCTTCGAGGACAGAATCCCGTCCGCCGAAGCGAAGCGTCACATAGCTCGGCAGCATCTCGAAGGGCAACTTCGTACTGTCGACGCGCGCGTCCCGGATCCCCGTTTCGCCCGTGAGCGTGGGCGCAAGGAGCGTGCCGCCGAAGTGCAGATCGCCGAAGATCACGCCCTCGGCCTTTTCGCCAGCGGAGAGGAGCGGATTCACCATCGCGACCGAGAGGTCCTCCATGCGGAGCGTCCCCTCAAGCTTCTTTTCGCCCAGGGGCTCCGTCACCGAAGCGGATCCCGAGAGTTGACCGTTTCCGGCAATGTCGAGAAGCCAGTCGAGCGAAATGCGCTTTTCGCGCAGTTCTCCCGCCAGGGTGAAGGCGTCGAATCCGAGCACGAAGTCCTCTTCGGGCATCTGGATCGTTCCCTTGAGGCCGACGCTCTCGAGCGTGACGCGGCCCTGCGGAACGCCCGAGAAGCCCGCCGGCACCGTGAGGTCAGCCGTCCCCTTGATGACGCCCTCAAGAAGCGTTCTGCGGGGAAGCTTGTCGCGCAGGTAGCCGAGATCAAAGCGCTCGAGCGCAAGCCGCACGGGGAAGGCCTTCTTGCCGCTCAGGTCCACGTCGGCCGTCTTCGCAAGGCACACTTCGGCGCTCTCGTGCCGCCAGCAGTGCGCACCCACGCGCAGGGACTGCGAAGCGTTCTGATAGCGAAGCGCAAGGCGCTTCGCAAGCTTCACATCGCCCGCGGGCGTTTGGAAGGCGGCGCTCGTGACGCCCCCTTCCCAGGTCGCAGCGTCTCGCAAGAAGTCGCCCGAAAGCTTCATTTCGCCGCTCACGGGCGTTCCCGCCCAGGAGAGCGTCAGGTCGTGCTTGCGCTCCTTGCCGCGAAGGCGCGCGTTCGCTTCGGTGAGCGTCACGCCGGGAACGGTGAGATTCGCCGCAGTGAGCGTGACGTCCCCCATCATTTCCTTTCCCTGCGCGATGCCGCCTTTGAGGCGCAGGCTCTTCAGGGCGTAGTCGGCGAACGACAGGTTCGACGCGCGGATGTCGACGTCGAGAATCGGGAAGATCGGACGGCCCTTCAGATGGAAATGTCCTTCGGCGCGTCCGGTAGCCCCGGGAATGGCTCGGCTGAAGTCGGGCGCGTTGATCGTCGACTCGATGTTGAAGCGTTGTTTCCCGTCGGCC
Source organism: uncultured Sutterella sp. (assembly GCA_949282745.1). GTDB lineage: Bacteria > Pseudomonadota > Gammaproteobacteria > Burkholderiales > Burkholderiaceae_F > Sutterella. Next base: position 46,638 of record CASDQM010000019.1, on the reverse strand, counting down.
ACCTTCACTTCGCCGTGCAGGTGCACCGTGTTGATGCCGAGCTGCAGGTCCAGGCCGGGCGAAAGGAAACTCCCGTCGCTCGTCATCCCGAAGGAACCCTTGAGTCCGAGGGGCGCCTTCTGAATCGTGCCCTGGAGGTCAACGCCCGTGAGCGACGCGGCCCACTCCGAGCCCTTCACGATGCCCTTCGTCTGCATGTCGCCCGAAAGCCGGATCGGCGCCTTCGGGAAGATGAGCGTACCCGTGTCGAGTCCTTCGATCTTGAGGTCCGTTTGCCAGCGCACGGCGTCGCGCCAGTCGACGTCGCCCGAGAAGACGGCCGTTCCGCGGTCGGTCGCAAGCGTAAGCGCGGTGAGCGACGCCGCGAGTTCCGTCCCCTTTCCTTCGACCGTCAGATCGCCCTCGGTGATCTTGTCGACCTTCAGATGCGTGCGGGCCTTGAGCGTGTAGTCGACGGCCGCTCCGGCGAGTTCGACGTCGACGTTCGAGAGCGTGAGAGCGTCCTGCGAGAAGCCCGGACTGCGTACCGTGAGCGACAAAGGAAGTCCCGCCTTGGCGGGCGACGCTTCGCCCGTCACGTGGAACTTGAGCGGCGCGGGAATCGCCGCGTCGATTTCGGTGTCCAAGCGCATCGTCTCGAGCAGACCGCCCGCAAGTCTCGCCTTCACGGCGACCGACTGCGGGGTCTCGGGCGTCCCGAAGGCGGCGCGCGCGTTAAGCGTCAAATCGCTCGTCCACGCGCCCGTGAGCGCCACGTCCCCCGTAAGAGACCCTTCGGCCTTCGCGCCCGAGGCTTCACCCTTCACTTCGAAGCGCGAGACCGTGAGGACGTTTTCTTGCCAGGCGGCCCGGGCGTGCAGCGTTTCGAGTCGATTGCCCATTGCCTCGACATCGGCGATCGTGAGGTTTTCAAGCGCGATGTCGACCGGCAGACGCACTTCGGGAAGCGCCGGCAACAAGGGTTTCGAGAAAAGCGCCGTGAGGCGTTCGCCGAGGGGTTGGGCGAGCTCTTTGACGGGAGATTGAGCGGGGGCTTCGGCCGCACTTTCGGAAGCTTTGTCCGTCGACGCCGCATCGGGCACATCGGCTTTTGCAGAAGCGGCGGCATTCGTTTCGCTCGTCGGAGCCGAAGCCGCGTTTTCCTGCGGCCCGCCGGCCGTTTCCGTTTTGTCGGAAACCGCGACGGCCACGACGGACGTCGATTCTTCCGTCGGAGCGGCAGGCTTATCGACCTCCGGCGCGGGATTCGACATTTCGTTCTTGGCTTCGGGCATCGACACGCGAACGCCCGTGAGCGCCGCGTTCGAGATCGTCACGCCGCGCTCGAACCACCGGCCCGCGACTTGGAAGTCGCGCCAGCTGACCCGCGTTTCATCGACGTCCACCGAGACGTCGGCGACCGTGAGGTTGTTGAGGAAGAACGGAATCGGCGCGCGCAGCTCCGTGAGCGGCGTCGAGGGCTCCTCAGGCGTGTCGGCAGAAGGCGGAAACTCCTTCGTGCGCACGACGACTTCCGCCCCCGTGAGACGGACGTCGTCGACGACGAGTCGGTTCGAGAAGACGGCGCGTCCCGTCACGTCGTAGGAAAAGTTGTCGGCCCGGAAGCGGATCCCCGGCGCTTCGTAGCGAACGTCCGAGAGCCGCAGATGCAGAAGCGACCCCGAGACGTCGCCCACCTTGAGGCCGTCGACCGCCCATTCGGCGCCGCTTGAGAGGACGCGCAAACCCGTCGACGTACCGAGCAAAAAGGAGACCGCCGCCACCGTCGCGAAGACGAAGGCGCCCGCTCCCATGCCGATCAACTGATAACGCTTCCACTTCATAGTTCGGGCCCAAGTCCGATGTAAAACTGCCAGCCCTTTTCTTCCCGGTCACTCACCGGGCGGGCGATGTCGAATTTGATGGGACCGAGGGGCGATGCCCAGCGCACGCCGACGCCCGCCCCGATCTTGAAGTCGCGGCTGTTGAAGTCGTTGACGGCTTCGCCCGCGTCGACGAAGACGGCGCCCCACCATTTCCCCGTCACGTTGTATTGGTATTCGATGCTTCCCACCGCCAGGCGCGAAGCGCCCGTGAGTTCGCCCTCGTCGTTTTCGGGAGAAATCGACTTGTAGTCGTATCCGCGCACGCTTCGGTCGCCGCCCGCGAAGAAGCGCAGGTCCGGCGGCACCTGATCGAATTGGCTCGTCTCGATCCATCCGAAGTGGGAGCGCAGCACGAAGCGGTGCTTTTTCGCGAAGGTGCGGATCATCGCGACCTGCGCCTGCAGGACGGCGAAGTCGACGTCGGACGCCCACCATTCGCTCGAGACGTCGAGGCTGTAGCGTTGCGAATCGCCCCAGGTCGGCATCATGCCGCCCTTCGTACGGGTGCGCGAAATCGAGACGCCCGGCGTGATGAGCATCGTCGTGTTGGCGACGTCGGCCTGCGTGAACTTGTCGAGCGACCAGCGCAGATTCACCGTGCGCTGCCAACCGTCCTCGTAGTCCCAGTTGCGGCTTGCCGACAGCATGGTCGAGTCCGACTTCGTGTCGTTCAGGTCTTCGTGCTTGTAGCCGCCCTGAAAGAGCCAGTACTGCTCGAGCGCGTTTTCGGCGAGCGGCAGCTTGTAGCCGAAGCCGAGTTCCTGCTCCTTGCTCGAGAGGTCCAGGACGCCCGTCAGGCTGTGGCCGCGGCTGTTGAGCCAGGGCTTGCGCCAGGTCGTCTTGAAGGTCGGTCCCACGTCGGTGCTGAAGCCCGCGCCCACTTCCACGGAATTCGCGCTCTTGGGCGTGAGATTCCCGGCCATCGGAAGGACCTTCGATTCGCGCCCCTCCTCCATCTGCGGCACGACCACCACCGAATTGAACCACCCCGTCTCGGAGAGGCGGCTGTTGAGTTCGGCGACGCGGTTGGAGTTGTAGTAAGACCCCTCCTCGTAGGGAACGAGGTTCTGCAGAATGTCGTCATCGATCTGCGAGCCCTGGAAGGTCGTTTTGCCGAAGCGGTAGCGCTCGCCCGAATCGTATTCGAGCCACCAGTAGGCCTCGCGCTTTTCGGCGTCGACGCCGAGGACCTTACGCTTGAAGCCGCCGTCAAAGTATCCTTTTCGGACGGCCACAGCCTCGATCTGCGACTTGAAGTCTTCGTATTCGCCATGATTGAGCACGGTCCCTTTTTTCGGCAACCGCCTCTTGAGGCGCTCGAAAGCGCGGTCGTCGGCCGCGCCCCCGCGGAAGGTAACGCTCGTCTCCGACACGACGACGGGTTCGCCCGGGTCGACCGTCACGTGGAGAAGATCGGTTTCCTCGCCTTGGGCGTTCTTTTCCCATTCGTAGCGGATCTCAGGGCGGTAGTGCCCGAGCGCGCGCAGGCCCGTACGGATCGCGCGGTGAAGCTGGGCGCGAAAAGCCTGCCGCTCTTCGGGGACGCTCCCCGCGAGCAGAGTTTTGACCTGAACGTCGACGTTTTGCGCCAGGTTGCCTTCCAACCCCTTGACGTCGACGCGATAGGCGGCCGCCCGTACGCCCACGGCACAGGTGAGCAGAAGAAGACCGACGACGGCCGCCCCGCCTCTGCGAAAACCCAAATCGCACCTCCACGCCTTCGGCTCGGGATCTTCTCCCGATGCCCTTTCGAAAAAACTCTTCGCCTCATTGTAGCGGGATGACCGTGAATGAAATGTGGTTTTTTCCTCACCAAAGATCTCTTCGTGTTACCAAACCGATCATCTTTGCTAAATCAGAAATTAGTAAAATATACTTTACTAAATTACGATCTACCATATTGAACCACGAACCTCTTCATCTTCTTCTTTTCCATTGAACAAGAAAGGATTTGCAATGACGTTTAAGGGCCGCACCAACGAACTCGAATTCCTCGAAGAGTGCTTCGCGTCGGATCGGTTTGAATTTCTGGTCGTGTTCGGTCCGAGGCGCGTCGGAAAAAGCGCTCTCCTGCGTCGCTTCATCAAAGGCAAGAAGGCCGTCTACTTCACGGGACTCGAGGCCGACAACGCCGTCAATCTGCGAAATTTGAGTCTTGCCATCCAGTTCGGCCTGCGGGAACCCGAGGGAGGCGTCTTCGTCGACTACGATGCTGCCTTCGAATATCTTTTCAGACGGAGCCGAGACGAAAGAATCGTGATCGTTTTCGACGAGTTTCCCTTCGCCTCCCGAGCCGACCGCAGTCTTGCCTCCGTTCTGCAGTACTTGATCGACCGCCATCACAAAAGCTCGAAGATGATGCTCCTTCTCTGCGGTTCGCCCGTCCCGACCATGGAGAAGGAAACCCTCAACTATTCCGCCCCTCTGTACGGGCGCCGAACCGGACAGCTTCGACTGCGGCCTCTCAACTTTTTCGACGCCCGAGCGTTTCTCCCGCATCGCACGTCGGAAGAAGCCGCCCTTTTGTACGGCGCAGTCGGCGGCATTCCCTGCTATCTGAAGGAGGTCGACGGGGAAGGAAGCATCGACGAAATTCTGAAAAAGGCCTGGTTCTCGGAATCCTCCTTTTTCGCGGAAGAACCCGGCAACCTCCTGCGGCGGGAAGTGCGGGCGCCTGAAATCTATTTTTCCGCCCTGCTGGCGATCGCCGAGGGCGCTTCGCGTATCAGCGAAATCTCGTCGCGTCTGGGAAAAGAGAGCGCCGCCACGGTGAGCGTTCTTCGCACGCTCACGGAGTTGGGTCTTGTCGTGCGCGAGATCCCGTACGGAACTTTGGCGTCACGTCGTTCCCGGTACAGAATCGCCGACCACCTGCTCCGATTCTGGAGTACGTTCTTCGCGCCCAACACGCCGATTCTGGCGCGGGGCGGCACGGAAGACGCGGTGCTCGAACGAATGCGTCCGCATCTCTCCGCGTACATGGGACCGGTCTTCACAGAGATCTGCCGCGACTGGCTGTGGCGGCAACGGATTCGCGCCCACACGCCCTTGCTCTTCAACAACCTCGCCGCGTGGTGGGGCACCGATCCGGAAACGAAGCGGAAAGTGGAAATCGAACTGATGGGCGAGGAAAACGTACAGAAGGCACTCTTTGCCGCGTGCAGATGGACGGACGATCCCGTGGACGAAGACGTTCTCGACACACTGGAAGTTCGCTCACGCCGCTTATTCCGCTATGCCGAGCGGTATCTCTACGTCTTTTCGCGCTCGGGCTTTACCGATGCCTGCCGCCGGCGTGCGGCGGAACTCTCCAACGTGAAGCTCGTGACCTTTGCCGAGATGGTCGACGAAATCCCGATCACGGATTGACGCTCGGAAAAAAAAACGAACGGGCCCCTTCGACCGGAAGGAACCCGTTGCAGACGTTCTCCGCGCACGGTTCTCGAACTCGGCGCGGAGATTTCGTTTGAGCGCTCAGCGGGACTTGAAGAGCGACAGGTCGTCGGACCACTGGCCGACGAGTTCGCCGTCCAACGTAAAGAGCTTGATCTTCATCGTGTAGTCGACGAGCTTCTGACCGTCGGGAGCGCGCGTCACGATGTCCGTGATTTCCGACTGCATGATGTAGTCGAAGCTCGTGGCAGAGCTGTCGAGCACGCGCACGGCGCCCGAATTCAGCAGCACTTCCTGGATGCGGTCCTGGATGTCCTGCACGCGCAGGTTTTCGTCATGCGTGTTCTGGCGCAGGTTCCCCACGACGATGCGCGGCGGCTTCTTCGCCTTGGAGATCACCGGGGTCGAGAGCATCTTGTTCGTCAGATTTTCCGCAAACGCGATGATGTCGGAGAGCGACACCTTGGTGTCGAGCTTGATGCGTTCGGACGAATCGACGATCGAAACCGAGCGCATGTGACCGGTCAGAACCGGCATCCCCATGCCGCCCGTCGAGCCCGTCGTGGCACAACCGCTCAGAAGCGCGGCCGAAAGAACGGCGCTCATCAAAAGAAAATGCTTTTTCATGGGAGTGTTTCCTGTTACTGATTGGCACCGTTGAGGAGCTGCTGGTTGTACTGCTGCTGCATCCGCATCGTTTCCACCGGATCGGGTTCGGCGGAGTAGTACTGCGTGACGTTGGGCACGCGCACCGTAACGGCCGCGGTCTTGGCGTCTACACTCTTGCCGATGCTCGAAACGGCCTTTTCGGTGTTGCCCGTCAGAGTCGCCTGCAACCAGCCGTTCGAAACGAGCAAAGGCGCACCGTCGGCGTCACGCCATTCGATCTGATATTCGATCGGAAGACGCTGGCTCGAGAGGTTGTGAATTTGGAAGGTGAGCTTCGGAAGACGCGCGCTCGTGTTGATGCGGGCGTTCTTCACTTCGACCATGCGCGCCACGAGCTCGTTGTCATAGTGCACGGTGACGCCCGGAGCGACTTCCGCGGAGAGAGCAGGAACGGGTTCGGGCGTGCCGGGCTGACTCACCGGCTGCTGCGCGCAGCCGGCCAGAACCAGCGCGGAAGCGGCGGCGATCAAAGAGAGTTTTTTCATGATGGCTTTTCCTTGAAACCCTCCTGCCGAATCGTTTCTTCGGCAGGGTTTCCGTCGCGGGGCATTCGGGAGAGAACGACTTCTCTCCCCTTCCCCGCGCTACGGTTGTGAAATCACTTCACCCACGAGAATTCGTTGGCAAAGGTCTGCAGATGCGTGCCGTAGTTGACGGCGTAGACGACCGTCGGTCCCTTTTCGGCGATCTTCACCGTGTTCTTGGCCAACACCTTACCGCTCTTGTCGACCGTCGAAATGTCGATCGTCTTGAGGTTGGCGGGCACGACCAGACGGCTCACGAGCACCTGGTTCGGCAGCGACAGCCACGAACGGGTGTCGGGGTGCTGAACGGCCGACGTCAGGGCGTCGCCCAAAATGCCGAGCTTGTCGTTGGCCATGCCGGAGCGAAGGAGGGCCATGGCCGTGTCAAAGACGCGCCAAGGCATGCGGTCCTGTTCGTCGCGAAGGATGATGGATTCCATCTTCGTGAGGCTCGACATGCGCGTCGTCTTGCCGCCGGCATTCACCTTGGCGCCGACCACGGGCGTATCGACGGGCGTGGCGTTCGCGTAGTTGAGCGTGGCCTGATACTTGCCCACGCGGAAGGCCTTGGAGGATTCCTTCTGGTACGGAGCAAAACCGTCCGAGAGGATCACCTGAACGAGCTTCTGGTTCTTGCGAAGCCCCTTCATGACGTCCTTCTTGGCGACGACGGCCGCCTTGCAGTCCTTGTTGTTTTCCACGACCTTTTCGTAGGAAATGCGGGCGTTGTCGCGAAGGCTGCGGTCTTCAAGACTGTCGAATTCCTGAAGCAGCGCGTTCATGTAGTCGCCGAAGGGATTGACGTAGGCCGAGGTCACGAGGCCGGCCTTCTTCTTGGTGTCGGCGGAACGGTCGTCGACGTTGATGGCGCCGATGATTTCGGGAAGCGCGGCGAGCGCATCGAGCGCTCCGACGGCCGTCTGCGCGGCGTCGCCCGCGGCTTCGGTCGAGCTCTTCTTGTCGCTGCCGCCAAACATGCCGCCGAAAGCCCCGGCGAGACCCGCGAGGCCTTCCTTGGCCTGCTGCGAATTGGCCTGCTGCTGCGCCTGGGCCTTCTTCTGGGCCTCGGCCTTGGCCTTCGCCTCGGCTTCAGCCTTGGCCTTGGCTGCGGCCTGCTTCTTGGCGGCTTCCTTCTGAGCCTTTTCGTCAAAGAGTTCGGGGTGTTCTTCCTCAAACTTCGCCTTTTCCTGCTGGAACTTTTCCCATTCCTCCTGCTGCAGGTCGATCGCACGGCGCGTCACGTTGTAGGCCTTGCGGTCGCCCTTGAGCATGTAGCAAAGGGCCTTGTAGTTGAGGAGCATCACCTTTTCGTAGCTGCGGACTTCGTAGTCGGCGAGTTCCTTGGCGCCCGTCACCGAGGCGAGAAGGGACTTCGAGGCGCCCGCGGCCTGATCCGTGACGCCCGTCTGGTCTTCGGCGAGGTTGAGCTTTTCTTCCGCGGCGTCAAAGAAGAAGAGCGCACGGTCGACATCCCCGGTGTTGAGGGCGAGAAGACCGCGTTCCATGATGGAGAGTTCGCTCGCGGACGAAAGGAGCTTTTCGTAGGCCTCTTCCTTCGTGAGTTCCTTGCCTTCCTTGTCCTTGCCGTTTTCGAGAACCTTGGCCTTGAGTTCGTCGAACTTGCCCGCAAAGAGCATGTCGCGGGCAGGCTGATAGGCTTCGGCGTAGGTCTTGACGGCTTCGTTTTCGGCAAGACCGAGAGAGTCGCTGCGGGTCGTCGCGCAGCCGGCGAGAGCGGCCGAGACGGCGACGGCGAGAAGCAGCTTCTGAACGTTTTTCATTGGTTGGGTCCTTCGTTAGGGTTGAGTGAAAGTGTGTTGGTCCGGGTCAGAAGACGTCGAGACTCGACTCGACGCTTCCGCGGCGGTTGCTGTTTTGGAATTCACGGGTCGGTTCCTGCGCGGCCTCTTCGACCTGCGGTTCTTCCTGCGGTCCCTCGAGGATCTCGCGGGCGCGCTCGATGCCGGAGAAGCGGTAGGCCTTGACGACGCCGACGAGCGTGTGACCGTCGGGCGTGTCGTACGTCCATTCGTGAACGGTTTCGAGGCCCGTGAGACGTGCCTGCGCACGCGCGACGCTCTGAGAGCTCACGCGGTCCGTGATGATGCGCTCCGCCTTCTGCACGCCCGCGTCGCCGGTTTCGGCGTCACGTTCCATGAAGCGTTCCTTGGAGTCTCCCCGTTCGGTCGTCTGCTCCGTGTTGAAGGAGAGGTTCATGAAGCGGGCGATCTGCGCGGTCGCGTCCGAGTCGGCCTGCCGGAAGGCGCTTTCCACCGCATCGGCGGCGAAGTCTTCGTCGCCGCCCTTATAAGAAGAACTCCAAAGACCGAAGGAAACGATCACGGGGCCCTGGTTGTCGATCATGATGCGCGGACCGTAAAGGTCGGCGAGCTTCGACGGGTCGTTGAGCGGCAGCAGCTGATCGAGCGGCTGACCGACCGCCTGGATCATCGGCTTTTCCCCGCGGGCGAGCGAGGCGGCCACCGCCTCCATCTTGGGCGAATACGCGAGGAGCACGGCTACGGCCGTGCGGCCGTTCTCGGTTTCCGAAACGAAGTTCTGCGCGATGTTGATGCCGCCCAAGGCGAGCGAAGCGCGCTGCGTGGTGATGTCGGAGATGGCCTTCTTGAGGAAGGTCTTCTTTTCCACGGGCGTCATGCTCTGGATGCGGCTTTCGCTCGTGCCGAGCTTGCGCAGGGCATTGTCGAGCTGCGCTTCGGCAAGCGCCGTCCCCTTGTCGAGGAGAACGTCGAGCTTGGTCTTCGACGGATCGGCCGTGAAGCGCTTGGCGTCCGTGCTGTTGTCCTGGAAGAGCTCGCGGCTCACTTCGTTTTCCACCTGAAGGTCGAGGAACTCGGCGAACTTGCGCAAGGCTTCCATGTAGGCCGTTTCATAGGCCATCGCGAGAGATTTGCCGTAGTCGGCGTCGGCGCGGTTCGCGTTGACATTGGCCGTGCCGTCGAAATAGGTCTTTCCCTTATTTTCCTTTCCGATGCTGATGCCCTTCGTCTTCAGGTAGTCGCGAACCTGCTTGCGCACGGCTTCCGCGGGCTTCATCTGCTTCTCAACGGGCGGATGCTGGTCGGCGGCGGGGAACTGATTGACGTCCTTCACCGTTTCGACGGTGACGACCGCGACCGGCGCGGCGGAAGCCACCGTCACGGGCTGCGCGGCGGCGGGGGCGTTCGTCACGACCGTTTCGGGAGCGGCCCAGGCGGTCGCGGCAAAGGCGAGAAGACAGGCCGCGGTCAGGGCTTTGCGTTGCATTTCCATTTTTTGAATCCAATAAAAGAGAAAACTTTCGGCTTACCAGTTGGGCGTCATGGTCTTGCGAATCTTTCGGCCGCCGCGGGAACCCGATTCCTCGGGGAGAGCGCGCAGCACGTATTCCTTGGGACCCATGCCGGTCAGATCCACTCGGCAGTCCACGACCTCGGCATAGGAGATCTTGGGGCTCACCGACACGATGCGGACCTTCCCGACGGGAATTTCCTCGCGGGCCATGGGTTCGTGCGTGTACGGATCGGTCTGCACCTTGCCGTAGCGGTTGAGCTGATAGACGCGGCCGACCTTCATGGAGCTTCCGCCCTGCGCGAGCGAAATGCGGCCGTTGTTGTAATCGAGCGTCACGATCGGATAGATGATATCGGTGATCTTTTCGCCGATTTCCTCGCCGATCTGACGCGCCACGTCCACGTCCTTCGAGGGATAGGACTTCTTGATCGTGCCCGAGGCGAGCACCTGACCGGTCGCGGCTTCGAGAACGCGCCAGGAAATGGTCGCGTTCGTTTCCGACTTCGTGATCTTTTCCTTCGTGTAGGGAACGATCGTCGTCGTTTCCTTCGAATCGAAGGAAAGAACGTCGCCCACGACGAGGTAGTCCGTGCCGGAGCTGTTGCCGATGCGCGCGCGTTCGTCGCGGCCCACGTCGGGAAGAAGCAGGCGAAGGAATTCGACGAGGCGCTCGCCGTCGTAGGTGCGGTCCACGACCGAGAAGTGACGCGTGCTCGTCACGTAGTCGACGGCGCCGAGCGAAAGACGCTGCGCAACGGCTTCGTAGCGCTTTTCCTGTGCGGGCGAATTCGCTTCGGGCAGACGGAAGGGCACGACCGAAATGCGGCGGCGGTTGTTCGACGCGTCGCTCTCATAGACGGAAATGTCGGCGGAAATCTTCACCTTCCAACGCCCGGGAACGTCCTCGCGGGCGTCGAGCACTTCATAACTCTTGACGGAGCCGTGCGTTTCGGTCGCCGTGGCGTCAAACCCCGACTCGTGGCTCGAGTCGACGCCGAGGCTCTTTCCCGCGACCGCCACCTTGGTGGAACTCGCCGCGCGGGCCGTCGCCTGGACGTTTGCGACCGAAAGGCCGCGAACCTTGGCGACCGCTTCAACGAGCGCCGCGTTCAAGGCTTCGCGGCGGTCGGGCCCGAAGCCCGAAGCGTTGACCGTCTTCGTCGTGATCCCCGCCGCCGCGACGGACAGCGACAGAACGGAGAGAAGCGACGCGACCCCGATTTTCACAGAGGAAAACTGCATGATCATCCCCTACTGACGGACATCACTTGACGGGACGGCGAAGGATGCAGCCCGGCTGCACCAGGGCCGTGTCGCCCTTCGTCATTTCGACGATCGTGAACTTCGGATTGACGCGCGTCACCTTGGCCGTGCCGATCTCTTCCTCTTCGGAGCCGAGGTTTTCGCCCGTCACCGGGTCGATCAGGTCTTCGCCCGGCAGGAAGACGATGAAGGTGTCGCCCACCTTCATGCCGCCGTCGTTGCCGCGGTTGACATAGAGACGCTTGCCCTTGGCCTGAATGACCATGATCGGGAAGATCGTGTCGGTGAGCTGATCGACAAACGATCCGACGGCGCGCTCGAGAGCCTTGTCGAGAATCGTGCGGCTCGCGGAACCGACGGAATTGGCCACGACGGTCGGGGACGAAGCCTTCCCCTTCACGTTGAAGGCGCCCGTGATCTGGCCGGTCGTCGTGTCGACGATCTTGACGCCGAGTTCAATCGAGGCGTAGTCGCTCACGCGGTACTTGTTGTCGATGTTCGGGACCTTCTTGGCGGAGCGCCCGAAGGAGAAGTTCTGCACCTCCACCTGAACGAGCGACTGGGCGTTCGAGAGTTGTCCCTCCTGTGCGGCGTCGCCCGCAGCGAGGCCCGACTTCGCGAACTGCTGCTCGGCGCGGATGGCGTTGAGCGTGGCGGCGTTGCGGGAAACCACGTCGAACTTGCGGGAATTGCGCACGCCCGCTTCCATGTCGGACTGCAGACTCGACTGGCTTACCGTCTTCGCGGCCGACGCCGAGAGCGATGGAGAAATCACGAGATCCGGAATGGCGACGCGGTACTTGGCGAGCGCCTCCGCATTCGCGGGAAGGCTCATCGCCCCGAGCAGGCAGGCGGACACCAGGAGAGCGGCTTTAACAAAAGTCTGTTTCATTTTTTCTGAGAGCAACAAAAAAACTCCAGCGATCGAAATCGGTGGAGCGACGGGATGAAAGTGAAACGTTGTGACCCGCCGGATTCGGCAGGGCGCCGGGCACTCTTACGCCTTGCGGTACATAGCGAAGAAAAGAAAGATTTTGAAAAGTCAAAATCATGCCGGCGTTGAGGGTGAAAAAAAGGGAGAGTTACAGTCCATTGTAGATCTGCCCACCCTCCCGTAGCGCTCTTGTTTTCCCTTAGGGAAATCCGAACTATCGGAAATTCTCATTGTTTTTTGCGGGTGCCTCGCCGGCCGCCCCAGCTCTTTCGCGCATAGCAAAAGACCCCGTGATGTTTCCACCACGAGGTCTTGAAATTCTGGGGTGCGAAATGGGACTCGAACCCACGACAACCGGAATCACAATCCGGGACTCTACCAACTGAGCTATTCGCACCGTCACCGTATTCCTGTCGGAACCGGAGAATTGAAATTATGCCTAAGGAACCCGAGTTTGTCAAGGGTCCTCGGCAAAAATTTTCGAAGATCAGTCGTTTTCGACTTCGAGACCGATGAGATCGTGCTCCTGATGGTCGGTGATGCGCACCCGCACGATGTCGCCGGGCTCGAGGTGACGCTTCGTCGTCACGTAGCAGACGCCGTCGATTTCGGGAGCGTCCGCCTTCGTGCGGCCGACCGCGACGCCGTCCTCGTCTTCGGAATCGTCGATGATCACTTCCTGAACGCTCCCCACCTTGCGGGCGAGCTTCTTCGAAGAGATCTCCGCCTGCACTTCCATGAAGCGGCGGCGACGGTCCTCGCGGACTTCGTCGGGGAGCGCCCCCGGAAGCTCGTTCGCGGCGGCGCCGTCGACGGGCGAATACGCAAAGCACCCGACGCGGTCGAGTTCGGCCTCGCGCAGGAAGTCGAGAAGGTACTCGAACTCCTCTTCAGTTTCGCCGGGGAAGCCCGCGATGAAGGTCGAGCGGATCGTGATGTCCGGACACACGGCGCGCCAGGCGCGGATGCGCTCGAGGTTTTCCTCCGACGAGGCGGGACGCTTCATCGCCTTCAGAATGCGCGGGTGCGCGTGTTGGAAGGGAACGTCGAGATACGGAAGGATGAGGCCCTCGGCCATGAGGGGCAGAATTTCATCGACCGACGGATACGGGTACACGTACTGCAGACGCGTCCAGAGGCCGAGGCGACCGAGTTCCTTCGCAAGATCGTAGAGCTTCGTGCGCACCGGACGACCGTCGGCGAAGTCGAGCTTGTAGCGCGTGTCGACGCCGTAGGCGGCCGTGTCCTGACTGATGACGATCAACTCCTTCACGCCCGCTTCCTTCAAGTTCGCGGCTTCGCGCACGATGTCGCCGATCGGACGCGAGACGAGACGCCCGCGCAGGTTCGGGATGATGCAGAAGGTGCAGTGATGATTGCACCCTTCGCTGATCTTGAGGTAGGCGTAGTGCTTGGGCGTCAAGCGCACGCCGCAGGCGGGGACGAGTTCGTCCCAGGGATCGTGCGGGCGCGGAAGGTGTTGTTCGACCATGGCGATCACTTCGTCGACGCTGTCGGGACCCGTTACGCCGAGGATCTTCGGCATGCGGTTCAAAACGAAGTTGCTGCCGTCGGCTTCCTTGCGGCCGCCGAGACAACCGCAGACGATGACGCGGCCGTTTTCCTTGAGGGCCTCGGTGATCGCTTCAAGACTCTCCTCGACGGCTTCGTTCACGAAGCCGCAGGTGTTGACGATCACGAGGTCGGCGTCGTGGTAGCTGCGCCCGATGCGGTAGCCGCGGGCGCGCAGTTCGGTGACGATCCGTTCCGTGTCGACGAGTGCCTTGGGGCAGCCGAGGGAAACGAAACCGACGACGGGGATGGTGTGCTGCATAGGTAATCCGTTCTTCAAAAAGAGGTTCAGGCCTCGATCCACACGAGCGCGGCGTGACGGCCCGAGCGGGCGCCGTAGCGGCGGTAGCTCCAGAAGCGCGCGGGATCGGCCGCGGTCGACAGGCCGCAGTCCGTGACGTCGGTGACGCCGGCCTTGGCGAGCGCCTGGCGCGCAAGCATCGCGAGGTCGGCCTTGTAGTGACCGTCGCCCGCGGGCTGGAAGGCGTCCTTCGCCTCGGGGAGACGCTCGAGCATGGCGGAGAGTACGTCCTCACCCGTCTCGAATTCGTCGGGACCGATGCGCGGACCGAACCAGGCGACGAGGTCGGCATCGTCGCCGAGCGCCTTCTTGAGCGTCTCGACGCTCTTTTCCAGCACCCCGGCGGCGAGCGACCGCCAGCCCGCGTGCACGGCGGCGACGGCGCGCCCCGAGCGGTCCGCAAGGAAGACGGGGAGGCAGTCGGCCGTCATGACGGCGCAGACGACGCCCGGCGTCATGGTCCAGGAGGCGTCGGCTTCGGGAGCGCCTTCAATCTCATCGGCGTGCAGGATTTCGGCGCCGTGCACCTGCGAGAGCCACTTCGGGGCCGAGGGGACGAGCTGCCCCACGATCGTGCGGTTCATGCGCACGCACGCGTCGGCGTCGCCCACGTGCGGGCCGACGTTGAGGCCCATGATCCCTTCGGGACCGCCCCAGGGACCACTCGAGACGCCGCCCGTGCGGCAGGTGAAGATCCCCTTCACTTTGGGAGAGGTCCCTTCGGGCCACTCGGCCCGGATCAGTTCCAATTCCGGTTTTTCCCAGTTGAGCATGTTCTTTCCTTTGCGGCTTCGTCGTCAGCGGACGGCGAGGTCGACCAAATCCTTTTCAAAAACCGTCACCGAGCGGTCGATGGGACCGAATCCGATGTCTTCCATCAGATTCGCCATGTCTTCATCGGGTTCGACGAACCATTCGCGGTATTCGCCCGTGACGGGATGCAGAAAGCCGAGGCGCGAAGCGTGAAGCGCCTGACGGTGAAAATCAAAGAGGTTCTCGAGCTTCACGCCGAGCCCCGGAGCGCGACCGCGGTAGACCTGATCGCCCACGAGCGGAAGGTCTTCGCCGGTGAGATGCACGCGGATCTGGTGCGTGCGGCCCGTGTCGAGTCGGCAGGCGACCCAGGAGACGGGAATGCCTTCGACCTCCGACCAATCCACCGCGCGGGCGCGGGTCTTGGCGTACTTCGCGCGCACGCCCGTCGATCCGGGGAAGCCCTTGAAGCGCGTGCGGCTTCGCGGATCGCGCCCGATCGGCACTTCGACCGTGAAGTCGCGCGCGGCGTAACCCAAGGTAATCGCCCAGTATTCGCGCTTCACGGTGCGTTCCTGAAGCTGGCGCACGAGATTCGTCTGCGCGGCGAGCGTCCGGGCGACCACCATGAGGCCCGAGGTGTCGCGGTCGAGACGGTGTACGATCCCGGCGCGCGGGACGTTCGCGAGTTCGGGATAGCGCCAGAGAAGACCGTTCAAAAGCGTGCGGTCGGGATTCCCCGCCCCGGGATGCACGACGAGCCCCGCGGGCTTCGCGACAACGATCACCGCGTCGTCCTCGTAGACGACGTCGAAGTCGATTCCTTCCTGCGGCGCAAAGGCGAGGGCCTCGTCGATGCGGGGCTCTTCGAGAAGCGCAATTTCGTCGCCGTCCGTCACCTTCTGGCGCACCTTCGTGACGACGGTTCCGTTTACCTCCACGCTGCCGTCTTCGATGAGTTTCTGCAGTCGGGCGCGAGAAACTTCGGGCATGAGGGCGGCAAGCACCTTGTCGAGGCGCTCTCCCCAAAAGCCTTCCACCGTGAAAACCGGGAGCAAATTCTCTTCTTCTTCCGAGGCCACCGTCGGCATCGGGTCGCTATAATCGTGAAACTCTTTCTCGACAGTGTTTGTCATGGATTCCAACATTCCTATGAAACGATTTCTCGTTCGTGCGGCGGCCGTAGCGGTCGCGGCGCTCTCCACGGCGTCCTGCTCCTGGCTTCAGAGCCTGGAAACGGACCCGACGCTCGACTGGTCGGCCGACAAATTGTATACGGAAGCCCGCGCCGCATTGGACGACAGCAACTGGACACAGGCCAAAGAGTACTATCAGAAGCTCGAAGCGCGTTATCCCTTCGGTCAGTACGCTCAGCAGGCTCAGATCGAATCGATCTACGCCAACTGGAAGGACGGCGACGCGGACGTGGCCATTCAGGCCGCCGACCGCTTCCTTCGCAGCTACCCGAATCACGCCAACAGCGACTACGTTCTCTATCTGAAGGCGCTCGCCACGATGAACGAAAACGACAGCTTCATCGCCTGGCTCCTTCCGGAAGACATGTCGGAACGCGACGCCAACGCGGCGCGCGAAGCCTTCGACATCTACAAGGAACTCGTTCTTCGCTTCCCGCAGAGCCGCTTTGCGCCCGACGCCCGTCGCCGCATGCACCGTCTGGTGCTCGCGCAGGCTCAGCACGAACTCAGGACCGCGCAATATTACTACGAGCGCCACGCTTATGTCGCCGCAATCGAGCGTGCGCAGCGCGTCGTTCGCGAATTCCAGAACACCCCGATGCGCGACGACGCGCTTGAACTCATCCGCACCTGCTACGAAGAGCTCAAGATGGACGACCTTGCCAAGGATACGCAGCGCCTCATCGACATCAACAAGGGCCGCGAAAAGACCGTCCGCTGACGTTCTCTTCCGCCCGATGTTCAAAACCCTCGACGACGAATCGCCGAGGGTTTTTCGTTTTGGGAAAAACGGGAACGGTTTCTCCGATCCTCGGTTTCAGCCCACCTTTTTCTCGAAGGCGAGCGCCTCGCGCCTGCCCTCTTCCATGTCGAGGGTCTTCAGGACCGCGATCGCGCCGAGGAAGAAGAGGCCCGTGATCGCGATCGCGAGCCGGTGGTTGTTCCCCGACACCCAGGTGACCGCCCCGTAGGTGAGCGGCCCCACGATGTTCGCAAACCAAAGGGCCATGTTCCAGAACCCGTAGAATTCGGCCGAGCGCGCCGCGGGCGACAGGACCGCCACCATGGCGCGCCCCGCCGACTGCGAAGCCCCCATGGCGACGCCCGCAAGATTGGCCGCGATCCAGAACTGCACCACGCCCTCGCTCGTCGCGGCTACGACGATCATCGCAACCCAAATCCAGAGCGTGAGCATGAGGCTCTTCTTGTGCCCGATCTTGTCTTCGATGTAGCCGAAGGCGAAGGCGCCGACCGCCGCCGTGATGTTGACGAGGAAGACGAGGAGAATCGAATCGTTGAGGGTGAAGCCCATCACGGCCGTCGCGTAGACGGCCGAAAGCGTGATGACGACGCTCACGCCGCACTGATTGAGAAAGCCCGTGAGCGTGAGGCGCCCGAAGTGCTTCAGTTGCGGCAGGGCCGAGGCGGTCTTTTTGAGGCTCGCCATCGAGTCCGAAAAGAGGGCCGCCGCCCGCGGGGCGTCGGGTTTGGGGACGGCCCGCTCCTTGAGCCACGCAAAGGTCGGGATCGTCGCCAGGGCGAAGACGATCCCCGTGATCCAGAGCGTTCCCGCGACCGAACCGTCGAAGTCGAGCCCCCAGAGTTCCGGCCCGAAGGTGACGAGAAGAAGCGAGAGACCCAAGGTCACGAGGCCTCCGCAGTAACCGAAGGACCAGCCCCAGCCCGAGACCTTCCCCACGCCCTCGTCGCTGGCGATTTCAGGGAGAAAGGCCGAATTGAGCGTTTCGCCGATGTTGAAGGCGAGGTTCGAGAGGACGATCATGAGCGCGGCCCAGACGATCGTTCCCTCTCCGGTCAACGTGAGGCCGAAGGTGGCCACGATGCAGACGACGGTCGCGATGAAAAGGCCCGACCTCTTTTTGGCGTGCGCGTCGGCGAGCGTTCCGATCACGGGCATGACGACCATCCCGATCGCGCTCGAAACCGCGATGATGACCGTCCACAGAAGCGTCGCCCAGGAGGCGTTTCCCGCCACGACGTTCACGAAATACGCGTTGTAGACGGCGGTGAGGACCACCGTCGTGTAGCCCGAATTGGCGAAGTCGAAGGCGGCCCAGCCGAAGACTTCGCGGGGCGCCACGCCCGGGCGCAGGGAGGATTTCGGAAAAAACATCAGCCGGAATTCCTTTCGAGCGCCGTGCGAACGAGCGTCTGCAGGTGCGCGAGCACGCTTCGCGCGAGCGATCGGATGCTGTAGCCCCCCTCGAGGACGCTCACGAGTCGTCCGCCGCAGAGGTCTTCGGCTTCCTCGGTGAGGCGCCGCGTGAGGTAGGCGAAGTCCATTTCGGCGAATTTGAGCTGCGCCATGTGCTCTTCGTTGTGGGCGTCAAAGCCCGCGGAGAGGAAGATGAAGTCGGGACGAAAGTCCCGCAGCTGCGGAATCCAGACCTCTTCCAGGAGCGTCTTCAGGTCGCTGCCGTCCGCGCCCGCCGCCAGGGGCGACTGCGTCACGTTCTCGGGCGCGGGCGTCATTTTGCGGTCCGGATAGAGCGGCCACTGAAAGAGACTCCAGAAGTGAAGATTCTCGCGGCCCGCGAGAATCTCCTCCGTGCCGTCGCCGTGGTGCGCGTCGAAGTCGAGCACCGCCACGCGCGGAAAGCCCCGCAGCTGCGCGTAGAGCGCTCCGATCGCGACGTTGTTGAAGTAGCAGAACCCGCCCGCGCGCGCACGGCCCGCGTGGTGTCCCGGCGGGCGCACCGCGCAGAAGGCGTTTCGGACCTTGCCTTCCTTGACGGCGTCGACCGCCGCGACGACCGCGCCCACGCTCTTGGCGGCCGCGTCGAAGATGCCCGGCCCCACGGGCGTGTCGGGAAGCTTGAAGCGCTCGAGATCCTCGGGCGTCGCCCGAGACTGCGAGATGCGGCGAAGCGACTCCACGTAGTCGGCGTCGTGCGCGAGACGCAGATAGTCGTCGTTGGCGGGACCGCACTCGAAGCGCTCGACGAGCTCGTCGAGTCCGAGAACCATCATGCGGCTTTCGATCGCATCGATTCTCTCCGGAGTTTCGGGCGCCTCTTCCATCGGATTGGGACGAAGCACCGAGTCGTGTGTGAAGTAACCGGTTGGGTGGGACATGGTTGCGCTCAAAAGCCTTGATGTTGGAAGGTTAGCACGCGGGGCCGAACTTTCAGGAGGTTCTTCGCAAAGAATTCGCGCGCAGGTCTCACCGCCCTACGGAATGTCACAATTTATCCGTCCTCGAAACAGGGCTTCACCCGCAGGACCGCTAGAATCAAAGGGTTTTCACGCAGACTCTGGTTTTCTTCATGTCGTTACGCTCCACGCTCGTGCCGCTTGCGCTCTCGGTTTCGCTTCTCGCGGGCCCCGTCCTTCAGGCGGCCGAATCCGCCGCGCCCGCTCCGGTGGAAAAGCCTGCCCCCGCTCGAGAGAAGGCTTCCGCTCAAGCGCCCGCCGCGCAGAATAAGGAGGCCGCACCCGCCAAGGCGGCCGAAAAGGCAAAGAGCGCGCCCCGCGTGAAGAACTACGCCCTGCGCCCCGACGTCCTCGACTATCTCGCGAAGGTTTCGAAGGAAGAAAAGATTCCGCTTGACTGGCTCAAGAAGGAGGTCGCCTCGGCGCGCTATTCGCCGCTCACGCAGAAGTATTCGACGCCGAAGCCCAACGCCAACCGCAAGACGACGCCCGAACGGAATTTTGCGCTCTACAAGCGCAATCTCCTTACGGAAGAGCGCATCGCCGACGGTGTCGACTTCGTCGCGCGCAATCTTGCGACGCTCGAACGACTCGAAAAGGATCTCGGCGTCGACCGCCACGTCGTGGCGGCCGTGATCGGGATCGAGTCGATCTACGGCAAGAACATGGGGCGCTTCCGCGTGATCGACGCCCTCATGACGCTCTCCTTTGACTACACGCGGCGCGCGACCTACTACAAGAAGGAGCTTGCCGCCTACCTCGCCTACTGCCACCGCGAAGGCCTGCCCGTCACGGCCGTGCGGGGCTCCTTTGCGGGCGCAATCGGGCTCGGGCAGTTCATGCCCACTTCGCTTTTCGCCTATGGGAAGGACGGAAACGGCGACGGACACGTCGACATCGTGGAGTGCGAGGCGGACGGCGCCGCTTCGGTCGCGAACTTCCTTCTCGAGCACGGCTGGAAGCGCGGGGAAAAGCCCCTTTATCCGGCCGAAGCCAACGCCCGAATCTTCAAGGCGACCGCCTCGGGCGGGATCAAGGCCCACACGACCGTGGGGGCGCTCTTGAAGGCGGGCGTCAAACCCAAGGGCGGCTGGAAGCTCCCCGACGGGGACGCAGCGCTCCTCGTCGACCTTCCCTGGATCCTCGCCGACGACAAGAAGGGGGTCGACTACTTCGTGGGAACGCCCTCCTTCAGCGCGATTCTCCACTACAACCGAAGCTACTTCTATGCGGCGGCGGTCTCGATGCTCGCCGACGAGATCCGCGCGCGCGAAGCCGCGATCGAAAAGGCCCGCGACCCCGCGCAGAAACCGGCCGAGCCCGCTCAGCCCAAGGCTCCCGAGGCCGCGAAGTCCCGAAGCTGACGATTCGGCGAGCCCCAAAACGAACGCCCCGGTCCTTTCGGATTCGGGGCGCTCCTTTAGGAATGTCCGGCGCTCAGCCGAGCATCATCTTGTCGGAGACGGCGTCGCCCGCCTCTTCGAAGAGCCGCAGAAGGTCCGCGGGAGTGAGCTTCGCCTTTTCTTCGCCGCGCACGTCGACGACGGGGGCGCCGTTGTGCATCATGATGAGGCGGTTGCCGAAACGGAGCGCATCGCGCATGTTGTGCGTGATCATGAGGGTCGTGAGCTGCTTGGCGGCCACGATCCGCTCCGTCATGTCGAGCACCTTGGCGGCCGTCTTCGGGTCCAAGGCCGCCGTGTGTTCGTCGAGAAGCAACAGTTCCGGACGGCGAAGCGTCGCCATGAGCAGCGTCACCGCCTGACGCTGACCGCCCGAGAGAAGCCCCACGTGCGCCGTGAGTCGGTTTTCAAGGCCGAGACCGAGTTCGGCGAGCAGCGCCCGGAATTCTTCGGTCTTTTCCTTCTTTTCGCTCCACGAGAGTCCGGGACGATCGCCCCGGCGCGCCGCCATGGCGAGGTTTTCCTCAATCATCATGTTTCCGGCCGTACCCTTCATCGGGTCCTGGAAGACGCGCCCGATGAGGGCCGCGCGGCGGTGTTCGGGCATCTTCGTGATGTCCTTGCCCGCGAGGATGATGCGGCCTTCGTCGACGGGGAAGACCCCGGCCACGGCGTTGAGAAGCGTGGACTTGCCCGCGCCGTTGCTGCCGATCACCGTGCAGAAGTCCCCGTTTTCGAGCTTGAGGTTCACGTTGCGCAGCGCCGTCTTTTCATTGGGCGTGCCGCGAAAGAAAGTCTTGCTGACGTTTTCGATGGTGAGCATCTTCGGGACTCCTTACTTGCGGGCGGCCGCCACTTTGGACTTGACGAGGGGGAGACTCAGCGCGATCGCGACGAGCACCGCCGTGAAGAGCTTGAGGTCGTTGGGGGGCATGCCCATTTCGAGCACCGCCGCGATGACGAGGCGGTAGACGATCGAACCGAGGACCACCGAGACGAGCCGCATCTTGAAGGTGGAGGCCCCGAAGAGGACTTCGCCGATGATGACGGAGGCAAGACCGATCACGATCGTCCCCACCCCCATGCCGACGTCGGCAAAGCCGTTGTTCTGCGCGACGATGGCGCCCGAGAGCGCGACGAGGCCGTTCGAGATGACGAGCCCCAGAACCATCATGCCGTCCGTGTTGATCCCTTGCGCGCGGGCCATCTGAGCGTTGATGCCGGTCGCGCGGATCGCGGTGCCGATCTCGGTCCCGAAGAACCAGTAGATGATCACGCCCACGACGACGGCGAAGAGAAGGCCCACGACGAGCCCCGCCTGCGGGACCGTGAGACCGAAGGACTCAAAGAGCGTGAAGAGCGTCGTTTCCTGCAGAAGACCGACGTTGGCCTTTCCCATGACGTGCAGATTGACCGAATAGAGACCGATCATCGTGAGAATCCCGGAGAGGAGAACCGGAATCCGAAGCTTCGTCGTGAGGTAGCCCGTCACGGCGCCCGCGAGGCACCCCGCCACGATGGCGAGGAGAACGGAGACCGTGATGCCGAGCCCCGCGACGATCCCCGTCGCGGCCACGGCCGCGCCGAGCGGAAAACTGCCTTCGACCGAAAGGTCCGCCGCATCGAGCACGCGGAAGGAGAGGAAGACGCCGAGCGCCAGAATGGACCACTGAAGGCCCTGTCCCACTGTGGAGAGCAAAAGATCGAGCATGATGAGTTCCTTCGTTTGTTGTCGGTACCTCAGGGAGCACGGGTCAGTAGAGGCTCACCGTCGGTTTTATGGATGAGGCGCCCTCCCGAGGGAAGGCGCCCCGCGTATGCCGTCACTTCACGGTTTCCGCCGTCTTCAGGATGTCCTCGGGAATCTTGATGCCCATCGTTTCGGCCGTCTTCAGGTTGACGAGCACCTTTTCGGCTTTCTGCGACTGAATCGGCATGTCGGCGGGCTTCTTCTTGCCGTCGAGGATGTCGGCGCCCATGGCGCCCGTCATCTTGCCGAGCGTGTAGTAGTCCACCGCGATTGAGGCGAGAACGCCCGCGCGGACCATGCCGCCTTCTCCCGCCACCGTCGGAATGCCCGCTTCAAAGACGGACTTCATGAGTACCGGCACGGCGCTCGCGATGATGTTGTCGGTCGGAAGGTAGATGCCGCCCACCTTGCCCTTGAGACTCGCGACGGCCTGCTGAATGTCGTTGACGCTCGAAACGGAGGCTTCGACGACTTCCACGCCCGCGGCGGACGCGGCCTTCTTGAGGAGTTCGATCTGATAGGTCGAGTTGATTTCGCTCGAATTGAAGATCGTCCCGATCGCCTTGGCGTCGGGCGCGAACTTCATGAGAAGCTCGAACTGTTCGGCGACGGGATTGATGTCGGAGACGCCCGTGACGTTGCCGCCGGGCTTTTCGTTCGAGGCGACGAGCTTGGCGACCTCGAAGTTCGTGACGGCGGTCGCCACGATCGGCGTCGTCTTCGTGGCGGCGGCGAGCGTCTGCGCTGCCGGGGTCGCGATCGCAAAGAGAATCTTGGAGTCGTTCGAGACGAAGCGAGCCGCGATGTTCTGCAGATTCGACTGATCGGCCTGCGCGTTCTGGCGGTCGATCGTCACGTTGACGCCTTCCTTGTAGCCACGCTCGGCGAGCGCGTCGACGATCCCGCGGTTCGCGGCGTCAAGGGCCTCGTGTTCGACGAGCTGCACGATCCCGATGGGGATCAGCGTCTTGCCGCCCTGTTGGGCGGCCTCTTCCTTGCCGCACCCCGTGAGCCCGCCCACGATGGCGGAACCCGTCAGAGCGACGGCGACGGCAATCAAATTGCGGCGTCCGATCATATGTTTTTCCTCTTTTCGGTCGAATGGTTCGGCAGACCTCTTCCCGCCCTGCGAGAGAGGCTTTCAGTCATTATTGAGGGAAGCGTGGAAAAAGGGGAAGGCTCTAGAAGATGAGGCTTAGAGTCTTGTGCCTAATGCCTTTAAGAAAACGCAAGGAACCCGCCGTCTTCGTTCGGGAGGGAGAAGCGCGCCGGAATTTTTTGCACGCGGCTCCCGATTCCTTCACGGATTGAGAAACGGCCCGAAGCGTTCGAATGCACTCGTTAACCCAAAGCCCGCCTCGGGTTTTCGAGAGTGGATTCCGACCGCTTTTCTTTGTACAGTCCGTTCGGTACAAAGTACGACCGAACTGCCGAAAACCCCGACGGCGTTCGGATGTTCCGACACAAAGGAGACTAAACATGCAAAAACGAGAGTTCCTGAAGGGCGGTCTCGCCGCGCTCGGCGGCTTCGGCTTCCTCTCGGCCGCCGGCGCCGCAGAGAAATTGCCCGCCGCCGAAGAAATCAAATGGGACGAAACCTGGGACACGATCATCGTGGGCTCGGGCATTGCCTCGACCTGCGCGGGCAACGAAGCGATCGACCGCGGCCTCAAGAAGGTGATCATGGTCGAAAAGATGCCCGTTTTCGGCGGCAATTCCGCCATCACGGGCTTCTGGATCAACGTTCCGGGCACGCCCGAACAGATCGCCCACGGCGTCAAGGACGATTCGCCCGAACTCTTCCTGAAGGACACGTTGAAGGCGGGCGAATACTTTAACGACCCGAAGCTCGCGCACGCGCTCTGCTTTGAAGCGCTCGACGCCTACAACTACCTCATCGCCAACGGCTGCAAGTTTGCGAAGACTCCCTTCATTCAGGGCGGCCACTCGAAGATCCGTTCGCTCGCCCCGGAAGTCTCGGCGGGCATTTCCGTTCTGATTCCGCTTCACCGCAAGTTCCTCGCCAAGGGCGGCGTCATGCGCAACAACACGATCGTCGACGAAGTCATCAAGGACAAGGACGGACGCGCCGTAGGCGTCGCCGTTCGCGAAGGCTACGCCTTCGACATCAATTCCCGCGACAACGACCTCACGAACAAGACGGGCGTTCGCAAGTACTACCGCGCCACGAAGGGCATCATCTTCGGCGCGGGCGGCTTCGTGAACGACTGGCGCCTCTGCTCGATGATCGACCCGAAGATCACGAAGGAAACGGAAGGCACGAACCATCCGGGCGCCACGGCGGGCGCGCTCTTCACGCTCATGCGCGCGGGCGGCATTCCCGTTCACATCGACTACATCCAGTGGGGCCCCTGGTGCTCGCCCGACGACAAGGGGATCGGCATGGGCGCGGACGTCTGCGACTACATCAAGCAGTACGGCGCCGCCTTCGACCCGAAGACCGGCAAGCGCTGCTTCAACGAACTCGGCAACCGCACCGAACTCACGAACGACATCTTCAACCTTCGCAATGAAGACGGCTCGCAGCGCTTTGCGGTGCTGATCGCCGACAGTCAGTTCGTCCCGAAGGTCTCGATCGCGCGCTACCTCAACAAGTCACTCAAGTCGGGCACGACGAAGAAGTTCGAAACGCTCGAGGAACTCGCCAAGTTCTACGGCATTCCGCTCGAACCCCTCAAGGCCGAAATCGCCAAGTACAACGGCTGGATCAAGGAAGGTCGCGAATTCGATCCGGAATTCCACCGTCCGCTCACGCCCAACGAAGGCGTGCTCATGGGCAAGGGCCCCTGGTACGGTCACCGCCTCACCTCGAAGCTGCACTACACGATGGGCGGCATCAAGATCAACGAAAAGGCCGAAGTGATCGGTCAGGACTTCGAGCCGATTCCGGGCCTCTACGCCGCGGGCGAAATCACCGGCGGCGTGCACGGCGTCACGCGTCTCGGCGGCAACTCGGTGCTCGACGGCATCGTCTTCGGCCGCATCGCTGGCCGCTCGGTCGCCCAAGCGAAGTAACGAAAGGAGTTTCCATTATGCTGAAGCAATTTGTTTTCGCCGCGGCGGCCTGCGTTTTCGCCCTTTCCGCACAGGCGGCCGAACCCGCCATGATGAACAAGCACAAGCTCGAGTGCGCCGCCTGTCACGTCGACGGCGTGGGCAAACCCGTGCCCACGAAGCAGTGCCAGAGCTGCCACCCTGCCGACAAGTTCGAACAAAACTACGAAAAGAAGGACGGCAGCGCCAATCCGCACGTGCCGCTTCACTACGATCCGGCGCTCCTCGACTGTGCGCTCTGCCACCGCGAGCACAAGGAATCGGTGAACTACTGCTCGGCCTGCCACGCCGACGGCCTGGGCTTCAAGGTTCCGTAACCTTGGCGTACGCCGGGTAAAACCCATGGAGACGGCCTTCGGTCCCGGATCGAGCGCCGTCTCCTTTTCGCATCCGCATCACTTTTAAGAGAGAGATCGAATCATGAACGAATCGGCCAAAGAAAAGAAAAACCGTCCCGCGACCTCCACGCGCCGCGACGGCGCAGCCACCCGCAAAAAACTCCTGCAGGCGGCACGGGCGATCGTTGTCGAGGAAGGCACCGACAAGCTTTCGATTGACCGCGTGATCCGACGCGCGGGCGTAAGCAAAGGAACGTTTCTCTATCACTTTCCCTCTCGGGAGAAACTCGTCGCCGCGCTCATCGAGGAATACGCGGCGCATCTCGGAGAAGTGATGACGACGCTTGAGAAGGACTCGGCCGGGGCCTACGATCCGCTTCTCGCGGGCTATGAGAAGTGGTACCGAGACTTCACGGAGGGCGGCATCGACGACGGAAGTTCGCCCCTCGTGCCGCTTGCCACCGCATCGCAAAGCAACCGAAAGTTCATGGCGCCCGTTCGAGATTGGTACCGCGCGCACTTCGACAAACTCAAGGCCTCCCCCAACGGAGAGACCACGGCGCTCCTTTTGACGCTCGCCTTCGACGCCCTATTCTTTCACCGGCTCTTCGGCACCGACGTGCTGCGCGACGAGGAAAAGAACGCGCTTCTCGCGCTCATGCACAAGCTTGCGCAGGGCGAGGCCCGAATC
Source organism: uncultured Sutterella sp. (assembly GCA_949282745.1). GTDB lineage: Bacteria > Pseudomonadota > Gammaproteobacteria > Burkholderiales > Burkholderiaceae_F > Sutterella. Next base: position 20,443 of record CASDQM010000019.1, on the reverse strand, counting down.
GTCGAGTGCGGGAAGCCCGAGCCCGAGGAGAAGGACAAATCTCCTCTCTAAAAATACGTGTTATTTCTTATCTTTAATGCGTATTTCTAACTAACTTTTCCGACGACTCCGACGCATTCGGTTTGAGACTTTCGAGAGCCGAAAAATTTCTTCCTTTTCTACATACGGACTAACCCTCAAACCCCCTCGCCGTGAAGCAATCCCTTTGCTATGATCCGAGTCGACCAAGATCGGAGATTTTGCCTAGTCTGACTTCGATCGGTCAGGCGCCCGAGGCCGGGTGCCGCAGACCGCGGGGGCGACGCCACAACCTTCACAAACAGTCGTCCCTCTTAAAACGCACGCGGGTGAAAGGCGCGTGCCCAAGGGCTGTCTTTTTACATGATTTTAGGTGTCCTGCTCGGCGTCGCCGCCGGAGCGCTTTGGGGGCTCATTTACATCGCCCCGCTTCTCCTTCCGGAGTACAACCCCGTGCTCATCGCACTGGGCCGATTCATCGCCTTCGGGGTCGTCTCGCTTCCCTGTCTTCTCTTTTTCCGGCAGGAATTGCGAAAGTTCACCTGGGCGGACATCATAGAGGCCTTCCGCCTTCCCTTCTTCGGGAACGTCATCTTCTACTGTCTTCTCACGATCTGCATCCGTCTGGCGGGCGCCCCGCTCGCCGGCATGTTCATGGCCGTGATCCCCGTGCTCGTTGCCATCGTCTCGAACATCCGCTATCAGCGTGAAGGCCGCGGCATTTCCTGGGGCGCGATCCTGCCGCCGCTCTGCGTCATTTTCGCGGGCCTCGTCATCGCGAACTGGACCGAATTCGAATACATGCAGCGCTCGGGCCAGGCCACGGGTCTGGAATTCTGGATCGGCGTCGCCTTCGGCATCGCCGCCGTGATCGCCTGGACGTGGTTCTCCATCAAGAACGCCGACTGGCTCTTGACGCATCCGCTTCACAGCTCCAAGGCCTGGACGGCGCTCCAGGGCGTGACGGTCCTGCCCGTCGCGGTCCTTCTCTTCGTCATCGCCGCGTGGCCGCTCGGCTTCATGGACGTCTCCCAGGGCACCTTCGGGGCCGACCCGATCCGCTTCCTCTGGGTCGCGCTCATGATCGGCTTCCTTTGCAGCTGGGTCGCCATGCTCGCCTGGAACGAAATGAGCCAGCGTCTTCCCGCCGCGCTCGGCGGTCAGCTCATCGTCTTCGAATCGGTTTCGTCCGTCATTTACGCCCTCATCTACCGCGGCGAATGGCCGACCCTCACGATGACGATCGGCTTCTTCATTCTCATGGCGGGCGTCATGGGGTCGCTCCACGTCTTCCGCAACACCAAGGAACTCGCCGCTCCGAAGCCCAAGGCGCTTGCGCGCCGACAGGCCGCCGCCGGCCAGAAGGCCTGATAACGCGTTCCTCATTAGAGCAAAGCCCGTGTCGCCTTGCGGCGCACGGGCTTTTTGCCGTTCTTCGCAGTGTTTCGTCAGACGATTTCGACGTTGAGGGAACCCACGCCGTTGACGCCCGCTCGGATGCGGTCGCCTGCGCGGACGTTGCCCGCGCCTCCGGGCGTGCCCGTGAAGACGAGGTCGCCCGGCGCAAGCGTCACGAAGCGCGAAAGTTCCGCGATGAGGTCAAAGGGATCAAAAAGCATCTCGTCGGTATTGCCCGACTGGCGCTTCTGATTGTTGACGTAGAGCCACAGGTCGACGGGTTCGGGATACGGCACGCGGGTCTTCGGGCGCACGTGCGTCACGGGCGCCGACCCTTCGAAATTCTTCCCGAAGGTCCAGGGGCGGCCCTTGCCCGCCGCTTCGCGAACGAGGTCGCGGCGCGTGAAGTCGATCCCGGCGCACCAGCCCCAGACGGCGTCCTCCGCCTCTTCGCGCGTCAAGTTGCGCCCGCCCTTCGAGAGCGCGGCAACGAGTTCGACTTCGTGCTCGAAGGCTTCGGTTTCGGGCGGCACGGCGATCTTGATCGTTTCCTTTTCCGCAACGGGACGGACCATGTCGGCCGCCTTCATGAAGAAGAAGGGCGCTTCGGGCGCGGCCGCGCCGTTTTCCTCGGCGTGCGCGCGGTAGTTTCGCGCCACGCAGTAGACGCGGTGGACGGGGAAGAATTCGTAGCGTTCGCCTTCGACCGGAATCACCGGCATGGGAGGCGGAGCAAAGAGAAAGGGCATGGTGAACCTTTGCAAGGGAATTCATTGAGGGATTGACATTGTAGCCGAACGCGCGGCGTCGCCCGCTCCTCTCTCTCGGCCATCCGCTTCTCCGACAGGAAAGAGCCTTTGCGCGGGCGGGCGGCGAGAAAGAGATTGCCGCGGCAAACCGCCTTTTCCCGAAGCGAAACACTTTGCAACGACCTCCATTCCGGGGCAGTCGTTTCGACGCACTTTTCTTCGCGCACAAGCCTTAGAAGCCTCACAATTGCTTGCATTTTCGCCGGTTGCGCCACGTCCGCGTCACGACGAATGTGCCCAGAAGCCCGATCGCTCCGCTACAATGCTTAGGCTCTATTACTCCCGGAACCAAACAAAAAGGGATCGACATGTCGAATCAGAACGCGCCCCATCGCGTCCCGCTCTCCGAACTCGGTCAGCGCCGCATTCAGGCCGTAAAATCCAAGGGGATCTACGTCCTCCCCAACGCCTTCACCGCCGCGGCACTCTTCGCCGCCTTCTACGGGATCATCCAGGCGATGAACGGCGACTTCGGGACGGCCGCCGTCGCCGTCTTCTTCTCCATGCTCTTTGACGGCATGGACGGACGCGTCGCCCGCCTCACCCACACGCAAAGCGAATTCGGCGTGCAGATGGACAGTCTCGCCGACGCCATCTCGTTCGGCGTCGCCCCCGCGCTCATCGTCTATGAATACGCGCTCGTCGACCTCGGCAAGCTCGGCTGGGCCACGGCCTTCATCTACGCCCTCTGCGCGATCCTTCGTCTCGCCCGCTTCAACTGCAACGTGGGCGTCGTGAGCAAGAACTACTTCCAGGGGCTTCCGAGCCCGGCCGCCGCGGCCCTCGTCTGCGGCTTCGTGTGGCTCGGCGTCGAAAACAAGCTTCCGGAATTCGTGGTCGAACACCGCTCCTGGCTTGCGCTCATCGTCACCTTCTACGCGGGCCTCACGATGGTCTGCAACGCGCCCTTCTTCTCCGGGAAGTCCTACGCCGTCGTGCGCACGATCCCCTTCTGGGTGATCGCCGTGGGATCGCTCCTCTTCATCGTGGCGTCGAGCAATCCGTCGCTTTCGATCTTCATCCTCTTCTGCATCTACGCCGTTTCGGGCTTTGCCTATCAGTTCTGGCTCTACTGGACGGGCCGTCCCAATCCGGTTCTGCAGGACATCGAAGCGCATCAGCAGGAAGCGGAAGAACAAAATTCCGCTTCGGCCTGAGGCCCTGAAGATTGACACCTATGCAAACGGCGCGGCCTCCCGGGGTCTGCGCCGTTTTTTCTCATCATGTCCCACGACGCCTTTTCCTTTGAACTTCTCCTTGCGCTCTCGCGCACGCCGCAGACGGCGGAGGCGATCCGCCGCAAGCTCTCCGACCGGGGCGTGAGGGCGCCCCTTCGTTCGATTCAGACGAAGCTCGAGCGCCTCGCCGAATATCCGCGCTATCCGATCGTGATCGACCGCTCGGAGGCCCCCTTCACGTATGCGTGGCGCAACCGCGCGCCGGCGATGGCGGTGCCGGGCGCCGACGAGGCCGAGCGCCTTCTCGAGGCCCTCTCACGGGCCTTCGCCGCGAAGCGCCAGCCGCTCTACCGCGACGTCGTGCCGCTTGAGCGCCGCATCGACCGTTTTCCCGTGATCCTCGAAGATAGCGACGAACCTTCCGAGAAAATCTCTCCCCTCGTCTTTTCGCGGGTGCTCGAAGCGATTCGGGGACAACGTCTTCTCGCCGCCACGGTTCTCTTTGATAAAGCACCGGTCCGCCGCGGACGGTTTTTGCGCCCGCTCGGGCTCGCCGCGCGTCCCGCGGGGTTTGCACTCATCGCGATCGACGAGGAAAACCGTCCCGTGCGCGTGGAACTCCCGAGACTCGAATCGGTGAAGATTCTGCTCTCCTACCTGCCGCCCCCCGAAGGAATCGAGTCGGATCTCGAACGGGCCGCAGCCGCGGCCGTTCCCCTCTGAGTCCGAAACGCCGGGCAAAAAAGAAGGTTCGTCTCCCCGCCAAGGGAAACGAACCTTTTTTCTGTTTACCGGACAGACGGCTTATCAGATGCGCGCGATCGTCGAGAGAACGCCCGTCACCTTGTCGCCGATCGTGACCTTCACTTCGGCGTCGGCCGGCAGGAACACGTCCACGCGCGAACCGAAGCGGATGAAGCCGTAGCGCTGACCGCGCTCGAGCCGGTCGCCTTCCTGCGTGTAGCAGAGAATGCGGCGGGCGACGAGGCCGGCCACCTGCACGAAGGTGATGCGGCGGCCGTCGTCCATGCGGACCGTCACGGCGTTGCGTTCGTTTTCGGTCGAAGCCTTGTCGAGGTCGGCGTTCACGAAGGTGCCCGGCGTATAGCGGACCGTTTCGACGGTGCCCGAAACCGGCGCCTTCTGGCTGTGAACGTTGAAGACGTTCATGAAGATCGAAATCTTGAGCGCCTCTTCGCCCGTCACGGGGTCCTGGGCGCGCTCGACCTTGCAGACGCGCCCGTCGACCGGGCTCACCACGGCGCGCTCGTCAAGCGGCAGTTCACGCACGGGATCGCGGAAGAACTGGAAGCTGAAGAGGAAGAGAAGCAGAAAGACGTGTCCGAGAAAGTCCCAGTCGATCACCCAGTAGAAAAGGAGAGCGACGACGGCGAGGCCCGTCAAAATGGGCCAGCCTTCGCGGGCGATGATGGGATACGGAGGGAGTTTGTTCACTGTGGGATGCTCCAATGAGAGACCCGCGGGCGGTTGCGCCCGAGTGCGGGAACGATGGATGGAGGATTGTACCAAAGTGCGGCGCCCATCAACAGCTCTCCTTCGCGTACAATGCGCAACCAAATCCAACCGACTTCCCTTCTTCCATGACCAGCTCGATCACCTTTCTCGTCGTCGCCCTCGCGCTCGCCCTCGGTCTCTACCAGATCTTCCGCGCGCTGCGTCTTTTCAAAAAGCCCAACCTTCTGAAGAATCACGCCGCGGGCGTCTATGAACTCCCCGAGGATGAGCGAAACCGCGTCTTCGGCGGCCGCGATCCCGAAGAGGTCGTTTCGGTCGAAGTGCTCAAGACCGTTTTGAAGACGGGCAAGGTTCCCGTCCTCAAGGAAACGCCCGTCATGGCCCTTCCGACCATCACGCGCTCGCGTCTGCAGATGCTCATGGTCTTCGGCTGGGGCGCGGCGCTCGTCCTGCTCTACATCTACCTGCTTCTCAATCCCTCGGCGCTCGACATCGACCCGATCATCTTTCACACCTTCTCGGTCGCCCTCGTTCTGATTCTCGCGGGCGCGGGGCTCAACGCCGTCGCCATGCTGCGCGTCGTGCTCATTCACTACTGGATTGCGGAGCGCTGCATCGAGGCGGGGCTTGCCAAGCCCGAAGACATCGCCCCCAAGGCGGAGGAAAAGAAGCGCTTCGGCCGCTGATTCTTTTCCCGCTCCCAAAAACCATGCCCCCGAAGGAGTTTTTCCCGCGGGGGCGTTTTCGTCGGTCACGCCTAAAGGATCAGCGGCGGACGACGAGGAGCGGCACCTTGCATTCGGCCGCGATGTGCATGGCGGTCGAGCCGAGGACGGCCGACTTGAAGTTGCCGTAGCCGTGCGAGCCGATCACGAGGAGATCGAGTTCGTCCTTCGCGTATTTGGCGATGGCTTCGCTCGGGAAGCCCCTGAGCTTTTCCGCCTGCACGGGAACGTCCGCCTTCTCAAAGCGTTCGAGAACCGGCGCGACGGTCTTTTCGAACTCTTCGGCCGTGCTCTTTTCGAACTCTTCCGTCGTGACGGTCGGCATCACGTATTCGACGCTCGTCGTCGCCACGAGGGTCTCGTAGTCGCGCACGACGTGAAGCACCCGGAAGTCCGGATCGGCGCCGAAGAAGTCCTTGTGCGCGAGCACGTAGTCGGTCGCGGCTTCGCCGTAGGTCGAACCGTCGACCGCGATCCCGACGCGCAGGCGGTCGCCCGTCGCCGGAACTTCATCGCGCAGCAGAAGAAGCGGACGCTTCGATTCCGCAAGGACCGCATTCGAGACGGAACCGAGGAAGAGACTCTTCCAGAGAGACTGGCCGCGCGAACCCATGACGATGAGGTCGGCGTCGAGATCCTCGGCTTCCTTGGCGATCACCTTGCCGGGTTCGCCCCCGCGGACGATTTCCTTGGCCGTAAAGCCCGCGGCGCGGATTTCCCCGCGAAGCGACTCGAAGACGCGCTCCCCTTCGGTGCGGTAATAGGATTCGAGCGACTCGAGCGAGAGCATCTCCACGATACGCTGCGGAACGACGTTCTGCACGGTGAGCAGTTCGATCTCGGGATTCTTCCCGAGCATCGTTTCGCGCCCGGCCAAAAAGCGCACGGCGGCGCGGCTGCTCGCACTGCCGTCGACGGGCACGAGAATTCGCATGGTCATGATTTCCTCCTTTGGAGTGGTTGCGGGAGCGGAAATTTCCGCCGCCCCGGGCAAAACGCGAAAACTTTGCGTCTTGGTTTCATTGTAGCCTGAAGGTCCGACGCATTCGAAGAAAAAAGTTTTCTTCTCCCCGACTTGAGATTTCGGCCGGGAACCCCCATATAAGAGGGAAACACATCTGGCCTTTAGGCAAATTCGTATGGACAATCTCCAAAAACTCTATTTCGACAAGGCCGCCGTCCGCGGCGAGACCGTGATCCTCGGCCCCGCGCTCGAAGCGGCCATTGAGCATCAGAACCTCCCGACGGCCGTCAAGACCCTCGTGGGCGAGATGGCGGCTTCGGCTCTCCTCTGCGCCGCGGCGCTCGAATTCGACGGCTCCGTCGTTCTGCAGGCGCAGGGCGACGACAAGGCCCCCGTCCGCCTCATCGTGGTCGACGTCTCCAAGGACCTTTCCTTCCGCATCAACGTGACGATGCGCGACTGGGAGGAAGGCATCTCCGAGAAGGCGGGCCTTCGCGAGCTCCTCAACCCCGCGGGCGGGGCGCGCTGCGCCCTGATCCTCGACGCTTCGAACCGTCCCAACGGCGAAGCGCCCTACCAGGGAATCGTGGTCCTTGAAGGCGACTCGTTCGCCGAAGCGATGGAACAGTACTTCGCCCGCTCCGAGCAGGTGGAAACCACGTTGCGTCTCGCGTCCGACGGCAAGCGCGCCGGCGGCGTCATGGTGCAGAAGCTCCCCTCGACGGGCGGCGTTCTGCCCGAAGACTTCGACGCCGACGGTTGGGAGCGCGTCCGTCTCTTTGCGAAATCCGCCAAGGACGAGGAACTCCTCACGCTCGAACCCGAGGAAATGAACCGCCGCCTCTTCTGGGAAGAGTCCCCGCGCGTGACGCTCGAAAAGCCCATCGCCTTCCGCTGCACGTGCTCGCCCGAACGCATCGAGAACATCCTTCTGCAGTTCGACCGCAAGGAACTCCTCGAAAAGGGCTCGAAGGACCTCACCGTCACCTGCCGCTTCTGCGGGAAGCAGTACGTCTTCACGCAGGCCGACATCGACCGGATCTTCGAAGAAAACCACCGCAATCATCCGCGTCCGAGCTGATCGGGCGAAGCGTTCCGAGGTTCTCCGACGGGGCGGCTCCAGAGAGGGGCCGCCCCGTTTTTCATACCGTTGGAAGAATCAGACCCAGCCCTTCTTGCGGAAAGCGCGCAACTTCTCGGTGAAGTACTTCATTTCCTCGGGAAGACCGAGCGAAATGCGGCACCACTCGAGAGCGGGCGGGAAGGGACGGCCGACCATGATGTTCTCCTCCTTCAGCATCCGATCGGCAAAGGGCTTGAGCGGCGCCTTGAGGTTCACGAAGACGAAGTTCGTCTGACTCGGGAGGTATTCGAGACCGAGCTCGTCGAGGCAGTCCGTGAGAATCTTGCGCGATTCATCGTTCACGGCCTTGGAACGCTTGAGGAAGTCCTTGTCGTTCAGTTCGGCGAGCGCCGCCTCGATCGTGCAGTTGTTCATCATGATGTCGTAGGCGACGTGCTTCTTCACGCGCTCGATCACCTTCGGCGCCGCGTACGCGAAGCCCAGACGCAGGCCCGCCATGGCGAAGATCTTCGAGAAGGTCTTGAGGACGACCACGTTCTCAAAGCCTTCCTTCACGAGCCCCGTCGTCGTGCGGAAGACCTTGGGATCCGCAAATTCGGCGTAGGCTTCGTCGACGAGGAACATCGTGCGGGCGGGCTTTTCGCGGATCCACGCGAGAAGCGCCTCGCCGTCGCAGGCGGTCGACGTGGGATTGTTCGGGTTCACGAAGTAGACGATGACGGGACCCTCCTCGGCCGCCTTCGCGGCCGCGGCCTTCATCGCCGGAACGTCGATCGACCACTTCGGGCCCATCGGGACCTTGACGACGGGGAGACCGTTCTTCTTCGCGGTGTCCTCGCCGTCGCTGTAGGTCAATTCCGGAACGACGAGCTTCACGCCCGGCTCAATGTAGGCTTCGACCGAGGCGCGGATCGATTCGGCCGAGCCGTGCGTCGGGAGAATGTTTGCGGGCGCGCCGCCGATGAAGTCGGCCATCGCCTTCCTGAGCACCTCCACCCGCACGAAGGGATAGCGCGAGGACTGCGCGGTGGCCTCCGCCACGGCCTTGCGCGCGGCGGGGCTCAGCCCCAGGGGATTCTCGTTGAAAGAAAGAAGCATCGGCCGGCCCTTGGTGGGCGGCGTGAAGGAGGGAGTCTCCGCGGCGCGCACAGATGGAGCCGAAAGCAGTGCCGGCGTGACGGCGGAAGCGAGCAGAAGGGATCGACGGGTGAGCGTCATGGTCTTTCTCCGAGAGTGTCTTCGGAAGGCGCGCAAAGGACGCTCCCGCAGCGTCCTTCGGCCTTACGCTTTGACCATTATGAGGGGGAAGAAAACGGCGCCGTCCCGCCCGACTCCCCTTTTCTTTTCTCTTTTTCGCTTCTCTTGCCTTCGCGCAGAGAGCCTACGCGCTCCTCACTAAGAAAAACGCCCGAGAAGTCTTTTTCCCGAGCGTCTTGAAAGGATGTCAACAGCCGATGAACCGTGCGAGATCCGCGACGGTGTCACAGAGACACGTCGGATTGGAGAGCACGAGGTCGCGCCGCGGCTGCGCCCCGTAGGTCATCGCCGCGACGTCGCAGCCGTAGCGCTGCGCCATCACGACGTCGTGCACGGTGTCGCCCACCATGAGCGTTCTTTCCTTCGGAATGTCGGTGTAGAGCCCGATTTCCTCCAACATGTCGGGATTGGGCTTTGGGGCCGTTTCCTCGGCCGTGCGGGTGATCGAAAAGAGTTCCTCGACGTTCGTTCGGTTAAAGACGCGGCGTAGGCCCGCGCGGCTCTTTCCCGTCGCGACGGCGAGCGTCACACCGTCCGCATGAAGGCGGCGCATGAGGTCTTCGATCCCTTCGAAGAGGCACACGTCGCGCTCGCGCAGAAGGTACCAGGCCTTGTAGGCCTCGTTGAATTCGTCGAGGCGCTCCGCGGGACAGTCGGGCACCGCGATCGCCATGGCGCTTCGCCAGTCGAGTCCGATGACGGACGAGGCCGTCTTGCGGTCGGGCACGCGGCAGCCGAGCGCCGCGGCCGCCTGACGGATACCTTCGGCGATGAGGCCCGTCGTGTCCATGACGGTGCCGTCCCAGTCGAAAACGACGAGATCGTACTTTCGGGAGGTGGAGGTCATTTTTGTCCTTTCTTGTCCAAAGCGGCGAGAAGCGCCTCGCAGTCGGGCCAGAGCGGCGCCTCGACGCGGACGGCCTCGCCCGTGACGGGGTGCTCGAAGGCGAGCGTGCGGCTGTGCAGGAACATGCGCTTCAAGGGAACGCCGAGCGCCCCCTGTGCCACCTGGCGGTTGAATTCGAAGTCGCCGTACTTGTCGTCGCCCACGAGCGGGAAGCCGACGGAGAGCGAATGCACGCGGATCTGGTGCGTGCGCCCCGTAAGGAGCTCGGCGTCGAGAAGCGTCACGGCGCCGTAACGCTTCAACTTCGTGAAGATCGTGTGCGAAGGCATCCCTTCCTTTTCGTCCACCCGGACTCGGCGCTCGCCCGAAGGGAGGAGGTAGCGCAGAAGCGGCGCCTTCACGTGGCGGCGGTCGTCGGGCCAGTCGCCCTTCACGAGCAACGTGTAGTGCTTTTCGACGGCGCGGGTCTTCATCATGTCGTGAAAGCGCACGAGCGCCTTGCGGCTCTTGCAGAGGATGATGGCGCCGCTCGTTTCGCGGTCGAGCCGGTGGGCGAGTTCCAGGAAGGGAACGTCGGGGCGCGAAGCGCGCATGCGCTCGATCAAACCGTGGGAGATCCCGGAGCCCCCGTGCGCGGCCAGGCCCGCAGGCTTGTTGACGATGAGAAGATGGCGGTCTTCAAAGAGAACGGGGACCGTCCCCTCGGCCAAAGCTGCGGGGGGCGCCTTCGTGACGGCGCGTTCGGAAACGCGCACGGGCGGAAGCCGCAGGAGGTCTCCCTCGACGAGGCGCGTCTCCGCCTTGGCGCGGGCCTTGTTCACGCGCACTTCGCCCGAGCGAATGATGCGGTAGATGTGGCTCTTCGGAACGCCCTTGGCGACGCGCACGAGGAAATTGTCGAGGCGCTGACCGTCCGCATCGGGACCGATCCGCACGAAGGAAACGCGGTCCGAGGGAAGCGACGCGAGGCGCGCGGAGTCTTCGGGATGAATGTCGGATGTCGTCATGAGTCGGTGGACGGGCGGGAGGGGACGAAAAAAGGTTTTCCAAATGCGAAAAACGTCCCGCTTCGACCGCCCGATAACCCTTCGAATTCGCGTCGATGGTTTATACTTGTGCGTTGCGATGGGAAGTCCCGCCCGACCCGTTTGAATGTCGTGCCGCGATTTTCTCACGTTTCGTAATGAATTTGTTCGTTTCGGTTCCCGACAAACTTCGTCGGAACGGAAACGGTTTTCAACCCGATGCCCGACGCCATGCGCAGGGAAGTTGTCCTTGCGCGGGTCGCCGGCATCCAGGCGGACGCCCAACTTCGGGTCGTTTCGCCCGAGCTTGTTGCCAACACGATTTTTGGATGTTCCGCCCCGAAGGGCTGTCAGCGGCGTCGAATTGCCGACGATGCGCGCCCGAGCGGAAAAGCCCCGCGCAAGCGGCCCGACGCCCCTTGCGCCGATCGGCACGAATGGATCCGAGCGATCCCGATGAGGAGCCCCGTGCGCGACCCCGAAGCCCCAGGTCCGATGGTAAAGAGACCTGCGCTTTGACGATGGTCCCCGGGCGACCCCCTTTCCGTGCCCCGCTTTTCCCTCCCCGAACGCGCTTCTCGCCTTCCCCGCCGCTTAGCGTCTCGAACGGGAATTCGTCCTGACGGACGAAAAGGCGGATTTTTGTGAGGGATGGAGCCCCCGGCGCCCCGTGCGGCCGGGCCGTGACTCTCCCCACGCGCCGACGAAAGGGCGTGCGAACCCCGTGCCATGCGCGGGTCCTCCCCTTTGGATCGGCGGACACAGAACCGGACCGTGCCTCCCGTCGAGGATGGTACGTCGCGGCTCCCCGTTGCGCCCCGCTGCGCGGCGTCGGGAGACGTCGGCGTTCAAATGGTGGCCGTTGCCCGCAGGAGTCGGGCATCCGTCGTGTGCAGAGCTCGCCCCACCATCGGAGTAGAGCCAACATGAAGCGTATGCTTTTCAACGCCACGCACGCGGAAGAAACGCGTGTGGGCATCGTCGACGGGCAGCGTCTCGTCGACATCGACATCGAGACGGCAGGCCGCGAAGCCCGCAAGTCCAACATCTACAAGGGCATCATCACCCGCATCGAACCGAGCCTTGAAGCGTGCTTCGTCAACTACGGCGAAGAACGCCACGGCTTCCTCCCCTTCAAGGAAATCTCGCGCGCCTACTTCAAGGAAGGCGTCGACGTGCGCACCTGCACGATCCGCGAAGCCGTCGAAGAAGGCCAGGAAATCATCGTTCAGGTCGAAAAGGAAGAGCGCGGCAACAAGGGTGCGGCGCTCACGACCTTCATCAGCCTCGCCGGCCGCTACCTCGTCCTCATGCCGAACAATCCGCGCGGCGGCGGCGTCTCGCGCCGCATCGAAGGCGAAGAGCGTCAGGAACTGCGCGCCACGATGGAAAGCCTCAAGTGCCCGTCGGGCATGTCCATGATCGCCCGCACGGCCGGTATCGGCCGCAGCGCCGAAGAGTTGCAGTGGGACCTGAACTACCTTCTCAAGCTCTGGGAGGCGATCGCCGAGGCCGCGAAGCCCCAGTACGAACTCGTCACGGAAGAAAACGGCCGCAAGACGACCCAGCTCGTCGACACGCCCGTCGTGAACGGCCGTCCCTTGAAGCGCGCCAACCCCGCGCCCTTCCTCATCGTCGAGGAATCGAATCTCGTCGTTCGCGCCATCCGCGACTACTTCCAGCCCGAAATCGGTGAAATCCTCGTCGACACGGACGAAATCTACGAGCAGGCCCGCCAGTTCATGGCGCACGTCATGCCCGACATGATCAACCGCGTCAAGCGCTACAACGAGGACATCCCGCTCTTTACGCGCTTCCAGATCGAGCACCAGATCGAATCGGCCTATTCGCGCACGGTTCCGCTGCCCTCGGGCGGCGCGATCGTGATCGACCACACCGAAGCGCTCGTCGCGATCGACGTCAACTCGGCGCGCTCCACGCGCGGCGCCGACATTGAAGAAACGGCCTTCCGCACGAACTGCGAAGCGGCCGACGAAGTGGCCCGCCAGATGCGTCTGCGCGACCTGGGCGGCCTCATCGTGATCGACTTCATCGACATGCTCGACGCGAAAAATCAGCGCGCCGTCGAACAGCGCCTCAAGGACGCCCTCCACTACGACCGCGCCCGCGTGCAGATGGCCAAAATTTCGCGCTTCGGTCTCATGGAACTCTCGCGCCAGCGTCTGCGTCCGTCGCTCTCCGAAGGAAGCCACGTGACCTGTCCGCGCTGCAACGGCGTGGGCGTCATCCGCGACACCGAATCCTGCGCCATTCAGGTCCTTCGCATCCTGCAGGAAGAAGCCATGAAGGAAGGCACGGGCGCCGTGCACGCGCAGATTCCGGTCGACGTCGCGACCTTCCTTCTCAATGAAAAGCGCAGCGACATTCAGATGCTCGAAGCGCGTCACCGCGTGCCGATCGTTCTCATCCCGAACACGTCGCTTGAGACGCCGCACTATCACATCGAACGCATCCGTCAGGACGACGACCGTCTCGACGACCACATTCAGAGCTTCAAGCGCGTCGCCGAACTCGAAGTGAAGAAGGCGGACGACCCGTACGCGATGAAGAGCAACGAAGAAAAGCCCGTTCGTCCCAAGCAGGTCCCCGTCATCAAGAACGTGCTCCCGCGCGATCCCGCGCCCGTGCACGTCGAACAGCCCAAGAAGGCGGACCGCGCCGAATCGCGCGCCGTCCCGATGACGCCGGTGCCCGAAAAGCGCGAAAAGGGCTTCTTCGCCCGCGTCATGGACTTCTTCAAGAGCCTCGGCGGCGAATCGACCGAAAAGGCCGAGTCCAAGAAGGCCGAAGAGGAAAAGTCCAAGTCCGAACGCAAGGAACGCGGCCGCCGCTCGGGCGAACGCCGCGGTGACCGCGCCCGCATGGACGAACGCCGCTCTCGCCGCAGCCGCCGTCCGAAGTCGGAAACGGGCGCCGAAGAGGGTAAGGACAAGCCCGCCGCGCCCGAAACCGCCGCGCAGGCCGTGGAAATGGAAAAGTCCCGCCGTCGTTCGCGCCGTCGTCCGGCCCTGAAGAAGGACGCGGAACGCGAAGAACTGCGCACGACCGAAGTCGTCGCCGCGGAAGCCGCGACGATTGAGGAAAAGGCCCCCGCCGCCGAAAAGACCGAGGCGCCTGCCGAAAAGCGCGTTGAAGCGCCCGTGACGGAAGTCGTCGCCGAAGAAGCGGTGCAGACGGAAACCGTGCAGACCGCCGAAGCGCCCGCGGAAGCGGCCGCCGAGGAAGGCGAAACCCGTCGTCGTCGTCCGCGCCGTCGTCGCCGCAGCCGCACGACCGAAGGCGAAACGGCCGAAGTCGCCCAGGAAGTGACGCAGGAAGCCCAGGCCTCGGAAACGGCTGAAGCCCCCGCCGCGGAAGCCGCGCCCGTGAAGGCCGAGGCCGAAGAGGCGAAGGCCGAGGAAGCCGCTACCGAAGAACCCGCCTCCCGTTCGAACGAAGTGCAGTTCAAGCTCGAGGACGCGCCCGCGCGCACCCGCCGTCCGCGCCGCCGCAAGGCCGCCGACAAGACGGGTGAAGCGGTAGCCGCCGAAACCGCTGCGACCGAAGCCGTGGAAGCGGTCGAAGCCGTGACGGAAGTTCGTCCCGCGCAGACCGAAGAGCCCGTGGACGCCGTCTCCGCGGCCGCGCCCGTCGTCGACGAAACCGAATCGACCGAAGCCCTCGTTGCGGGTCTCCAGAAGAGCCTCATCTCGGGCGAAGTCGAACTCGTCGAAGAAAAGCCCGCCGAAAAGCGTAAGAGCACGAAGAACGCCGCGAGCGTTCTCCCGCTCCTTGAGGAAGCCGGCTGGCCCACCCGCGAAGAGATGATGCACACGCTTGTCTCCTCGGGCCCGAAGAGCTACGCCTCCGACCGCCACCTCGGCCTCAACGGCAACCGCCGCGAACCTGCGCTCCAGGACGCCATGGCCGACGCGATCCTTCAGATCGCCAAGGATGAAATCTCCGAGCAGCTCACGCAGTACTACTCGGCGATGGAACCCAAGGCCGAAGAAGGCGCGCAGCCTCAGGGCGAGGAAGAGCGCAAGAAGCGCAGCCGCCGCGGCGGTCGTCGCTCCCGCAAGGCCCACGCCGAAGAAGCCCGCGCGACGGAAACGGTGAAGACCGAACCGGTCGAAACCGAAGTCCTCGAGCAGGTGGAAACGAAGCCGGTCGAAGCCGTTGAGCCGCTCGTTCAGATCGAAACGAAGACGGTCGAGACCGTTGAACCCCTCGTTCAGATCGAAACGAAGCCCGTCGTGACCGAAGAGAAGCTCGTCCAGATCGAGACGAAGCCCGTCGTCGCCGACGAGCCGCTCGTGCAGATCGAAACGAAGACGGTCGTTGAGCCCGTCGCCGAAGACGTCGTCGAGGAAGCGCCCGTTGCGCCCGAATCGGCCGACACGGTCGTCCGAACGAAGTCGACGCTTCTTGCCGACCTCGCCGAACGTCTCGCCGCGGCCCACCTCGAACAGGTGGAAACGCGCGCCGAACTCGTGACGCCGGTCCGCTACGAAGCCGTGGTCTATCCCGGCCGCAGCGTCGTCCGCTCCGAAGCGACGGAGGAAACGGGTCTCGAGCAGGTGCACACCCGCGACGAATTCATTCGTCCGGTCGCCTACGAACCCGTGATCTATCCGGGCCGCCCCTACGTGGCGCCCGTCGTCACGGACGAGGGTCCCCTTGAACAGGTCCACACCAAGGCCTGATCGCGGGACGTGAATCCCCTCTGAGGGCAAAGGGAGGCTTCGGCCTCCCTTTTCTTTTGAGCGCTTGTCTCGCTCCTTTGCCCGCTCGTATCGAATTGCTTCGCGACCATCTTAGGGGAGAGGCATCTGAGGTATATTTTTCTCCACGAAAACGGACCATTCTGAAACAACCATGACCGAAGAAACGCCCGGCGTTCGTTTCGACATCGAACGCGACACCCGCATCGGCCTTCCCGAAGCCGTCTTCTGCGCGGGAAAGCCCCGCAAAGCGCTCGAAGGACTCTTTCGGCGCTTCGCCGACCCCGCGGAAAAACCGATTCTCTTCACGCGCCTCGAAGAAGACGTCTTTGCGGCGCTCCCCGAAGAGCTTCGCGCCGCCTACGACTACGACGCGCTCTCGCGCACGGCCTGGAACCGCACCTGCCCGAAGCACCCCGAAGGCGTGGTCGCCGTCGTCTCGGCGGGGACCGCGGACGGCTTCGTGACGCACGAAGTGGCGCGCACCCTCACCTATCTCGGCTGGGCCGTGCGCCTCTTTGAAGACTGCGGCGTCGCGGGTCTCTGGCGCATTCAGAAGGCTCTTCCCGACATCAATCAGTGCGACGTCGTGGTCGCCGTGGCGGGACTCGACGCGGCACTCCCCACCGTCCTCGGGGGCCTCACCATGAAGCCCCTCTTCGCCGTTCCCACGTCGGTGGGCTACGGCATCGCCGACGGCGGCAAGACGGCGCTTCGCAGCATGCTCGCGTCGTGCGCGCCCGGCATCGCCGTCTTCAACATCGACAACGGCTACGGCGCCGCCTGCGCCGCCGCCCGCACGCTTCGCGCGATCTTCTTGCGATAAAAAGGAATTCCTCATGGACCAGAACGCACTTTTCGGCCGCGACATCCTCACCGTCCGCATTCACGCGGGCTTCAACGCGGCGAGCTTCCTTGCCGGCCTCATGGCGCTCACCGACCAGTCGGGCGGCACGGCCACCCTGTTCCTGCGCCGTCTCTTTCCGACGATCCCCGCGGAAATCCGCTTTGAAAAGCGCTACGTCAACGACATCGCGGGCGTGACGGCGAAGATCCTGACCCAACCCGAACACCCCCACCGCACGCCCGGCGACATCGCGGCGATCTATGCCGAGAGCCGTCTCTCGGACGAAGCCAAGAAGAAGGCGGCCGCCGTCTGGAAGGTGCTGAGCGAAGGGGAAGCGGGCGTGCACGGCATGCCCGTCGAACACGTGCATTTCCATGAAGTGGGCCGCATGGCGAACGTCCTCGCCGTGGGCCTCATCGCCGAATGGATGACGACCCTTCGTCCCGCCCGTCTGGTCGTGAGCCCCATTCCGCTCGGGGACGGCGCGATTCAATGCGCCCACGGGACGATTCCCTATCCGGCCCCCGCGCTCTTTTCGATGCTCGACGGCGTTCCGGTGCGCGCCTGGGCGGGCGACGGCGAAGCCGTGACGCCCACGGGTCTTGCGGTCCTCAAGGGGCTCGGCGCCGAATTCGGCGGCTGGCCCGCCATGACGATCACGAAGCGCGCGACGGTCTTTACCGACAAGTATTTCGAAAACGTTCCCAACGGCGCCCTTTTTGCGCTCGGCACCCCCTACCGCTTCGAGGACGTGCCGTGACGACGGTTCTTCCCGCGGGACTCGTCGAAGCCCTCCGAAGCGCCTCGCGCTCGGGGCGCATCGCGCTCGCCTATTCCGGGGGACTCGACAGCCGCTTTCTCGCCTTCTCCGCGAAGTGCGCGGGGCTCACGCCCCTTCTCTATCACGTGAAGGGCCCGCACGTCGCGCCCGCGGAAACGGAAAGCGCCGTCGAACGGGCCCGGGAAATGGACCTCTCCGTCACGCTCGTCCCCTTTGATCCGAGCGTGATCGATTTGGCCTCGGCGGGCCGCGCGCGCTGCTACGTCTGCAAGAAGACGCTCTTCTCGGGCCTCTTGAAGCGGCTCGCCGAAGACCGTCCGGGGCTTCCCCTTTGCGACGGCACGAACGCCTCCGACCTCACGGTCTTTCGTCCCGGGCGCAAGGCGCTAGAAGAGTTGGGCGTTCTCTCGCCCCTGGCACAGGCGGGCCTCACGAAGGCCGACATCCGCCGCATCGGCGCCGAAATCGGCCTGCCCGCCCCCGATCAGGCGGCAAGGCCCTGTCTTTTGACGCGCTTTCCCTACGGCGTTACGCCCCCGCGCGAGGCCCTCGACACGGTGGCGCGCGTCGAAGCGTTTCTCGAGACGCTTCCGGAAGCGAAGGGCGAGCGCTATCGCCTCCGCTACCCGGCGGGGCGTCCCGAACTCCATTGGGAGAGATCGGCGACCCTCACGCCCGAGCGGCTCGAGGTCGTCGACAAAATCCTTCGGGCGCGCTTTCCGAAGGAACTTGCCGATCTCACGATGAGAACCTTCGTGACGCTCTCGGGCTACTACGACCGTCCGAATCCCTGAGCGACACCGAAGCGCAAAAAGAAGGCCCGCAAGAGCGAAGAGTTCGCTTTCGCGGGCCTTTGTTTCAGGGCGTCTCAAGGACGGACGACATTATTCTTCCGCCGCCGCTTCCTCGGCCGACTTTTCTTCACCCGTATCCCGGAAGAAGCGGAGCACGGCTTTCTTCAACTTGCCGTCGTCGCGCTTGCGAAGGGCGTTCACGATTTTGGCGAGGCGTTCGGCGACGAGCGCCGCATCCGTCCCGGCGGGGAGTTCCGGCGGCACAAAGAGCGCGCCCGCCACGCTTTCGACGACGCGATTTCCGGACGTCGCAACGAGTCGTCCCCAGAAGTCGCGCAGTTTTTCGGAGGCTTCCCGTTCATTCGCGGCCTGCGCGACGCCGTCTACGATTTCCTGCAGCTGCGTCAAAACCGTGGGCGTCACGCGTTCGGCCCACTGCTCGGCGCTAGCCTCCAGGAACCAGAGACGGGCGTCCGCGAATTCGTCCGCGCCGCAACCCGCCGTGAGGCGATAGTGGAGGTCGCCCGCGAGATTCACCGGATCGAAGTCGATCACGAGCGAACCCGCGCGCTTGACGCGCTTCAACATCCCCGAGCGGTCGAATTCCTGCAGGGCCTTGCGGATGCGGTAACGCGTCACGCCGAAGCGCCGGGCGAGCTGCTGCTCGGTTTCGAGTTTCTGTCCCTTTTGACGGAAGACTTCCTGCAGATAGGCGCGAAACGCCTCGAGGAAGGCTTCGTCGCTTACTTCGGGCTTCGCAGCCTCAACGTTTTTCACCGCGTCGACCTTCGGGCGAACCGCCTTCGCCTTTCGCACCGCACGGGGCTTTTTCTCGGGAGCGGGCGCAACCGCAACCGTTTCTTTCGAAGACGTGGTCATGATTTCCTCCTTACCGGAAAGAATGCACTTCGCATTGGTTGCAGTATAGTCGACCGGCACCCTTCGCCCCAGTCGACAGAACCCCTAGAAAAAAGCGGAAGCCCGCAAAGGAGCTTCCGCTTCGTGTCGATCAGGGTTTGGGCATCGTTCCGCCCATGAGGGACGATCCGCCCGCGTCGGGATTGCCGCCCATCGGCGTTCCCGCGCCCATCATCCCCATGGGATCGGCCGGGGGCGGCGGGACGGGATCCTTCGGGATCTCCTTGAGGTTGCCGTTTCGGAGCGCCATCTCGATGTTCGAGGTGAGCGTCGCGTAGATTTCGTCTTCGGGCGGCACCATCTGACGGAAGCGGTTCCAGAGAATCGCCGCCTTGGCGTAGTCGCCCTGATCGAAGGCGACGGCCCCGCCCAGGAGGAGGGACTTCATCTGATAGGGATCGAGCTCGAGCGCCTTGAAGACGTACTCGGCGACCTTCCCCGTGAGATCCCCGTCCTGCGTCGCCACGAGAATGTCGGCGAGCTCTCCGTAGGCGACCGCGTTGTCGGGCTTGAGTCTCACGACGTTTTCGTAGGCGACCACGGCCTGCGCGAGGTTCCCCGTCTGCGCGTAGTGTTCGGCGAGGATTTCCCAGGCCTCGAGGTTGTCGGGCTGCGAAACCACCCCCGCCTCGAGACGCTTCACCGTCTCGAACATGTTGCGCTGACTCTGCATCGCTTCGCGCGTGGCGCGGATCTGTTCCTGCGCCTTCGGATCAAGCGACGAATAGTCCCCGTAGTAGAGGTAGAGCCCCGTCGTCGTGGCGGGCACCATCACGGCGATCGCCGCGACGGTCGCCATGAGAAGCGTATGGCTCTGCGCCTTCGCGGATTCGTCAGGCAAAGCCGTTTCGTCGAGCGTGCGAAGAACGAGTTCGCTTTCGCGTTCGCGGAATTCCTCGTCCGTCATGCGCCCGGCCTTCTTCGCGGCCACTGCGCGGTCGTACTCGTAGCGAAGCGCCTCGACGTTTTCCTCGATGCGGGCCCATTCGCGCTCGTTGCCGGCGTCGCCCTTCAGGAGCCGATGCGCGAGCAAGAGGATCGTCACGAGGACGAGTGCGAGCGCACAGCCGATAAAGATCCAATGCAGCATTTAGGCCTCCTTCTTCACGGGGTGGAAGGCACCCTCGCGGAAAACGAGTTCGCCCTTGAGGATCGCAAGCCCCTGCGCGTAGGCCTCCTGCGAGAGCGCCGCGCGGCGGGCTCGAGACTCGGCCTTGCGGCGGCGGTTCAGACGCCACACGGCCCAGAAGGCGACCAGAAAGAAGATCGCCGGACCACACCAGAGGAGAAAGGTCTTCGCCTTGAAGGGCGGGTTGTAGAGAACGTAGTCGCCGTAACGCTCGACCATGAAGTCGATGATCTCGTCGTCGGTCTTGCCGCTCTTCACCTGCGCCGCGACTTCACGGCGAAGGTCGATCGCAAGCTCCGCATTCGAGTCGGCGATGTTTTCGTTCTGACAGACGAGACACCGAAGCTGACGGCTGATGTCGTAGACGCGCGGGTTTTGCTGCGGATCGAATTCCGCGGGCGCCGCCTGACGCGGCGCCTTGGGGAGGCCCTCGAGCGTCGCGGGATCGGCCGAGAGCGCTTCGCCGAGC
>CASDQM010000018.1 GCA_949282745.1 uncultured Sutterella sp. | reverse complement strand
GTCTCTGGATGTACGAGTAACTCTAGCACAATTCCTTAGCAGACAAGGAATTTCCTTAAATTCGGGCTTCGCCCGGCCTGCTCGACCCCACCCTACCGCTTCGCGGTTAGGATGGGGCTTGCGCAGGCGATTTGGTCAAACGGGGATTCAGACAGTAAGGTTTCCCGGTTCCCGCATCTACGTGCACCCGCAGGACATGCTTTCCTTCGACTGAAATGCGTTCGGCAGAGACAAACGCGAGAAGCGACGGCTGAATGTCGTGACGAACGGCTCGAAGCACGCATTGCTCCAATCAGTCGGGATCGTCCACGCCGACGACGTGGCCGTCGCGACCGATGCCTACGTATAGGTCGCCACCGACCGTGTTGGCCAAAGCCGCAACATCCCTTATGACGGAATACCCTTCATCCTTGGCATTCCAATCCGACGAAAACGCCACGACAAGACCTTCCGCTCTCGGCATCGTCAACATTTTTCCTCCCTCTTTTGCGGTTCTAAAGAGTTTTGACCTCGACTCCGGCTTTTCGTCCGCAGTCATCCTCCCCCGCACGAAACAACGTTCTGCAACCGAAGGTCATTCTCCCGCGAATTCCTCGACCCCGCAATGAAAACGAAGGAAATTCAAACCAAACGACACCACACGTCGCATGAAGCTCCGCATGGGCTCATTTCTCCGTTGACGCCTCCCCAAAGCGTCAACGGGGCGCCCCTCTCGAGGCGCCCCGCCGGCTTTTCGGTTTTCGATGCCGAAGGTCTTCCGCGTCAGTCCGCGGCGTGAATCGGGATCACGCGCTGATTGTCGCTTCCGTACCAGAGTCCCTTCTGCGTGACCTTGCGCTTTTCCACGAAGGGGCCGTCGACGACCGTGTCGACCCACCGCCAGAGCGGCAGGTCGGCGTGCTTGTCGTAGATGCGGCCCGTCCAGAGCCACACGTCGCGCTTGTCGCCGTAACGCTCCTTCACGCGGCGCGCGAGGTCGGTGACGACCGGGATGTTCGATTCCTCGAGCGGATCGCCCCCGAGAATGCTCAGACCCGCGACGTAGGGTTCGTCGAGATAGCGGAAGATCGTCTCGACCGTCTCTTCGGTGAAGGGCTTCCCGGCCTCAAAATCCCAGCTTTCGGGATTGAAGCAGCCCTTGCACCGGAGCGTGCAGCCCGAAACGAAAAGTGAAACGCGCACGCCCGGGCCGTTGGCCGTGTCGCAGGAAGAAAGTCCGATGTAGTGCATCACATGCTCTTGCGGTTCTTGATCTCCGCCATCTTCCCGTCGTTCATGCGCGAGACGCCGTTGACGTTCGAATAGCCGAGGTAGCCGCAGACGCGGCTGATGACGGAGAGGTTGCGGCTGCCGCAGTGCGGGCACGTAAAGAGCACGTTCGTGCTGTGGCGTCCGCAGTCGCCGCAGTAGGCGCTGTCGAAGTTCACGCCCTGATAGAAGCCCTTTTCCATGCCGCGTTCGACGAAGGCGCGCACGGCGGCGAGGTTTTCGGGGTTGTCCAGGCGAATGTACTGGATGTGGCCGCCTTCGCAGAGGTGGAAGTCCGTGAATTCGCGGTCCTGCTTTTCAAAGGGCGAGATCTCTTCCGTGACGTTCACATGGAAGGAGTTCGTGAAGTATTCCGGGCTGTAGTGCTCGGTGTGACGGAAGACGTTGTCGATCTCGTTCTTTTCGCAGAAGCGGTCGTACTGCTTGGCCTGCGTGGCGCACAAGGATTCGGCGGGCGTGCCGTACATGGCGTAGAGATGCCCGTCCTCCTTCTTGTACTGCGCGAGGCGGTCGCCGATGTAACGAAGGATCTTGGCGGAGAGCTCGCCCCCTTCCTCGACGAGGCGCTTTCCGGTCCAGAGATAGGTCGTTTCGTCGAGCGCCGTGATCCCGAAGGAGGCCGTCATGTAGCGCACGAGGTCGCCCACCTTGTCGTCGGGGTCCTTCGTCCCTTCGTAGAGACCGCCCTGCGTGAAGGCGAGCGGATTGCTCGAGCACTTCTGATTGCGGATGATGTCGTAGCGCTTCTTGAAGAACTGACGGATGACGTCGAGACGACGGTCGAGTTCTTCCCAGAAGGCTTCGCGCCAGTCGTCGGGGCGCTGCATCTGCGTGATCTTGAGGATGATCGGGAGGTTGAGCGAGACGGCGCCGATGTTGCAGCGGCCGACCGTGACCGCCTGCCCCTCTTCGTTCTTCCAAAGCGACAGGAAGGCGCGGCAGCCCATGGGCGACGTGATCGCGCCGTAGCGCTGATAGATCTGCGAGACGCTGCCCGATTCGGACGAGAGCGACAGATAGTCCGGATACATGCATTCGGCCGACGTGCGAAGAGCTTCGTCGAAGAGTTCGGCCGAGGGCTTGTCGTTGGCGATCTGGTCGCGGTCGTACAGATAGACGAGCTTCGGGAAGACGACGGGCTTGCCGTGACGGCCGTGGCCCTTCTTGCGCACGCGCAGCATCGTGCGCGAAATGGTCGAGAGCCATTCGCGCTCGGAGGCCGTGTAGTTTTCAGGCTTCCACTGACCGAAGGTGATCGTCGTGAAGGCGAAGTCGCCGCGCGAGCAGGGAACGGTGTTGAGCTTGAGTTCCAAGGACTGGAAGCCCTGTTCGAGTTCGCGCACGGTTTCCTTCACGGCGAATTCGCGGGCGACGTCGTCGGCGACGCCCATCTGGCGGAACTTTTCGAGGGCCGCGGCTTCGCTCTTGAGCACATAGGGGAGCAGCACCTTGTCGAGTTCGGGGAGCGTGAAGCCGCCGAACTGCTGGGCCGTCGCGACGAGCGTGATGTCGCCGATCACCTGGAGAGCCGAAAGAACGGTCTTCGGTTCCGTGTATTCGACGTTCGACATCTCGAAGCCGCCCTTCAGGACCGAGCCGATGTCGAAGAGGCAGCAGTTGATGCAGCCGAGGATCATGTCGCGCAGATCGTGAATGTAGATGTCGCCGCGCTCGATCAGTTCCTTTTCAAGGCCCGAGAGATAGAACTGCTTGTAGAGGCTCTTCGTGAGGTAACCCTTGATGAGCGAGCCCTTCGTCGAGACGAGCGAGCTGTCGTAGTTGGCGTTTTCACGGTCGCCCAGGCGCAGGACGTCGTCCGCGTCCTGGCGGAGCTGCTCGAAGGTCTTCGCGTAGGTCGTCTTGTAGTAGCGGTATTCGGCGTAGGCTTCGCCCACTTCCTTCATCTGGAAAAAGGAGAGCGCGGCGATCACGAGCTCGTGGAGTTCCGCGACGGTCACGCGGTCGCGATGCTCAATGCGGCGGTAGACCTCGCGCGCGATCGCGTCGAGCGTCGCCTGCGGCACGATCTTGTCGCAGCGGAAAGCGGCCTTGCTGACGGCGTCGGTGATTTTCGACGCGTCGTAGTCTTCAACCGACTTGTCCTTCTTGACGACCTGTACTCCGGGTTTCGTAGTCATGGGAGTCCGTCCTTCTCAATGTTGTTGTTTCGTTGCGAGCCCCTCGGGGCCCGTCAAAATGGGAATTCTTGGGCGGAGCGTTCTCAGAGGAACGCCCCCGAGGGTTCAGGCGGCGCCTTGCGGCTTGGCCCCGGCCGCTTCGGGCGCAGGGGCCTCGGCGGGCGTTTCGCACCCTTCGGCCTTCGCGGCGGCTTCGGCGAGAGCGCGCTCCTTCGCGCGCTTTTCGCGCATTTCCTTGAAGTGCTGTTCGCGGGCCATGCGCTCCTTGTCGCGCCGGGTGAGCACCACGAACTTCTCTTCAAAGAGCTTGCGGGGAAGGGCCTTGACGATCGCCTCGTCGATTTCCTTCTGCATGGCGGCGTAGCACTTCTTTCCGCGCGAAGGCGGATCGAGCACGACCTTCGCTTTCTTGATGTCGAAATAGTTGTCGCCGCGGTAGGTGCAGCTCCATTCGAGCGCCGTGCCCGCTTCGTAGTCTTCGTCCGACATGTATCGGAACTGCAGGAAGCACCAGACGCGCGCGGCTAGCGACGCGCGGCCGTCGGAATAAAAGAGGTGATCCCCTTCCCCGACGATGCGCTTCTTTTGGGGTTTCTGATCTTCGGCCATGCCCTTCCTTCAGCGAAGCCGCTCCACGGCGGCGAAAAGCGTGTTCCAAAACTTCGTCTGGTCAAGACGCACCGCAACGCGCACGTGCCCGTCCTTGGGCGCCGAGCGGCGGCGGTCGACGACCGTCATCCCGCGGGTGTGTTCTCCGCGGCACTCGACGTGCACGGGATGCACCTCCGTCTCCACGATCGAAGCGTCGATCACATAGGCGACGGCGCAGGGGTCGTGCACCGGAGGCGCTTCAAAGCCCGCGGATCGCTTGTAGCGCTGTGCGAAGGCTTGAAGCACGTCCGAGAGAAAGCGTCCCGCGGGCGTTTCGATTTGGTGTGCGCGCTCGAGCACGTCGAGGTTCGCCCTCGCCTGATAGGTGAGGTCCAAGCCCACCATCACGACGGGCCAGGTCTCTTCGAAAACGACGTGCGCGGCTTCCGGGTCGTTTTCGATGTTGAATTCGGCCATCGGACGAACGTTTCCGATGGTGGTGCCTCCTCCCATGAGGACGACTTCGCGAACGCGCGAAACGATGCGAGGCTCGAGACGGGCCGCAAGCGCGATGTTCGTCAGGGGTCCGATCGCGACGATCGTCACCGTCCCCGCGGGTTCGCGCATGAGGATGTCGACGATGAGGCGCGCGGCAGAGAGTTCGTGCGGCGCGCGGGTCGCCTCGGGCAAAGTCGTGCCGTCGAGCCCCGACTCCCCGTGGATTTCCGGAGCGGGAACGACCTCCCCGAAAACGAGGGGACGCGCCGACCCGGCCGCGACCGGGCAGTCGAGCCCGCAGAGCTCCGCGATGCGAAGGGCGTTCGTCGTCACCTTCTCGATCGTCTGGTTTCCGGCGACCGTCGTGACGGCGAGGACCTCGACCTCGGGGTGGCCCGCCGCCAGGAGCATGGCGACGGCGTCGTCATAGCCCGGATCGCAGTCCAAAATGATTCTCTTCGTCATGTCGTCCCCTCAGGCGGAATGTTCGGTGAGAAAGCGCTCCACGTCGGCGCGCTTCGGAATCGAGGGAACGGCCCCCTCCTTCGTAACCGACAGGGCCGCGGCCGCCGCGGCGGTGCGAAGCCCCTCTTCGAGGTCCTTCGTCGAGGCGCTTTGCGCGAATTCGGCGAGCGCCCCCACGGCGTAGCCCGCGAGCGTGTCGCCCGCGCCCGTCGTGTCTACGGCTTCGACCTTGAAGGCCGGAACCGACCCCGAGGCACCCCCGCGGGTGCGCCAGACGAGTCCCTTGGCGCCGAGCGTCAGGATCACGACGGCAACGCCCTTGTCGGAGAGAGCCTTGGCCGCGGCTTCGGGCGCAAGCTCGGCACCCGTCCATTCGGCCGCCTCCGTTTCGTTCAGAACGAGCGCGTAGAGGTCTGAGAGCTCGAGCGAGCGGAGTTCCGGCGAAAAGGGCGACGGATTGAAGACGACGCGAAGACCCCGGCGCTTGCCCTCCCCGATGAGGCGCGCCGTGCCGTTCACTTCGTTTTGGAGGACGAGAAAGTCCCCTTCGCGGGCCGTCGCGAGAAACTCGCGGGCGAGTTCGTCGGTGACCGCGTGGTTCGTCCCCGGGTAATAGAGAATCGCGTTCTCCCCGTCGGGCGTCACCTGAATGAAGGTGTGGCCCGTCGCCTCCATCTCCCGCACCGCAAGGTGCGACACGTCGGCGCCTTCGGAAACGAGAAAGTCCCGAAGCGGCGTGCCGTCCGGACCCACCGCGCCGCAGTGGCGCACCGAGAGCCCCGAACGGAGCATCGCGACCGTCTGGTTCAAACCCTTTCCGCCCCAGTGCACCGCACGGTGGGCGGCCTCGAGCGTCTCGCCCGGGCGCAGAAAATGCGGGACTTTGTAGACGTAGTCGAGATTGAGCGAACCGATGGCGTGGACCTGAGTCATGGCGAAGAAAACGAAAACAAGGCATCCATTCTACCGATCCGCAACCGAAATCGGGGAAGAACGGGCGGTACATGTTGAAGAGGAAATTTTCGAAGACACAAGATCTAGTGTCGCGAACGCTCCCGACACAAAAGCATCAAGCGTCGGATTCCGTCGCGTCGAACGCTTCGGCTAGGGCGCCTAGCCTTTCGCGCGCTCTTCGAAATTTTCTATGGTGAACGACCGCTCAAGCTATCGGAGCGTTTCGGGAGGGAGAGCCCTCCGCGAACCACGCCTCGGGCGAAGCGGCGAGAATGCGAAGCAGCAGCCGGCTCACGAGTCCGGAATTGGCGGCGCGCAAAAAGGCGCCCGTCTCCATCCGCTCGAGCCCGACGAGCTCCGAAAAAGCCGCCCAGGCAAGGCCCGGCGTCATGTCGTCCCAGTCGTATAGATGCGGATCCAGAGGAGGCCGGCGCTTCGGAGGGGCGCCGAGCCAATCGCCCGCGAGGCGCCAGACGGCGAGCACGGGCTCGACATAGCGCACGTAGGCGACGCGGTCGTCGGGAGAAGCCTCCCAGAAGCCCGCGGAATCCGTTTCGAGATGCTTTTCGAGCGTTGCGAGCGCTTCGCGCAGACGAGCCGCGCGAAGACGAATCTGCTCTGCGGGATCTACGGGGGCGGGAACCGGGTCCGCAGCCTTCTCTACCCCGGACGAGACGAGCGAAGCTTCCCGCTTCGGAGCGCCGTCGGCCTTCGGCTTGAGGGCCGCGCCTTCGGGCGCCGGGGCGGGCATCACCTCCGCCAGCACGGATTCCGCGCGAAGTTCGGGGATTTCCGCCGGGGAAGACGTCGCCTTCCCCTCCTCCACGAAGTTTTGCGTCGCCGCAGAGGCGTTCGCCCCCGTGCGTCTCGCCTCCTCGTGAATCGCCCGCGCCGCGGCGCGGGCGGCCGAGGCTTCGCCCTTCACCGCCGTCGCCGGGTACTTCTTCTCGTTGGCGGCGAGCTTCGCGCGCACCGCACGGTCGAGGTCGACGCCGCGGTGATCCGCGAGCATCGCGAGGTAGATGAGGACGTCCGCCATCTCGGCTTCGATCTCGGCCGAGCGCTCGGGCGCTTCAAGGTCGTCGCCCGACCACTGAAAGCATTCGAGAAGCTCGGCCGCTTCGATCGAAACCGAAAGCGCGAGGTCTTTGGAAGAGTGAAAGCGCGCCCAGTCGCGCTCGTCGCGGAATTTTGCGACGAGCGCAAGAAGGTCGGACGCGGGCCAGGTCGCCCCGCGGGTCATCTTAGGCGAGGCCCGTGATGCCGAGGACCGTGAGGAGCGCCAACTGCGGACCGAGGTGCATGTCGGTGCTGTCGAAGTACTCCTTGAGGGAGTGTTCGTTGTAGGTGTGGCCACCCGTGCCGAGGCAGACGGCGGGGATGCCGAGCGACATCGGCATGTTGCAGTCGGTCGAGGAGGAACCCGTCCAGGTCACTTCGATGCCGAGGGCCTTGGCGCCTTCGAGGGCGGCGTTGACGGCCGGGCAGTCGGCCGGACGCTGGCCGGCGGGACGGTCGCCGATCTTCGTCTTCGTGAGCTTCACGTAGGAGGATTCGGGGGCCTTCGTCCAGCGGGCGTTTTCTTCGGCCACGGCTTCTTCAAAGGCGGCGAGGATGGTTTCCTCGACCTTCATGAGTTCTTCCATGGCGACGCTTCGCATGTCGACGTCGACTTCGCAGTGCGCGGCGATCGTGTTCACCGTCGTGCCGCCCTTGATCGTGCCGACCGTGTAGGAGGTCTTCGGATCTTCGGGGAGTTCGAGGTTGGCGATCTTCGCGATCGCGCGGCCGATGGCGTGCACGGCCGAGGGAACGCGGCCGTAGTCGAGCCAGGAGTGCCCGCCGGGGCCGTCGACGGCGAGGCGCCAGCGGTGCGCACCCGTGGCGCCCGTCTGCACGCGGGCGACCGTTTCCATGTCGAGCGCGACGAAGGCGTCGATCTTGCGCGAGCCGTCAAAGAGGGCCTTGGCGCCGCGGATGTCGCCGTTGCCTTCTTCACCGACCGTACCGACGAAGAGGATGTCGCCGGCCGTTTCGATCTGGGCGGCTTCGAGCATGCGAAGAACCTGCAGCATCGAGCGCAGGCCCGAGGCGTTGTCGCCGATGCCGGGACCGTAGTGGAGGTTGCCTTCGGAGCGGACCGTCACGTCGGTTTCCATCGGGAAGACCGTGTCGGTGTGGGCGGCGATCGCGACGACCGGGCCCGTGCCGCGGCCGGGACGGCGGCCGACGACGTTGCCCGAAGGATCGATCACGACGTCCTTGAGGCCGTATTCACGGAGAAGACGCGCGATTTCTTCGGCGCGGCGGGCTTCTTCAAAGGTCGGGGAAGGGATCTGGGCGATCGCGATCTGTTCGGCGAGGGCGCGGGGCGCCTCGTCCTTCGCGACGGCAAGCGCCTTCTGCACGGATTCGTTGGCGATCAGTTCGCCCATGCGGGCGGCGATGGCGGGATTCGACATCGAGAACTCCTCTGTCGTGGTTGGTCTGAATGCGTCCGTCCGCGGCGAAGAGGCTTCTCCTCGACCGCGAAACAAGTCGCATGCATTATACGGACCGCGAAGCGAAATCACCAAACCTAATGCGCTCTCCCTAGGGAAAACTTCGAGCCCGCCGGCACTCCCCGCCGGCCTCCGTCAAGACGCCCATTGCGCAAAACGCTCGGCCGTCGTCCGGCGTATTCCCTCGGAAAATCCCCTCCGAAGATACAAGACTGTCGATCGGCATTAACCCGCTCCCCACATCTTGTGGTGCCGAGCCCACTCCCCCACCAAAGAAAAAAGTGCGTCCGCGGGAACGGAATGTCGACGTATTTTCCACAAAGCCTGTGCACTACCCCCGATTCGGATCGCGGGAGTTCTTCTCCGAAGCGCCCTTCCTTAAAACGCACAAAATTTGTGCAGTCTTGTTCCAAATGAATTTTTCAAAGAATGCGCACGATCGCCCGTTTCGCCGATGTTCTTCTCTTTCAGGAAGAGGAAAACCACCGTTGACGACCATCAAATTTCAACATCCTGTAGAATGGTGAAATTCTTCGTCTCCGCCGGTACGGTTTTTCGTACCGATGCGGCCGCTTTTGCCCCTCGGACCTCAGGACGCAGCCGGCCTCCGGAGACGCACACCCTCCGACAAGAAGAACACGCATGACGAACTCGAACGCCAACTCCAACGCCAACTCCAACGCCAATTCGACCTACAACCGGCCCCTCACCCGCCGCGGCCTCGAGAGAAGCCGCCAGATCCTCTCGAAGGCGATCGAGATCTTCGCCGAAAAGGGCTACGACGCGACGACCTTGAGCGACATCACCGACATCGCCGGGGGTTCGCGCTCCCTCATCTATCACTGCTTCGGCAATAAGGAAGGCCTTTTTCGAGCGTCGCTTCAGATGATGGTGGACGAAATCTACGGCGCCTATCAGAAGGAAGGCCGCACGGGGAAGACCCTCTACGAGGAGCTCGTGCACTTCGGGACGCTTCTCGTGAGTCATCTCGTAACGCCGCGCGCGATCGGGATGATGCGGCTCGTCTACGCCGAAGTTCCCCGCTGCGAAGGGCTCGGCGACTGGTATTGGCGCGAAGGCGTTCTGAAGAGCTACGAAGCTTTTGCGGGCGTGCTCGAGCACTACGTCGTGACGGACCGCGAGAATCTCCTCGAACTCTCGCGCCTTTACATCGACTACCTCCGATCGGGCCTTCCGACGCGGCTTCTTATTCTTCCCGAAGACCGTCCGACGAAAAAGGACATCGAAGAGGAAGTGGCCCTCGTGGCCGAGCGCTTTGCGCTCTACGTCGAGTCGCGCTTTGCCGTGAAGACGGCGCTTGACTGCTGAAGCGCCCCCATCCACTGCCGCAGAGAAAACGCATGTCGGAAACATTCCTGGCCCGGGTGAAGCGTTGGAGCGAAGAAACCGCTCATGTTGAAGTTCTCCTCGTCGTGGGCTCGCATGCGCGCGGTACGCAGCGCCCCGACTCGGACCTTGACCTCGTCCTCGTCACCACGGAGAAGACTGAACTCGTGCTCGACCCTTCGTTTCCCGAGACCTTCGGCAAGGTACTGCGTCGGCAAACGGAGCACTACGGCGCGTGTACGTCGGTGCGCGTCCGGTACGAAGGCGGGTTGGAGGTGGAGTTCGGCTTGGTGGAACCCACCTGGCTCGCCCTGCCGTTGGACGTTGGCACGCGCCGCGTCCTCGCGGACGGCCATCGGGTCCTCGTCGACAAGAAGCGGTTCTTCGAGGCTCTGACGCTCTAACGCCGCCATTCCTTTGTCCGCTTCTTTTCGGGGCGCAAAAATCACGCGTCTCCTTTCCAATTTGCTCTTTTCTGCCCGCTCTTCAGGCCTCTTTAAGTCGCGTGGAGCATAGTCGCGACTATCCTACCCATTGTGACCCCATTACCAAGAGGAGACCCCACCGTGATGCAAGGACTCTTTCGAAAGAGCGCGCTCTTTGTCGCGCTCGCCGGGCTGACGTTCGCCGCCCACGCCATCACCTTCAAACCCGGGACGTACGAAGTGACGACCCGCGGCAACGCCGGCCCGCTCACGGTCGCGACCACCTTCTCGAAGAACCGCATCGAAAAGATCGAGATCAAGAATTCGAACGACACCTCCTACGTGGGCGGCGTCGCGATGGAAAAGGTTCGCAACGAAATCCTTTCGAAGCAGCACCTCGGCGTCGACACCGTTTCGGGCGCCACGATGTCCTCGGCCGCCCTCCTTCGCGCCGTGGGCGAAGCGGCCGAGAAGGCGGGCGTTTCCGCGGAGAGCCTCGTTCCGCATAAAAAGCCCGTCGATCCCGCGACGCTTCCCGCCGAGAAAATCACGACCGACGTCGTCGTGATCGGAGCGGGCGGCACGGGTCTTGCGGCCGCCGCCACTGCGGCCGAAAAGGGCGCCAAGGTTCTCCTCATCGAAAAGATGCCCTTTGCGGGCGGCTCCTCCGCGCTCGCGGGCGGCGCCATCGTCGGCACCGGCACCACCTACCAGAAGGCCGCGGGCATCCGCGACGACGTCGACGACATGCTCGAAGACTGGGCCGAACACGACGAAACGGCCGTGAAGGGCGGCGACAAGGACTATCCCGATCCGAAGCTTCGCCGTCTGATGTTGGAGCGCAGCACCGAAGCCGTCGAATGGCTCGGCAAGACCGTGGGTCTCGAATTTGCCGAACCCCGCCCCTTCGGACACGGCGGCGACAAGCGCGCCCACGCCCCGAAGGCGAGCCCCGTGCCCGCGAGCGGCATGGGAAGCACCCCCGCGGGCGGCACCTACGTCGTGAAGGCCGTCCAAGATTACGCCAAGAAGAAGGGCGTCGCGATGCAGTTCAACACGACCGCCTACGCGCTCGTGAAGAACGCCGCGGGCGAAGTCACGGGCGTTCTCGCCCACGACGGCAAGAAGCGCTACGAAGTCAAGGCCGACGCGGTCGTTCTCGCGACGGGCGGCTTTGCGCACAACATGGAAATGATGGCCGAGCGCCTCCCGGTCTTCACGGTCGCGACCGAACGCTCCGTCGCCGCCAAGGGCGACACCGGGGACGGCCTTCGCATGGCCTTGAAGGCGGGTGCGGCCGAAGTCGACGACTCCTGGGTGATCGGGCTCTACCTCCTTCCCCGCTACGACGAACTGAAGACTGCCATTACCGGCAAGTCCAAGCAGCGCGACCTCGTCCTCGTCAATGAAAAGGGCCAGCGTTTCGTCAACGAAGCCCGTCCCTACATTGCGGATCACTGCGGCATGCAGCGCGTCTGCTGGGTCATCATCGACTCGTCCGACGAAAAGAAGGCCGACATCGCGGCGAAGTACTTCAACTACGACGTCGCCGTCTACGGCGAAGACTTCGCGAAGCTCGGCCGCCGCATGGGCGTCCCCGCCGAAGTCTTTGCAAAGACCATGGCCGACTACAACGAAAACGCCGAGGACGGCGACGATCCGACCTTCGGGAAGGACGAAGACTACCTGCGTCCGCTCGTCAAGGCCCCGTTCTTCGCGATCCGCGTCGAACCCGGTCTCGGCGGCACGATCGGCGGCGTGAAGACCACGTCCGACTTCGAAGTCCTCGACAAGGCGGGAAAAGTCATCCCCGGCCTCTACGCGGGCGGCGAAATGGCGAACCGCCCTTACTACGCGCGCAACTATGAATCGGGCACGGGCCTTGGCCTCGCCTACGGTTCGGGCCGCGTAGCGGGTGCCGCGGCTGCGGAACGCGCGCTCAAGAAGTAAGGCGGAAAATTTCCTCCGTCCGGGGGTCCGACAGGCGCATCGCCTTTCGGACCCTTCTTTTTGGAAAAGCCGCAACAATTTTCGAAAATTCTCTCTTTCGCCCGACCCCAGACGTTCCGGGGCGTTGCCCCGGGGAATCGTCGGAGAGCGGCCTTTTCGGGCGTTTCGACATCAGACGGTTTTCCTGCGTTCCGAGGCGAACATGGCAGAATGGGTAGCCCGTTTCACACCGCAAAGGAGACCGAAATGCCTACGGTAAAAACCAAAATCAGGAATCGCGACGACGAGCTGCTGCAGAGCCTCGTTGAGGAACTCGGGAAGACCGAAGAGGAAATTCTCCTCCAGGGCATGCGCGCCCTCTACGCCGACGTCATGCTCGGACAGGGCTCGGCCATGACGCGCCTTTCCGAAAACGACTATCACGAGTGTTTGAAGCGTGCCCGGGAAAACTCAAAGAACCCGGAAGCCATTCTCTGGAAAGAAGAAACGCAGAAACGAGCTGTCCTCTGGGACAGCCTCTGACGCCGGACTCGCGTACTCTCATTCCGAAAAGAGCGGGCGCTCTCCGAAGGCGTAGAGAGCGCTCGCGCCCCACACCGCAATCGCGGCCAGCATGAAGGCGACGATCACCCAGGGCTCGTGCACGAGATCGAAGAGCACCCCGCAGGCCCAGGGTCCGAGCCCCGCGATGACGTAGCCCGTCCCCTGCGCAAAGCCCGAAATCAGGAAGAGTTCCGAGAGGTTCTTCGTCTTCCGGCTCATGACGAGCATCGCGAGACTGAAGGCGAGCCCCTGCGAAACGCCCGCCATGAGGCAGCCGATGAAGGCGACGCCGCCCCCTTGAAGCCAGAGCCAGACGCCCACCGCGAAATTGAGGGCGCAGAGGAAGGACGTCCTGCGCCCTCCTCCACACACGCGCACGATCCAGGGCGAGAAGATGCTCGCGGGCGCACTGATGAGGAGAAAGGCCGCGACGCCGAAGCCCGCGTCCGCCGCGCTGAAGCCCTCGGTCTTGAGGATGGTGGGAAGCCACGCCGCCGTCGTGTAGATCGTGAGCGACTGCATGCTCATCACGAGCATCACCGCCCAGACCATGGGATTTCGGAAGAACCCCTCGCCGAAGCGGAACCGGTTTTCCGTGACGCTTCCCTTCTTGGGCGCCGCAAGCCAGGCGAGAAGCGCCAGGGCCGAGAGCGAGATCCAGAGCCCGAAGGGGGCGGCAAGCGTTCCCCAGCGCTCCCACATCGGGACGGACACGTAGGTCCCGATCGCGCCCGAAAAGCCGATGAAGCCCGTGAAGAGGCCCATGGCCACGTCCGCGCGCTCGGGAAAGTTCTGCTTCAGAAGGACCGGCATCAGGACGTTGAGAAACGCGATCCCCGTCGCGATGAAGACAGTGGAAACAAGGAGCGTCGCGTAGTCCGTTACGAGGCGTCCTGCGGCGCCGACGAGAACGAGAAGGACCGAGAGCGTGAGCGCCCTAGAGAGGCCCGTGCGGGCGCTCACGACGGGACCGAGAAGCCCGCAGAGACCGAAGCACGCAATGGGGAGCGCACTGAGAAACCCGAAGGCGGAGTATCCGATTCCGAAGGTCGTCATGACGGGGTCGGTCAGAACCCCCACGCAGGTGACGGGCCCGCGCATGATGAGGATCATGGCGAGAAGCGCCGCAAGCAGCATGACGAGCGATCCGGTTTTCTCTCCTTCCCGAGGCATTTCTTTCTTCCTTATGGGAGTCGGGCGGCCGACGCGGCCGTCCATTGATTGCCTGAATTCTACGGCAGGAGGGACTTCTCAGGCTTGGGCGCGGCGACAAGATGCTTGCGGGACGCGTCAGGCCTTTCGGCCGGGACCGAACTTCCCTGCCGTGCGGATCAGGTGAATTGCCGCAAGTACTCTCGGATCGCCTCGGTCTCTCGCACTTGCTCCGCGATGGCCCGAGCCCGCTCCGGGGACTTCCCGTGACGCATCAGGAGCGCTTCAAGGTCGATCGGACTCGCGGCTCCCGACGGTTCTTGCCGCTCGGGAGAAATGTCGAGGAATTCCTCCCGGGTAAGCGATCCGTATTGCTCAAAGACTTGGTCGAGCACCTTAACATCCGCGACCGAGAGCGCATCGAATTCTTCGACAGACGTCCCCGAGAAATTGCCGGTCCCCTTTCGGCTCAGGACCGTTTCTTCGTTCCCGAACTCGAGCCAACGGCTCCACGGATCGTGCAACTCGGAAGCGCTGAGAATTCCCTGACATTCTTCGAGCTCGGGACCGTCCTTCGTCGCCACGATTCGGTCGCCCGTGAAACTGTCCCCGTGAAGCAGAAGAAACGTCCGTTCGCACAGATAGAGCAGTCGACAGAGTTGCCGTCTCCTTAGGCAGCCGCCCGCTTTTTCGACCAGATATGCCGCGGCATGCACGGTTTTTTCAATATCCAACATACCATCTCTCCAACAAGGGGTGGCGGACTTTCGGCGTCTTAACGGAATACCCCGCCTCCTTTTTGATCGTTCCTGACCTCAGCATAATGTTCCCGAACCGGCAAAGTCACAGAGGGATTTCTCATTTTTTCCTCCGCCGCAATAGGAACCCGTTATCATCGCGGGACACTGCGGGCGCACCCCGGCACTCGTTTCATCAGTCACTTTTCATCGTCTTTCCGAAGTGTCCCGACCACGCCGATTCCCCGCGCCTCTGATAGAATGACGAAACTCCATCGGCGGACGCCTCATCCACGTCCGCGTTTCATTTTTCAGAGAAGGAATTCATCGTGTCCGCTTTGATTCTCGGTCATAAGAACCCCGACACCGACAGCATCGTTTCCGCCATCGTCTGCGCCGACCTCTACAAGAAGCGCGGTCTTGACGTCGTTCCCGCCGCGCAGGGCAAGCCCGCCCCCGAAACGCAGTTCGTGCTCGAGCGCTTCGGCTTTGAAGCGCCCGAAGTCGTGACGAGCGTTGCCGGACGCGACATCTACCTCGTCGACTTCTCCGACCGCGCCCAGGCCCCGGCCGACATCGACGAAGCCAACCTCAAGGGCATCGTCGACCACCACAAGCTCGGCGACGTGACGTCATCTTCGCCCCTCGAATGCATCATCTGGACCGCGGGCTGCACGAACACGATCCTCAAGGCCATGTACGACTACTGCGGCATTGAAATCCCGAAGAACATCGCCGGGATCATGCTCTGCGCCATCCTCTCCGACACGGTGATCTTCAAGTCGCCCACGACGACGGACATGGACCGCAAGGCCGCCAAGGAACTCGCCGAAATCGCCGGCGTCGCCGACCTCGAAGCCCTCGGCATGGAACTCTTCACGGCCAAGTCGGCCGTCGCCGGTTGCTCGCCGCGCGACCTCATCTTCCGCGACTTCAAGGACTTCGACATGTCCGGCCACAAGGTCGGCGTCGGCCAGCTCGAACTCGTGAGCCTTGACCTCGTCGCCGACATGATGCCCGCGATCGAAGAGGAACTCGGCCGCATCCGCGCCGAAGGCCGTCACAGCGCCCTCTTCCTTCTCACCGACATCATGAAGGAAGGTTCCCGCCTCGTCCTCGCTTCGGAAGATCCCGCCCGCGTCGCCGGCGCCTTCGGCGTCGAAGTCTCCGACTTCATGTGGCTCCCCGGCGTCATGAGCCGCAAGAAGCAGGTCGTCCCCGCCCTTGAAAAGGCCTTCCGCGGCTGATTGACTGCTTTTAGCTGAAACACCGTCGCCCCGGCGAAGTCTTCGTCGGGGCGATTTCCTTTCTTCCCAACCCTTTTCGTCCATCATGCTCACCAAAGGCCTCACCACCGTCGGACTGCTGCTCGTCTCGAACGTCTTCATGACGCTCGCCTGGTACGCGCACCTGAAGCTGCAGACGGCCAAAGTCATTTCGAGCTGGCCCCTCTACACGGTCGTGCTCTTTTCCTGGGGGATCGCGCTCTTTGAGTACAGCTTCATGGTGCCCGCCAACCGCATCGGCTTCGACGGCAACGGCGGTCCCTTCTCGCTCGTGCAGCTCAAGATCATTCAGGAAGTGATCACGCTCTTCGTCTTCACGCTCTTCTCGCTCATCGCCTTCAACACGCATCTCGCGTGGAACCACGTGGCGGCCTTCGTCTGCATGGTCGGAGCGGTGTTCTTCGTCTTCATGAAGTGACCATAAAGAGAGGGAGCACCCCTGAGGCGCTCCCCCGTTCCCGGCGCAACGCATTCTTTCGCGCCGACGTCGGGCGGCCGGCTTCTTGCCGGGCCGCCCTTTTACTTCATTCTTCAGACTCCCACACGACTTCGCCCTCCTTCCAGACGCGCCGCGCCCGAATGTCGGCGAGGGCTTCCTTGGGAACGGCAAAGGGATTCGCGTCCCAAAGCACGAAGTCCGCGGTTTCGCCCGGAAGCAACAACCCGGTCGTACCGAGATTCGTCACCTTCGCCGCACGCGACGTATAGAGACTCAGCGCCGTAGCGACGTCCACCGCTTCCGATTCGCCAAAGGTCACGCCCCGGGCGTCGCGTCTCGTCACCGCCGCGGCGATCGTAACGAAGGGCTGATCGGGATCGGCCCAGGTCGTGGCGGGAGCGTCCGACGACAAGGCAAAGGCGGGCGTTCTTTCCGTAATCGTCTTCACCGCATAGCCTTCGTCGATCATCGAACGCGGAATCGCCTCCTCATAGCCCTTCCACTCGGCAAAGGGGAAGATCGGCTGCGTCGTCATGGCGATCGAAAGGGGCATGCCCGCGATGCGCTCGAGATGATCAGGCCGCAGATAGGAAACGTGCTCGAGCCGCACCGAAGGCTCTTTTTCGAGCCACGGCTCTTCGCCCTCCAACCAGTCGAGAATCCGGTCGATCGAACGATCCCCCATGACGTGCACCGAGAGCTGCACGCCGTTTCGCTTCGCCCAGGCGAGCCCGGCGCGAAAGACCGGTTCCGTGACGCACATCGTCCCCCGGGGATCTTCGTCGTCGGAGAGTCCCT
The DNA here is from genome assembly GCA_949282745.1 of uncultured Sutterella sp. GTDB lineage: Bacteria > Pseudomonadota > Gammaproteobacteria > Burkholderiales > Burkholderiaceae_F > Sutterella. The sequence continues at coordinate 8,349 of CASDQM010000018.1, read as the reverse complement.
GATAGCGCCCGCGGATCGCCGCGGTCTTGCCCGAAATCGAGCCGTCCGCGAAGACCTTGAGGCCCGCGTATCGCACGGGGCCCGTCTTTTCGTCCTCCGTGAAGTCGGGCATTCCGAAGGGATCGTCCCCGCCCTGCCAGACGAGATACATCCCGACCGCAAGCGGAAGTCCCGCCTTTCTGGCGGCACGGTAGACGGGCAGAAGATCCTTTTCGCCCCGCTCGCACATCATTTCTGTGACGAACCCGATCCCGCGCGAGAGGTAGTGTTCGCCCAATGCGCACATTCTGCACACGTTCCCCTCGAAGTCCTCCTTTTTTCTGAGGCGCTCGACCCTGCGCACGGCGGCCGTTTCAATAAGCCGTCCGTCGGGTTCGCCCGAAGCGTCGCGACCGAAGCGTCCGCCCTCGGGATCGGGCGTCGTGCGGTCGATCCCGGCCGCCTTGAGAAGATAGGTGTTCACGACCGCCGAATGACAGTCGGAGCGGCGTACAAACACGGGTCGGTCCGTCGCGACGCGATCGAGGTCGTGGCGCGTGGGGGAGCGGTTTTCCTTCAGCAGGCTTTCGTCATAGCCCCAGGCTTCGATCCAGGCGTCTTCGGGGAGTTCTTCGGCCATGCCGCGGAGTCCCTCGACGAGATCTTCGATCGAGAGCACGTCGGGCGGCAGGGCGGCGAGCGCCGAGAGCGTCTGCGCGACGTAGGAAGGATGGGTGTGCTGGTCGGAGAAAAGCGGCGTCACGAAGCCGCCCGCAAGATCGACCTCGCGGTCGACGGGCGCGTCGTCGGGGACGATCCGCCCCGCTTCAACGACGAAGGATTGCGCAAGCGGCAGGGCCGCGTCGCCCGTAAAGGCGAAAAGGTTCTTGTAGCGTACGCGCATGACGACTTCTCCAAAAACGGACGAAGGGATGCGGGAAGGCCGACGCTCTCTAGAGCGCGCCGCTTCAGCGATCGGTTGGGTTTCGCCTTAGTCACAGTGTAGAAAAGACTGTGCGCAAAGGACGGTTTTTCGCGCGATTTTACGTTCTGAAAAGCAAATTCCCCGTACCGACGAAAAGTCGGTCCGGGGAAGGATTCTCAGGCGGTCTCCCGCCCTCGAAAGGACGGGAGAAAACCGTTATCAGAAGCTGTAGCGAACGCCGAGGTTCCAGCGGAAGGGCGTTTCCATTTCGCCCGAGTGCGCCGTTTCGAATTCGGCGAAGGCGCGAAGCGCATCCGTCACGCGCAGGTCGGCGCCGATGCCGGCTTCGTACCAGCTGCCGCCGAGATCGCGGTCGAAGCGGTTCGTTTCGCGGCCGCTCGCGGAATAGAAGCCCGTCGTGGTTTCGCCGTCCCAGTCGTGCATGTAGGCGGCGCGGACGTAAATTTCACCGCGGTCGGCGGGGCAGGAAAGACCGAAGGTAAAGCCGACGCTTCCGACCTTCGACTCGAAGTCGCCCTGGCGGACCGAAGCGCCCGTACCGACGTCGAAGCGGTCGCCGTCAACCTTGGCGTAGGTGAAGCCCAAGGCGGGTTCAAGCCAGAGGCCCTTGACGAGGTCGAAGCGGTGACCCGCTTCGAGGCTCACGGCCCAGGCGTTCGAGCGGAACGTGCCGTCGAGGTCCTGATCGAAGTCGAATTCGTTCTTGAGCTTCCCGAACTTGAGGGCGGCGTTGAGGTAGGAACCCTTCTCGGCCGTGAATTCGCCGTAGGCCGTAAGACCCCAGGTGTCGGCGCCGGAAGAGCCCGCACCGAACTTGGCGTCGCCGTCCGTGTAGGAGAGCGCAGCGCCGACGAGAGCCTTCACTTTCCCTTCGTAGACGACGCGGTCGCCGCCGAATTCAAAGGACGTGAAGTCGAAGTCGCTCGAGCCCACTTCGTTGCGGCCGCCGCGGTGACGGACCCAGAGGCCGTTCTCGGCACCGCCGCGAACGGCGCTCATGCGGCGCATGACGTCGTCCGTTTCGGAACGCCACTGCATGAAGAGGATGGCGCCCGTGTCGGAGACGGCTTGAGCGCGGGGGTTGATCGTTTCTTCCGTGTGGGAAACAAAGAAAGTGCCGTCAGAAGCCTTTCCGAGACCGCCAGTCACGGCATTCGAGAAGGCGTCAGCTTCCAAAGCGAAGGTAAGCGGAACGTCCGCGTTCGAATCCTCGGTCAAGGTACCGGCAAGCTTTTCGATCAGCTGCGAATCGGAGTTGTCGGCGCGCAGGGAACTGTCGACGACAAGATTCGTACTGACGGTGGAGTCGCCGAGCGACACGGACGCATTGTTGAGACCTTCGAAGCGGAGCGTGAGAGATTTTTTCTCTTCCGTTTCAGCAAACGTACTGACGTCCGTCCCCTTCAGGGTGAAATTCGTGTTGTCCTGAAGCGTGACCGTGGCGGCGGCAGTGGACGCGAGGGAGCCGACCGTAAGGCTCGTCGGACTCTGCGAACCCGATTCGATCGTGATGTTCGCAGTGTCCTCCATGTCGAGGGTCGTGACGAAAGAATCGGCATTGACGAACCAGTGCGAGTTTCCGGTAAGCGTCAGGTTCGTGCGGTGAGTGCGCGTTTCGTCACGTTCGTACGAAGTGCCGAGCGTGGAATACGTAGCACCCGTCCACTTGGTGTTGTGCAAAGCGAGATCGAGATTGTTGCCGCCCTCCACCACGAGCGGGAACGAAGCGTTCGAGGCATTCGATTCCTTGGAATTATGGAAAATATCCCCCTCGAACTCAGAATCAACGAACGTAATCGAGTGTTGGGTCGAACGTTCACCGTCTTGAATGCCGAAGTACTTGCGATAGGTCGGTTCTTCGACGACGATGTTCCAACGCTTGATGACACTCCCTTCAAACGCCAAATTCGTTTCACGAGAAGACGACTTATCGGAGTTCCCGTCGCTCAACACGAACGTATAGGGCTTCGAACCCTTGTCATTCACCAAGTTCAGACCGGAAAAACGGACGCTGACAAAACCGTTGATCGAGGAATACCGGTTGCTCGGATCCAATGCCGTGTTGATGTAGATCGTTCGAAGATTCGACCACACCTTCGGGCCGTCATTGGGAGTGGGGACGAGCGTCGGCTTCCAGTTCTGAATGTCCTTCGTGCCGTCGTAGGCCGCATCGACCGTACCAACCCCGCCGAAATATTGAGCGTAGGACTTGCTGTACACACTCTCGTAGAGAGGTTTCTCCCCGGAGGCGGGAGCGTCGGCCGCGAAAGCACCCGCGGCAAAAGCCGCGAGCGCGGCACCGAAGGCAAGAGAGAGGATCTTGCGTTGAGATTGCTGCATTGGAATTCCTTTTATTTTTGTGTGTTGAATGGACCCGAAATCGGATCGCACCCGCATCCTCGGCGCCGGCGCGCGGACGCAGGAAGTTCCGACTATAGCAACCTAGAGACAGACTTGGAAAAAGATACTGTTCTGCCGAACCCCAATCTTTTTCTTCGGGTTCGATCCTAAGACTTTCCACGTAATATATCTTTACGAGAATTTTCCGCAATCGTGCGGAGTTTCGGCGTTTTTGGTTTCCCGATCGTGCACTTTTCTTGCATACACCCCCTTCCCCCAAAAAGGTTGTCGCATTCTTTCCAATTCCGAATGACTCTGCATTGAAATTACGTACTTTTTCTACCCCCTTCACCACGAAGACGAACGAGCGTTCCCGCGGTCTCCTCCCCAGACAACAAAACGGACGGCCCTTCCGGAAACCGTCCGTTCTTTTCCCCATCGCACGCTCAGAGCGTGCGGCCGTGAGCTTTAGATTCGGAAGACGCGGCCTTCGCGGTGCGCGGGCGCTTCGCCCGGTTCACCCGCGGGGACGCCCAGGATCGCATGACCGATCCCTACATAGTCGCCCTTGACGCCGAGCTTTTCGAGAAGCGCCTTCCCTTCGGGGGACTCGAACTCTTCGCGTGCGCGGTGGATCCAGCAGGATCCGAGCCCCTCCGCATGGGCGGCGTTCAAAAGATTGCCCATCATGAGGGCGCCGTCCTCGACATGGGTCGGGACCGTTCGATCGGCGAGCACCACGAGCACGACAGGCGCTCCGTAGAAGGGGTCGCCCTCCTTCATGCCGGCGATTTCGGCGTTCATGCGGGAGAGCTGATCTCGAACCGCCCTGTCGGTCACCACGACGACGATTGCGGACTGGCGGCCCATGCCGCTCGGGGCGTAGAGCCCCGCGCGGACGATGTTGTAGATCGCGTCGTCCGAGACGGGTTCGTCTTTGTAGGCGCGGCAACTGCGGCGCGTGAGCAGATTTTCCATTGCATCCATGTTTTTTCTCCTTCTTTGCGCCCGTGAATCGGCGCTTCGCTCATTTTCGCACGTTTGAGACGGGCGGAAGAGACTTCAAAAAGTTCGGACGTCCGCCTTCTTTTTGGCGAACGCCCGTACGACGTGTCTCAGAAAAATACCCCTCAGGCCTCGGCGGCCTTCGCGCCGCCCATCGGTACGCGCACGGTCACGGTAAGACCGCGGCCGCGCTCGTCCGCCCCTTCGGGATGGGCGTCTTCGAGCGTCACGACGGCGCCGAGCCGGTCGGCATAGGTCTTCACGATCGCAAGCCCCAGGCCCGTTCCCGCAACGCCCGTGCCGGGAATGCGGTAGAAGGGATCGAAGACGCGTTCTCTTTCGGACTCGGGGATCCCCGGACCGTCGTTCGTGACGGAGAGAACAAGCGCGTCGGCTTCGCGAGCCACCTTCACCGCAATGCAACCCTTTTCGGGCGAATAGCGAACGGCGTTCTCCAGGAGATTCCGAAGAATCGCCTCCAGCGCCGAGGACGACACCCCTTCGACGGGCGCTTCCTTGGCGCCCTCCTCTTCGACGCCCGACACGAACCATTCGAGCCCCTTCTTGTCGGCGGCGTCGAGAAGCGGCTCGACGAGCCGGCCGATCAACTCCGAGAGATACCAGGATTCGTTTTCGGCGTTCGGAGCGTCCGCTTCACCCGCCTGCGCGCGGGCGAAGTGGAGCAACTGCGAGAGCTGGTGCACGGCCCGTTCGAGCCCCTGCGTGAGGTTTGCAACGACGGGTTTCGCCTCGTCGGGCAAAGGAAGTTTCGCGAGGTGTTCGGCCTCGATCGTGAGCGACGTCAGGGGCGAGCGCAGTTCATGCGCGGCGTCCGCGGAAAAGCGGAGTTCCCGCACGCGGGCCGCTTCGACGCGGGCGAGCAGGTCGTTCACCGCCTCGACAAAGGGACGCGTTTCGGCGGGGACCTTTTCGGTAGGCAGAGGCGTCCAACGGTTTTCGTCGCGGTTTCGCACTTCCTCGGCCGCGCGCTGCAGGGGCCGGAAAGTGAGCCACAGAACGCCCGCGACGACGCCCAACAGAATCGGAAGCAAAATGAGAAGCGGCGTGACGGACGCGTAGGCCCTCGCCTGCGCCTCTTCCTCAATCACGGACATCGGATCGGCCACGGCCGTATAGCTCCCGTCCGGGAGAAAAATGAGGCAGAGACGGTGTTCGTCGCCGTTGATCGAAACGTTCGAAAAACCGCCCTTCACGGCGTCGTCAAAACGTGCGACCTCCGCCTGACCGCCAGTGTGGCGCATGCGAACGAGCACGTCCCGGCCCGCAGGGATCGACATTCTCTCGCCGTCGGGCGAAACGTCCGCGAGAAGACACTCGGCCGTTCCCGTCCAGGGACAGGTCCCGTCCCGCATCATGTGACGGTGCCGTCCCATGCCGCGGTGTCCGCGTCCGCGCCCGTGCATAGGCTCGGCGCCCGGCTGCGGGCCGTTCTTCATTTCGTCTTCGAGCGCGCGCTCGAAGGTTTCAGGCTCCATCGTCAGAGCCCCGGGAATGCGGTTCACCACGTCCGCGCGGGCGAGCGACGAGGCGACTTCCGCGAGTTCCACGTCCTGTGCGGCGAGCGCGTCCGCCTTGGTGTTGCGGTAGGTGATCCAGGCGGTCGCGGCCGTAAAGACAAAGAGCGCCGTGACGAGCGCCGCCACGGTGCGAAGAAGCACCGAGCCGCCCGGAGGAAAGATCTTCTTCAAAACGTTCTCGGACATCACGAAGCCTTCTCACGAATGCGCCAACCCAGACCCCGAATGTTCTCGATCGCGTCGCTTCCGATCTTCTTGCGAAGCGCGTGAATGAGGTATTCGACGGCGTTTCCTTCGGGTTCGTCCCCGGGGGCGTAGAGCTTTTCTTCCAGAGCGCGCTTCGAGAGCACCGCGCCCGGCCGCACGAGAAGCGCAGCGAGGAGCGCGTACTCGCGCTTTGAGAGCGTCACGACGTCTCCGCCCACCGTGACGGCGTGCGTGACGGTGTTGAGCGAAATGTTCCCCGCGCGCAGAACGTCCCCCGCGATCGGGCCCTTGCGGCGCGCCACGGCGCGAAGACGGGCGATCAGCTCCGACATATGGAAGGGCTTCAAGACGTAGTCGTCCGCCCCGGCGTCAAGTCCCTCGAGACGGCTCTCGAGCGCTTCGCGGGCGGTGACGATCAGAACCGGAAGGCTCCCCTTGGGGGCGGGCATGGCGCGGATGTTTTTGAGCACGTCGATGCCGTCCATCCCGGGAAGGCCCAGGTCGAGGAGCACGGCGTCGACGTCGTGCACGCGAAGGGCCGCAAGCCCCTCGGGTCCGGTCGGCGCATAGGTGACGACGTGCGCTTCGCTTTCCAGAGCGGCGCTCACGGCACGCGCAATGAAGGGATCGTCTTCGATGAGAAGAATGTGCATGAATGCTCCGAAGGAATGTCTTTGAAGTCCTTTCTCGGCGAAGGACCTTTTAGGAGAAGTCTAACCGCACCATGCTTCGGAAGAAGGCGTTCGCCACGAAAGGACACAAAAGATCGGACATTTTCCCGATGGTGCGGCGAACGTTCGTCTTTTTTCGCCGAATCACCGCCTCAAACCTCTCCCTCTGACGTGAAGCAAATTGCCTAGGCCGCGCCCCTTCGGAGAATGGGTTCGCCCGCCGGTCCCTCGGCCCTCAAGGGGCGCGGTCCGTTCGGGAAAGCTCATTGCAAAAAGGAGAAAACCATGCAGAGACGACATTTCCTCGAACTCGACCTCGGTTCGGCGGCTTTCGCCGCGGCAGGTCTTGCCCGCGCGACGCCCGTCGGCATGCCTCAGAAGTGGGATGAAACGCACGACTTCGTCGTGATCGGCGCGGGAAGCGGCGGTCTGGCCGCGGCCGCGTACGCGAAGGACGCGTGACTCGACGTCGTGGTGCTTGAGAAGCTTTCCTTCGTGGGAGGCTCGTCGCTGATTTGCGGCGGAGCCTGGGCTACGGCCAGTACCGACGAGCAGAAGGCGAAAGGTATTGAAGACTCGCCCGAAAAGTACCTCGAAGACATGCTCGCGACCGGGCAGCATCAGAACGACCCCGAACTCGTGAAGGCCATGATCGCCTCGACCCGCATCGCCTACGAGTTCGTGACGAAGAAAATCGGCGTGAAGCCCGACACCGTCGATGCGGCGTCCGGCATGAGCGTGCCGCGTGCGCACCACTTCGTTCCCTCGAACCTCATCAAGGGGCTCTACGACTACGACAAGTCGAAGGGCGTCCCCTTCCTCATGAACACCGCGGCCGAACGCCTCGTCTGGGATCCGGAAACGGCCGCCGTCGCGGGCGTTCGCGCGACGTCGAAGGGTAAGACTCTCTGGAGCCGCGCCAAGAAGGGCGTCCTGATTGCGAGCGGCGGCTTCTCCCGCAACCCGAAGCTTCTCAAAAAGTACAACCCGCTCATGGCTGCGGTCGACCCCGAAGGGGGCCCGGGCAACACCGGGGACGGCCTTCTCATGGCCCAGGCCTACGGCGCGGACGTCTTGGACACGCAGTACATCAAGGCGACCTTCGGCTATCGTCCCGATCCGAAGAAGTACGGCCCGCATACGCTTCACGGCTACTACGAAGGCGCCATCCTCGTGAACGGCGAAGGGAAGCGCTTCGTGAACGAATCGATTTCCTACAAGCTCCTCTCCGACGCTGCGCTTAAGCAGAAGGACGTGAAGGCCTTTGAATTCTTCGACGAAGCCGTGCGCGTCAAGATGCGCGACTCGACCGCGAAGTACCGCAAGCTCCTCGGGCCGCTCGACAACGGCGGCGAAGTCGAATACTGCCTGCGCGGCAACACGGTCGAAGAAGTGGCCCAGAAGGCCCGGATCGATCCGAAGGTTCTGCGCGCGACGGTGGACCGCTACAACGACTTCGCCCGCAAGGGAAAGGACGAGGACTTCGGTCGCACGAGCCTCACCTCGGGCTACGGGAAGATCTTCCCCTTGACCGAAGGCCCCTTCTACCTCTATCAGGCCAAGCCCCGCCTCATCGCCACCTACTGCGGTCTGCGCATTGACCCGAAGGCCCGCGTCATCGATGTCTTCGGCGAACCGATCCCGCACCTCTACGCCTGCGGCG
>CASDQM010000017.1 GCA_949282745.1 uncultured Sutterella sp. | reverse complement strand
GCTCGACGAGCGAGCGGAACATGTCAATGACGAGCGAGTCGACCTCGCCTTCGAGGTTGTTGATGCTGTCGCTCACATGCTTGAGGAACTGGGCCGGCGACTTGGGCATGACCTGACCGTACTCCGCGAGCAGGCCGCGCACGTGGTTGATGTTGCCCGTTCGCAACGTCATGAGTCGCGAACGCATCGTCAACAAGGTGTGAATGTCCTGTTCGATGTTGTTTCGAACAGCGACAGCCTGCACGCCATTCACCAGGGCCCAGTAAATGCCTTCGGCATCAGCTCGGTCGCTCTTGTTGTGTCGGACGTTCGGCTTGACCCGCTTGGGATCCATGAGCCGAACGGTGTGCCCGAGTTTCTGGAACTCTCGAGCCCAATACTGGGAGCTACCGCATGCTTCCATGCCGATCAGGCACTTGCCGCGGTTGACGAAATGCTCAAGCAACTTGGCTCGCTTGATCTGCACGTTGCTGATCTCTCCGGTCTGCGTGTTGCAGCTGTAAACCTGAAAAACAGACTTGGCGATATCGATGCCGATGATGTACGTGAAGTCGCGAGATTGATTAAGATTTGGCATGAGGGCCTCCTTTAATGTTGTGCTAGAACATTTGGCGGTTAGACGCCGTAAAGACCAAGGGTCTCAGGAGGCCCTCACCCTTCACGGATGTGACGCTCGACCCGCCTGCGGCGAGGCGCCGTACGCAAAGACGGGCATCACACATCATCAGCACCAATCCCTTTGTCCCCCAAGAAAAGGCGGATGCCATCCACAGCGAACCGGGTGACCCAAAACACGTCATCGCCGGCAGGAGGAAGGAGTGTCGACGGCGTGACCGCCGACACTTTTGGGGCCAAAGCCACGGGGGCTTTGGCTCTCCGCGCATTCTCGCGGGCACGTGGAGTCGGACCTCTCCTATCCACGCAAAGACAAGTCTACAACTCCCGTAAAAACAGGCAGTTACGGCAGATCTAAAGTATTCTTACGGGCTAGAAAAACCTTGGGTGAATCCGCCGAAGGCGGAGAGGGCAAAGCCCTTGTTCCGCTGATGCTTTGAAAAGCGTATTTCCTTGTTGTTAAAGAACTAGTTTTCCGGACGAACGGTAGCTGATGAAGTCACGTGTCCAGGAAGCCTGAGGACATTATCGTTTACCAAGTCTTCGGAGGGGATATTCCGAAGGCGGATCAGAAGTATTCGCACCTGCTGACGGATCCCTATACGAAGAAGCGCCATATCGAGTGGCTGGAGGATGTTCCCGGGCAGGTACTGCGAAACGGAGCGGTTCTTTACATCAAGGCGGTCAGTGGTGCCAAATCCGGCTTGACGCAGAAACCGAGAACCAAACGCATCAAAGCCGCCGACAGAAGTCTCTGGCTTACATCGGAACTCTTCACGATCAAAGATCTTGGCGGCAGATGGTATGAGCTCAATTTTGTCGTGGGCAAGTACCGGCGTCGGGTGGCGCGTATCCGCTTCAAGGCGCACCGTTCTTTCGAAATGCCGAACTCCGTCCATGTCAAGACGAAGGGAAGCAAGCTCTTTGTTTCCTTCAGTTCGCCTGAGGCATCTGATGAAAATCGTTTTCCCGAGACGGAGGACGAGATTCGTGCTCGCTTGAGAATGCAAACGCCCGAGGAGCTTTTGGCGCGTACGGTCGGTTGCGACAGAGGCGTTGTTACGCCCCTGCAGACGCAAACGGAGGGCTTTGGTCTCAAGCGCAGTGAAAAGAAGCGCATGCGCGCCAAGGACAAGCGCATCAAGAGGCTCCAAAAGAAACATTCGCGGCAAGAACGGGACAGCAAGGGAAGTCGCAAAACGAGCCGCAAAATCAACGATGCTCATACGTACGGGCGCAATGTTCGGGAAAACTTTGCGCACCAGACTTCGCACGCTCTCGTTTCCAATCCCGATGCGGATGTGATTGCCTTTGAGGATCTGAAAATCAAGAACATGATGGCCGCTCCCAAGCCGAAGTACGACGAGGCAGGGAAACCTCTGCCCAACGGACGAGCGGCGAAGGCGGGCCTTCACAAAGCGATCCAATACGAGGGCATGTGGGGTCGCACTTTAACTTATGCCCAGTACAAGGCGCTGAGACACGGAAAACTCGTCGTTACCGTGCCGGCCGCCTACAGCAGTCAGCAATGCCCGAAATGCGGGCACACACACAGCAGCAACCGCCCTGACCAGGCGCTCTTTGCTTGCACGAACCCCGACTGCCGTTTCAATGAAGATCATCAACTCACTGCGGACCAGGTTGCGGCGATGAACATCGCCTCGCGGGCTGTGAAGCAGATTTTTGATGACCAACAGAAGTCCAAAGAACGAAAGCGTCTCTTGCGCATGCGCAAGAAAGGCGAATCGAGCGATGGACAAGGTAGGGGTGGGACGCCCCGATCCATGCGCGCCGACGATGTCGGAGCTGCGAAGCCGGCGGAGCCTAAGCCGGACACGGGAAATCTTCCTGTGTCCACCTAGGCTGTGAAACCGGAAGCTCCAGCCAAAAGCGCAAGCGTTGGCTGGGGAGAGTTCACAATCAGGCTTCTTCGAGCGTCGCCTTCACTTCGTCGAGAAGCGCCGTGAGGGCCTTGACGACCGGGCGGAGCGGCTCGGAGTCGTCGCGCGCGAGGATCGCTTCCGACGCGCGGGGCCACCAGTTGAGGATGTGCTCGGCGAGGAAGAGGCGGGCGCGGTCGTTCTTTTCCTTTTCCATGAGGTAGGCGAGGAATTCGAGCGAAATCCCGAGGTGGTCTTCCGGAAGGTTCAGGTCGTCCGTAAGCGTGAGACCTTCTTCACGGTAGGCGGCTCGGGTCGCAAAGGTCTGCGTCTGGCAGTAGAGCTGCGCGGCGTTCGACCAGGAGCTTTCGGTGAGCGGGAGCGTCACGCTCGAGACGCCGTAAAAAAGCTTCGCTTCGCTCTGCGCCACGGCCTTCGGGTCAAGCGCTTCCACGGCGACGGGTTCGGCGGCGTCGGCGGGGGCGAGGAGCACGCCCGCCACCTGCGGCCAGGCCTTGTACCATGTTTCATCGGCGGCGCCGCGGAAAAAGAGGGCGAAATGACGGCAAAGGCCGGCAAGCGATTGTACGTACGGGTCCATAAGGTTCTCCTTGGGTCTTGTTTTGGTGCGCAAAGCGCGGTAGGAAAAGGATAGCAGGCTCGTGCGCCCCGCGAGGAAGAGAAGAGGAAAAGGGCGGGAAAAGCCTGATACATCTTGTTGCATTCTTCCCCTTGAACGGGGGGACTTCAACCCCATCTATGAGGTGTAGGGGGAAGGAAGAGATTCCAAAGCCCCTTTGAAAACATAACGATGTCCCTCGCATCGAGGGCCGACGGAACGCCAAGGTTCCGCGAGACCTCCGGTCCAAGGACGGGCAAACGAAAGGAGAAAGCTATGTTTGTTCCGACTCTGTACCACGACAACATTTTTGATGACTTCGACAACTTCTTCGGGTTCATGGACATGCCGCAGCGCCGCGATCCGCTCTTTGGCAAGCGCGCCGACCGTCTGATGCGCACCGACGTGCGTGAAACCGAAACGGGCTACGAACTCGACATCGATCTGCCGGGCTTCAAGAAGGAAGACGTGAAGGCCGAATTGAAGGACGGTTACCTCACCATCTCCGCTCAGAAGAGCCTTGAAAAGAAGGACGGCAAGGAAGAAGGCCGTTATCTGCGCCGCGAACGCTACAGCGGCTCGCTCTCCCGCTCCTTCTACGTGGGCGACGCTCTGACGGAAGAAGACGTGAAGGCGAAGTTCGAAAACGGCATCCTGCAGATCTCGCTTCCGAAGAAGGAAGCCGCGGTCCCTGAAAAGAAGACCATCATGATCGAATGACGCGATGATCGGGTGAGCGCCGCCCAAGTGCGGCGCTTCCCGGAAGCGCTTCTCGCAATACGGGTTGCGGGAGGCGCTTTTTTCATGTCCGGCTTTCCGGACGGTTCGCCGGCTTCCTCTTTTTGAGAAACCGCTAGGGATAGTCGATAGAGACAAAGTCCGGGTCATAGCGTAAGATCCAAAGATTCGCATTTTTCGTAGCCCGCTCCGACGATCCCTTCATGCTCAGCGTTCTTCTGATTCTTCCCGACTTCCTCATCATCCTGCTCGGCTATCTCTTGAAGCAGGGCAAGCTCGGCCAACACTTCAACGAAGGCTTCTGGAAGGGCGCCGAAAACATCGTCTTCTACGTTCTCTTTCCGCCGCTTCTCTTCACCTCGGTCGCGAACTCCAAACTCTCGCTCGCCGACGCGGGCTACTTCCTCGCGGTGGCCGTGGGCACCATGTTCCTCGCGGTCCTTCTCTCGTGGCTCGTCAGAAAGATCGTGCCGGCCGACGACGTGACGCACGCCTCGGTCTTTCACTGCGGCTTCCGCTTCAACAGCTACGTGGGCTTTGCGATCATCATGCGTCTGGCAGGCGAAGAGGGCTTCGCGTTCTTTGCCTTCCTCATGGCCTTCTGGGTTCCGATTTCGAGTTCCATCGCGGTGAGTGCGCTCGCGGGCGCCGTGGCGCGGGCCGAGAACTCGCAGATGAAGGGAGGGCTCTGGAAGAAGACCGTGAAGACGATCTTCACGAATCCCCTCATCATCGCGACCGTCTCGGGGCTGGTCGTCAACGTCTTCGCGATTCCGATTCCGGAAGTGCTCATGCATTTCCTCAAGTCCCTCGGGAACTCTTCGCTCGCCATGGGATTGCTCTGCATCGGCGCGGGTCTCAAGATTGAAAACCTGCGCGCGCATTTCCCGCTCATCGCGGCGTCGACCGTGGAACGCCTCGTCGCGGTGCCGCTCGTCGCCCTCGGGACTGCGTACTTCTTCCAACTTGAACCCCTGGGCGCCGCGGCGCTTCTCGTCTTTGCGGCCCTGCCCACGGCGCAGTCCTGCTACGTGATGACGGCGAGCATGCGCGGCAACGCCCCGATCGTTGCGGAAGTCACGACGGCCCACACGCTCGCCGCCATGGTGACGCTCCCCGTCTGGGTGGCGGTGATACAAAACGTATTCCTGGCGGGCTGACGCGGTCGGCCACCGTACAATGGACGGACAACCTTTCTAAGAGGAGAAGTTTCCCATGACCGAAGAAATCCAAACCGCGCCGATCGGCGAGGGCGACGTCGCCCCCGACTTCACGCTCCCCGCCGACGAGGGCGAAGTGACGCTTTCCGCCCTGCGCGGAGAGGGCGTGATTCTCTACTTCTATCCCAAGGACAGCACGGCGGGCTGCACGCTCGAAGCCCGCGACTTCACGGTGAAGGCCGACGACTTCGCGAAGCTCGGCTACCGCATTCTCGGCGTCTCGCGCGACTCCGTCGCCTCGCACTGCCGCTTCAAGGCGAAGCAGGAACTCACGATCACGCTCCTCTCCGACAAGGAGGAGACCGTGTGCCGCGCCTACGGCGTGATGAAGGAGAAGATGATGTACGGAAAGAAATGCTTCGGGATCGAGCGCTCGACCTTCGTCATCAATCCCGAAGGCGTCGTCGTGAAGGCGATGCGCGGCGTCAAGGCCAAGGGCCACGTCGAAGCGCTCCTAGCCGAACTCTCCTGACGAAACGACCTCCATTTCATCGGCAAAACAAACCCCGCGGTTCTCGGAAGCGCGGGGTTTTCGCTAATTGCACATTCGTTGTGGTATTACCTGACGGTCTTTCCCATTCGGAAGTCGGTCTGCGGCAGAATCAAAATCATCGACAACGAACACTGCCCGGAGGTAAACATGCAACGACGCAACCTTCTCTCCCTCGCGGCCGCCGCCGCTTGCTCCGTTCTTCTTCTCGGCACGGCCGGCTGCTCTGACAAGGCGGCCGACGCCAGCCGCATCCGCGTGGGCGTGACGGCGGGTCCGCACGCCGACATCGTGACGAAGGCGGCTGAGGTCGCCAAGCAAAAGGGGCTTACGGTGGAAGTGGTGGAATTCACCGACTACATTTCGCCCGACCGCTCGCTCGCCGACGGGGCGCTCGACGCCGTCGTCTACCAGCACGAACCCTTCCTGCAGAACTTCAACAAGGTGAACAAAACCGATCTGCGCGTCGTGGGGAAGGCGGTCGTGCAACCCATGGGTTGCTACTCGAAGACGATCAAGAGCGTGGCTGAAATCCCCGAGGGTTCGGTCGTGGCGATCCCGAACGATCCCACGAACGGCGGGCGCGGGCTCCTTCTTCTTGAAGCCCAGGGCCTGATCAAACTCAAGGCCGACCGCAAGGACGACGCCGTTCCGGCCGACATCGTCGAAAATCCGAAGAACCTCAAGATCCTCGAAATGGAAGCGGCGCAGCTTCCGCGAAGCCTCGACGACACGGCCGTGGCCGTGATCCCGATGAATTACGTCATCAGCTCGGGCCTCTCGCCCGAAAAGGAAGGCTTCGCCTTCGAGTCGCTTGACGCGGCCTACGCGCTCATCATCATCGCCTCGCGTCCCGACAATGCCGAGAGCACTGCGGTGAAGACCTTCGTTGAAAGCTACCGCTCGCCCGAAACGAAGCGCTACGTGGAGGAAACCTTCCGCGGCACGATCCGCCCGACCTGGTAAGCCGGCCCCGGCAATACTCAGTCATCGCGACGCCCTTGGTAACGGCCCTGGGCGTCGTATCGTCTTCCGGACGAGTCTTCGCGGCCCTGGTAGCGGCCCATCGAGTCGTAGATCCGTCCCGACGAGTCCTTGCGTCCGAGATAGCGCCCCTGCGCGTCGTAACGTCTGCCGGACGAATCTTCACGGCCCTGATAGCGGCCCATCGAGTCATAGACGCGCCCCGACTTGTCCGAGCGTCCCTGATAGCGTCCCTGCGCGTCGTAGCGGCGTCCGCTGTCGTCGACGCGGCCCTGATAACGGCCCTGCGCATCGTAGCGGCGGCCTTCGTCGATGTCAAAAGCCTTGCTCTCCTTCGGGGTGACGGCCGCGGCGGAGCCAAAGAGTGCGGCCTGCAGAAGGCCGAGGAAAGTGCGTCGAGTCATAAGCGACTCCCAAAGAAACGAGATGATTCTTCCACTCTAACACGCTCGAAGAGAAACTGCGGCCGATGGCGTTCCGTCGTTTTCCTGCGGCCGGCTGCGACAAAAGAGAGTTCGATCTGAGAGCGGCTCTCACCGTTTCGTCCGTTGCCTGGAAGAAGACATTCTTAAGGTTTCGGTGCGAAACCCAAGGAAAGTCGTCGGGTTTTCTTAAGAAAGGGGAGAGTGAAGGCCTGACGCAAAGGGTAAACCCGATGGTTTTCGACTCCTTAGATGAGAATAGTTCTCGCGATTAAGCGAGGCTTACGCTTTACATTCAAGGGAAAATGCTTCGGAAAGAGAAGGTCACAAGGAGAGCAAAACGCTAAAGGAAAAGATGTAAATGAAAGCTTTGTTTTTGGCGAGTCACTCTGCAACGCCATCTCCTCATTGGGTTTTGTAAGTTTTCCGTAAGACGGAAAAGATTTCGTAAGATTCGTTTCAGAGAAGGTGTCAAAGTGTTGCGCTCGATCAAGTGAATGTAAAAAAGGATGTCACGGCCCGAAAATCACTTGAGAAGTCGTCTCATGTTCTGTATAGTTGATCTCAACGGAAGACGAGATGTTCCACACAAAGAACTGAGGGGTCGGTTCGGAACATCACCCGGCGCGAAGCTTGGACCGTGACGGGAAAAATCTTCAGGTCTCCTGGGGAGCGCGGAAATACAGGGCCGCGCTCCCTTTTTTCTTGTTCGTGCGCGGACGTGGGTTCCGCGCCTTTTGCTTTGCGGAAGCTGAAAGTTGCTTTCCGTAACGAAAGGGGCGCCCGAAGGCGCCCCGCGAAGGTGTCGCAACGACGTCGCGTCAGCCGTTCGAGACGGCCTTTTCCTGCGGCATCTGCGAGAAGATCCAGGTGAGGAACCCGCCCTTGTTGCGCGAGCACACCCACACCTTGCCTTCGCCCTTGAATTTGAGAACGATCCCTTCGCCCGAGAGCTGGCTGTGAAGGACCTTGCCGAGAAGGCCCGAGCGCGCCGTGTTGATGGAGAGTTCGTAGTCGAGTTCGCGGTCCCAGGCGACGAGGTGGCCGTTGTCGACGATGAGCTTCTGACCGGGCTTCACGTCGACCGCCTGAATGGAGCCGAAGCCCGAGAGCGCGATTTGTCCTTTGCCCTGGGTCGCCATGAGAAAGAGTCCGCCGGAATTGCCGAGAAGGGCGCGGCCGAGGCTCTGCGTCTTCGTTTCGAGTTCGACGCCGTCGGTGGCGGCAAGGAAGGCGCCGTCGGAGAGCATGTACTGGCGTTCGCCCACGTCGAGCAGCACGACGTCGCCGGGAAGGTTCGGTGCGAGCAGAACGCTGCCGGGCTCGTCGTCGGCGACGAAGGACTGTTGGAAGAAGTTTTCGTCGTTCAGGAACTTGCGCGCGAGACTCTTGAAGAACCCCCCGCGGGTTTCACCCTTGAGCGAAATCGAGCCGTCCATCGCCACCATGGCGTTGGATTCGGCTGCGACGCTCTCGCCGGGTTCGAGCGAAATGCGAAGGAGGGGATCGATGCTGGAAAGTACTTCGAAGCGGGCCATGGAAATCGGTTCGATAGGATGGGTAAAACGGTGCGGCGTCGTTTCGCCGCGGTCGTTCGTCATTCTATCGGGCATGACCGCGGAAATGGGATGCCACTTGCGATCGGCAACAGTTGCGGCTACATCGAAACATTTGTTGCGTAGCCAACTCACGAACGCAAAAAGCCCGCCGCCGATCGGTGATCGGGACGGGCCCATTGGGTTCGCTTCGGGATCAGGCGTCAAGGTGCATCGTCACCTTGTCGTCGCCCGAGGCTTCGATGCGGCGTTCGATGGCTTCGGCCTCTTCGCTCTTCTTTTCGGGCTTGGGGCCGGGTTCGAGCACGGCGATCGATTCGACGTGGCCCGTGTGCGGGAACATGTTCATGATCCCCGCGGCGCGGATGTGCCAGCCGCCTTCGTGGTGAAGGATCGCGCAGTCACGCGCAAGCGTCGCCGGATTGCAGGAGACGTAGACGACGCGTTCGGGACGGTGGTCCGTCGCGGCGAGCGTGCGCGCGAGCGCAAGCGCCCCTTCGCGCGGAGGATCGATGAGAACGCGGTCGATTGTGCCGTAGCGGGCGCGCAGATCGTCCCAGTCGGCTTCGCACCAGGTGAAGAGGTTGCGGGCCGTAAAGGAGGTCTTTTCCTTGAGACCGTTGTCGGCGGCGCCCTGACGCGCGCGGGCGACGAGGCCTTCGGAGCCTTCGATGCCGATCACGGTCTTCGCCATGCGGGCGAGCGGGAGCGTAAAGTTCCCGAGGCCGCAGAAAAAGTCCGCCACGTGGTGGTGGGGTTCCACGCCCAAAAGACGCACGGCGCGGCTCACCATCGTTTCGTTCAGGGCGTGGTTCACCTGCGTGAAGTCGGTCGGCTTGAAGCCGATGCGGACGTTGAATTCGGAGAGATAGAGCCCCAACGCATGCTCGTTTTCGGGACGAACGGCGTGCGCGGATTCCGGTCCCTTGGGCTGCAGCCAAATGTCGGCGCCATACTTGTCGCCGAAGGCGAGGAGCTTTTCCATGTCTTCGGGCGTCGGCGTTTCGAGCGTGCGGAAGACAAGCGCCGTGCGGCCGTCGCCGCCCATGGCGACTTCAATCTGGGGCATGCGCTGACGAATGGAAAGTTCCGAGACGAGTTCGCGCATCGGAACGAGCATGTCGGAGACGTGCTTCGGGAGAATCTTGCACGTCTTCATGTCGCAGACGTAGGAGCTCGCCTTTTCATGGAAGCCCACGAGGACGCCGCCCTTCTTGGGAACGTCGCGAACCGTGAGGCGGGCGCGGTGGCGGTAGTGCCAGGTCGGACCGTAGATCGGGGGAATGATCGATTCGGGACGGACCTTGCCGATGTGCCAGAGCGTGTCGAGGAGGACCTTTTCCTTGTAGGCGACCTGGGCGCGGGCTTCGAGGTGCTGCATGGCGCAGCCGCCGCAACTGCCCGGTCCGTGGCCGAAGGCGGGGCAGGCGGGCTTCACGCGCTGCACGGACTCGCGGTGCACGGCCGTGACGCGGCCCACTTCAAAAGACGTTTTGTTGCGAAGGCGCTCATAGGTGACGTTCTCACCGGGGAGCGCTCCCTGAATGAAGACGACCTTGCCGTCTCGACGAGCAACGCCCCGACCTTCCTGGTCGAGGCGTTCGACGTCGACGGTGAAGTATTCGGGCGTTTTTTCCTTGCGTCGGGCCATTTGACTTTTCTCCATTGCCTCCGTACGGTGCCGAAGGCGCGAACCAAATTCGAAAGATCCGCATTGTAGCGAAAAGCCGCGGACCCGACGCGGAAAAACCCGAACCGCGTGGGATCAGAAGAAGCCGCGCTTCCCTTCGGCGAGACTGATGAAGATGTTCTTCACCTGCGAGTAGTGTTCGAGCATCATCTTGTGGGTCTCGCGACCGATGCCCGAGCGCTTGTAGCCGCCGAACGGGGCGTGCGCGGGGAGTTCGTTGTAGGTGTTCACCCACATGCGGCCCGTGCGCACGTCACGCGCGACGCGCATGGCGCGGTTGATGTCCTGCGTCCAGACGGCGCCGCCGAGGCCGTATTCGCTGTCGTTGGCCATGCGGACGACCTCTTCTTCGGTGTCGAACGGGATCGCCACGACGACCGGCCCGAAGATTTCCTCCTGCGCGACGCACTGATCGTTCTTGACGTCGGCGATGAGGGTCGGCTGCATAAAGGCGCCCGATTCGAGGCCCGGCACCTTGGCGCGCTCGCCTCCGGCGAGAATGCGTGCACCGTCCTTCTTGGCGATTTCGACGTAGCGGAGAACGCGTTCGACCTGGGCTTCGTTGATCTGCGCGCCCATCTGGGTCGTCGGATCCAAGGGGTCGCCCACCTTCACGGCCTTGAAGGCTTCGGCGAGGCGTTCGAGAACCTGGTCGTAGATCTTGCGTTCGATGAAGAGACGCGAGCCCGCGCAGCAGACCTGACCCTGGTTGAAGAGGATCCCGATCTGGACGCCTTCGATCGCACGCTCGAGGTTGCAGTCGGCAAAGAGAATGTTCGCGGACTTGCCGCCGAGTTCGAGGGTGGCGGGAATGAGACGGTCGGCCGCGGCCTTCGCGACGTCGACGCCCACTTCGGTCGAGCCCGTGAAGGCGAGCTTGTCAAAGCCCGGGTGCTTCAACATGGCGTCGCCCGCCGTGCGGCCCGAACCCGTGATGACGTTCACGACGCCCGCGGGGACGTGTCGCGAGATGACTTCGGCGAGGTGCAGAAGCGAAAGCGGCGTGGCGGACGAGGGCTTGATGACGACCGTGTCGCCCGCGGCAAGGGCCGGAGCGAGCTTCCACGCGCCCATGAGGAGCGGGAAGTTCCAGGGAATGATCTGACCCACGACCCCGATCGGTTCGTGCAGGACGAGACTCATGGTGTCGTTGTCGATGCGCACGGCGCTACCTTCTTCGGCGCGCAGGCACCCTGCAAAGTAGCGGAAGTGATCGACCGAGAGCGGCACGTCGACGAGCGACGTTTCGCGGATCGGCTTGCCGTTGTCCATCGATTCGATCTTCGCGAAGAAGTCGGCTTCCTTTTCCAAGTCGTCGGCGATGCGCAGAAGAATGGCGGAGCGCTCGGCGGGCGAGGTCTTCGACCAGCCTTCAAAGGCGGCGCGGGCGGCCTTCACCGCACGGTCGACGTCGGCGGCGGAGGCCGCGGCCACGCGGGCGAGCACTTCGCCCGTGGCGGGACTGCGCGTTTCAGAAGTCTTGCCGCCTTCCGCAGCCACCCATTCACCGCCGATCAGAAGACCGTATTCGTTGCGTCGTTCCATATTTGTTCCTCCAAAGTGAAACCTGCGGTCTCTCAAAAAAAACATGATGCAAATCAATGTCGAGACCCTATCTTTACGTTTGATTTTCCGTCCGGGCCGACCGTTTGCGAATCCTCCGAAGGAGGGAAAATCGGCGTAAGGGTTTGTGTTTAGGAGGGTAGGTAAGCACTGATAAAATCTTCCCGCAGAATAGCTTTCGTCTAATACCCGACGAAAGTAGTAGGGAATGTGAAACACCGGTTCAAGGGAACCGAAGAGAAAAGGCAATGGTGGCGATTGCTCGGAACTATCAAGTGGGGTTCGATGGCGGACAGTTGCTTTCGGGTCGGGGACGATATTATGTTCGCGTAGAGAACGTTCTCTTCGCGAACGCTATTTCACTAACCAACCTCGAACGAGCGCGGACGTCATGGAAATCCGAAAAGTTACGGAAAACAAGAAACGGTTTCTGCCGCTTCTCCTCCTTGCGGACGAAGAGGAGCGGATGGTTGACCGCTATCTCGAGCGCGGCACGATGTACGTGCTCGACGACGGCGGCGTCAAGAGCGAGTGCGTCGTGACGGACGAGGGTGGGGGCGTCCTCGAAATCAAGAATCTGGCGACTCTGCCGTCCGAACAAGGGAAAGGGTATGCGAGCGCGCTGATCGAATTTGTCGCGCAGAAGTACAAAGGAAGCCATTGCGCTCTGCGCGTAGGCACGGGAGAAAGTCCCGCGACGTTGCCTTTCTATGAGAAGCTCGGATTTGTCCGTGTCGGCCGCATCCCGCGGTTCTTCGCCGACAACTACGAAAAACCGATCGTGGACGCAGGCGTGCTGCTCGTCGACATGGTCATCCTGGAGCGCCCCCTCTGAAGGCTACAACAAGGGAAGAATCTATCAATTCATCAAAAAGTCGGAACAGGCGTTTGGCTTGTGCGGTTTTGCGTTCTCGAAAAGAACGTTCCCGACGAGAACGTTCTTTCCGAGAACATTGCCGGTACGGGACGAACGCTCCGTCGCCGCTATACCGACCATTCGAGGAGTCGTCCGAGGAAGCGCTGAAGACCTGCCGTTCGGGGCGACTGAAAAAGCGTTTCGCTGTCGCCGAACTCCTCAAGCTGCGCATTGGCGAAGAAGGCCGTCTTTTCGCAAGCGTGCCTCGCAAAGCCCATTTCGTGCGTCACGATGATGAAGTCGATGCCGGCGTCCTTCAGTTCGTTCACGACGTCGAGCACTTCTACGGTGTATTCGGGATCGAGGGCGCTAGTAGGTTCGTCGAGAAGCAGGAGTTTGGGGCGGGGCGCAACGGCGCGGGCAATCGCGGCGCGTTGCTGCTGACCGCCCGAGAGGGCCGCCGGGCGTTTGTCGCCGTGCTCGGCCAGGCCGAAGCGCTCGAGGAGTTCGTCGGCGCGCCGCGCGGCTTCCGTTTGCGTCCAGCCGTGTACCGCGACCAAGGGAAGGATGATGTTTTCCCGCGCCGAAAGGTGCGAAAAGAGGCCCTTTTGCTGGAACACAAATCCGATTTCCCGGCGGTAGGCAAGGAGCCCCGCGGACGTCTTGGGAATCGGAATCCCGTTCAGACGAATTTCACCCGCGGTGGGCATCAGAAGTCCGCCGATGAGACGCAGCAGCGTGGACTTGCCGCCGCCCGACGGTCCGATGACCGCCAGCGTGTTCATCTGCGCTTCGAACGAAAGATTGTCGATGACGGGCTTGCCGTCGAAGCTCATCGTGAGACCGTCGAACTCAAGCTTCATACGAAAATCTCCGTTCGAAGTATTTGCTTGCGGCGGCAACGGGAATCGTGAGGACGAGATACAGGACGCCCAGGAACAGATAGCATTCGACGAGCTTCAGATTCACCGCGGAGATTTCCCGCATGGTCTGGGTGAGTTCCACCACCGAGATCATCGACAGGAGCGACGAGTCCTTGATGATGGAGGCGAACTGTCCTGCCAGAGCGGGCAGCGTCCGGGCCGTCATCTGAGGAATGACGACGTAGCGAAGCGTCTGCAGGCGCGAAAAGCCCACGGCCTTGGCGGCTTCGAGCTGCATTTTCTCAAGCGAAGCGAAGCTGCCGCGGATGATTTCGGCGATGTAGGCGCCTTCGAAGATCGACAAAATGATCACGCCCGCCCAGAAACGGTTCTCGATTCCCCATGCAGTCCCCACGAGATAAAAGAAGAGATAGATCTGCATGATGAGGGGTGTCCCGCGAATGAAGACGACGTAGCCGCGGCAGAAGTATCGCAGCGCCAAGGTCTGCGCCGATTCGCCGACGGCCGCCAGAATGCCGATCGCAAGACTCAGCACGAGACCCGCCGCACTCACGGCCAGCGTGAGCACGAACCCGTCGGCGATGCGGATCGAAAAATCGGCGAGGAAGCGAAAGTCGGGACGATAGGCGATCTGCGCAAGCGACCCCCAGAAGAAGGCGACGGCGACGACGGCCGCAAGCACGATGCCGACGGCCGCTTGCGCGGCGGAAGGTCTTTCGCCCGCACGAACTCGAAAGAGCGACATGGATTTCCTTACTTTTCGGGCGTTGTGTCGAAGAACCAACGGAAGCCCAGCCGGTCGAACGCGGTCTTTTCATCGCTGAGGTGCTTTTGCGTGAGCTTTTCAAAGCCCCGGGCGGCGCGATAGTCCGCGATGAACTTGTCGAGCGCCTCCTTGAGCTTTACGTCTCCTTTTCTCACCGCAATGCCCCAGGGCTCCACGTCCTGAAAGGGAATGAAGATCGCGTTCGTTGCCTTGGGATTTCGCTGCTGATTGCGGTAGATCGTCAGCTGGTCGTAAATGAAGCCGTCCGCCTTGCCGCCGACAATTTCCATCACGCAGGCGCTTTCGTCGGCGAGCGCCGTTATCTTGGCCTTCGTGAGGTGCTTTTGGGCGTAAAGATGGCCCGTGGAACCGATCTTGAGGGCGAGCGTTCGCCCCGGAGCGTTGAGGTCTTCGATCGACCGGATCGAAGCGTCCTTCCTGGTGAGGAGCGCCAGCATCGCGTTGGCGTAGGGTACGGAGAAGTCCACCGTTGCGCGGCGGGCGTCCGTAATCGTCATGGATGACATGACCATGTCGACCTTGCCCGTGACCAACGCGGGAACGAGACCGTCGAAAGCGATGTTTTCGATGCGGATCTTCTTCCCTACGGCTTTGCCGAAGTCGGCCATGAAGTCGGGACTTACGCCCGCGGGATTGCCCGCGGCATCCTTTCCTTCAAACGGAGGATAGGCAAGCTCCATGCCCACCGTCAGCACGTCCTTGTCCAGAGTGTCGGCGGGGGTTGAGGTTTGAGAACTGTCCGAGCAGCCCGCGAGTGCTGCCGCGCCGAGGACGGCGAAAACAAGGAGATTTCTTCTGTGCATGAGAGGGCTCCTTCGGGAAGATTGCAGAGGATTTGAGAATGAAAGGCATTGTAGCGGGAAAATCGTTCGAAGGCGAACGATCTCGGAAAAAGATTTTCCCGCCTTGACGTCACACGTTGGACGACCGTTTCCGCGGGCAGAACCGCTACCTGCTCCGCGATTGTGAATTCCCGCTGCGCCGTGTCGATTCCGTTTGTGAGAAGCCTTCGGGCGGAGAGCGAAAAGCGGTTCGGAAGGCCCGTCCGAATGGTTTGTCGGCAACTGCGGTAAAGCGGTTTTCGAAGGGGAGGATTGCGCAGATCCCCGCGGACTGAGTACGAAAACCGGCAAAAAGAAAGATCCCGGCTCGAAGGAAACCGGGATCTTGTCTTGGAAGAGGGCGATGCGCCTTTTTCGCCGCGTTGGGCTGAGGGGCTCAGCGGCGAGCCGGGAGGTAATCCGCGGGATTCACGGCCTTGCCGCGCAGGCGCACTTCAAAGCGCACCTGCGGGACGCCGTTGAAGGAGCCCATTTCGGCGATCTTCTGGCCGGCCTTCACGCGGTCGCTCGTCTTCACGACGATCTTGCGGTTGTGACCGTAGGCCGTCACGACGCTGTTGCTGTGCTTGATGATGACGAGGTTGCCGTAGCCCTTGACGTTTTCGCCGACGAAGAGAACGGTGCCCGCGCCCGCGGCGACGACGAGGTCGCCTTCGACGCCGCCGATGTCAAGGCCCTTGCCGTTGGCGGAGAAGTTCGAGAGGATCTTACCGTTGGCGGGCCAGATCATGCGCGTGCCCGGAACCGTCTTGGGCGGTTCGGGAGCGGCGGGCTCTTCCTTGGCGGCGGGCTTCGTTTCGGAGGCCGTGCCGCTCGTGACCGGCGCCGCGGCGGCCGTCTTGGTTTCTTCGGGTTCGGGCTCGGTCGTGGCGGGCTCGGGGGTGTTCGTCGACAGATCGGTGATGCGCGAGACGCGGACGGTCGGGTTCGCGGTCGTGACGGGCGCCTTCGTCGAGACGGGGAGACGCAGCGTCTGACCGATGCGAAGCGCCGTCGGATCGGTCACGGCGTTGAGCGTGGCGAGCGCCTGCGGCTCAAACCCGTAGCGAAGCGAAATGTTGTAGAGCGTGTCGCCCGGCGCAACCGTGTGGACGCGTCCGGAATCCTTGACGGTGCCCGGAGCGAGGAGCGTCATCGAACCCGTGCCGTCGGCCGTGCTCGTGAGAATCGGAGCGGCCGTGTCCTTGTCGTAGCTCGAGCGGTCCACCATGGGGACGGACGTCGTGTCCACCGTGGAGCAGCCCGCAAGCAGCAGGGCGGCAAGCGCCGGCAAGGCGGTGAAAATCTTGGTTTTGCGCATCGCGATCTTCCTTTTTGTTCGAATCAAAGATGGCCGCCCACCCAGTCGTGAGCCATGGCGACCTGACGGTGGTTCGTCAGGTCCGTCTGCAGGGGCGAAACGGAGACGAAGCCGTGCTGCGTCGCCCAGAAGTCGGTGTCTTCCGCGGCGTCGGCGGGTTTGCCGGCGGCGCCGAGCCAGTAGATCGGAAAGCCCCGGGGACTCATCTCGCAGATGACGTCGTCCGCGCAGCTACGGCGCCCGAGGCGCGTGGCGCGGATGCCCTGGAGGCGTTCGAACGGCATGTTCGGAATGTTCACGTTGAGGAGCACGGGACCGGCTTCACGGTCGGCCGCCAGAAAGCGTTCGACGACGAGCGAAGCGACCTTGGCGGCGCTCTCAAGCTCCGCCCATCCCTTGTCGATCTGCGAAAAGGCGATCGAGGGCACGCCGAAGAGATAACCTTCGATCGCGGCCGCGACCGTGCCCGAATACATGGTGTCGTCGCCCATGTTCGCGCCGCAGTTGATTCCGGAGACCACGAGGTCGGGGCGTTCGTCGAGAAGGCCCGTGAGCGCGACGTGCACGCAGTCGGACGGCGTCCCCGAAACGACGTAGAGGTTGTCGCCGGGGATGTGCTCGACCGTGAGCGGACGATTGAGCGAGAGCGAATTGGAGGCGCCCGAGTGGTTGTGTTCGGGCGCGACGATCGTTACGCGCCCGAAGCGCTTCATCGCTTCGGCGAGCGCCTTGATGCCGGGCGCCCGATAACCGTCGTCGTTCGAAATCAGAATGTGCATGGGATGGTCGGGAAGAAAAAATTGGATTTTCTCCGATTGTAGTCCCGAGTGTCCCTCGGCAAGACGGTCGGAGAAAAGTTGTTACGGCTTCTAAACTTTCTTTGCCGGTGTCGTCAGCTGCGGCGCATCTTGAGCGGAATCGACTTGACGAAGTGCGTCATCTGCGAGATCTCTTCGAAGCCCGACTGCAGGAAGAGCTCGAACTGCTGCAGGTCGCTCGAGAGGCAGTCGGCGGCGAGTTCCTCGATGCCGAGCGAATTCACGTAGGTCGTGACGAGGTCGACGAGACGCTGTCCGACGCCAAGCGTGCGCAGGTTCTGTCGGATGTAGAGCGCGTCGAGATAGGCGATCGGGTAGCTCGAGGCCCCTTCCACGTATTCCTGACGAAGGGAGACCTGCGCGTAGGCGACCGCTTCGCCGTTGGCGAAGCACCCGAAGATCGCGGTCGAATCCGGATGGGTGAGGGCGTCCTTCAAAATGTCGTCGACCTGATCGCGCATGTCGACGGGCCAGGATTCCCGAACGAGAAAGCGAAGCGCCTGATAGTCGCCGGGGTGGCAGCGGCGGTAGACGAACTGGGTGCGAAGCGGTTTGTTGGGAGTGTGGGCCATAGGGCTGCCGAAAAGCGGATCCTGTAATTGACAAAGGGGAACATTTTAAACGAAAAGCGGCTCCGTCTAGGGGAGCCGCCTTCGTTTCGGGCGGCGGGGCCGCCCGGAAAAAAGAACGCTTAGTCCTTGGACTTGTTGTTCTTGAAGACGATGCGCTCTTCGGTGTCGGCCGTCATCTGCGTGAGGATTTCGTTCTGCAGATTTTCGGCGATCGCTTCGGCGCGGGCGAGGATCGAGAGGTTGAAGCGGTTGAGCTCGGCGTTGGCGGCCTGTTCGTCCGTCTTGACGAGTTCGAGGTAGCGGGCTTCAAACTGACGGCGTTCCTCGTCGATCGTGGCTTCGAAGTCGCCGTAGGCCTTCTTGACGATCGGGGCGAACTTCGGATAGTTCGTCATGGCGAGCGTCTGAACCTTGCGGTACTTCCAGTAGACCGAGCGGTTGTCGCAGTGGTCCGTGCCGAGGCCGTACTGTTCGGGAACGCTTTCGAGACCGTGGTAGAAGGGCACGAAGACGGAGAGGTCGGCCATGCCGAAGGCGACGTGCACGACTTCGCCGATGGCGAGCGGAAGGTTCGGACGGACTTCCATCACGTGGGCTTCGTAGGTGCGGAAGACGCTGATCGGACGCCAGGGTTCGGCGCCGTTCAGGTTTTCGCCGTACGGATCGTGCTCGGTGCCTTCATAGTGGTCGCGCATGATCGCCTTCATGTCGGCGAGCGAAACCTTCTTTTCGGGCTTGAGGTAGACGGCGAAGTTGCGGCCGTCGTCCACGGGCTGCTCGATCGACGGATTGAGGATCTTCTGCATGATCCAGACGCGCGGGTCGTTGTAGACGCGGTCGCGGCCGTCGTCGCGCGTGTAGGCGGCGGAGAAGTGGAAGGGGCCCTTGGCCGGGTCGTAGAGACCCTTTTCCGCGGCGAACGAGACGAGCGTCGGGCTCGCGAGCTGGTTTTCGTTCTTGGGATCGTAGAAGCCGAGGCGCCCCTGGTTGCCCGAAGCGAAATAGCTGTCGGCCGGGATGCGTTCGGCCATCCACTGGTGACCCGAACCCGTTTCGAGGTACCACACGTCGTGCTGATCGACGAAGGCGACGCCGAAGCCTTCGCCCGCGCCCTGGGTTTCAATGATCTTGCCGAGAAGCAGAACGCCTTCCTTGGCCGTGCGGCAGCGCGGCAGGATCACGTTCGGGATGTCGTCTTCGGTGATGCCCGAGGCCTTGTTGTAGGGATCGAACGAGAGCGCTTCGTCGCTCGCGAAGATCGATTCCGTGCCCGTGAGGCCGAGGCCGGCTTCGTTGAAGCCGACGGCGCCGTGCAGCTGTGTCTTCCAGTTCGGAACCGTCGTGTAGCGCATGGCGTTTTCGGGAAGCGGATAGCTGAAGTCGTTCACGCCGCCGTGCGCCTTGCAGGAATAGACGCCGGACTGGCCGGTGACGGCCGGATGAATCACGAAATGCTGGGCCTTGAGCGACGAGCTGTCGGCGCTGCGGGCGACGAGGAAGGAACCGTCAACGGTGGCGTGTTCGCCGACGATGATGGTGGTGCACATGGGTTGGATCCTCATGAAACGGCCGAACGTCATGACAGGAAACGCCCGGCCGGGTTGATAACCCGCACATTTTAGCGTGCGGAGACCGAAAATACGAACCTTCTTTTAGGGGTAAGCCCTGCGAGGCCGAGAAAACCCGCAGATCGTACAAAAAGAACAACCCCCGGAGGGACGTCTCCCTTCGGGGGTTGAAAGAGGCTTGGGTCAGACGACGCGGCCGCGTCGTGCTGAATCATCCATTAGAAGCGGTGGACCATGCCGACCGTGAATTCGTAGCCGCTCGGATCGGCGTCAACCTTGTTGGTGCTGCCGCTCGGGGTTTCGATGCTTTCCTGCGTGTAGCCGGTCATGGCATAGACGGCGGTGCGCTTGCTGAGCGGATAGTCGTAGGCCGCGGCGACCGTCCAGCGGTTGAATTCGACGTCGTTCTGGTTTTCCATGTCGCGATAGGCGACCTGGGCCTTGGCGACGCCGCCGCCGATCGGGTAGTTCACGCCGAGGCTGAGGCCGTAGCCGTCGACAAAGCCGTACGTACCGCCGAGTTTGTGTTCGGTCAGAGCCGTACCGATCACGCCGGAGCGGGCGAGCCACTGATCTTTGAACCACTGACCGAAGGCGAGAACCTTGAGGCCGTTGCCGAAGGTGTAGTTGCCGCCGAAGGTGGTCGTCATGCCGTTGTCGTCGTACTTCTGACCATAGCCGGTCTTGCCGGTGCGGTCGCGGTTGTTACCGTACATCGTGGTGTCCCAAACGAGGACGGCTTCGAGGGCGCCGGCCTGGTAGCGGGCGGCCAAGGCGGCGTAACGGTCGACTTCGGCGGTGCCTTCGCGAGCGGTTTCACCGTCGGCGTACTTGGCCTTGCTGTCGTTCTGGAACGAATACATGCCGTAGAAGTTGAAGCCGGCCCAGTTCGGGGTCACGTAGGAGATGGCGTTGTCAACGCGCGTCCAGGAGGAAGCGGAGGCGTGGCCGGAACCGAAGGCTTCGGTGTAATTCGCAAAGAGCGGGTCGATCGCGCGGAAGAGGCCGTGCTGACCGAGCGTGCTGCCGAAGACAGGCTGCAGACCGAAGGCGAGGTAGCCGAAGTCGCCCGTCAGGTTGATGTGGGCTTCACGGCCGAAGAGGCGGCCGTTCTGGTCGAGTTCGCCCGTATCCGACTTGATGCCGGATTCGAGGACGAAGCCCACCTTCATGCCGTTGCCGAGGTCTTCGGAACCGCGCAGACCGAAGCGGGAACCGAATTCACGGGCGTTTTCCATCGTGAACTTGCCTTCGCCGTCATGGCCGGAAGCGTCCGGATCAGCGTAGACATAGGCGAGGGAGGTGTCGAGCAAGCCGTAGACTTCGACGTTGGCGGCGTAGGCGCTGCCGGCCATGGCGGCGGAAGCCACGGCGAGGGCGATGAGACTCTTTTTCATGATTGTTGTGTCCTTTTCGGATGCAGTTGCGAAGGCGCAGACGCGTCTCCGAAAGAATTCAATGTTCCGGACCGTCGTCCGGAACGGGAATGGAAAGGTTTTGCTCAAGAAAGACGGTTATTCGCCGTGCTTCATCTTGAAGGAGACCTTGTGGCACTGGGCGCAGTAGTTGACTTCAGGCTCGTGCTGCATGTGGCAGAGCGTGCAGTCGCCGTTGTGAGGAGCCTTGTGCGGATTGATTTCCAGCTTTTCGGTCTTCTTGGCGAGTTCGTCACGGTTATGGCACTGCAGGCAGGTCTTTTCGTCGGGGTAGGCCGGATTCTTGGCGTCGGGACCGTGGCAGGATTCGCACTTGAGGCCCTTGGCCGCATGGCGGTCGGCGCCGAAGTCGGCGGCCTGGACGCTGCCCGCGGCCATCACGACGGCCGAAAAGAGAATGAGAGCAAGTTTGTTCATTTTCTCGTTTGGGGTCTTGGAAAGAAAAAAGGGTACGTCGGAAGGGAGCCGGAGCTCCCTTCGCGACGTTTTCAGTACGGATCCTCGGGATCCGAAGCCTTGTTAGGGCCGATTACTTGCCGCAGCCCTTGCAGGCGTTCGCCGTACGGGCGGCGATGCGGCCGAAGATCATGCAGTCGGCGACGGCGACCGTGCCGAGGCGGACCATGCCGTGGACACCGCCCGTGACTTCGCCGGCGGCGTAGAGGCACTGGATCGGGTTGCCGCGGACGTCAAGAACCTGAGCCTGGTCGTTGATTTCGAGACCGCCCATGGTGTGGTGGACGCGCGGCCAGAGGCGAACGGCGAGGAACGGGCCTTCAACGTTGGGCACGGCGTTCTTGAACATCATGCAGTTGAAGTCCGGATCCTTCTGGTCCTTGATGTAGCCGTTGAACGTGTCGTTCGTCTTCTTGAGGGCGTCGAACGGGATCTTCAGGTCGTCGGCCATGGCCTTGAGGTCCGGATAGACCTTGATGACGCCGTTCTTGACGGCGCGGTCGTAGAGTTCCTTCGTCATGTTCTTGCCGATGATCGCCGTTTCGGCGTTCTTCAGCGTCGTGTAGATGACGGCGGGGTGACCCATGGCGACGATGGCGTCGGCGCGGACCTTGCGGTTGCCGGATTCCTGGATGAAGCGCTTGGCGGTGACCGGGTCGATCATCGGGCCGTAGCCGAGGGCGGATTCAACGAAGAGCGGAGCGAGACCGAAGCCCTTTTCGTCGGGCGAGGTCCACGGCCCCATCTGGATCCAGTCCATCTGAATGGTGTTGGCACCGATCATCTGGGCTTCCTGAATCATTTCGCCCGTGGCGCCCGGATGGTTCGTGGAGTCGAACTTTTCGTTGAGGCGCGGGTCGTGCGACATGCGCATCTTGACGTTGTTCGAGAAGCCGCCCGAAGCGAGGAGGACACCCTTCGTGGCGCGGATGTACGTGACCTTGCCGGACTTTTCACGGCCGTAGCGATAGTTGACGCGGGCCTTGACGCCGAGGACGCAGTTGTTTTCGTCAACGATGATTTCGTCAACGATCGTGCGCAGACGCGGTTCGATGCCGTATTCCTTGAGCTTGGCGAGCATCGGGTTGATGAAGCCGGAGCCGGAGTTGTTCGTCACGGCGTGGGAGCGCTTGACGGAGTGACCGCCGTGGAAGGTGACGGCCTTGAACTTGACGCCGATCTTGTCGCGGAGCCAGTAGAAGTTTTCGACGGATTCGTCGGCGATGCGGCGGGCGAGCGGCGGATGAGCGAGACCGCCGCCGGCCTTGACGATGTCGGCGAAGAGCAGGTCGGCGTTGTCCTTGATGCCTTCGGCCTTCTGCATGTCGGTGCCGGCCGCGGCGACGGCGCCGCCGTTGATGATGGAGTTGCCGCCGGCGGTGGGCATCTTGTCGACGACCATGATTTCATTGGCCTTCATGCCGAGGCCGTGGGCTTCAAGAGCGGCGGCGAGGCCGGCAAAGCCCGTGCCGATGATAAGGAAGCTCGTGGTTTCGTCCCACTTGGCGGGAACCTTCGTGCTCGCGAACGCAGAGAGAGACGTACCGGCGAGGGCGGCCGCGCCGAGCGTGGCGCCGCCGAGGAAGGAACGACGGGAAAGAACCGACATGTTTGTCTCCTTTTGAGGTGATCGAAAGAGGTGTCTTATGAGGACAGCGGAAAGTCTAAGGAAGCCCCCTCCTTTTTAACTACCCAACTGCTTGGGTGACGATTTTGGGCGTTAACCCTAAGTTGTGCCGAAAAACGCAGGTCACTTATCCGTTCTTACTCTTTCAAGACCTTCGGTTTGTGGCATCCTTGCATGGGTGAATGTGGATTCAGAATGAGATGCTCCCGGAATACGTCTTTCGACGGATTTCGAGCTAAGGAATCTTCCTTAGAATGTCGGTCTCACCCCGCCTTTTCCTCCGCCGCAGGTCAAGAGGGCGAGAAAAATCCGGAAAAAGAATGCCGAAGCCGTCCCCGAGGCACTCGACTTCTTGTCCCAAGACGCCGGTTCATGTTTTTGATTCCCTTTCGCCGCAAAGGTTCCTATCTTTTCAGAACGATTTTTCTTCGGTATTATCTAGGCCATGAAAAATTTTTCGAAAGCCTGGTACGACGCGCTCGCAACGGAGCGCTACGCGGAAAAGTGGCCCGACGAGTTCGGACCGCGCGTTCCCGTTCTTCCCTTCGTCACGCTCCCGCTTCCTCCGGAAATGCGGGAGATTTTCCGTTCGCTCGGCGAGCTGAAGCACTTTCAGCCGCAGGAATCCATCATCGAGGGCGAAGTCGTGAAGGGCATGCAGCTCGTGGAATCGGGACTTTCGGCAAGAATCACGGCAACGCTCGAAGGGCAGGCGGGACCGGGGCTCATGGCCCTTGCCGCGCCGCACCGACTGGCAACGGGGAACCTCAACCTTGCGACGCGCCGGCCGCAGATCGGACAGTACCGTGCGGTGAGCAAAGTCACGACGCGCCGCATCTCGCACGTCGACGCCGAAAGAGCGGGTCTTCTGAACGATCCGAATCACCTGCGCATGCTTCTCTCCGTCAAGGAGAGCATCAATCTTTCGGACCGCATGGGCCTCACCATTTCCGCGCTCCTGCCCGCGCCCATGCGCTTTGCTTCGCTTCTCATCACGATGGCGGTCTTTTTCGGCACCGTAGAGGAGGGGCCGCGGGGACAGCGCGTGCGGATTCCCATTCCCGGGCGCGCGCGGCACATCGCGATCGTTCTGAGCGTCTCCGACGTGACGCTCGAGAAGCTCATCGCCGATCTGCGCCAGAACGCCGGGCTCGAGCGGGACGGGGACTTTTGGATTTTTGAGAGCGCCGTTTTGCAGCCCATGCACGAGTGGATGCGCACGACGGACGGCAACGAAAGCCTCTTTACGCGGCCCGAGCGCATCGAGGCGATGCTCGAGGAAGCCGCTTCGCGCGACGCGGCCTAAAGGAGCGCCATGAAGAACTATTCGAAAGCCTGGTACGACGCGCTCGCGATCGAGCGCTACACGCAGACGTGGCCGAGCGTCTACGGCCCGCGCGCGCCCATCATGCCCTTCATTGCGCTCCCGCTTCCGCCCGAGGTTCGGGGACATTTCCGCGAAGCCGGCGAACTGCATCACTTTCAACCGGGCGAACCCATCATCGAAGGAACGGTCGTCAAGGGCATGCAGATGATCGTCTCGGGGCTCTCCTGCCGCGTGGCGGCGACGCTCGACGGTCAGTCGGGCGCGGGCGCCATGGGATTGTCCACGCCCAACCGCGTCGCGACGGGGAACCTCAACTTCGCGACCCGCCGTCCGCAGATCGGACAGTACTTTGCCTTGAGCAAAGTGACGACGCTTCGCATTTCTCACGCCCGAGGCGACGAGCTCGGGTATCTGAAGGATCCCATCGAAATCCGTCTCTGGCTCTCGATTCAGGAACTCATCAATCTCTCCGACCGCATGGGCCTCACGATCACGGCGATTTTGCCCGCGCAGCAGAAGTTCGCGGCGTTTCTCCTCGCCTGGGCGGCGTACTTCGGTACGGTCGAGGACGGTCCCCGGGGACAGCGCGTGCGCATTCCCATTCCGGGACGCGCGCGCCACATCGCGACCGTGATCAGTGTCTCGGACGTGACGCTCGACAAGCTCTTCGCCGACTGCCGAAGCCGAGCGGGACTCGAGCGCGACGGCGACTTTCTCGTCTTCGACAGCGCCTACCTGCAGGAGGCGCACGAGTGGATGCGCCACTGCGACGGCAACGACAGTCCCTACACGCGCCCCGAACGCGTCGAGGCGCTCCTTGAAGAAGCGGTGGCGGCGACGGTGCCGCACTGAGCCTCAGAGGGACTTGCGAAAGCAGATGATGCGGTTCGCTTCCTCAAACCCTACGGAGAGCTGAAAGCGCAGGCTCTCTTCGTTCGCGAGTTCGCAGTCGCTCGCGAATTCCGCGCAGCCTTTTTCTCTGGCCCATTGCTCGCAGGCGGCGAGAAGGTCGCGTGCGATTCCTTTCCTTCGGAAGCCGTCCGAGACGAAGATCCCTTCGAGGTAGCCGACGGGCGAGGTTTTCGTTCCCTCCACGTAGTCGAAACGAAGGCCGCACTCGGCAAAGGCGACGGGGACGTCGCCCGAGAACTTCAGAAAGAAGGCGTCGTTCGGGTCTTGAAGCGCTTCGCAAAACTCGGCCTCGAGGTCCTCGACCGTGTGCCGCGACCACATTTGGACGGCGAGTTCGGCGAGCGACCGGGCATCTTCGGGAAGGGCTCTGCGGATCATCGTTTCTTTCCTTTGCCGGTCCCGGACGACGAGGTGCGGGGTTTTCGCTTCTTTTCTTTGCCGAGCAGCAGTTCGTCCAAACGCCGGCGGTTTGCGTCGTCCAAGGTTTCCCAGCCCGTCGCCGTCCGCAGGATCGAAAGCGCCTCCTCCTGAGAAGGGAAGAGGTCTTCGAGCGGTTCGTCGAATTCGTCGTCGGGGCGGGCGTAGAGCGACGCGGGCCAGCCGTATTCCTCGCCCGTCTTTTTGCGCTTGTAGCGAAAGCCCGAGGTAAAGAGCAGACTCTTCGTCTGCAGTTCCTTTGCGATCGTTTCGAGTCGGGTTTCAAGTGGCGGAACCTTCGTCATGGCCTCCGCGAGCGTCCATTCGCCCATGTGGGAGAGCGCCCGGTAAAAGGTCTTGGCGTCCTCCGAGATTTCGCCGCTTTCGAGAAGCTCTTCGGGCGTGCGGCCCTTTCGGCGAAGCGCCGCGAACGCGGGAAAGAGGTCGCGCCGAACGAATCCCAGCCGCCCGTCGAAGAACTGACCGTAGAAGAGGGCGTCGACGTAGGCGAACTCAAAGCGCCAGTACCAGGGATTGAGGGACTTTTCGTCCGTCTCGAAGAGTTCCGGCTCCATGTTTTCGTAGAGTGAAAAGCCCGGTACGCCGCAGGGCAGGAAGAGGAGAATACCGCGGGACTCGATGTGGCGGACCGCGGCGTCCGCATCGCGGATTTCCAACATGGCTTATCGACGGAGCAGGTCCGTGATGGTAATCGGGAGAACGGGGTTCGCTCGCTTATTGAGTTCCGAGCGCGCAAGGCGCACGGCAAGTGTTTCGAGCGTGCTCTGCAGACCGTTTTTCGGGTCCTTCAGAAGGACCTTCCCGGCGGGCTTCACGCAGCGCTTCAAAACGAGGTTCGTGAGGGTCTTTTCGACCTGCGCTTCGACCTTCTTCACCTTCGACGACGGAATCGTCTGGATTTCCTTGGCGGCGCTCGTTTTGGAGAGCGTCACGTAGGCCCACTGCACGAGGACCCTGCGGTCCTGCGCGGTGATGTTTTCTTCGAGACAGGTCGCGAGTTCGTCGCTGGCGGCGCTCGCCTGCGCCGCGGTGGGTAGAAGGCTCCCGAGAAGAAGGGCGGAAGAGAGAAGAAGGCTGGCGGCGCGAATCGGCATGGCGGGATTCCCAAAAGAGTCTTGACTCCGTCATTCTAGGCGCGGCAAGGTCGGTAGAATGGTGCATTCCTACGAGACGTCACAATTTTTTGCCCAACATGTACCAGCTGCCTCTTTCGGCCACGTTTTCCGTCCCCGACCTCGAGCGCTTCAATGAACTGAGCCTTCGGCGGGGACTGCCGCTCGACCGGCTCTTCGCCAACCCCGAAGACCTGCGGATCGTCCTTTGCGCCGCCTTCCTGTCGTCGGCGGGCGGGTGTGCTCCGCGGGAAACCTTTCTCGCCGAGGCGGAACGCTTTCTTTCGGAAGAGGGCGACTGGCTCGCGGCCGACGCAGAAGCCTTGGTGGACGCGGCCCTCGAGCGAGGCATTCTCGAGGACGAGGGCGAGGGTCTTCGCAACCGGGTTGAACGTCCCCCGCAGTTGACGCGCGAACGGCTTCTCGACGAGCTGGAGAGCGCGCGCGAAATTCTCGCGCGGCGGCGCGCGGCCGTTCGGACGGCGCTGCAGGAGAAAAACCGGGCCGTGAACCGCCCGAGCGTGCACGTCGACGAAGAAGAGGACCGCCGCTTCATGCGGGAGGCCCTTTTGGAAGCCGAAAAGGCGAAGGCGCTCGAAGAAGTTCCCGTCGGCGCGGTCGTGACCGCGGACGGGAAAGTCGTCGCCCGCGCCCACAACCGTACGCTCACTTCGGGCGATCCGACCGCTCACGCCGAAGTCCTCGCGATCCGCGAGGCGGCGCGCGTCCTCGGCAATCACCGCTTGACCGAGGCGACGCTCTACGTGACGCTTGAACCCTGTCCCATGTGCGCGGGCGCGCTCTGGAACGCCCGCGTGAAGCGCGTCGTCTTCGGGGCGAACGAACCCCGTTCGGGTGCGCTCGGAAGCGTCTTCGGACTCTTTGATCTGCCGTCCCTCAACCACCGTCCCTTCGTTACGAAGGGCGTGGAGGCCGAGCGGGCAAGCGCGCTTCTCAAGGCCTTCTTTGCCGAACGGCGCGGCGACGCCGCTGAACCGCAGGACTGATGGGGAAGAGGCAGCATGGACAAGATTCTTCTTTTTGCGCCCGCCGGACAGTATCTGACGGAAGAAAACGAGCTCGACACGCTGCGGATCGACCGCATCGCGGCCGGCATTCGCGCGCGGGGCTTTGCGCTTACGGAATTGCCGTCCGTGCGAAGCGTTGAGACGCGCTTTGCGGGCTCCGACGAAGTGCGCCTTGCGGACGCCGTCGCCGCACTGCAAAGCGACGAGGCCGACGTGGCGCTCGCGCTTCGCGGAGGTTTCGGCTCGCAGTGTCTGCTCCCGAAGCTTCCCTGGAGTGAACTCGAATCGGGCCGCGCGCTGCTCACGGGCTACTCGGACGTGACGGTTCTTCTGAACGCCCTTTGGACGCATACGGGCCGCACGACGCTTCACGGTCCCGTGGGCGGGGACTTTGATTCGGACCGCCGAATCGAAGGCGATCCCTCCGGGTCGCTCTCCCGCGCCGTCGCGGCCTTCGGAGTGCAAAACGCGGACTGGCGGCTCGACTTCACGCCCGAGCTTTGGTTCGAAGGAGGCGTGCGCAGGGATCCTCGGGAAGTGTCCTTCCGGGAGGAAGCGGTGACGCTCTGGGGCGGAAACCTTACGATGCTGACGACCCTTGCGGGGACGCCTCATGCGCCGATGAAGCGCCTCGCGGGACGCCCCCACGCGGTGTTTCTCGAGGACGTGAATGAGCCCGCCTGGCGAATCGAGCGGTCGCTTTTGCATCTCTCTCAGGCGGGGATGTTCGAGAACTGCCGCGCGGTTCTCTTCGGAGACTTCCTCGGGGCCGACCGCGTGACGATGCGTCAGGGCGGCTACGACTTCCTCACGGCGCTCACGCGCTTTGCCAAGGCCCGCCCCGACCTGCGGATCGTCACGGGTCTTCCGATCGGACACGGCGCCAGGCGCGAAACTCTTCCCGTGGGCGCTGAACTTCGTCTCGCCTCCGACGGCCGCGTCGTGACGCTCTCGAAGTGAGGAGAAAGGCATGCCGCTCACCAAAGCCATTACGCTTGACTTTCTGAAGCGCTTCTTCGGCATTTCGCGCACGAGAAGCCTCACGGCGAGAACGCTCTCGAGCGTGATTCTCCGAAGCCTGCGCCTTTTTCCCGTCGCGATCGCCGCGCAGATCATCGGGATGGGCAGTCTCGTCCTCATGTACTGGGAGACGGAGTACAGCCGCGTCTTTCTGATCGCCTGGTCGGTCATCTGGCTCGCGCAGGTAATTGTGGCGCTCGTCTTCGTGCGAAAGTTCTGGCGCGACGACGCTCGCGTCAAGAATGTGCGCGCCTGGGTGCGCCGCTGGACGCTCCTCTCCGTCGTGACGGGGTCGATCTGGGGCCTGACCGGGATTCTCTTCGTGGTGCAGGGTTCGGGGCTTCTGCAGGTGATGACGGTCGCGATCACGGTCGCCGTGACGTTTGCGGGGTGGCCCGTCTATTCCTGCTGGATGCCGTCGCTTACGGCCTTCACGCTTCTTTCGATGACGCCCCTGACGATGGCGGTCGCGGCGCAGTACCGCGTGAGTTCCGTCATTCTCACGACGGTGCTCGTCGTCGTGACGGGCTTCATTCTCTATTCGGGCCGAAAACTCAACGAACTCATCACCTCGAGCGTGCTCGCAGACGCCGAAAACACGCGCTTGGTCGAGCGCCTTCGCATCGAAGTGCAGCGTTCCGAAAACGCGCGCCGCGCGACGCAGAAGGAAAGCGAACGGCGGGCGCGCTTCTTCGCGGCGGCGAACCATGACCTTCGACAGCCCCTCCAGGCCATGGGGATTTATCTCGACATTCTGAAGCGCAAGTGCACTCCCCAGACGAAGCCCGTCGTCGATCAGCTCGCGCTCACGAGCGGGTCGATCGCGACGCTCGTTGAACAGGTCCTCGAAGTGACGAGAATGGAGTTCGGCGGAAACAAGCCCCACATCGAGCGCATGGAATTGAAGGGGCTCTTCGCGAGGCTCGAGGCCGAATTCGGACCCGCGGCGCAGGCCAAAGGCCTTCGCTTCCGTACGGTCCCGACGAACGTCGCCCTCGACGCCGACCCTGTGATGCTTGAGCGGGCGCTCAAAAACCTTATTGCCAACGCCATCAACTATTCGAATCCCAAAAGTCCGCGCCCCGAAGTGGTCGTCGCGGCGAGAAGGCTTCTCCTTCGAGGGAAGCGCTTCGTTCGCATCGGCGTCTACGACTGCGGCGACGGCATGACGAAGGAGGAGCGAAGCAAGATCTTCGACGCCTTCTATCGGGGCGAGGCCGGCAAGCGCCGTCCGGGAAGCGGCTTCGGTCTCGGGCTCTCGATCGTTCGGGGGATCGCCGAGGCGCTCGGTGCGGAACTCACCATCGATTCGCACCCCGGACGCGGCTCCGTCTTTCGCCTGGGCTTTC
The DNA here is from genome assembly GCA_949282745.1 of uncultured Sutterella sp. Classification (GTDB taxonomy): domain Bacteria; phylum Pseudomonadota; class Gammaproteobacteria; order Burkholderiales; family Burkholderiaceae_F; genus Sutterella. The sequence continues at coordinate 13,394 of CASDQM010000017.1, read as the reverse complement.
CCGAGGCGGCGAGTCCGCGGCGTGAAGTCGAATCGGCGCCCGCGCCCGTGCGGGATCCCGCCCGAAGCTTCACGGGCACGATCGCGCTCGTCGAAGACAATCCGATTCTGCGCAACGCGCTTCTTCCCGTCTTTGAGAGCCGCGGGGCCACGGTGCTCGCAGCGGCCGTCGCGGACGAGGAATTTTTTGCAGCCCTTTCCGAGAAGGAGGGTGAGGTGGCGGCGCTCGTCACCGACTACAATCTCGGCGAAGACGAAATGACGGGGCTCGAAGTCGCCGCGCTCGTCGAGGCGAGACTCGGGCGCACGATCCCCGTCGTGGTGCTCACGGCCGTGGCGCGCGAGGAAATCGAAGCGCACTTTCGATCCATGCGGGAAGCGGGCGTTCTCACGCTCTCGCGCTTTCCCGTGATTTTGCAAAAACCCGCGGACACCGACGACATTCTCGCGGCGATCTGGTCGCAGCAAAGCGGTCCGCAACCGAAAGGAACATCCGAATGACCGAAGAAAAGCGTGTGGAAGACACCCCCGAAGCCGAAGAGGAAAAGAAGCCCGTGCTCGACGCGGAAGGCCTTCGCGGACAGCTTGAGTACCTTGCGTTTACGGTGCTCGCCAACGTCGACCGCATCCAGAAGGGCCTGATTAACGAAGGCGCCGCCGCGCAGACGGACGAATCCATGGCCGCGAACATGGCGGCGGTGCTCTACGGAAAGCATCCCCTGGTCGAAACGAAGATCCCGTTTACCGGGGCGCTGCTTCTCGAGCAGATCGCGGCGCATCACCCGGAATTCTTCTCTTCGACGCCGGTGCCGGCCGTCATGAAGGAGGAGGAGCAGGTGAAGGCCGTCAAGGACGTGGTGCTCGCCTACTACAAGGCGGTCTACAAGGAAATCGCCCTCTGGAAGCGAGAGAGCGAAGAGAAGGACCTCGACAAGGAAGCCGTCGCGTGCCTTGAAAAGAAACTGAAGGCGCTCGCCGCCGAATGGACGCTCGTTCTCACGGGCGCGCCGCGTCCCCGTCGGGCGAGCTGAGTGCGGATTCCGGGGCGGCGGCCTTCGGACAGATCTTGCGGGCGATCTCCTCAAGGACGGTCGCCCTTTCTTTTTCATCCCACAGACGGGGACTCGTGACGAGCGCAAAGCGTCGGAGGCCGGCGCCAGGGAGGCAGGGCGGGACGACGACGTCGCTGTCGTTCAGGTGGAAACCGTTGTTGAGGAAGAAGGCGAGGGCGCCCGGCAGTTCGTCGGCGACGAGCGCCGCCACGGGCTTGCGGCTCGTCGCGACGATTTCGCGCAGGTGCTGTCGGCCGAGGCCGAGACCGCGGAATTCCGGTGCGACCACGATCGACTCGAGAAAGACGGCGCTCGGAAGGAACCAGCGCGTGGCGTACCCCATGATCGCCTGGCTCTCGCGGAAGGCGATGCACTCGAAGTCCGGGTCGGAAAAGGCGCGGGCAAAGCTCTCCCGACTGCGCCGAAGGGCCGGCGGGAAGCTCAGTTCATGAAGATCGAAGGCCGCGTCAAAGAGCGCATGTTCGGTCGAGGTGAGAAATTCATACCGCATGCGAAAGGTCCCGGAAAGGATTATCTTCAGCATGACAGGCTGAAACGCCCGTGAACATGGGGATTAGTCCTCTTCGCATAAACCCGCTGATCGAAAGCCGAGTGACCGCGACGCGGCCTTGGGGAGGCGTTTTACGGCCTCGGATAGGAAAACATGCAACAAAAGGGTTTGTTCTAGATCATTAATGTAGCAAATAGTCACAGTGCCGCAGAGCGAATCCTTAGGGCGGCAAGGCAATTTCTAACGGGGAAAATCTTTTGCGCTCCTTTTGGCGGCGAAGCGGGGGCGTAGGGTTCTCGGAGGGGTGTGGCGGGGTGACTCGCTCGAATTAAAACATCGGTGAAAACAAAGGGATGCGTGATCTCTGCGTGAAAGTTCGGGATATGTCCGCTCCTTTGACGGGCTGATGTCGAGGTTAAAACTAAAAAGCCCGTTCGGGAATCCAAGTCTCGCCGCCCGGGTCCCGCAAACGCTGAAATTCCAACAGAGCGAGGGAATTTTCGTCATCCGGAACCCTTGATTTTTTCGGACTTTTTGGCGACAATCCCTGCAGCCCTTGTGAGACCGTGTTCCACAAAGCACCGAATACAAACTTCAAACGGCGCTTTGGATCGGGCCGTCTCCCGATCAAGGGTAGATGTTTTAGTCCCTCCGAAGGAGTTTACTGGAATGAACAAGACGGAACTTATTGACGCCATCGCCGCCAAGACCGACATCGCCAAGACGCAGGTCGGTGCCATGCTCGACGCCTTCCTCGAAACGGTCGTCGATGAAGTCGCCAAGGGCGAAAGCGTTCGCCTCATCGGCTTCGGCACGTTCGGCCTTACGGAACGCGCTCCCCGTACGGGCCGCAATCCCCAGACGGGCACCGTGATCAAGATCCCGGGCTGCAAGGCCCCGAAGTTCACGGCCGGCGCTTCCTTCAAGGAAGCCGTCAAGTAAGCGACTGTATCGCTTGCCCCGTACGAGGCGTCGATCTCGTACAATAAGCATCCCCGGATGCCGTCTCTCTGGCGGCTTCGGGGATTTTTTCTGCAGAGAATTACATTTTTTTTGGGACCGTTCATGCCGATTTCCGTTGTCGATACGCCCCGGGAAGGTTTTCTCCCCGACTGGGTGGACCCCGTTCACGAAAGCGATCTGATCGAGCGCCGCCGCGCGATCCACATGACGCCGGAAGTGGGGTGGTGCGAATTCCTGAGCACCGCACGCGCCGCGGAAGTGCTGAGCGGTCTGGGCTTTGAAGTGAAGGTGGGGCGCGAAATCCTGCAGCCCGACTATGTGCGCGGCCGCGACCCGGAAGAGGCGGAGCACGCGGAACTCTACGCGAAGGACCAGGGCGTTCCCCGTCATCTTCTCGACCGCATGGAGGGCCTCACGGGCTGCGTCGCGGTCTTTGACACGAAGCGTCCCGGGAAGACCATCTGCATCCGCGCCGAACTCGACGCCCTCTACATCAACGAACCCGAGGATCCCGAGCACCTTCCGACGAGCGAGAACTTTCACTCGATGCGCCCGGGCGTGATGCACGCCTGCGGACACGACGGCCACCAGGCCGTTCTTCTGGAACTCGGTCGCTTCATCGCCGCCAACAAGGAGCGACTCACGGGGAAGATCAAGTTCATCTTCCAGCCCGCCGAAGAAGGCTCCCGCGGCGCCTACGCTTTCGTTCGTTCGGGCGTCCTTGACGACGTCGACACGATCATCTGCGCGCACTTCGGGCTCGATCAGCCGCCCGGAACCGTCTATACGGCGCCGAGCAAGTTCCTCTGCACGGAAAAGATCGACTTTGAATTCATTGGCCGTCCCTCGCACGCTGGCATGCATCCGCAGACCGGCCGCAACGCTCTGATGGCCGCGGCCAACGCCGCGATCAACCTCATGGCCCTTCCGCGCCACGGCGACGGGATGACCCGCGTGAACGTGGGGAACCTCCACGCGGGCGAAGGCCGCAACGTCGTGGCGGCGCACGCCACGATGCAGATCGAAGTGCGCGGCGCGAACGAAAAGATCAAGGACTATCTCGCGCACGAGGCCGTGCAGCGCTGCGCCGGGATGGCGATGGCCTTTGACGTGCAGATGAAGCACCGCGTCGTGGGCGAGGCGGTCGACTTCACGCCCGACGACAGCGTGAGTCAGCTCATCACGGTCTGCGCCAAGCGCGCCCGCTATTGCCGCAACATTCAGCCGCATCTGACCGTCACCTATTCGGACGACGCGACCGTCATGTTCCGCCGCGTGCAGCAGCGAGGCGGCAAGGCCGGCTACTTCATCGTGGGCGCCATGCCGACGCGCGACGGCAAGCCCATCCAGACGACGGAAAACGTCGACTTCGACGAGCGCTACCTTACGACGCTCTACGACACCTACACGAACGTCATCATGGCGCTTTCGGGCGAGTGGTAAAAACCATCGACGCTCGACTTCAGCGGGCCTCCTCAGCGGGAGGCCCTTTTTCTTGGCGCAGGCTTTCCGCGTTTAGCTTCTCGAAAAGGGAAAAACGGAAAAATGCCGTTTTTGGCAATGAGGAGATCCCCTTGTTGATATTGATATTGATCAAGGAGCAGGATCTTTTCTGAGAAAATCATTGCTTCCCGCGGGTGCGTTTCACCCGGGCGACTATGATCGAGAAAAACGGCTCCGTAGAGAGCCTCTCTTCCAACGTTTCCGGGTTGCCCTCGCCATGGACTTCCTCAATCATCTCGTATCCGAAATCAACAGCGTCCTTTGGGGCGTATTCTTCCTCGTTCCGCTTCTGTGCGGGACGGGGATCTTCTACACGATCAAGCTGCGTTTCGTTCAGGTCCGAAAATTCGGCCTCGCCGCGCGCTACCTCTTCGGCGGCGCTTCGTTCTTTGGCAAACGCGCCGACAAATCGGGAATGAGTTCCTTCCAGGCGCTCGCCACCGCCATCGCCGCGCAGGTGGGTACCGGCAACGTCGCGGGTACCGCCACGGCCCTCGTTTCGGGCGGCCCGGGCGCGCTCTTCTGGCTTTGGGTCGCGGCCTTCTTCGGTATGGCGACGATTTTCGCCGAAGCCGTCCTTGCGCAGACCTACAAGGGTCATGACGCCAACGGCCACGTCGTGGGCGGTCCAGCCTACTACATCACGCAGGGTCTCGGCAAGAAATTCAAGCCGCTCGCCATTTTCTTCTCGATCGCCATCATCATCGCGCTCGGCTGCATCGGGAACGCCGTGCAGTCGAACTCCATCTCGCAGGCCATGAACACGGCCTTCGGGGCCCCGCTTGCGGTGACGGGCGTCATCACCGCCGTCATCTCCGGTCTCGTCTTCTTCGGCGGTCTCGGCCGTCTCGCGAGCGTCGCGGAAAAGCTCGTTCCGATCATGGCTGCGGTCTACCTGATCGGCGGCACCTACGTGATCCTCGAACACCTCTCCGAAGTCGGTCCCGCCTTCGCGCTCATCTTTGAAGCGGCCTTCAATCCGCAGGCCGTCGCGGGCGGCGCCCTCGGCCTCACGGTCGCCAAGGCCATGCAGTTCGGCGTGGCGCGCGGTCTCTTCTCGAACGAAGCCGGTATGGGTTCCACCCCGCACGCGCACGCGGTCGCCAAGGTCGAACACCCCGCCATTCAGGGCCTCGTCGCGATGTTCGGCGTCTTCGCCACGGTGGTGGTCGTGACTTTCACGGGGATCGTCATTCTCGTCACGGGCGTGCTCGACTTCCAGACGACCGGCATTGAACTCACGCAGAAGGCCTACACGCAGGGTCTCGGCAGCATCGGCATGGGCTTCGTGGCCGTCTGCCTCTTCTTCTTTGCCTATTCGACGATCATCGGCTGGAATTTCTTTGCCGAACAGAACGTGCGCTTCCTCTGGGGCGAATACGCGGTACTTCCCTACCGCGTGATCGTGTGCCTCTTCATCGGCGTGGGCGCCGTCCTCAAGGTTGACCTCGTCTGGGCGCTCGCCGACCTCTTCAACGGCCTCATGGTGCTTCCGAACTTGGTCGCGCTCCTGGCGCTTCACAAGGTGGTGGGGAGCTCCTTGAACGACTTCGAGACGAAGCTCGCCGCCTACGAAAAGAAGTCGCACCGCTGATGCGATAAAACAACACCACGAAGCGGAACTTTCCAAAGAGGAGGTTCCGCTTCTTTTTTCTCTGAAGGAGGATGAACCGTGAAAAGAAGAACGCTTTTGATGACGCTCGGTGCGCTTTCGATCGCCCCGACGTTCGCGATGGGGAAGGGGCCGCGCCCGACGGACGAACGGATCGCCGCGCTTCTCGCCGCGGGCGAAGAGGAGACCGCCGCGGTGCTCAAGGAACCGTTCGTTACGGAAGTGGCCGCGGGGACGCTCGCAAAGGACGCGTTCGCTTGGTACTTCGCGCAGAACCTCCATTACCTCGACAACTACGCGCTAGCCTTCGAGCGCTTCGGCGAACGCCTCGACGGAGAGAATCGGGCGCTCTGCCGCCGCTGGGCCGACGAAACGCGGGGCATGATGCCCTGGACCGCAGGAGTCTACACCAAGATCGTTGGCGGCCAGCCTGAGGAAAGCGTCTACGATGCGCTTCGTCCGACGACCGCCGCCTACATGCGCTACGAGCTCGAATCCGCCGAACGTGCGCCGCTTCTCGCGGGCTTTGCGGCGCTCCTTCCGTGCTTCACCGTCTACGAACGAATGGGCATGACGATTGCCCGCACGAGAAAGCTCGAAGGGAACCCCTATGCCGAGTGGCTGGCGGCTTACGGCGATCCTGCGTATTCGGAAACGGTCGCGATGGCCCTGGGCCTTGCCGAGCGGCTCGGGCGCAATGCAATGCCCGACGAGTGGGAGCAAGCGAAGACGGCCTACCGCACGAGCTGCGCCTTTGAGCGCCGGCTCTTCCGGGCGGCGTACACGCTCGAAAAGGTCGATCCGAGCTGAGTAGCCAATGCCGGGGTACTCGCCTCGGCCGAGACCGTTGCTCTTCTTTATTCGATGCCGTCGAGAAGCGCCTGCAGTTCGTTTAAGAAGCGGCAGGTATGAAAGCCGTCGCAGACGGCGTGGTGCACCTGCAGGGCGACGGGGAGGAGCGTGCGCTCGCCCTCGAGGAAGAATTTCCCGAGCGTGAAGATCGGAAGCGTGTAAGCGGATCCCTTCGGCAGATTGAGGTTGAATCCGTCGAAGGTCGTCCACGGCAGCATCGACACGGTGAAGCTGTTTTTCGGCAAGTCAGGCTTTGGAAAGAACGCTTGGTTGTTGCCGTAGGCCGCTAGGTCTTCTTCGTAGCGGTGAGTGAATTCCTTCAGATCCGGCGTGAACTCGGTCCAGAGGTTGGAGAAGGTTTCCGACTCCTTGTGAAAGACCGTGTAGCACGGGTGCATGTCGCTGAAGACCCCTAGCTCTCCGTCGTCATTGAAGGTTGTGCGAAACTCTTCGTGCCAGTTCACGACCGTCGTGATCGCGTGGAGCATCGTCGGGTAGAGGCGTAGCTTCTTCGCCCGAACGTTCGTGATGTCTAGTTTGGTCGTGAGGCTGTAGGTGCAGGGAATCACCGAGAAGTAGTGCTCGAAGACCTCGTTGCGGGGCCATGCGGTTCGGTCGATTTTTCGGAAAGTCATGTGTTCTCTCTGGAGTCCGTTGGGGCGGCAACTTGGGATCTTGCTCATTCACGGGCTTTCGTCGTGCGGGCGTGGAATTTCGCCCCGGCGTCGGCGGCTAGATGCGCCGCCTCCCGCCGGAATCGGACGACGAACCCGATGCAGACGACAAACGACAGGAGTTCGGCAAGCGGCTGGGCCGTCTCGATGCCGGTGAGTCCGAAGAACCGCGGCAGGATCAGAATGAGCGGCAGAAAGAAGATCCCCTGACGCAGACACGCCAGGAAAGTCGCGATCCCAGCGCGTCCCAAGACCTGATAGGTCATGTTCGAGACGACGCTCACCGGGACGATCGGCGCGACGAGACACTGAAGAAGCAGCGCCTCCACGCCGATCTGCACGACGGCCGGATCTTCCGTCCGGAAGAACGCCACCACTTCCTCGGCGAAGACGAAACCCAGAAGTCCCAGCACCGTCATCAGGGCGGTCGACATCGCGAGCGTCGCGTCGACGGCCTTGAGAACGCGGTCGAAGCGCTTGGCACCCCAGTTGTAGCCGAGAACGGGCTGATACCCTTGTCCGATCCCGATCATGGCGGCGGACGTGACCATCATCACGCGGCCTACGATCGACATCCCGGCCACCGCCGCGTCGCCGTATACACCCGCCATGAGGTTCAAAACCGATGCCGCCACGGCGCCGAGTATGTTGCGCGAGAGCGACGGCGTTCCCAGGCGAAAGAGCGTGCCGTAGGTCCGCAGATTTTTCGAGACCAGGAGGGGAGAGAGTCGGATCGAACCCCATCCCCCGGCGAAGTAGGAAAGAAGAATCGAGAAGGAAACGGTTTGGGAGAGGGCGGTCGCCCAGCCGGCCCCGGAAATCCCGAGGTCCAAGGTGAAGATGAAGAAGGGCGCCACGGCCATGTTGAGGATCCCGCCGATCCCGAGCCCGATCATACCGACGAAGGCCATGCCTTCCGAGCGAAGAATGTTGTTGAGGGTGAAGGCCGCCGCCATGAAGGGCGCGGCGTAGAGGACGGGCTTCGCATACGCGACGGCGTAGGGAAGAATCGTGTCGGTTGCGCCCATGACGGAGAGAAGCGATGCCAGGGTGAAAAGCGAGGTTACGGAAAAGAGAACGCCGAGCAACAGCGCAGTGAAGAGCGCCGAACTCGCCGTCTCATGAGCCTTCGCGCACTCCTTAGCGCCGAGAAGGCGCGAGGTCTGCGAGGCGCAGCCCTGTCCCACCATGATCCCCAAGGCCTGGATCACCATTTGGAGCGCAAAGGCGACACCCATGGCTCCGACGGCCGACGTGCCCAGGTACGAGACGTAGAAGGTCGAGACCGTGTTGTAGAGCGCCGTCACGAGCATGGAAAGAACCGTGGGAACGCCGAGCCGCAGGACGAGCGTCGCCACGGACGCCGTTGTCATGCGCTCGAATGTGCGGTCGGCGGCGCTGCGCTTCGTTTTGTCGTTCTCGGTGGCTTCCATCTGTTGGCGGGAGGGTATTTGTCAGTTGCTTCTCCAAGAATAGCGCCGCGGTTTGTCTGAAGGCGACTGCTCCATGTCCGACGATGCGAAAAAACACCGGTTCGGGGTCGTTTTGGATGCTCTTTGCTCTTTCTCTCTACGACAAATGCACTATGGCGACGATCGCTTCGCTCCTGTATAGTCGAAAGCAAGATGACTGCGAACACTTTCCCCCAACACCTCGTCGGCTTCCGCCGCTGGTGGCACCGCTTGAACTTCAAGCGGGTGCCGGGCACAGTGTTGCCGTAAAGAAACCGAAAATTTCTTCAACGAGGAACCCGCGGAACGCGGGTTTTCTTGTAAGTACACAGAGCGACGGTTCCGCGGGGGTCTCAGACCAAAGACCGAGGTCCATGACATGACGAACCGATTCTCTTCCACCGCTCAGAACGCCGCCAAGGCGCCTTTCTCCTTCCTGCGTCGTCCCGCCGCGGCGATTCTGGCCGCCGCGATTCTCTCGGGCTTTCAGACCGTTTCCGCGGCCGACTTCCGCTGGACGAGTGCCGGGGACTTCCTCACCTTCGACATCCACGCGCAGAACGAAACGCTCAATTCCGCCGCCTGCGCCACGGTCTACGAATCGCTCGTTCGCTACAACGAAAAGATGGAGGTCGAGCCCGCGCTCGCGACGAAGTACGAGCGCGTGCCCGAAGGCTTCCTCTTTACGATTCGCGAGAACGTGAAGTTCCACGAGGGCGAGACGCTCACGCCCGAAGACGTGGTCTTCTCGATCAACCGCGCGCTCGCGCCCCTGAGCCAGTTCAAGAGCTCGGCCGCCGGGATTCTCGGGGCCGTTGCGACCGAGGACGGCAAGGTCCTCGTCAAGACCGTGTCGGGTTCGCCCGTGTTCCTTCGTCAGCTCACGACGCTACGCATCCTCAACAAGGCCTGGGCCGAAAAGCACGGTGCGCTCGAACCGCAGAACTACGTGGCGGGCGAGGAATCCTACGCCGCCACGCACGCAAACGGCACGGGCCCCTTCCGGCTCACGCTTCGCGAACCCGACGTCCGCACGGAATTCACGGCGAATCACGACTGGTGGGATGAAGCGAACCGCAAGGGGAACGTCGAAAAGGTGATCTACACGCCGATTTCGTCGGCCGCGACCCGCACGGCGGCGCTCCTTTCGGGCGAAGTCGACTTCGTTCTCGATCCGGCCGTGCAGGATCTGACGCGTCTTTCGCGCAATCCCGACCTCAAGGTCCTCTCGACGGGTGAAGACCGCGTGATGATGGTGGCGCTCGACCTCAACCGGGACGCGACGCCCTACGTGAAGGGTTTGGACGGAAAGCCCCTGTCGGCGAACCCCTTCAAGGACGCCCGCGTGCGCGAAGCGATGTCGATCGCCGTGAACCGCCCGGGCCTCGTGAGAGGCGTCATGCGAGGCAAGGCCCTCCCCACCGGAACGATCGTCTCGCACGCCGTCTTCGGTTGGAACGAAGAGATCGGCGCGGCGCCGAAGTTCGACCTCAAGCGCGCAAAGGCGCTTTTGAAGGACGCGGGCTATGAAAAGGGCTTTTCCTTCACGATCGACACGCCGAACAACCGCTGGGTCAACGACGAGGCGATCGTCAAGGCGCTCGCGTCGATGTGGGCGAAGATCGGCCTCAAGGTGTCAGTCCATTCGATGCCGCGCGCGCAGTACTTCCCGAAGGTCCTGAGTTTCGACACGTCGGCCTGCCTCGTCGGGTGGGGTTCGACCACCTTGGACGCCTATCGTCCGCTGCAGTCGCTCTCGGCCACCTACAACCCGAAGACGGGCGACGGGATCAGCAACGTGGGCCGAGCCTCCTCCGCAGACCTCGACGCGGTGCTGAAGCGTCTTGCCGTTTCGGAAGAAATCGGAGAGAGAAGGGGCCTTGCCGAAGAAGCGCTCTCGATCGAAAAGAAGGGCGTCTTTCACATTCCGCTTCTCGAGCCCCAGATCAGCTGGGTCATGAAGAATACGGTCGACGCGCCCCTTCGTCCCGACAACACGCTCGTCCTCGATCGGGTGCGGGTGAACGAATAAGGATGCAATCATGCTTCGACTCCTCTCCGAGCGGATTCTTCAGGGATTGGTCGTCCTCCTCGTCGTGAGCGGCATCGCGTTTGCACTCTTTCAGTTCGTGGGCGACCCCGTCTCGCAGATGCTTCCGCCCGACGCGTCGGCCGCGGACCGGGCGGCCCTCACCGAGGCGCTCGGTCTCAACGACTCGCCCTTCGTGCAGTACATGCGGTTTCTCGGGAACGCCCTGGCGGGCGACTTCGGGATGAGCCTTCGTCACGGCACGCCCGTGGCGGACCTCATTCTCGAGCGTCTCCCCGCCACGGTGGAGCTCGCGGGTCTCGCGGTCCTGATCGCGCTTTTCTTCGGAATCCCGATCGGGATCTTTACGGCCCCGCGCCCGGAAAGCGTTCTCTCGCGCTTTGCCTTGGGGGCGACGCTCCTCGGCATGTCGCTTCCGACTTTCCTGATCGGCATTCTCCTCATCATGGTCTTCAGCGTGATGACGGGGCTCTTGCCCGCCTTCGGGCGCGGCGAAACCGTGACGATCGGGTTCTGGACGACGGGGCTTCTGACAAAGGACGGGCTCGAACACATCCTTCTCCCCGCACTCACGCTCGGGGTCTTTCAGACGGCGCTCGTCGTGCGGCTCGTGCGGGGCGAAATGCTTGAAGTCCTTCGCCGCGACTTCGTGAAGTTTGCAAGGGCCCGGGGCCTTACGGAACGCCGCATCGCGTTCGCGCACGTCTTCCGAAACGCTTCGCTCCCCGTCATTTCGGTCATGGCCCTGCAGTTCGGGGAAATCATCGCCTTTTCGGTCGTCACCGAAACGGTCTTTCAATGGCCGGGGATGGGCATGCTCTTTTTGCAGTCGGTGCAGTTCGCCGACATTCCGGTCCTCGCCTCCTATCTCACCTTCATCGCTTTTCTTTTTGTCGTCATCAATCTGCTTGCGGACCTGAGTCATCTTGCGGTCGACCCGCGTCTTCGCAAGGAAGGAGTCTGATATGTCCAACCTCAACGAAAACCTGCTCCCCGAAGTCCTCTCGGGTCTCGAAGCCATGACGGCGATCCGCCGCGACCTGCATGCGCACCCCGAACTCGGCATGTGCGAAGTCCGCACGGCCAAGATCGCGGCCGACGCGCTTCGCGCCATGGGCTGCGACGAAGTCGTGGAAGGCATCGGGAAGACCGGCGTCGTCGCGGTGATCCGCGGGACCAAGCGCAACTTCGAGCATCCGGTCACGATTGCGCTTCGCGCCGACATGGATGCCTTGCCGCTCGAAGAACACACGGGTCATCCGTGGGCCTCGGTCATTGAAAACCGCATGCACGCCTGCGGTCACGACGGTCACGTCGCGGGCGTCCTTCTCGCCGCGCACGCGCTCGTGAAGCGCCGCGAACATCTCGCGGGCGACGTCGTCCTCATCATTCAGCCGGGTGAAGAAGGCTATGCCGGGGCTCGGGAAATGATCGAGGACGGTCTCTTCGAGCGCTTCCCCATCGACGAAATCTACGGCGTGCACTGTGCGGGCGAGCTCCCGCTCGGCGTCATCGGCTTCACGAAGGGCGCGCAGTGCGCCGCGGCCGACCACTTCCGCATCACCGTGAAGGGCGTGGGCGGTCACGGGGCGCGTCCCCACAAGACCGTGGATCCGGTCGTGGCGACGGGGATTCTGATCGGAGCGCTCCAGACGATCGTTTCGCGCTCGGTCGATCCGATGCGCCCCGCGGTCGTGACGATCGCTTCGATTCACGGGGGCGATCCGAAGGGCGTTTCGGTCGTGCCCGCCGAAGTGAAGCTCGCGGGGACGACGCGCTGCGCCTATCCGGAAGAGCGCGATCTGATCGAACGCCGCATGGGCGAAATCTGCGCGGGCGTCGCCGCGACGACGGGAACGGAAATCGACTTCCGGTACATCCGCCTCTATCCGCCGCTCGTCAACCACGACGAACAGCTCGAATTCGCCCGCCGGGTGGCGCTTGAAGCCTATGGCGAAGAGCGCGTTCGCAATCACTCGGCTTCGATGGGCGCGGAAGACTTCGCGTTCTTCCTCGAAAAGCGCCCGGGCTGCTTCCCGCGCGTCGGGATCGCCGATGCGACGCACACGGCGAACCATCACCATCCGAACTTCGACTACAACGACCTCGCGCTCGGACCCACGGCCGACTTCTTCGTGCGGCTCGTGGAAAAGCGACTCGCCGCCCTCCAATAAGGATCCATGATGCTCGAACGACTCCTCGCCACGCCCGTCTCGAAAGTCTCCGCTCTGCTCCTCGCCGCCGTCCTGATCGCGGCGGTCGGGGCGCCGTGGCTCTCGCCCTACGACGCGACGGACCTCGCGTCCTTCGACATCGCGGACGCGAATCTGCCGCCCGCGTGGTTCCCGGACGGAAGCGACGCGCACCTTCTTGGTACGGACGATCAGGGGCGCGACCTCTTTTCGGCCATTCTGAGCGGAACGCGTCTCTCGCTTGCGATCGGGGTGACGGCGGCGCTTTTGTCGCTCGTGCTCGGCGTGACGGCGGGGCTCGTCGCGGGCTACGCGGGCGGAGTCGTCGACGCAGTGCTCATGCGCCTTTGCGACGTCATGCTCGCCTTTCCGACGCTTCTTGCGGCGCTCCTCGTCGACGGGGTTCTCCGCACGGTGTTGGGCGAAGGCGCGGGCGAGGGGACGCTCTACGCGGTCCTTCTGATCGCCATGACGGTGACGGGCTGGGTTCCCTACGCCCGAACGGTGCGCGGACTCGCCCGAACGAAGCGCTCGG
>CASDQM010000016.1 GCA_949282745.1 uncultured Sutterella sp. | reverse complement strand
TCGAGCGCGTGCTCGCGGACTCCCCCGCGGGAGAAAACCTCCACGTCTTTCTTCCCTTCACGGTCCCGCCCCTGATGCTTCCCTTCCTGAAGGAAATCGGTCGGCGAGGCACGGTGCGGCTCTACCTCATGCAGCCCGCAAACGGCTTCTGGTTTGATTCGGCGGCCGAGGGGGCGACGCCGGCGCTCGAATACCTGCGCCGCAACGCGGCGAGTTCGCGCGCGACGCTCGATCGTCTCTGGCGCTTCACGGCGGACGTGCCGCCGCCGGCGGAGGCGCTTCCCGACGCCCGCGGCGAAGTGGCGAACGCCCCGGCCGAGCGCCCCTTCTCGTTTTTACGCAACCGCTTGCAGGACCTGCGCGCCGACGAAGAGGGGGAAAGCGACAGCTTCTATCTGCGTCTTACGAACGACGGAGCACCGACGCTACTCACCCGTGCGCAGGATTCGCTGCTCTCGGCCGACGAGGCCGATCTTTTCGAGCGGTCCCTGCCCGATGAGTCGGACCGTTCCGTGCGCTTTGTCGAAGCGCCCACGCCCGTGCGCGAGGCGGAGGGCCTCGTCGACTATCTGACGGACCTTTTTGCCCGGGACGAGACGCTCAAACCCTCCGACGTCCTTGTCACGACGCCCGACGTCGCGACCTTCGCGCCGGTCCTTGAAGGCGTGCTAACGGCCCTGCCGCCCGAACGGCGTCTTCCCTTCCGCATGGTGGGTAAGCCCCTCTCGATGGAAAACAGCGCAGCGTCGGCTCTTCTGCAGCTAATGGACCTCCTTTCGGGGCTCACGACGCTCTCCGCCTTTGAATCCTGGCTTGAACTCCCCGTGGTCGGGGAAAGCCTCGGTCTCAGTTTCGGCGACCTCTCCGTTCTTCGCGAGTGGGTGAACGACGCGGGCTTTCGCGAGGGGCTCTCCGAAGCGCAGCTTGCGGCGCAGAGCGAAAAACTTAGCGCCTCGTTCGGCGGCGCCTACGGCGAAGCCGAGCGGCGCGGCGCCGTGGACGGCACGCTCTCGCGGGCCCTGGAGCGCCTGTCGGCGGGCTTTTTGTTTGACGAGAGCCCCGCGGTCGACTGGGCGGGAACGCTTCCGGTGCGCCGTTCGCGCGCGCACTACGAAAGGGTGTCGGAGCGCCCCGATCTGCTCGAAACCCTTCTTTCGCTTTACAAGCGCCTCGAAGACGCCCGCATCGCCTGGAACGACGTGAACGACGCCGAGCCCGGCGCACGGGACTGGGCGGCCTTCACCGAAACGCTCGTCAACGACTTCTTCGCGGGCGCCGACGTGAAGGCGGCGCGCGAGGAACTCCTCGGCGTCGTCGCGCACCTTCGCATCGACATGGAGGAGGGGATCGGCACGGAAACGCCCGTCGACTACCAGACCTTCCGTGCGGCGCTCGGCGCCTCCTTCGGCGACCCCGTGTCGGGCGCGATGCCGAGGGACGCCGTGACGGTCGCCGACATGTCGGCCTTCCGGGGATTGCCGTACCGCGTCGTCGCCTGCCTGGGGCTTTCGGAAAACTCGAGTTTTCCGGGGCTTTCGAACTTCGAGGAGTTCGACCTCATGGCGCTCACCGCGCCCGGGAAAGAGGGCGAAATCCGGTCGCTTCGGCGCCCGGGCGATCGCGACAGCCGCGCGGACAATCGCAACGTCTTTGCGGACCTCTTTCGTTCGGCCCGTTCGAACTTCTACGTCTCCTGGTCGATCGGAACGGATCCGGCGCAGCCTGCGCTTCCTTCGGTCGTCGTGGAGGAGCTCGAGCGCTTTTTGCTGACGCTCCTTCCCGAAGGGACGCCTTCGGACGCCCTTCGCGTGCGGCTTCCGCTCACGAGCGTCGCAGAAGAAAACTTCCGTCCCGAGGGACTTCGCTTCTGGACGAACCGCGATCCGGAACTCTTTGAGGCCGTGAAGGCCGCCCGCACCACGGACCGACGGGGAAAGGCCGAGCCCTTTGCCGACGGTGCGGTGCTTGCGCCGCCCGAAGACGGGACGGTTCGCTGGCAGGAATTCCTGCGCTTTTGGACGTCTCCGGGCAAGTGGCTCTCGGGACGCACGGGCGTCTACAAAAAGGATTTCGAGACCTCCGAAGAAACGGGCGTGACCCCCGCCAAGTCGCGCCTCGAGGAAGTGATGCGAAAGCGTCTCCTGCGGGGGCTCTTCGAAGAGGGCGCGGACGTCGCGCGCGCGACGCGGCTTCTTGCGGAAAATCCCGTCAACGGCGACCCGGGCGTGCGCGGCTGGTGGTTTGCCGAGGAAATCGCCGAGGCCGACGAACTCTCCCGAAAGTGGAGGGAGATCACCGAAGGCCGAACGCCTTCCAAGCTCTCTCTGACCGTGAATCTTGACGGGCGGCATGTGCGCCGCCTGTCGGGCGAGGTCGGAGTCTTCTCGGAAGCGGACGGAGCGTCCGCGCAGCTCGTTCTCGCCGATTCGAACCGTGCGGAAAAGGAAGCCCTGCTCACGCACGTCTTCCTCTCGGCGGCGGGGGCCGAAACGGCGCTCGGCGTTCTGAAGAAGACAAAGGACGACGGCGTGGTGTTCGTGCGTTACCGGCCGATGGAGGTCGACGAAGCCGAGGAAATTCTGCGGCAGTGCGTTCGACTCTTCGACGAGAGTTTCGATCTGCCCGTCATCTGGCCCGATTCCTATGAGGACAGCGTTTTCTGGCGGGGGCTCGACATCAAAAAGGCCCGTGATCTTCGCGAACGGGTGGAGGAGGACATTGCAGCGCTCCTCGCGCCTCTGGCGGAGGTGACCGCAACGTCTTCCGACGAGACGTCCGAATCGACGGAAGCGGCGGAGGCTTCGGACAAGCCCAAGAAGGGCAAAAGCACAAAGAAGAAGACTTCGAAAAAGAAGGAACCCGAGTGCACGCCCGAGGAAAAGAGGGAGAAGGCATTGACCTCTCTCGCCGAAAGCGTGGAAGCGCTCGTTGCGCGCAACTATTGAGGAGAGTCCCGTGAAGGAAAAGGATTTGCAGGTTTGGCCGGATGAAGTGCCCGCGGATTTTCCCTCTTTGGAGGCCGGCGGGAACGAAGATTGGATCGAAGTGCCGCCCGAAGACATGCCTTCGGATCTTCCCGACGACTGGGCGCTGCCCGTCGGGGGCGAATTCGAGCCCGACGCCTTTTTCGATGCGTCGGTTGCGGACGACCTTGCGCCCGTCGCGGAGGATTTTGCCCCGGCGGCCGTAGAGCCCGCGCAGTCCGGCGCGGCGGACCCGCAGACGGACGACGATCCGAACGGGGACTTCAAGCTCCTCGACGATCCTCTTCGCGGTCGGACCCTGATCGAAGCAAGCGCGGGGACGGGGAAGACCTATTCGCTCGAACACATCGTCCTTCGTCTCGTTGTCGAGCGCGGGATCGCGATCGGGCGCATGCTCGTCGTCACCTTCACGAAGGCGGCGACGGCGGAACTCAAGAGCCGCATCCGCGGCAAGCTCATCGCCGTACGCAAGCTCGTGACCGAAGGCGTTCCGCCCACCGACAAGAATCTTTTCGAGCAGTTCGAACGTTGGAAGAAACTCGAACTTGATCCCGATCTCGTTCGCGAGCGGCTCGACCGCGCGGTGCGCGAATTCGACGACGCCGTGATCCTCACGATCCATTCGTTCTGTCAGAAGACGCTCTCGGACTTTGTTTTCACCTCGGGCGGAAGCTACGGCGTCGACTCGGGGGAGGAAAACGACCTTCTCGACCGCACTGCGGAGGAGTTTCTGCGTCTTGAAGCGAGACGCGCAAACGAGAGCGGCGCCACCGCAGCCTTCCGGGCGCTGCGAACCCTGAAGCTCGACAAGGCTCTCTCGAAACTCGCCGCCGAGCCCGAATCGGCCCGAAGCCGCGCCGTCTTTTCCGAGGAGGGCTTCCCCAAGAATCTTGACGCCGAGAACGCCGCGGCCTACGAGGAAATGCTCTCGCGCTTCCTCGTCTGGGCGCCCGCGCGCTACGAGGCCCTGAAGCGCGAAGCGTCGTACCAGACGTTTGACGACATGCTCGTTCGCGCCGAAGCGGGGCTCAAGGTGGATCCGGCGTTTGCGGCCGTCGTGCGCAGTCACTATGACGTCGTCTTGATCGACGAATTCCAGGACACGGACCCCCTGCAGTACGGGATCTTCTCCACGCTCTTCGGGGACCCCGCCTACGGGAAGACCGTCTTTTTCGTGGGCGACCCGAAGCAGGCGATCTACAGCTTCCGAAACGCGGACTTCGAGACCTATCGGAAGGCGTCGGACGAAATCGGACGTCACCGAAAGCTCGCGAAGAACTTCCGGACGACGCCGGTCCTGATGCACTTCTTCAATCTTTTCTTCGAGCGTCCGGGGACCTTCCTCGGGTCGGGCATTCGTTACGATGCCGTGGCCGCAAACGAAGATCGGCCGCCCCTCATCCGCGTCGATGAAAACGGGGTCTTCCGACCCGAACCCGCGCTCGTCGTGCGCCTCGGGGACTTCGAAAAACCCGTCAAGGACAAGCTCTTTCAGTGGGAGGCGGACGACATCGCCGACGAAATCGCCGCGATGCTCTCGGAGCGCGACCGTCACTTCGTCAAAGGCCGTCCCCTGCGCCCGGGCGACATCGCGATTCTCGTGCGGACCCGCGACGACGGGATGCCGCTTTACGACGCCCTTCTGGCGCGGGGCGTGAAGGTGCGCTTTCCCTCCGACAAAAACGTCTTCGGGACCGAGGAGGCCAAGGAACTCTGCACGGTCCTCGAGGCGATGGCGATGCCTTCCGAGCGCGGTTTCCTCGAGGCCGCCCGCGCAACGCGCATCGTGGGGGACGGACTCTCGACCTACACCGACGAGAAAAAGCGCACCGAACGTCTCGTTTTCCTGCGCGGCGTGATGGAGGCGGCGGCCGAACGCGCACGGCGCTCGGGCCTCACCGCGGCCTTCGGAGAGCTTTTCCGCGTCTGCGAAGTGGAACGCCGTCTTCTGCCCGTGGCGGGCGGCGAGCGGGCGCTCGCCAACTATCGGCAGTTGATCGAACTCCTCTTCGGGATGCAGCAGTCCGCCAAGACCCTCTCGGGGCTTGTGCGGCGCTTTGAAAAGCTGATCGCCAAAGGATCGGACAAGAAGGCTTCCGTACCCGACGAATACAAAGTCCGGCCCGATTCGAACGACGACCGCGTCGTGATTCAAACGATTCATTCGAGCAAGGGGCTCGAGTACCCGATCGTCTATCTGCCGGGCTGTTGGTGGGGAGCGCCCTACAAAGACATGGCGGTTCCCATGGTCCACGAACGCGACGGGGCGGGCGAACGACGGCTCGTTCTTTTCCCGGGCGAAGTGAAGCCCAATGACCTCCCCGACTTCAAGCGCGCCCAGATCGAGGAGTCGGTGCGGCTTCTTTACGTCGCTTTCACCCGCGCCTCCGCACGCCTGACGATCTACGGTCTTCCGAAGTGGAAGGTCGGGGGTGAACTCAATTCCTACGCCTGGTCGGCCTTCTTTTATGCGCTCGCCGCGCGGGAAAATCTCGCGGGCTGGACTCGGGACGACTATCTCGCCGTCTGGGACGAATTTCAAAAGGGAATGCTCGGGCGCGCGGACGATTTTGCGGACGTCTGGGCGCAAACGGCCGGGCGCTTTGCAGAGGAACACCCCGGGACGACGGTCGACCCCGAAACGCTCAAGCCTCAGGCGGACGAGACGGGACTCTATTGGTCGATCGCGCCCTGGGCGCCCCGTGAAGACGGCGTCAAGGTGATGCTGGCTCCCTCCGAGGCGCAGGCGCTTCCCGAACCCGAGTCCGTGCGCAGGGTCGATCCCTCTTGGGTGCAGACGAGCTACACGGCACTGAAAAAGGGCCTTTTCGGCGCGCACGCCGATGCTCACCGCGACGAGCGCGCGACGCTCTCCGGGGAGGATGAAACCGAGGACGACGAATCCCAAGAACTGCGCCGCCGAATCGAGGACGCCTCGCCCATGGCGCGCTGGCGTTCGGGCGCCGCATTGGGTGTGACGATCCACCGGCTTTTCGAAGTCGTGGACTTCCACGGGTTCGAATGCCGGCGCGTGCTCGCGACCGACGAGGAACTCGCCGATCCCGGACTCTCGGACGAAATCCGCCGCAACCGCCTGCGGCAGCGCAATTATCTTCTGTCGATCCTCGGCGCCACGCCCGATCTCGTGCGCCGCGGGGAAGGTCTTTCGGACGAGGCGCCGGGCGAGGATCGTCTCTCGCCCGAAGGCGCAAAGCGCCTTGAAGAGCTTCGGACGCTCTTTGACTCGGTCCTCTCGCTTCCGATTCTTCCGGACTTTTGCCTCAAGAATCTGAAGGCCGAATGCCGCCGCTCGGAATACGGTTTCCTCCTGCACACGAAACCGAACCTCCCGAAGGGCGCCTTTGCGAAGAAGGCTGCGGAACTCGGTTGGAAGGGACTCACGCAGGAAGAGCTCTCGGGCTACCTCACGGGTTCGATCGACCTTCTCTTTGAAGCGAACGGCAAGATCTGGATTCTCGACTGGAAGACCGACAACCTCGCCTCGAACGCGGCTCTTCGCGAGGCCTTCCCGGAAGCCAAGGACTGGCGGGACTTCTATGCGGAAGACGCCGTGGCGCTTCACATGAAGGAGGCCCATTACGACATTCAGTACCTCTGCTACCTCGCCGCGGCGAAGCGCCTTCTGCGCGCCCGTTTGGGCGAAGGAGCGGAGGATCGCCTCGGGGGCGCCCTCTACTTCTTCGTGCGGGGCGCCTCGGCCGGGCGCGGCGTGGCGGTGCTGCCTTACGAAGACGTGGCCGACCGCGTGAAGATCCTTGAGGAGATGTTGGGTGACTGAGATGACGCAAAAGATGGAAAACGGAGAAAAAACGGTCTTCGCGAACGAAACGACCGCGGCCGAGACGCCCTACGTGGTGATGGGGGAACTCCTCCTTCGCGCCGTGGAGCGCGCGGGCGTGACGGTGACGGACGACGACCGAGCGCTCGTTGCCGAGACGATGCGCCTTCTTGCGGGTGCGATCGAGGCGGGAAGCCTCTGCATCGCCGTGCCGTGGGAGACCTGCGCGCAGTTTGAAAAGCTCCGTCTTGCCGTGTCGGGCGACGTCTTTTCTCGGGAATCGCTCACGGAGGACGTGCGCCGCACGCTCATTCTCGACGAGAG
>CASDQM010000015.1 GCA_949282745.1 uncultured Sutterella sp. | reverse complement strand
TGCAGCGAAGGGCCGAGTGGCCGCCCTTGCCGGTCAGGTTCGTCTGCCACTTCACATTCATTTCCTTGCGGGTCCACTCAAAGGTGTCGGCCGCGTCTTCGCAGAGGAAGCGGATGTGGTCCGGATTGCCGAGCCCCTGGCCGATCCGCATCATGTCGGCTTCGAGAGCTTCGGGCTTGTCCGCGATCCCCTGATCGTGCTGCACGGACGAATTCGGGACGGCGATCATGCCGCCCGAAAGCGAGCTGTTGCCGCCGATGAAGGCCATCTTTTCAACGACGAGCACGTCCGCGCCCGCGAGCTTGGCGGAAAGCGCCGCGGAGAGTCCCGCAAAGCCCGAACCCACGACGAGGACGTCGTGCATTTCGTCGAACTTCGCGGGCATCGGGTCTTTGCAGGCGGCCTCTGCGGTCAACGCCGTCGCCCCCGTGAGCATGCCCGCCGCGGCGGCTCCGAGAAATTTGCGTCGATTGGCGGTGATGGTCATGGTGTTCTCCTTCTTTCGCAAAACCGATGACGATGAGTGGGCATACGTCCCGATGGGCGACGCCCGTAGCGATTGAAAATCGTAACGGTTGCCCGCCAAAGCGCCCATCCGCACTTTTCCGAACGGCAAAATTCTTAGTCGTCATCGGGAGACCGCCGCCGCGTCTTCCGCCGGGCATTTCCAAAAAGAGAGCGAAAACGAAGGAGTGGGCGCACCCGAAGATCTACCTTCCGCCACCCGCTGCGGCGAACCTTTCCATCCCGGGAGATTCCTTCCCGCCGGGCCTTCAGGGAAGCCGCACCCGCGGATACTCCCGGCAGTACCCCCGCCAGTCCGTCGGGCGCTTGAAGCGCGCGGTCCGCTCCTCGGAATCGCGCATCCACCGCCAGACGTCGTCAAGGGCGTCGGCGCGCACGAGCAGCCTTGCTCCGTCGCGCTTGTAGACCTCTTCCTTTCGCATCTGCGCGAGGTCCCGCTTGATCTGACTGAGGTTTGCGCTTGCGACGCGCGAGAGCAACTGTGCCGAAAGCGAGGGTTCGATCGCGAGCCACTCGACGCCGCTCTCGGTCACGAGGTCTCCGTATGTAATGCCCCAGGAGAGCGCCCAGAGGAGAATCCGCTTTCGAACGGGAAGAAGCGCGATCGCCCCGAAGCCGATTCGGTCCGACTGAAAGAGGCGGTCGAGAAACGCCGCAAATTCCTCAAAGAGTTCCGTATCGCGCCGGAGTTCCGCCATGACGGCTTCCTTCTTCGCGACGATCCCCTTGCCCGCCGTCAGAAGAAAGTAGCGCCCGATCCCCGGAAGTCCCGAAAAGAAGCAGTGGTTCCCGCCGATGATGCGGTAGGGAACGGAGAGCGCGATGGCGTCGCTCGCCTGACCGGTTTCGCTTCCGAAGGCGCGACCTCCGAGTCCGCGCGTCAGCATCACGATCGAGCCGTAGTATTCGTCGGAATGGAAGACGTATTCGCCCGCTTCGAAAGTCTTCACGTAGCCCGTGCGGCGCAGGAGCACCTCGATTCGTTCGGGGACGCGCGGCGTGATCCAGCTGACGAGCGGAAGGGGCAGCTCGTCGGGAAAACGGCGCTGACAAAGAAGCGCCCTCTGAAAGTCCGCCGTGTCTCGAACGGTGGCCATAGTGTCTCCTACGGGAAAAGAAGGTTCGGCGGCGCTTTCTCTCTTGTTTCCTAAGCGCCCGCGCTACGGAAAAGTGTAGTGCGACGGCAGCGCGAACCGCTACGGGGAGGCGCGCAGGGAAGCTCTTCCCAAGGTTTTTGAATGAAGCGGTCACTTCTCCGAAATCTCTTCTCTTTGAAGATTGCCGGAGGATTCGACTCCCTTGCTTTCCACCTTCTCCTTCGGGAAACTCGGGACTTCGAACGGTCTCATTTGAGCCCATTCGCCCTAGACCGTCTCTTCGGATCTCCCTTCAGGTTTCGCGTTTCACGGGAGTCATAAAGAAAATGCCGGTAACGCAAGCATTACCGGCGAAGCGGCCCTCTTTTTTTGCATGCTCGATCACTCGAACAGAGGCCTTCGGGAACTGTTGCCCGCATTCTACCACCTTTGCATGCATCACCGTCTTCCGCAATGCCGAACGCAAGTTTGCCGTTTTCACGACGAACCGCCCGCCCTCTTCTCTTTCCTCGGGAAACTCGGGACTTCGGACGGTCTCATTTGAACCTATGCGAAAAAGACCGTCTCCCTGAAAATCGTACTCAAGGAAAGGCCTGCGGGCCGTCCCTCTGAAATTCACCGAAGGAGAACTCCATGAAACTCAAGATGCTCGCCATTGCCGCCGCGGTTACGATGTCGCTCCCGGCCTGGGCCGACAAGACCTACAACGCCGACGTCGTCGTGGTCGGTGCCGGTGCGGGCGGCACGGTCGCCGCCGTTTCCGCCGTTGAAGGCGGTCTCAAAACCATCATGATCGAAAAGAACGCCTTCCCGGGCGGCGCGGGCCTCTTTATGGAAGGCAGTTTCGGCGTACAGACGCCCTACACCAAGGCGAAGGGGATGAAGTGGACGACGACCGACGCCTTCAACGCGATGGCCTCCTACCATCACTGGCGCATCAACGCCCCCCTGATGAAGGCCTTCGTCGAACTCTCGGGCGACACGATTCAGTGGGTGGAAGATCACGGCGTCAAGTGGAAGGAAGTCAAGACCGCCTGGCGCGACAAGGCTGAGCAGACCTGGCATCTGTACCCCTATGCCGGCTCTCTCCCTAAGACTATGGTCGAACTTTTCAAGAAGGAAGGGGGCACGCTTCTTCTGAACACTCCGGGTGAAAAACTCATCACCAAGGACGGCAAGGTGACGGGCGTCATCGCGAAGGACACGAAGACCGGCGAAAAGGTGACGATCAACGCCAAGAACGTCATTCTTGCGACGGGCGGCTACAGCTTCAACACCAAGATGGTGAAGGACCTCACGGGCATCGAAATGACGCCGGTCGGGACGCCGGGCCGCACGGGCGACGGCATCAACATGGCCTTTGAGGTTGGGGCAGTAGGAGACAACATCGGGCCCATGATGATGAACGGCGCCTTCATGCCGGCGGAAGGCGAAGCCATCTGCAACGGCGCCAACAAGGAAGTGCGCGCCCTCTTCCGTCAGGGCCTCCTCTACGTCGACGCCACGGGCAACCGCTTCTTCAACGAAGAGCTGACGATCGACTGGCCGACCGCTTCGAACGCCATCGCGCGCTCGGGCGAATGGACCTACATCGTCTTCGACGAAAAGACCAAGCAGGAAATCTCTACGAAGGGGAAGGGTTATCCGAACCCCTGCGGCAACTTCATTCTGCGCGGCCAGCACGCGACGCAGCTCGATGCTCTCCTCAAGGCGAACGAAGCCAAGGGCAACGTCTTCATCGGCAACACCATTGAAGAAGTCGCCAAGAAGGCCGGCATGGATCCCGCCACGCTCAAGGCTTCTTGCGACGCCATCACGAAGTATGCGCGTCAGGGCAAGGACGAACAGTTCGGCAAGGATCCCTACTATCTGCGTGAAGTCGCGACCGGCCCCTTCTACGTCGTTCGCGGCAAGATCAATGCGCTCACGTCCCTGAACGGCGTCAAGGTGAACGCGGGTCTGCAGGTTCTCGACAAGAACGACCACGTCATTCCGGGCCTCTACGCCATCGGTCATGATGCGGGCGGCATGTACGGCGACTCCTACGACCTGAAGGTCGGTGAAGGCACGGCTTCGGCCTTCGCCATCAACTCGGGCCGCATGGCCGTCATGACGATCCTCAAGGAAGAAAAGAAGTAATTCCTCTCCTCTGAATCGAAAGAGTTACGGGCGGTTTCCTCACGGGAGCCGCCCGTTTTTCACCGATCATATGTCCCAAATCGAATGGGCGACCACGTCGGAGGTCAGGTAGCGAGGCTCCTTTGTCAGACAGATGAGCGCCCCGCTGCCGCGCTTGACGTGGCTTCCCTTGATGTTGTCGAAGGCTTTGACCATGCTCGCCTGCGGCGATTCGGTCGTCTTGATTTCGACAGGATGGTATTCGACGCCGTCAAAAATCAGGAGATCGATCTCATTGAAGCGCGTGTCGCGATAGAAATAGAAATGCGGCTGCTCGCCATTGTGAATCCAACTCTTGAGCAGTTCGATGATGACGAAATTTTCAAAGAAACTGCCGCTGTTGTACGCCCTGCTGAGCGCCTCAGCCGACGGAATATTGCAAAGCCACGCGGCAAATCCCGTGTCCGTAAAAAAGAGCTTGGGACGCTTGATGACGGTTTTTCCGACGTTCTCGGAAAAAGGCGGCAACCAATAGATGATTCCCGAGCTCTCCACAACGGAGAGCCACTGTTTGACCGTCTGCACGGCAACGCCGACCTCCGCCGCCACGGCATTGAGTTGAAACTCCTGCCCGATTCGGGAGGCAAGAACCGTCAGAAATTTCTGATAGCCCGCCAAATTTCGAATCCCGGTCCGGACAGCATCCCGTTCAATGTGCATCCCCAACAGGCTCTGGAAGAAAAGGTTTCGCTTTTGGGGCGTGGCGTCGATCACCTCGGGGCAGCCGCCCTGCCAGATGGTCCGCCAGGTTTCTTCCGGCGTTTGCGGGACCAGAGTACCCCGCTTGAGATCGCCGGCAGGCAGATACGGTTTTTGCTCGAAAGCCTTGTCCTGCCGTTCGTACAGGCTCATAGGCAAGAGTTCGAAAGAGGCCAGGCGTCCGGCAAGCGACTCCGACACGTTCTTCATCATCGCGAAGCGCTGCGACCCCGTCAGCCACACCCGCCCCCGTTTGTCGGACGAATCCGCCAGAACCTTCACTTCCAAACACAACTCGGGAACCCGCTGAATTTCGTCAACGAGGATGGGGGCCGGATACTGCTTGAAAAATACGTTGCGCGCATTGGTTGCGAGCTCTGAAGCCTGAATGTCGTCGAGCGTGACGTAGGTCCGAGTCTCGGCACACAGGTTCTTGAGCATGGTGCTCTTGCCGACCTGCCGCATGCCGCTCACCATGACGGCCTTGAAGCGCTCCGAAGCCTTCCGGATTTCCGTCTCCAGCGTTCGATGTTTGTAGATCACAGCGAGTCCTTTGCATGAAAAAACAAGCATGCTTTGCATGTAATTAAAAGTGTACTTTCGATTTTATGCAAAGTAGGACCGTCCCTCCACTGTTCTCCTCAAACCCCGTTCACCCACTGCAACAACGCCGGCAACGCCTTCTTCGCGTCCCGGGCACCGAGGTCGTAGGCCCTTCGCACGTCCTCGGGATCGCGCGTCAAACGCCCCACGGGAATGGGCCGCTCGGGACGGATCGAAAAGACGAGCCCCTCCTTCACCCGCTCGTCGATGAGGCGTTGCGTCGCCTCGTAGACTTCGGGACTCTTTCGAAAGCTCTCCACGAACTTCGGATACCTCCGGTACCACCACTTCGCCGCCCAGGCGTCGCGGTCGCGCACGGCGTGCTCCCTCGGGTGCGTCTGGATCACGATGTTCCGCTCGTACCCCATCCGCTCGAAGGCCGCGAGCGGAATGCGGTCCGTGCAGCCGCCGTCCAACAGCTTCATCCCGCGGAAGTTCACGGCGGGCGACACGTAGGGCAAAGAGGCCGAGGCGCGAAGCCCGTCGATGTCGTTCGTGAGGTTCGAAAGGCGCAGATATTCGGCCTTTCCCGTCTCGAGGTTCGACGCGCAGGCGTAGAAGGCCATGCCGGAGTTTTCGAAGGTTTCTTCGTCAAAGGGCACGAGCCTATCGGGAATCTCGTGGTAGCAGAACTGCGGGTCGATCAGATTGCCCGTCCTCACCCAGCGCCAAAGACTCCAGAGGCGCTCGTCCGCGGCGTAGCGCGTGTAGATTTCGAGACTTCTTCCCTTCTGCCCCGACACGAAGGACGCGCCGTGAATCGCGCCCATCGAAACGCCGATCACGCCCGCAATGGGGAGCTTCTCGTCGATCAGGACGTCGAGGACGCCCGCCGTGTAGTGCGCGCGAAAGCCGCCGCCTTCGAGTACGAGGCCGAGACGCGGGGAGAAGGAATTCGTCATGGGAAATACAGAGAGACAACGGGAACGAAAAGGCCGCCGGAGAATTGTCCGACGGCCCGAAGAAACGGCGAAACGGATTACGCGAAGAAGCCGCGCAGACCGTAGGCGAAGATCGCGACGATCACGACCGGAATCACGTAGCGCACGAGCGCGTACCAGACGCCCGTCGACTTGTGGACGAGCTCGCCGTTGTTGTCGATTTCGGCGACGGCGTTCTGCTTCATGACCCAGCCCGCATAGAGCGTCGCGCCCAGAGCCGTGATGACGAAGCAGATGTTGCCGCTCACGAAGTCGAAGGCGTCGAAGATGTTGCGGTCGAGGAAGCGCACGTCGCGCCAGGGACCGTAGGCCATGATGCAGGGAATGTTCCCGAGGACGAAGACGCCGCCCAGGAC
This sequence comes from uncultured Sutterella sp., assembly GCA_949282745.1. GTDB lineage: Bacteria > Pseudomonadota > Gammaproteobacteria > Burkholderiales > Burkholderiaceae_F > Sutterella. The sequence goes on along the minus strand of CASDQM010000015.1, from coordinate 70,148 downwards.
CCAGTTGATCGCGCGGTGCAGAAGAATGCGGTGACGCTCAAAGAGGACGCTGATGATCACCTGATAGATGGTGAGAGACGTCGTCAAGGCCGCGATGATGAGGAGCAGGAAGAAGACCACGGCGAAGAAGTTGCCGAGGAACATTTCCGAGAAGGCGATCGGAAGCGACTTGAAGACGAGCGACGGACCCGAATCCGGAGCGAGGTTGGCGCTGAAGAGCGACGGGAAGATCATGAAGCCCGCCATGACGGCGACGAGCGTATTGATGACGCCGGTGATGACGGCGGTCTTCACCATGTCTTCCTGCTGATTGAGGTGCGAGGAGAGCGTGATCATCACGCCGAAGCCCAAGGAGAGCGCGAAGAACACCTGTCCCAAAACGTCGAGGAAGAGTTTCGGCGTGATCTTCGAGAAGTCGGGCGTGAGGTAGAAGCGCACGCCTTCCATGGCGTTGTCGAGCGTCAGGTTGCGGATCACCATGACGAGAAGGCACAAGAAGAGCGCCGGCATCAGGTACTTCACCGACTTTTCAATCCCCTCGATCACGCCTTTACGCAGGATCACCCAGTTGATGAGCACGAAGGCGAAGGTGAAGCACGCGATCGCGAAGGGCGAATTTTCAATCTTGTCGGCGTAGAAGGCTTCGGTGACTTCCTTCGTGATGGGGCTCGAAAGATCAAGCCCGCCAGCAAAACCCGCGGCGCCCAGAAGAATGTGCCAGATGTAGGAGAGCACCCATCCGCCGATCACCATGTAGTAGGCGAGAATCCCGAAGGCCCCCAAAAGCCCCGTGTAGCCGAAGATCTTCCAGAAGGCGCTCGGCTTCTTGCCGTTGTCGACGCCCGCGCGCACGAAGGCGTCGACGCTGTTCGACTGCGCGCGGCGGCCGATGACGTTTTCAACGAGGATGATCGGGATGCCCACAAGGAGCATCACGATGCAGAAGGTGAGCACGTAGGCGCCGCCGCCGTTTTCACCCACGAGATACGGAAAGCGCCAGGTGGCGCCGAAACCGATGGTCGCGCCGGCAACCGTGAGGATGTATGTCAAACGGCTGGACCAGGTTTGGCGTGTACTCATAAGGATTCTCCAGAGTTATTGGTTATTGGAATGCACGGGAATCCGCGGGGTTCGCGGCGGCGTGTCGCCTGAGGGAGGGCGATGCGGCCGGTGCGTCCTTGGAGGGAATCGGGGCGCCCGGCATTCTTGTGCACGGAGGTTTCGGGCCGAAGCGAGAACTGAGGGGGCGCACGCGACGAACCGAGGTTCGGAAGTTTCCATTGTAGACCGAACCGGTTTGCCGGAGGGGCTTGGAGCTTGGCGCAAAACCCTAGTCCGAACGAGGGGATGAGAAAAGACCGGTCGCGCTTTGATGAAAAAGGCTCCCAGCTCGGAAGCCGGGCACGACGAAATCACCGCCGCGCACCGCGATGATTCGGGTGGAAGGCGTAAGGTCCCGATCTCTTTACGACGAACGGCCCCGATTCGATAGAGAAACCGGAGCCGTCTTCGTTTTGGGAAAGCGTTTGGGCGATCAGTCGGAAGATTCGTCACGGGCGGCATGCGCCGCCTGCCACGCTTCGAATTCCTTCTGCATGGCGAACCACATGGCCGCGGGCGGGCCTTCGAGGTTCCCTGCGATTCTCTCCGCGAGATCCTGCGTAATGGGAGCCTTCTCTTCGAGCACGGCGCGAAGGTCTTCCTCTTCCACGCCGATGCGTTTTGCAAAGGTCCGGGGCTCGATCCCAAACTCTTCGAGATCTTCCCGGAGATAGCGGCCGGGGTGCGGCGGAATGTACGTGCGTGTCATGAGATTCTCCTTGTGTGATTATCCAACGCTCTCAGTGTAGCGGTGCCGTGCGACAAATCATGTCGCATAAAAACCCTACGGGCCGCCTTTCCCCCTCCTCCTCATCGCGAACCCGCTACACTTTCCCTCGTCTTTGTCTCTTTTCCCCGTCGCCCGCATGCCCGAACCCGCCACCGGAACGCTCTACATCGCCGAAAAGCCGTCGCTCGGCCGCGCCATCGCGGAGGGCCTCGGCATCGTCCGCCGAGAAAACGGCTTCTTCGTCTGCCGAAACGGCACGACCGTCACCTGGTGCTTCGGACACTTGTTCGAGCAGGCCGAGCCCGACGCCTATCTCCCCGACGACATTCCGACGACGAAGCGCGGAAAGAAGATGTGGCGCCTGCGCGACCTCCCCGTGATCCCGACCGAGTGGAAGACGCTCGTTCGCAAACAAAAGGGCGTGAAGGGCCAGCTCTCCGTCATTGGGAAACTCATCCGGTCGTCCACCGTCATCGTGAACGCGGGCGACCCGGACCGCGAGGGGCAGCTCCTCGTCGACGAAGTCCTCGAGCACTTCCGCGTGCGAAAACCCGTGAAGCGCTTCTGGGTTTCGGCGATCGACCCCGCCTCCATCAAAAAGGGGCTCGCGGCCCTCAAGGAAAACCAAGGCTACGCAGGGATGCGCGACGCGGCCAGAGCGCGCTCTCGAGCGGACTGGCTTCTCGGCATGAATCTCTCGCGCGCCTACACCCTCACGGGCCCGGGCGGCCTCATTGCGGTGGGGCGCGTGCAGACGCCGACGCTTGCCATGGTCGCTCGGCGCGACTACGCCGTGCGGCACTTCGTCCCGAAACCCTATCTCGCGATCACGGCGAATCTTTCGAAGGAGGGAGAAGCTTTCCGCGCGAAGTGGCAACCCAAGCCCGGTCAGCCCGGGATGGACGAGGAGGGAAAGCTCCTTCTCGACATTCCCTTGGGGCGATCCTTGGTCGAAAAGCTCGCCAAGGAAAAGACCGCGACGGTCCTCTCCGCGGAAACGAAGCGTAAGCGCGTCCATCCGCCCAAGGTCTATTCGCTTGCCGACATTCAGGCGGAAGCGAACCGTCTCTACGGCTTTACGGCCGAGGAGACGCTCGCGGGCTGTCAGGCGCTCTACGAAAAGCACAAGGTGACGAGCTACCCGAGAACGGATTCGTCCTACCTTCCCGAATCCCAGCACGCGGAGGCCCCGTCGGTCCTGGCCGCCGTTGCGAAGACCTTTCCCGCAACCGCCAAGGCCGTCGAGAAGGCGGATCCGACCTTAAAGAGCCCCGTCTTCAACGACAAGAAGGTGACGGCGCACCACGGGATCGTCCCGGTCGCGCACGCCGTCGACTGGTCGCAGTTGTCGGACCGCGAGCAAAAGCTCTATCGTCTGATCGCCAAGCGCTATATCGCGCAGTTCTTCCCCGTGCACGAATACGACGAAACGGTCGTAAAGCTCTCGATCGGGGACGAAACCTTCATCGCCCGCGGGCGCGTGGTCGTCGTGAAGGGCTGGAAGGCGCTCTACGCCAAAGTGGAAAAGGCCGCGCCCGAGAAGCGCTCAGTGAAAAGCCGCAAGGGGGACGAAAAGAACGAATCGGACGACGAAGACGCCGCCCAGACGCTCCCTCCCCTTCAAAAGGGTGACGTCGTCGACGTTCTCTCGGTCGACGGGCGCGAAGACCAAACGAAACCGCCCGCCTATTTTACGGAAGGGACGCTCATCGCCGCGATGGAGACGATCTGGAAGAGCTTCGACGACCCGCACCTGCAGGAAAAGTTGAAGGAAGCGGGCGGGATCGGAACGCCGGCGACTCGGTCCATGATCATTCAGGAACTGAAGCGAAAGAACTACCTCGAAACCGAAGGGAAGAAGCTCCACTGTACGGAAGAAGGCCGACAGGTGCTGCTGACGGCCTCCCCCAAGGTGCGAAGCGCCGTGCTCACCGCACAGTTCGAGGCGAAGCTTCAGGAAATTGAGCGCGGCACGACGACGCTCGCCGCCTTCGTTTCCGAATACGAAGACTTCATCCGCTCGGAGTTGGCCGACGTGATGGCCAAACGCGAGGGAGCCAAAGCGGAACGAAAGGCGGCCAGCGCGCAGAGGGAAGTTTCGGGAGCGTCGGAGGGCTGACCGGTCGGCTCACAGCGGGGAACCGGGCAGTCTCTCGGATCCCGGGCCATCCTTCTCATGGGAAAAATCCGACGGCCGGCATCGCACGGAAGGAGGGTCTCCGCTTTCGCCCGGACAGGCTTTTCGAACCCCGTCCGCAACGCCGCCCCGACCGCCGGGTTTCTCGTCGTCTCCCGTCAGCGCAGATAGTTTTTCGGCTCCTCGCCGAGGACGGAAAACACCTTGAACTCCCGCTCGAAGGAGGCCTCCCGCTCCCTTCGGACGAGCCAGTGCGCAAAGGCCGCGATCTCGGGCCGGGTCTTCATCTTCTCCTTTTGGACGAGCACGCTTCGCTGGAAGGGCTGACGGTGCCAGCCGCGCAGAACCTGCACGAGTTCGCCGCGAAGAATCTCGGTCAACATGAATTCGGCCGGGAGATCGAAGACGATCCCGATCCCCGCCACCGCGCTGTCGCGAAGCCCGATGGAGTCTTCCGAATAGATCGTCTGTCCGAAGCGGGCCTGATGCGACTGTCGATTCCGATAGAGGTGACCTCTGGAAACCGGGAAATTCTCCCCGATGCGCTCGAGCCCGATGTGGTGCGCGAGGTCTTCGGGAGACTCGGGCGTTCCGTAGCGGCGCAGATAGTCGGGCGAGCACGCCAGGATGCAGGGAAGAAGGCGCGTGTCCTCCCGCCAGAGTCCCGGTCGCTGCACATCGCTTGCCGTCACGAGCACGTCCACCTCTCCGCGCTCGACGTCCGCGATGCTCTTTTCCTTGTAAAGACTGAAGGAGACGTTCGGGTGGATCTTCATGTATTCCTGCAGAAGCGGCGGAAGGCACTCGTGTCCGTAGCCCTGATAGGCCGAAATCGAAATGACGTAGCGGTCGTCGGCGGGCCCCGCCGAGGCGGACGCTCCCGCGACCGAAAGGTTTTCCGTGCAGAAGCGCTCGAAATTCTCGACGATCGGCGCCACGACGTCAAAGAGCGCGTCTCCCTTGAGCGTTCCCGTCATGGGACGTTTCCGACGATTGAGAAGCGCCTCCCCCACCGACTGCTCTAGGTCGGTGAGCATGCGGCTCGCCGCCGCGGGCGCGAGATTGAGTTCCATCGCCGCCCTCGTGAGCGAACCCGTCCGAATCACCCGGCAGAAGAGCCGCCAGGCCGCAAAATCCTCTCTTCGATCCATTCCCTCTTCCGCCGCGCGCGAATCTTCTCGAAAACCCTGAGAAAGGCCGATGCGCGGACCGTTCTTCGTCCGCAATCGTCTCTGCCGTAAGTTTGCGACATCTTTTGACAAATCGTCAAATCAAGATTTTCGCCGACAGCCTGTCGCCGCGGCGGACAATTTTCTACACTTCGAAACGTCAAAGATCTTCAACGGAATGCATCCCGTTGATTTCAATGACCTTCTGATCGACAGATTCCGGAATCTCCACCCTTCAGACACGCGTCCCCGACGAGCTTGCGCCGACCCGACCGTCTCCGCGCCCGTCATTCGATTTTGCGTTTTTGACGAAACGCGACGCCCTCAAAGGAGAATCAACATGTCCGAAATGAACCGTCGTTCCTTCCTTCGCGCCGGCAGTCTCTGCGGCATCGCCGGCATCACGGCCGGTGCGGCCACCCTCGCCCGCGCCGCCGAACCGACCTGCCCCGTCCTGCCCAAGTGGGACGAATCCGTCGACGTGCTCATCGTGGGTTCCGGCTTTGCCGGTCTCGCGGCAGCCCTTGAAGCCCACAAGGCGGGCGCCAAGGTCCTCGTTCTCGAAAAGATGGCGATCGCCGGCGGCAACTCCGCCATCTGCGGCGGCGACATGTGCGCCATCGGCACGCCTCAGCAGCTCTCGCACAACATCAAGGACACGCCCGAAGAGCTCGAGCAGGACATCCTGGTGAACGGTCTCTACCTCAACAACCCCGAAAAGGTTCGCTTCCTCGCCGAACACGCCAAGTCCAACTACGAATGGACCGTGAACGAACTCAAGGTCGAATGGGTTTCCGGCATCGGCATGGAGGGCGGCCACTCGCATCCGCGCTCCCACACGACGAAGCAGGGTTCGGGCTCGGGCATCGTCCGTCCGCTTCTTGCTCGTCTCGAAGAACGCGGCGTCAAGCCCCGCACCCGCTGCTACGTCGACGAAATCATTCGCGACGGCAACGGCCGCGTGCGCGGTCTGAAGGTCTACGAAGGCTACCGCTTCCCGAAGGCGGGTTCGGGCAAGGTGAAGTACATCGAAGCCAAGAAGGGCGTCATTCTCTGCCACGGTGGCTTCTCGGCGGACGTCGAATACCGCATGCTCCAGGACCCGAAGCTCACGAACAAGTTCCAGACGACGAACCAGCCGGGCGCCACGTCCGAACTCTGGCGCGAATCGAGCCGCACCGGCGCGCTTCAGGTTCAGAACGACTGGATTCAGTGCACGCCGTGGAACAACGCCATCGAAAAGGGCATGGGCGTGAGCTGGTCCTTCGCGCAGTATGTCGCCGGTGAATTCGGCGTCTGGGTCACGACGAAGGGCAAACGCTTCGTGAACGAAAACGCCAACCGCAAGGTCCGCGCCGACGCCATTCTCGTCGAACAGGGCAAGGGCCTGCACTGCATCGCCGTCGCCAACAAGGCCGCGGGCGCCGCGCTTGCGGAACGCCGTCCGGGCTTCGTCGAAGACTGCGTGAAGAAGGGCCTCGTCAAGGAATGCGCCACGCTCGACGAAATCGCCAAGGCTTTCTCGATCGACGCCGTTGCCCTCAAGGCCACGATCGACGAATACAACGCCGGCGTGAAGGCGGGCAAGGACGCCCTCGGCAAGGACGTCAGCCGCGTCAAGCCCATGCTCGAAGGTCCGTGGCTCGCCATGGAAATGTCCCCGCGCATCCACCACTGCATGGGCGGCCTCGTCACGACGCTCAAGGGCGAAGTGATCGACGTCAAGACCTCGAAGCCGATCCCCGGCCTCTACGCCGCCGGCGAAGCCACTTCGGGCGTGCACGGTGCGGTCCGCATGGGCACGAACGCCATTCTCGACTGCCTCGTCTTCGGCCGTGAAGCCGGCAAGGCCGCAGCCGACTAAATCTCCAAGAAAATCCTTTCCTCCTGCTCTCAAAGGGAGAGCGCGGGAGGCGGGATCCTCACCCGCAGACCGAGTGCGGGATTTCTCTCCTCGCGGTCGTCCGAGCAATCGGGCGGCCGTCTTTTCATATTGCTTTGCGCCGCGCGGTCGCGATTGCCTCGCTCCAGCCAATCTCCAAACCCTCAAGCGGTCTTTTCCGTGCAGACGGGAATGTCGACCCGCCCGACCGCAAACGACCCGGGAAATTCTCCGGAGCACACTTCCCGGCGGTCTCTCTTCTGCGTCACAATGGTCGGAAAAGAACTGTCGAAGAGGGAGTTTTGAAATGTTTGCAAAGGAGCGGTTCGAAAAAGACCGGGCCCAAACCTTCGCACAGGCTCTGATCGATGAGCATTGGGACTGCAACGTCCCCATCGATCCGGAGGAATATGCACGCCGTCTGGGGCTGCGCGTCGAGCGCAGCGATGACCTTGGTCTCAAGACGGGCGTTCTCGATGCGCAACACCTTCTCATCCGCGTCAATGTCAATACCGCCCCCGAACACCGACGCTTTGCCGTCGCCCGCGAACTCAGACGGTTTTGTCTCGGGTACGAAGGGCCGGAGAAAGGAACGGACGCGCCCTCGGTCTTTCCCGTTCATCCCGAACGAGATCGTGCGGCGGAAGCCTTCGCTTTGACCCTCCTCATTCCCGCCGTCGCTCTCAAGGCAATGGTGGAGGTACGAAACGTCAAGGATCCCGTCGCCCTGCGGCAGGCCTTCGGCGTGTCGTCGCAAGTGTTGTACCGACGACTGGATGAACTGGGTTATTTTCTGTGACCCCAATCCCCGTCGAATCCGTTGAACGGTAGCAAAAAAGCCCCGGAGGCGCTTCAGGCCGTCCGAGGCTCGTCTGTCGCATCTTCAGCGATTCGCAATCAGCGAAGGAGTTCCTTCAAGCAGGGCTCCACAATCACCCCTTCGCGCGGGTCCGTTCCTGCGTCCTTGGTGTATTCCATCACGCGGCTGATAAACCGCATCGCGAGTTCCGCGGCGGCGGAGAGCGTTTCACCTCGGAGAAGCGCCCCCGTCACGACACTCGTAAAGACGTCGCCCGTCCCGCAGGTCGTAAAGGGAATGCGGGGCGTCGTGCGTTCCGCATATTCGCCCGTCGCCGAATCAAAGCTCACGACCTTGATTTCGTCGTCTGCGGGAACGCTCGTGATCACGACCTGCTTGGCGCCGAGCGCGGCGAGCTTTTCGGTCATGGCGCGAAGCTTTTCTTCCGAGGGAGCCGTCATGTCGCAGGGTTCGTTCAAAAGGAAGCAGGCTTCCGTGAAGTTGGGCGTAATGAGGGTCGCCTCTTTCACGAGCGTTCGCATCGCCTCGACGTACTCGAGCCCGAAGACCGGATAGAGCTTGCCGTCGTCTCCCATGGCGGGGTCCACCACGACGAGCGATCCCACGTGCGACGCAAAGCGCTTCACCGCGTCGCGGACGACCTCGATCTGCTCGACCGAGGCCAGAAAGCCGCTGTAGACGGCGTCGTACGCAAAGCCCAACTTCTCCCAACGGTCCATGAAGCCCGTCATCTTGTCGGTGAAGTCGTGGAAGGTGAATTCCCCGTAGGTGAGGTTGTTCGAGAAAAAGGCGGTGGGAAGCGGACACACCTGCATCCCCATCGCCGAGATCACGGGAATCGCCGCCGTCAACGAGCAGCGCCCGAAGGAGCAGAGGTCGTGCACGGCCAGCACGCGTTTTGCCTTCATGTTTTGTCTCCTCAGAATGGTTTGGTTCGGACATTGTAGCCACAAAAATTCAGGGCGAAACGCGCCTCCGAGAAGCTTTTCGCCGTCTGCGCTACACTTCTTTGCGTCGCCTCCACGAAGGACCGCCCCATGCCGACCACCCTCCCCGACCGCCCGCTTTCCCCGAACCTTCCCAACCGCAGGGCGGGTCTTGCCGCCGCGCTCGTCTCCTACCTCTTCTGGGGGTTCATGGCGCTCTACTGGAACCTGCTCGCCCGAGCCGATTCCTGGGAAGTGATCGCTCACCGCGTCGTGTGGACCTTCGTCTTCGTGCTAGCACTCCTTCTCGTTCGTGGCCGCAGGCGGGAGATTCTGCGCACCGTCGAGACGCTCAAGCGGGACCTGAAGCGCGCCGGGATTCTCCTTGCGGCCGCGGTCTTTGCGTCCCTCAACTGGTGGATCAACGTGATCGGGGTCGTCACCGAACAGGTCGTGCAGCTCGGGATCGGGACCTTCTTGACGCCCCTCATTTCGGTGCTCTTGGGCGTCCTCTTCTTTTCCGAGCGCCTCGGGCGCATGAAGTGGTCCGCGATCGGACTCGCGGCCGCCGGGGTCGCCCTCATGATCGCGTCCTTCGGACAATTCCCCTGGATTGCGCTCGGCGTTTCCGCCACCTGGGGCCTCTACGGGGCGCTCAAAAAGAAGCTCATGCTCGACGCACAGATCGGGATTCTTCTCGAAGTCACGGTCATGCTCCCCTTTGCGATCTGGTACGCGTGGCACCTGCAGTCGGCGGGGCTCGGACATTTCCTCACGGGCGACACGGTTCTTTCGTTCGCGCTCGTGGGAACGGGGATCGTGACCTCGATTCCGCTCGTACTCTTCACCTTTGCCGCGATGAACCTTCCGATGAACGTGCTCGGCTTCTGTCAGTATCTCGCCCCGATTCTCACGCTCCTTCTCGGGATCTTCTGGTTCAACGAGCCTTTCGGACGGGAGGAACTCCTGCCGCTTCTCTTCATCTGGTCGGGGATTCTGCTTTTCTGTACGGCGGAAGTGCGGGAAATGCGGGCCGCAAAGAAAGCATGACGATGCCTCTGCGCTCTGCGGGAGAGTACGGGAGCGCGGCGGGCGCAAGGGATGCGTTGTGAGAGAAGCACCTTATCCCTGCAGCCAGTCGTAGGCGAGATAGGCGACAAGGCCCAACATGATGCAGCCGAAAACGAAGGAAAAGACGGAGTAGAAGCTTTCGTGGAGCTTCGGTTTCTGAGGATCGGTCATGACGGGCCTCGGTGTCGTGGTGTGTGCGCTCTGTGTGGGCGCAGGGTCGATTGAGAGAGCCGACATTTTCTCACGACGTCCCCGCAAATGGGAAGCGGACCGGCGGGAAAACCGCCCGCCGGAATGCAAAGCGACCCGCTTTCGGGGCCCGATGAAAGCGAGTCGCTCGGGGCTCCGGACCGCTCAAAGCGGAGAGGAACCCGTTTGACCGAGGGGCCGGGCGTGACCCCGGCTCAAGACGAACTTAGAAGAAGTGCACCATGCCGAAACCGACTTCGGTGTCCTTTTCGCGGAACTTGCCGGAGTTGCCCGGCTGGCCCTTCATGTCATAGAGCGAAGCCTTGGCTTCCCCCTGGTTGTAGGCGGCAAAGCCGTAGACCTTCGTGCGCTTCGAGAGCGGGTAGTCGTAGCCCGCGGCAATACCCCAGCGCTTCACGTCGGCCGTGGCGTAGCCCTGTTCGTCGCCGCGCTTGCCGTCCGTAAAGTCCACGCCGTAAGCGCGGCCGTCGAGTTCGCCGTCGGTGTAGTTCACGGCCGTGTAGAGGTTGCCGCCGAGAATCGGCGTGACGGCGCCGAGCGCCACGGCGTAGCCCTTCAGGCCGCCGTTGCGGGAGGCGGCGTAGGGATGATCTTCATCGCCGTAGTCCTTCAACATCTGGGCGAAGTTGAAGCCGCCCAACTTGTTTTCGTTCTTGCCGTACTGAACGAGCACCATGGGCTTCGTGACGCCGAGGTCAAACGAAGCGCCCCAGGAAACGCCGAGCGAATCTTCCGTGTTGTAGGAGTCGTCCTTGGCGCCGTTCATGATCGTGTCGACGACGAGACCCGTGCTGAAGGCGCCGAGGTTGTAGGTGGCGCCCAAGGCGGCGTAGCGCTTGTTCAAGGACGAGTGAGCGGCTTCCGCGCCGTCCGCGCGAAGCGAATACTGAGCGGAAATCGTGAGACCGGCGAATTCGGGCGACACGTAGGTGATCGAGTTGTCGAAGCGGTCGCGGTCGCCGAGCATGAACTGACCCTTGGCGCCGGCGTAGTCGCCCCAGCCCGTGCCGAAGGCGGCGTAGTCGTAGATGCGGCTGAACGATCCGGCACCGGAAGCGAGCGCGCCGACGCGGCCCATGGCGAAGGTGCCGAATTCGCCCTTCACGTAGACGATGGCTTCACGACCGAAGATCTTGCCTTCCTGCGAGAAGGCGCCCGTGTCGGAGTCAAAGCCGTTTTCGAGGATGAAACCGACGGAAGTGCCGTTGCCGAGTTCTTCGGAACCCTTGAGCGTAAAGCGGGAAGCCGAGTACTGACCCGACTTCATGGAGAAGGTGCCGTCGGACTTTTCGCCCGTAACCTTTTCGTTGTGATAGTTGAGACCCGCGTCGATACGGCCGGAGAGCGTGATGTCGGCGGCGTTGGCGGCAAAGGCCGCGGCGGAAAGCGTAACAAGCGCGATGAGCGACTTCTTGAACATGTCTTGTTTCCTTGACTGAGTTGGACGGTTCCGAAACAAAATGGAGCGGAACCTGTGGTTGAAGTCCCGGGGAAACGTTCCTGCGGCATTGCGCGCCGAGCCGCGGACCTTCCCGTTTGGGGTTGGTTCATCCTCGCACATGCATTCCGCACCCCCTGAAGACGAGTTTTTGCGTCCGTTTTCGGAAAAACTCGACGAGAGAAGCGAAGATCCGAAAAAAGAGAGAAAAGAAATTTGTTGCACGAAGTCCAATCGTTCCGCATTTTTACGCGTTCGTACCACACACTCTGCAGGAGAATAAATGTTGGTTGCCGCACCCTCCTAATCACAAAATCAAAGAAATCTTTTCATTCCGACTTCAGGGGATGCGGCGCAGTTTTTGCGCGCCGGTTTCCGCCGTTCGAAATGACGAATGTGGCTTTCGAAACGTCGAACAAGGCGGCGCGCATCATGAGGGGGACTCAACGGAAAAGGAGACTTTCCATGCAACGACGTTTCTTTCTGACGGCGACCGCCTCGCTTCTCATGGCCTCGGGCTTTCTCTCGACGCCCGCGTTCGCTGCGACGCGCGTCATGGACACGGATCTCGTGATCGTGGGCGGGGGCTTGAGCGGCATCGCCGCGGCGGCCGAAGCGACCGACAAGGGCCTGAAGCCCGTGGTTCTCGAAAAGCTCGCCATTTTGGGCGGCGCCGGCAACTTCCCCCGAAGGGTCGCTCGGCATCGGCACGCGCTACCAGAAGGAGCACGGCATCAAGTGGGACGTGCAGCGTACGCTCAACCGCTTCCTGGAATTCAACCACTACCGCACCAACCCGAACGTCGTTCGTCAGCTGATCGCCGAATCGGGCGCCACCATCGACTGGGTGGTCGACAAGGGCGTGACGATCCGCGGCATCCGCACGATCATGCCCGAAGAAGAATCCTTCCACTGCTGGCACCTCTTCAAGGGCGGCGCCTCGACCGTGGTCGCGAAACTCGCCGAATCCGCGAAGGCCAAGGGCGCGACGATCCTCACGGAAACGCCCGCGAAGAAGCTCCTTCTCACGAACGGGCGCGTGACGGGCGTCGAAGCCGTCGACACGAAGACGGGCGAAACGGTCGTCATTCACGCGAAGAAGGTGATTCTCGCGACGGGCGGCTTTGCCGCGAACCCCGGCATGATTCAACAGTACGTCCCCGACTCGAGCGACCCAAGCGTCTCCGAACCCATTTGGCTTCGCAGTGCGCTCATCGACGGTCGCACGGGCGACGGCATCAACATGGCGATGAAGGTGGGCGGCGCCACGGCCGGCATGTCGCAGGTGGTCGGGAACGCCCCTTACCTCCCCGACCGTCCGCCGATCAATCAGTTCAACGGCGAAGACTGGTTGAAGCAGGGTCGTTGCGCCCTCGCGCAGCCGTGGCTCTGGATTGACCGCAACGGCGAGCGCTTCTTCAACGAATCCCGCGGCTCGGTCTTTACCGAGGTCTACGCCGCCACGACCGCGGCGGGCGGGATCATGTACAACATTCTCGACCAGGCGAAGTTCGATCAGCTCGTTGCGACCGGTCCGCTCATTCCCTTCAACGCGATCGTGACCGTCGGAACGCCTCTGAAGGCTTTGCCCAAGACCTTCGAAGAAGGCATGAAGCGCGGCTGGGCCTTCAAGGCCGACACCCTCGAAGACCTCGCCATGCAGATCGGCGTGCCCTTTGAAAACCTCAAGGCCACCATGGAAAAGGTGAACGAATACGCGAAGACGGGCGTCGACGCCGAATTCGGGCGCAAGAAGGAGCACATCGCCGCCTTCGACATGGAAAAGGGACCGTATTACGCCCTCAAGGGGATCCGCACCTACTTCCTGACCTTGGGCGGCATCAAGATCAACCGTCGCTTTGAGGCCCTCAACGGTCAGGGCGACAGCATCCCGAACCTCTACATGGCCGGGGCCGACATGGGCGGGCTCTTCATGGACACGGACGACATCAAGGTCGAAGGCGCCACCTCGTCCTTCGCGCTCACGTCGGGACGCCTCGCCGCCCGCTACGCCATGGACGCGATCAAAGCCGGGCGTTGATTTTCTCCGACCGATCGATTGAAGTGTTCTACCCCGGGTCGGTCGGGGACTTTTCCCGGCCGATCCACTTTCACTCCCTCGAGCCGTTTGGCTCGGGGGAGCTTCTTTTGAAGTTCAGAAAAAGAGCGTTGCCCGTCATCTGTGGCATCATCATTCCCGACGGGGTGAGGGCGGCATCATCATGCGAAGCTGCTTGCTTGCGGGCACGACTTACCCAATGGTAGACGGTGGAATGGGCGACGCCGTACTCGTCGACGGCATCCCTGGCGGAAATTTCGTGGGCTAGGATACGTCGGACGACGACATCACGAAGATCGGCAGGATACTGCATTTTTCTCTCCAAGAGGGGATAAAGGATCTTGGAAAGATATTTTGACAACTACAGCTGTTGTCTCTTTGACGAATCCGATCCGGAGAAACGAGGAAAACCGTTGACATTGGACGAGTACGCTGCGAGACCCCACGTGGTGGTGCACTACGGCGGCACCTTCGGAGTGGCGGAGGGGTATCTGCGTCGGCTCGGACATCGGCGGCGCGTCGACGTGATGACATCGCACTACGCGGAAGTGCCGCAGTATCTGCTCGGCACCGACCGCATCGCGCTCGTGCCCATGCACACGGCGAAGTGTTTTCTCGAGCGCTTCCCGACGCTCACCGTCTGCGAGATTCCGTTTCATACCTCGCAGGACTCGGTGGAACTCTCCTACCGAAACGATCTTTTCGAAGAGAAACTTTTTCGCAGGGTGGCGAAGGTGTTGCGGGGCGTGCTCGCGAGCGTCGACTGGACGATCAGGACGACGGAGTTGCTTTGAGGAGGGGTAAAAACCTCCGAAAGAGAATAGAAAGGAATCTCTCCGAGAGATCCGATACCCGGCAAGATTGAACGACCAAATACGTTGAGAGCCCCGTTCGACGAATCGAGCGAGGCTCTCTTTCAGCTTATGTCAGGTGTGGGAGACACCCGATGAAAGGCTGATTAGAAGTAGTGGATCAGACCGAAGCCAGCTTCGATATCCGTTTCTTCGTACTTAACAGTCTGGTGGTCTCTAACACCAGTGCTCTTGAGTTCACCGTCATTGTAGGCAGCGAAACCGTAGAGCTTCGTCCGCTTGCTGAGCGGATAGTCGTAACCAACGGAAATACCCCAGCGCTGGATGTCAGCCGTACGAATAGCACTCACCTCGGTAGCCGTACCAAAGGAGGTATCAGCTTCCGTTTCGCCGTCCGTATAGTTAGCGACCGTATAGAGGTTACCACCGAAGAGAGGCGTAATAGCACCGATCGCGATGGCATAACCCTTCATACCTTCATCGCTAAGGACGTTACCTTCGTAGACGTCAGCAGCTTCAAAACCACCGAGCTTCTGTTCGTTCTTGCCGTACTGAACCATGATCATCGGCTTCGTAAAGCCGAGGTCATACGAAGCACCCCAAGAAATGCCGAGAGAATCTTCGGTGTTGGTGGAGGCGGCCTTGTTCATGATCGTATCAACCACAAGACCCGTGCTGAAAGCACCGAGCTTGTAGGTGGCGCCCAAACCGGCATAGCGCTTGTTGTTCCGCGACTGATCATCTTCGTCGTCATCAGCGGCGAGCGAGTACTGAGCATAAACCTGAACGCCAGCGAATTCGGGCGAACGATAGGTGATCGTGTTGTTGAAACGATCACGATCGCCGATCATGAATTCGGAGTTCTTGCTGCCAAAGTCACCCCAACCCGTGCCGTACGGCGTGTAGCCATACACGAGATTGTAGGAACCCAGACCGGACGAGAGGGCGCCTTCACGACCCATGGAGATGTGACCGAAGTCACCTTCCAAGTAAACAATGGCTTCACGGCCGAAGATGCGGCCGCCCTGACCGAGCTCACCGTCATCACTGTCAAAACCGTTTTCGAGGATGAAACCAACCTTCATGCCGTTACCGAGGTCTTCCGAACCCTTGATGGTGACACGAGAACCAGAGTACTGGCCAGACTTCATCGAGAATTCGTTGCCGTCATCCGTAATGCCGGTAACAGGATTCTTGTATTCGAAATCGTGGAAGTTGAGACCCGTGTCGATACGACCGGAGATCGTGATGTCCGCAGCCATGGCGGAGCCAGCGAAGGCGCCGAGAGCAGCGATAGCAATGAGAGACTTCTTGAACATTTCCATTCCTTAATGTCTAGAAGATAAGTTGTAATAAGCGAAGGATTTTGAGCGCCTCCGCCCGGACTCTTTCTCTATGAAAAGTCCGTCATTCCGACCGACAGGTCATCAATACCTGTTGATCAGGAATCTGTCGTAACCTTTTGCGGCGACCATCCGGGAAAATTGGCAAGCACCCGGTGAACCAAAAGTTCCAATCGCCTGCTTAGGCGGGATCATGCTCTCATATGAGCCACCCCGCCCCATCTAGGTAGTAACCCTCAACCCCTCAAGAGAGAAAGCCTCTTCCCTAGTGTCGCAAGTTAAATACAAAAGAACAAATTTTGTTGCAGAAAGTTCACTCTACCCCCTCAACCATAAAGCAAGAGCCCCCGCCGATTGCTCGGAGAGGGCTCTCTCATCAGGTTAGATCAGGTGTTGAAACACCCAGTTAAACGCTGATTAGAAGTAGTGAACGAGACCGACGGCAGCCTGATAGCCTTCCGGATCGCGATCAATCCAATCCTTCGAGTTGTAGTCCATTTCATCCTTGAAGTAGCCGGCGTCAGCATAGACCTTGGTGCGCTTGCTAAGCGGATATTCGTAACCGATGGCGAAGGTGTAACGGGTCAAGTCAGCACCATTGGGATCAAAAGTCGCAACGTAGTCCTTCTGAGCTTCAGCATCCATGTAGCCGATCGTCATGTGAGCCGTACCGCCGACGAGCGGAGCGGAAGCGCCGATGATCACACCGTAACCGTCCCAGTCACCTTTAAGCTGATCCAACGTTCCCGTCTTGCCTTCGGTATTGTAGCTATCCATCCAACTCTTCATACGGGCGTCCTTGAAGTAGGCGGCCGACAAATAGGGCTTGACAACACCGAAGTCATACGAACCGCCGATCGTCACACGGAGCGTGTCGTTGGGATCTTCCGTACCAGCAGCATGCTTTTCATTGATGGAGTCAACGATACCGATCAGGTTGAGGCCGCCGTTCTTGTACGTCGCACCGAGAGCATAGTAGCGGTCGGTCGTGGTCTTGCCTTCGACTTCGTCACCGGTCGTGTTCGCACCGAAGGAGTACTGAGCGTGGATCTGAACACCGGCGAATTCAGGCGAACGATAGGAGATCATGTTGTCCCAACGGGAGCCGATGTTGGCACCGAAGATGAGGGACTGGTCGCCGACCGCACCCCAACCCGTGCCCCACGGCGTGAAGTTGCCGATGGCAAACGAGCCGGCCGTGCTGTTGAGGATGCCCATGCGGCCGAAACCGACCTTACCGAAGTCGCCTTCAACGTAGAGGAGAGCTTCACGACCGAAGAGGTCTTCGTTCGAGTCAAATGAACCGTCGTCGGAGTCAAAACCGTTTTCAAGGACGAAACCAACCGTCATGCCGTTGCCGAGGTCTTCCGAACCCTTGATGCCGACGCGGTTGCCCGTGTAGTTGCCGGAGGACATTTCAAAGGTGGACTTGTCGTCAACACCCGGGACGTCGTAGTCAACGTTCGAATAACGGAAACCCGTGTCGATACGACCATAGATCGTGACGTCGGCAGCCATGGCGGAGCCGGCGAGGGCGCTGAGGGCGGCGACAGCAATCAGAGACTTCTTGAACATGTCAATACCTTTTATGTAAGTCTGATCTGTGGAAGGGATCCGACGGGAATGGAATGGATCGTCGGACCCCGCATCCTTCACGGCCGCCCTTACCCGCTTGCCTTCAGGAAAGGGACTTCTTTGCCGTTCGGACGAGGGCATATTTTCATAACTTTTACCCCCCCCATAGAGGTTTACCCTTACTTCTTTCCGTAATAGCTTGCGACAGTAGCTAATCATACAGCGCAACATGTACTCGCACTTTTGTTGCATAGTTGTCACTTTGCCCTCCGGACGTTCTCTCCGCTCCCTTCTTCCCGTCCTCCCGATCCCTCGCATTTCAAGGCCTTTGCCCCTTCATCCGACCTGCTACACTCTCCGTTGTTCTCGCCCCTTGACACCACTTGACAAACTGGCGTCATCCCGCACTTTCGTCCCCTCTTCCACTTCCTCTTCGAGGTCTTCCGATGCTCCCGCGTCCCATGATCGGCATTCTTCTCGCTTCCGCCGCCGGCGTCTTCTGGGGTTCCATGAGCATTGCGGCGCAATACCTCATGGAGGGGGTGTCGTTCGACGCGATCGACCTCGCGTCCCTTCGTCTTGCGGGCGCGGGCGTGCTCCTTTTGGCACTCGAAGCACTCGTCCTGCGCGAAGACGTCCTCGCTCCTTTTCGCAACAAGACGGACCGGCGCGACCTCATCCTCTACGCCCTCGGAATGCTCGGGATTCAGCTCACCTTCTTTCTCTCGATTCGGGACGCCAACGCCGCGACGGCGGCCCTCACCGTCACGACGGGACCGCTTTTCGTAACCGGGTGGACCGCGTATTCGGAGCACCGCGCCATCACGCGCGACGAATGGCTTTCGATTGCGCTCGCCATCGGCGGCGTCTCGCTTCTCGTCACGAAGGGAGACTTCTCCACCCTTGACTTCTCGCCCGCTGGAGTGCTCTGGGGGATTGCGTCCGCCGCCTGCGGGGCCTTCTGCACGGTGCAGCCCAAACGCATGCTCACGCACCTGCCCGTCGGGGTCGTCGTGGGTTGGGGCATGACCTTGGGCGGCGCGATTCTCTGCCTCATCAATCCCCCGGACGTCGCCGCCGTGGAATGGAATCTCGTCACGACGGGGTTGTACTTTTACATCGCCGCCGTCGGAACGGTCGCGGCCTTCTGGTGCTACCTGAAGAGCCTTGCCTACATCTCGGCACCTACCACAGCGCTACTCGCCAACTTCGAGCCATTGACGGCTGTGGTGTTGGGCGTTCTGCTTCTCGGCCTCACGCTCAACACGGCGGAACTCGTCGGGATTGCGCTCCTCGCCGTGATGGTGTTTCGTCTCACGCGCGCGAAGAAGAAGTAAGCGAAGCCCCGCTCTTCTTCAACCCACGCCGCCTCGACAACCGTCCTCCGAGGTTCTTAGCCATAGCTTCTTTTCCCTGGCTTTCCAAACGAATCCGAAGGGACGACCGTTCCCAAACCTCAGTCGAAAACAAGCGTTTTCCCTCTCAGTCGTCATTAAGGCGCCTCCCTTAGAATGGATTCGCAAAAGTCCTCGGACGGATTTCGTCCGAGGCGAACCTTTTCATCCCGATCTCAAGGAAACGTCATGTTCACCTTCTTTTCCATTGTTTTCGGCCTCATCTGGGCCGTCGCGAGCTTCCTTCTCCTCTTCAAGGTTTGGGACGGCCTCGGCCCGATCGTTCTGGGGATCTCGAAGAGCCACTTCGTACAGGCCGCCGCGATGATCATCACCTACCTCGTGATCTTCGGCGTTCCCGCCTGGCTCTGGTGCAAGATCTTCGGGTAACTCTTCCCAAAGTCCCGAAGCGCCTTCCCTTCGTCGCCGCTTCTTCGTGAGAGGCGGCCTTCGTCTTCTCTTTTTTCGTGAGGTTTTCGCATGCTCGGCAATCTTCAGAATCAGGTGGCCATCGTTACGGGCGGCTCGCGCGGCATCGGCCGCGGCATTGCCCGGGTGCTCGCCAAAGCGGGCGCCAAGGTGCTCGTGGCGGGTCTGGAAGAAAACGAATGCCGCGAGGCAGCGGAAGAGCTCCGCAGCTTCGGGGTCGAAGCCGAGGGTCTCGCGGGAGACGTCACGAAGCGCGAATTCTGCGAAGCGATGGTGAAGCGCGCCGTCGAACGCTGGGGACGCCTTGACATTCTCTGCGCCAACGCCGGGATCTTCCCTCAGGCGAAACTCGAAGAGATGACGGAAGCCGACTTCGAGCGCGTGATGAACGTGAACGTCAAGGGAACCTTCCTCTCCGTTCAGGCGGCGATCCCCGTCATGAAAAAGCAAACCTTCGGGCGCATCGTCTTGACGAGCTCCATCACGGGCCCGATCACGGGGTATCCGGGTTGGGCGCACTACGGGGCTTCGAAGGCCGCGCAGCTCGGCTTCATGCGCACGGCCGCTATCGAACTCGCTCCCTACGGGATCACGGTGAACGCCGTGCAGCCGGGCAACATCGCGACGGAGGGTCTGGACGGCCTCGGTGAAGAGTACCTCGCTCAAATGGCGCGCTGCATCCCGATGAAGCG
The DNA here is from genome assembly GCA_949282745.1 of uncultured Sutterella sp. Taxonomy (GTDB): domain Bacteria; phylum Pseudomonadota; class Gammaproteobacteria; order Burkholderiales; family Burkholderiaceae_F; genus Sutterella. The sequence goes on along the minus strand of CASDQM010000015.1, from coordinate 50,360 downwards.
CCTCGGCACCCCCGAAAACATCGGGACGGCCGTCCTCTTCTTCGCGTCGAAGGAAGCGCACTACGTCACGGGACAGAGCCTCGTGGTGGACGGCGGGCAGATTCTCCCCGAGTCGCCTGAAGCGCTCGCCTGAGTCCCGACTTCTTCTCTTCGCCCCATACGGCAAAACCGGCGTCCTTTGTGCGGATCGCCGGTTTTTTCATTTTGCGGGAGAGCGGATTCGTTCGAAGCGTCTTTCCCCTCAGCCTTCGGGCGTCTTCGCGACGTTCTCCGTCGTCTTCGGGACCTCCGTCAAGGCGTTTTCCTTCGTCGGCGCGGGACGGTCCGTCGCGTCTTCCGAAGGCGCCTCCGGCTTCTTCGCAGCTTCCTCTTCCCCGGCGTTCGCCTCGGGGGCCTGCGCCGTCCCTCCGGCAAACCTCGCCATCCAAGCTTCCATCGTGCGGCCCGCGTCTTCGACGAGCTTCACCATGGCGCGCACCCAGGCGTCCACCGTGTCGCGGGAGCCCCGCACGAAGGCCTTCGTTTCTTCGGGCGCCGCAATGAAAGCAAGCAAGGCGAAGAAGATGCATAGCACCACCGCAAGAAGCAGGAGCGCAAAAGAGAGAAAGGCGAGCGCAAGCGCCACGAGAAAGAGAATCGCAAGCGTCACCGCACGGATGGTTTTGGCGGGCATGGTTGCTCCGGAGAAAGAAGGAGAAAATCGTCCGCCGAGTACTCAAGCGAACGGTCAGGAAAAAGGCGGGCGCCCGCGTGAAATCCAAATGACTTCACGCAGAACGTCCGCCCTACTCTACCTGAAAGAACGGCGCCCCGCAGGGCCCTGTCCCGTCGGGCGCAAAGTTTCTCAGAGCACGCGGCGGTGCTGCCAGAGGTGCACCGCGAGGAACCCGAAGAAGACGGAACCGAGCACCCAATGGGCGCCCCAGGCGCGAAGGAAGATCACCGCGGTGGAGCCCGCGAGCGCTCCGCCCATCAGACGGTTCTGCGCGACGCGGCGCGTACGCGCACCCGCCTTCGCCTTCTTCCCGGGCACCACGATCGGCGCCACAAGATCGAGCACCTTCCCGCCGCAACGCTTCAACGTCTCACCCACGGGCTCGAGCGTTTCGGCGAGCGTCTCGACCGACGCCTTCACGGAGGCGCAGGCAGGACAAGGACCGGCGCCTTCCGCCGAGGCTTCGGTTTCAGCTTCCGAAGGCGCAGCATCCTGCGAAACTTCGCAGGTCGCGCAGGTCGATTCGACACATTCGCCGCCGACCCCGCAGACAGATTCGTCCGCGGGCGCAAAGAGCGCGAAAAGTCCCGCGGCCTCTTCGGCCAACTCTTCAAAGGTCCAGTCGGCTTCCGACTCGTCCCAGAGAAGAAGAAGGCTTCCCACGCGGCGGTTGAGCGTCACGTCCTTCATGCCCGGTTTCGTCTTGAGCCAGGAAACGAGCCCTTCGGCCAAGTCGTCCGAGAGTTCGGTGAGGACCGGATGCCGCAGGCGAAGCCGCCCCGGAACGAAGGAGCGCACCGATGCGAGGAGACTTTCGGTCGTGATTGCGTTCATGATGGATCTCCTTTGATTGTTGTCTGCAGGTCGTCGACGTCAGGCGAGCGCCGGAAGACGTCCGCGCCCGTGACCGGCACCTTGTCCGCCGTGACCGCCCGTTCCCGTCTGCGTCGAGGCCGCGCCTTCCGCGCGCTCAAGCGTGTCGGTGACGTGCGAGAGCGCATGACGGAGGTTCTCCCCGATGTCGGAGAGGAGTTCCTTCCCGTCAATCCCCTTGGCGTCGGGATTGCGCATGGCGTTCAGGCACACGCCGATCGTCGTGCCGTTGTGCAGAAGCGCTCCGGCCGCGGGCATGAGGGTCCCGGTGAGACCGCCCGCGAGGAACAAACCGTTCAGGCCGACGGACGCGGCGAAATTCTGACGGATGCGCGCCATGGCGGCCTTGCCGAGGTCCATCGCAACGGGCAAACCTTCGAGCGTGTTTTCGGTGAGCACCACGTCGGCCACTTCCTGCGCGATGTCCGCGCCGTCGCGAAGCGTGACGCCCACATGCGAGGCGGAGAGCGCCGGACTGTCGTTGACGCCGTCTCCCACCATCAGGACCTTGGCGCCCTTTTCCTTCAGGGCCGTCACGACCGCCGCCTTGTCGGCGGGAAGAATGCCGGCGCGGTAGTGGTCGATCCCGAGCTTTTCGGCGACGACCCGAGCGGTGCGCTCGTCGTCGCCCGTGAGCATCCAGACTTCCTTGACGCCGCGATCGTGAAGGGCCGCGATGACGGATTTCGCCTCTTCGCGGATCGGATCCTCGATCCCGAGAAGACCGGCGAGACGACCGCCCACAGCGAGGTAGAGAATCGATTTTCCTTCGCGCGCGAGACGTTCGGCCGCCTCCTGCCCGATTTCGACCGAAATCCCTTCGTCTTCTTCGACGAAGTGGCGGGAACCCAGCACCACGCGCTCCCCTTCGACGGAGGAGGCGATCCCGTGGGCCACCACGTAGTCGATCTTCGCGTCGTGCGCTTCGATCGTGTGGGCGAGACCCTTGGCTTCCGCGGCGTGCACGACGGCGCGGCCGACGGGGTGCGGGAAGTGCTCTTCAAGACAGGCGGCGAGACGAAGGAGATCGTCCGCGTCGTGCGCCTCGTCCAAGGTGACGACGTCCGCCAACTCCGGCGCGCTCGCCGTGAGCGTTCCCGTCTTGTCGAAGACCACCGTGTCGACTTCGGCGAGGGCTTCCAAGTACTTGCCGCCCTTCACGACGACGCCGCGCTGGGTGCCCGTGCGCATGGCGGTGAGAATCGCCAGGGGCGTCGCGAGACGGAGCGCGCAGCTGAAGTCGACCATGAGGACGGAGGCCATGCGCGCGAAGTCCCGCGTCACGAGCCACACGAGCCCCGCGAGGAGGAAGTGATAGGGAACGATACGGTCCGCCCACTTGAGGGCCTTCCCTTCGATCCCGGCCTTCGCGGCTTCGGAATTCTCGATGAAGCGCACGATCTGCTGCAGACGCGTGCCGTCGCCCACGCCCGTGGGCCGGATCATGAGTTCGCCGTCTTCCAAAACCGTGCCCGCAAAGACGGTGCCGCCCTTCATGCGGTGCACGGGCAGGGGTTCGCCCGTCATCGAGGCCTGGTTGACGCTGCCGTCGCCGTCCACAACGATCCCGTCGACGGGAATGGCGTTCCCCGCGTGCACCACAACGACGTCTTCCTTCGTGACGTCGCGAAGCGCGATCTTGACGTTCCCGTCTCCCCTGCGCACCCAGACGCTGTCGACACGCAGGGCCAACTCATCGGCAAGGCTCGCCATCGACTTCTTTCGCGTATAGGATTCGAGCATTTCGCCCAAACCGAGAAGGACGATCAGCAACCCCGCCGTGCGGAAGTCCCTGCGCAAAAACGAGACGAGAAGCGCCGCGCCGTCCAACACCGCCACGTCGAAGCGTCCGCGAAGGAGCGACTTCACGCCCGAGAGCACGAAGGGAACGCTCGCCAGAAGCGCGTTCGCAGCGTTCAGTCCCACGGGAAGAAGCGGGCGCAGGAAGAGAAAGCGCGTAAGCGGTGCAAAGTCAAGCGCTCCTTCTTCGCGCTCGGGCTTCTCGGCGGTGAGCGCCAGAGCGCCCGATCCGGCACGACCCGCAGCCGAGCGGCCGCGCCCCGAAACGCCCCCGAGAAAATATTTCGAAAGACGCTGCCAGACGTGCAGGACCGGCATATCGGAGAGTGCGCGGTTGACGGTCGCGATCGTGCCCGACAAAGCGGACGCGGCCGCGGAATCGCAAGAAGCCGCCGATTCCGTCTTCGCGGCCGCCGCTTGAGCGAGCGCCCTGCGGGCGGCCTGCGTATCGACGCGGGTGATGAGGGGCGCCTTTTCGAGCGACGCAAAGTAACGGGCGACGCGCTCGCGTGCGTCCCAGTCCGCCACCGTCACGACGACCGATCCCGTGCGGGGATTGACGCGAAGGCCGGTGACGCCCGGCGTTTGTTCGAGTTCGTCGGCGAGAAGCTTCGCCGAAACGAGGCTCATCGTCCCGTCGGTACGCCAACGGGTGCGGTTGCCGACTTCGTGAACCAGTTTGAAGACCATGAAGGGCCTCTAAGAAGTGACTTTCCGAGCGGATTCCGGAAAAAGGAGGACATGCGCCCCCTCTTTTTCTCTTCGGATACGGCCGGAGAAAAACGCGTTTCGGGGCGCGGCTTTCGCCGCACCCCGACGAATATGGACAATGCCTACCCGGCAACTTAGGCCGCGGCGGGCTTCGCTTCCGGCGCGGGAGTGGCCGGCGTTTCGGTCGCAGCGGCTTCCTGAGCTTCCTTCTGAAGCTTCTTTTCCTGGGCCTTGACTTCGGCTTCGGCCACGACGTCGGCCAGGTCTTCCCTGACGCCTTCGACGCCCGCCATGATCTTGTCGCGCAGATCCATGCCGGAACTCAGAAGGTTCGTCGCGAGGGGCTTGACGTCAAGCTTGCCGCGCGTAAGAGCCACGGCGCCGAGCGCGCCCACGATCACGCCGCCCACAAAGAAGAGTCCGTACTTGGTGGTTTCATTCATTTTGCTTTGTCCTTAGTCTTGGGAGGTCTGCGCCGGGGAGGATTCCCTCAGCCATTGAAAACAATACTCATTTTAACCGTTCCGGCGAAAAAACCTCGCCGTTCCCCGAGAAGGATCTTGATGCTCATCAAAAGATTGAAAAAAGACGACGGGGCGGACCGATCGGTAACACGGCATGACTTGAATGCGGCGACCGTACGCTTTCCCCTCCTACGCTATGGGACGGGACGTTCGTACGAAAAAGCGAAACGGATCATCGCCGATCGGAAGCTCCGCTTTTGTAGACTGAACGAAAGGAGGCACCGTCGGGCGCTTCGACGGTTGCCTCATGTTCTCTCAAATGCAAGGAAGAATCATGTCCACGGAATACGAAAAGTGCCTCGCAGGCGAACCTTTTGTCGGCGGGAAGGACCCCGACCTTCTCCGAATGATCCGTCGCTCGAGAAAGCTTCTGCGGCAGTTGAACGACGTCGAGTACGCCGACGCTGGAGAAAAAGAGCGCCTGATGCGCGAACTCTTCGGACACGTGGGGAAGGGCGTTCATCTCGACATTGATTTTCATTGCGAACTCGGCCGCCACATCTTTATCGGCGACAACGTGGTCATCAACATGAACTGCACCTTCATCGACAACCACCGCATCGACATCGGGAACAACGTCCTCATCGCTCCCAACGTGCAGATCTATACGGGGACGCACTCGACGCGCCTATCCGAACGGCTCGTCACCGAAGACATTCCGGGCGAAGGCCTCTGCCGAACCGTTGCGCGCCCCGTCAAAATCGAAGACGGCGTCTGGATCGGCGGCGGCGCCATTCTGCTTCCGGGCGTCACGATCGGGCGCAACAGCGTGATCGGGGCGGGCAGCGTCGTCACCCGCTCCATTCCGGAGAACGTCGTCGCCGTCGGCAATCCCTGCCGCGTGATCAAAGCGATCGAGCCGTGAACGAAAACGCCCGGAGACTGCAGGCGACAAGTCGCCTTCCGGCCGCTTCCGGGCGTTCTTTCGAAAATGACTCGGGGCGAAAACCCCGCAAGGAGTCTTCGCCCCGACCGCACCGCGAGCCTTACTTCGCGGGCGTCTTGTTCCAGGTGGCCGGGCGGCCGAACCACTTCTGGTGGATCTTGTCGTAGGTGCCGTCGGCCATGATTTCCTTGAGGGCCTTGTTGAGGGCGTCGCGCGTTTCGGGACGGTTCTTCGGCACCACCATCGCCATGTAGCTTCCCTGCTCGACGTCGAGGCGCTTCACCTGCTTGGCGAGGGCCGGACGCGTCGCGATCATGTAGTCGGTCGAGGCAAGCGAATTGATCGCCGCGTCGCTTCCGCCCTGGATCATGTTGAGGATCGCGTCGGGACTCTGGTCGAAGGTCGTGATCTGCGCGTCGGGAATGGTCTTCGCCTTGTCGTGACTGATGGAGCCCATCTGCACCGAAATGCTCTTTCCCTTCAGGTCTTCGAACTTCTCGATCTTGAGGTCGCTCTTGGCGGGCAGAATCACGGTGATCCCGGACTTGTAGAAGGGATCGGTGAAGAGTACCTTCTTCTTGCGTTCTTCCGTAATCGCGAAGCCCGCGGCGGCGAAGTCGACGGTGTTCGAGAGAACCGCCGGGAGAATCCCGTCGAACTTGTACATCGTGATTTCGGGTTCCTTCCCCATCTTGGCGCAAAGGGCCTTGACGAGGTCGATTTCGAAGCCTTCGAGCTGGCCCGTCTTTGAGTTCATGAACTCAAACGGGGCGAAGGTCCCTTCGCTCGCGACGCGGATCTTGTCGGCCGCGGAGACGCCGCCCGCCATGAGGGCGGCGGCAACGAGGGCGAAGCATTTCGATTTGAGTCCGAATTTCAGCATGGCGTTTTCCTTCCTGGGTGTGAGTGTCGAGTGTTGGTTTCTTTGCGCGCCGAAGTCCGCGTTCTTTTCCATGGGCTCCGTTTTGCGCCGTCGTGAGGTTGACTCTACTCTCCTTTTTGAGAGCGCGTCGGCTTCCCGCACAACGATTTGAAGGTTCTTTGCGCGACCTTCGGGGAGCTTGGGCAAAACCACCCAACGGTCGGTTTTGGCAGACCTTTTTCAACCGATTGCCTTCTTTTGGTCGTCATTGGTCGACCATTTCCCGACCGTCTACGGCATCCGCCCGATCCCTTTTGCGCTCTCGAAAGAAACCTGCATTTCGCCCGACGCCCGCGCCCCTCGGAAAAGCTTTCCTCGGCTAGGCTTTTGTGTCGTCCAAAACGAATATCGCCCCAAGAATCAGGAGGAAACGCCCGTGTCCGAACTTCTCACGCTGATCGAGCCGCTACTCACCGAAGAACTCCGCCGGGACGTCCTCGCCTGGCGCAGCCACATCCACCAACACCCCGAACCGAGTTTCCAAGAACACGAAACCGCCGCCTACATCGAGGCGGAACTGCGCGCCATGGGCTACGACGACGTCGCAAGTCCCACGCCCACGAGCCGCGTCGCGACGCTCAAGGGCGGAAAGGGCCCGGGCCGTACGATCGCGCTTCGCGCCGACATCGACGCTCTCCCCGTGGAAGAGGCGGAAGGGCTTGCCTGCCGCTCCGTCGTCCCGGGCGTCTCCCACGTCTGCGGACACGACGCCCATGCGGCGATGCTTCTCGGAACGGCGAAGCTTCTTTTGTCCCTCAAGGACGAAATCCAAGGAACGGTGAAATTCTTCTTCCAGCACGCCGAAGAGCAGGCCCCGGGCGGCGCGGCGGAAATGGTGAAGGCGGGCGTGCTCGAAGGGGTCGACGTCTGCGTGGGTCTGCACGTCATGAACGATCCGATCGGACTCGTGCGCGTCACGACGACGCCCGCCGTCACGACCACCTGCGACGAAATCACCGTCACGATCAAGGGCCGAGGCACGCACGGCTCGATGCCCCACGCCGGGGTCGACCCGATTCTGGTCGGAGCCGAAATGGTCCTTGCGATGCACACGATCGTTTCGCGAAACCTCCCGCCCGGACGCTTTGCAGTCGTCTCCCCCACGATCTTTCAAGCGGGAAACGCCGTGAACGTCATTCCCGACACCGCGAAAATCGGCGTCAATTTCCGTACGAAGAGCGAAGAGGATCGCGACTTCCTTTTTGAGCGCATCGAAGCCGTCGCACGAAGCGTCGCGGCCGTGCACGGCGCGGAAGTTGACATTCACGCCGTCCGCGGCTGCGCCGCCACCATTCAGGATCCGTCCATGATCGAACGAGCCCTGAGAGTCGCCAAGGAAGTGATGCCCGCGGACAAGGTCGCAACAGGCACCGGGATGACCGGCTCCGAAGACTTCTCGGCCTTTGCACAAAAGGTTCCCTCCGTCTACCTCATTCTCGGGGGCGGCACCGCGGAAGAGGGCTACCCCTACGCGAACCATCACCCGGCCTTCCGGCCCGACGAGGGCTGCTTTATGCCTGGGGTCAAAATCGAAGCGGCGATGGCGCTCGACTTTCTGATGCGGCCTTGAGCGGGCACAATCACACACGACGCTTTATGCGGCGGGAGGCTTCGCTAAGCACCCCGCCGCGTTGTCGTTTGCGCAACAGACAGCGCTGCGTCCCGTTCGAGAGGCTCGTCACGACGCCCGCGCCCGAAGTCGGCTTCCGCGACGCCCTTCGGGGCACGTCGGTCATCGAAGGACGCATCGTGAGCGCCGGCTTGGCGCGAAAAGACATTCCATAGCCTTCGCCGAGCCTCCTCGAACCGGTTGCGACGCGCTACACTCATGGCTTTCCATATTTTTCTGTGAGAGGATTCCTCGCCATGTCGATCGAACGACCCCGCATCGCCCTTCTCGCCACGGGCGGCACCATCGTCAGTTCCGGGAAGAGCCCCGACCAGATGACGGGCTACGGCATTGAAAACTTCCGCGTGACCGACCTCGTCGCGGCCGTCCCGGGCATTGAAAAGATTGCCGAACTCGAAGTCGAACAGGTCGCCAACATCGATTCGAGCTCCATGACCTACGGCGTCTGGCGTGCTCTGGCCGAACGCATCGAAGCCTATGCCGCGCGCGAAGACATCGACGGGATCGTCGTGACGCACGGCACCGACACACTCGAGGAAACCGCCTACTTCCTGACGCTCGTCCTCAATACCGCCAAGCCCGTCGTGCTCACGGGCGCCATGCGTCCCGCGACGGCCCTCTCCGCCGACGGTCCGCTCAACCTCTACAACGCCGTGCGCGTCGCTTCGACCCCGGCCGCCCACAAGAAGGGCGTCCTCATCGTCCTGAACGACCTCATCCTCGACGCCCGCGAAGGGACGAAGACGAATCCGACGAACGTCTCGACCTTCCTCTCGCGCGACTTCGGGGCGATCGGCATGATCGCGGGTCCGCGCATCGAATTCTTCCGCTCTCCCGCCCGCGCCCATACGATCCGCACTCCCTTCAGTGTCGAGAATCTTCCCGACGAACTTCCGCGCGTCGACATCGTGGTCTCCCACGCGGACGACGACGGCGTGCTCGTTCGCGCCGCCGTGGCCGCCGGGGCCCGCGGGATCATTCATGCCGGGACCGGGAACGGCTCCGTGCACGGCAATACCGAAGAAGCGCTCATGGAAGCCTCGAAGGCCGGCGTCATCGTCGTGCGCGCGTCCCGCGTCGGCGGCGGCATGACGGTGGAAGGCCTTGCGCGCTGGCAGGAAGCGGGCTGGATCCCGTCGGGGTCCCTCCTTCCTTGGAAGGCCCGCGTTCTTCTGCAGCTCGCCCTCACCCGCACGGATTCGCCCGCCGCGGTGAAGGAGATGTTTTCGCTCTATTGACAGCGCTTTGCATGGCGGCTCCTCGAGAATCGGAGCCGCCTGCTGTGCGGTTCGGGGCGACGGCTACTTTGTCCGCCTGCCCCCTGCCTCACCCCGACCGACCCGTAACCGTGGGAGAGACGTTATGGAAAAGTCCCTGTTGGTGTTTCGAACCTTTGAGGACGGCCGCCGCGTGCCGGTCGGACGCGTAGAAGAACGTGACGGCAACGTCGTCTTCCGCTACGACGGGGAGTACCTCTCGACCTTCGCGGAAACCACCGGATCCCTCTCTCCGCTTACGCTTCCCTACGCCAAGGATCCGTATTCCACGCCGAGAAATTGTCCTGCGGAGCTTCCCGGGTTTCTCGCGGAAAGCCTTCCCGACGGCTTCGGTCTTTGGCTCATGGATCGGGCATTCCAAAAGACCGGTGTTCCTCGCGATGCCGTCACGCCGCTCGACCGACTCGCCTTCGTCGGAAGCCGCGCAACGGGCGCTCTGTCTTGCGAACCCGAAGGCTCGACGCCGCCCGCAAAAGAGTGCGTTCCCCTCACGGCGCTCGGCACCGCCGCCCATACCTTTCTCGAAACGGAAGAGACGGAACTCTTTCCCGAACTCGTCGCCTGCGGGAGCGCCGGAGGGTCGCGTCCCAAGGCGCAGCTCTGGTTCGGGAGCGATTTTGCCCAGACTTCGCTTATCCCGAAGGAAGGCATGACGGCCTGGCTCGTCAAATTCACCTCGCCCGACTTCCCGCTCGCCCACGAAGAAGGCCTCTTCGAAGCCGCCGCACTTGCCACCGCGGAAAAGGCCGGCATCCGTACGCCCGCGTGGAAGCTCTTTGAAGGTCCTCAAGGCAGAGGCCGCCCCAAGGCCCCCTACTGGCTCGGGATGGAACGGTTCGACCGTACGGCCACGGGACGCGTTCACTACGTGTCGGCCGCAGGGCTCCTCAACGCCAACTTCCGGGAACCCGTCTTCGACTATTTTGACCTCATGCGCCTCACTTATCGGCTCACGCAGTCGCAGGGAGAAATGGAGGAGCTTTTCCGAAGGGCGGTACTTTCCTATTTCCTCAGAAACGAAGACGACCACGGAAAGAACTTCGGATTTCTTCTTCATGACGACGGACGTTGGGAGATGTCGCCGCTCTTTGACATCACTTACGCGCCCGGTCCCTATGGCGAGCACGCCACGTCCTTCGGGGGAAATGGACGGCGCATCACGCGCGACGCGCTCGAGCGCATGAGCGACCTCATGGCAACGTCCGTCGCAAGGCTCGAAGAGATCGTTCGTCAGACGGCAGACGCGGCTCTCGGGTTTTCCGAGACAGCTCTCTCGCTCGGAGCGAAGCGAACCACCGTCAAGGAAGTGAAGACGCAGGTCGAAGCGGCGATTGCGGAAAACTTCAAGGCAATGGAACTGAGGTGACGGAATGGCGACAGTTTCATTCCAAGGGGGCTCGCAAAAGCGTCCTTCCAAAATTCCATAAGACGCCATTTGATTCTGCGTGTTCGCCACCGATATAATGCTTTCCTCAGGATCACCCTCGAACGACGCCCCCCTTTCTTTACTGCATTCTCGACCGATTGTTCTACGGGAATCCGTCGGCAAGTTGATGATCGATCTCTTCAACTTCCGTCTCGACTTCTTTTGAAAACCCCTGATCGGTCGCTTATCGGCTTGTGGGCTTTCTTCGTGCAATTAAATAAGTTTATCAAAATCAAAGAAATGATAGCTACCCCCCCCCCGAGTGAAATCTACACTCCTGTAATCGATTTCAAATACATTGCGAAGGAGCTGTTCACAACGGCGAATCGCCCCTTCTCACAAACCGCCCTTTCACTAATCCTTTCAGGACTCTTCACTTTCCCTGTTACGGCGGTTGCGGAAGATGTCCCGGTTAACGACGTCGGCGACTTTCAAACGACCGTTCGTTCCGATACCAACTATCTCATTCAGTCCGATTTATCGACGGACAATTTGAGCTTCACCGTATACAACGGCATCGATCTGGCTCTCATCGGCAGTAAGGAGGACGGAAGCCCCGTCGTCATCCAAGCCACCGACACACCGGACGGCGCTCTTCTTGACCTGAACGTCTACAACAGTAACATTCGCCTGGAGGGACTCGATCTCCGAGGCGGCACCGGCACGCAGAGCGCGCTTTTATTCAACACCGCGAGTTTTCACTACGAGAAAACGCTCACCCTCAATATGAGTGATTTCTCAGTGACCGATTTCACTGCCGGCGATGAGGCCGTGATCCTTACCGATCCAAACAGATGGAGCGGCAACACCGAACCCATGTGGTTCGATCGCCTCTCGATGCGCAACGTAACGCTCGCGGGAAACTCCGGCTCCTCTATCCTTAACTTCGGACTCGGCGCCAACATTGCCACGCTCTCCACATTGGTCCTACAAGGCAATACGGCAACCGGTTCCGCTTTCTATTTGGATCTTGCCGGGGGGACAATCAACGAGTTCACTGCCACGGGCAACACCGTCGGAAATTACGTAGCTTCCTTTGCCTACAATCGGTACCTTCCCACCTCCGCCACTGCCGATGAACTTGGCGGAACCCTCTCCATAACCGGCGCATCTTTTACGGGCAATACCGCCACCAAAACGCAAACCAGCGGCATGCTCTCAGTCACCGGCTTCCAGAGCGCTACGATCCAAAATTCCCTCTTTGACGGAAACCGCGGAGGACAGTTCACGAGCTATTTCTCCGGCAATGACTCGCTGACCGTTCAAAACGTCACGTTCACGAACAACTCTTCCTCGACCGGCGCGATGACGCTCGTTTCCCCCGAAGGGACGACATCCAGCGCCACCTTCCACAATATTTCAGCCGTCGGTAACAACGCCAGTAGCAGAAGCGGACGTTATGGAAAGGTTCTGAGCATCTACGGACAGTTTGAGGACTATGGTGCCTCCGCCGACATTCTCCTCAGTAATGATCAGGAGACAATCTGGCAAAACGCCTCAGAAGGTGATGATGAAAAGGCTTCCGCCATCGGCGTGGTCTTCGGCTCTCAAAACCGGACGGTCAACCTTGAGGTGCAAACGAATGCTGACTTCACGAGCGACCTGGGCATTCACGCGTCCAAATATTATTCAAGCGGTTCTGCCAACGGTCTGTTGAAAGTAACGAAGACCGGCGCGGCCGACTGGACGCTTGGCGGGGAATCTCATTTTGAAGCCGACACGCTTTTTGACGTTACAGAAGGATCGTTCTCGCTACAGGACGACGCCAAGCTCATCTGGTACCGCACAGACAGTACTCCCGAAGCAAGTCGAAACTTCTTTGCCCTGCGATCCAATACCGAATTCAACGTTGGCCTTTACGACGTAACCGAACAGGAAACCTCGGCCCACGGAGAATTCGCACCGTTGAGTCTTGCCGGCAATCGTCTGACCCTCGAAGAGGGAAGTGCGGTCAACGTCCGCATCCTAAACGCCGACGAAGCTCTTGCGCACGCCGGAGAATCGTCCTGGCTCATTCTTGCCGAAAACGCTTCGCTCGACGACAAGGGGGCGACACTTGACTTCGCTCCGATGGAGAACTGGATCTTTTCGTTTGACGAAGAGTCCGGCGGCATTCAACAGGGAATGACGGACGCCGAAGGCAACCTCGTTGCCGGTACGGAAGACAACGTCTACATCGGGTACTCGCTTCAGAGCACCATCAAGCCCGACGAATCCGCCTCCACCATGACGAGCGCCACGAGTCATTTTGCCTTCTCGAGTCTTGAAACCATTTCGGACGGCCTCTTCCACTGGCGACCCGATCATTCGGATGCGCTTTGGGTTCGTCCGGTCTACATTCACGACCGTCGTACGCCCGACGCTACGGTCGGCTTTGACGCCAACCTACGCGGCTTTACGGCGGGCAAGGATTTCCGCACGGAAAACGGTTTCTGGGGAGCCGCCGTCGGCTACGGCTCGGGGGCTTTGCACTCTCTCGGATCCGCCGCCTATACGTCCGGAGATCTCAAGAGCGCCTGGGCCGCGCTCTACGGCGAACATCGCCGCGACCGCATGCAGTACCGCGCGCTTTTGGCCTATCTGCACCAGAACGCCGACCAGGATCAAATGAACGATGCGGCCGAGCTTCACACCGACACGACCAACGATGTTGTCCTCGCACGCCTCTCTGCTGCTTATGAATTCACGTTGTCGAAAGACGTCGGCAAGAAGACTACCCTTGCGCCCGAAATTGGACTTCAGTACGCCTGGCTCAATCAACACGACTTTGACGTCAAGTTGCAGGGCGGAACGGAACTTCTGCACGGCGAAGAGGAATCCATGAGCATCTTCAGCATCCCGGCCAAGGGCACTCTGCGCCACGATTGGGCGGGAGAAGACTCGACGCAGCACAACGTGGCGTTCTCCCTGGGAGGAGAAGTCACCCTTTCCGATCTGGACATGGAAGGGCGTTTCAAAGATTTCCGCGGCCGGAATGCCGGCGAATGGTCTCTTGTAGCGCTTGACCGCTGGCAAGCCGAGGCAACGCTCGCCTACACGCTCTACGACCGTAAGAACGCCATGACGCTCACCCTGGGAGGCGGCTACATCTACGGCGAAAACCGCGAGCAGACCGAGGCCCACGCCGTGGTCCGCTGGCTCTGGTAATCCTCAACGAGAGAGAACGGATGCTCTGTCGGTTTGTTTGAATGACGAACAATCGTCGTTCAGCTTCCGCCATCAAAGCATCGCTCCCAAACGCAATTCGGCAGCCCAAAGGCTGCCGAATGTGTTTCGGTTTACTGCAAGTCGCAGAGCGGTTTAGAGCTTGCCGCCCGGAACGACGTTGCGCAGGTCAAACTTCGTGCCGAGGGCGATGCGTTCGAGCTTCATCTTGCCGAACTTCTTTTCGGGCTGACGGAACCAGTAGAGCGGTTCGGCGTCCTTCGGGCCCAAGACTTCGCAGTTGAATTCGCCGGTGATGAAGAGGGCCGTGCCTTCGGGCAGGCCGATCACTTCTTCGTCGCGGTTGTACGCGAGGAATTCTTCGAGGCGGTCTTCACGCGTTTCGTTGTTGAGACCGGCCGTGCCGCCCGAGATGAAATGCGGGTTCGTCTGGAAGGGGCAGAAGCCGAAGGTGTTGAAGGACGGGGGTTCGGCGATCGGCATGTCGTTCGTTGTGCGAAGCGTCGGGCAGGCGACGTTGCCGCCTGCGGACCAGCCGACGTAGGGCATGCCGGCGTTGACGCGGTCGCGGATCAGGTCGATGATGCCGGCTTCGTACATGCGGGTCGTGAGCGCCCAGGTGTTGCCGCCGCCCACGGCGATGGCTTCGGCCTTCTTGACGGCTTCGACGGGATTGTCGAAGCGGTGGATCGAGACGATCTTGTGGCCGTAGCGCTTGAAAGCGTCCTGGACCTGCTTTTCGTAGCCGTCGTAGGAGCTGCTCACGCGGGCATACGGGATAAAGAGGATTTCGTGCTTATCAGCGCCGTAGAGACGTTCGTACTGTTCGTCGCAGAAGTCGAGATAGCCCGAGTTGTGGTAGCGCGAGCTCGACTGCATCAGGACGCGGCGCTTTTCACTCACCTTGGCGGCGGGAAGCGGGTTCTTGACCTTGGCTTCGGCGACGCCTGCGATGGACGTAAGCGAGAGCGCGCCGACGGTGGCAGTACGGAAGAGAGAACGACGGGTCAACATAGAGTGGATCCTCATGTGTGTTCGATGATGGTTCGCGGATCGTCGCCGTCAGGATTCGGCGGGACCTCGCGGCGGTTGGTCCGGCTTCGCCCGCAGGCGAAACCCGAGGAAAACTCTATCGACTTTTGCGCCAAATCACCATGAGGAAAAATCCTCTTGACAAAAGGACTGTTTTCTAAGGCAAACTACCTGGTTTTTTCTTTTTGATAAAAAGATGGGATCCGCAGAGGCCCCCTCGACCCGCCCGGTCGGATTCCCACTTTCCTTCACGGGAGCGGCGACCCGGATGGCTACGGCGGGCCTTGCGCAACCGTTGTGGCCCTGCGGTTGCGAGCGCATTGCGCCCCGCGTCACGGGAACGTTAAAAAACCGTTTCGAAACATTGCTTACCCCTAAGCAATTCATCCACCTCCCTAGGGATGGCTTTATAATCCCTTGGCCTGAAACGACAGACTGGGGCCGGGCGTCTCCCGGGCCTTCGGTCTGTTTTTGTTTTCACCGTCCCGACTCCGGCGACATCGACACGGTCCCCTACATGTTCTCTTCTTCGATCCATTCGATCCGAAAACACTTTACGCGCAGCATCGCCGAATGGGCGGATGCGGGTACGGGGACGCTTTCGCTTCTTTTGAACAGCCTCGGGCTGCTTTTGGCCTGGCTTTTCGTGCCGCTTGAGAGCGGCTACTGGCGAAACGTCCGCGAACACCGCAAAGAGCTCTATCCGCACGTCAATTTCGAGCGTCCGACCGTGGCCGACATGGTGCGCGTGGCGCTGCAGTCGGTGTTTCTCTTCGTCATCTACGCTTTCGACTGGCAGCGCTTCCGTCGAGAGAATCCCCTCGCCCGCCTCGTCACGGGCGTGACCTCGGCCGTGGGGGCCCTGGGCGAGAAAATCGGCGCCGTGGGAAGCCGCTGGCTCTCGGGGATCGGGTCCTTGAGCGAAGACGGAGGCGAACACCGTCCGGACCCCGTCACGGGTTCGAAAAAGCGCCTGCAGTCGATTCTCGTCGGGACGGCCGCGGTGCTTGCGATCGGGCTTGCCGTCCTCTGCATCACGCAGCCCTTTGACTTTAGCGGTCAGGTGATCTTCCTTTCGATCATGCTGATTTCCGCGTGGAGCTTCACGCACATCCGCGCCCGCGTGACGCTGATGGTGCTCTTCGTGATTTCGGTCGTGGTGTCGGCCCGCTACCTCTGGTGGCGCTGCACGGCGACGCTGCAGCCCTCGTCGCCCGCGGAACTCTTCTTCTCGGTTCTTCTGCTCGCGGCCGAATTCTACGCCTTCGTCGTGACGGTTCTGGGGTACTTCCAGGTCTGCTGGGTTCTGAACCGCAAGCCCTATCCCCTCCCCGCCGACCGCTCGGTCTGGCCCACGGTCGACATCTTCATCCCGACCTACAACGAATCGCTCGAAGTCATCAAGCCCACCGTCTTTGCGGCCTTGAACCTCGACTGGCCCGCGGAAAAACTCAAGGTTCACCTGCTCGACGACGGAAGCCGCGACGCCTTCCGCGAATTCGCCGAATCGGTGGGCGTTCGCTACATCAAGCGCGAAGAGCACAACCACGCCAAGGCCGGCAACATCAATCACGCCCTCGGGATCACGAACGGCGAATTCATCGTGATCTTCGACTGCGACCACGTGCCTTCCTGCGACTTTTTGACGTCCACCGTCGGCTGGCTTGTGAAGGACAAGAAGATCGCGCTCGTGCAGACGCCGCACCACTTCTATTCGCCCGACCCCTTCGAGAAGAACCTTCACCTCGAACGGGCGATGCCGATTGAAAATTCGCTCTTTCACGACTTCATTCAGAAGGGAAACGACACCTGGAACGCCGTGATGTTCTGCGGCTCGAGCGCCGTCATGCGCCGCGCCGCGCTCATGCAGATCGGCGGGATCGCGGTCGAAACCGTGACGGAAGACGCCCACACGTCCTTGAAGCTCAACCGCCTCGGCTGGAAGTCGGCCTTCATCTCGAAGCCCGTCGCTTCGGGGCTCTCCACCGAATCGCTCTCCGCCCACGTGGGCCAGCGCATCCGCTGGGCTCGAGGGATGATTCAGATCTTCCGCCTGGACAACCCCTTCACGGGGAAGGGCCTCACGCTTCCGCAGCGTTTGTGTTTCTTCAACGCGATGGTGCACTTCCTGCACGGGCTTCCGCGCCTCGTCTTCCTCGCCGCGCCTTTGCCCTACATGTTCGCCGACATCTACGTGATCTATGCGTCGGCCGCGGCCATCTTCGCCTACGTGATCCCGCACATGGTGCACTCGGCCATCACGAACAAGATCCTGCAGCGGGGCTACCGCTATCCCTTCCTCGGGGCCGTATACGAAACGGTGCTCTCCTGGTACATCCTGCTTCCGACGACGGTCGCCCTCATCTTCCCGCACAAGGGAAAGTTCAACGTCACCGCCAAGGGCATGACGATCGACAAGAAGTACGTCGACTGGGGAATCGCGAAGCCCATCCTCGTTCTGATCGCCTTGAATCTAGCGGGGCTCGCCGTCGGCATCTACAAGACGATCGTCGCCGCCGACCCGCAGGTCTCGACCCTTCTCATCAACTTCGGCTGGATTCTCTACAACCTCGTCGTCCTCGGCGCTTCGGCCGCAGTCGCCGTCGAAGAAGTGCAGAAGCACCGTCTACCGCGCGTGCCGCTCAACGTCGGCGTCCGCGTGGGACGCGGGGAAAAGCTTTCCGACGCGTTTGCCGCGCGGCTTCGCGAATTCTCGCAGGAGCACCTCCGTTTCGAAGTCGCCCCCGAAGCACTCAAGGGCCTTTCCGAAGGGGACGAACTCTTCGTCGAAATTCCGACCCGAGGCGAAGTCCACACCTTCCGCACGACCGTGACGCTCGTCGAGTCCGCCGCCTTCGAAGTGCGCGTGGAACTCGCCGACCGCTTCGAAGAAGTGCGGCTCAACCGCTGCACCTTCGCGCGCGAAGGGATCTGGGCGGAGCCCCCCGAAGGCGAGGTCGACGACCGCTTCGTCACGGGCTTTGTCCGTCTCATCCGCATTGCGGGCTACGGCTACAAGTCGCTTTTGGAATTCCTCCCCGGCCGCGTCGGCCGACTGATCCGTTTTCTTCTTTCGCTCCTGCCGCGCATCCCGCGTCAGGCCGCCACCCAAAGGGTTTCATGATGTCCTTCCTTACGAGAACGCGTCCGGCGGACGCAAAGCTTCACACGAACCGGGCCGCTCTGACCGCGCTCGCGGCGTCCCTTACGCTCGCCCTCGGTCTTGCCGAGCCGGTTTTCGCCGCCGACACGCCCGCGCCCGTGTGGCGCACCGACGCGACGGCCTCCGTGACCGAATCGCACGACCTCATCCGCCTCGTCCCCGGAGGACTCGCCACCGCGGTGAAACTCACGGGCTCGATGCCGACCCAGTACTTCGACTTCGGGGTGCGCGCCGACGAAATCGTCTCGAAGGCGACGCTCGACCTCACCTTCACGCCTTCGCCCTCGCTTCTCGCCGGCACCTCGCAGGTGAACGTGTATCTCAACGGCGAACTCCAGGGCGTCACCGCGATCACGAAGGAAATGCTCGGCAAGCCAACGAGCCTCTCGGTGCCCCTCAATGCGAAGTCCATGAAGACGCGCAATCAGCTGAGCGTCGAATTCGTGGGCCACTACCGCATCGTCTGCGAAAACGAAGGCAACAGCGCGCTCTGGCTCGACATTTCTCCGACGAGCCAGTTGACGCTCGAAAAGCAGAACCTGCGCTTGACGAACGACTTGGCGCAGCTCCCGCTTCCCTTTGTCGACACGTCCGTCGAAAAGGCGACGACTCTCCCCGTCGTCTTTGCGTCGGCTCCCTCGAAGGACGCCCTTCGCGCCGCCGCCATCGTGACGGGCCGCGTCGCCGCAGCGAGCGCCTGGCGCGGTTCCGACTTCCCCGTCTACTTTTCGGAAGTCCCCGCCCAGGGTCACTTCGTCGTCTTTGCGACAAACGACAAGCGCCCGGCCTTCCTCTCGGAACTTCCGCCCTTTGAAGGGCCGGAACTCCTCATGCTCGACGCACCGGGCGGGCTTTACGAAAAGATGCTCGTCGTGGGCGGCAAGACCGACGCCGACCTCGTGACGGCCGCGCAGGCCTTTGCGACCCCGAACCGCGTCCTGATCGGGCCGCGCGCCGCGATCAAGGACTTCAAGGCGGCGGATCCCTTGCCTGCCTACGTGTCGCCCAACTGGGTGAACACCGACTTCGCGGTGCCCTTGAGCCAGCTGATCCAGTACCCCGAACAGCTCACGGCCCGCGGCGAGACGCTTCCGCCTCTGCACGTCGCCTTCCGTCTCGCGCCCGACACCTATTTGACGAGCGCTTCGTCGGCGACGCTCAGTCTTCTCTACCGCCACACGAAGCCCGTTTCGGGTCAGGTCGCGCAACTTCGCACGCTCGTCAACGGCGCTCTGGCCGACAGTCAGAATCTCTCGGATGAAGAGAGCCGCGGCGCCGCCGTCGTGCAGTTGCCCGTCCCCGAAGGTCCGGCCGTCACGGCGGGCGCTCCGCACACGGGCGGTTTGGGCTTTGTGAACGACCTCTCCTTTGAGGCGGGCTATCAGCAAAACGCCAACGAAGGAACGCCTGAAAACTGCCGCGCCGCCACGCTCACTTCGCATCAGGTGCAGATCGATCCCTCGTCGATGATCGAATTCTCCGGGATGTACCACTACGCGGAGCTCCCCGAAATCGGTCTCTACACGCAGGGGGCCTTCCCCTTCTCGATCTACGCGGACTTGAGTCAAACGGCCGCGGTAGTCCGTAAGGACGCGCGTCCGATCGAACTCCAAACGATGCTCAACGCCGTCGGCCGCATGGCGGCGACGACGGGCGTGGCGCCCTTGCATCTCACCGTCGCGAATCCCGAAGACTCGGCCTCGCTCAAAAATAAGGACCTCCTCATCGTCGGGCCCATGCCCGAGGGCGTGATGGACATCAGCCCGGAATCGGCCGCACAGCTCGCCGACGGCGTCTCGAAGTGGTTCGCCAAACCCGCCGCGAATGCGGAAGACCCATCCGAAGCGCAGCTTCTCGACACGGGCTTTGCCGCGATCGTTTCGGTGAAGTCCCCCGTCGACGACGCCCGCACGGCCGTGGCGCTCTTTGCGGAAGACGGTGCGAGCGGACACATTTTGAACAAGCGCCTCGCGAACCCCGGTGACCTCTCGCTCGCCAAGGGCGGCACGGTCTTCGTGGGCGAAGACGAACTGCGCGGCTTCGAGCCCGCCTCCACCTACACGGTGGGCGACATGCCGTGGTTCCGCCGCGTGTGGCTGTCGCTTGCCGACCGGCCCTTTGTTCTCGTCTTCTGCGCGCTCCTTGCCGCGGTCGTCGCGGGCGCGGGGATCTTCCTCTTCATGCGCCGCTGGATCCGCGGACGCTCGCAGGGCGCCCACTGACCGCCGAACGTTCTTTGAGGGCGGCCTCGAACGCCACCCTCACCCGAAACTTTTTAGAGAACGGCACCTTCCTTCCTGAAGGCCCGTCCGGACGAAAACCATGAAATCGCATCTCACTCCCCTTCTTCTTGCGGGCGCCATGACGGCCCTCCTCTCGATGGCGGACCGCGCGGCCGCCTGGCCGATGTGGGACAGCTTCAAGACGGTCAACATCGACAAGAACTTCCGCGTGATCGACTACAGCGACAAACGCTCCATCACGACGAGCGAAGGGCAGTCCTACGCCATGTTCTTCGCGCTCGTCGCCGACGACCGCGAAACCTTCGCGAAGCTTCTCGACTGGACCGAAAAGAACCTGAGCAAGGGCGACATCACGAAGAATCTTCCCTCGTGGCTTTGGGGGAAGACCAGCAACGGCTGGGGCATCATCGACACGAACAACGCCACCGACTCCGACCTCTGGATCGCCTACGACCTTCTCGAAGCCGCACGTCTCTGGAACGAGCCCGCCTACGAAGAAAAGGCCCGCGCGATGATGGAGGGCCTCAAGCGCGACGTGCGCGACATTCCGAACCTCGGCAAGGTCCTCCTTCCGGGCGGAAGCGGCTTTGACCACCCGACCCACGTGACGCTCAACCCGAGCTACTACCCGGTCTTCATCCTGCGCCGCCTGGCGCTCGTCGACCCCTACTGGAAGGAGGTCGCCGAAGGGACGATCCGCGCGCTCGTGCGCACGGCCCCCGCGGGCTTCTCCCCCGACTGGGCGAAGATCGACAAGACCGGTAAGCTCATCGCCCCCGAGGGCGAAGACTACACGCTCGGAAGCTACAACGCGATCCGCGTCTATCTCTGGGCCGCCATGACGGATCCGTCGGATCCCTCCTACGGCGTCCTCATGAAGCACTTCGACCCGATGCGCCGCCTCACCGAAGAAATGAACATGCCGCCCGAAAAGGTGGAGATCTTGACGGGGAAGGCCAACCGTCCGGGAAACGCCGGTTTCGGCGCCTGCGTGCTGGAAATGCTCGGCGACTCGAAGACGGCCGCCCTCATGCGCACCGTCATTCAGGCCGAGCCCATCCTCGGCGAAAACTACTACCGCAACGTTCTGATGCTCTACGGCGCCGGGTTCGATCAGGGTCTCTTCCGCTTTGATCCCGACGGCCGTCTCGTCGTCTCGCGCGCGGCGGTGAACGCCAAGCCCCTCCCCGCTCCGGAAAAGAAGGCCGAGGTCCCCGCCGCCAAGGATGCTGAAGGGGCTTCGGAAGAAGCCGAGGCTGAAAAGCCCGCTGGGAAGGCCGAAGCGCCCAAGGCGGCTCAGCCGAAGACCGAAGCCAAGACCGAAGACAAGACCGAAGACAAGACGGACGCGAAGGCGGACGTCAAGCCCGAAACCAAGGCCGAATCCGCTCAGAAACCGGCTGCCGCCCCCGAAGCGAAGGCTGAGGAAACGGCAAAGCCCGCCGCCGAAGCGACGAAGACCGAAGCCGCCGCGACCGAAACCCCCGCCTCGGGCGCCGAGGAAGGAGCCCGTAAGTGACCGTTTCGCAAAAAGCTTCCGTGCCGACGCCCGCCTACTTCGGGCTCGGTATCTGGAACGTCTACTTCATCGGGAAGTTCGCGCTCGCCTACACGGGCTATCTGCGCCTCGACCTCCTTTTGAACGCGGCGTTCTTCCTCTTCCTGCTCGTTCCGATCCGCGGAAAGTGGCTCCACCGCCTCCACGCGCTCGTTGCGCTCGTGCTCGGCACGGCGCTTCTCTGGTCGGAGAGCTGGCTTCCGGGCATCGACTCGATCCTCGCCAACAAGTCGGGGATCACGGGCTTTTCCGTGAACTACGTCGTGCAGCTCGCCTGGGACTTCATCAACTTCCGCATGGTGGGCTGGGGCTTCGTGATTCTCCTCGCCTACTATCTGCTCAGGGACTTCGTGCGCGTCACGACGATCACGGCGCTCTATCTCGTCTTCCTCATCGTGCAGCCCTTCTTCATGGCCCCGACCGCCCCCGTGCGCGCGGTGCCCGCCGTGGCGGCCGATACGCCCAAGACGAACGAGGAGATCCTCAACCTCGCCAACGCCGCGACGACGACCGACGCCGTCGTGTCGGCCGAGGAAGTGGACATCTGGTACAAAGCGTTCCTTGACTACGAAAAGGACCGCGTCGCGCAGTTGCCCACGGGGATTTCGGCGAAGGACACGCCCTTTGACATCATCATCCTCAACATCTGCTCGCTCTCGAACGACGACCTCGAAGCCTCGAACCTGCAGAACCACCGCGTCTTCTCGCGCTTCAACATCCGGTTCGACAAGTTTAATTCGGCGACCTCGTATTCGGGCCCGGCCGCGCTTCGCCTTTTGACGGGCGCCTGCGGTCAGCCCTCGCACGACGCGCTCTACGACGCGCGCCGCCCGGACTGCGAGATCATGAACCGTCTGGACGCTCTGGGCTTCAAGCAGCATCTCTTCCTCGACCACAGCGGCGCGTACGACAACTACCTCAACACGATGCGCACGCAGGCCGGGTTGACGGCCACCTTCGAGCAGCGCAAGTTCCCGCTCAAGTACATGTCCTTCAACAACGAAGAGATCGCCGACACGCTTGCGGTGCTTCGTCACTGGAACCGCGTGATGGCGCGCGACAAGGACCGCCGTTCCGTGTCGCTCTTCAACTTCATCGCGCTCCACGACGGCAACCGCCTGCCGCTGCACAGCCGCTGGGAAGCCTTTGAGCCGCGCGCGAAGACCTTCCTCGATTCGCTCAACACCTTCATCAACGAGCTCGAGCGCGGCAAGCGCAAGGTGATGCTCGTCGTCGTTCCCGAACACGGCGCCGCCGTTCGAGGCGACCGCATCCAGACGCCGCGTCTTCGCGACATCCCGACGCGCCGCATCACGCAGGTGCCCGTCCTCGTGAAGTTCGTGGGTCTCAAGAACCTTCCGAAGGAACAGATCCACGTGACGGGGAATTCGAGCTATCTCGCGCTCAGCACCCTCATCGGGCGCACGATCGAGACGAACTTCTTCTCGAATTCGAAGGGAGCCGTCCCGCTCGAAAACCTCGTGAAGGACCTCCCGACCACGCACATGGTCTCGGAAAACGGCCAGGCGGCCGTCCTGGAATACAAGGGCCGGGACTACATGAAGTTGAACCGCGGGAAGTGGGAGCCCTACGGCGGCTGACCGCCCTGACGACACCTGCAGGAAGGCGCTTCGTTCGAAAGGACGGAGCGCCTTTTCCGTTCTACTTTCACCTGCCGACGACCTGCCAGCTACCGAAGTGGGTTGGTAGGTTGGCAGGTGATTGGCAGGTCGGAAAATTACTGCAGCTGAAAGTAAGGCCTGCAGTTTTGGGGCGTCACGACGTGCAACGGGATGTCCGGGAAGGACCCGAGGAAAGTCGGTCCAGCGTGCTTTGTCGTCGGATCCTTTCGTCGGCACTCGAAGGCCTCGAGTCGACTGTTGTGCCGCTCGATGAAGACCGCCGCCCGACCCGCATCGAGACCGGTCTCCGTGCGGGCGTCCCGCCCTTCGCCGCGCTCGCGTTAGCGGTTTTCCGCAGGACGACGAAAAACGAGGCTTGACGACACGTCATGTCGCTTCGCGCAGTGACCGGCGGCTCGGTGTCCCTTTTCCGCCACAGGATCCGATTCGTCCTGACTGCCGCTCCTCCGTTCACGTCGGAGGGTGATCGGAAGAGGCAAAGACCGTCAGTCCCTTTTCTTCATCCTTTTGCAACGTCTCGCCAACGTGCCGTAAATCCGCTACCATTCGTCCTTGGCGCTACAAGCCATTGTGAGACAAGCAAAAAATGAGAATTTCCCTTCCTTCCGACAAACGCACGGTGTTTCAGGAAACCTGGAGCACCACCGCGCAAAAGACGATCGTCGCCTTTGCCAACGGCTCGGGCGGATTCCTCTGCTTGGGCGTGACGCAGACGGGCGACGTGGTCGGCTGCGACTATGATGAGACGGCCGGCGCCGTGCTCTCCTTTGCGAACGACGGTGTGGCACCGACGCTTCGAGACTCCGTTCGCGTGGAGCCGATCCGACTCGACGGGAAGACCGTTGCGGTGGTCTGCGTTTTGCCGGGGGCGGAAACGCCCGTCTGTCTCAAAGGAATACCGCCGACTCAGGGAGTATTCGTGCGAAGGAACGGAAAAATCGTCGCGGTCACGATCGACGACATCCTTCGATCCGTCCGTTTCGGAAAGTGTCGGGAATGGGAGGTTCGTCCCGCCCAAGAAGAGCCCCTCACGTTCTCCGACACGACGACGATCTTTGACGAAGCGGGGCTCTCCTTTGAGCGCAAGATTTGGTCCGAGCTCGGACTTCTCGACAAGGAAGGCGGCTTCACCAACCTTGCCCTCCTTTTGTCGGACCAAAACCCGAGCATTATTCGACTCAACTTCTATCGCCCCGACGGGACGTTCGAGCATGCGGAAAGACTGAGCGGGCCGCTCCTGCGTCAAGCGCACGGCCTGCGGCAAAGGCTCGACACCCTCCACTCGCCCCGCCCCGACCGGAACACCGACTCGGAAGGCCGGCATGAGACGCGCTCTGGACCGTCCGCCGCGCTACGGACCGCGATCCGCTTCTTCATCACGCACCGCAACTACGACTCGCCCGTAGACGCCGTCGTCAACGTTTTCGCGAACCGTCTCACCTTCATGGCGAAAGGGGCGCTGCCGCCCCAACCCCCCTTCAAAGAAATGCGGCTCTCAGAAGCAGACTGTTGCCCGAACCGACGGCTCGCCGATCTGCTGCGCCGGCTTGATCCGCCAGGCTTCGCCTGCGGTGACTTCGCCGATCTTTTCGCTGCGTACGCAGACCTTCGTCAACGTCCCGTAATCCAACACATGGACGAGAGCTTCGTATTGGAGCTTCCATGCGTCGCGGTTGCGAGTGGATCGGAAGCCTGAGCGCATAAGCGCCTGCACGGCCGCCGCGGGCGTTGCCCGGCTCGACGCCACCCGCCAGCAACCTGCCGGCAGCCGGCCGACTTTGGACGGTTGGCGGGTCGTTGGCAGGGGGACTTGTCTGAGAGAGAGACGTACCGCCGTTTTTCCCTTTTTTTCTTCCACCGCACAGGAGTTTGGGTCGGCGCATCGCCCCAAAAACACCGGTGCCCGGCCTCTCTCGTGGAAAGACCGGGCACCGGCTGCGCGAATCCCGCAGGAGGTTCAGGCGCTGCGGCTTACCGCTGACTCAGGATGAGCCCGAGCTCTTCCAAGGTCTGCGGCGTCACCTTGCGGTGGTCCGTGATCACGGGCTCGTCTCGGGCGGGGAGGCCCTCTTCGAGCACGGTCTCTTCGTCGTCGGCATGAGCCGCCGCGTCGGAGCGCAGGTGCAGGAAGAAGTACTCGTCCGAAGGCGAAAGCGTCTCGATCATCGGGAAGACGAAGGGCGAGATACGGTCGATGTCGGCGTAGGAGAGTGCGCTCTCGTCAAAGACGAGGTGCGGCATCACGACCGAACCGAGGCCGCCCGCCTGCAGGCCTTCGAACTTGGAGAAGTCAAACTGATCGCTGAAGTTCTCCGCATCGTCGACCGCGCCCTGCTTGTGAATCCAGGATTCCAGATTCTCTTCGCCGATCGTCCGGCCGTCCGACCCCGTGAACGAATAGACGGTGTTGAAGCCCTTCACCGGCCCCTTCACGGTCACGTCGCCGTTTCCGTTGTAGAGCGTCACGGTGTAGGGACTCTCGACTTCGTTCACCGACACGTCGCCGCGTTCGGTCGTGCTGAGACGATAGACGTCGACGTAGCTTTCGGTCGAGGTCGTCTTGCCCTCAAGTGCGATGTCGCCCGCGTCCGTGAAGACCGCGACGTGCGTCCCGGAGACGTCGCCCGTGAAGGAGACGCCCGAAAGGTCGCCCGTTTCGATCGAGTCGTCGTAGAGCGCCGCAAGCACTTCAAAGCGATCGCCCGCGGTGAGGCTTTGGCCGTGCATCGCCGAGGCGTTCACGAGCACGTCGCCCGTCGCGGCTACGTCGTTCGTAAGCGCAAAGCCCGCTTCGTAGCCGTAGAGCTTGAGGTCGCCCGCCACGGCGCCGTTCTTTTGAGCGTTCACCGTGACCGTCGCGTCGCGCCCGTTCGTGCCGTATACGACATCGCCCGCGCTTTCGACCGTGACCGTCGAGAAGGCGTTGCCCTCCGACGCGCCCGGAACCGATTCGTCGTGCGTTGCACCGAGATGCACGTCGCCCGTTTCGGCCGAAGCCGTGAGGGTCGAACCGCGCACGCCGCCGTCGCCCGTCGTCACGTTCTGCGTGATGTCGTTCTTGGCGGCAAGCGTCACGTCGGCACCCGATTCACCGATCGTTTCGTCGCCCACCGTCACGGCGCCCGTCATCGCGATCGAGCCCGTTTCGGACGTGACCGAAACCTTTTCGTTCGCCGTCAACAGAACGTCGCCCGTCATGGCGACGGAGCCGTTCGCGCTGAGCATCGCTTCGGTTTCGCCGCGAATCGTCGTGTCGTCGAGAACGGAGAGTGCGCCGCGGTCGAGCGTGATGCCCACGGCTCCCTTTTCCGAGACCAACTCGGAGCCTGCGGCGAGCTTGTCGCCGTCCAGCGCGTTCGCCGCAAGCTTGAGGTCGCCCGTTTCGGTACGCATCGACTGCGGACCGTCGCCCAGGGTGAGCGTACCGTCCTCGGCCGTCACGGCGAGCGTTTCGGACGTGAAGTTCTTGTCCTTCGCGAAGAGGTTTTCGGCATCCACGTCCTTTTGGGCCGTGATCGTTACGTCACCCAGGAAGCCCGATTCCGTCCAAGCGAAGGTCGCGTCGGCCAGTTCGACGGAGCCCGTTTCGGCCTTGACCGTCACGTCCGCCGATTCGCCTTCGGCCGTGAGCGTAAGTTCGTCCGCATGCACGTCGCGTCCGGCGGAAACGTCGAAGCGTTCGTCCACCGTCACGTCAAGCCCGTCAAGACCGAGGTCGCGCCCCGCATGGAGAACGAGCTCGGTGAAGTCCGTTCCCTCGGCGCCCGAGAGATCGATGTCTCCCGTTTCCGCCTCAATGTCAAGAGCGCCTTCGAGCGTGAACTTCGTGCCGACCATGCCGGCCGATCCCTTGGCCTTGATCGTGAGATCGCCGCCGTCGGGATTGTCGCCCTTCTTCGCGACGAGAGTCGAATTCGCGAGTTCGACGTCGCCCTCTTCGGATTGGAAGAAGAGGTTGCCCGCAGTCGCTTCGTAGTAGGCGTCGGTCGAGACGATCGAGTCCTTCGCCGTCATGTGCACTTCGTCCTTGACGACGAACTTCGCGGCGTTGTCCTTCGTGCCCTTCGCGACCGAGATCGCGCCGGCGCTCGTGAAGTTCGCGCCCGAACCTGCGTCGACGTCGACGCCGTTCGCGGCGATGCCGCCCGCGCCCGCCGTCACGCCGAGGTCGACTGCGGCCCGCACGATCGAGTCGGTGAGGGTCGCCTTGTCGGCCGCCGTCACCGTCACGTTGCCGCCTTCGGCGTTCGTGTCGGACTTCGCGGTGAGCTCGGTGTTCGCGAGATCGATCGAACCCTGCGTCGACTCGAAGGAGACGTTGCCGTCCGTCGCCGTGTAGATTGCATCGGACGACGAAATCGACTCTTCGGCCTTCATTACGACCTCATCCTTCACCCGGAACGAAGAGGCTTTGCCCGATTCACTCTTGGCCACCGAAATGATGCCGGCACTCGTGAAGTTCGCGGTCGACCCCGCCTGAAGCGTGAGTCCGGCCGCCTCAATGCCGCCCGTACCGGCTGCGACCGTCACGGTATTTCCCGCTTCGATCGTGCCGAGGTTGAAGGTCGCGGCGTCGCCCGCCGAAATGGAAACGTCGCCGGCAGCAGACACCGTCGAGCCGTCGGCAATCGTCACGGAACCCGTTTGAGCCGTAAGGACTGCGGAACCCGTCTCGGACGTGCTCTCGACGTTACCCTTGACGGTCAGGTCGTTAGCCGTCTTAATCGATACGTCGGAACCCTTGACGCCGCCCGCGGCGTCGTCAAGACCAACCGTTACGCTGTCTTCACCATTGATCCGTACCGCGCCCGAAGCGTTGATGCGGTTGATCCGCAGGTTTCCGACGCCCAAGGCGTCAAGGTAGAGATTCCCGATCGTTTCTTCAAAGAGCACGATCGAATCGGAACCGACGCGAAGCGCACCGTTTTCGGTGTCCTTCCCGAAGTCGCCCGCAACGTTGAAGGTGATCGTGTAGCCGTCCTCGGCGCTGCCGCCATGGATGTAGCCGAGCGTATCGAAGTCCTCGTAGCCTTCCAGAGCGTTTCCTTCGTAGGCATAGAGGTTTTCCGCCTTTACCGTGACGTCTGCGCCGCCGGCGATCGAGTAGACCGTCATGTCGCCCGCCGAGCCGTCTTCATTCACGGCTTCCAGGAAGATGTCCTGCGTCGAGGAGGCGGCCGTCCACTCGTCTGAGTGCACCTTGATGAGGGCGTCTGCCGTGCCGAGCGACGCGTTCCCCGCGCGAAGCGTAACGGTATTGCCCGAAATGAGGTTGTCCACTGCGGCGAAAATGCCGTTTCCGGAAGCGAGGCGCACGTCGCCCGCAGCACTCACGAGCCGTCCGATGTTGAGGGCGTAGTTCCCCTGCTGAGGCGTCTCGATGAAGATGTTCCCGGTCGACCCGACCGAGACCGTCCCTTCGGCAGCAATCGTCACGGGAGACTTGAGGTTCACCGAGACCATGCCGGTGCCCGATTCAACCGCGAAGTCGCCCACGTCCGCCTTCGAGAGGAACTTCAGCACTTCAAGGCGCTCGTCAGGACCTGCGTCCGCCGCAAGCGAGCCTTCGATCGACAGACCGAGCGTACCGACGGCGCCGTTCGCGCCCGTCGCCGTGATGACGACGTCGCCCGAAGCGATGATGTTCGCGGAACCGCGTTCGCCCGTTTCGGTACCGTTGATGATGCTGTCGGCCACCGCGTAGAGGAGTTCGTTCTGCGACCAACGCGAAGCCGACGTTTCGGCCACCTGCTTGAGCACGCCGCTTTCCTTCGACATCGCGACAGCTTCCTCCACGGTGCCCGCGCCCTGAAATTCCTGATGAAGCGCCCGGAAGTCGTCCGCCATCTGATTGCTCAGATCTCCTTCACCGAATTTTTTGGCAATCGCGGCAACGATTTCGGTTTCCAGATCCGAAACACTCTTCAATTCACCTTCGCCAAGGCCCAGATAGTCCTTGAGATAGCCCTGATAGCGCTCGAAGCGCGACTTGACGGCGTCCTCGGCCTTCTGGAGGTCGGCCGTATGTTCGGCCGCGCCCGCACTCGAACCGTCCGCGTTGATGAGACCGGCAGCGATCCAGCTCTCCAGTCGGTCGTTCGTCGAAACGCTCGATTCGTCTTCCTCGTCCGCGTCAAAGAGCAAACCTTCATTGAGCGTAAGGCGCACATCGCCGCCCGTCGTTTGAACGAGGCCGATACCGAGGTCGCCTTGGGTGACGGTGAGCTCTATGTCGCCCGCCGCACTCGCATCAAAGCGCTGCGTGCCGTCAAGTTTTTCGGCCTGCACGAGGTCCGCGACCTTGATGCCGCCCTCGTTCGAAACGAGCGAAATGTCCCTGCCGCGCATCGTCGTGACGTTGAGTCCGTCGCGCACGGCGACGTCGAGCGTTTCACCCGCCGTGAGAGCGCTCGCGTTCACAACGCGGCCGTCCGACAGATTCGTGCCGTCGAGGAAGATGTTTCCCTGCGCCGAAGCGCGGAGGTTCAGCGCACCCGAACCGCCCGTGAGGCGAATGGCGCCGCCTTCGGCCCCGATGTCGCGTCCGGCGGTGAGTGCAACACTGTTCGCACCCGAAATCGAGAAACTGTTCGAAAGACTCGAAATGCTACCGTTCGTCGCGGTGAGCGACACGCTGCCGCCGTCGGCGCGCAGCGTTCCGCCCATGAAGAGGTCTTTGTTCGTGCTGATATCGATGACGTTGTCGCCGCCAGGGAGTGTCCCGACCGTCACCTTGTGGTCGGCCTGCACCGTGAAGGTGCCGACCGCAGTCCACCCGGTGTCCCAGGTTTCGGTGACGAGCTTGTGCTTGTAGAACCCGAAGAGACCCGACGACCAGGTGTCCGTTTCGGAGGAGTACATATCGTTCGTCGTCGTTTTTTCCACCCAGGCGTAGAAGTTCGAATCCGTGTCGTGGCCCGAAGCGCTCGGACGGCGCAGCTCGTTTCCCTTCACGATCGTGCCGCCCTGCGAGAGGTCGTCGGCGAACTGCGTCGTGTTGTTGTAGGTGACCTTTTCGGAATCCCAGTCGTAGTCGTCCGCCCCCCACCAGGAGCCTTCGTACTTCGTCGTCTGCACCTTGTGAGACGTGTTCTTGTAGCCTTCGGTCCAGACGTAGAGAAGACCGTCCATGGGCCTGAAGCTCGCAGCGTCGGTATCCGTGCGCGCTCCCTTTTCCTCGCCGTTCAGGTCGAGAAGCCAGGTTTGCGCTTGGCCGTCCCGATATTCCGTAACGCGCGCACTCGTCTTCTGCGCGGTATCGGCGAAGAAAGAGTCGGTGATGCGGATGACGCCGCTCGCGTTCCCCGTGTTGATTTCACCCGTCTGCACGCTCCAGTTACCCGCATTGAGCCGCACCGAAGCCGCTCCGTCGAGCGCGTAGATGCGGCCGTTTCCGGTGCTGGCGACCTTGCCGGAAATGTAGATGTTGCCGCCCTCGGGAACAATGTCGTCCAATACGATCCGCTGATTGACAGGGTCGTACCAACAGCCGATGTTGTACTTATAGAGCCCCGCTTTACCGTCAAGCACGGCTTCGCCCTTCTGGATCTGATAGGCGCTCGAGCGCAAGTCGAAGTTCTGGGGACTTCCCGCCTTCTTCCAGGCCGCGGTGATCTCGGCGATGCGGTCGGCAAGCTCCGCGTCGGTGAGCGAAATCTCATATTTTGAGAAGCCCGACTGAATGAGGCCGTTCAAGTTGAGCATGTCGCCCGAAATGATGATGTTGCCGCCCGCCACCCAGGTGCCGCCCGTCGAAAGGGGATCTTCAGCATCGGTCGAAACAACGGGTTCCGAAGTCGTGCTGCCGTCCTTGAGGGAGGCGATGATCTGCGCAACAAGATCGTCCCAGGCATCGGAACCCGCAATGCCGCCGCCGATGTCGGTAACGCCCGGCATATAGCTCTGCAGGATTGAACCCTGCGCTTCGAGGTTCAGATCGCCCGCCGCGGAGAGCGAACCGAGCGAAATGATGCTGCCGTCCGTCTTGAGCGTGATGTCGCCCTCGTCGGCGCGGTTTTCAATGGTACCCGAAACGACGAGGTTGGGACTCGGATTGACCGTTTGGGTACCGTCTCCGATCGTGACGTTGTAGCTCCCGTACGAATAGTCGGACTCGATCGAGATCGTCGGGTTTTCAGCCCCTTCACCCAAGGCGACCTGGCCCGCAAAGCCCGCATTGGCAAGCGTCTGCGTCGTGGCCCCGGCGCCGTTGAGACTAATGTCGCCGCCCTTTTCATAAATGTGGACGTCCTCGACCTTCAGCGAGGCGTTCGAATGATTCGTGATCGAGATTCCTTCGGCCGCGTTCGCTTGGATAGAACCTGCCCCGGTCACCTTGTCGGTCGCGATGTCGATCGATCCGCCCGACACCGTCAGATTTCCGACCGTAACGTAGAGGTCGTTCGTCGAACTCGCAGGCACTGTCTGAAGCTGACCGTTGGCGCCGGGCACCTGCGTGGCGTAGCCTTCCGAGATCATGGTCGCTTCAAGCG
The DNA here is from genome assembly GCA_949282745.1 of uncultured Sutterella sp. GTDB lineage: Bacteria > Pseudomonadota > Gammaproteobacteria > Burkholderiales > Burkholderiaceae_F > Sutterella. Next base: position 18,300 of record CASDQM010000015.1, on the reverse strand, counting down.
CCGAAAGTTCGGCGCGCCACACGGCGACCACGTCCGCGCTCGCATCTCCCTGCCCCGTCTGGTACGAGGCGATGAGACTCTGAAGTTCCTTGTAGCGATCCCAATAGATGTTCGACGTCGATTCGGAGGCGGGTGCCTTGATGCTTTCCTTGATGTCTTCGACGAGTTGGCTGTTTCCGGTCGATTCGACCGTAACGCCGTCGGCCCAGTCGCGGATGTGCGAGTTGCCGCTCACCGAGGCTCCCTGCTCGCCGAAGATCCCGTCGATCGTGATGTCGACCTTCGTCACGAGACCCGCCTCGAGCGTGCCCGAGACATTCAGGGCGTTTTCTTCCGTCATGCCGGGAAGCGCTTCGCCCATGCCCTCGACGATGAGCTCGACGTTGTTGTCGCTGCCGAGAGATCCCCAATAGTGCGTGAGGTTGTCGCTCTTGAATTCCCACCAGCCCGAATCGGCGATGACCGAGGTGTTCGTGGTTGACCCAGCGTAACCCGCCACGTTGACCGTGTCGGTGAGGTTCGTCTTGACGTCAAGCGTCGTCTTCGGGAAAGCGACCACGACGTCTGAGAAGATTTCCACGCGGTTGTTTTCATGCAGCCACGCGTCTTCACCGTTCGCTTTTGCGCCGGCGTAGAGGTTCAATGCACCGCCCGAGAGAACGTTCGCACCCTTTTCAATCGTCAGGCCGAGATTGCGGTCGTAACGAACGCCCGTCGTGCTCGAACCGCCCGCGTCGATCACGCCCGCCGTTCGCGTGAGCGCCTCATGCGTGAAGTTGTCGTCGGATGAGGCGGCGAAGGTGATCGAGCCGTCGCCCCTGCGGCTTCGCACCACAGCGCCCGACTCAATTTCGATCGTATTGTCTACGTCGATGTTGTGTTGCAGATTGGCGTTCACGCCGACCGCGGCGAGCGCACCCGCACGCGAGAGAACGTGAATGTCGGTCGTACCCGTCGACGTCGCTTCGGCGAAGAGGCTTCCGCCCGCATCAAGCGAGGCGTTGCCCACCGTCACCGCATTGCTGCGGTTCACGGTGCCTTCGAAGCGGATGCCCGTTCCGGCGATGCCGCCGTAGACTTCGGACGAAACGACGTGGGATTCCCCTTCGGCCGCATGGACCGACCAATCGGTATGAGCCTTGATCGACAGATCGTTGCCCGTCTTGAGGGACGCGCCGTCCGCCACCGTCACGGAGGTTTCTCCCACGAGCGAATTCGAGGCGGTCGCCCCCGAGAGGACCCCAAGGCCGCCCTTGGTGTTGTTGGCGGAAAGCCCCACGTCAGCCGCCGTCGCGGCGCCGAGATCGATTCGATCCGAAGCCGTCCATTGGCCGCCCACCGTGAGTTTCGCGTTCGACCTGTCAGCGTGCGAAACGCGTACGGCATCGTTGAAATCCTCCAGCGCAAGCAATGCACCGCCCGCCGATTCAGCAAGAAGATCGACGTCTTCGGAATTCTGCACGTCGGCATCAAGACTCTTGAGCACGGCGTCGGTCGCCGAGAGATTCATCGTCGTCGCCTGATTGTGCCCGATCGAGAGCCGCGTGCTGCCCGTGGCGAGGAGTCCGCCCGCGTACACGGCATCCGACTTGAGGTTGTAGTCGGCATGTCCGCCCACAAGCGTCTTCAATGTCGTGTTCGTGCCGAAATCGGCGCCCGAGAGCGAGAAGGAGGTCGTCGCGTTGTTCGTGAGCTTACCTTCGTTCACGCCGACGCTCGCCACAACCGCGCCGCCGTACCCCTGAATATGGGAAGACAGCGAAAGAGCATCGCCCGCATCACCCGTATCGCGCCCGGTCATCGCTTCGAAGGTCACGGAATCGGCCGTGTATCGACCGCCCGAAACGTTCATCTGCGTCGCGCCCGAAACGGTCGCATAACCCTGCACGACGCCCACGGCAGCCCCCAAGGCTCCGCCCGCAGCCATCGCGTCGGCCGTGATCTGCACGTGGTTGTCGCCCGTCGCGGCAAAAGCGCCCGATGCCTCTCCGTTTTCCGCGGTGACGTTCGAGAGCGTTGCAACGACGTTCCCCTTGTCTTCCACATCGGCCTTCGCACCGACGCCGGCCAGCGCACCGCCGTATCCGGCGAGCGCAGTTGCCGTGAGCGACTGACCGCGGTCGGCCGCGATGGAATTCGATCCCGTGAAGGTGGAGTCCTTCGCGGTGACGGAGACGTCGGACGCGTCCGTGATCTTCGCGATCATGCCGCCGGCGGCGACGGCGCCCAAGGCGATGCCGTTCGAGTCGACCGTAAGGGAACTCGCGTTCTCCGCGGCAACGCTTCCATTGCCGGACGAGATCGAGGCCTTCTCGACATTCACGTCGATTGCGCCCTCGACGTCCGCTTCGGCATAAGCGGCCGTGCCGGAAACGAGGCCCGCACCCGCCTGCCAGACCGTGATCTTGTCGACCGCATGAGCGGCGGCGCCGAGGTCAAGCAAATTCGTGGCCGTGACGGAACCGCCCGCAACCTCCACGCCCGCATTGTGGTGACGGTGAAGCACCGCCACGCCCGCGTTCGCGGCGAGCGCACCCGCCGTACCGCTTCCGAGCGTCAAATCAACACCGGTACCCGACGCGTCTTCATCGGCCCGAACCTTGACGGTTGTCCCTTGAAGCGTGGCATTCGCGAGGATCACCTTCGTGCCGTTCGCGCCGCTGAGCATCGATTCACCCGACTCGTCGGCACGTGCCGACTGTCCTTCGGCCGGCGGATTCAGGTTCGAGTCACCCAGCTTTCCGGGCGCCATGCCCACGAGCGTTGACTTGTCGTAATCCCCGTATTCATCGACCAGGCCTTCGACGGAATTTGCTTCGCCGCCGGCGCCTTCTTCACCGCCGAAGAGCGTCTGATAGTTCTCGGCCTTTTCACCGATCGTCGTGGCGACCACGTTGGCCGTGACGCCGCCCCAGAGTCCGACCGTCACCGTCGAGACCGTTCCCGAAACCGTACGGTTCTGCTGGGCTTCGACCGAAAGATCGGCGCCCTTCAACGCAGAATTCTCAACGAGAACGCCCGCCGTGTCCGTAATCTCATTGACGGCGACCGTGACGCCGGCGGCAACGCCGGTGGAGATCCCGGTCGTGACGGTCGTGATTTCGATTTCATCGTCGTTCGAAGCCGTGACGGAAGTTTTCTGCGTATTTTCCGTACCGACGGTCGACTCACCCGAAATCTTCACGGCGGTTTCGCCTTCGACTTCATTGACCAAAACGGTCCCCGCGGCGGAGGCCGCGATTTGGCTCACGGAAACGGAGACGGTTCCTCCGTACTCCCTCCAGTCCAGTGTGCGGTGCGCATCGACGTCCACGGTCCCCGCAGACGCCACGGTACTCCCGTCGATTTCGGACGAAATCCGGTTGTCGACGCTGTTGAGAACCACATTGGCGCCCAGACTCACGCTCGCACCTCCCGCCGCCGCAACGGCGGCGGAAACGCCGAGATTCGAAATGCGTCCGAGATAGTCGGCATGCTGCGTGTAGTTCGTACCCGTAACGGTGCTCGAACGAAGCGCCGTCGAGACGGAGGAGTGCAAATCCGTTTTCGAGGCCGTGGCGGCGCCCGCGGCCGTCATGGCGCCCGAACCCGCGGTCATGAGGTAGGAGACGCCTTCCTTCGATTCGGCCTCCAACGTCACGTTCGTAGCCGCGAGCGTTGTTTCGCTCGCTTCGGCAGATGTGTCGTGCGCCGTTTCGACGAGGGCGACGCCAAGATTTGCGGACGCCGTCGTGGCGCCGCCGACGTTCGTGAGCGACGTGAAGAAGTTTGCATAGTCGCCGGCCAGGACCGAAACGTCCGACGCCCCCGTGAGCGTCGACTTGTTCACGACGGCCGAGGTTGCCCCTCCGTGCGTCACCGTCAGCCCCGACCCTCCGGCCTGGGCTGTGCCCGCCCCGCCGCCGTTGATGACGAGGGTCTTGTAGGTCGCGGTGCTCATCGCAGAGACGAGAATCCCGTCGACGGTCTCTGTTTCCCGCGCGGCGGGGTCGGAGAGGCTCGCTCCGATTCTCACATCTTCCGCGACATCGTCGTTGATGAATTCGTCCTTGACGCCGCCCGCAACCGTCAGAGTCGACGAGGTGGCCCCCGTTTCGGTGACGGTCGAATTCGTCACCCGAGCCGTCGTCACGCCGAAGCGGTCGACAAATCCCACCGTGACGCCGAGGGCCGCTCCGCCGCCCGAAGCCTGACCTCCGTAGAGACCCACCGTGTCGTTCGAGGCCGCATGAACGGCCAGAGCGCCGTCCGCCGTCACGGTCGAATTTTTGAGTTCGGCCCAGACGTCGCCACCGAACGTCGCCTCCACGGACGAACCGCCTATGCCGGCCCCCGCCGCAGCGGTGACGCCGACGCCGATCGTCTCAATGTCGTTGGACGACGAGGCGGCGACCTCGAGCGTGTCGAGCGTTGCATTGACATGGTCGGCCGTCGTCGAAACGTCGACCGAAACGTCGTTCAGAGACACGCCGACACCCGCACCGGCACCGATGCCGCCGACGCCGATCACGATGCCGAGATTGGAAATGTCGGCGTTGCTGGAAGCTTTCACGGCCACTTCGCCGAGGCGACGATCCCCTGTCCAGGCATTGCCCGACGCATCCAGCACGGAAAGACCGTCGAGCGAAGCGTTGACCGTGCGGTCAATCGAATTGATCGCGGTTGCGTTCCCCGCACCCGCGCCCACCGCAGCCACCGACGTGCCGAGAGTCAGCGTACGGATGTCGTCCTCTGCGTTCGCCGCAACCGAAACGTCCGTTTCCGAGGTTTCGGCGTCGCTCTTGATCACGAGGTCGCTCGCCTGCGCCTCGGTCGCTCCGCCCGCATTCGTCACGGCGATGCCGCCCGCGAGCGACGCACCTCCGTTCGGGCTGTATGCGACCGAGACAGAGCCGGAAAGCGTTCTCAGGAGCGATTCGTCCGAGGCATTCGCACGGAAGGCGTCAAGACCCGCTAGAGAATCGTTCGAAGCGTGCACGCCGGCATTGTTCGTGACGCGGTTCTGCGCATAACTTCCGCCCAACGCGGCGTTTGCCGAGACGACGGCGTTGGCGGCGGCCGCCCACGTGTCCGCGGCGTTATGCGCGGTAAGCGCCAGAGCGCCGCCCCCCGCGACGTTCGAATTCTCGAGGGTTGCGTCTGCGGTATTGGCAACGTCCGCAACGACGACGGCCGCGCCAAGACCCGCCCCATTCGAGCCGATCGTAGCGCTCACGTTGCCGGCGACGTTTACGGTCGAGGCGTCGTTCTGTGCGCCGATCGCGACCGCCACGTCGTCCTCGTCATGATCCCCGAGCTCGAGCGTGAGCCCGTCCGCCGTGGCACCGGTCGTTTGTTGAACGCCGGAGACGACGACCGAACCCGCGAGGCCGACCCCGAAGCTTCCGCCGCCCGAGGCGGCGATGCCCGCCGAGACCGTTACCGTGGAGACGCCCGAAGCGGCCGTCTGAGCGTACGTGAAGGAGGAGTCTTCGGTCGCCTGCTTCACCGTGAGATTCGTGGAGTCCGCCTTGAAGTCGTTCGTAAAGTCCGTCACGACGACGCCCGCGGCGCCCGCGCCGCTTCCCGACGAGCCGACCGCAACGCCGAGGCCGAGTGCGACCGAGACCTGCGTCATGTCGGCGCCGTTGAGGTAGTCCGCCGTGATGTCATGGGCGGAATCGTCCGATTCATCGTCCTTCAGGGTCACGCCTTCCGTAAGCGAAGCGTCGATGAGATCATCGCGGCTCACAATGCCGTCGATGCCCGCGACGCGTTCGGCATATTCGGCCGCCTCACCGCCTTCGCCCGTATTGGCGGTCGCCGCGCGGATATCGACCGAACCGCAGTCCGCGACCGTTATGGTTGAATCGGACGCGCTCGCCGTCACGGCATTGTCGATGCCGGCCGTAATGACAGCGCCCGAGAGCGAGACGCCGGCTCCGCCCGAGGAGACGCCCACCTGGCCGCTCACCGCAGTGTTGACCTGCGTGAGCGAAGCAAGCGCGACGACGTCGACCGACTTCGCGTTCGTGAGGGTCGAGTCGGAGAGCGTCGACGTGACGTTGTTCTCAATGTCGGTCACCGCGACCGCAGCGCCGAAGGAACCCGAGAACGAGGTCTTTCCCGCGGATACGCCGACGGCGGTGCCGCCCGTCACCTGGGTTTCGCCCGTCCAGGCCGCCTGATCGTAGACGAATTCGCCTTCGCTTTCATTGACGAGCCCCGTGACCGAGGTCGAAACCGTGTTCTTCACGTCGTTGTAGGAGACGCCGGCGTTGATCCCGAGCGACACCGTCGACTGGCCGCCCGCGACCGAAAGCCCGAGGCCTTCCGCCACGGTCGTGCCGTTTACGAGCGAAGCGACGCTCATGGTGTCGGCGGTCGTTTTGAGACCGTTGATCGTCACCGCGTTCGTGAACACGTTCTTGTTGATTGCCGCGGCACCGCCGATCGAGCCGTTCACGGTCGAGGATCCGCCCGTGACGGCGGAAATTCCGGCCGCGCCCGCAAAGCTCCCCATCCACTTGTCGGTGAGGGCTTCAATCGAAAGCGTATCCGCTTCGATCGTGAAGACCCCGTCGTTTTCCAGTGCGCTGCTGTCGATCGAGACGGTGTTGCCGAGGTTGAAGTCGTTCCAGGCGAAGCTCCCCGCCGCGGCGAGGTTGAGGCTGTTCTTCGAGCTCTGTGCCTGTGAGGCCGCACCGCTCTGCCCGCTTGGCGTGCTGATGTCGGGGGTCGTACCTGCGGGGCGCGACGCACCTTCGGCAATCCACCCCATGTCGGTGTCGACCCCGCTCTGACCCTGGCCCATTTCCCAGATGCTCAGCATCGTTTCCTGATCAACGATCTCTTCGGCGAAGTCGCCTTCGCCGAGGTTTTCAAGCTGCTGAGCGGCATTCGTCGCGCCGTCTCCCTTGGAGCTCGAAACGGCCGCCTGACCTTCGACGCCGATCGCGTTCACGTTGGCGTCGGCATCGGCAAGGAGCGACACCGCGTCGCCCGAAAGGCTCCCCGCGCCGTGGTAGCGGTTCACGGTGCCGTCGATGTCCTTCACTTCCAGCGAATTGGCGAGTCCGCCAAGATTCACGGCCACGCCAGCGCCCACCGAGGCGTTCGCGGATCCGCCGCCCCCGATGCCGAGGTTGAGGCCGCCCGCCACGGTCTGGAGACTGTCGTTGCGCCTGGCCGCGACCGTGAGATTATCCGCGGCCGAAACCGACGCTTCATCGTCGATCTCGATGACGTTGTTGCCGTCCGTCTTCGTCACGGCGGCAATGCCCGAGAGCGTAAGGCCGCCCTTGTTGTAGCCAGCGCTCGCCGCAATCGTGGCGGCGTCGACTTCGCTCATCGCGTCGACGGTCGCGTCGCCCGAATTCGCAGCGACCGAGCCGCCTTCTTCGAGCCGAATCGTCGAGCCGCCTTCAAACGTCTGGTACACGACGGTTGCGCCCAGCGCCTTCGCGTTGTCGCGGTTCGGAAGCGGCACGCCGATGAAGTTGTCGAGGTAACCGCCCATCGCCACGCCTTCGTTGCGCGTGGAAGCATTCACCGCAACGTTTTGTCCCGTGACCGACGCACCCTTTCCAATCGAAACCGAAGCGTTCGCCTTTTGATTAACGACGCCGACGGAAGCCGCCACCGAGACGGGCGCGTTTTCGGCGTCGCTCGTCACGCCGCCCGCCGAAACATAAGCGTTCGTGTAGCTCGCCGGATTCACGATGTCGAAGAGATCGAACCCGATCGCGGTCGCCGTTCCGACGAGATCGGGCAACGTGGAGGCTTCGGGAAGCGACGTAAGGAAGTTCGCGAGCGCCGTCATGGCCTCGCCGAGAAGCTTCAGGTTCTCGCCGAAGTCACCGCCCTCTCCGATCGCTTTGAAGTACTTTTCAATGTTGTCGGCAAGCGCCTTCACCTCATCGTATTTGGACGCAAGGGGACTGTCGCCGGAGAAGTAGGAGAGGAGCGTCTCGCAGGAACGGATGTATTCTTCGGTCAAAAACTGCCAGCGGTCCTTGTTGATTTCGACCGTGCTCGTGAGGTTCACATCCTCGGAGGTCGACTCGAGCGCCGTTCCGTCCTTCACCGTGAGGTCGGCCGAAGCGTCCGAGTCGGACACGAGCACCGCGACGGCACCCTGCCCCTTGGCGGTCGACTGAGCATCCACCACCTGCTTCGTCGTCACTTCGTAGTGATAGTCGTCAAGAATCGCGTTCGACGTGACCGAGAGATTACCCGACGAATGGAAGCCTTCATCGACCGAGTAGACCGTCACGCCGGCCGACTGATGATTTTCCACATAGGCGGCCGAGCCCCCGAGGTTGAAATTCAAATTATTGCCGGCGCCGCCCGCCCCCTTTACCTTGTCGGCAAGGCCGCCGAGGACTTTGTCGAGAGCGGCCGAAACGGCCTTCGCCTGAAACTTCTGAATGATGCCGAGGTCGCCCGTCGTCGTCTTTGAGAGGACGTCGAAGGTTTCGGTCGTGTTGTTCGCGCCGATCGCTATCGATTTTGCGGTGCCGTCAAGACCGCTTTCCAAATTGACGTCGGCCGAGGAGTCGAAAAGCGTCACGTTCCCCGCGACGCCGATCGAGCCGCTGCCGTCCTTGTAGGCGTAGGTTTCGGCCGCGGTTTCGACGCGGTTCGCCGTATTGGCCGAGATCGTGACGTCGCCCAAGGTGGTTTGACCTTCGAGCGCGCCCACTTCGGAAAGGATGCTGAGGTTCACTTCGGACGAAGCATTGAGGCCCGCATAGACGAAGGAGAATTCCGTCTGCTGCTCTTTCGCGACGGCCTTCGTCATGACTTCGACGTCGAAGTCCGTGTCGGCCTCGATCGTCAGATCTTCGCCCGCGCGCACGACGCCGTCGATCGTCACTGAGCTCGAGGCGTCGGCCTGCGCGGCGGCCACCGCGACCACGGGAAGCGACGTGCCGATGTTCGAGTAGTTGAGGAATCCGGTCGAGTCGCCCACGGCAAGATTCAGAACCGTTTCGGCCGTCACCGAAGCGTCGCGTTTAGCGGTGAGCTTTGCCGCACTGCCGATCGTCACGTCGGCCGCGGCCGACATGTCGACCCATTCGACCGTGCTCCCTGCGAGCCCGCCCAAAAAGGCATTCTGAAGGTTTTCGCTCACTGCGGCGAGGTTGTAGGTCGAATCATGCTCGAGAAGGTTGAAGGCCTTTGCCGACACGTCAAGGTCGCGTCCGGCCGTGACGCTACCTTGGATCGAGACCGAGGCGCGCACGTCGTCCGACTGCTTCGCGTCACTCGTCTCGAACGCACCCGAGACCGCATTCCATTCGCCGTTTCCGGCTTCGGCCCGAATCGCGACGTCGCGCTTCGCGTCAATCGAAGCGCCCGCTTCCACGTCGATCGAAGCGACGATCGATCCCGTATCCGTTGTGCCCTTGTCGGGGTTGTTCGGGTCTTCGGCAATCGTCACGCCGGAGGCGGATTCGTCCGCGCGTGCGATGAGGAGGATGTCGCCCGATTCGTCGTCGGGCTGGAAGACGAGGTTCCCGTTTTCGGCCGAAAGCCCCGAGTCGACTGAGATCGCGTCCGTTTCATCCGTGATGTTCACGAGTTTCGAGAAGTCGTCGACGCCCGTGCGCACGACCGCATCCTTCTCAATCTTCACCGTCCGCGCGGCGAGCGCCACGCGGTTCCCGGCATTGATGCTTCCGGCGACCGTGATGACGCCCTTCGGGTTGAGCGGGACTTCACCCGCGGAGAGGCGCTCGAGGTAATCCGCCGTAAAGTGTTCCTCCGCGCTTCCATCGAGCGAGGCGAAGGTCACCATTTCTTTAAATTCCTTCTCGGACGCGGCGACGGCCGTGAGGCTCCCGGCGTTGATGACGCCCGTCGTGCCCACCGTCATGCCGGTGGGCGAAACGAAGATCAGGTCTCCTCCGATCTTGTTGTCCTTGATGGCGTTGACGACGCCGTCCACGGTGATGTGCTGATTGACGAGATTGAGCAGCTGCGACCCCTTCCCCATCTGCAGGTTGGCAATGCTGCCCTTGTCGATCGTGAACTTGTCGAACTGGTTGATCCCGGTCTGCCCGTTGTTGACGTATTTGTTCGTCGTGACGTTCCAAACATTGCCGTTGTTCGTGACCGTGGTGTGATTCCAATCGGTGGGCGTCGTAATCGTTGTAGCCCCCCATGCCGAAAGGGAAGCACCCAAAGAAGCCGCGGCAATCGCAGCCCAAAGCACCGCGCGCGGCGCCTGATTGATCGTTGTCGCCCCCTGACGGCCCTTGCCGTGCGCCGTGCGCGTTTCGTCCGTCACAACGTTCGTGCCTCGAGCACGATTCCACAACACCTTGAAGATCTTGTTCATAACCCTGCCTCAATATCGAAATTCTTTCCAACCGTCGTTTTGTTCCGACTTCACCACGTAGCGACGAGCGCGAGATCAAAACGCGCCTTGTTCACGTGCATTTCCTCTCCCAGATGCCGCACGAGCGGCACGCCTACGCTCCCCGTGAGACTTGCTCCCTGCCAGAGGGGCCAGGTGACGCCCGCGCCCACCGACGCGAGCCCGGTCTTCGCGTAGGCCGTTTCGCCGCCGAGCTTCCCCGCGTCGAGGAAGCCGAAGAGCGACGTCCCCGGACCCGCCAGAGCCCAGTCGATCTGCGCATTCACGTAGGCGCCCGATTCGGCCGAAATCACGTCGTTTTCATATCCCCGAACGCCGCTCGTATGGCCGAGGTAGAAGTACTGCGACGTGTGGAGCGGATCGCCGCCCAAAAGCGACTGCCAGGCCCCCGTCAAAGAGAGCGCGATCGAAGGCGTCGCCTGAACCTTCCAGAAGGCGTTTCCCGTCAGAATCGTCTGACTCCACTTTTCCCCGAAGACGTGTTCGTCCACGTCCGCGCGTCCGACGCCCGTCGTCGCGTAAAAGACCGAGCGGTCCGTGAGGAAAATCGCTTCAACGCCCGAGCGCCAGGTGTCGATCGTCGTCTCTGCGATCGTCACCGCAAAGAAGTCGGTCGAAGATTTCTGCCGCGACCATTCCCCGTAGACCGTCCACTTCATGTCGCTGTCGACGTAAACCGGATGATCGAGACGGAGCGAATAGTATTCGGACGTTCCTTCGACGTCCCCTTCGGTCGAGGGACCCTGAATCACTTCGACTTCGCCGTAGGAAGCGGAGGCGGAAAGGCGCGTTCCCTTGCTCGTCAAGGGAATCGCGTAGGAAAACATCACGCTCTTGCTTCCTTCGCTCGCAAGGCCGAGAAGCGTCGCCGCGTCGCGCCGCCCGAAGACACTTCGGTTCGTCACCGACGCGCCCACGCGGGGGCGTCCCGTCGAGCGGGACCCCGTCGTGTCGGCAAAGACGGTCGCGGCCCAAAGGGGCGGCTCGTGCGAAGTGATTTCATAGTCGGTCGTTCCCGGCTCCGTGCCCGCGCGGATGTCGATCGTGAGAACCACATCGTTCGTCATGTTGAAGTGCACGAGGTCCGCGCTCATTTCGCGGTAGTTCGCGACCTTGCCTTCTTCAAGATCGAAGACGCCGCGGATGAAGCCCTCGTTCGTCGTTTCGTTTCCCGTCACCGTGACGGCGCCCGTCTTTCCTTCGATGAGCGTCACGAAAAGGCGCCCGTTTCGGATGCGCTGCGGCTTCAGGCGCGCCTCGCAGACGACGTAGCCCTTTTCGCGGTAGAGCGCGTTGATGCGCCCGAGCATTTCGCGCACTTCGGGCATGCCGACGCGACGCCCGAGAAAGGGGGCGACCGCCTTTGCGATTTCGTCCTTCGTGAGGACTTCGGAGTCGTTGTGGTCGATCGACTTGAGTTCGAACTCAAAGCCCTTCTTCTCGGCGGGCTCCACCTTGACGGGGTCGCGCGCCTCCATTTCGCGGCGCTTTTCGATCATCTGCCGCACTTCTTCGCTCTGGCGATAGCGGTCGACGTCTTCCTGGAGCTGCCGCACGGGTTCGCGCCCGAGGCTTCGGATCGCGTTCGTTTCGGCGGGCGTATAGACGGGCGGGGCGGAAAACGCGGCGCCCGCCGCCAGGGCGAGCGAAACGCCGACCCACAGGGCGCTCATGGTTCCCCCGATCTCATTCTTTTCCGTGCGCTTCGTCATCATTCCCATCCCTCACTTTTTTGCGAACACAAGGGCGCATGCTCCGCGCCAGAGGACGCGGAACCGCACTCTATCCATACTTTCAGAGTACCGTTCGGGAACGAAAAACGACAGTCCGCAGGGAAAATTCTTCCGTGGAAGCACGAAGGGACGGGAACGCGCAACGCCTTTTGCGTCAAGGGATTGCGGACTTTTTCAAACAAATGGGCGGGGAGAAACGGCGCAATACGGGAAAATACCGACGCCCTATCGATCGAAACGCACCCGATCCGACGACCAATTTGCAAGGTCTTCGGACGACGAAAAATCGGGACTGTGCGATGCGCACGCCGCCCTCTTTTCCGGCGGGCGAGCACCCAATGTAGCCCCAAAGCAAAATGAGGAAAATCAATGCCGCTTTTCGCCCGTAATCTAAAGGGCGAAGCAAGCGGAAGCACGCACGACAAAAAGGCCCGCCTCCTTGTGAGAAGCGAGCCTTTCGAATCCTTACGGGAAGGGGCGCGAAATTATTCGGCCTTTTCTTCCTTGGCTTCGGCGACGGCCGGAGCGGCCTTGTCGACGAGTTCCATGTAGGCCATCGGGGCGTTGTCGCCAACGCGGAAGCCCATCTTCAGGATGCGGGTGTAACCACCCTGACGGGCGGCAAAGCGGGGACCGAGTTCGCCGAAGAGCTTGACGACGGCTTCGCGGTCACGAAGACGGGAGAAGGCGAGACGCTTGTTGGCAAGGGTGGGTTCATTGGCGAGCGTGATCATCGGTTCGATGACGCGGCGGAGTTCCTTGGCCTTGGGGAGGGTCGTCTTGATGGCTTCGTGCTTGATGAGGGAGACCATCATGTTGCGAAGCATGGCGAGACGGTGGGCGCTCGTACGATTGAGCTTGCGAAGACCGTGACGGTGACGCATGATTGAATTCCTTATTTCTAAAAGTTCTCAAAAAGAGTCTCCTTCCCCGACTCTTCTATCCTTTCTTTCGAATCGAAAAGCGGACGGGTGGAGGAGAAAGTGCGCATTGTACGCAAACCGCGGCAAGGTTTCAAGCGAAAAGCCGCGTTTTCTTTCACGCCGCACCGACTCGGCGCGGAACCGACCCAAAAGAGAAGCCTCCCAGCGCCGAACGATTCGGACGAAGGGAGGCTTCGTAAGGGGCGAAAAGGAGATCAGCCCGCCTTCTTCGCGCCCTCGACGATCTTCATCGCCGAGGCGATCATGCCGCTCATGTCGCCCATGTTCCCCGGAACGATGAGGGTGTTGTTTTCCTTCGCGAGCTTTCCGAAGGCGTCGACGTACTTTTCCGCGACCTGCAGGTTCACGGCAGTCATCCCGCCCTCGGTCTGCGTCGCGGCCGCCACGGTGCGAAGCGCTTCGGCGGTCGCCTTCGCGATCGCGAGCGTCGCCGCCGCCTGACCTTCGGCCTTGTTGATTTCGGCCTGCTTTTCACCTTCCGACTGCGCGATCGCGGCTTCGCGCGCACCCGTCGCGAGGTTGATCTGTTCCTGCTTCTTCCCTTCGGAGGCGGCGATCAGGGCCCGCTTTTCGCGCTCGGCCGTGATCTGCTGCTGCATGGCCTGGAGAATCACGGCGGGCGGCGTCAGGTCCTTGATTTCGTAGCGCAGCACCTTCACGCCCCAGTTCATGGCCGCTTCGTCGATCGCGGCGACGACGTTGTTGTTGATCGCGTCGCGCTCTTCAAAGGTCTTGTCGAGTTCCATGCGGCCGATGACGCTTCGAAGCGTCGTCTGCGCGAGCTGCGTGATGGCGATCACGTAGTTGCTCGTGCCGTAGCTCGCGCGCTTCGGGTCCGTCACCTGGAAGTAGAGGACCCCGTCGACGGTGAGCTGCGTGTTGTCGCGCGTGATGCAGACCTGGCTCGGCGTATCAAGCGGAATTTCCTTCAACGAATGCCGATAGGCGACGCGGTCGATGAAGGGGATGATGATGTTGAGGCCGGGATTGAGCACCGCGTGGAATTTCCCGAGGCGCTCCACGACCCAGGCCGTCTGCTGCGGGACCACCTTGATCCCCTGCACGGCGAAAAGCAACGCGACGGCGACGAGCACCAGCGCAAAAATCAAGGTGCCGCTCACGGCCCAAGAGACTTCGTACATGAGAATTTCCTTTTCTTACGGTTGAATGTTTTCCGGTCTGTCCAAAACGAGTTCGGTGCCGTCGACGCGGTCGATCTTCCAGCGCCCGACGGTAAGTTCTCCGGTCTTTGCGCGGGCGCGCCAACGGGCGCCCCGGTAGAGCACCTGGGCCGAGCCGTCCGCCGCAACCGAAGCCACGTCCACTTCGCGGCCTTCGTCGATCGACTGCAGCGCCTCGGCTTCACCCTTGGCGTTCTTTTTGCGCATCGTCCTCGCGACGAGGCACCCCGCGATCGTGACGAGCCCTACGGCGAGACACTGCACGGTGAAGTCGAGCCCCGCCCAGGAGGCGGTGCCGCCTGCGGCTAGGCCGAGCACCGCGGCGAGAAGGTAGACGGTTCCGAGCATGAGTTCCGCGCCGAGCACGACGAGCGCGGCGATGAACCATAGGGATGTGGTAGTGAGCAAAATTTCTCCCCCTTCTTATTTTTTAGTGTTCCTGCGCGTACCGCGCTTCGTTTCTTTTTCGGCGAGCTTGAGGAAAATCATGCCGCCGAAGAAGAACCACACGGCGAGCACGATTCCTTCTTCCATCTGGAGAATGACGGGAAAGACGACGAAAAGGACGATCGCGATGCCGAGGCACGCAAATCCGAGGAGCATCAGCTGATGCCGCCGCTCGAGCTTGCGGCCGGCCGTCGGGACGCCCACGGGCGCGGCGGGTTCGACCCGCTTGGCACCGCGCGCGAGATAGGCGGTCACGCGCTTTGACCAGCCCGCCTCCGAGAGGTCGTTCATCTCGAGGTGCCGGTTTTCCGCCTTGATTTCGGCGAGCTTTCCCGCCTGCAACGCATCCACGTAGCGGATGAAGTCGCCGTCCTTGGGTTCCTGACTGAGCATCGGCCCTCCTCACTATGTCCTAGAACCTAGCTTAGCAGATGACTTCGGGGCGTATAATCCCCCGTCCCGCGCCTAACGAACGGTTACGCCTCGCGCGCCGCGGGACCCGCTTTCCGGAAATCGAAGACTTTCGAAAGGTTTTCATCATGCTCGCCCTCTTGAGTTCCATCCTCGTCATCCATCTCTTCGCCCTCATGTCGCCCGGTCCCGACTTCGTCTTCGTCACGCGCACGGCGATCGTGGAATCGCGCGCCCGGGCGCTTCTCGGCGTCGCGGGGATCGTCGCGGGCCAGATCATCTGGTCGGGCCTTTCGCTCTTGGGTCTCGACATCCTTTTCCAGCGCTTCGCAGGTCTGCAGCAAATCATCGCCTTTGCGGGCGGTTGCTATCTCCTCTGGATGGCCTTCGGGATTCTGCGCTCCGTGTGGCTTACGCGCGGTGCGAAGCCCTCGACTTTCTCCTCCGACGCGCCCGCGTCCGCCGACAAGACAGAGGGCGTCAAGCACCCCTTCCTCTACGGGTTCTTCACGAACCTCGCGAACCCCAAGGCGCTCGTCTATTTCGGGAGCATCTTCTCGACCTTCGTCACGCCCGACGTCGGCACCACCGCGCGCATCGTCCTCTTCGTCTCGATGACCGTCGAAGCCTTCCTTTGGTTCGCTCTGGTCGCGCTTCTCTTCGGTTCGGGCCCGCTTCGCGAAGGCTATCGCCGCATCGCCCGCGCGATCGACGCCGTGACGGGCGTGCTCTTTGCGGGCTTCGGCGCGGGGCTCATCGTTTCGGCGGTTCGGAACTGACACGGGACGGCTTCTTCGCGTTTTCAGCTAGAAGGGTCGCCACCGCATCGAGCCGCTCGTTGAGGAGCGCGTCCTTTTTCTCGAGCCCCACCCGCGGCCCCTTCACAACGAGATGCATCGCGACGTAGTAGACGTCACCCGAGGGGCCCTCCACCCGCGCGTGATAGGCCCGCGTGTTGTGACCCGAACCCGTGCGGTCGGCGATGCGCCAGTTCTTCATCAAGGGGTCCGCACGCAGAAGGTGATTCCCCGTTTCGTTCGCTTCCAGAGCGCCGAGCCAGCGCACCCGCGCTTCCGTGTCCATCGTTTCGTCGAGCGTGCGCCAGAGCGCGGCCGCAGCCCCGGGCGTCGTCGTGTCGCGGGGATCCTTCGGCGTCCAGCGGTTGAGTTCGGGCTCGAAGCGGTCGATCCTCGTCACCGCGTAGCCACGGCTTCTCAACCACTTCGTCAGGGCCTCGGGCCCGCCCGTCATGCGGAGAACGAAGTTCGCCGCCCGATTGTCGCTCGTACGAAGCGTCGCGCGGCAGGCCGCATCGAGCGTCACGAAGTCGTCGGGCTTTTTCTTCGAAAAGACGGGGGCGTAGTCGACCGTGCCGCCGAGCGACACGCGTCCCTTTTTCCCTTCCAGCCCCTCTTCCCAGACCCGCGCGCAAAGCGACGCCTTGAAGGTGCTTGTGAGGGCAAACCGTTCGTCGGGTCGGTAGGCGAGAAGACGCTCGCCCGAAGCTTTTTGCACGACGACTCCGATGGTCGCGCCGCGCGAAGTCTCCCAGCGGCGAAGATCGTCCGCCGATCCGTCCTCTGCGCACACGGCCGTGCCGGCACAAAGCATCGCCAAAAGCGCCGCCGTGATCTTTCCCTTCGTCATTCTTCGTCGTCCTTCCTTTTCTTTGTTTCTGCTCCGTCCCTGCCGCGCACCGAAATCCAAAGAACGTCCGCGGTCGGGGTCTCGACAATATAGCGGTTTCGCGACTAGGCAATCGGCCTTATTGCGAAAAATCGCTTCGATCCGATAGAGTGGTATCACTATGACGAACGAACACCTCATCCCCACCCATCGATTTAGCTTCCGCTTTAGCTTTACGCGCTGAAGCGGGCCGGTTTTCGTTCCCACCGATCCATCCGAAGAGCCCGCGGTTACGCCGACGGGCTTTTTGTTTGGATATTCATCCGATCCTCCCTCCCAACCAAACCGAAAACCCATCGAGCGCACTGCGGGCTCTTCACCTCTACAACCCAGGAGAGTTCCCATGCACGCCCCCGTTCTCACCCGTCTTGCCGCCCTTCTCGCCCCGGTGCTCCTTTCGAGCGTTCTGCTTTCGGGCTGCAACGAAACGACGCCCGCCGCGCAGGCGGCCCCCAAGAAGTCTCTGTCGATCGGCATCGTTCAGATCGTCGAGCACGAAGCCCTCGACGACGCCGTGAAGGGCTTCGTGGAACGTCTTGATGAACTCGGCTACCGCGAAGGCGTTGAAGTGACGCTCGACCGTCAGAACGCGCAGGGCGACCAGGCGACGCTCCAGGCGATCACGGGGCGCTTCGTTTCGAACGACGTCGACCTCATCTATGCGGTCTCGACGCCTGCCGTGCAGGCCGCGGCCCGCGCGACGCGCACGATTCCGATCGTCGCCACGGCCGTGACGAGCTTCGAGCGCGCCAAGGTCGTGAAGACGAACGAACACCCCGGCGGGAACGTCACAGGCGTCTCCAACATCGCGCCCATTGCCGAGCAGCTTGATCTCCTCCTCAAACTCACGAACGGCAAGAAGGAAGTGGGCGTTCTCTACAACCCGGCCGAAGACAATTCGCTCTTCCAGGTCGAGGTTCTGCGCGAACGCGCCAAGGAATTGGACGTCACGGTGCGTGAAACGGCGGTGACGAGCGTGAATGACATCCAGCAGGTGGTGGCGTCGCTTCGTGGCAAGGTGGCGGGGCTCTGGATTCCGACCGACAACGTGATCGCGAGCGGCTCGGCGATTCTTGCGAAGTCCGCCGCGGACGCGGGCCTTCCCGTCGTCACGGGCGACCTCGTGTTCGTCCAGGGCGGATGTCTCGCCACCGTCACGATTTCGCACCACACGCTCGGGCGCATGACGGCGGAGCGCGCGGTGGAAATTCTCGAAGGCAAAAAGAAGCCCGGCGACATTCCGGTCGCCCGTCAGGAAACGTCGCGCATCGTCATGAACCGCACGGCCTTGGCCGCGCTCGGAACCGACGCCCCCGCGGGTCTTTCGATCGACTGGATTGAATGAGGACCTCTTTCCTCTGTTTGTCATGATCATGAAAAAGCCCGCCTGCGTCCTGAACTGTCCCCAGAAAGCGAGACACTTTCTGGGGACACTTTTATGGGCAAGAAGATTTCAGCAGAAATTCGCCACCAAGTTTTGTTGTTGCTTCAGCAGGGCGCACGCTCTTGGACCATCGCCACAAGGCTCGGCCTTG
>CASDQM010000014.1 GCA_949282745.1 uncultured Sutterella sp. | reverse complement strand
TGATTAAGATTTGGCATGAGGGCCTCCTTTAATGTTGTGCTAGAACATTTGGCGGTTAGACGCCGTAAAGACCAAGGGTCTCAGGAGGCCCTCACCCTTCACGGATGTGACGCTCGACCTGCTTGCGGCGAGGCGCCGTACGCAAAGACGGGCATCACTCATCATCAGCACCAATCCCTTTGCCCCCCAAGAAAAGGCGGATGCCATTCACTGCGGACCGGGTGACCCAAAACACGTCATCGCCAGCAGCAAGAAGGAATGGAGTGTCGACGGCGTGGCCGCCGACACTTTTGGAGCCAAAGCCACGAGGGCCTCGGCTCTCCGCGCATTCTCGCGGGCGCGTGGAGTCGGACCTCTCCTATCCACGCAAAGACAAGTCTACAACTCCCGTAAAAACAGGCAGTTACGGCAGATCCCAAGTATTCTTACGGGCTAGAAAAACCTTGGGTGAATCCGCCGAAGGCGGAGAGGGCAAAGCCCTTGTTCCGCTGATGCTTAGAAAAGCGTATGTCCTTGTTGTTAAAGAACTAGTTTTCCAGACGAACGGTAACTGATGAAGTCACGTGTCTAGGAAGCCTGAGGACATTATCGTTGAAGCGTCTGATCGACGAAAACCAAGCGGTTTGCGCGGAGAGTCTGAAAATCAAGAACATGCAGAAGAACCGTCATCTTGCGAAGGCGATCGCCGACGCAGGGTGGGGTACGTTCTGCAGAATGCTCGACTACAAGGCGAAACGGGCGGGAAAGCGGTTCGTGCAGATCGACACGTTCTACGCAAGCTCGAAGACGTGTTCGGTGTGCGGACACAAGCTCAAGGAGCTTTCCCTCTCCGTGCGCGAATGGGAGTGCCCGCATTGTCACGTCCGACACGATCGCGACGTGAATGCGGCCCTGAACATCCGTGCGGAAGGCATTCGAAAGATGAAGGCGGAAGGGCAGTCCGTCTTGAAGCGTACGGCGACGTACGCGTAGCTCGTGGAGAGGGTGTAAGTCTTCGAGAAATCGAAGCGGTCCTCAGTGAAACGAGAAGCCTCGCCCGAATTCACCGAAATTCGGACGGGGAGCTGTCACTGACGAATTTTCCACCCGCGGGTGAGCAACGTCACGGCAACGGCCGTGACGATCAGAGCGGTGACGCCCGTCACCGCGAGGCTCGCCCAGGGATCCGTGTCGCCGCGACCGAAGAAACCCTGTCGGAAGCCGTCTACGAGATAGAAGAAGGGATTGAAGCGGCTGATTTCCCGCCAGGCGGGCGGAAGAGAATCAACCGAATAGAAGACGCCCGAAAGGAAGGTGAGCGGCATCACGACGAAATTCTGCACCGCCCCCATCTGGTCGTACTTTTCCGCCCAGAGCGCCGTGATGAGCCCGAGCGAGGCCATGATCGCCGCGCCGAAGAAGGCGAAGGCGATGAGAAGGAAGGGCTCGCGAACGGGCGGCATCGCCCACCAGGCGCAGACGACGTAAAGACCCGCCCCCACAAGGAAACTTCGCACGAAGCTCGCCCCAATGTAGGCGGCCGCCATCTGCGGCCCCGGGATCGCGGGCATCAGCACGAACACCAGGTGCCCGGCGATCTTCGCCTGAATGAGGGACGACGCCGTGTTCGCAAAGGCGTTCTGCAGAACCGACATCATGATGAGGCCCGGCACGATGAAGGCCGTGTAGCTCACCCCCTCATAGACGGGGAGATGCTTGGAGAGCGCCTCCCCGAAGACGACGAGATAGAGAAACCCGGTGAGAACGGGCGCGAGAATCGTGTGAAGGCCCACCTTCCAGAAGCGGTGCACTTCTTTCCAAAAAAGCGTACGAAAGGGAATCCACATCACTTTGCTCCCGCGGTCACGGCCAAAAATACGTCTTCGAGGTCGGGCTGTCCGAGCGTGAGGTTTTCCGCGCGGAGGCCCGCGTCGTGCAGCGCCCCGAGAAGCCCTCGAACGTCCTCTGCGTCGCCCGCGCGCAGGACGACGTCTGCGCCGTGCCGGCGCAGTACGCGCCCTGCGAGCTCGGCGGGAAGATCTCCCTCTTCGAGACGGCAGCGAAGCACGCGCCCTTCAAAGCGGGAAAGAAGTTTCTCCGTCGAGTCGAGCGCCGCGATGCGGCCTTCCTTCAGGATCGCGACGCGCCGGCAGAGCGCCTGCGCTTCGGCAAGATAGTGGGTCGTGAGAACGATCGTGTGACCCTTCTTGTGAAGCCCGCCGATGAAGGTCCAGAGGTTTTCGCGAAGCTCCACGTCCACTCCGGCCGTCGGTTCGTCCAAGACGATGACGGGCGGCTTGTGGACGAGCGCCTGCGCGACCAGCACGCGGCGCTTCATCCCGCCCGAGAGCGCCCGGACGTTCGCCTCGGCCTTGTCGAGAAGTCCGAGATTTTCGAGGATTTCGTCGATCCAGTCGTCGTTCTTGACGATCCCCCAGTAGCCCGACTGATAGCGAAGCGTCTCGCGCACCGTGAGGAAGGGATCGAAGGTGATTTCCTGCGGAACAATACCGAGGTTGCGCGCGGCGCCCCGCGGGTCCTTGGCGCGGTCGATCCCGCGCACGAAGATGCGCCCGCCCGTCGGCTTCGTGAGGCCGGCAAGCGACGTGATGAGGGTGGTCTTTCCGGCGCCGTTGGGGCCCAAAAGTCCGAAGAACTCCCCCTCCTCCACGGTGAACGACACGCCCTTCAGGGCGCGCACGCCGTTGGGATAGGTTTTCTCGAGCGACTCAAAAGAGAGTGCGGGTTGCGTCATGTAGAAGATTCAGGAATTGGGAAAACGGAAGGTCGCGGGGAGGCGAATTTCTCCCCGCGCAAAATCAGTGCAGTTCAAAGCGAACGGGCACCACGATGGTAACCGCCTTCGAGAGCTTTGTGGGGCGTTCTTCGAGCGGTTCGGCCGCTTTGAGGGCCGCCCGGTTGAGCAGCGCCGAGGCGTGTTTCTTGCGGATCGCGACGCCCGCGACCCGTCCGTCGGGGCCGATTTCAACGGCGAGCAGCACTTCGCCCTGCTGGCCCGTCTGTCGGGCGCGGCGCGGATAGGTTTTGTTCGCTTCGATGACGGCGAGGAGTTCCGCGAGCACTTGATCGGTGCCGTCGGAGGCGCCGGATCCGCTCCCGCTCACGCCCGTTCCCACGCCGCCTTGGCGTCCTTCGGCGAGCCCCGCCTGTCCGGCCTGCGCGACGGGGGCTTCAACCGCCTCGGGCGAAGGCGCCGGCGTCGGCGCCGCGGCGGGCGCGGGTTTGGGCGCCGGTTTTTGCACGGGCTTCGGTTTTTCCACGCGCTTGGGCTGCGGTTTGGGTTGCGGCTTCGGCTTCACGGGTTCGGGTTTAGGCTCGGGCTTCGGTTCCGGTTTGGGTTCCGGCTCCGGAATCGGCTCGGGTTCGGGAATCGGTTCCGGCTCGGGTTCAGGCTCGGGTTCAGGCTCCGGCTCCGGAGCGGGTTCGGGTTCCGGCATCGGTTCGGGTTCCGGTTCGGGCTGAGGTTCCGGTTCCGGGCGCGCGGGGACCTCGAAGTCGCTCTCCTCGGTCAAGTGTTCGACGAGGGGCTTTTCGATCGGCGTTTCGGGAACTTCGCGCAGCGTCTCCTGCGGAACATCGACCAGACGAACCGCCGTTTCCTCGCGAAAGAGCGCGGCCGCGATGTTCGGAACCTGAATGACCTTCTGCGTCACCTCCCAGCCGCCCGCAAGGACGAGTCCGACCGCCGCGATCGACACGACGGTGCGCGCGGCGCGGTCGGCGAATTGGCTCTCCCGCACCTCACTCATGAACCGTTCCCCGGGTGGTTTCGGAAGCCGCGGCGTTTCCTGCGGGTTCCGGATCCGTGCTGATGACGAAACGGCCTTCGCGCTTCACCTTGGCGAGGTCCATCACCTCGACGAACTTTGCAAAGGGCGCCTCGCGGTCCATGTAGATGTTGAGCGTGCGCTCGGGTGCGGCGTCGAGGGCCGCGGAAAGACCTTCAAGCGTCGTTGCTTCGGAGCCGAGCCAGAGCGACCCGTCCTTCTTGACGGACAAAAGCAAGTCGTTTCGTTCGCGCGAGACCTCTCCGTTTGCCGCCTGCGGCAGCATCACTTCGAGAACGGGCTTCGAAAAGCTCATCGTCAGAACGAAGAAGATGATGAGCATGAAGAGGCAGTCGATCAGAGGCGTCAGATCGATCTGGGGCTCTTCGTCGAAATTGCCGAAAAAGTCGCTGTTCATCGCTCGGCTCCTCAAAGACCGGGCGCGCCCGCGCCCGCGTCGGCGTCTTCGAAGCGGGATTCCTTCCCGGCCTTCTTCATGCGGCGGCACACTTCAAGCGCGCGGTAGCTGTGCTCGACCGCTTCGATGTGAAAGCTGCGGAACTTGAGCATCAGGTAGTAGTAGGCCATGAGCGTCGGAATGGCGACGCAGAGGCCCATGATCGTCGTGATGAGGGCCGACCAGATGCCCGACGCAAGGACGCCCGCGTTCGCGTGCGTGACGTCGGCCATCGCCTGAAAGACCCAGACCATCCCCCAGACCGTGCCGAGAAGACCCATGAGGGGCGCCACGACGGCGATGAGCTTGAGCCAGCAAAGGCCGTTCGAGACGCGCTTGAAGTTGCGGTAGAAGAGGTAGCTCACCTCCGCGCGGATGTCGTCCGAGTGGTCGCCGTGCGTCGTCACGATGTCGTAGATGATGCGGATCAGGGGATTCGCCTTCTTCGGATCGATGTGCCGAAGGCAACGGTCCTTCCCCTGTTCGATGTCGAGAAAGTCACGCCGGAAGTTGCGCCAGACGGCCGTCATGTAGCAGAGCTGCCAGACGATGAGATAGACCGCAAAGAGCGCGACGAAAACAAGCGCAACCCCCGCGGGTCCGATCATGGCGTATACGGCTTCGAATTTCTCCCAGCTCATCGTTTCCCTCATTCGTTCTCAGCGCGGCATTCCGGGAAAGCCGCCTTGAAATGTTCTTCCGCCTTCAAAAGGTCCATGCGATCGGGGTGCGTCTCGGCCGCCTTGCGGCGCGCTTCGCGCTCGGGCGTGACGACGCCTCCCATCATCTGCGTCATGCGGTCAAAAAGCGCCGGATCGATGCGCCCCTGCACGAGAAGCGACGTGACGGCGACGTTTCCGCGCCCGAGCGCGAGAAGACCCTCCGTCACCTTCTCCATCCACGCGACGGCGCGCTCCGATTTGGGGTCGCCCCCCATCGTCGCGAAAAAGCCGATCCGCTTTTCGGCGAGCGTCTTCGCCACCGCCTGCATGTCTTCGGGCGCCATGCCGCGGTCGTTCCAGAAGCCGAACACGACGGGATTGCACTCGGCATAGGCCGCGGGGTTTTCGAGATAGGTCTGCGCGCCGACGTATTCGGCCCCGAGGGCTTCCGCCACGGCGTGGCCCACGATGCGGGTGTTCCCGGTGCGGGAACTCACGACCACCAAAGCTTTCGTCATGTGTCCTTCCTCTTCGTCGATCAGGCCGTAAGTGCGTCGCGGTCGGCGAAGAACTGCGTCTTGACGCTTTCGATCAGTTGATGGTTTTCGCGGCCCACGTAGACGGAGAAGGCGACGGCACCCGCCTTGTTGAAGAACTGCACCGAGAGCGACTCGCGCTTCATGAAGGGAAGCGTCACGAAGGCGATCGCGCCGATGCCGTCGTAGCGAAGATGCCCGCCGATCGTCGCGTCCTTGCCGAGGATGTTGTAGTAGCCCTGGGCGCGCTTGCCCTTGGAGAGCTTGCCTTCGATTTCAAAGACGTGGCCGTCGTGGACGATGAAGAGCGTCACCTTTTCCCAGAGGGCGAGACGCTCCCAGACTTCGTCGAATCGTTCGGAAGCGTCCCCCGTCACGAAGCGGGCCATGCCTTCGGGCAACAGCTTCGCCGCTTCTTCCTCGGTCGTTTCGAGGGCCTTCGCAGCGGTGGCGAGCGTCACGGGATAGGGAGCCGTAAGGAGCTCCTCGATCTTGGCCTTCTGGGCTTCGGTCGGCTGAATGTTCGTCATGATGCTTTGTCCTTGAGAAGTGATTGAAAATCGGTCATGTCGAGCGCCCGATCGCAGGCGTCGAGAAGTTCGAGATCGTGCGTGATCAAAAAGACGGCGCGCCCCTTGTCGGCTTCTTCGCGAAGAATGCCGGCGATCGAGGCGAGGTTCGCCCCGTCGAGCCCGCTCGTGGGCTCGTCGAGAATCAGAATGCGCGGGTCCTTCGCGAGCGCGCAGGCGATGACGACGCGCTGCTTTTCTCCGCCCGAAAGGGACTGCGGATGACGTCCGCGCAAGGGCGCAAGACGAAGCGAAACGAGAAGGGCTTCCAGACGCGCCTTTTCCTTGTCGGAGGGCTCGAAGCGGCCGAGGTCGCCCGACCAGCCCGAGCGGCTTTCCTTCGCCCAACGGCCCGCGAGCATCGCGGCCGTGATTTCCTCTTCAACCGTTCGCATGGTGAGCTGATGGTCGGCGTTTTGAAGCACCAGGCCTGCCGAGGGCATGAGCCCTTCCTTTCCGACCGCATTGCCGTCGAGCGCGAACGTCCCTTCGGCCTTCAAAAGCCCCGTGAGAATCCGCGCGAGCGTCGTTTTGCCGGTACCGTTGTCGCCGATCAGCGCCGTGATCCCGGCAGGCACCGCAAAGGCGGCGTCCGCAAAGATCGTTCCGCGTCCGGGATAGCCGAAACTAAGCTTCTCGGCCGTAAAGACGGCACCCGCCTTTTCTTCGGCACAGAGGCCCTCTTCCACCTTCACGCGGGGAAGCGTGGCTCTCGGATCCGCCACGGCGTCGCGGCGCAGGCCCCATCGGGCCCGCAATGCGTCGTCCTGGAGAATCGAGAAGGGACCGCGTTCGCGGATTTCGCCCGCCTGCATGACGAAGACTTCGTCGGCGGTGTCGCGTAGCCAATAGAGGCGGTGGTCGACGACGAGGATCGCCGAGCCCGCGCGCTTCAATTCGTCGAGAATTTTCGCGAGCTGTTCGGTCGCCTCCGGGTCGAGGTTCGCGCTCGGCTCGTCGAGCACGAGCACCTTGGGTCCGAGCGCGAGTATGCCCGCAAGCCCCACCTTCTGCTTCTGGCCTTCGGAGAGCGAATGGATGTCGGCGTCGAGCAAATGCGTGATCCCGAGCGTTTCGGCCGCGCGCTCGAGGCGCGTGTTCACGTCGTCGGGCGTCATCCCGCGGCTCTTCAAGGCAAAGGCGATTTCGTCCCCGACGTTCAGGGCGAAGAACTGTTCTTCCGGGTCCTGAAAGAGCGTCCCCACCTTTTCGGCGAGGTCCGCCACGGGCGTTTCCGAGACGTCGCAGTCGTCGATCATCACCGTCCCCGTCACCTCGCCTCCGAGAATCTGGGGGGCAATGCCGTTGGCGAGCCGCATAAGCGTCGTCTTGCCGCAGCCCGAAGCGCCCGTCACGACCTTGAGTTCGCCGGGTTCCACGCGGAAACTCAGGTTTCGAACGGCCGTCTCTTCGGTGTTCGGATATCGGTAGGAAACTTCTTCAAATGCAATCATCGTCAGGGCATGTAGGTGTTCGTCATGAAGAGATCGGCAAAGAGGACTTCGCCCGTCACGGCCGCCGCGGTCGTGAGGACGAGCGCGGAGAGGATGCGCGCGTCGAGCGTCGTCATCGTCCGAAGGTCGGGCATGAGCGTGCGCTCGGCCGTGCCGAGGCCCTTGAGTTCCGAGGCCGTCCCGAGGGTTTCGGCGGATTTGAGCGCGCGAAAGAGAATGGGCGCTAGCAAAAGTCGGGAGGAGAGAATCGGATGACGCGTGAGCATCCCCACGCCCATGGGCCAGCCGCGGATCTTGAGCGTCTCCCACACCTGACGGATGTCGTGCGTGAAGGTCGGAATGAAGCGCAGCATCACGGCCGCGGGCAAAAAGAGGCAGAAGGGAAGGCGCATGCGCTCGAGCGTCGTGAGCAGGTCTTCGACGCGGGTCGTCATCGCGAGCACCATCACGACGTTCATCATCGAGAGACCGCGAAGGAAGGGAATGACGAGTGACTTCACCGAAAGACCGCCGAGCCCCGGCGCCAGAGCTTCGATCACGGACGAGCACCCCGCCGCGACGGCCATCATGACGGCCATCGCGCCGTAGAGAACGGCGAGCAGCCCGGGACGCTTCAGAAGGAGGACGTAAACAAGCGTTGCGAGAAAGAGCACACCCTGCGCCACCACGCCCGAGCACGCCACCGCCAGAATCGCCGTCGTAAGCGTGACGGCGAGCTTCGTGCGGGCGTCGAGGCGCCGCATCATGTTCGTGTCGTCCGTTTTAGCGAACAAAGCCCGCATGTTTGAGTTCTCCCACCGTTTTCCAACCGAACCAAAGACCCGCCAAGGAGCCCCCGTAGCCGAGAAGCACGATCGGCACCACCATCGTCATGAGGGCCGGACTCTCGCGCATGAACAAAAAGGACACGCCCAAAGAGAGGGCCTTCGACGCGAAGTCGTAGACGCCCGCGGCGACCCAGGGCGCCCACTTCTTTCCGGCGCCGCCCGTCAGAAAGACCGCGGCCTCCCCCGCAAGCGCCCCGACGAGCGCGGCGGGAAGAAGCGTGAGGCTTCCGCCCAAAAGGAGGACGCTGATCATCATGCTCACGGCCGTGAAGAGAAGAAGCGTCCAGCGCTTCGGGATCATCGTGAGAAGCACGATCAAAAGCGTCGTGAAGACAAGGTTCTTGGCGACGAGCGAAACGGGGTTCATGCCGCCGCCCGCGAGCGCGATGAGAAGGCTCGAGAGCTTCGCGGCGGCCGCGAAGACGCCGACCAATACCAGTTCTCTAGCGGCCCAATGTCGGGGAAGACGTTCTTTCATGAATTTCTGCGAAGGGGTGGATGCGGATCCGCGGGGGACGCCCGCTCGGGCGCCGCCGCGGATCCGTCTGGAGGATTCGGAGCGCGGTCTCAGGCCGCGTTCGAATGCGCGGCGCGCATCTTTCGGGCGAGTTCCGCGGGATCCGCGCCTTCCATCGACGGATGCGCGGCCTTCGGATGTCCCGCTCCGCGGGCGGCCGGCATCGCGTGGGGATGAACGGAATGCTCCGGACGGGCCGAGGCGGGCATCAGCTGCTGCGTAAGCCAATTGACGAGAAGTTGCGCGAGCGTGACGTGCCAGTACTGACCGGCGACCGTCTGCACGAAGCCGTTGCCGACCGGAACGAGCAGTCCCGCTTCCACCCACTGATTGACGACCGGCGCGGCGAGCTTGTCGACGGGAACGTTGAACTTGCAGGCGATCGCCGAGAGGTCGATCGAGCCCGATTCCATTTCGGACGAAACGGTGCGAAGAAGATGCCAGTGGGGCGTAGGCTTCATGAGCATGCCGACGGGCTTCTTGCCAGCCTCGAGCTGCGCGTACCAGGCGTCGAGCTTTCGCTCCATCATGAAACTGTGGCCGTGCAGACGCCCGCCCGCGCCGCAGCCAAACGCCAGACAGTCGGAAGCGCCCTTCCCCAGGGCGTTGTAGATGTTTCGTTCGCGCGTGCCGTTCCCCCAGTGATTGTTCGAGAGACGGCGCCAGTGGGCGTTCGTGAGCATTTCCACGCTCATCGCGAACATGTCGGCCTTCTGCGCCGTGTCCGCGGCGGGCGGAAGCTTGCCGTTGGCGACGTACTTCGCCAAGGGCGAGCGCTCGAAAACGTTCAGCTGATAGCAGTCGATCCCGTCCAAGGGAAGCGACGCGGCCGTCTTCACGTCGTCCGCCCAGACATCCATCGTCTGGCCGGGGAAGCCGTAAATGAGGTCCATCACGACGGACGCGTTGTCGTAGGAGCAGAGCTTGTCGAGACGCGCAAGGATCGTGTCCCGATCGTCGACGCGCATCATCGAGCGGCGAATGTCCGTGTTGAAGGTCTGCACCCCGAGCGAAAAGCGGTTCGCGCCCGCTTCGAGCGCCGCTTCGATCTTCTCGTCGGTAAAGCCGTGAATGCGGCCTTCGACCGTGATTTCGCAGTCGTTCGCAAGCGGCAGGTACTTCTTCACGGCGCCGATCACGAGACGCAGATCGTCGGGCGAGAAAGCCGTGGGCGTGCCGCCCCCGAAGTAGACGGCGTGCACCGGGTGCGAGGTCACGGCGGCGCGATCGCTCCAAAGTTGAATTTCCTTCACGAGCGCCTCGGCGTAGCGCGAGACGGCCTCCTCCTTATAGGGATTTTGATAGAAGAGACAGTAGAGGCAGCGCGTTTCGCAGAAGGGAACGTGCAGGTAGGCAAGAGTCTTGCCCTTGCGGGGCGTATCCAGAAGGCCGTCGAGCGTTCGTTCCGCGTCGGCGCCCATCAGCGGCATGCCGCCGGGTCCCGAGTGGACGACGGCCTTCGCCGTGAAGGCGGCGTGAAGGGGATCCTCGGCGTTGGCTCGGCAAGCGTCGAGCGTGTTGGCCTTGAGGGCCTCTGCCATGCGGCGGGAGTTTTCTTCAAACGTGCCCTCATGTTGACGTTCGGGCGCCTGCGACATTTCTTTCACGAGTCTCTCCGTTTCAGGGGAAGAGGTACCTCTCGGCGCCCCTTGTTTTGAGAACGATTATCATTAAAAGCGATGTTCAACTCTATCCTTTACCTCCCGAAAACGCAAGGGGTAGATGAGAAAATTCTTATCACCAGACAAACGAAAACCTTCCGCAAACCGAAAGAATTCACCGGGGCACAACAGTAAAACACCATTGTTTTCAGCAGATAACAAGAGTTACAACGATCCGGAACCTCTTTTTTCTCCCGAGTGTTCCGACCTCTCTCAATCGTTATTGATTCTCATTTTGTTTGCGGCAATTGTCTTTCTCTATCCGCAAGCCCCTTCTCGTTTCCTTTCTCTTCTCATCCGAGATCTCTTCCTCAGTCCTCCGGGACGATCCACGTCTCCGCGCTTCTTGGCATACAATCCTCGAACGCGCCGAACCGAAGGCACGTCGGACAATTCTCGAGCGCTTCAAGGCAGAGCATTTTCGGACCCAGATCATGTCCACCAACTTTCACGACCTCATTCAGGGCTTTCACAACTTCAAGGCGAACACGCTTCTTCAGGAAGCCGAATTCTTCGACCGTCTCGCCCACGGCCAGAATCCCAAAACCCTCGTCATCGCCTGCTGCGACTCGCGCGCCGATCCGGCGATCCTGATGGGCTGCAAGCCGGGCGACCTCTTCGTCGTGCGAAACGTCGCCGCGCTCGTTCCTTCGGAAGAGGAGGCGGGAAGCCCCGACGCCGTGCTTGCCGCCGTGGAATACGCCGTGAAGCACCTCGACATTCATCACGTCATCGTGATGGGTCACTCCAACTGCGGCGGCATCCAGGGACTCCTTCACAAGGAAAAGATCGCGAACGAACGCCACACGTCGGGCTGGGTGGCGCTCGCGCAGCCCGTCCTCGACGAACTCGAAGCGGAAAATCCTTACGAACCTCTGGCACTGCGTTGCCGGCGCTGCGAAGAGGGGGCCGTGCTCCTTTCGATCGAAAACCTTCTCTCCTACGCCTGGATCCGCGAACGGGTCGACGAAGGGTCTCTGTCGCTCCACGCTCTCTACTACGACATGGCGGCGGGAAACCTCTGCGTCTGGGACGCCGAGAAGGAAGACTTCGTCGCGACCGTCGCACACTGAGCGGCCGCCTCGAAGAAAATTCCGTTGCGCGCGGCGACGGACGACTCGCCTGCGCGCACAGCCGTTCTCGGCGACCTTTTCGCAGAAGACGGCGCTACCGCCGAAGAACGCAGCATCCTGTCGGGCGTTCCATTGCCTCTTGGTATTTGCGAGCAATTGCGCGAAAAGGCGGAGGATTCTTCCGTGCGACAGGAAGAAAGTTTGCTACCTTTCTTCTTGCCGCACATCCCGGTCGGATGTTCTTTCCCTTGACCTCCATGGAATTTCTCTTTGATCCCTCCCTCTGGGTTGGACTTCTCACCCTCGTCGTTCTGGAAATCGTCCTCGGCATCGACAATCTCGTTTTCGTTGCCATCCTCGCCAAGAAGCTCCCCGTCGCACAACAAGACCGTGCACTGTACACCGGACTCGGCCTCGCGCTCGTGATGCGTTTGGGGCTCCTTTCCATCATGTCCTGGCTTGTCTCGCTCACGGCCCCGATCTTCACGGTTTGGGGGCATCCGTTTTCCTGGCGGGACCTCATTTTGCTCACTGGCGGCGTCTTTCTCCTCTTCAAGGCCACGTCGGAACTCCACGAACGCCTCGAAGCGCTCCCCCACACCGAATCCAAAAGCCGGGGAACGGCGAGCTTCTGGATGGTCATCGCCCAGATTCTCCTCCTCGACGCCGTCTTCTCCGTCGACTCCATCATCACCGCGGTGGGTATGGTCGACAACCTCGGCGTCATGTGCACCGCCGTCGTGATCGCGATGATCGTCATGGTGGCGGCGAGCCGTCCCCTCACGGCTTTCGTCAACAATCACCCGACCGTGGTGGTGCTCTGTCTCTCCTTCCTTCTGATGATCGGCCTCTCGCTTTTGGCCGAAGGCCTCGGCTTTCACATTCCGAAGGGATACCTTTATGCGGCGATCGCGTTCTCGATCCTCATCGAAGCCTTCAACCAGATCGCCACGCGCAACCGCGTGAAGCACGAAATGCGGCTTCCCTTCCGTGAGCGAACCACCCGGGCCGTTCTGCGGCTTTTGGAAAAGAAAACAGAAGAACCCGTCAGCGCAACCGAAGCCATGCTCCCCGCGACCGCCAAGCCCTTTGCCGCGGACGAGCGAGAGATGGTGGAAGGCGTTTTGAGCCTTGCCGATCGTTCGGTACGCATGATTATGACGCCGCGCTCCGAAATCGGCTGGCTCGACCTGGAAAAGGACTTCGAGACGCTTTGTACGGACGTCAAGGACCTGCACCACAGTCTTTTCCCGGTGGGAGAAGGGTCGCTCGACAACCTCGTGGGCTTCGTCAAGGCGAAGGATTTGATCGACTGCCGCGATACGGCGTCCTTGCGGGCGCTCGCACAAAAGCGCCGGCCCTTCCTCGTTCCCGAAACCATCAGCCTCATCCGCCTGGTGCGGGACCTGCGCAAGAACCGCGCGACGCTCGTGCTCGTCACCGACGAATTCGGCGTCCTGCAGGGACTCGTGACGATGCACGACATTCTCGAAGCGATTGCCGGCGAATTCCCCGACGAAGGCGAAGCGCCTCTGCTGCGGAAAGACGAAGCCGACGGCTCTTGGTTGGCGGACGGCTCCGTCGACCTCGTGTCGCTGAGCCACACCTTGGGCGGACAGGGAGCCTTCGGCAAATCGAGCGATTTCGTCACTCTGGCGGGACTCCTGTTGCAGCGCTTCGGGCGCTTGCCGCAGGAAGGCGACGCAGTCGAAATCGAAGAGCGAATCTACGAAGTCGTGAAGCTCGAAAAGAACCGCATCGCCCTCGTCCGCATCCGCAACAAAACGACGAAGGACCGCAGGACGGAAGCGTAACGGATGCGTTCGCCCCGCGGGATCGCCCTCCGGCCTTGCACGTAGGGACCGTGGAGGCGATCCTTCGGGGAGATTTTCTTGTAGGAACCTTGCTTTTTTCGCACTTTTCCGATAGAATTCACAACTCCTCGGATGCGGGTGTCGTATAACGGCTATTACCCTAGCCTTCCAAGCTAGAGACGAGGGTTCGACTCCCTTCACCCGCTCCACCCCTCGAGAAGTTCCCGCCGGGAACTTTTTTCGTATCCGCCCTCCGCATTTTCCCCTCCCTCCTCTTCATTCTCCTCCTATACTTTTCGAACACGGGCCCTTGCGTTGCCGCCCAGAGGCGCTTCGCCCGCCCAAGGAGGAAAAACATGAACATGTCCTTTCGTCCGATGCGCCTTCACTCGCGCATCGAAGAGACGCCCGACACCTTTACGCAAAACTTCGTGCCGCTCGACGGCAAGCCCTTCGTGAACCGTCCGGGACAGTTCACGGTCGTGAAGGTGGGCGACACCGGCGTCTGCCGTCCCTACACCGTTTCGAGCACTTACGGCGTCTCCGAATTCGTGACGACGACCGTCTGCCGCGTGCCGGGCGGCTGCGCTTCGAACTGGATCACGACGGTCCCCGTGGGAAGCACGGTCTATCTCGCGGACCCGATGGGGGACTTCACCTGCGACGACGACCCGATGGAGAAGTTCCTCTTGATGGCGAGCGGCTCCGGGATCACGCCGATTCTCTCGATGACGCGGTGGTTGCTCGTCCACAAGCCCCGCGTCGACATTGAGATCGTCTACACGACGAAGTCGCCCGAACACGTCGTGCAACGGGAATGGTGGCAGGTCATGACGGAGTGCCGTCCTGAACTCAAGACCCACATCTTCACGAAGGAAAACGCGTGCGAGCGCTATCTCACGGGTCGCCTCACGGCGGAGCGCCTCGCCGAACTCGTTCCCGACTATGCCGAACGGCGTCTTTACGCCTGCGCGTCGCCGGGCTTCATGAAGCATCTTGACGCCTGGCGCCAGACGCTCGGGATTCCGGACGAACTCTTCCGGACCGAAGCCTTCGGCTGCTGAGAAATAAGAAACCTAAACTCCCGGGATAGCCTTATAAGCTAGACCCGTTCCCAGCCCTGCCGCATGCATCACCAAAAGGTGCGCGGCGGGGCTTTTACTTGAAAGAAAACCCGTACCCAACTCACAACTTTTGCCGGCAAGAGATCCAGC
>CASDQM010000013.1 GCA_949282745.1 uncultured Sutterella sp. | reverse complement strand
CTCTACGCCTGCGGCGAAGCGGTCGGGGGCGTGCACGGCGCCGCCTACATGAGCGGCTCGGCCGTCGGCAAGGCGATCGGTTTCGGCCGCATCGCGGCGCTGGAAGTCGCCAAATAACCTGTCTTCGGGACGCGTTCCTCAGCGTCCCGTCCACACCTTTCAGGGGAGTCCAAGGCAAGCGCTGAGGCCTCCCCTCTTTTTGTCCGCCCGCCGCGCAATAAAGGGGCGCCGCCGATTTCCCCGACGACGCCCGTCCGTTATCCCTCCGAGGGATGTGCGTTTTCTTTCACGCTCAGACTTCGATCAGATCGTACTGGTCCGACCCCATGTGGAGTTCCCGCATGTAGGAGAGCTGACGCAGACCGCTGCGCGATTCGATGCGTTCAACGAGGTCATGACGTTCCTTTTCGGGGAGCGCATAAACGAGGTCGATCGCCGCCTTGTCGATCGCGAGAATGTCGGTCGAGGCGAGAATCCCGATGTCGTGGGCCGTCGGTTCCGCGGCGCTCGTGCCGACGCAGTCGCAGTCGACCGACATGCGGCGCATCACGGAGAGATAGGAGATGTGCTTGCCGAAGTGATCCGTCACGGCCTTGCCGCCTTCGACCATGCGCTCCATGAAGTGCGGACCGCCCGCCCAGTCGTTGTTCCCTTCGCGGTGAAGCTCGCGCTTTCCTTGAGCGCCCGAGGCGCAGCCGATGGCGATGTTCTTCAGGCACCCGCCGAAGCCGCCCATCGTATGGCCCTTGAAGTGGGTGAGCACGATCATGGAGTCGTAGTTGAGAAGGTGCTTGCCGACGTGGACTTCCTTCAACCACTTGCCGCCCTTGATCGGCAAAGCCACGTCTCCGTCTTCGTCCATGATGTCGACGGGCGAGAAGGTCCAGCCGTTCGTCTTCAGGACTTCGCGGTGGCCCGCCGTCGTCTGACGGGGACTCGTGTAAAAGACGTTGCATTCCACGATCGTGGAGGGAACCTCCGCCTGGAAGGCCTTCACCCATTCGCGCGGAATGATGTTGGGGCCGTTGGGTTCGCCCGTGTGAAGCTTCAACGCCGTGCGGCCGGTGATGTCGCCGTTCACGAGCTTGTAGAGCTTCAGAAGACCCGCAGCGGAGAGATCCTTCGTGAAGTAGACCTTGGCGCGGCCCGTGCCGGCGGCCGCCCCTTGAGCGGGCGCTTCGGCGGCCTTGAGCGAAGCCGCCTGCAGACCTCCCGCCACGGTTGCGACGGAGGCGAGGAAATTACGACGAGTCAACATGCTTTTTCTCCTTTCTCCAGGCCGCCCGTCCCGACGGGACCGCGGCGGACCGTTTCAGAATCTTCCATCTCAAAGCCTAGAGCGGAGCGGATCCGAAAAATCGTCCGATCCGCTCAAGTTCTTTTCCGTTTTCGTCAATCGAAAGGCTCAGGAAGCCTTGCGCTTCTCGAGAATCTTCGCGAGCACGTTCCAGGCGATCAAATGATCTTCTCGGCTGAGACTCAACATGCTTGATGAGTCAAAGTCATCCACCTCATCGCGATTTTGCTATAAAGCGGACATACAGTATTTGTTGGAGTTCGAAAATGCAGGCGACGAAGACCTAGCGGGACATGCTCGACGTATCGCTCGAAGACCCGGCATTCAGAAAGGAATGGGAAGAGGCGAACGCAGAGTTGGTCATGCTCGACAACATTCTTGCGGTTCGGGCGGAAGCGGGCCTCACGCAGGCCGAGGTTGCCCTGCGCATGGGAACGACGCAGTCCGCCGTGGCGCGTCTGGAAAACAATCTGATTCGGGGAAAACTTCCGTCGGGACGAACGCTCGCGCGCTATGCCGAAGCATTGGGCAAGCGCGTGCGGATTTCGTTCGTTTGAAGCTGCCGGGCCCGGTCAATCCCAATCCTCTTCCGGATAGTCTTCGCGGACGTCTTCGATGTCTTCGGCGTCGGGCGAAATGAATTCGACCATGCCGTTCTCTTCGTTGTCCTCACCGTCCTCGTCGTAGTAGCCGTTGAAGCTTTGATCCCGCACGGTTTCACTCTCGGGCGTGAGATAGTCGCTCATCACGCCCGCACGCTCGCGTCCGCCCTCGTAGTCGTCATAGTCGTCGGACCCGTACGCAGAAACGTTGACAGAGACGGCCAATAGCACAACGGCAATAGAGCTTGTGAAAGTTCTGATGAAGAGACAATTCTTACTGGGCATAACCGTGAGTGTTTTCGGGTTTATTCGTGAGACGGGAATCATCAAACATCCGTCGAGTTTTTTTTCGGCAGAATCTCGTTCACCAAAAAGAAAACTTCATCATGGTGGAACGCCATTGTTACATGCCTATGGTGCCGGCTTGTCTGACAACGTCTTTTCAAGGCAACCTGAAGCGACAAGGATTTGAGAACAACTTCTTCGAAAGAGTAGCAGGAGTGTTCTTCCAAAAACAGAAATTCTTTTCGATTTTTCCTCTCCAACGCAAAGTTCAAGCCCTTGAACTTGCGGCCTCGTTAACTAAATGAGGCTCCAGTTCCTTCCTTCAACTTACGCATTATCTTGTGCGTTATCTTGCACGTTATCCTGTGCGTTATCTTGTGCACTTTTAGCGGATCCCGCACAATTCAGCCTCTTCGGGCGGCGGTCCTGACCGCCGCCCCGAATCACGCTCGAAACGACTCCCTTCGCTTCAGGGCAACCACCTCCCCGTACTTTCCCCACGTCCACTTTGCGGTTTTTCAAAAATGAAAACCGCACCTTTCCTTCCATTGCAAGGATTCGCACTCCCAAACCCCCGTCAACACCACCCCACTCTTTGCAAAAACCGCAAACTTCTTTGCAAAACCCAAGATGCCGTAGAAATCGCCTCCCCTGAGAATGCAGAAAGCCGAAGCCATTTCCACGCCCGATTCCTTCGGGCCCAAGGCAACGGTTCCGACGATGCACGCGGCGTCGAACGCACCCGAGAACCGATCGGGCGTTCGAGAGAACCGATCGGGCGTTCGAGACCGCGCGCCTCGCCCCCCTTTGCGGAAGGCACCCCCAACGAAGCCTTCCGAACCCCAAGGAGACCCCTTATGCAACTATCTCGCCGAAGCTTTCTTGAAGCGACGGCCGTGGCGGGCCTTGCCGCCACGGTGAACCGCATCGTGCCCGAAGGCCTCGTTTCTTCCGCGCATGCTGCGGAAGCCGCCAAGGCCGCTCCCGCCGCCGCTGCCGCCGCGGGTGAAAC
This sequence comes from uncultured Sutterella sp., assembly GCA_949282745.1. Taxonomy (GTDB): domain Bacteria; phylum Pseudomonadota; class Gammaproteobacteria; order Burkholderiales; family Burkholderiaceae_F; genus Sutterella. The sequence continues at coordinate 27,031 of CASDQM010000013.1, read as the reverse complement.
GAAGATCGTCAAGACCTGCTGCCGCGCCTGCATTCACAACTGCGGCGTGCTCGCCCACGTGCGAAACGGCCGCGTGGTGAAGCTCGAAGGCAACCCCGAATACCCGATGAGTAAGGGCACCCTCTGCCCGAAGGGACTCGCGGGCATTTCCGCCCTCTATCATCCGAACCGCAACAAGTATCCGCTCCTGCGCGTCGGCAAGCGCGGCGAAAACAAGTGGCGCCGCATCAGCTGGCAGGAAGCGATCGACCGCATCGGCCGCAAGATGGAAGAAGTGCGCCGTCAGTACGGCGCCGAATCCGTCCTCGTCACAACGGGCGGCGGCGGCAACCCCGCCTTCCGCGGCATTCCGCGCTTTGCGAACGCCTTCGGCACCCCGAACTTCTACGAACCGGGCTGCGCGCAATGCTACCTCCCGCGCACGCTTGCGTTCGACATGATGTACGGCGGCCCCGACACGTCGATCGCCGACGAAAAGAGCCGTGAAATCTACAACCCCAACACCGTGATGAAGTCGATCGTGCTCTGGGGCACGGACCCGTCCTACAGCAATCCCGCGGGCGGCGGCCAGGCGCTCGTCACGCTGCGCACGAAGGGCGTGAAGACGGTCGTGATCGACCCGCGCTTCATTCCGGAAGCGGCCCGCGCCGACGTGTGGCTCCCGATCCGTCCGGGCACCGACGTCGCCCTGATGCTCGGCTGGATGCGCTACATCATCGCCGAAAAGCTCTATGACGAAGACTTCGTCATGCACTGGACGAACCTCCCCTACCTCGTCGACGTCGAAACGAAGATGCTCGTCCATGCGAACGACCTCGACCCGAAGGGCGACGCCAAGACCTACGTCGTCTGGGACAAGAAGACGAAGTCTCCGAAGCCCATCGCCTATCCGTGGGACGACAAGCTCGATCCCGAACTCGACGGCGCGTTTGAATGGAACGGCAAGAAGTACGTGACGGGCTTCCGCGCCTTGAAGGAACGCGTGGAACCGTGGACCCTCGAAGCGACGGCGAAGGAATGCTGGCTCGATCCGAAGAAGATCGAAGAAGCGATCCGCATCTACTGCGACGGTCCGTCGGGCGTTGCGCTCGGCGTCGCGACCGACCAGACGCCGAATTCGGTTCAGGCCGCCATGGGCGCCGTGATCCTCAACGCCCTTCTCGGGAACGTCGAACGTCCGGGCTCGCTCATGCAGCGCAATCCGTCGAGCAACGTCGTTCCGGCCGGCTCCTTGGCCACCCGCTGCTCCTACCTCCTCCCGGAAGGACAGCTCACGAAGCGTCTCGGCTCGAACGAACACAAGGGCCTCATCCAGTGGGACGCCGCGCAGCCGAGCGCCGTGCTCCAGGCGATGCTGACCGGCAAGCCCTATCCGATCAAGGTCTGGCTCGAACGTTCCGGCAACAAGTTCTGCGTCAACGGCAACGCCGGCTCCTGGGTGAAGGCGATGGAAAACGTGGACCTCATCGTCCACATGTACATGTATCCGACGTCCTTCTCGATGTACGCGGACATTCTCCTGCCCGCGACCGAGTGGCTCGAAACGAACATGCTCATCGAATCCCTCAACATGGTGTTCGCCCGCCAGGCGGTCGCCCACGTGTGGGAAACGGAAGACGAAACGCTCTTCTGGTCGAAGCTCATCAAGAAGTGCGCTTCGCTCGGCAACGAAAACGCCCAGCGCGCCTGCGACCCCGAGTTCATGAAGGACGACCTCGCCTACTGGGATTCGATGGAAGAACTCCTTGACGGCCGTCTGAAGCGCATCAACATGACCTGGAAGCAGCTCCTTGCGAACAACCCGGTCACGTACATGCCCTACGACAAGTGGAACACCTACTACGTCTACAAGGAAAAGGATCCGAAGACGGGTCTTCCGAAGGGCTTCCGCACGCCCTCGAAGAAGCTCGAACTCTACGGCGACGTGTGGATTACGCTCGGCCGCACCGGCAAGCCCTATGCCCTGCAGCCGCTTCCGCCCGCCTCGAAGGATTACGACCCGCTTCCCTACTATCTGGAACCCCACGAAAATCCGACGAACGAGATCGGCCGCGAATTCCCGCTCATCCTCACGAACGGGCGCATTCCGGTCTATCACCACGGGACGCTCCGCAACGTTCCGTACCTGCGCGAAATCTATCCGGTGCCCGAACTCTGGGTGAATCCGGTCGACGCGAAGAAGTACGGCCTCAAGACGGGCGACTGGGCCTGGATCGAGTCGCTCCGCGGCAAGACCCGCGGCAAGGTCCTCGTCACCGAAGGCGTGAGCCCGGGCGTTCTCTACATGGAACGCTTCTGGTTCCCGGAAACGCTCACGACGCCGACGCGCGGCTGGATGGAAGCCAACGTCAACGTGTTGACGAAGAACGACCCGCCCTTCAACGACGTGGTCGGCACCTACACGCTGCGCGGCATCCAGGTCCGCATCTCGAAGGCGCCGGGCGCCCCCGAAGGGATCTGGCAGAAGCCCGAGGACTTCAAGCCGTGGCTCCCGCAGCCCACGGACACGACGCCGAATCCGAAGCTCTGAGGCTCTGATTCGACCCGAACCGTCTCGTTCGAAGCCGCGTGACGCACGGACGCGAGCCGTCCGTGCCGACACGGCCTCCCAAAAGGAATTTTCGTTATGACGCAAAAAACTTTGGTTATCGACCTCGACCGCTGCACGGGGTGCATGGCCTGCGAAGTCGCCTGCAAGCAGGAAAACGGCGTGCCGCTCGGGGTGTACCTCAACAAGGTCCACACGATCGGCCCGACGGGTGTCTTCCCCGACATCAAGCAGTACTTCCTTCCGCACGTTTGCCAGAACTGCAAGGACGCGCCCTGCGTGAAGGTGTGCCCGACGAAGGCCACCTACCGCACGGAAGACGGCCAGATTCTCGTCGACAAGGAAAAGTGCATCGGCTGCCGCGCCTGCATGACGGCCTGCCCGTACGGCGCCCGCTCCTTCAATCCGGAAACGAACGTCGTCGAAAAGTGCACGCTCTGCAACCACCTGCAGGCGGCGGGCGAACAGCCCGCCTGCGTGAAGGCCTGCTGTGCGCACGCCCGCTTCTTCGGCGACATCGACGATCCGGAAAGCGACGTCTCGAAGGCCATCAAGGCGGCCGGTCCCGAAAACGTGCATGCGATGCGCGACGTCGGCAATAAGCCCACGGTCCGCTACATCCTGCACAAGAAGTACGGCGACTGGACGGAAGACCAGCCGAAGATGCTCCCGTAAGAGCAATCGGCAACGGATGAGAGGAGTGAGCGATGGCGACGTTTCTGCCCGGCCTCTACGCGTTCTTCGCCGCGGCGGCGGCCGGATGCCTTCTAGCGACGGCCTTCGGTGAATCCCGCTGCGTCGAAACGAACCGCCTTGCGGCGGCGACGCTCGCGGGCCTCCTTGCGACGCTCGCGGCCGCGGCCGCGGTCGTGGGGCAGTTCGGTCGTCCCGCCCTCCTCTTTTCCGTCTTCTCGAACCCCGGGACGGCGATCTTTCGCGAGCTCGCCTCGCTCCTTCTTGCGCTCCTGGCGGGCGCCGCCTATTTGACGGCGCTCCTCACGGGTGCGACCCGCAGGACGGGCCGGACACTTTCGCTTTTCGCGGCCGCTTCGGGCCTCCTTCTTGCGCTTGCCGTCGGCTCCGCCGCGGTGCAGCCCTGGCGTCCCGTCTGGAACACCTGGACCCTCGTCCTTCCGACGGCGGGCTTTGCGTGCCTCGCGGGCGTGATGCTCGCCAAAGCCCTCGGCGCCTCCGGCCGCAAAAACGACGGTCCTGCGTTGAGCCTTCTGAAAAAAGCCGAGGAGAAGACGAGCACGGTCGCCTCGGAGGCGCTTTGGGAAAACGCGAAACTTGCCGCCTCGGCGCCTCTCGCAGGACTCGTCCTCTACACTGCCGTTGCTTCGACCGACGCCTCCGCCCGCATGGCGCTTCTCAGACTACTTACGGAGTCAGACGCCTTGCTCTTTTGGGCGGGCGTGATCGTTCCGAGCGTTCTCTTGTCCTTCCTCGCCGCGGCCTTCGCCACCGAGGCGTTGAAGCGCAATCCCGTCCTCGGAATCGCCTTGTCGATCCTCTCGGCTTTCGCCGCGGGCGTCTGGCAACATCTCGTGCTGGGGCTCGCCTGATGAGAAGAATGATGCACAAAACCTGCGGCAAGACGCCGCCCTGACGGACGTCCCGCCTTCCCGGCGAATCCTCCCGAAAGGCTTTCAAATTCGTGAAGGTCCTTCGGGAGGACTCTCCATTGAGTCCCGTACCCCATTTCACGCACAAAAGAAGAACGACCCCGAAAGAAAAGGAATCCATCATGCAGAAGACCCCCGAACTCGCGCGACTCCTCGAAGGCCGCGGCAATCTCTACCGCTTCCTCTCGCGCTTTTACCTCGTTGAAGTCGACGAAGCCTTCTGGACCGCGCTTCGCGGCATGACCTTCCCCGAAACGGCGGACGAACCCCGCATGGCGGAAGGTTGGCAACGGCTCGCGAAGGTGGTCGCCTCCGACCTCGGCCCCGACCCCATCGAAACGCTCGCCGTCGACTACGCGCGCATCTTTCTTTCCGCGGGCGTGAGCGAAGGGGCGGCCTATCCGATCGAATCGGTCTACACGAGCCCCGAACACCTCGTCATGCAGGACGCCTGGGAGGCGGTCTGCCGCACCTACCGCGAAGCGGGTTTTGAAAAGGACAGGAAGGTGGACGTGCACGAAGACCAGCTCGGGCTCGAACTCTCCTTCCTCGCGCACCTGAACGACCGTCTTCTCGCGTCGATCTCGGCCGAAGGGAACGATCCCGAACGCGACGCCGCCTATCGGGACACCCTCCGCGCGTCGAAGACCTTCCTCACGGAACATCCCCTCCGCTGGGTCGAAGACTTCTGCCGCGACGTGCGAAAGTGCCCGGCGACCGACTTCTATCCGGCCGTCTCGCTTCTCACCGAAGGCTTCCTCGCGATGGATGCCGCTCTTCTCGACGACCTCCTCGCCGAGGCCGAAGGAAAGGCCTCCTGACGACCGGGGCCTGCCGGAGGGTCGGATCCCCTGTCTCCAAGTGCGGGGATCCCTCTCTCGTTTGCATTGCATGGAGGGAGGCTGAATGACGAACACGAATCCCAAGACGGACCTCTCCTCGAACGGTCCGTCGCCTACGCCCGACACGTCGGTTGACGTCGGCCGCCGCAAGGTCCTTCAGGGGACGGCCGCGGTGACGGGCGTCGCCGCCCTTTTTGCGCTCGGCGCCGCCGCTTCTTCCGACGACGCGGAAGACCTCGACTTTGCCAAACGCGCGGTTCGCCCGCCGGGAAGCGTGGCCGAGCCCGAATTTCTCGCGCGTTGTCTTCGCTGCGACCGTTGCCGAAGCGTCTGCCATACGTCGGTGATCGGCATGACCGACTGGTCGGACGGGCTCGTTCGGATGAGAACGCCGGTCCTCGACTTCCGGCTCGGTCACTGCGACTTCTGCGGACTGTGCGCCGAAGTGTGTCCGACGGGCGCGATTCTTCCCTTCCCCAAGGAGACGACCAAGGTGGGCCTGGCGGTTCTGACCGAGCGCTGCATCGCGCTTCGCACGGCCGCCTGCCGCGTCTGCGAGGAGAAGTGTCCCTACGACGCCGTGACACTCGACGAACACAAGGTTCCGGTGATCGATCCCGAAATCTGCAACGGCTGCGGGCTTTGTGAAAACGTCTGTCCCGCGAACGTCTTTCAGTCCTACCGGACGGGCGTCGAGCGCGGGATCGTGGTGCGGCCCTTCGCCGCACTCGAGGCTTCGGAAAAAGGAGGTGCGGCATGAAAAAGTTCTTCACGGGCCCGCGCCTGCGCGCCTTGACGGCGCTCGTCTTCTTCCTTCTCTTTCTCCTCGGCCTTGCGGTGCACACGGGCTGGGGAACGGCTTCGTCCTTCGGGATCGCCGAAATCGCCGCGATCTGTCCGCTTGGAAGTCTCGAAGCGATGCTCGCTTCGAAAACCTTCCTTCCTCGGGCGCTCGTGGGCTTTGCGGTCTTCCTCGTCGTTGCTGTACTGATCGGGCGCTTCTTCTGCGGCTGGCTCTGTCCCGTCCCCTGGGTTGAAAAGGCGCTCTCGAAACTGCGCGCACCGGGACGACGCCTTGTCCGAGGCACGAAGGCAGTCCCGGCGTCCGCCGAAACTTCTCAGACCTCCGCTTGCACCACGGCAAACGCGTCGGCCGGCTCGACTTCCGAGAACGAGAAGACTGCCCCGCTGTCCTGCCCGAGCGCCGCATCCTGCGCTTCCGTCTCCTGCAAAGACTGCGCCCTCGCGAACCGCGTGAAGGCCAAAGCCGAAAGCACGACGGAGAAGACCCCCTACTGGATTTTGGGCGGCGCGCTCGCTTCGAGCGCCGTCTTCGGCTTTCCGGTTTTCTGCCTCATCTGTCCGGTGGGACTCACCTTTGCGCTCACGGTGGCGCTCTGGCGGCTCTTTGAATTCAACGAAACGAACTGGGCGATCCTCTGGTTCGCGGGCTTTTTGGTGCTGGAGCTCCTCGTTCTTCGACGCTGGTGCTCGCGCTTTTGCCCGTTGGGAGCCCTTTGGACGCTTGCGTCGCGCATGAACCGATTCTTCCGCCCGAAGGCCGACGAGGGTCTCTGCACCCGCATGACCCACGGCGTTCCCTGCACGATCTGCCGCGACGTCTGTCCCGAAGGGATCGACCCCGCGGCGGTGGCGGGGAATCCCATGCTCCTTGCCCGCTGCACGAAGTGCGGCGCCTGTGCGGCCGCCTGTCCGACGGGCGCGGTGCACTTCCCCTTCCTCGCCGACTCGGGAAGAAAGACGGTGCCAATTCTCCCGGTCGCCAAGACTTCCGCCGCCGTGACGGCGAATACCGAAGTCCCCGCGTCGTCCGATGAAGGATTGAACGCTGCGCTCACGCCTGAGGAAGAACGCATGGAGGTCGCCCGCTGCATTCACTGCGGCGCCTGCGGCGAACGCTGCCCCCTCGGCGACCGCATGCCGCGCGCAACGGCGCTCCTTGCCCGAGGCCGTAGAGAGGAAGCAGCGGACGTTCTCCTGGCGCCGGGCGGCTTCCCGGAAATCACGTCCCGCGTCTGTCCGACGGAGCGATTCTGCGAAGGCGCCTGCGCGCTCGAGCACGAGGGACAGCCCGTCGCCGTCGCAAGACTCGAGCGGACGCTCGCCGACGAAGCCCTTCGCGCGGGCTGGCAACCCGACGTTCGCCATGCTGCGAAACGCCGCCGCGTCGCGGTGGTGGGGTCGGGCCCGGCGGGTTTGGCCTGCGCCGACGTTCTCGTGCGCCTCGGCGTCGAAGTCCACGTGATCGACCGAGCCCCCGTTGCGGGCGGATTGCTCTCGCTCGGGATTCCGTCCTTCAAGCTCCCGCGCGATGTCGTTGCGAACCGCGTAAAGCTCCTCGAAGACGCGGGCGTGCGCTTCGCCTTGGGACTCTCCGTCGAACGTGACCTTTCCTGGCGGGATCTTGCGAACGAATTCGACGCCGTCTTTGCGGGAACGGGCGCGACCCGACCCGTAACGCTCGACGTGCCGGGCGCCCGTCGGGAAGACGGCCAAGACGACGCTTTCCTCCTCACGGCGGACGTTTTCCTTCGCGCGGTCGCGAAGCGCGAAGCCAATCTCCCCGACGCGGGAACGATTCCCGACGCCCTCAACGACCTTCAAGGAAGGCGCTTCGCGGTGCTGGGTGGCGGCGACACGGCCCTCGACTGCGCGAGAACGGCTCTGCGGTTGGGCTCCGCATCGGTGACGCTCGTTGCCCGACGCACCAAAGAAACGCTCCGGGCCCGTCCTTCGGACCTGGCGCAGGCGGAGCGCGAAGGCGTGACGCTTCTTTGCGGACGCACCGTCTCGGCCGTTCTTCGGAAGTCGGACGGCAGTCTGGAAGGCCTTTCGCTCTCCGTTGCGGCTGACGGGGAGACGCCTTCCGAGACGCTCTCCGCGGACGTCGTGATCGTCGCCTACGGCTTCCGGTGCGTTCCCGACGAAGAACTTCGAACGCTCGGCGTCGTCTACGACGAGACGGGCCGTATCCGCACGGATGCCGAAGGCCGCACGAACGGGCCCAAGCTCTGGGCGGGCGGCGACGCGGTTCGCGGCCCGGCACTCGTCAGTTGGGCGCTCGCCGACGGCCGGCGCGCGGGCCTTTCGATCGCGTCCGCGATCGGGGTTCTTCGCTGAACCACAACGATTCCTCCAAGACGGGAGAAGGTCCGAGGCGGCGACGCTTCGGACCTTTTCCCTTCTTTCCCTTTTCTTCAGTCTCCGGGCTCGGCGGTTTGCCGGGTCGAGCGGTTGAGACCGCGCCATCCCTTTCGCGTGACGACGCGAAGGGCATTCCCGGCATAGCCCGTGAACCACTCCGCAAAGGCCCGCAGGCGGGGCGAGCGCTCTTCGTCCTCGGTGCGCGTCACGACGCACATGTGCCAGGGGGAGCGCTCCCAGCCGCGGAGCACCGGCACGACGCGGCCCTCGTTGATCTCGTCGACGACGTGTCCGAGAAAGAGGTCGACCGTGATGCCGCGGTGGTTGAGCAAAAGCTTTTTGAGCGTCACCTGATCGCTCGCGAGAAAGGTGTCGCGCCAGCGAAGCGGAGAAGAAGCCACGCCGTTCCGGTAGAGCATCGTCGTGTCGCGCGCGTTGATCGAGTGATGTAGAAGTCCGATGTGGTTGGCGAGGTCTTCGACCGTTTCGGGCGTTCCGTACTTTTCGAGGTATTCGGGCGTTGCGAGCGGAACGGTGGACGACGTGTGAAGATGCCGGAACATGAGGCCCGAGTCGTCGATCGGGAGGTGATTGATGACGGCGACGTCCACGTCCGCCTTGTGGAGTTCCTCGGGGCGGATTTCTTCGAGAATGGAAAAGGTCGTTCCGGGGTGTTCCGTCGAATAGACGCAGAGAAAATCCGCGAAGAAGTCGCGCGATAGCTCCTCGGGCGCGGAGAAACGCACGCGAAAACTTTCGTTCTTCTGAACGTTCTCCGAGCGCAGCGCCCGAAAGCCGTTCACAAGGGGCTCGACCCGGCGTACGAGTTCGAGGCAGGCCGGGGTCGGGCGCATGGGGCGGCGCGTTTTGTCGAAGCATTCGAACCCGAGTTCGGCTTCCAGGTCGGCCAACAGACGCGAAACGCGCGTGATTTCCATGTCGAGCACGAGCGCCGTGCGCGTGACGCTTCCCGTTTTGCTCGCGACGACGAGCGCTTGCCAAGCGGTGAGATTTTCGGTCGGGGTCATGGTTGGTGACGAAGAGGTGACGCCTCCCATTATCCGACGCCCCGGGCACTGGAAGCGAAGCGGAACCCGCTTTTGCGGGACGAGAGTTTTCCCGAAAGGAATCGAACCTTGGCAAAGAAGCTCCCTTCGGGCGGAAGGCTTTGCCGTCCCATAGAGAAAACCGATGCGCCCGATTGTCCGAAGGACTATGCGGGACATCGGAAATCGGTATTGGCGTTCCCATAACGACAGTTTATAAAATCGCTTACGTCGATTGACCGAGTTCGATCGACGGATTTCCACCTTTCCAAGCACACAAAGGACAGCAAATGAAAAAGACCCTCGCCGCCCTGACGCTCGCCGCTCTCTTCGGCGCCGCCGGCACGACGTTCGCCGCCGAACCCGTCGACCCCATCGAACCCGTCAAGATCGACAATCCCGCCCTGGTCGAACTCGGCAAGATGCTCTATTTTGAGCCCCGTCTCTCGCGCTCCGGCTTCATTTCCTGCAACTCCTGCCACAACCTTGCCACAGGGGGCGTGGACAACCTGAAGACCTCGATCGGCGACCGCTGGGCACAGGGTCCGATCAACTCGCCGACAGTGCTCAATTCCTACGGCCAGATCGCCCAGTTCTGGGACGGCCGTGCGAAGACCCTTGCCGAACAGGCCGCGGGCCCGATCGCGAATCCCCTCGAAATGGCTTCGACCCACGAGCTCGCCGTGGAAGTGATCGCCTCGATTCCGGGCTATGCCAAGCACTTTGAAGCCGCCTTCGGCGACGACAAGGTCGACATCAAGCGCATCACGGACGCGATCGCCGAATTCGAACGCACGCTCGTGACGCCGAACGACCGCTTCGACCAGTGGCTCAAGGGCAACAAGGACGCCATCACGAAGTTCGAACTCGAAGGCTACCAGCTCTTCAAATCCTCGGGCTGCACGATCTGCCACAACGGCGCGCAATTGGGCGGCCAGTCCTTCCAGAAGATGGGTGTTGTCCGTCCCTATGAAACGACCAACACCGCCGAAGGCGTCAAGGCCATCTCCGGTCGTGACCAGGACCGCATGAGCTTCAAGGTTCCGGTTCTGCGCAACGTCGAACTCACCTATCCGTACTTCCACGACGGCGAAGCCGCCACGCTTGAGAAGGCCGTCGAAGTGATGGGCGACATCCAGCTCGGCAAGCGCTACACGGAAGAGGAAACCGCGAAGATCGTGGCGTTCCTGAAGACCCTCACGGGCGAACAGCCCAAGATCGTCTACCCGATCCTTCCGCCCAACGGCCCGAAGACCCCGGCCTTCAATCCCTGGGCCCCGGCCGAAGCCAAGAAGTAAGATCCGTCGAGTCGGGTGCCGGGCGCACCCGACCGATTCCGCGGAAGAACCCGCACACAGCGAAGCCTCGAAGACATTGGTCTTCGGGGCTTCGGCGTTTCAGGGTCCGCACTCGTATGGAGACCTCCCTCTTTCCTCACCGCCTCGACGCGCGCTTTCGCAGTTCGATGTCCTGCAGATCCCGCCCGATCGGATCGTTCCTGGCGATGAGTTCAATGTCGTCCGCCAACTGCAGGGCAAAGAGCACCCGCAGATAGGCGCCCATCGAGACCGTGGGATCCCCCTTTTCAATCTTCATCGCCGTGACGCGCGAGCACTGCGCACGCTCCGCGACGAGCGCGAGCGGGAGGTTGCGGCGAAGGCGCGCCGCACGGATCTGTTCGCCGACGATGCAGAGCTTCTTTTCGAGCTTTCTCGGAAGAATGACGGAACGGGTGGCTTTGGTCATATAAAAGAAACATTGAGAGTCATTGCGTTCATTTTATTAAACATTCACGATCAACACCATCAAATCACAAGACTTCCGTTCCTCTTAAACAAACGAAGAGGCGCCCCCGGAATTTCTCCCGGAAAGCGCCTCTGCGTCTGTGAGAAGGTGAAAGATCCGTCGGATCCCCCACCCCTCGGTCTCTCTCAGTTACCGGCCGCTCTCGGCTCAAAACCAGGGGCAGTCGCCGCCGCGACGGCCGCCGTGGTGCCAACCGCCGTGATGGTAGCCGCGGCCCTCACCCATGCGCGGGCAGTCGGGATTCATGCCCATGCCAGAGCCGTAGCCGGGACCGCGATTGAAGCGGGCGCCGTTGCGGATGCCAATGTCGTTCGAAGCGAGGACCGTGCCGTCTTCGGGATTCACGAAGACGCGGGCCGCCGTTCCGTCCTTCCCTTCCATGCGGACGTCCCAGACGAGACCGTAGGAGCGGGTGCCGTGAAGCGTGGCCGAGAGCGCTTCGGCGTCGGGGAACTTCGCCTTGGCGGCTTCGAGGGCGTCGGCCATGCCGATCTTGGAAGCGGCCTGCGTGACGGCGGCGGGAGCCTTCGGGGCCGCGTCGGTGGCGGCGTAGGAAAGCGTAGCGAGCGCGAGAGCCGAAGCGGCGACGGAGGCGAAAACGAGCGTCTTTTTCATGATGGTGTTCCTTCTAAGTCGTTGGAGAAATCTTGTCGGAGAGTCCTTTCTCTCTACACCGTCATTCTTCCATTCGAGACTTAGGAGAAGACTTGACGAGTCTTAGGAGAGCCTAAGACGAGGTAACAAATAACTAGCGGCGGAAACACTTTCCCGTCCCGAGCCCTCCAGCGGACACCAGATCCTGCAAAACGCTTTCCCCAAAACGAAACGCCGAAGCCCGAAAAGAGTCTCGGCGCCATACCTTTTCCGTTCGCCCGGTCTATCCAACGAGATTCAAGACTCAGACATTCAGCGTCTTTTCCATCTTGATTTCAAGGACCGGTTCGCCGTCGGGTCGCCAGGTGCGGTTCTCGACCGTCTCCGTGACCCGGAAGCCGAAGCGCTCGTACTGCCGAATGGCCGCTTCGAGCGGTCCCGCAGTCCACAGAATCAGCGTCTTGTACCCGACCTCTTCGGCCTTGGCAAGGAGTGCCTCCATGAGGGCCCGCCCGATCCCCTGCCGGCGACGGTTCTTTTCCACCGCGAAAAGCCGCAGCTGCCCGACCGAGGGATCCTCCGTCTCGCAGAGCATCACCGAGCCGGCAGGCTCGCCCTCCACTTCGGCGATCCAGAGGCCTTCGCGGTCGCTTGCGGGACGCTTCGGAAAGTCGACGGCGATTTGCTTGGCGTAGGTGACGAAGGCCGGCCCCCAGCCGTATTCCTCGGTGTAGAGGCGCTCGTGCAGATCGGCGACGTACTGTTCTTCGCCGGGGCGATAGGTTCGAATGAGGGCGGTCATGATGGAGCTCCTGAAGAGGAAATGGTTCTTTCGATCATCCTACTGCCCCCCCAATGAATCGGGCGCCCTCCTAGGGAAGAGAGCCTATCCTTTCGCCTCGTACCCTGCAGAAAACGAAACGCCCGACACTTCCGCGCCGAGCGTTTCCAACCTCACCCGAGGGACCCGGGCTCCAAGTTCTTTGCAATGTCAGGCGACGTGCCACTCATGCACGGGCCAGCCCATCTCCTTCGCCTTTTCCAGGAGCACCGGATCGGGGTCCACCACTTCCGTGGCGCCCGCGTAGAGCGCAAGCGGCAGATCGTTGCGGCTGTCCGTGAAGAAAAGCATGTCTTCGGGCTTCAGACCGTAGCGGCGAAGCACCTCCTGCACGCGCTCTACCTTCCCCTCTTGGAAGGACGGCACGCCGAGAATCTCGCTCGTAAGACGCCCGTCTTCCCCCGTCACCAGATCGATCCCGATCACGTGGTCGCCCGGAACGCCGAGGCGTTCCGCAATGGGCTTCACGATGTAGGTGCAAGTGGCGGAGATGATCTGCACGGGAATCCCGAGAGCCTTGGCGCGCTCGATGCGTTCGAGCCCTTCGCGGTAGAACTTCGGGCGAATCCAGCGCTCGGCGAAGTCGTTCAGAAGCTCGTCGAGCCGTTCGGGTTCGATCCCGTAGATCGCGGGCGTCACGGCGCGAAGATAAGCCGCGATGTCGAGCGTTCCCTTGTGGTATTCCGCCACCATGCGGTCGTTTTCTTCCTTGAAGCGCGGATCCGTGACGATTCCCTCGTCATAGAGGTAGTCGATCCAGAGCTGCGAAGAGTCGCAGGCGATGAGCGTCTGATCGAGGTCGAAGACGACGAGCTTCGGGAGGTTTTCCGGAGAAAAAGGCATGTTGCCCTCCTGGTTGCAAAGCGTGTGGGAATCTCAGGCCGCGGCCCAGGATTCTTCAAAGAGATGCGTGAGCGTGTCGAGCCCGCCGCGGCGAACGGCCACGTCCGCGGCCTCCGTAAGGACGGCCTTGGCGTGGTAGGCAACGCCCAAACCGGCGGCCTTCACCATGAGGAGGTCGTTCGCACCGTCTCCGGTCGCCATGGCGTTTTCGAGCGTGTCGCCCGCGACGGCCGTGAGGAGTTCGAGCGCGCGGCGCTTTCCTTCGGCGTCGAGTACTTCACCGCCCGCAGGACCCGTGACTTCACCCGTGAGACGCCCGTCGCGGATCACGACTTCGTTCGTGAGCACCCCGTCGGCGCCGAGGTGTTCGGCGACGTGAATCGCGATCGGACGAAAACCGCCCGAAACGATCGTGGTCTTGATCCCGTTTTCGCGAAGGAAGGCAAAAAGCTTTTCCACGCCCGGGTTGTAGCGGACGCCCTCGATCGTCTTCGTAAGCACGGCTTCGGGGGCGCCCTTCAGGAGCGCCACGCGCAGCTTCAGGTTTTCCGTGAAGGGAAGATGTCCCTCCATCGCGCGGCGCGTGATGTCCGCCACCTGTTCGCCCACGCCGAAGAAGGCCGCCATGTCGTCGATGCACTCGTTGTCGATCAGGGTGCTGTCCATGTCGAAGAAGGCGTGGCGAATCGTCTTCACCGAGGGGAGGCTTTCGAGAAAGAAAACGTCCCCCTCGATCGCGTCCGCGACGGCGCGAAGGGCCTTGCGGTCCGTTTCGGTGTCGGGAAAGTCGTCAAAGCGGATCGCCCCCGTTTGCCGACGAGGCTCGGGATAGACGTCGAGGCGCAGGGTTTCGGCCCCGGGGCCGGTCAAAATCGCAATCATCGTTGCTTCCTTTGCAGTTTTCGGACCCTTCCAAGTCCGAAAAAGAAATTCTTCGCGCCGAAGCGAATCCCCTTCCCTTCGGCGCACATTGTCGGTCTTACGGGCCCGCAGTCCTTCCAAAGCACTGCGGACCTTCCGTTCCTCAGGCGACGCGCCCGCCCTCGAGGACGTAGCGGTGACCCGCGTAGTCGCGGCGCTTCAAATACTGCGTGAAGTCGCCGCAGGAGAGCGTAATCGTTTCCGTGACGGCGCGCTCGGCATCCGCCGCCTTTTCGGCGACTTCGCCCACGGCTTCCTTGAGGAAACGACCCTTGGGAAGCGGCAACTGCGCTTCGTCGTCGAGGAGATGGAGCGACATCATGATCGTGACGGCGAGGTCGTCGTGGCCAGCGGGTTCGTCGTGGCGGAGAGCGCCCGGGAACATCGTTCCACCGACGCCGAGGAGGCACTTCACTTCCTGCGGAAGAAGCCCGCCGTGGTTGCCCGCGTTGAGCGGGAGCTCCTCCATCATGACGAGCGTGCCCTTTTCGGGGTCTCCGCGTCCCACGACGCGAAGGTCGGGCCCGCGCACGTGGTCCGAGAAGACGAGGGCTTCCGAAAGCGTCCCCGGAACGAGCCCCTCGACGTCGGTCGAGCCCTTCGAGACGGGCTGCGAGAAAAGGAGCCCCGTGTCGGGCGAAGCCATGAGGGCGTCGCGCGCGCGAACGAGATTCGCCTGCGACGCGTCCTTGAACCAGAGCCCCACGGCGTAGGTCCCGACCGCGACCACGTCGGCGGATTCGGGGTCGGCCCCCTTCATGACGTCTTCGCCGCGGAGAACCGTGAAGCCCGCCTTGCGAAGCGGCTCGAGCAGGTCCGCGTGACGAACGACCACGCCGTGGCCGTGATCCGACATGACGACGAGCTGCACGCCCGCGTCGCGGCCCTCGCGCTCCCACCAGTCGAGAACCTTGGCGAATTCGTCGTCGGCGCTCCTGCGGGCGGCGCAGGTGCGCTCGTCCCAGAGCCCGAACTCGTGCGAGGAATGGTCGGGTTCGCCGTACCAGAGGACCGTCACGTCCCCGAGACCGCGGGGGAGTTCGTGTTCAAAGAAGAGCTTCGTCAGGAGAGCGTTTCCGTCGAAGTCCGGAAACTTGAGCGGAACTGCGGCGAAGCGTTCGGCGATTTCGCGGCCTTCGTCTTCGGGGACGATCGCCGTGAAGTCGTGCACGCAGAGATTGAGGTGCCCCGGGAACTGCCCCGCCTCGTGGTGCTGCAGACGGGTGCTCCCCGCCGAATTTGCGCAGTAGACGCGAAGCGTACGGCCGGCGCGCGCGAGGCGTTCGCCCAGGCTCGGAAGCGTAAAGAGCCCTTCGGCGCCGAGCGACTCGATCGCCTTCACGCGCGAGCCCACGAAGACTGCGTCTTCGCCCTTCTTGCCGCGGCGAAAGAAGGCGTTCGCGATGATCCCGTGTTCGTTCGGGCGGCCGCCCGAGAAGATCGACGGGTGGTTCACGTAGGTTTCGGTCGGGAAGGTCGAGCAGTAGTTCGTCCACTCGCGGTGCGCGTCGAGAAACTGCCGCAGAGAGGGCATGCCTTCCTTCGTCACGCAGTCGGGACGAAGACCGTCAAAGCCCACGATCAAAAAGCGGGGCGAAGTGTGGTTCGTTTTGTTCGTCATGTTCTTCTTTCGCTCCCTTGCGGGAAGCGGTGAGAATCAATGGAAATGAGGCCGCGGGGCAAAACGGCCGCGCAAAGCCTCGGTGAAAAAAGTGTACGACACGCTCGGCGAAGCGGTCCCCCAAATGGGGCCTAGAAAGGGGGCCTCGAAAACCCTTCGCGCCCGAAGTCCTTCCCGGATTCACCGACGGGACGACCTCGGGCACGCTGGGATTCTGTTGCGCCGGCGCGCGATAATGAGGAGGAAAGCGAAGGGATCCCGTGCGCCCGAAGCCGCCCCCGGACATGATGAACGGCTCCGGGCGCAGCGGGATTTCCGGCTCCTCTCCTTTGGCGTGTTCGGTCAGCGGTTCTCCGGATCGAGCTTTTGCTGCACGTAGTCGCCGAGGATCGACATCGAGAGCGTGGCGAGCACGATCACGACGCCCGGAATCACGGCGATCCACCAGGCGGACGTAAGGTAGTCGCGCCCGAAGCCGAGCATGGTGCCGAGCGAGCTCATCGGGGGCTGCACGCCGACGCCCAGGAACGACAAGGACGTCTCCAAGAGAATCATCCCCGGGAAGTTGAGCGTCATGTTGACGACCAGGGCCGAGGCGATGTTCGGGAGAATGTGCTTCAAACCGATGCGCCAGGTCGGAATCCCGAAGCCTTCGAGTGCCGAGGCATAGCCCTCGGTGTAGGCCGATCGCGCGAGGTTTCGCGTGAGGCGCGCGTAGCGGTCCCAGCCGTAGACCGTCATGATGACGATGATCACCGTGACGTCGGTCCCGAGGAAGGCGAGGATCGTCAAGGCCAGGATGATGAAGGGAAGACTCGCCGTGAAGTCGACCCCGGTGTTGACGAGGTCGTCGATGAAGCCGCCGAAGCGGGCGGCGAGAAAGCCCAGAAGCGTCCCGACGATCGCCCCGAGAATCGTGCCGCAGACGGCGAGGATGAAGGAGAGGCGAAGCGAATAGAGAAGCCGCGAGAAGACGTCGCGTCCGAGTTCGTCCGTCCCGAAGGGATGCGTCCAGGAGGTGAACGGCATCACGAGGCGGGCCGTCAGGTCCATGTCCTCGAGCCCGTAGGGCGCGATCCACGGGGCGAGCAGGCCCGAGACAAAGAAGAAGATCAGAAGCGCGGCGCTTCCCGGCACGAGCCACCCGCTCGCGGGCTTCAGAAGTCGGCGCGTGGAAACTGCGGTGTTCGACATGAAGGTTCCTTGAAAGAATGGTTCGTGAAAATTACGAGGCCTTGCGCAGACGCGGATTCACGACGAGCGCGAGAAGGTCCATCAGAAGGTTCGCCGTAATCAGCGACGCACCCGTGGCGAGGACGATCATCTGCACGACCGGAATGTCGCGGTTCGCGACCGACTGCACGAGGAGCTTGCCCACGCCCGGCCACGAGAAGACGTTTTCCGTGATGACGGCGCCCGCAACGAGGGTACCCAGGAAAAAGCCCAGAATCGTGAGGATCGAGAGCATGGCGTTCGGCAAAGCATGGAGCCAGATGATTCGCTTTCGCGGAAGACCGCGCATGCGGGCGGCCTTCACGCAGGGAAGGTTCAGCGCCTCGATCATCGCGGAGCGGGCATAGCGCGAGAAGATCGCGGCTTCGCTCGTCGCCATCGTGATCACCGGCATGATGTAGTGCCAGACCGTGGCGTTCCCGTAGGAAGGCAGAATCCCGAGCGTGATCGAGAAGATGAGGAGCAGGAGCACGCCCATGAAGAAGTTCGGGACGGCGTAGCCGAAGACGCTCACGAACATCATGGTCTTGTCGACCCAGGTGTTGCGGTGAAGCGCCGCGACGACCCCCGAGGGAATCCCGATCAAAAGCGTCACGATCGCGGTCGGGATCATGAGGTGCATCGTGGCGTCGAGCGCTTCGAGGAAGACGTCCTTGACGGGAAGACCGGTGAGATAGCTCTTCCCCATGTCGAGCTGCAGGAACTTCCCGATGTAGATGAAGAACTGCTCCCAGAGCGGACGGTTGAGCCCCCACTGCTCGCGGAAGGCTTCGATGGCGGCGGCGTCGGCGCCGTCGCCCAACATGATTCGGGCGGGGTCGCCCGTGAGGTGCAGCCCGAAGAACACGCAGGCCGCGAGCAAAAAGAGCGTGAGGGCCGATCGGAAGACGATGCGGGCGATCAACGGGAACATTCGGTTTCCTCCATCTTTCCGAGAGACTTGAGGGCGTTTTCGGACGCCCAGCAGGCGATGCGGCGCTCTTCGCCCTGCACTTCCGCGAGTTCGGGGACTTCGCGCGTGCAGCGCTCGGTCGCGAGCGGACAGCGGTTCGCAAAGACGCAGCCGTCGGGCCGGTCAATGGGGCTCGGCATCGCGCCCTTCGGATAAAAGCGCACGACGGACGCGTCCGCCCCCGGAGTCGAGGCAAGCAAAAGCCTCGTGTAGGGGTGAAGCGGCCGGTGGAAGACGTCGTCGGTCTTGCCGGACTCCACAATGCGTCCGAGATACATGACGGTGACGCGGTCGCACAGATACCGCACGACGTTCAGGTTGTGCGAGACGAAGAGCATCGACATGTGGGTCGCGCGCTTCAAACGAAGGAGAAGTTCCAAGACCTGCGCCTGAATCGAGACGTCGAGTGAGGCCACGGGTTCGTCGCAGGCGAGCAACGCGGGACGAAGCGCCACGGCGCGCGCGATGGCCGCGCGCTGGAGCTGTCCGCCCGACATCGTGGCGGGAAGACGCGTCATGTGGTGCTCCGGCATCCCGACCGCCTTCAGAACCTTCGCCGCTTCCTTCAGGGCCTCTTCCTTGGTGAGACCGCGGTGCACGACCAAGGGTTCGGCGACCTGGTTGATGACGGGCATGCGCGAGTCAAAGCACCCGTAGGGGTCCTGATAGATCATCTGAAGGGCCGGGCGCTGCTTGCGCCACTCGGGCGTGCGGGGTTCGGGCAACTCTTCGTCCTTGAAGCGGACCGACCCTTCGGTCGGGCGCTGATGACCGAGCACGAGGCGGGCGAGCGTCGATTTCCCGCAGCCCGATTCGCCCACGAGCCCCATCACTTCGCCCGCGCGGATCTGAAGGTCGATGTCCTCGAGCACGTTCCAGGGGGTGAGGCGCCCGAAGAAGCCTTTTCGGGCGTAGTAGCAGTGACGCTTTACGCGGACGTCCGAAATCACGGCGAAGTCCGTTTCCTGGGCGTCCCCGAATCCGGCGTCGGAGAACTCGTCTTCGGGATCCGCCTCGGCCTCGTGCGCGAGCGTGCAGCGGGACTGCCAGTGGCCGTCGTCGAGCTTCTTCATCGCGTCGAACGTGGTGCGGCAGCGCTCCGTCGCGCGGGCGCAGCGGCTCGCAAAGGGGCAGCCCGAGCCCAGCTTGTCGGGGGGCGGAATTTCGCCCGGAATCGGCGTGAGCGACCCGCGGGTCGACGTCATGTCGGGCATGGCGTTCAGAAGCCCTTCGGTATAGGGGTGCGCGGGATTCGGGATGACCTTCCCGACCGGGCCCTCTTCGAGGATGTTTCCTGCGTACATGACGGAGACGTCGTCGGCGACGTCGTGCGCGAGATGGAGGTCGTGCGTGACGAGAAGCATCGACATGCCGCGCGCGAGAACGAGTTCGCGAAGTTCGGTCAGGAGTTCGCGCTGCACCACGACGTCCAGGGCGGTCGTCGGTTCGTCGGCGAGAAGAAGTTTGGGCGAACCCACGAGCGCGAGCGCGATCATGATGCGCTGGCGCATGCCGCCCGAGAGCTGATGGGCGTAGGCGTCCATGCGCTTTTCAGGGGCCGTGATCCCGACCGTCTTCAGATACGACAACGCAATGTCGCGCAGGTCCGCCTCATGGGGCGTGCGGCCGGTGCGGTAGTCGGGGTGACGGAAGCGGATGGTTTCGACGAGCTGTTCGCCGATCGTGCGCATGGGGTTCAGAGCGCTCATGGCGTCCTGCACGACCATGCCGATTTCGGCGCCGCGGATCGCGCGGTATTCCTTTTCGGTGAGGCCCACGAGTTCGCGGCCTTCGAAGCGGATGCTCCCCGTCGTGCGGCTCTTGCGGCCGGCGAGCCCGAGGATCGAGCGCGCAAGGACGCTCTTACCCGAGCCCGATTCGCCGATCAGGGCGTGAATGACGCCCGGGCGCACGTTCAGGTCGACGCCGTGGAGCACTTCCACGGCCCCGAAGGAAACGCGCAGGTCCCGGACGCTCAAAAGGGGCGACGGCGTGGCTTCGTTGTTGGTCATAAGGGTTTGGCGTAGGAAAAAGGGCCCGGTCGGGCGCAGGGCGGCGCCTCACCGAGCCCGGAGAGTCTTGAGAATTACTTGAACGAGAGGTTGTCGGCCGAGAGGTCAAGCGAACCCTGCGTGCCCGGCGTCCAGTTGACGTTCTTCTGCTTCGCGTAGATCATCGGAAGCTGATAGAGCGGGCAGGCATAGGGATCGTCCGCGAAGATCGCGAGCATGGTTTCCCAGGCCTTCTTGCGTTCCGCCGGGTCGACCGAGTTTTCGAGGATCTTCCCCTGTTCGCAGAACTTGGCGTAGGATTCCGAACCTTCGCCGCCGAAGAAGCCCATCGAGACCCAGGAGCTGCCCGGCTTCATGCGGCGCCAGAGCTGGGCGGCCGGATCCGGGAAGTAGGCCGAGAAGGAGGCGTTGTTGATCATGCGGTCCTTGCCCGCGCCTTCGACCTGCGTCCAGTTTTCCTTCACTTCGATCTTGACGTTGAGGCCGACGGCCTTGAGCATGCCGGCGATGGCCTGCGAAACCGTCATTTCCTGCGTGTAGTAGCCGACCTGAATGCGCCAGACGATGGGTTCGCCCTTGTAGCCCGAGGCCTTGACGAGTTCCTTGGCCTTCGCGGGGTCGTAGAGCTTCTTGTCGGCGTCGGCGATGTAGAGGTCGCCGAAGGTCTTCGACTGGAAGCTGTTGGCGGTGACCGTCTGGTTCGAGAAGAGCGCCTGCACGAGGAGGTCGCGGTCGATCGCGTGGAGGATCGCCTGACGGAGTTCCTTCTTCTGCATGACGGGGTTCGAGAGCACGTCAAAGACGAGGCCGTAGACGTTGTCGACCGGACCGCCGACCACGTCGATCTTCGTTTCCTTCTGAAGCGTCTTCACCTGATCGGGCGGGACTTCGGTGATGAGGTCGAATTCGCCCGAGCGCAGACCCGCGACGCGGGCGGAGAGTTCCGGCACTTCCACGAAGACCACGTTGTCGGCCGGCGCCTTCTTGCCCCAGTAGTTGTCAAAGCGGGTGAGCTCGATGCGGTTCCCCGTGCGGAATTCGACGATCTTGTAGGGGCCCGTGCCGACGGGCTTCTTGATCCAGTTGTCCCAACCGCCCGCGGCTTCGTAGGATTCCTTCGAGACGATTTCGGACATGCGCGCGGAGAAGCGGCGTTCGATCAGCGGATCGGCCGCTTTCATCGTGACCTGCACGGTGTAGTCGTCGACCTTCTTGATTTCCTTGATGCCGCCGAGGAACTCCCAGGCGTGGGCGCGGCCCGGAGCCTTTTCGCCCGAGAAGCGTTCGGGACCGAAGGAGAAGATCACGTCATCGGCATTGAAGGGCGTGCCGTCGTGGAAGACGACGCCCTGACGGAGCTTGAATTCGACCGTTTCCGGGGAGATGCGCTTCCAGGATTCCGCAAGACCGGCGGAGAGAGCGCCCGTCTTCTGGTCGGCGTGCACGAGCGTTTCGTAGATCGAATAGACGACGCGGTCCGTGGAATTCGAATTGAAGCCCTGCGGTTCGACCGTGGGGGGAAGCTGCGGCATGGCGATCACCATGCGTTCGGCCGAAGCGAAGGCGCAGGCGCCGCAGGCGGCGAGAAGCGTGGCGGCGACGATTTTCTTCATCTGCATGAGGGTTCTCCGAGAAGATGGCTTCGGAGAAGGTCACACAACGCCCTCGTCCGAATGTCCGTTTTTCAGTTGCCGCCCATTATTTCGAACGGGTTTGACAATCCCGTTACGACTTCATGACATTTCGATGACGGGGCGCGGGATGCAAGAAACGATCCGTGTACGTCATTTCAGGGAAGGAGATCTTCCCGCTATCGCCTATCGGGAAAGGGAATGCGGACGATCGCCCCGAAGACGAGGGTAAAAAAAAAGTACGAGAAAACGCCCCTATTCCCTTTATGACGATTTCATGAACCCGCCCCGTGCCCCCTTTTCGTAAGTCCAGGAGAATGTCACGAGCGACGGTCTGCCGTTTGAAAGAAAAAACGAGAACAGGGCGAAATACCGGAAAAGGGAGCGACTTTCTTTGGCAATCCCGAATGACCGGATTCAGCTGTCACGGGACACTTCAGCCAGTCTCTCGACAAACCTTGCGCGATCCTTCTTTTGTGAACCGAGATTTTTCTGACGCACTTCCGTTCGGTTGGATCATGGACAGGAATATTTCATGGATGCGGCTTGGCAAATCAAAACCTCTTCAGCAACAGTGGACAAAAAACAACAAGAGTTGAAGCCTCTCAATACTCCACTTGCCACAATTTATTTGCCTCCCCCAACCAGATAAATCAGACCATCACAGAAAAATCTATACCGAAAGATATTATTTTGTAAGGGTTTACCCCCCCCCATAAAAATCTCTCGTTTCTGTGATCGTGCCGCTTGATGCTCGCGTCTTACGCGAACACGGATTCTTTTCCTTCATATACAAAGGATGCCGATCATGAACATCATTCACTCTCTCCCTCATACATCCGGCAAAGGACTGCGTCCTCTGGCCTTCGCCGTTCTCGGCGCTCTTCTGGCGCAAGGCGCCGTCGCAGGAGTCCTGACGGAAAACTACGAATTCAAGGGCACCGAAGTGCTCGAAGGTGTCAAAGCCGAAGCCGGCAAAGACATCACCGTGACGGGCGACACCATTACCTTCAGCGGAACCAATCCCGTCATTTACGCTGCGACCTCGAATCGGCCCGATGAACAGGATCTCTCCACGATCACCATCGGCACCGCCGACACGAAGACTGTCAGCATCACTTCCAGCGATGCCTATGCTCTGCGTACCAACGGTGGCGACCTCACCATCCGCGGCGAAAACATCGCCCTCACCGCAGGGACCCAGACGACCTCCACCGTCGAAGCCATGCGGTTCGGCGGCTACGGCAAGGCCACCATCGGCGGCGAGGAGACCAAGTCGCTCTCCATCCGCAACGGTTCTGGTGACGGCGTCGTCGTTATGCCCTATTACAACGGGAGCTCCAGCGTTGCCGATTCCGACGCCGTCGTGAATCTTACGGCCGACGTCATCGACATCAATGCGCGGGACTATGCCATTTGGGTTCAAAACAACAGCACGGGACACGAAGGACATTTCGCCAAACTCAACATCACCGCCGACGAACTCCACATCAATGCCAAAACCGGCATTGTCTCGTTTTCCCAGGGTGACGTGACGATCAAAGCCGATACTTACATCAACGCCACAAGCGACGCCATCATTAGCCGTGGCGATTCGAAAGTCACCATCAACGAAGACGGTACGCACGTCGTTCAGATGAAGGGCGACATCAATTTCAATTACGACGAGGATACCTCCAAGACCGGCGTCAACGCGGACGTTCTCGTTCGCCTTTCCGGCGAGAATTCTTTCTGGGAAGGCAACAGTCTCGTTTCGTGGGGAACCGGCAAACCCGCCTCTGAATCGGGCAAGCTTGACGTCAACAACTTCTCGCTCGACCTCTCCAACGGTGCTCAATGGATTGCCACCACGATCGATACCGTTGACGACGAGAAGAGCGGCCACGTCTATACCGCTCTCAATCAACTCACTCTCAACGACGGCGTCATCACGCTCTCCGAGACCGACACCAAGGTTCAGGTCGAAAATATGACCGGCTCGGGCGGCACCCTGAACGTTGCCGCCGCTACGACCGATAACGGTATCACCACGGCTTCCATCCAGATCGACAAGGCCGCGGCCGATGCTTCTCTCAACGTGAATCTCACGGGCGTAACGGCTGACGATGTCGGAACCGTGGAAGAGTTGGAGAAGATTGTTGATGGAGCCGTGACGGGTAACGGCCAGGTTCGTCAGACGCGTTCGGTCGGCGAAGGCGACATCATCGGCAAGATCACCCAGACGGTAGACGCCGAAGGCAAGATGGTTTCCTCGAGCGTCGCCAAGAACACGAAGCTCGATGCCTTCGAAGGCGTCAACGCTTCAACCCTCATGGCCTGGCGCAATGAAATCAATCACCTCACGAAACGTCTCGGCGACATTCGCGACGAAGCGTCCTCGATGGGTGCCTGGGCCCGCGTCTACGGCGGTGAAAGCACGTACTCCGACGCCGTCAATGTGGAAGTCGACCAGACGACGGTGCAGGTCGGTCTCGACGGTCGCCTCGGCGACTGGATCGTGGGCGGCGCCTTCAGCTACTCCAACGGCGACGCCGACATCACGAACGGCGAAGCGGACTCGGACGGCTACACCTTCGCGGTCTACGGTACGCGCTTCTTTGAATCGGGCGCATACGTCGATGCGATCGCTCGCGTGGGTCGCCTCTCTACCGACGTGACGGCGGGCGACATGAAGGGCAGCTACGACAACAACGCCTTCAGCCTCTCGGCCGAACTCGGTCACAACTTCAAGTTCCTCGAACGCGCTTTCGTGGAACCGCAGGTTGAACTCACCTACGGCTACGTCACGGGCGATGATTTCTCGCCCAAGGCCGGCGTCAAGATCGAACAGGACGACTTCCAGATGTTGATCGCCCGTCTCGGCGCCCGCGCCGGCTGGGAGTTTGAACGCAATGCGGGTCGACTCTACGCGCAGGCTTCGGTGAACCACGACTTCCTCGGTGACGCGGACGGCGAAGCCTCCGAAGGCAACCTCCACCAGGACCTCAACGCCGACCTCGGCGGCACGTGGCTCACCTACGGCGTCGGCTTCCAGTTCCGTCCGACCGAGAAGACCTCCTTCTACGGCGAACTCGAACGTTCGACGGGCGGCGAAGTGAAGGATCATTACACCTTCAACGTGGGCGCCCGCTACGCCTGGTAACGAAGTCTCGGAGCCGTGAACGATCATTCAATCGTTTCGACTCGTGGTGACTCAAAGGCCTCTCTATCTTCCTTGAGAAAGAGAGGCCTTCCTTTTTCCCTCTCGAGGATCACCAGAACCTCTTGGATCGTGTCGTTCCGACGCTTCGGTTCCCTGCCAACGGTACGTCCCTCTGTTCTTCCTTGCCTGGTCCGAACGGCGCCTTTCTTCACAAAACGCTCGAATCTTCCCGTTTCTTCCAAACCATTCTTCCAACCACACTAAAATATCGATCAAAACTTAGAAGAAGGATTGATCGATGAAACCCATCCCTCCCTGCGAATCCACCGTCTCTACCTTTCTGAAGAACCCCGACGACCGTGTCGCCCAGGAACTCGTTGCGTTTGCCAACACCCTCGGCGGCTACCTCTACGTGGGCGTTAATTGGGACGGCACGGTCAGTGGCGTCTCCGAGCCGGAACACGCGGAATCGGAGATCATCCGCGTCGCGCGGGACGGGGTCTATCCCCCGATCCTTCCTCTTCTCTGCTTCGGTCGCCTCGAACAGAACGGGAAGACCGTCCTCGTCGTGCATGTCCGTCCCGGAACGAACCGGCCCTACCGAACGGACCCGCGCGACGCGGAGACGATTTTCGTGCGCACGTGCAGTACGACGCACAAAGCCTCCGTTACGCAGATTCGCCGATTCATTGAGGAGAGCTGTCCCATTCCCTGGGAAGAGCGCATTTCGGCAAATCAACAACTGACCTTCGAATTCTTCAAGAAGTCGAAGTCCCCCCGTCCGCCCCGATTCGATCCGCTTTTGGGCATCCCCGCGGCGCTCAGGGAACCGAAGAGCAGATGCTTCAGCAATTTCGCTCTGGCACTTTCAGACCAAAACCCCTTCCGATTCGACATCTCCGTCTTCCATGACGACGAGAGAACCGTCCTCGCCAAAACGCAAAGCTATTCAGGATCGATTCCGCTGTGCCTGTCGCTCGTGAAAAACTTTCTCCTCGAGGAGTGCCTCCTCGGGATCTCCAAACCCCGCGACATGGTGTGGGAGCATGTCAAACACTACGGCGTTCCGCCCGAAGTGCTCGACGAAGCGCTCCTCAACCTCGTCGCACACCGCAATTTCCTGAAGTCCTATCCCTTCGTGATTCACCTCACGCCCTCGGAGGTGTTGTTCTACACAAAGGGCGGCCCGCTCAACTTCACGGAAGAGATGCTTCCGCTTCGAATTGCCTTGGAGTGTCGCAACCCGCGTCTCGTCGGCTTTCTTGCGGCGCTGCGCCACACGACGGACACGGGGCTCTCCCTCAACGCCATGCGAAAGGCCTTCGGGGAAGAAACGATCTTCCAACGGATACAAGTCTTTCCGGAAAGTTTTCTCCTGTCGATTCCGAGGAAACGGAAGGAGGATTATTGGCGAGAAATCGTCCTGGCCGACCGGCGAGACCCGAGGCTCGACATCGACGGGGCAATCTGCCGTTTCCTGCGTGAAGAAGGCCGGGCACGCCGCAGCGACCTCGAGGAAGCCCTAAAGCTCCCCCGCTCCACGACGAACTATCACCTCAAGAAACTGCTCGGCGAAGAGCGCATTCGGGCGATCGGAGCGGGCAAGAACACCTTCTACACATGTGAAAAGGAATAACGCGTTCTCAACATCGTGTGCCGGCAGACCACCTTGCTGCACCTTGACACTGAGTTGTTCAAAATCGATATAGTTCGCTCGTCGTTTATGGGGAACCTGTGGGAAAGCCGACACGACACAGAAAGCAACGGGATCGTTCGACACTTTTATCGAACGATCCCGTCGAAAGGTTGGCATTTCAGCCAACCTAGCTAGTATAACGTTCGTCAAGTAACGCTATTTATTAGTTCATGAACCTCGTCTATCTTCCAGCGCCACCGGAAGGGGACGGGATCCGCATTGCACTCATCAAGCCAGCTCTGAATATGTTCCTTGAGCTCATCCTTCGAACTCACGCGAAGGCCACGCAGACTCATCCGCGCCATCTTGCTAAAGAACGCTTCAATCAAGTTAAGCCATGATGCGTGCTTGGGTGTAAAGATGAACTGAAAGCGCCCTTTACGAGTGTCAAGGAAAGCGCGCGTCTCTCGCGACGTGTGAATGGAGTGATTATCCAGCACCATGAAGATGACGCATTCCTTGGGGTAATGAGCGTCGATGAGCTTAAGAAAGTCCACAAAATCCGAGCTTTTG
>CASDQM010000012.1 GCA_949282745.1 uncultured Sutterella sp. | reverse complement strand
CGCGTCGGGCGGCTACGGCGCGAACCCGAACTTGCTCAAGCGCTGGGCGCCCGCCTGGGCGGAATTGCCCACCGACAATGCGCCGGGCTCGACGGGCGACGGACAGCTCGCGGCGGAGCGCGCGGGGGCGGCGCTTGTCAATCTCGATGTCGTGCAGGCGGTTCCGGGCGTGAGGAAGGGACAAACGCATGCGGTGCGGCTCGACTTGGACGTCGGGGTCTGCATTCTCGTCGACGCCCGAGGCGAGCGGCTCGTCGAAGAGGACGGCTCCCGCCGGGCGCTCGCCCTTGCGATCCGAAATGCGGTCGGAGGCCGCGCCTACACCGTGACGGACGACCGCGGCGTCTCGTCCTACGACCTCGTTTCGCAAAAGGACATCTACCGGGGTCTGCAGACGGGGGACGCCTTTCGGGCGGAGACGCTCGAAGCGCTCGCCCGCAAGGCGGGCCTTCCCGCGGGGGCGCTACGCCGCACCGTCGAAGCCTTCAACGGCGAAGTGGAGAAGAGAATCGGAAAGTGCGGCCGCGTCGTCTGCCGCAAAATCGAGACGCCTCCCTTCTGGGCGGCGCCCGTCTACCTCAACCTTCACTCGACGCTCGGGGGCGTTCGCATCACGCCCGAGGGCGCGGTATTGGATCGGGAGGGAAAGGTCCTGCCGGGCCTTTTCGCGGCGGGTGAAATCGTCGGAAACGTGCACGGAGCAAACCGCATCGGAGGAAACGGCATTGCCGCGGCGATCACCTTCGGGCGCATTGCGGGCCGTTCGGCCGCCCGTGCGGCCCTTCGCCGCTGACTTCGTCGCTTACGGTCTTTGTGCGGCGCGCGGCCGTAGTTCGTGAGCCGCGATGGAACACGAAATTGTGAATTTGTCAAGAGGCGCTCGGGGGTGGGCGGGGCGGTTCCCGGGCGGGAAAATGGCGTCATCGGACGGCGGTTCGGACCGAATGAACCGCGTCTTGAGACTCTTCGCAAAAATGTAAGGAGAAAAACCATGAACGCCACTTCCCGTCGTTCCTTCTTCAAGCAGGCGACCGTCGGCGCCCTCGGCGTCGCCGCCGCCACCAAGACGGCGATCGCCGCCGCGGCCCCGGCCGCGCAGTACGACCTCATCATCATGGGGGCCGGCTGCGGCGGTCTCGTCTGCGCAGTACGCGCCGCGCAGAACGGGTTGAAGCCGCTTCTCATTGAAAAGATGTCGATGCCCGCGGGCAACACGATCTACGCCGCGGGCTTCATGCTCGGCGTGCACACCGCCCAGCAGAAGGGCGTAAACGACGCCGACAGCGTCGACGCCTTCTACGAAGACATGATGAAGGTCTCGCAGGGGAAGGGCGACAAGGCGCTCACCCGCAAGATCGCCGAAGACTGCGACGCCATGATGGGCTGGCTCGCCGACTACGTCGGCGTCAAGTTCTCGAAGCCCGCGAAGCTCGTCTGGCCGATGCTCTCCCGCGCCCACCTCGTTCTCGGTGAAGTGAAGCCGGGCGGCGGTCAGCTCGCCAAGGACCTGATGGCCAAGGCCAAGAGCCTCGGCGTCGAAATGCGCTTCAACACGAAGGGCATTGCGCTTCTCACCGACGAAAAGACGGGCGCCGTCACGGGCGTTCGCGTCAAGGACAAGAAGGGCCTCTCCGATGTCCACGCCAAGTACGGCGTCGTCCTCGCCACGGGCGGCTTCTCGGCCAATCAGCAGCTCGTCACGCAGTACATCGGCTCGGCCGGCGCCAAGATGCCGATCCGCGGCTCGCGCATCATCATGGGTGAAAACATCCGCCTCGTCGATCCGCTCTTTGCGAAGGTCGTGAACGTCGACCAGTATCACTGCGGTCCGATTCACGGTCCCACGGGCGCGAACCCGCTCAACATCGTGAACAACGGCATCTGCGTGAACCGTCAGGCCGAACGCTTCATCGACGAAGGCAAGACCTACGTGCAGATGTCGCGCGACGTCGCCGCGATGACGCCCGACAACTGGGCCTTCATGGTCTGTGACCAGAAGGCACGCGAAATCCCGATTCTGAAGCCCGACTTCGCGTCCTACGAACGCGCCAAGGCGCCGATCTACACGGGGAACACCATTGAGGAAGCCGCCAAGGCGGCCGGTCTCGATCCCGCGAAGCTCGCCAAGACCGTGGCCGACTACAACGCCGCCGTCAAGGCCGACGCTCGCGCCAAGCTCGTTCCGACCAACACGCTTCCGAAGGCGCCGGTGATCGACAAGGCTCCCTTCTACATCGTTCCGTTCCAGGGCGGCATGACGGCCACCTTCGGCGGCCCGCTCATCGACGTGAACGGTCGTGTGCGCGACACCGAAAATCAGCCGATCGAAGGGCTCTTTGCGATCGGCAACGCCGCGGGCGGCATCTTCTACGACAACTATGTCGGCGGTGCGCAGCTCACGGGTGCCGCGGTCTTCGGGATCGCCGTGGCCGACTACGTTAAGGGTCTGAAGAAGTAAGCCGAAGACGCCTCGACAAAATCGATCGAAAGAGAAGCGGGCGGAGTTCCTTTGCGGGGCTCCGCCCGTTTTTCACACACGAAGCGGGCCCGTTTTCCGCGGGCGGAAATCCCGCGTACCGGGTGTCCGTCGCCCGCACGGCAAACGGCCCGCCGTTTTTGCCAAACGACGGGCCGACTTCTCGCGGTGCTTTTAATGCGTAAATCTAGGGATATTCGGTTAAATGATAGAACTACGTATATAATTTGTTATCATTAAACGTATCGAGTCATGGCGCATATGAACACGCTTTCTGAACGCATCCAGTGGGTGATGCGGAAATACAATCTGTCGCAGGCGGCTCTCGCCAAGATTGCGGGAGTCAAGCAACCTTCCGTGAATCGCTGGGTGAACGGCGTTGGCGCGGCCATCCGAGCCGATGCTGCGGTCTTAATTTGCCGACACTTCTCTCTTTCGCTGGACTGGCTGATTAGTGGACGAGGCAATCCTCAAGGGGTGAACGCTCCGACAGCGGAAACAACGAATGGTGAGACGGTGCGTAGCCACATGAAGAGGATTCCGGTTTTGTCTTACGTTCAAGTAGGAACACTGACCGGGGTCGAACAGATCCAGGCGCGCCAGACCACCTTCGACAACGGGGACTTCATCTGGGTCGACGAAGATTTGTCTGACGAGTGCTTTGCTCTGAAGGTGACAGGGTCGTCAATGGAGCCGGTTTTTTGCGAGAACGACGTGATCGTCATAGACCCGACGATCATCGTGCCTTGCCCCGGCGACTTCGTCGTTGCAACGCGCCTCATCAAGAAGACCGATGAGGTGGAAGCGACCTTCAAGAAATACCGGCCACGTGGCTATGACATGTGCGGCAATGAGCTCTTTGAGCTTGTCCCGCTGAACATCGATTACCCATCCTACAACTCAGGCATCGACGAACTCAAGATCGTCGGTGTGCTTGTCGAACACCGACGGTCGTATCGACGTCGACATTAAAAGGACGGTTGCATGAGAGTTACAAATTTCATCGCAAGAAGCCTTCGCATCAATAAAACCGAAGAGTTCGACAGATGGCTGAGAAATTTGAGAGATCAGGTGGCCAAGCGCGCAATCAACAATCGAATCTCACGAATAGCTGTCAGTAACTTCGGTGATTCGAAAAGTGTTGGAGAGGGGGTAATGGAATTGCGCATTCATGTTGGACCTGGATACCGCATTTACTTTACTATGGAGGGGAGCGAGGTCGTTCTCCTGCTTGTCGGTGGTGACAAGAGCTCGCAAAATCAAGACATTGACAAAGCCAAACGGCTCGCAAATCAAGTTAGGAACCAGAGCAATGACTAACGAGATCAAAATCAGCCGCTTCAATCCATGTGACTACATGGAAAGCGACGAAGAGATTGTCGATTACTTGGTCGACTCGTACTTCGACGACCCCGACGGGTACGTGTACACACGAGCTTGCCAGTTTGTCACGGAAGCCAAGGGGGCCGTCGTTGCCTACGGACTGTTTTATCGTGCAATCAAGGAGATCAGTCGACGCGAGAAACGACATTGCACTGAGGCAAAACACGCTATCGCTTAAAAACAATCTACTCGAGAGCCCGCCGCGCGCGGGCTTTTCTTTGCGCCGGTACATACGTTTAGCTATTGATGACGTGAATACGTCTGCGTATGCTTTGCTGAATCGACCTGTCGATGAACGTATCAATGTCAGGCGACACGGGAACTGACCCGAAAACAACACATAAACTGCCCCGGCCGTCGGGCAGTCTTCGGCAACGTCCAAGCGGCAGACACGGGTCTGAGGATTACGACCGTAATGCAAAGGGACACGGCCGGAAGTTTTTGCGCGCGAGGCTGCTGGGGCGAGCGCAGCAGCTGTTCTCAGGCTAGGATCAGATATTTCGCCGGAATGTCGAAGACTTTGTGCAGACGCCGAATCATCGAAAGCGTAAGCGGGCGTTCCCCGGAAAGCACTTTCTCCACCGTTTCGACCGAACCCATGCAGGGCGCCAGGTCTTTCGAAGTCAAATCATTCTGTTCCATGGTGAAGCGCAGAGCGTCGACCGCCGTGGCGTTGTCGAGCAGCGGAAAATGACGGCGCTCGTACGCCTCAATGATGCTGATCATGGCGTCCATGAAGTCCCGGGCGGGATCGCCCTCGGGCGGCGGATTGTCAAAAAAGGGTTCGATTTCTTTGAGCGCAAGCCGGTAATCGGCCTCGTTTCGGAGCGGTCGGATCTGCATGTTTTTTCTCCTTGGCTCTAGACGTTGCCATTTTCGCCTGTTTTCTCGGTCGTTTCCACTGCCGCCCAGATTCTTCGAGGGAGCGGGCCGTCAACGGGGTCTCGTCCAAAGCCTCTCCTTCCAAGCGCGTCGCGCCCGGCCTTTCCGTCCGTTCGGCCCGCGCGAAAGCCCGCCGGGAAATGGAAGCCTACAAATCTTAGCCGACTAACAAAACGTCGTTTCCGTGCTACAATCCCTCTCCGTTTTCCCCGTCAACCCGCGGCGTCCCCTTGACGCCGTCCTTAGAGAGCAGAGCACTGTGGACCCCAGACGACGCATGATTCCGTCGCGCCAGACGCTTCGGCGCGTAAACGGCCGCGCCCCGAGCGACCTCGACGTCGCGGGCGTGGACCTGATTCTCCACCTCATGAGCGCGGTGGAGGTGATCCGCAATTCCGTCTACACGCGGCTCCACAAGGAGGCGGGCCTCTCCGAAGGGAAATTTTCCCTTTTGATGTCGCTTCGCGACGCGGGTCACCCCGTCTCGACGGGACGGCTCGCCGCGCACTTGGGCGTCTCCGACGCCACGGTGTCGGTCATGGTGAAGCGCATGCTCGCGGAAGCGACGCCCCTCATCGCGCGCCACGCCGACCCCGAAGACCGCCGCGCGGTCCTGGTCGGTCTCACGAAGGCGGGGGAGGCGCTTCTCGACTGGCTTCTTCCCGACCACTTCGCGCGCATCGCCGAATTCTCCGCGCCCTTGAACGCTGAAGAACGCGATCAACTCGTGGGCCTCATCAAGAAGCTTCTCGGCCCCGATCCCGCGGCCGAGGAATTGGGCGACCTCTCGGTACCCGCCGCCCCGTCCGACAAGGCCGCGCCCGAGGAGAACGAAACGACGGGCCGCTGAAGACGCCCGATTTCCCGACAGATTCCGTCGTGCGCACCGGCCGGAAAACCGCTGCGCCGACTTTCTTTTTAGTAATTATTTAGCTGACTAACGAAATGGCGACCACCCTCAAGGAAAAGAGAGACTATCTTCGAACCGCGGCCGGCTTCACGGCCGTCGCACTGGTGGCGGCTGGGCTCATATGGCTCGGCAACCGCAACGACGCGATCACGGAGGCCGAGCGCCTCAAGGCGGGCGTACTCACCGCGCATCAGGTGAAGACGGCCTTTGAGGGCGTGGGCGGGCGCATCGTTGCTCGTCCGCATGAAGAGAGCGAGCGTGTCGCCGCGGGCGACCTCATCATGGCGATCGATCCGACGGACGTCGAGATCGCGATCCGAGAGGCCGAGGCGCAGATCCGGTCGTTGGACGCCCAGATTGCGGAACTCGAAGGAACGATCGAACTCACGCTACGCACGGCCGACACGACCGAGCGCGTGACCTGGCGCCGGATCGAAGAGGCCGAGGCCGCGCGCCGCACGACGGCGGCGGATTGGGAAAACGCGCGGCTCGTCTTTGAGCGCGCCAAGCGCCTTCGTCCTTCGGGAGCCGTCTCGGAAGCGGACTACGATGCGGCCAAGAGCGCCTATGACGCGAAACGCGCGGCGCTCCTTGGGGCGGAACGCTCGGTGCGGGCGCTCGCCGTCGGAGCGGACGAGAAGGCTCTCGCGAAACTCAGAAAGACCGGAAGCGCCGAAGGCATGCGGCTCTCGACCGTTGAAAACGCCCGCTTCAACGCGGCGAATCTTCGCAACACGCTGCAGAACCTCCGTGCCCTGCGCGAAGCGGCTCTCCTGAAACTCGACGACCTCAAGGTCGACCGCGACCGCCTCACGCTCGAAGCCCCGCAGTCGGGCAAGATCCTGGAACTCCTCTTCGAAGAGGGCGAAATCGTTGGGGCGGGCGTTCCCGTGGCGCTTCTCGAAACGGACCGCCGCTACGTGGAGATCTACGTGAGTGAAACCGACGCGGGCCGCTACGCCCCGGGCGCCGAAGTCTCTCTTCACGCCCCTGCGATCGGGCGGGACTTCTCTGGGACCGTGCGCTTTTGCGAGGCGGCGCCCGAATTTGCGGAACTCCGAATGGTGCGGGAGCGCGGGCAGGCGGACCTCACGCTCTTTCGCGTACGCATCGACGTCCCCGCGGACGTGGAGGGGTTGCTCACGGGGATGACGGTCGAGGTGCAAAATGAGTAAGGGTCTGCGGGAGAGCTTCTTTGACGAATGGGCCGCGATGTTTTCGGGGCGCTTCGTCCCGTACTACAAGCTCGCGGTGCTCGTCGCTACGGTCGTGTCCTTCGTCTTTTCGATCTTTTTTTCGCACGACATCGTCTTTGAGGCCCCCGTCTCCGTAATCGACCTCGACGCGAGCCGATACTCCACGGCCTTCATCGAGAAGCTCAACGCCTCGCCCTACATGAGCGTGCGCGAGGTCCGGCATTCCCCCGCGAATCCCCGGACCTTGACGCGGGGCGACGCCGTGCAGGGCGTGGTTTTTCTCCCCCCACGGACTCGAAGAGTCCGTCCTTCGCGGCGACAAGACCGTGAACGTCGGGTTCTTTGCGGACGACAGCAACACGGCGCAAAACGGCGAACTCTACAACGTCATAAACGAAGTGATCGCGACCGTCGAGGCCGAGGCCGCGGTCTCGAGAGCGGGCGGTGTCTCGTCGCTCGGCAAAAACGAGAACGAAACCGCCGCCGCGATGTCGCCCCTTCGCGCCGTCTTTCGCTATCTGACGAACCCCACGGGCCAGGCCGCGACCGGAACGGTCGTGAACTTTCTTTTCTTCTTCTCGATGATGTACCAGGGCATGACCTGCCTCATGCTCGTGGGGCGGCTTCGCGTTTCGCACGTCTGGGAGACGGACGTCCTCTCGGGGTCGGCCGCGGCCCTCATGGTGCGAACGGTTCCCTACGCGCTCGTCATGACGGCGGCGGTGGGAGCGGCCCTGGTCGTACTCGTGAATCTCGGACAGCTGCGCTTTCTCGGAAATCCCTTCCTCTTTCTCGCGCTCTTTTTCATGACGGGCGTCGCCAACGGCCTCGTCGCGATGCTTCTTTCCTGGCGCTGCACGAATCCGGGCGCAGGAGCGAGCTTCATGATCTGGCTTGTGCCGCCGGGCTTCATTCTCGGGGGCGCCACGATGGCGATCGGTTTTGCGCACCCCTGGGTAAGGACGATTTCGGAAGGCATTCCGCTTGTGCACGTCTTTGCCTTCTGGCGGGACATCGGGCTTCGCGGGATTGAGTTTTCGGGGATGCTCGGGGCGATCGGACAGTTTCTCTTCTATCTGCTCTTCCTTGCATTGCTCGTCAGCCTTCGCTTCTGGCACGAGGGGCGGGAAAGACGCAAGGCCGTGAAGCTTGCCTGGCAACAATTGGCGGAAGTGTCGGGAGAAGGAGCGGTCCGCTGAAGAAGGGAAGGAGCCGCGGGAAGGTGTTTTGAGTTCGAGGGGCGTCGTCGACACCTTGATAGAGGGGAGGGGTGTGCGGCTTCGGAGGCGCGGGCGCAAAAGAAGAATGGGCGCCCCGTCGATTCGGACCGTCCGCATGAGGATGTGCCTTAGGCCTTCTTCCACTCAAGGTGGAGGATCGGATAGGGCTTCCCTTCGGGGTCGAGGTCGTCGCGCGAGACGACTTGATAGCCCATGTGTTGGTAAAAGCCCACGGCCTGGCCGTTTTGTTCGTTCACGTCGACCTTGTGGATGTGAAGGTCGTTGACCGCGTGAAGGAGGAGGGCCTTGCCGATCCCCTTGCCGCGGGCGTCGTTGTGAACGAAGAGCTCTTCGATGTTGTCGGCCGAGGTGCCGATGAAGCCGAGCAACAGACCGTCCTCTTCCCAGCCCGCGAGACGGACGTGGGGGAAGTAGGAGGGAAGTGCTTCCTTGTAGTGAAGGAAGTCCTCTTCGCTGAGAAAGTCGTGCGTGGCGCGCACGGCGCTCTCCCAGATTTCGCAGACGCGCGGATAGTCAGATTCGTTGAGAAGACGGATCATCGTTTGTTTTTCTGATGGATGGTGAGAAGACGGGATTGTAGCGAAGGCGCTCCATTGAAGGGAAAAACGCCCTCGGGGTTTCGGTCGACCGCACGGGTGTGGGGCGGGCTCCCGCAGAGTTTCTGTCCGGTCTTCGATGGTGCGCGATGGTACGGACGCTCGGACTCTTCCCGATTTACCTCTTCCGCGTGGTGGCGGAGAATGGTTCCGACCGCGCCGGAGCGTCGACCCCGCCCCGCAGCGCTTTGAAGCAACACTCAAGGAGAAAACCATGACCGTTCTTTCCCGCCGCGATTGGCTCAAGACCGCCGCTGCGGGCTCCGCGCTTCTCGCCGGAGCCTCCGCCTCCCACGCGCAGTGCACGGATCCGATGCCTGCAAAATGGGACGAAACCTTCGACGTCGTCGTGATCGGCTCGGGCTTTGCCGGACTTGCCGCGGCGATCGAGGCGCGTCTTGCGGGCGCGAGCGTGTGCGTGCTCGAGAAGATGCGCGTGCACGGCGGCAACAGCTCCATCAACGGCGGCATCATGGGCGTTCCGGGAACGCCCATGCAGAAGAAACAGGGGTATGAGGATTCGCCCGAACTCATGGCCGAAGACATGATCCGCGAAGGGGCCGGGATGAACCATCCCGACAAGGTCCTCCACATGTGCCGCGAAGCTTTGCCCACCTGGGAGTGGACGGTGAAGGAACTCGGCGTCGAGTGGGTGCAGGAGCGCGTCTCGCAGGAAGGCGGCCATTCGGTGCCGCGCTGCGCGATTCTCAAGACCGGTTCCGGGTCCGAGATCGTCAACAAGGAACTCAAAAAGCTCGAGAGCCTCGGCGTGAAGCCCCGTCTTCGCACCTATCTCGAGCGCATCGTTCGCGACGGCGACGGGCGCGTCAAGGGCGTGAAGGTCCGCGAAGGCTACCGTTTCCCCGACGCGGCGTCGGGCAAAGTGAAGTACATCTGCGCCCGTAAGGGCGTGGTGCTCGCCCACGGCGGGTTCGGCGCGGACGTCGCCTTCCGCAAGATCCAGGATCCGAAGCTCACGGAGAAAATCGGCACGACCTGTCAGCCGGGCGCCACGTCGGAATGCTGGCGCGAAGCCGCCCGCATCGGCTGTCACATGATCCAGACCGACTGGATTCAATGCGCGCCCTGGTCGGCTCCGCAGGAAAAGGGGATGGGGATCGCGCTCTTCTTTGCGCAGGGCGCGGCCGCCATGTACGGCGTCTGGGTCGAAGACAAGGGCGGAAAGCGCTTCGTCAACGAACTCGCCAACCGCAAGGTGCGTTCCGACGCGATCATGGTCTACTTGAACAAGGGCGGTCACTGCTACGCCGTGGCGGATGCCGTCGGGACGAAGCCGATGACGGTCTCGCGCCCGGGGATGCTCGAGAAGATGCTCGAGCGCAAGTGCGTTCGCAAGTACGAAACGCTCGAAACCCTGGCGGAGGGCGAGAAAATCAATCTCGAAGGCCTCAAGGCGAGCATTGCGGAATGGAACGAAGCCGTGAAGGCGGGCAAGGACGCCCACTTCGGGCGCTACGTCAACAAGCACGCCAAGCCCATGGGACAGGGCCCTTGGTACGTGTCCGAAATGGTGCCGAAGGTGCACCACTGCATGGGCGGGATCTATACGAACATGCAGGCGCAGGCGATGGACATCGAGGGCGACCGCCTGATTCCGGGCCTCTATGCCGCGGGCGAAGCGACGGGCGGCGTGCACGGTGCCGTGCGCCTGGGTTCCTGCGCCGTGACGGACTGCATTGTCTACGGACGCATTGCGGGTCGTGAGGTAGCGAAGGAAAAGCCCTGGTGCTGACCGCGGAGAAGGAGTGAAGGGCGGGTGTGTTGCCCGCCCGAGTCCCTAAGAGGAACGCCCGGCGCATGGGGTTGCGTCGGGCGTTCGTGCCGGTGAAGACGCGGTAACGCGCTCAACCGCTTTCTTCGCAAAACGTCGGTGATGCTCGATAGACGATGTCGAGATCGACGAAGACATCCCTTTGAATCCGAGCATCAAACCGATGTTTAAGGGTTTGGGCTAGTGGCGGTTTTTAGGTTCTTTGGCCGTGAGAGCGCAATAAGCGCCAACGGCACATAGGACCAACGCCAAGATGATGGTTGCTGTCCAGACATCCATTCAACAATCCTCCT
This sequence comes from uncultured Sutterella sp., assembly GCA_949282745.1. Lineage (GTDB taxonomy): Bacteria > Pseudomonadota > Gammaproteobacteria > Burkholderiales > Burkholderiaceae_F > Sutterella. The sequence goes on along the minus strand of CASDQM010000012.1, from coordinate 29,759 downwards.
AAGATCCCAGAAACATTATCGTCCAAAAGAAAAGATCATTGCTTCTTAGGATCGGGATTTTTGCTTGCAGTTCTATAAGATTTTTAAGAATGGCGCCTCGCGGACGCGAGTGCTTTCGTCCGTAGGCCTCCGGGAGGAGGCTGCGCCCGCAGGCCAACGCTTCCCGGAGGTTGAGAATGGGGCAGATGCGCTCAGCGCGGGAAGATTTCCGCAAAGCGAGCGCCGTCGCCTTCTTCTTCGTCAACGAGTTGATCCACTTCTGCGAGAGGCCCGAAAGCGGACACTGCGTCGCGCTGGGTATGGCAGGGAATGTTGCAGAAATCCGTTTCCTTGCCGGTATCCACCTCGTCAACCGGAATGTTTTCCTTGGCGGCGACCTCATTGGCGTAGACTTCGCAGATTTCGTCGACGGTGTAGTTGAGCGGGGTGTTGAGTTCCGCTTCGGTGAGGGGGCGTTCGCATTCCAACCAGTTGGTAATGCGATGCTTCTGCAGATAGGACCAGCCGCTCTTGCGGACGTCCGCCACCGTGCCGTCGTCGGCGAAGCGAACGATCACGTTTTTAACCGTCGCTTCGTAGGTCGACGAGCCAAAGCCCAGCGTCAGCATGCCTTTTCCGACGTTGCGGCCGAAGGCGCCGCCCGGGCGGTTCCCGACGAGCGCCCAGCCCGCCACGAAATCGCCGTCCTTCGTTTTCGCGGTCAACGTGGGCGTGCCGAGAAGGCCGCGCATTTCGCGGTAGGTCGTCTTGTTCTTTTCCACGTACGGGTCGATGCGGGAGAGATCGTGCCCGTCGTAGGATTTCTGTACCGAGGCGCAGCCCGTGAGAAGAACGGAAGCGACGGCGAGAAGAAGCGGCGTTTTCAGTTGTTTTGTCATACGTAAGTCTCTCTGAGAGGTTGGGAAAAACCTCGAAATTCTACAGGATGGAAAGCGTATTTTGACACTCCCGCAGTCTGTATGCGGAAACTACGTACATTTTGCCGAGGTTGCCGGAAAGTCTCGGACTTGGGTGCGGGAGTGGCCAGGGCGTTGTGCCGAATGAGAGAGACCGCGGGTTCCTCACCGTTCTCACGGTCTGCGGCCGCTCGGCTCTTTACGAAGCCCCGCCCGTCCCCGCATCCGTAAAGTAGATGCGGTCCCGGTCGTAGAGAAGCTTCTCCGCGGGCAAGCCCACGAAGGCCGACACCTGCGCCTCGTAGGATGAGAAGAGTTCCTGCATGGCCTTCGAATACCACTCGAAGAAAATCCGCACGCGGCGGCTTCGCCATCCGGCTCGGTTCGTCACGTTGAAGCACTCGACGGACGGCCGGAACCAACCCGGAAGAATCGGTACGAGCGCCCCTCGGCGCAGGTCCTCCACGATCTGAACGAGCGGCATGTCGACCGCGACCCCCATGCCGTCGAGCAGAGCCTGACGGATGGCGAGAATGTCGGTCGAGCGGACGCTCCGTCCGAAGACGACGGGTTCCGCGTCGTCCCCGCGGTAGAGCACCTTCGTTTCCTCGCGCACCGGTCCGTTGTAGACGTAGCCCGTGTGGGAACGCAGGTTCTCCGGCGAAAACGGCATCCCGAATCGCTTCACGTACTCGGGACTCGCGACGGGAAGGTAGACGTTTCGCCCGCGGCTCATGTAGACGAGGCCGGAAAGCGTGGGCTCGCCCGTCAAGGTCGCGACTTCGCAGAAGCCCTTTTGCACGTCCGCCTCCTTCAAGCCTCCGAGGATTTCGATCGTCATCTCGGGGTGGAGTTCCTTGAAGCGGTGCAGAAGCCCCGTGAGCCGCCGCGACGCAAAGCCCGGGGCCGAGGAAAGGCGGATCTTGCCTTCAAGGGATCGGCGGTCGTCGGAAATCTGGGAGATGAGCGCGTCGTGGGCGCGAAGGATCGTTTCCATGCGCTTCAAGGCCTGGGCGCCTTCCTTCGTGAGCTCAAGGGGCCGCGCGTTGTGGCGCACGAGCGGGATGCCCAAGGCCTTTTCGAGTCCCGAAATCGCGCGCGAAATGTTCGCCGTGTTCACGTCCATTGCGGTCGCCGCCGCCGTGAGCGTGCCCGAGCGCGCAAAGGCGACGAAGTAGCGCCAGGCGGTGAGGTCGTCGAGTTTGGACATGAGAGTTCCTCTGCGGGAGAGAGTGATGGGGCGCTTTGCTAAGCCTTGCGCCCTGAGTGCGCCTTCTTGGGAAGGCTTGCATGGAGCCTAAGGTAGCGGAAACGCGCGGGAAAGGGAAGTTTTTTATTTTGCGCGTCGCGCAAAGAAAGTTTGCGCCGTACGCACTTGTGCGGCAAGTCCCCGAAGGTCGAAACTTTCCCCCGTGCCGATCCCGGACGCTTCGTTCGGGAGAGAAGTTATCCATTCGAAAGGAGAAGCGCCGTGAAGCGCGATGAATTTTTCTGGCTTTCCGCCATCAACAAGGCGACGGTCGTCGTGAACCGCGCCGAAGGACTGATCGGGGACGATACGGCGAAGCTCGCCGCCCGCGGCATCCGCGCCGTCGAAGAGGCGGCCGCGGCCGACCCCGCGAAGCGCGTGAAGACCTACATCACCTACGAACCCCTCCTGATTCAGGCGACGAGCCCCGAAGTGACGATCATTCACGCGGGCCGCTCGAGCCAGGACATGCTCTCGACCGTGCGCATGGCGATCGACCGCGACGAAGCGCTCCGCTTCGCGCACGCCTTCGACGCCGCGCTCGAAAAGCTCCTTGCGCTTGCCGACGCCCACCGCGACACGATCGTTCCGAACTACACGAACGGCGTCGCCGCGCAGCCCAACAGCTACGCGCACTATCTCTTGGGCTTCATTCACGCCTTCCTTCGCGACCGTGAACGCCTGGACCAGTGCCTCGCGCGCTACGACCGCTCCTCGATGGGCGCCACGGTCCTGAACGGCACGGGCTGGCCCTTGAACCGCGCGAAGATGGCCGAGGTCCTCGGCTTTGCTGCGCCCGTCACGAACGCCTTCGACGCGACCTGCGAATCCCCCGTCGACTTCCCGGTCGAACTCGCCCAGATCGTCGCGTCGTCGGCCCTCCATGTCGGCTCCTTCGTGTCGGACGTCATGGTGCAGTACGCGCAGCCCCGTCCCTGGATTCTGTTGGCCGAAGGCGGCGAAAACACCTACGTCTCGTCCGCCATGCCGCAAAAGCGCAATCCGGGCCTTCTCAACAACTGCCGCGCCGACGCGTCGAACGTCGTGGGCGAACTCGCGTCCGTCATGCTTCGCGCCCACAACCTCGTGCCGGGCATGGTCGACGCGAAGTCGGTCGCCATGAATACGCGCATGCTCTCCACCGCGACGGGCATGATGGAGCGCTTCCTCAAGGTCCTCACCGGCATCCGCATCAATCCCGACCGCGCCTTGGAAGAACTCAATTCCGACTGGACCGCCTCGCAGGAAATTGCCGACCGCCTCATGAAGGACTACGGTCTGCCCTTCCGCATCGGCCACCACATGGCGAGCCGCATGGTCTCGTACGCCCGCAAGGAAAACATCCTGCCGCTTGCCTTCCCCTACGACGTGATGCAGAAGCTCTACCGCGAAGAAGTGGAAGAAGAGTATCCCCAGGCCCCGCGTGAACTCCCCATGTCGGAAGCGGAATTCCGCGATGCGCTCGATCCCCGCAAGATCGTCGCCGCCCGCCGCACGGCGGGGAGCTGCGCCCCCGCGGAAGTGGACGCCATGATCGCCGGGGCCCGCGGGGCGCTCGCGCGCTCCGTCGAACTTCGCGACGGCATGGAAGCCCGCGTGAAGGCCGCGCTCGAAAAGCTCGAGGCGGACTTCTCGCAGTACCTCTAATCGAATGACCGCGGCCGGGGAGGGGAGCCAACCGCTTCCCGACCGCCTGAACCCTCTCAACCACAACACTACCAGCGGAGAATCTTATGACCGCGCTCCTACCTTGGATTGCCGTAATCGTGACGATCGTCGCGGGCTGGGCGCTTTTGAAGCGCTACTCGACCCACATGGTCCTCCTCTTTTCCGGCCTCGTTATCCTCGTCTGCGTCGCGCTCGCGGGCGTCGACTTCCTTCCGAAGGGCGTGAAGCCCTCGGGCTTCTGGCTCTTCGACATTTTCGCGACCTTGAAGAACATCGCGACGAAGCAAAGCGCCGGCACGGGCTTTCTCATCATGACGGCGGGCGGCTTTGCGGCCTACATGGACCGCATCGGCGCCGCGAAGGCGTTGGTCGACGTCGCCGTGAAGCCCCTGTCGCTCCTCAAGGCCCCGTACCTCGTCCTTGCGGGCGGCTACATCGTGGGCCAGATCCTCGTCACCGTCATTCCGTCGGCGGCGGGTCTTGCGATGCTGCTTTTGGTCGCGCTCTTCCCGATCCTCACCGCCGTCGGCACGTCTCCCGCCGCAGCCGCGGCCGTGATCGGCACGTCGGCCGGCATGACCTTTGCGCCGACCGCGGGCACCGCCTCGCTCGCCGCGAAGGTGGCGGGTCTCGATCCGATCATCTACCTCGTCGAATACCAGCTCCCGCTCGCCATTCCGACCTTGATCGTCTGCGCCGTCGCCCACTACTTCGTGCAGCGCTACTACGACAAGAAGGCGGACGACGTCTACGCCGAAGCCGCCGAAGTGAAGAAGTCCGAAGCGCCGGAAGTCCCGAAGTGGTACGCGCTCTTCCCGGTCCTCCCGATCTTCCTTCTCATCATCTTCTCGAAGCTCGTCGTCTCGTCCGTGAAGCTCGACACGATCGCCGCGCTCTTCATGGTGTGGGTCTTCGTCGTGATCGTCGAAATCATCCGCAACCGCGGCAACGTCAAGAAGATCTTTAAGGACGCCCTCGCGCTCTTCCAGTCGATGGGCAAGATGTTCACGGGCATCGTCGCGCTCATCATCTGCGCCGAATTCTTCGCCACGGGTCTTCGCGAATCGGGCTTGATCGACGCCCTCATCAACTCTGCCCAGGGCGTGGGCGCCGGCATGGGCTTCATGACGGTGATCCTCACGGCGATCGTCTCGATCGTGACCTTCCTCACGGGTTCGGGCGTGGGCGCCTACTCGTCCTTCGCCGCCCTTGCGCCGGACGTCGCTTCGGGTCTCGGCGGCTCGGTCGAAGCCCTCGTCACGCCGATGCAGTTCGCCTCCGGCATGCTTCGCGCCATGAGCCCGGTCGCGGGCGTCATCATCGCCGTGGCGGGCGCCGCGGGTGTTTCCCCGATGGCCATCGTTCGCCGCACCTGGATCCCGATGATCCTCGGTCTTATCACGACGATCGTCGTCAATCAGATCCTTTTCGGCTGATGAGTCGATCCGACTGAGCGGAAAGGGCCGTCCTTCGGGGCGGCCTTTTCGCAAGGGAACGGTTTGGCCTGCGACATCCAGTGTCGTCTGACGGGAATTTTCGGAAAACGGTGCCGGACTGCGCTACATTGCCTTGGAAGGAGAGGATTTCCTTCTCCAACAATGAAAGACAGCATGACGGATAACATCGGTCCGAAGGAAAGGCGGTTTGAAGCCGAAACGCCGGAAGCGGAGCGTTCTGCGAACGAGTCAGAACGCCCGAATGAAAGTTCTTTTGACGGCCCCGCGGAGGTGTCTTCCCGGCGAGTCTTCAACCGGGATTATCCGCGGATCATTCGACCGATCTACAGGGACGGACGACTCATCATGCCTGTAGAGTGGCGGGACGAGGACGACGAAGACGACTTCTACGAATGCGAAGTCGAGTCGGGCGCGGAAGGGGACGGGGCAAAAGCTTCGCGGGATCTTTGAGCCGCCAGGCGCGGATCAAATGAAGGGCGACGGAATCGCCCCGTAGCAGCCCGTCAGATAACGCTTGCGAAAGTTGTCGACGTTTCGTACGTCTTCGAAATCCGACAGTCTTCGGACCTTTGTGCCTTGGAACCCGCTCTGCGACACGAAGGCGACCTCCGAAACGGAAAGCCGGTCGGAAGCGAGCAACTCGGTGTTGTGGAGCGTGAAGACGAACTGCGACTTACGGTCGTTGTACGCGCGCACCTGAAAGAGCTTGACGATTTCGTGGAGGAGGGCCGGATGAAGCGATTGGTCGAAGTCGTCCGCAAGAACGGTTCCGCCGGTCCGCACGGCCGTCAGAAGGTTGGCGAGAAGGCCGAAGAGCTTTCTTGTGCCGGCCGACTCCGTTTCGAACTCGAGCGGGATTTCGACGCCGTCCTCCGCCAAGTGGAAGGTCCGGAATTCCGCGTCGGCAACGGTTGACGACGGGCCGCCCGCGGCGAAGGACGGGAGAAACGGATGGACTCCCGCCGGAAGCGCTTCGACGGACTTGGGCGTTCGCCTCATTTCGATGCGGCGAATCCGGACGTCGAGCTTTTGCAGATACTTGACGATCAGGGCCAGGGCCGCGCTCTCGCGCTTGGCCTTCGTCGGCAGGTCGAAAGTGTCCGCGAGGCGCGTCACGCCGATTTCGGGCGGAACGCTCTGGTCGAAAAACTGAATGTTGGCGGAAAGGCTCCGGTGCGCCTGATTGATTTCCGAGTCGTAGCCCGGAAAGTTTTCCGCGATGACGGGGAGAGCGGGGCGCAGCTGTTTTTTCGTCAGGGCGTCGAAGCACCGCAGGCGAAGGTCTGCCTCGGCCTCTTCCCGGCCTTCTTCCGGCGCGAGCGAGAGGGATCCCCCCTGCAGGCGGAACTTCAGTTTTCCGTCGACGGACAGCGTTTCTTCCGTGATGCGGTCTTCCGCGACGGCCGCCGCGTAACCGAAGCGCTTCTCGGCGTCGGTCCATTCGAGCTCGATGCGCGTGGTCCGGGGCTCGGGCCTTTTGAGCCGATACGGTTGGAACAGAGGGAGCGGTTGCGCGAGAGGTTGCTTGGTTTGTGCGAACGAAACGAGCGAAGCGATCGCGCGAAGGACGGCGGTCTTGCCCGAGGCGTTTGGTCCGTAAAGCGCCATGCAGGGAACGAGCCGCATCCCGGCTGTCTCGATGAACGGGTGCGCGGGCGATTCCGCGTAACCGTTGGGCGCCTTCCGCTGAGCGTAGTGGAAGGTGAGGGTGGCATCCTGAATGCTTCGGTAGTTATGAATTTGGACCCGCGAGAGCATGACCTGGTTCACTGTAATGAGAAAATCGTTCTTGAAGAGATAATCAAAAATTTTGTTTATCTTTCTGTCGATTCGATGATATCAGCCATGGCGGCTGCCTTTCGCGGAGAATGCGGTCAAAAGGGCGTCGGACGACCCGCGGGGGAGTTCGAGTTTCACTCCGGCCTCTGGGATCCCGTATGCTCACGTCGCCGCTCGAACATTCAGTTTTCATCGGAGCGTCGCCGCAAATTTGCGGGAAAAGTCCGTACAATCCCCGAAAAATTTCGAATAGAATCCCATTCTTTCGTCGCCGTGCGAATTTGTGTTGCGGGGCGGAGCTTGCGTCCGTCGAGCGCACGTTTTCTTTTGAGGAACTCGGGTTTTGAGCAAACTTTCCAACAATTGGTACGACAATCTGCGCGACCGATACTTTTCCACGGACACGCCCGCCTCCTCGCCCGACCTCTATCCCGAGCCGATCGTCCCCTGGATCGCGCCCCGCCTCAATTCGGAAATCTTCCGCCTCATCCTGCGGCTCGGACAGACGCAAAAGCTTTCGCAGGGCGAACCGCTCTTTGCCCGCGGCTACGAAAACGAGGACCTCTTTGTGGTGTGCCGCGGCGTCACCGCGCGCGGCTTCGGAAATCTCTCGCAGGAGAGAATCAGTCTGTCGCCCCCAGGGCGACTTGCGGCGGGCTACCTCAACTTCTTCTCCGGGCGCAACGCGGCGGAGCACTGCTACGCGCTCACGGACGCGGAAGTCTGCCGCTGCCCGAGGCGCCTTCTGAACGCCGTCCTCGATAAGGACTCCGCGCTCGCAAAGCTCTGCATGATTCAGTTCGAGTACTGTCATCTTTCCGACCGGCTCGACCTTGCGTGTCATTCGCTTCTCGACGCCAAGGACCGGCTCAAGGCCTATATGATGTCCTGGGCCGTGGTCTACGGGGATCTCCACCGTGGAGAAGGGGAGGAGCGCACGTGGATCCGCATGCTCTCGCCCATGCCGATGCGCGTGCAGAGCCTCATCGTCAACGCGAGTCCGAACTGGGTCGACCGCATGATCCACGAATGGCGAAAGGAGGATCTGTGGCGCCGCGATCGGGAGTGGGTCCTCGTCGCGCCCGAACTCCTGCAGGAAGCCTACGTCTGGGTGCGCACGCTCTCGGGCATCAAGCCCGACCTCTTTCCGATGGAGCTGTGCAGAATGCTCGAGTGCCTTCGCGAGCAGGAGGCGAATCTGCGCCGGCAAAATTCCGGCCAAGTCTGACGCCCGCCGCGGACGGTCCCGAGTCCGAAAGATCCGTTTCTTCGCCCGCTCGGCGCAACGCCTTCGCGGGCTTTTTCGTCTCCGTGCGCAATGTCCCGCGGCAAAGACCGCTCGTTCATTTGTCTTTTTAGAAAGCTTTCTATAAGAATGCGTTTTCCCCGAATTCCCTCGTCAGGAGGGAAAAGCGCTCGGGGTTAATCGGAGAGCCTATATCCCACCCGCACCATTTTTGAAGAGGAACCCTCACGGGTAGACTTCATGCCAACCGAAACCTCCAGTCGGTTGAGAGAGGCAAAGGGGGGCGTCCGGACTTCCTGTCGCTTTGTCCGGACCGCCCCTTCTTTCCTTTTCAGCACTCCCTTGGACCAACCTCTTCGGAACACTCAGCCATGTCCTTCACAATGATCGGAGCGCTCGTCATCGTCATCGCGACGCTCTGGGCGCTCGTAAAGCGCATCGAAACCCGCCTCGTCCTGCTCGTCGCGGGCCTTGCGATGTGCTGTCTTTCCCTCAACCCGATGGCCGCATTCCAGCAGTTCGACAAGTCGATGACGAATGCGTCGCTCATCGTTTCCATCTGCTCGTCGCTCGGTTTCGCCGCCGTCGTCACGCTCACGAAGTGCGACCTGCACCTCGTGTCGCTTCTCACGAAGCCCCTCAACAAGGTGGGCATTCTGCTCCTTCCCTGCTGCATGATCGTGACCGGGATCGCCTCGCTTGCGATCGGTTCGCTCTCGGCCCTCTGCGCCGCCATCGGCCCGACGCTCGTGAGCCTCATGATCCGCGCGGGCTTCCGCCCGGCCATGGCCGCCGCGGCCGTCATTTCGTCGACGCTTCCCAACTACTGGAGCCCGGGTTCGTCCGACAACGTCTTGGTCGCCAAGATCGCCAACATCCCCGTGATGGACATGGTGACCTACATCGCGCCGAAGGTCCTTCTCCTTTCGGGCCTTTCGATCGTCTTCCTCACGATCGTGTGCGTTCTCTTCGGCGACTACAAGAAGGGCGGTTTCGGCGTGCAGGCCGCCACTCCGGGCGCCGAACTTCAAAACAAGCTCCCGGAACTCCCCGCGAACCCGAGCTGGCTCAAGGCTTTTGCGCCGCTTCTTCCGGTGGTGCTCCTCTTCGTGATTTCGCTCTGCTTCCCCGAAATCAAGATGAGCGTCGCGACGGCCATGCTCTTTGGCTTCATCTACGTGATCGTCATCACGCGTGAAAGCCCGGCCGCGCTCACCCGCAAGTTCTTCGACGGCATGGGCCACGGCTACGGCTCGACCATCGGCCTCATCATTGCCGCGGGCGTCTTCGCCATGGGTCTTCAGAGCTGCGGCGTCGTCTCCGCCTTCATCGAATACCTCAAGACCTCGAACGACATCGCCAAGCTCGGCGCTTCGTTCGGCCCGTATCTCCTCGGCATCATCACGGGTTCGGGCAACGCCGCGGCCTTCGCCTTCAACGAAGCCGTGACGCCCTACGCCGCCGAATTCGGCATGGAAGTGAAGGACTTGGGCTTCATCGCCTGCCTCTCCGCCACGCTCGGCCGCGTCACCTCGCCCCTTGCCGCGGGCGTGATCATCATCGCGAGCCTCGCGGGCGCCGAACCGCTCGACGTCATCAAGCGTTCGGCCATCGTGACGATCCTCACGATCGGCGTTCTCTACTTCCTCTTCTGAGGAAAACCGGTGCGGGAGCCGATGGAGGCGGCCTCCCGCACGAATCCCACCGCTTTCACACAAGGAGCGCACGGGCGCGAGCCTGTCCAAGCGTCCGTGCGCTCCGCTTCGAGGGCGCCTGCCGCCCTTCATGAGGAGTTTTGTCATGACCATTCATCGCACCGCGCTCGCCGCCTTCGTGACGGCCGCGCTCGGCGCCGTCGCCAGCACCGCCTTCGCCGCGGACGTCGAAGTCTACGGCCGCGCCGACCTGGGCCTTTCCTTCAAGAACGTCGACACGGGAACCTCGGAAGGTTCCTACAACACCTTCACCATGGATCCGAGCAACGGCACGTCGAGCCGCTTCGGTTTCCGCGGGTCGGAAGACCTCGGCAACGGCTATCAGGTGAAGTTCGTTCTTGAAAACGGCTTCAACCCCGACACCGGCGACATGGTGACCGCGGGCAAGATCTTCGACCGCGAGGCGACGCTGCAGCTGCACGGTCCCTTCGGCGCCGTCGCCCTCGGGCGCGAATCGATTCTCGGCACCGACGGCGGAAGCTTCAATCTGCTCGGCAACGTCAATCCGTTCGGCACCGGGATCGGCATCGCCGGCAACCAGAACATGATTTTGGGCAAGCTCCCCGCCACGCGCTACGACAACGCCGTCACCTACCGTTCGCCCAAGGCCGCGGGGTTGCAGCTCACGGCCATGTACACGTTCGGCGACAACGAATATGAGGACGAGGACGGCAATACGCGTCCCGCCGAAAACAAGACGCTTACGAACCGCTACTCGGGCCTGGGCGTCACCTACACGACGGGGGCTCTCTCCACGGTTCTTCTCTGGGAAGGCGTCAACGAAGGCGCGGCCTTGCGCGACGACCCCGAAGACATGTGGCGCTTGACGCTCGGCGGCAACTACGACTTCGGCTTCATGCGCCTCTACGCCATGGCGCACTACTTCAAGAACGCCGACGCCCTGAGCTCCACGGGCGGCTGGGACACGATCAAGAACGTCAACGGCTTCCTGATGGACGGTACCGTGAACGCGGCCGACGAACTCAAGGGCTACGGCGGCATTCTCGGGCTCGACACGCCGCTTGCGGGCGGCAAGCTCCTGGTCGGCCTCGGCGGTCAGAAGGCCGAATCGACCGAGTTCGAGCACAAGTTCGAGGCCGACACGTGGTTCGCGGCGCTCGGCTGGCAGTATCAGTTCTCGAAGACCGCGCGCTTCTACAGCGCCCTGAGCTACGTCGACGCCGAATACTCCTACAACGGCGAAACGGTGGATCCGAGCGCCGTGCAGGTGGTCTCGGGCCTTTCCGTCTACTTCTGATCCCACGAACCGAACCGCAGCCCGGCGGGTCCGTCCGACTTTGTCGGAGGGGGCCGTCGGGGGAGAACATCATGAACATCAAAAAGACTCTGACGATTTTGGGCGGCGCCGTCGCCATGGCTTTCGCCGCGCAGGTCTGGGCGCTTCCGACCGTGAAGATCCTCGCCACGGGCGGCACCATCGCCGGGGCGTCGGCGAGCAAGACCGACGTCACGGGTTACAAGGCCGGATCGCTCGGCATTCAGACGCTCATCGACGCCGTTCCGCAGATGAAGGACTACGCCGAAGTCTCGGGCGAACAGGTCGTGAACATTTCGTCCAACAACGTCGACACGAAGATTCTTCTGACGCTCGCCAACCGCGTGAACGAACTCCTGGCCGATCCGAAGGTGGACGGCGTCGTCATCACGCACGGGACCGACTCGATCGAAGAGACGGCGTTCTTCCTCAACCTCACGGTGAAGAGCGACAAGCCCGTCGTCATGGTGGGCGCCATGCGTCCGGCCACCGCGATATCCGCCGACGGCCCGATGAACCTTCTCGAAGCCGTGCAGGCCGCGGCGTCGCCCAAGATGAAGGGCGCGGGCGTGACGATCGTCATGAACGACCGCATCTGCGCGGCGCGCGAAACGACGAAGTTCCACACGAGCAACGTCGACACCTTCCGCTCGCCCGAATACGGCTTTCTCGGCGTCATGAGCGAGGGCGAACCCGTCCTCTACCGTCTCTCGACGCGCCGTCACACGACGAAGAGCGAGTTCGACGTCAAGGGCCTCACGACGCTTCCGCGCGTCGACGTGGTCTTCGCGCTTCCCGGAGGCGATGCGAAGCTCGCCGAAGCCGCGGTCGCGGCGGGCGCCAAGGGAATCGTTTCCGCGAGCATGGGAAACGGCTCCATTCCGCAGGGTCACAAGGATTTCTACGTGCCCCTCATGAAGAAGGGCTTCCCCGTCGTGCTCTCGAACCGCGTCCCGACGGGCGACTGCGTTCTCTCGAAGGACTACCTTGAGAAGGGCTACATCGCGGCCGGCAACCTTTCGCCCCAGAAGTCGCGCATCCTCTTGCAGCTTGCGCTCACGAAGACTTCGGACCCGAAGGAAATCGCCCGCATCTTCAGCGAATATTGAAATCCCGTTCCCGCCCGCGATCCCGAGGACCCGAAGAGGGCGCGGGCGGAAACCGAACATGAGGAGTATGAAAAATGAACGAAACCGTTCTCACCCGCTTTCTCCGTTACGTGAGCTTTGACACGCAGTCCGCGCGCGAAAGCGAAACGGCCCCGTCGACCGAAAAGCAGCTACGTCTCGCGGAAACGCTCGTCGCCGAACTCAAGGAACTCGGCGTTGAAAACGCCCACATCGGCAACGGGGGCGTCGTCTACGCGCTCGTTCCCGCGACGCCGGGGTGCGAAGACTGCCCGACGATCGGCTTCATCGCCCACATGGACACCTCGCCCGACGCTTCCGGAGCGGACGTCAAGCCCCAGATCCTTCGCTACGAAGGCGGGGACGTGACGCTCAACGCCGAAAAGGGGATCGTCTTCAAGGCGGCCGACTTCCCGGAAATCGCGAAGTACAAGGGCGAAGACGTGATCTTCACGGACGGCACGACGCTTCTCGGCGCCGACGACAAGGCGGGCGTCGCCGCCATCATGGCGATGGTCGCCCACGTGCAGGCCCACCCCGAAATCCCGCACGCGGCCCTTGCGATCGGCTTTACGCCCGACGAAGAAGTGGCCCGCGGGACGGTCAACTTCGACATCGAACACTTCGGCGCCGCCTACGCCTACACCTTCGACGGCGGCGAAGCGGGGACCTTCGAAAGTGAAAACTTCAACGCGGGCACCGCCATGGTGACGGTGAAGGGCGTGGGCGTGCACCCCGGCCTCGCCAAGGACAAGATGGTCAATTCCCTTCGCTACGCGGCGAAATTCATGGAAATGCTCCCCGCCGACGTGAGCCCCGAATGCACGGCCGGCCACGAAGGGTTCCTGCACCCCAACATGATGAAGGGGAACGTCGTCGAAACGACGATCCGCATTCTCGTTCGCGACCACGACACGGCGCGCTACGAGGAAAAGAAGGCGCTTCTTCGCGACATCGCAGCGAAGATGAACGAACTCTACCCGCAGGCTCCGGTCACGATCGAGATCAAGGACAGCTACCAGAACATGCGTCCCTATCTCGACAAGGCCCCGAAGGTCCTCGAGATCGCGCGCGCCGCGTACCGAGCCGCCGGACTCGAACCGATCGAAGAGCCCGTGCGCGGCGGCACGGACGGCGCCCGCCTGTCGGTGCGCGGTCTTCCCTGCCCGAACGTCTTTACGGGCGGCATGAACTTCCACGGGATCTACGAATGCCTGCCCGTGAAGTCCCTTGAAAAGGCCGTGGAAGTCGCCGTGAAGCTCGCGGAAGGGTCGGCCTCGGTGAAGTCCCTCGCGTAACTTAGGTTTCGGTTGAGTGCCGATCCCGGTCTCCGGCGCTTCGGCGTCGGAGGCCGGGAGTTCCTTTCGCGCCGAAGCGGGATGCGGGAGGATTCGGATCCAAGCTTTTTGGCACTCGGGCGGCTCGACCGCGTTTGTCGGGCCGCCTCTTTTTTCGCCGTTCGAAGCCGGACGGGACGCGCCGCATTCTCCGAGAAAACCCGCCGGCGGCGAGGGTTTTCCTTGAGGACGGGTGCGGGTTCGGGCGCATTTTTGTAGAATGCCGCATACTTTTTTTTGGGAAATCGGAAAGGTCGATTGCGCGCCTCCCGGGCGCGGCAGGTTTTTCGGCATCGGCCGTCAGAGTTTTTGTCATGGATTGGCTTCGCGCACTCATCACCGACACGAACGCCGTGGCGCACATCATTCTCGTCTACGCGCTCGTCGTTGCCCTCGGAACCCTCCTCGGACGCCTCAAGGTGGCGGGCATTTCGCTCGGCGTCACCTTCGTTCTCTTCGTGGGGCTCGCCGCCGGGCACTTCGGCCTCACGGTGCCGGAGCCCGTGCTCTTTTTCATCCGCGACTTCGGCCTCACGCTCTTCATCTTCTTCGTGGGCCTGCAGGTGGGGCCCTCCTTCTTCTCGTCCTTCAAGAGCGGGGGACTCGTTTTGAATCTCCTCACCGTCATGATCGTCCTTCTCGGGATCGTCGTGACGGTCGCGCTCTGGTTCTTACTTAAGGACTGGGTGTCGCTTCCTCAAATGCTGGGCGTTCACTACGGGGCCGTCACGAATACGCCGGGCCTCGGCGCCACGCAGGAGGCGCTCGACCTTCTTCACTACGAAGGGGAGAACATCGCGGTCGCCTACGCCTGCGCCTATCCGCTCGGCGTCGTCGGGGCGATCTTCTGCGCCGTGCTTCTCAGAAAAGTCTTCTCGATCGATCTCGCGGAAGAGGACAAGCACTGGGAGACGGAAGAAAAGGAACACAACCGCGAACCCATCTTCTTCCACGTGGAAGTCACGAACCCCGCGGTGGCGGGCAAGACCCTCGGGGCGATCCGCGAATTTACGGGGCGCTCCTTCATCTGCAGCCGCATTCTCTCGAAGGGAGCACTCTCGAGCCCCACGGCCGAAACGGTCGTTCAGGAGGGCGACGTTCTTCGCATCGTCGCCGCGCCCGACGACCGTCTTCCCGTCACGGCCTTCTTCGGAGGCGAAAAGAAGGGCGTGGATCTCGCGAACGAAAAGTCGCCCCTTGCGACCCGCACGATCCTCATCACGCGGGAGAAGTTCAACGGGATGATGTTGAAGGACCTCGCGCTCAATCAGATGGACGGCGTCAACATCACGCGCGTCTTCCGAGCCGGCATGACGCTTTTTCCCTATTCGAACCTCCATCTGCAGGTGGGCGACCAGGTTTACTGCGTCGGGCCGGAACCCGCGCTCCAGCGTCTCGAGACGCTGCTTGGCAACAAGGTGAAGAAGCTCTACCACCCGAACATCTTCACGATCTTCGTGGGTCTCGCGCTCGGGATCGTTTTGGGGAGCATTCCGATCGCGATTCCCGGTATGCCCGCGCCCCTCAAGCTCGGCCTTGCGGGCGGGCCGCTCATCGTCGCGATTCTTCTCGGGCGCTTCGGGAATTTCGCCCGTCTCGTCACCTACACGACGCAGTCGGCGAGTCTCATGATGCGCGAAATCGGGATTTCGCTCTTTTTGGCGAGCGTCGGGCTCGCCGCGGGCGAGAGCTTCGTTGCGGCCATCACGCAGGGGAACGGGTTGCTCTACGTCCTCCTCGGGCTTTTCGTCACGCTCATTCCGCTTCTCGTCGTGGGCGTCGTCGCGAGAAAGGTCTTTCACATCAACTTCCACAGCATCGTGGGCCTGATGGCGGGAGCGACGACCGATCCTCCCGCGCTTGCCTACGCGGCGACGCTCTCGGAAAAGAACTCCTCGTCGGTCGCGTACTCGACCGTCTATCCTCTTGCGATGTTCCTTCGCATTCTCACGGGGCAGCTTCTTTTGGTGCTCCTCTGGGGATTTATCTCCTGACGAAGACCGCCAGTCAAAAAGTCAAAGGCGTCGGGCCCGAGGGTTCGGCGCCTTTTCTTCAAGAGGTCGGGAAAACCGCGGACTGGCGCGAAAGGGCGCTTCGGGCTAGATTGTTCCCGAACCCAAGATTCACCGTACGGCACCGTGAAGGGAGGGGGCGTTCGCGTCTGATCCTCCCTTTCTGCGCGGGCCGAATACAAAGGAGACGACATGACGAAATCGATCTTTCGCGCGACCGCGCTCACGCTTCTCATGACGACCGCGGGCTTCGCCTTTGCGGCTTCGGGCGCTCTGCCCGTCGAAAAACTCTCGGCCGACGTCGTGGTCGTGGGGGCGGGCGGCACGGGCGTGGCGGCCGCGGCTTCCGCGGCGCAGCACGGCGCCAAGGTGATCGTCTTTGAAAAAATGCCCTTCATCGGCGGCAGTTCCGCCCTCGCGGGCGGCGCGATCGCGGCGGGCGACACGAAGGCCCAGGCCCGCGCGGGCGAAAAGGAAACGACCTCCGAAGGCTTCATGAAGATTTGGTTGAACGACCAGAAGCGCTCCTACCAGGGCGGAAGCAAGGACTATCCCGACGAAGCGCTCGTGAAGTCCATGACCTTCGCCTTCACGGACACGATCAACTGGCTTGAAGAGGTCGTGGGACACACCTTCGCGAAGCCCCGGCCGTTTGGCTACGGGGGCCCCAACTACGCGCACGCGCCCTCCGAATCGCCCGTTCCGGCTTCGGGCCGCGGCTCGTCCCCGGCGGGCGGCCGCTTCGTCATTAAGAACGTCAAGCTCTATCTCGACAAGATGGGTGTCCCCGTCCGTACGGCGACCCCTGTCACCGACCTCATTCAGAACGAAAAGGGTGAAGTCGTGGGCGTGAAGGCCGCGGACAAGAAGACCGCCTACGAAGTCTCCGCCAAGGCGGTGATCCTTGCTACGGGCGGTTTCGCGCACAACAAGGAAATGATGGAGCGCCTCGTTCCCGTCTACGCCCCCTATACCGACAAGTCGGTCGCGACGGTGGGCGCCACGGGCGACGGCATCCGCATGGCTGTGAAGGCGGGCGGCGTCGAATACGAAGACGCCTGGGTGATCGGTCTCTACGTTTCGGGGGCAAAGCCCGAATACTCGAAGACCTTTACTTCGAAGGACAAGTACAAGGACCGCGTCTTCGTGAACGAAAAGGGCGAACGCTTCGTCAACGAAGACCTCCCGTACCTCACTGATCCGGTCGCGATGCAAAAGGCCGTCTGGGCGATCGTCGACAGCCAGGACCCGAAGAAGGTCGAAGTGCTGAACGGCGTGCAGGATCCGAAGATTTCCGTGAAGGCGAATTCCTGGAAGGAATTGGGCGAAGCGCTCGGCGTTCCGACCGAGGCCTTGGAAAAGACCATGACGGACTACAACCGCGCCTGCGAAACGGGTGACGACAAGGCCTTCGGCAAGCCCAAGGCGTTCTTGAAGCCCTTCAACAAAGCGCCCTTCTACGCCGTCCGCGTCATTCCGCAGACGGGCGGCACCATGGGCGGCGTCAAGGTGGACGACCACTTCCGCGTGGTCGACAAGGCCGGAAAGCCGATCAAGGGCCTTTATGCGGGCGGCGAAGTCATCAACCGTCCGTACTACAACCGCGTCTACACTTCGGGCACGGGGCTCGGCATCGCCTACACCTCGGGTCGTCTCGCGGGTGAGTACGCCGCGAAGGAGGCGCTCGGAAAGTAAGGCAGGGAAGAGGGCGCGGACGCGTTTCCGCGCCCCGACCTGAAGATCGTTCTTGGAGGGGCCGTCCGGATTCGGGCGGCCTTTCTTTCGACGTGGCCGATCCTTCCCGGGAGACGGCTTCAAATCTTAACGACGTTAAGCTTAACCGCGTTCAGATTTGCGGTTTTGGATGAGGCGGAGCACTCGACAGAAGCGCCTTTTTCCCGCCCGGGCTGACTCTTCGTCGGAGGTTTTGTCGTTTGTTCCGTACGCCCCGCCACGTCGGGAGAACGCCGTCATAGAATGAAGCGTTTCCCACGTCTGAAAATCCCCGCACCATGTTCGAAAGCCTCGGCGTTATCGACTACCCGACCTTCTTCGTCGCGTCGCTTCTCATCGTCCTCTGCCCCGGCCCCAACAGCCTCTACGTTCTGAGAACGAGCGTGAGCGACGGGGCGCGCGTAGGCTTTGCCGGCGCCTGCGGGGTGTGGCTCGGCGACATCATTCTTCTTCTCGCCGTCTACCTCGGCGTCGCGGCCCTCATCATCGCGAACCCCACGGTCTTCTTCGCCCTGAAGTGCGCGGGGGCGGCGTATCTGACGTGGCTTGCCTTCCGGATTCTTTCGGGTCTCTGGAAGGAGCTGAAGAAAGCGGCTCCGGCTACGTCGGGAGACGCGGTGACGCTGCGCGAGACAAAGACGGAGAAACCCAAGATCGCCCCCAAGACCGCCTTTCGCACGGCGCTCGTGCTGAGCCTCTCGAACCCGAAGGCGATCCTCTTTATGCTCTCGTTTTTCCTTCCCTTTGTCGACACTACGAAGGGGCATCCGGCGCTTGCTTTTCTGACGCTCGCCGTGACGCTGCAGTTCTGGAGCGTCTGCTATCTGACGGCGCTTACGCAGGTCGGGAAGGCCCTTCTTTTCTTCTTCGGGCGCCGACCCGTCTGGGGGCGGATCGGAAACGCCGCCGTCGCACTTCTCTTTCTCTTTTTCGCCTGGAAGCTTGTCACGGGCTGAGGTTTGCCAAGGCGAGTCGTGCGCATCGACTGCGCGTATGCGAAGTTATGCGCTCCTATGCAGACTTATGCAGTCGTATGCGGTGTTATCCGGTCTTATGCGGTCGTATCCGCGAGGCGCGTGAGGCGGCCCCTTTCTTCGGGCCTTTCCCTTCGTTTTCCTTAGAGCTCAATCCGAACCGCCCCGCGAAAGCTCGGGGGAGTGCGCTTTCGCGGGGCGATCGGGATAGGGATTACTTCACGGCCGGCTGCCAGCGCATGAAGCGGCGCTCAAGTTCGGTGACAGCCCGGTCGATGACGAGCGCGAAGGCCGTCAGAACGAGAATCCCCGCCATCACGGTGTTCATGTCGAAGGTCGTTTCGGCCTGGAGAATCAGGTAGCCCACACCCTCGGCGCTTCCGAGGTATTCGCCGATCACGGCCGCGACGAAAGCCATCCCGACCGAGGTGTGAAGGCTCGAAAAGACCCAGCTCATCGCCGACGGAATGTAGACGGTGCGCATGAGCTGCCGGTTCGTCGCGCCCAGCATGCGCGCGCTCGCCAAGACCGTGGGATTGACTTCCCGCACGCCCTGATAGACGTTGAAGAAAACGATGAAGAAGACGAGCGTGACGCCGAGCGCAATCTTCGACGCCGGCCCGAGCCCGAACCAGACGGCGAAGATCGGCGCCAAAATCACGCGGGGCATGGAGTTCAGCCCCTTGATGAAGGGATCGAGCACGGCCGCGGCCGTGGGGGCGCGGGCAAGCCAGAGCCCGACGAAGAGCCCCGAAACCGTCCCGATTACGAAGGCCATCAGGGTTTCGTAGAGCGTCACGAAGAGGTGCCGGTAGATTTCTCCGCCCGCAAACCACTCCCAGATGCGCAAGAAAATCTGATCGGGCTCGCCGAAAAAGAAGGCCGCCTGACTGTCGTTTTCGAAGAAGAAGGGCGGCACGAGTCCGGGCTTTGTCATGAGCCACCAGAAGACGAAGACCGCAACGAGCAGGCCCCACTGGCCCGCGCGCACGCGCCAACGGGCGTTGTGGCGTTCCCGCTCCTCGGTTCTCGCCTTGGGATTTTGAACGGCCCGAACGGCCGCGGCATGCGTTTGCGTCATGATTGTCTCCCCCTTAAATCGACTCGCGGTGTTGGTGATAACTCTTCAGGACTTCGTCTCGCAGCACGTTCCAGATCGCTTCGTGGCAGGCGAGGAAGTCGGGCGTCGTGCGGATTTCGACGACGTTTCGCGGACGCGGCAGTTCGGTCGGGAAGTTTCCGATCGGGTGCGAAGCCGGTCCGGCCGAGAGCACCACGACGCGGTCCGACATCGAAACGGCTTCGTCCAAGTCGTGCGTGATGAAGAGGACCGCTTTCTTCGCGCTCTGCCAGATGTCGAGCAATTCGTTTTCCATCAGCTGCCGCGTCTGGATGTCGAGCGCGGAAAAGGATTCGTCCATGAGGAGAATGTCGGGGTCGGTGACGAGCGTCTGCGCAAGCGCCACGCGCTTTCGCATCCCGCCCGAGAGTTCGTGGGGATAACGGTCCGCGAAGCGCTCGAGCCCGACGCGCGCAAGCCACGACATGCCCGCTTCGCGCCGCTCAGTCTCGGGAACGCCCCGATAGCGAAGGCCCATCACGACGTTTTCATAGGCCGTGGCCCAGGGCATGAGGCTTTCCGCCTGGAACATGTATCCGGCGCGGCGGTTGATCCCCGTGAGCGTTTCGCCGAAGACCCGCACTTCGCCCTCGGTCGGCTTCAAAAGCCCCGCCGCGGCGTTGAGGATCGTGGACTTGCCGCAGCCCGTGGGGCCCACGACGCTCACGAATTCGCCCGCTTCGACCGTGAACGACACGTTCTCGGTCGCCGTGTAGTCGGGTTGCCCAGGTTTGCCGGCAAAGCGGCAGGTGACGCCCCGAAAGTCGAGCGCGGGGGCGGGATTCGCCGATGTGAAAGCTTTTTGCATCCTCTCGCTCCCCGTCACTTTGCCGTCGCCTTGTCGACGAATTCGTTCGTAAAGACCGTCCCGAAGTCAAAGGGGAAGTCCTTCAACTTCGCGTCGACCGTCGCGAGGGCCGCCGCGGAAATCTGGGCGCAGCCTTCGGGAAAGCGCCCGTCGGTGGAGAGCGCCGGACGGTTCTTGAGGAAACCTTCGACGTAGACCTTGGGGTTCCCGAGGAAGGCCGCGCGAGGCACCACCTTCACGAGTTCGTCGGGGGTGACGGTTGCGAGCCACTTGTCGGCGCGCACGATCGCGTTCGTCAAGCGCTGCACGGTTTCGGGGTTCTTCTCGACGAAGCTCGTCGGGGCATAGAGGCAGCCCGCCACCATGGGCCCGCCGAAAAGGGCGTCCGATTCCGCGACGTTTCGCGTGTCGGTGACGATTTGAATCGCGTCGTCCTGCATCAACTGCGTGATCACGGGGTCGAGCCCCACGAAGGCGTCGACCTGGCCCGCGCGCACGGCTGCGATCGCGCCCGCGCCCGAGCCGATCCCGATTACGGCCACTTCGTTCGAGGCGATGCCCGCGCGCTTCAGGACGTAGTTCGCGATCACGTGCGAAGACGACCCCGGCGCCGTGACGCCGATGCGGCGGCCCTTGAGTTCCTTCACGTCCTGAAAGTTCGGCATCGTCTTGCGGTTCACCGCAAAGACGCACTGCGGGGCGCGGCCCTGGAGCACGAAGGCGCGCATCGCCTGGCGCTTCGCCTGCATCGAGAGCGTGTGCTCGAAAGCGCCCGAAACCACGTCGGCGGAGCCGCCCACGACGGCCTGCAGAGATTTCGATCCGCCCTGGAAGTCGACGACCTTGACGTCCAAGCCTTCTTCCTTGTAAAAGCCCTTCCATTCGGCGATGGCGGCGGGAAGGTAGTAGTAGAGGTTCTTTCCGCCCACGGCGATCGTGACTTCGGTCTTTTCGGGCTCGGCCGCGAAAATCGGGGGCGTCGCAAGACCCGCGGCAAAGAGGGCGGCGCCGCGGCAGAACGTGCGGCGGGAGAAGGGAGCGTTGAAGATTTGAGGCGTTTGGTTCGTCATGACGGTCATCCTTGGTTCGTTTGGGTCTCACGTCGTCGCGAGAGGTTCGAACGAAGGGCCGTCGTGGCGGTTTTGCGCTCGTGCGGGCTGAATGGGGAAGATCCCCGTACGCCGTCCTGCTCGCGATTCTTGGCGGGAGAACGGCGGTGAGTGAAGAAAATAATCAGCGGCCGTCCCCCGTCCTAAGGCGGAGAAGGCTCGTAAGTCGGAATTCCGAGGCGGGCACGAAGCGCGCGGGATCCTTGCGGATCGTGCGGCGTATGGTGAATCGTGCGGTCATGGGGAACTCCGTGGTGGGGAAGAAATCCGGAATGGGATCCGGTCCGAGCGCCTCTTTGTGAGTGCGTAGAAAAGACTTTATTGCAAAAGCTAAGGACTCGCAATAGGTTCGATTGCCTAGGACGTTTGGTGAGGGGAGGAGGAGTTGCGGGGAGGTGTGGCGTTCGTTCCGGAGGAAAGACGGCGTGCAGAACGGGTCGCCGTGCAAGGAAGGGGCGCTTCTAGCGCATTCGGACGGGCCGTGCGAGAACGCCCTTTGTCAGAGTGCTGTAACGCGAATGCCATGTAAGCGGCGGGGACTTCTTACATGGATATCGTGCTGAAAACGGTGGTTTCTTACATGGATACCGTGCTTAAACAGCTTGTTTTATACTTGGATATCGTGCTAAAAATGGTGTTGACATACATGGATATCGTGCGACGCTGTAGGTTGTGATGACGATTTTATATTGCGTTGGAAGTAAAAACTGTGAATGAGGGGGTTGAAGCTGTGATCGATCGAAAAGCGATGGACCGACTAGTTGAGTGGAAGCAGAACCGTCGGGGAGCGACGGCTCTTTTGATTGAGGGTGCGCGCCGGGTGGGAAAAAGTACCTTGGCGGAGGCGTTCGGGAAGCGTCATTATCGCTCGTACTTGCTCATAGACTTTGCCCGAATTCCGCAGGAGGTGGCTGACATCTTCATGAACTTGCGCACGGACATCGACAAGTTCTTCCAGTATTTGAGCGCTTTCTACGGTGTGAGGCTTTACCCGCGCGAGAGTCTGGTCATTTTCGATGAGGTTCAGACTTTTCCGATCGCCCGCGGTTTTATCAAGTACCTGGTCGCGGACGGACGATATGACTACATAGAAACGGGGTCACTTCTCTCGATCCGACAAAATGTTCAGGAGATCGTCATCCCGTCGGAAGAAGAGTCCTTTCGTCTGAACCCGCTCGACTTTGAAGAGTTTCTCGTCGCGACCGGCAATGACTCGCTCTCCGACCTTATCCGTGAAGCTTTCGAGCGGGGGGATGCCGTCCCCGACGCACTTCATAGGAAGGCATCAAGGTTATTTCGCGAGTACATGCTTATCGGGGGTATGCCGCGCGTTGTCGACGTTTATGCACAGACATCTTCCTTTGAAAAGGCCGATGAGGAAAAAAGAAGGATTCTTGATCTTTATAGGAAAGACGTTGCTCGCTTTGCCTACGGTTACCAGGATAAAGTGGGAAGCATTTTCGATGAGATCCCCGCACAACTCTCGAAACATGAAAAGCGTTTTACGCTTGCGTCGCTTGGCAAATCCGCTCGTTCTAGAACGTACGAAGAAGCCTTTTTCTGGTTGGCGGATGCGCAAATCAGCATTCCCTGCTTTTCCTCGACGGCCCCCTCAGTGGGCTTGGCGCTCTCGCGAGATTCGTCAGCGCTGAAGTGCTATATGGCTGACACGGGACTGCTCGCCACGATGAGTCTCCTCACCTCGAACGCAACGAAGGAAGATCTCTATCGCGGCGTGCTGTTTGGAAAATTGTCGCTTAACGAAGGGATGCTCGTCGAAAACGTCGTGGCGCAAACCTTGGTCGCAAAGGGGGATCGACTTTTTTACTATTCGCAGAGTGGAAAGAAGGAGGGTGAGGAACGTCTTGAAATCGATTTTCTAGTCGTTCGATCATTCAAGGATGCCGGAGGAAAGCCCCGAGTGAGCCCGATCGAAGTGAAGTCGTCCGTACGTTTTCGTGTGCTGTCACTCGAACGCTTCGCGGAAAAGTTCCGGGAGAAAATCGGGACGGAATACGTTGTTTATCCCGGCCCTATGCGCAGGGACGGGAGGCGCCTTCTTGTGCCGCTTTACGCTGCGCACTGTCTCTAAGGATTCCCAGGCAGGAAGGAATCGGCCGGTTTCCAAGGTGTGCACGGCAAGGCAATCAGAAACCGTATTCCGCCTGCAGCTTCAGGCTCGCACCCTCGCGTTTGCCGCAGTAGCCGCGCAACCGCATGTCAAAGAGCCAGGGGGAACCCGCCTTCGCGTGGTGAATCCCCGCTTCGTTGCGGATCGTGTCGGTAAAGTCGTACTCGAAGGCCGCGCCGAGGAAGCCCTGCCAGTCGCCTGCCGGGTGTAGAGTCGGGTGCCCATGCGCACAGCGATCTCAACGCAGGTCGGAATCTGCAGAGTCTGGGTTACCAGCCGGGGACTCAGGCGCCGGCTGTAAACAGGCCTAATGCGACGTGCCTCGGCAATAGTTGCAAAGCCTTCAATTTTAGTCGAGGGTTGTTTGCCAATAGCGAAGAGTGTTGAATAATCGCGATTGTTTAGTATCTTCTTTCTTTGTGAGTTAAGGTTAACCATGGATAAATCAAACATCCGGAATCATACGGCCGACTTTCTCATCTTCACTAAGGAGAATGGCGGCAACGGTATTGAAGTTCGTATCGAGGATGAGACTATCTGGCTTACTCAGAAGTTGATGGCTCAACTGTTTGACTGCACCCCTGAAAATGTCCTTCAGCACTTGAAGAAGATTTTCGATGACGAAGAATTGATGGAAGAGGCAACTACTAAGGATTTCTTAGTTGTTCGCGAAGAAGGCTCCCGTACGGTTACCCGCAAGGTTAAGCACTACAACCTCGACGCCATCATCGCCGTCGGCTACCGCGTCAATAGCAAACGTGCCACGGCTTTCCGTCAGTGGGCGACGAGAGTGCTTCGCGACTTCGTGATCAGGGGCTACTTGTTGGACTCCGAACGTCTAAAGAACGGCAAGCTATTCGATCAGTCGTACTTCGACCAACTTCTTGAAGAAATTCGGGAGATTCGCGCAAGCGAGCGCCAGGCCTACCAAAAGGTGACGGACCTGTTCGCAACGGCTTCCGACTACGACGTTGATTCGGACGTTGCCCGCCGATTCTTCGCAACCGTCCAGAACAAGCTTCACTACGCGGTTCATCGTCACACGGCAGCGGAGATCATCAGGGACCGAGCGGATGCGGAAAAGCCGCACATGGGCCTCACCTCCTGGAAGAATGTCAAGACGGGCGGCAAGGTCATCCGCACCGATGTTCTCATCGCGAAAAACTATCTCTCCAAAGAAGAGATCGACACGCTCAACCGCTTGGTTTCCATGTATCTCGACATGGCCGAGCTCCGCGCCCAGAAGCGCCTTCCCATGACCATGGACGACTGGGAGAAGCGACTCGACAGCTTCCTGGTATTCAACGACATGGGCATTCTTCAAGGTCCCGGCAGCGTTTCGGCCCAAGAGGCGAAGGAACATGCCCTGGGGGAATTCGAGAAATTCCGCATCAGGCAGGACCACGAATTCCGAAATGCTTTCGACGTTCGAATCGCTGCGGATCGGCTGCTCGACGATGCCCGCAAGATGGTGAAAGACGAGGACTGACGTAGGATTTCGACAGCGCAAAGGAAAGAATTTCGAGGACGCAATCGGCGAAGGCTTGTCGCCTCCGGGTGGCGTCGGTCCGAAAACGATCTCGGTTACGACCGTGGCCGGCTCTTTATCCGGCCCGACGCCTTCGAATGGATGCAGACGGCGTACCCGAAGGAATTTGGGCTTCTGCAGAAAACGAACAACTGACAGATCGTTCTTCCCGATCGACTGCTGGACTTCGCCCGTCAGCACGGTGCGCTCGTCCTCCTGCACGAGTCAATCGGCATTACCGGCGTCGGCCGCTTCAAGATGAGCGAGAGCGCCCCGGAAGACGGCCGCAATGAGGAGGTTGCCCAACGTTGCCGTAGCAACATCCTTCGCGTCGTTCAGCAGGTTCACCACAACACGACGTCCCCGTGGCGATGGTGGAGGTCAAGACCGACCTCACACAGGGGCTCGCCGGATAAAAATGAGCTTCTCCGACAAGGGAAATTCGCTAGAATTTCTTGGTCTTACAACCAAAAGGGCGCGGACCTTCGGGCCCGCCCGTCAGCCGCCGGCAGGAAATCCTTCGGTCGGCGATCATGAGCGACGGTCTTTTTCAGGCGTTTCATGCCTATTGGTTCATTTTCCGAACGCCCGAGGAGCGGGCCCCCTTGTTGGAGATGGTATCCCTGAAGACCGGTCTTTCGTACGACCGGGTTCACGGGCTCTTCACCGATCTTTTCCTCGGCCTTTTGAGCTGTGCGGATCCGGAATTCCTCGACGAAGAACTGTTGGAATGCGTCAGCAAAACGATGTCTTCAGGTGTTCCGTCGACGGACGAACCCTCCGAAGAGGAAACGGTCGATCCCTTAGTTCAGGTAGAGCTGATCGAACATTTCAGCGACGTTTCCCGAATGATTTCGATCGCGGGACTTCTTTCGTTTGGGATGGACGGTCTCGAAGAGGTCGATCCGGTGGAATACAAGGCTCTGAAGGCGGCCGTTCCCCGTTTCGTCTCCGCGGACTTCTCGGACTGCGAGCTCGAGGACCCTGAGGACAGCGCCCGCATCTTCCAATACGATTCCGAAGAGGTCTTCGAACCCTGGATCGATCAGCTTCTGATGCGCGAGACGAGCGAGCCCGACGAGGAGGAACGCGTTCGTCGAGCCGACTGCATCGGTCAATTCCTGCGGGAGGCGATCGTTCGCCATTTGGAGGCGGAAAACCATCCCGGGGACGAGTGCGACGAATTTCAACGGGCACGTCTCCACGGCGAAATCGTTTCTCAGATTCTGTACTTGACGGCAAGTCGGCACGACACGAGGCCGGAAGAGGAGGACGGTCGATACGAAGAGTGGATCGAGCAACACGCCGGAACCGCTCCCGACGAAAGCGTTCAGGAGGAAATCCGCACGATGATCGCGCCCGAAGCGAAGGCGTTGGGAGCGCTCCCGCAGCCTGATTTCTATCGTTTGATTCTCGTCGCCGCCCGCTTGGCCTTCGGGTTCTTCCCGGGTACGGCCTGCTCCGTCGGCGCCGCGGGCGCGAGTTTCGTCCGCTCCGTGATGGACGCGGTGGACCCGACGTTAATGAAGACGCTCGAGGACGAGGAAGAGGACTTCTTTAGGCGGATGATCGAAGAGTCGGACGATCAGGACGCTTGAGCGGTTGGGTCGGACGGAGACTTCGATTGACAGTGAGATCCCCTGCGAACCGGTGCGGCGCAGGGGATTCGTTTTATTTGATCGAGCCAAAAGCGCTTTGCTCAGAACCCGTATTCGGCCTGCAGCTTCAGGCTCGCGCCCTCGCGCTTGCCGCAGTACCCGCGAAGCCGCAGGTCAAAGAGCCAGGGCGAATCGGCCGCGGCATGACGAAGGCCCGCTTCGCCGATCCCCGTCGCGCCCCGGATCGATTCGCCGCCGCGGATTTCGACGCCGTTCGCTTCGTTGCGCAACGTATCCGTGAAGTCGTACTCGAAGGCCGCTCCGAGATAGCCCTGCCAATCCCTCGCCGGCGCGTAGAGACGCGCCCCCGTGCGCACGCGGTGGTTGTCGACGCTCTCGAAGCGCAGCGTCGTGGTTCCGTCCGAATCCTTGACGCGTGCGGTGTCGCTCGGAAGGTGCGTGTAGAAGTACTTTCCGAAGACTTCAAGCTTGAGGTCGGCCGTCACCGGGAAAATCCGGCCGAACCCCGCATGGGCCGCGGCGTAGGCGGTGCGCGTCTTGTAGCCGTGTGAAACCCCGTCGGCCCCGACGAGCCCGTGCTCGACGTCGTTTTCATAGCGCCCGACTCGAAGCGAGCCTTCCGCGTAGAAGCCGTTTTCGAGAAGATGCCGCGCGGACGTTCCGACGCCGTAGTAGGTCATCGTGCCGTCGAGTCGGCGCGTGAGACCCGAAAGCCGCATCGAGTCGTCAAACTCCCCGCGCCCGGTTTCCGCAAAGAAGTTGACGCGGGCGATGCCCGAGTCGGTCTCGACGCTCGTTCCCGCGCCCGCGAGGAAGTTCATGCCGCGCACGGTGAGTTTGCCGGAGGACTCGTACTTGACGTCCGCGCCGTTCATCACCGCGAAGGTCTTGGGGCCGAGGCGGTAGTCCTTCGGGGGTTCGGTGAGGGTGTCCCCCACGATTTCCGCGGCCTGGCCGAGGAAGGTCACCGCCATGTTTCGGTGGTTCGTGACGAGGGCGAGCTGCCGGTTCGCCACGGGGGCGTCTTCGAGTTCGAGAACGATCGACTTCCCGTCTTCGGCGTTCACGATCCGGCCCTCGACCTCGGTCGTGATGCCGGTTGTGAGCGCGATCGCCTGGCCTTCTCCGTCGTAGAGGGGATTGAGCGTGAGGTCGGTATGGTTGCCCGCCTCGATGAGCGTCATCGATTCGCCGAGGTGCGCGTCGGCGCCCCCTTCAAAGACAAAGCCTCCGTCGACGAAGGTGAAGGTGGTGCCGCTCAGGTCCAGGGTTTCTTCCGTGACGATTCCTTCCCAGGTTTCGTAGGGCGTCATGTCGAACCTGAGCACGGTGCCGTTCGCCTCCCAGGGGACGGCGTTGAGTTCGATTCGATCGAATCCCTTGATCGAGGAGACCTCGCCGCGCCATCCGTAGAGTCGCAGGGCGTTGTTGCGGATGCCGTCCTGCGCGGTCCCGCCAAAGCGTTGAGCGCCCACAAATCGTGCTTTCGAAAGGCTTTTGTCCCAGGTGCCGTCGCCTACGATTTCGACGGCGTTCTCCGTGAGGACGCCGCCCTCGGAAGCGGAGATCTGTCCGGCGATAAAGAAGGCGGTTTGGTTTTCCTTGAGATCGAGCGTCACGTTCTCAAGACGAATGACGTTGCCTGCGATCCTGCCGTCGAGACCGCCGTACCCAACGTGGAGACCGCCGTAAACGAAAAGATTGGAACCCGAGGATTCCTTCAGGGTCGTATTCGCGATTTCGACATGGTTGCCGACGACGTCCCCGCTCGCATTCATGGCAGCTCCGAACGACGGTGAGTCGATCGTGGAATTCGAGATGGTGAGAAGGTTTTTGGCGAGCGTAGATGGTGCGGGCGAACCGGCCGTTGCGGTGAAGAAGTCCGATTGCACATAAAGGTTTTCGGCGTCTTCAATGACGATCTCGTTGTCCAAAGCGTCTCCGCGCATCGTGTACGCTGCGTAAGCCATGTTGATGCGTCCGTTCTGAAGTCCCTTGATCTCGAGACGGTTGCGGGAGAGCGTGCCGACCTCCGCGGAAGCAACTTCGACATCCGCATCCGCTTCGAAGTTCCCGCCCGTGATTTCGATCGTGTTGTCGGTAAGCGTGGGGCCCGTATCCGTGACGTCCCCTTCCCCGACCTCGTTCTTCGCAGCAAAGAGCATGACCTGCACGCTGAAGTCGCCGCCCGTAACGCGGACCCGGTTGCCGCTCATGTTGCCCGTCCCTTCGGCGGCGATAAAGACGAACTTTTCGCTCGGCGTCGTATCGGAGGGTTTGAGCTTGAAGTTTCCTCCCTTGATGACGATGGCGTTGCCGTTTGCTTCCTCGGTTGCATGGTGCGCGGCAACAAAGGACTGCACCGATTCTGTCGCCAGGAAGTCACCCTCCGAAAAGAGAAGCTGATTTCCGTTTTCGACCGCGGCGCCCGAAGCTCCGAAGAAGTGGAACCCCGAGACGTCGTTTCCGGAGAGAGCAAAAGTGAAGACGTTGCCGCTGTGAGAACCTTCGGCGCTACCGCTGTAGGTATGTTCCTGAGACTTGTCGATCCAACGGTCAAGGTCGGCGACCGTCGCGAAGCGGTCTTCGGCGCACTCCGCAGCGCCCGCAGCCAGGAGCGCACAGGCGAGGAGAGTGAATTTCCTCTCGGGGGAGAGGATGAAAGAGGGTTTTGCCGAAGAAGTCGGACGGCGAAAAAGTTTTTGCATGAGGGGGATCCAAAAGGAGGGAGAAGTAGACTTTTCTTCTCATAAAGATATCTTTCCATCCTACAGGGTTTCCCTGTACTTAGATTCCGAAAGAGCACTTTATTTTTCTATCGAGAGGATAGTTTGCAACGATAATGTCCTCAGGCTTCCTAGACACGTGACTTCATCAGTTACCGTTCGTCTGGAAAACTAGTTCTTTAACAACAAGGACATACGCTTTTCTAAGCATCAGCGGAACAAGGGCTTTGCCCTCTCCGCCTTCGGCG
>CASDQM010000011.1 GCA_949282745.1 uncultured Sutterella sp. | reverse complement strand
CACTCATTTTTGTAGGCACGGACGTAGCGGCGACCCTGGGAAGAGAACTCAAGAAAATTCAGTGTCGTCAGGTCTTTGCTGGTCATCATGGTAAGCCACCTGTCTAGCATTTATGTATTGATCTGATTATAAGCTAGATTTAAAAAAAAAACAAGGCCCTCGCGGACAAATCCTTTGTGTCGCAAGGGCCTTACTAAGTTTTACAACTAGCTTGAATGAAATTTACGGGAGTTCAAGACAAAAGGCGGAACGCATTCCCATACGGGAGACGTTCCGCCTTTTTCGTTTCGGCGCATTCGGTCCCTCCGAAGAGAGGGACCGGAGACCAGCGTTTTATTCGAGCACCGCGCCCGACATGCCCGACGTGACGAGCTTAGCGTAGCGTGCAAGGTAGCCCGTCGTGATGCGCGGCTGACGCGGCTGCCAGGCTGCGCGACGACGCGCGAGCTCTTCGTCCGAGACGAGCACTTCAATGCGGTGGCCGGGGATGTCGATGCGGATCTTATCCCCTTCTTCGACCAGGGCGACCGGACCGCCCACGGCCGCTTCGGGCGAGACGTGGCCGATGGCGGCGCCGCGGGTGGCGCCCGAGAAACGACCGTCCGTAATCAGAGCGACGCTCGAACCCAGGCCCGAGCCGATGATGGCGGACGTGGGATTGAGCATTTCGCGCATGCCCGGACCGCCCTTCGGACCTTCGTAACGGATGACGACGACGTCGCCCGGAACAATCTTGCCGCCGAAGATCGCGTCGATCGCGTCCTCTTCACAGTCGAAGACGCGGGCGGGGCCTTCGTGCACGAGCATTTCGGGCGCCACGGCCGCGCGCTTCACAACGCAGCCGTCGGGCGCGAGGTTCCCCTTGAGGACGGCAATCCCGCCCTTGTCGCCGAACGGCCGGTCGACCGGGCGAATGACTTCGGGATTGAGCACTTCGGCGTTCTCGATCTGCTCGCCCACGGTCTTCCCCGACACCGTGAGGCAATCGGTGTGAAGTACGCCAAGTGGTTCGAGCGTCTTCATGACGGCGGGAATGCCGCCCGCGCGGTCGAGGTCTTCGATGTAGTCGCTTCCCGCCGGGGCGAGGTGACAGAGGTTCGGCGTCTTTTCGGCGATCTCGTTCGCAATCGAAAGGTCGAGGTCGATCCCGCATTCGTGGGCGATGGCGGGAAGATGGAGCATCGAGTTCGTGGAGCAGCCGAGCGCCATGTCGACGGCGAGCGCGTTCTCAAAGGCTTCGCGCGTCATGATGTCGCGCGGCTTCACGTCCTTTCGCACGAGCTCCATCACGGCCATGCCGGCTTCCTTGGCGAGGCGGTAGCGGGCGCTCATGACAGCGGGAATCGTGCCGTTTCCGGGAAGCGCCATCCCGAGGACTTCGGTGAGGCAGTTCATGGAGTTTGCCGTGAACATCCCCGAACAAGAGCCGCAGGAGGGGCAGGACTTGTTTTCGATTTCCATGAAGGTCGCCTTCGTGATGCGGCCCGCATTGAAGGCCCCGACGGCTTCGGCGATGTCGGAGTAAGAGAGCCGGCGGCCGTTCGTCATGCGGCCCACGAGCATCGCGCCCGCCGAAATGACGATCGCCGGGACGTTCAGACGCCCCGCCGCCATCAGAAGGCCCGGGACGTTCTTGTCGCAGGCGGCGATGAGCACGAGCCCGTCGAAGGGGTGCGCGGTCGCCATCGCTTCGACGCTGTCGGCGATGAGTTCGCGGCTCACGAGCGAATACTTCATGCCGGCGTGACCCATGGCGAGACCGTCGCAGACGGCGATCGCGGGAAAGACGATCGGCACGCCCCCGGCCATGGCGACGCCTTGCTTCACGGCTTCCGTCACCTTGTCGAGGAACATGTGGCCCGGGACGATGTCGTTCTGGGAATTGACGACGCCGATGAGCGGTCGTTCGAGTTCGGCGTCGCAGAGGCCGAGCGCCTTGAGAATGGCCCGCTGCGGAGCCGCGTGATTGCCTTTCGTGAGACGGTCACTGCGCATGATGGGGTTTCCTTAGGATGTTCTTTGAATGAATGCGGACGAAACCCGCCCCGAAGGGCTCGGGGCGGGTGAAGGGGAAAGCGGGAATCAGGCCTTCTTCGCGTGTTTGGCGGCGATTTTCTCGAGCATGCTCTCGGCCTCTCCCTCTTCACGCCAACCGTGGAAGATCGTGGCCATGACCGGGCCCGAGATGTTGTGCCAGAAGGAGAAGATCGCGGACGGGAGCGCGGCGAGCGGATTCGCGGCGAAGTGCACCATGGCGAGTGCGACGCCCAAACCGGAATTCTGCATGCCGACCTCGATCGCGAGGCACTTGCGCTTCGCAAGGTTCATGCCCGTGAACTTGGCGAGGAGGTAGCCGATTAGCATCCCGAAGCCGTTGTGAAGCACGACGACCGCGAAGACGAGGAGACCGGCGTTGGCGATCTGGCCGGCCGAAGCCGCCACCACCGCGGCGACGATCAGAACGATCGCGACGACCGACACCAGGGGAAGGGCCGCAACGGCGACCTGGATGCGTTCACCGAGGAGCTTGTGCAACAGCACGCCCGCGGCGATCGGAACGAGCACGACCTGAACGATCGAGAGGAACATGCTCATCGGATCGACGGCAAGCCACTGACTCGCAAAGAAGTACATGAGGGCGGGCGTGACGAAGGGCGCGAGAAGCGTCGTGCAGGACGTGATCGTGACGGAGAGCGCCACGTCGCCGCGCGCCAGGAAGGTCATCACGTTCGAAGCCGTGCCGCCCGGGCAGCAACCGACGAGCATCACGCCCACGGCGATGTCGGGCGGGAGCTGAAAGGCGATGCAGAGCACGTAGGCGACGCTCGGCATAATGATGAACTGTCCGAGGACGCCGATCAGCACGTCGCGGGGCCGACGGAAGACTTCCCGGAAGTCGTCCGGGGTGAGCGTCAGGCCCATCCCGAACATGACGATGCCGAGCAATATCGTAATCCAGCCGCCCAGAGGCTTGCAGAGTTCGGGGAAAAGGTAGCCCACGATGCCGAATACGAGAACCCAAAGGGCGAATGTTTTGTTCACGAATCGACTGAGTGCTGCGAGCGCTTGCATGATGAGTTCTCCTCGGCAAGGGACTTTCTTTTCGACCGGAAGCCGGGAAGGGCCGGCGCTGAGCCCGCCGGCGGAGGCTTCCCCGCGGTCCGATCGAACGGTGAAAAATGGATTTTCCCGACCCGCCCCCCGCGAAAGTCCCGAACGGGGGCACGAGGATCCCGGAAAACCGAATCTGAAGCGCGCGGCGAACAGATGCTTTTCTGCACGGCGCATTCTTCAAGTTACGCGCTGTTAAGTTTGCATGAAAGATTTTTTCGCAATTTTCCGAAATTTTTTCGGTTTCTCTGACGCAAGCCGCCTCCCCTACGCGTCCCCTCCTAAGACATTTCGCATAGCGACCGCGCCCGGGTTCGGCGGACGCTTCCGCCCGACAAACCCGCGGCGTTCTTCCACAGAGTTATTCAAATTGCACAATTTTTCATCAACAGATCGCGAACACTGAAAAAAGAAGGGGTTGCCGAGTTTCTCCACGAATTATCCACAGGGTTCCCCACCCGGCCCGTGAACAAGTGTCCTCCACCCCGTTTTTCCACCGATTCCCCAAAAACTTCGTAAAACGAGGAATTTGACCGCAAAATTACACCAACCCCTTGAAATTTCCGCCTTTAGAAGACCTTTATGCACCGTTTTGCGGGGTTTTCCGCACACGGTTTTCCACAAGCGAAGAAAGCCTTGCGTCTTTTGTGCACAGAGTTATCCACAGGCGGAGGCCCCGGAGCCCTCCGTCTGGGAGGGACGCTTTTGCGGTCTTTTTCGTCGGACTTTGCTACACTCCTCATCTCTTTCTTCTCTCGGGAGCATTCCTCGCGCGGTCCGTCCGCGCGGCACCCACACCATGAGCGCACAAATAGAAGCCTGGCTCCATCGAACCTGGTCCCACCGGGGACTCGTTCCGATTCTCCTTTCTCCTCTTTCTCTCGTATTTCGCGCGGTAAGCGAATGGAAGCGCCGCAAGAGCGTTGCCAAGAGCGTTCCCGTTCCCGTGGTGGTCGTGGGGAACATCTACGTGGGCGGCACGGGGAAGACCCCCGTCACGATCGCGCTTGTGCGGGCCCTGAGGGAAAAGGGCTGGACGCCTGGCGTCATCTCCCGCGGCTACGGCCGCTCCGATGACGACGTTCGTCTCGTGACGCCCAACGCCGACGCGATGCTCACCGGAGACGAACCCCTTCTCATCGCGCAGGAAACGAAGGCGCCCGTTGCGGTCTCCCGCTACCGCTACCGCGCCGCGCAAAAGCTTCTCGAACTCCACCCCGAAGTGGACCTCATCATCAGCGACGACGGTCTGCAGCACCACACGCTCGCGCGCGACTTCGAAATCGCGGTCGTGGGCGCGCGGGGTCTCGGCAACGGCTGGGTCCTCCCGGCGGGCCCGCTTCGCGAACCGCCCTCCCGCCTCGACACGGTCGACGCAATCGTCCTCAACACCCCGAACGAAACGATCGTCACGAGCCGCACGCCGCGCTTTGCCGCGTCGAGCTGCTTTGACGTCTGCCGTCAACTCGCCACGGGCGCGACCGCCGGCATCGACGAACTCTCCGAGCGCCTCGCCGCCGCGAACGGCAAGGCCCTCGCCGCCGCGGGGATCGCCTCGCCCGGTCGCTTCTTCGCGATGATCCGCGCCCACGACATCGAACCCGAAGAGCTGCCGCTCCCCGACCACTACGACTTTGCGAAGAATCCCTTCGTCGGACACGAAGCGGACCTCATCCTCATCACCGGAAAGGACGCCGTCAAATGCGCGCGCCATCCGGAACTCGCCAAGGACGAGCGCATCTGGGTGGTGGGGCTCGAATTGAAGCTCGACGACTATCTGATTGAACTCATTGACGAGCGCTGCCGTCAAAAGGCCGCGCCCCACAACAAGAAGGAATCGGCATCGTGACGCAACCCATCCCCGAACATCTCGTCTGTCCCGTCTGCAAGGGCCCGCTCGCCGCGGGCGTCGAAGGGAAGGAACTTCTCTGTCCCCGCTGCGCGCTCGCCTATGAAGTGCGCGCGGGCATTCCCGTCATGATCGCCGAGCGCGCCCGCACGCTCTCGGAAGAGGAAGTGCGCGCGCTCAAGGAACGTCTCCAAACGAAGGGAGTTGCACGATGAGCTTCGTCATCCTCATTCCGGCGCGCATGAAGTCGACGCGCCTTCCCAACAAGCCCATGGCCGACATCGAGGGTCTCCCGATGATCGTGCGCGTCGCCGAGCGCGGCCGCGCCGCGGGGGCCGACCGCGTGGTGGTGGCGACCGATCATGAAGAGATCGAACGCGTCTGCCGCGAGCACGGCGTCGAAGTCGTCATGACGAGCGCCTCGCACCCGACGGGCACCGACCGCCTCGCCGAAGCCGTCTCGAAGCTCGGTCTCGCCGACGACGAAATCGTCGTGAACCTGCAGGGGGACGAACCCCTCATGCCGGTCGACGTCATGCAGCGGGTCGCCGCCCTTCTCGCCGAACACCCCGACTGGGCCATGACGACCGCCGCCCACACGATGAAGGACGTCGAGGACTTCCTCAATCCCAACGTCGTGAAGGTCACCTGCGACGTGAACGGCAAGGCCCTTACCTTCTCGCGCGCCCCGATTCCGTGGCCGCGCGACCATTTCCGCGAAACGAAGGCCTCGCTCCCCGAAGGCTTCGAAGCGCTTCACCATCTCGGGCTCTACGCCTACCGCGTGGCCTTCCTCAAGGCCTTCCCGAGCTTGAAGCAGGCGCCGATTGAAAAGTTCGAAAGCCTCGAGCAGCTTCGCGCCCTTTACTACGGCTATGAAATCGGCGTTCTGACGCTCGACGCGGCCCTGCCCGCCGGCGTCGACACCGAAGCCGACCTCGAGCGCGTGCGCGCGATCTACCGCGAAAAGGGCGGCGCCCTCTGACTTTGCGCGTCAGCCGCACGGCTCTTTGCGCCGCTGAATCGATTTCGGTCCGATCCCTGATCGGACCGTCTTCTTTTTCCGCGCCCGAACAGGCTACAATTTTCCCTAAGACGTTTCGGCGCCCGTGTTTTGACGGTCCGCCGAATTTTCCGAACAACAACCCTCACTACGGAGCGACTCCCATGCGTCTCATTCTTATCGGGCCGCCCGGTGCCGGCAAGGGCACCCAGGCCAAGTTCATCACCGAAAAGTTCGGCATCCCCCAGATTTCGACGGGCGACATGCTTCGCGCCGCCGTCAAGGCCGGCACCCCGCTCGGTCTCGCCGCCAAGAAGGTGATGGACGCGGGTCAGCTCGTGTCGGACGACATCATCATCGGCCTCGTCAAGGAACGCCTCACGCAGCCCGACTGCGAAAAGGGCTTCCTCTTTGACGGCTTCCCCCGCACGATCCCGCAGGCCCAGGCGCTCATCGACGCCGGCATCGATCTCGACTTCGTGCTCGAAATCAGCGTGCCCGACGCCGAAATCGTCGAACGCATGTCGGGTCGCCGCGTCGACCCCGTGAGCGGCCGTACGTACCACATCAAGTACAACCCGCCCAAGGTCGAAGGCAAGGACGACGTCACGGGCGATCCGCTCGTGCAGCGCGACGACGACCGCGAAGAAGTGGTCCTGAAGCGCCTCGGCGTCTACCATGACCAGACGGAAGCCCTCGTCGGCTTCTACGGCGAACTCGCCAAGTCCGGCAAGCCCGGCGCTCCGCAGTACCGTTCGATCTCGGGCATCGGCTCGATCGACACGATCCGCGAACGCGTTTTCGAAGCCCTCCGCTGACCTCCCGAAGAGCTTCGACCTGCGCCCGTTTCCGTAAGGAGCGGGCGCTTTCTTTTGCCCGAACGGCACAGAATTTCGTTGCAACTTCTTGCACACCCTCCGTTGCGCCGAGGGGCGAGGCGGTCCAAAATCAAAAGACACGCATTCCTTTCGGAGGTCTCTCTCATGCGCTTTCCCCTCCTCCTCAGCCTTATCGTGCCGACCTTCCTCGTCGGCTGCGCGGGCACCCAGCCCCCGGAACTCCTGCCGGGCACGATCACCTCGGCCCGGGGCGTCGAAATGAAGGTGGAGGGCGACGGCAAGGCCCAAAAGGAAGAAAAGAAGAAGACCGAACCCGAACTCATCGCGCAGACGACGCTCGCCGCCTTCCGCGGGGCCGGGGTCGTCTACTTTGACGACAACCGCGCAAGCCGCATGTTCGTGACGAAGAAGGACAAAAAGGGCCGCTGGATCGTGGAAGAGGAATTCACCGAAAACACGCCCCACGGCTTCACCTGGGGAACGGGCGCCGCGCATCTTCTGAAAAACGGAAAGCGCCTCCCCTTGGAGAGCGCCAAGTGGCTCGTCGAAGAAAAGGACGGGACGGTGTCGCTTCTCTGGGAAAAGCAGCCCCTGAAGCTCAACATCAAGGTGACGGCCTGGGACGTCTCGGGCCTCCCCATGAAGCCCTTCCTTCGCACCCGCTTCGGCACGCCTTCGCACGCCTCCTACTTTGCGGGGGACGCGCTCTTTCCCTACGGGAGCGTCGCCTACGTGGCGGAACTTCGCACCTTTGAGGACGCCGTGATCGTTCCCTCGCGCCGCGCCTTTACGGGTAGCGACACGATCGCGAACTTCATCAAGCGCTTCAACGACAAAACGCCCTACTGCCTTCGCTACGTGCCGGGGAAGGACCGCTCACCGATGGGATTCCGCTTCACGAGCGCCCGAAACGCCAAGTCGGGCGAGGCCGTCCTTTACGACGTGAAGAAGGGCACGATCTTCTGCGCTCGCGCCAACGACGACGACCGCGGCGAAGCCGACTGGAAGGTCGAGACCGTCAACGGCACGAAGGTCCTCGTCATGGACTTCCCGCGCCGCGCGGTCCCGGAAGACTACGGCATTCCCGCCTCCATGAAGGACGCGCTCCACGTCGCCTTCGCCGAAGAAAAGAGTACGCAGAAGAAGGGGCGCCGCACGCGGACCGTGACGCGCGTCGTTCCCGCTGCCGTCTGGCGCGCGGACGAACCCATCACGGACCTGCAGTACCGCTTCAACGGCAAGGCCGCGCAGGCGCTCGAATACATCTTCGAAGCTTCGCGCGAACGGCGCGAAGCCTGGGAGGCGAAGGGCCGGGCCGCCTCCAAGAAGTGAGGCTCCTCCCTTACGGCACCCTGCAATCATCCAACCCGAACGCTTCGGACGGCTGACGCAAACGCCCTCCGAAGCGTTTTTCTCAAAGGAAAGAGCAAAGCATGGACACTTTGGAAAAAGCCCTGGCGTTTCTTCGTGAACACAACGAAGCGGCCTTCGCGACCGTGGAGGACGGAAAGCCCAAGATCCGAGTCTTTCAGATCATGCGCATCGTAGGAGACAACCTTTACTTCGCCACGGCGCCCCACAAGGAGGTCTACCGTCAGCTGCAGGCGAATCCGAACGTGGAGCTTCTGGTCATGGACGGCAACGTCTCGGTGCGCGTGACAGGCCGCGCGGTTTTTGACGTCGCGGACGACACGGCGCGCGCCATCTACGCGGAAAATCCCGTGCTCCCGCGCCTCTACAAGGCGTATTCGGACCTCGCGTACTTCCGTCTTCCGATCGAAAAGCTCGACTACTACGACCTCACGCCCACGCCCCCGCTCTTTGAGCACTACGAGTGCGAGGCGGCGCACTGAGCGGACTCAGGCACCCAAACGCCCTCTTTCGCTCGGCGCAAAAAAGGGAGATCCCCGCGAGGAGGTCTCCCTTCTTCGTTACGATTTTCTCGCAACGACTTTTTGCGCAGCGTTCAGAGCGTCCCGGCCATCTTGGTCTTGCCGGCGGGTGCGCCCTTCTCGACGGGCTTCACGGGGCCAAGCTTTTCCGAGAACCACGCCGTCACTTCGCGGATGATGGGCTCTTGATACCAGACGAGGTCGCCGTGGCCGGCCCCCTCGACGAGACGGTAGCGAACGTCCGTCCCGGCCTTCCTGAGGGCTTCGAACATATGTGCGCTCTGCATGGGACTTACGAGCTTGTCGTTCGAGCCGTGCCAGAGGAAGAAGGGAGGCTCCTTGCCGTCGACGTGTCCGAGGGGACTCGCCGCCATGGCTTTCTCCTTGTCGGAGAGAATGCTCATGCCGGGGAAGTCGCGGAAGGCCGCCCCGTGCACGAGAAGCGCCTCGGTGACGGCGGGCGAGGCGTGGACCTTCGCGTCCGCTTCGCCGAGACCTTCGCCGATCGTCATCAGATCCGAGATCCCATAGAAGGAGACGACGGCGGAGACGTCCGAAGACTCTTCGAGAAAGTCCCCCTTGTCCCAGCCCTTTTCGCCCGAGGTGGCGCCGAGCATTTGCACGAGATAGCCGCCCGCGGAGTCGCCGAGAACGCCGATGCGTTCGGGATCGATCCCGAGTTCGTCGGCGTGCGCGCGAAGATAGCGCACCGCGGCCTTGCCGTCTTCGAGGAGCGCCGGGAAGCGGTTCGGGACGGTGCGGTATTCGGCCGCCGCAACGACGAAGCCCGCGCGGGCGAGCGCGTAGCGCATTTCGGTGAACTTCTCGTGGTCGGCCGACGTGAAGCCCCCGCCCGGGAAGTAGACGATCGCGGGCTTTTTCTCCTTCGTTCTCGGAATCTGGAGCGTCATGCGGAGCTGCCGTGCGGCGCGAAGGCTCTTCACCTGGTGATAGACGATCCCGGAAATCGTGTCGATCTGCCCGTCCGTGACCGTGACGCGCGTGAGCTCGGCCCCTTCCGTCCAGCCCATCGGATGTCCGGGCTCGGCGGCCGAGGCCGCCGTCACGCCGCCCGCAAGGGCGAGGATCGCCGCGAGGGCGGCGCATCGAATCGAAATCTTCCGCATTGCTTTCTCCAAGCTTGTTCAGCGAAGTGTCCGTTTACTCACCGAAGGTCGCCCGCCAGGCGGCGCGAAGCACTTCGGGGCCGTGCGTCGTGAAGCTCTTCGGGTCGGACAAGAAGCGACGCCAGAGCCGCGCCCCCGGGAGCCCCTGAGGAAGACCCATCATGTGGCGCGCCGTGGCGCGCACGACCATGAGGTCGCCCTTCCAGGCGCCTTCGAGGTATTCCGTCATGCGCTCGACCACTTCGAGGCGCGTGATCGTCGAGGGTGCATCGCCATAGAGCGCTTCGTCCACCTTCGTCAAAAGCCAGGGATCATGATAGGCGGCACGCCCGAGCATGACGCCGTCGACGCCCTCGTCAATGCGCTTTTGCGATTCCTCGATCGAGGCGATCGCGCCGTTCACGACGATCGTCGCCCCCGGGAAGTCGCGCTTCAACTGCGGCGCGTATTCGGGACGAAGCGGCGGAATCTCGCGGTTTTCTTTGGGACTCAGTCCCTGAAGCCAGGCCGAGCGCGTATGCACGATGAAGACCCTCGTGCCCGCCTCGTAGAGCGTTCCCACGAAGTCGCGCACGAACCCGTAGTCGTCGCGTCCGTCGACCCCCACGCGGTGCTTCACCGTGACGGGCTTGTCGGTCGCCTCGCGCATGGCGGCGAGGCACTCCGCGACGAGCGGCGCATCGAGCATGAGAGAGGCCCCGAAGGCACCCTTTTGCACGCGCTCGCTCGGACACCCGCAGTTGAGGTTGTATTCGTCGTAGCCGTAGGCTTCGGCCGCGGCGACGCTCCTGCAAAGGGCTTCCGGGTCGGAGCCTCCTAGTTGCAGCGCCACGGGATGCTCGCAGGCGTTGAAGCCGAGGAGCTTTTCCTGATCTCCGTGAAGAATCGCGCCCGTCGTCACCATTTCGGTGTAGAGCCGCGCGCGGCGCGAGAGCGTCCGGTGAAAGACGCGGCAGTGCCGGTCCGTCCAGTCGAGCATGGGCGCCACCGTAAAGCGCCAGTCGGTGTTCGTCATAAACAATCGTTTCGTAAGAAAAAAGGCTCGGGCGGTGCGCACCGTCGAGCCTTCGGCAAGGGAATATTGCGTTTTCAGACCGCCTCGTCGGGTTCGAGCGCCCGAACGTAGACCCAGCAGCCCTTCGTCTTTCGAAAGAGACTCCGCTCGGTCAAACGCATCGCGCCCTGCGACGTGCGGGCCACGGCGGTGAAGGTCACTTCGCCCGTATCCGCCCCGTCGGCGACGGGCTTCGCGTCGGTCACCTTGAGCGAAATCCACTTCGGACGCGCTTCGCCCTCTTCAAAGAGGACGGAGGGTCGCGTCGCCTCGTCCCAGGTGGCGAGCACGTAGGTATCGTTCCCGAGAGCGTAGGCCGTGTAGCGGCTTCGCATGAGGGCTTCGGGCGTGGGCGCCGCGGCCGCTCCCGAGAGGAACGGTCCGCAGCACTCGTCGAGGCTTCGCCCCGACCCGCAAGGACAGGTCGAGGCGGGAGCGGTCTTTTTGCGCTTCACGATCAGCCGCCGAACTCGTTTTGTTCCTGACGGGCCGCGCGCTTGCGCTCGAAGTCCTTCAGGTAGCGCTTGCGCAGACGGATCGAGTGCGGCGTGATTTCCACGAGTTCGTCGTCGTTGATGAATTCCACGGCCATTTCAAGCGTGAGCTTGACAGGC
Source organism: uncultured Sutterella sp. (assembly GCA_949282745.1). Taxonomy (GTDB): domain Bacteria; phylum Pseudomonadota; class Gammaproteobacteria; order Burkholderiales; family Burkholderiaceae_F; genus Sutterella. The sequence continues at coordinate 17,047 of CASDQM010000011.1, read as the reverse complement.
GGAACGAGGCGGATCGCTTCGTCGGTGCCCGAGGCGCGGATGTTCGTCAGCTGCTTCCCCTTGATCGGGTTCACGACGATGTCGTTTTCACGCGAGTGTTCGCCGATGATCATGCCTTCGTAGAGCTTGTCGCCCGGGCTCACGAAGAGGCGGCCGCGTTCCTGGATCTTCCAGAGGGCGTAGGCCACGGCTTCGCCGTCGTCCTGCGAGATGATGACGCCCGAGCGGCGTTCACCGACATCGCCGTGCTTGATGGGACCGTATTCGTCAAAGACGTGGCTCATGATGCCCGTGCCGCGGCACATCGTCATGAAGAGGCTCTGGAAGCCGATGAGGCCTCGGGCCGGAATGCGGTATTCGAGACGCACGCGGCCCTTGCCGTCGGGCTGCATGTCCTGCAAATCTCCCTTGCGGCGGCCGAGTTCTTCCATGACGGCGCCCTGGTGTTCCTCTTCAACGTCGACCGTGAGGAGTTCATAGGGTTCGAGCTTGACGCCGTCGACTTCCTTCAAGAGCACGCGCGGACGCGAAACGGCGAGTTCGTAGCCTTCGCGGCGCATGTTTTCAAGAAGAATCGTGAGGTGGAGTTCGCCGCGGCCGGCGACTTCCCAGACGGTTTCGTCCGCCGTCGGACGAACGCGCATGGCGACGTTCGACTTCAGTTCGCGCTCGAGACGTTCGCGGATCTGACGGCTCGTCACGAACTTCCCTTCGCGGCCGGCGAGCGGCGACGAATTCACCTGGAAGTTCATCGTGAGGGTCGGTTCATCGACCTTCAGCATCGGGAGGGCTTCGGGCTGCTGCAGATCCGTGATCGTCGTGCCGATCGCGAGCTCTTCAATGCCGTTCACGAGAATGATGTCGCCCGCTTCGGCTTCGTCGACGAGCTGACGGTCAAGACCCTGGAACTTCAGGATCTGATTGACCTTCACGCGGCGCGGCGTGTCGTCGGGGCCGTTCATGATGGCGACTTCCATGTTCGGGCGGATGCGGCCGCGGTGGACGCGGCCCACGCCGATCTTGCCCACGTAGCTCGAGTAGTCGAGCGAGCAGATCTGCAGCTGCAGAGGACCGTCGGGATTGTCGTCGCGGACCGGAACGTACTTGATCACCGTGTCAAAGACGGCGCGCATGTCGCCGATCTTCTTGAGTTCTTCGACGTCGTCCGTGAGACCCGCGTAGCCGTTCAAGGCCGAGGCGTAGATCACCGGGAAGTCGAGCTGCTCTTCAGTGGCGCCGAGCTTGTCGAAGAGGTCGAAGGTCTGGTTGATGACCCAGTCGGGACGGGCGCCCGGACGGTCGATCTTGTTGACGACCACGATCGGCTTCAGACCGAGGGCGAGGGCCTTGCGCGTCACGAAGCGCGTCTGCGGCATCGGGCCTTCCACGGCGTCGACGAGCAGAAGCACGCCGTCGACCATCGAGAGGACGCGTTCGACTTCGCCGCCGAAGTCCGCGTGCCCCGGGGTGTCGATGATGTTGATGTGGGTCCCCATGTATTCGACCGCGCAGTTCTTGGCGAGAATCGTGATCCCGCGTTCGCGTTCGAGGTCGTTGGAGTCCATCACACGTTCGGCCACCTGCTGATTGTCACGGAAGGTGCCCGCGCACTGCAGAAGGCGGTCCACCATCGTGGTCTTGCCGTGGTCAACGTGCGCAATGATTGCAATATTTCGAATGGCTCGAGTCATTGTCGTAATAAAAAGAACTCGGTGGAAAAAATTCGGTCCGATTATACGCTCATGCTTGAGCGAGCAAACGGACGGGGTGCAGCGTTCCGCGCTCGTCGGTGCGCGCCGTGCCGAGGAGCTCTCCGGCGGCATAGACGCGGAGAAGATCGATCGAGCGGGGACTCCCGAGCGCAATGCGCTGGCCGTGCCGGAAGCGATCGGCGTCCGGGGCGGAAAGCTCGATGCGCGGCAGGGTCGAGAGAAGCCGGTCGACGGGCGAGAGAAGCGCGCGGGCTTCGTCGGTCGTCGCCTTCTCGAGCGTCTCCCACGAGACCGCCTCATCGATCGTGAGGTCGCCCACGCCCGTGCGGCGAAGCGTCCTCAGATGCGCCCCCACGCCGAGCGCCCGGCCAATGTCTTCGGCAAGCACCCGAATGTAGGTTCCCTTCGAGACGAGGGTCGACATCGTGAAGAAGGCGCCCTCCGTCGTCACCTCCCAGTCGGAGACCGAGAGCTCGTGAATCGTCACGCGGCGGGGTTCGCGCTCGACCGTTTCGCCGCGCCGGGCGATCTCGTAGAGACACTCGCCGTCGCGCTTCAGGGCCGAATACATCGGGGGGATCTGTTCGATCTCCCCGCGAAAGCGGGGAAGCACCCCCTCAAGGTCCGCGAACGTGAGGTGCGAGGCGTCGGCCTGCGCCGTCACTTCGCCCTCGGCGTCGCCCGTCACCGTTTCGACGCCGAGCATGACGCGCGCTTCGTAGCGCTTGTCCGCGTGCAGAAGGTCCGCCGAAAACTTCGTGGCGTTTCCGAAGCAAAGGGGCAAAAGCCCCGTCGCGAGGGGGTCGAGCGTGCCCGTATGGCCCGCCTTTTGGGCGTTCAGGAGGCGTCGCACCGTCTGGAGCGCCCGATTGCTCGAGAGCCCCAGCGGTTTGTCGAGGAGCATCACTCCGTCGACGGCATCACCGCGGCGCCGCATCGCTCAACGCTCCTCTTCGGGAGGCGTCGTCTTCATCGCCTCGCGGATCAGGGCGTCCATCGCGAAACCGCGCTCGACGCTCTCGTCGATCGTGAAGTGCAGCGTCGGGACCGTGTGGATCGTGAGACGGCGGAAAAGGATGTTTCGGAGCATCCCGGCCGCGTTGTTGAGGCCCTCGGCGCAGGCTTCGGGGTCGCTCCCCAACACCGTGAAGTAGACCTTCGCGTGCGCGTAGTCGGGCGTAATGTCGCAGCCCGTGATCGTGACGAGTCCGACGCGCGGATCGTGCACTTCCTTGGGGATGAGCTGGGCCAAATCCTTGGCGATCTGGTCGGCCACTCGGAGCGAGCGGCCCGGCTTTTTGGGTTTCATAAAAATACGAATCCTGAGAAAAGGGACCCGCGCGGGGTCGCGCGGGTTCCGAATGAGGATTTAGAGCGTACGGGCCACTTCGGTGACCTCGAACACTTCGAGCTGATCTAGCTCGCGGATGTCGTCGTAGCCCTTGAGCGAGAGACCGCACTCCATGCCGGCCTTGACTTCGCGGACGTCGTCCTTGAAGTGCTTGAGCGAGGCGAGTTCGCCCGTCCACACCACGACGTTGTCGCGAAGGAGACGAACCTGGGCGCTACGGCGGATGAGGCCTTCGAGCACGCGGCAGCCCGCGATGTTGCCGACCTTCGGCACGCGGATGATCTGACGGATTTCGACGAGACCCAGCGGCGTTTCGCGCTTTTCGGGCGAGAGCATGCCGCCCAGGGCCGCCTTCACGTCATCCACGGCGTCGTAGATGATGTTGTAGTAGCGGATGTCGATGCCTTCGGTTTCGGCGAGCTTGCGGGCCAAGGCGTCGGCACGCACGTTGAAGCCGATGATGACGGCCTTCGAAGCCGAGGCGAGGTTCACGTCGGATTCGCTGATGCCGCCCACGGCCGCGTGCACGACCGAAACGCGGACTTCGTCGTTCGAGAGCTTCGTGAGCGCGTGGATGAGCGCTTCCTGCGAACCCTGAACGTCGGCCTTGATGATGAGCGGAAGGGTCTTGACTTCGCCCTCGCCCACGTCGGCAAAGAGGTTCGCAAGGTTCGTCGCATGAGCCTTGGCGAGCTTGACGTCGCGGTACTTCCCTTGACGGAAGAGCGCGATTTCGCGGGCCTTGCGTTCGTCGTTCAAAACGATCACTTCGTCGCCCGCGTGCGGCACGCCCGAGAGACCCTGGATTTCGACCGGAATCGACGGACCCGCCGTGTTCTGCGCCTTGCCCAATTCGTTGATCATCGCGCGCACGCGCCCGAATTCGGCGCCCACGAGCACGATGTCGCCGCGATGAAGCGTACCCGACTGCACGAGGATGGACGCGACCGGACCGCGGCCCTTGTCAAGGCGCGATTCGATGACGAGACCGCGCGCGGGACCTTCGACCGGGGCCTTCAATTCAAGCATTTCGGCCTGAAGCAGGACGTTTTCGAGCAGATCGTCCACGCCCTGGCCGGTCTTGGCGGAGACCGGGCAGAAGGGAACGTCGCCGCCCCATTCTTCCGGCATCACGTCGTTCGCAACCAGTTCCTGCTTGACGCGTTCGGGATTGGCTTCGGGCTTGTCGATCTTGTTGATCGCGACGACCAAGGGAACGCCGGCCGCACGGGCGTGCGAAATGGCTTCCTTCGTCTGCGGCATCACGCCGTCGTCGGCCGCGACCACGAGAATGACGATGTCGGTCGCCTGCGCACCGCGGGCGCGCATGGCCGTAAAGGCTTCGTGCCCCGGGGTGTCGAGGAAGGTGACGATGCCGCGCGGGGTCTTGACGTGATACGCACCGATGTGCTGCGTAATGCCGCCCGCTTCACCCGCGGCGACCTTAGCGCGGCGGATGTAGTCGAGAAGCGAAGTCTTCCCGTGGTCGACGTGACCCATGATCGTGACGACCGGCGGACGGGGCAGGGCTTCGTAGTCCTGCTTTTCGGCGAGTTCCCCGAGGATCGCTTCGGGATCGTCGGGCTTGGCGGCGATCGCCTTGTGGCCCATTTCCTCGACGACGATCATCGCGGTGTCCTGGTCGAGCATCTGGTTGATCGTCACCATCTGGCCCATCTTCATGAGGGTCTTGATGACTTCGGTCGCCTTCACGCTCATCTTGTGGGCGAGGTCCGAAACCGAAATGGTTTCGGGGACCTGCACTTCACGCACCACGGGTTCGACGGCCTGCGGAGCGGGTTCCGCACGACGGTTGCGGTCCTGGCTGCGGCGGCCGCGCGCGGTGCGCCAGCCGCTCTTTTCCGACGACTCGTCTTCGCCGCGCGTCTTCATGCCGCGGCGGCGGTCCTTTTCTTCGCCCCAGCGGTCGTTGCCGGCGTTGCCGCCCTTCTGGCCCTTCTTCTTGTCGGAAGCGTGGGCGGGCTTGGCGGGACGGGCCTCCTGCTGGGCCTTCTTGACGTTCTTGCGCTGCTGCTGTGCGGCCTTCTTTTCCTGTTCGGCCTTGGCGTCGGCGGCGGGCTTCGGAGCGTCCTTGGGCTTTTCTTCCTTCGGAGCCTTCTTCGCCGTCATGACGCCCGACTTGCGGTTCATCATTTCGCGGATGCGGCGGGCCTCTTCCTCGGCCTTCTTGCGCGCTTCTTCGCGGCGGCGGGCGTCGGCCTCCATGCGCTTGGCGGTGGCGGCGGCGACTTCGGCTTCGAGCTTGGCCTTTTCGGCTTCGCGGCGGGCGGCCTTCAGACGCGCTTCGTCGTCGGCGCGGGCGGCCTCTTCCTCGGCGCGCTTCTTGGCGGCTTCGGCTTCGCGGCGGGCCGCTTCGGCGCGCTCTTCGGCGGCGCGGCGTTCGGCTTCGAGACGCTGACGTTCGGCTTCTTCGGCGGCCTTCTTGCGGGCCTCTTCCTCGGCCTTGCGGCGTTCGGCTTCGCGGGCTTCCTCTTCGGCGCGGCGCGCGGCTTCGGCGCGGGCTTCGGCCTCAAGGCGGGCCTGCTCTTCGGCGAGGACCTGCGGGTTCTTCACAAAGACGCGCTTGCGGCGCACTTCCACCTGAATCGTATGCGCGCGGCCCGAAGCGTCGTTCTGCTTGATCACGCTCGTTTCCTTGCGCGTCATGCTGATCTTGCGCTCCTGCTGGGTGCGCTGCGCGCGCAGGCTCTCGAAGAGCCGCGACTTGTCGGCTTCGCTCAGTTCGTCCGTCACGTCGCGCTTGGCGACGCCCGCGGCGCGGAGCTGTTCGAGAAGGAGCTCCGGAGCGAGCTTGAGTTCGCGGGCGAAATCATTCACCGTTTTACTTGCCATATATGTTCTACTCCTTGATGCGGCACCCATTCGGCGCTCTTCGCGCCGCCCTGTCCTCCGGGTGGCCAGTGTTGCTTCAACGCGGCGGCCTCAAAGCCGCATCAGGTCGGGACAAGGAAAAAACCAGTTGGGCGCGCCCCTCAGGGGAGGCGCCCCGTATCGATTGCTCAGAACCAGCTCGCGCGGGCGGCCATGATGAGCTTCTGCGCGCGTTCCTCTTCGATCCCCGTCATTTCGACGAGGTCGTCGGTCGCGAGTTCGCCGAGATCGTCGGCGGTCTTCACGCCGTTGGCGACGAGCTTCGCGGCGAGGTCGTTGTCCATGCCTTCGAGCTCGATCAGACCCTTGTCGGCCTGACGGAGGTTTTCTTCGCGGGCGATGGCTTCCGAGAGGAGCTTGTTGCGGGCGCGCTGACGGAGTTCGTCCACCGTTTCCGTATCGAAGGCTTCGATCGCGTGGAGTTCCTTTTCGGGAACGTAGGCGATTTCTTCGATCGAGGAGAAGCCTTCGTCGATGAGGACGTTCGCGGCGTCTTCGTCGACGTCGAGCTTCGTCATGAACTCTTCGCGGATGCGGGCGACTTCGGCGTCGCGCTTTTCATTCGCTTCGGTTTCGGTGAGGATGTTGATCTGCCAGCCCGTGAGCTCGGACGCGAGACGCACGTTCTGACCGGCGCGGCCGATCGCGACGGCGAGGTTTTCTTCGTCGACGACGACTTCCATCGTGTGGGTGTCTTCGAGCATCACGATCGAACGGACCTTGGCGGGTTCGAGCGCGCCCACGACGAACTGCGCGGGATCTTCGTTCCAGAGGACGATGTCGATGCGCTCGCCCCCGAGTTCGTTCGTGACGGCCGAGACGCGCGAGCCGCGCATCCCGACGCAGGTGCCGATCGGATCGATGCGGCGGTCGCGCGTGTAGACGGCGATCTTGGCGCGCACGCCCGGATCGCGGGCGGCCGACTTGATTTCGAGGAGGCCTTCTTCGATTTCGGGGACTTCGAGTTCGAAGAGCTTCTTCAAGAACTCGGGCGAGGTGCGCGAGAGCGTCACCTGCTGGCCCTTCGTCGTTTCGCCGATGCGGTCGACGTAGGCGCGCACGCGGTCGCCCGTGCGGATCGATTCGCGCGGGATCATCTGATTGCGCGGCAGACGCGCTTCAAGGCGGCCGATTTCAACGATGGCGTCGCCCTTGTCCATGCGCTTGACGGTGCCCGTGACGATCGTTTCGTTCTTGGCGAGGAATTCCTTGAGGATCTGATCGCGTTCGGCGTCGCGCAGGCGCTGGAGGATGACCTGCTTGGCGTCCTGGGCGAAGCGGCGGCCGGCCGTGTCGACGTCGATCTTGTCGATTTCGCGTTCGATGAAGTCGCCGGGCTTGGCGTCGGGGAACTCGTCGATGATGTCCGAGAGCATTTCCTGACGGTCGGGTTCCTGCAGGCCCTCTTCGTCGGCGACGACGAGCCAGCGGCGGGCGGCTTCGAAGGTGCCCGTGTCGCGGTCGACGTGCACGACGATGTCGGCGTCTTCCCCGGGGAAGCGGGCCTTCTTGACGGCGCTCGCGAGCGCCATTTCGAGGACGCCGAAGACGATGCCTTCTTCGACGTTCTTTTCACGAGCCAGAACTTCAACGAGTTCGAGCATTTCGCGGCAATTGATCATGATGACTTACCCTTTAAAGTTCAATTCGGCGATGAGATGGGCGCGGTCGACGTCCGCAAGCGGGAACGAGACGCGGATCGGATCGGGTTTCTTTTCTTCCTTCTTCGGATTCTGACGGCGGCGCGCGGCGATGCCCGGCGTGCGGGCGACGTCGACCTCAAAGTAGTCGAAGGTCACGACTTCGCTCCCCGCTTCGCCCTCGAGCCCGACGATGCGGCCTTCGAGCTTGCGGCGGCCGGCTTCGGGGAAGCCCTCCGCGGCGAGCGGCGCATAGAGTTCCACGTAGGCGAGCTCGCCCGCGAAGCGTTCCCAGTCGCGGGCGCGCTTCAGGGGACGTTCCACCCCGGGACTCGACACTTCGAGACGTTCGTAGGGAACGTTTTCGACCGTAAAGAGGTGCGTGAGCTGATCGCTCACGCGTTCGCAGTCGTCGAGCGTGATGCCGCCCTCGTTCGTCGTGTCGATCGTGACGCGGACGAGACCGCGGGCGAGGCGTTCGAGTTCGACGAATTCATAGCCGAGGCCTTCGACCGTTCGTTCGACGAGTTCCGTGAGCGCTCCGGTATTGGTCATGAAGAAAAATCCCTTCCTCTGATAAAAGTGAGAAAAAACTGACGCACCCCATCAAGAAGAGGAGTGCGATGCCTCCGGCGCGCACCAAAGAAAGAATGGTGAAACGACGCGGAAGTAAGACTGAAATCAAAAAAAAATGGGCGCACTGCCCATTCCAACTCCCTTTGCGTGCGGCGCGGCGGATTTGTCTTCCGCTCCTCTCCCGCACAGGGAACGATCCGACTTCCTTCCCTCGGGAAGGAAAAGACCGTTGAAAGCGCACACCCACCGCGACGGCCGAAAAAGCCTCCTTCGGGCCGTTGCAGTCGGTGAAAAATGCCATTTTAGGCGAAAGGGGCCCCGCCTGCAAGCGAAGGGCCCCGATTCCCGAAAAAATCTTTCGGTGCCGGCCCCGAAGACGGGGCCGGAGAAGAATCAGCGACGCTCGCGCTTTCGCTGCGTCGGACGATCGCTCAGATCGCGCGCTTCGTGAACGGGCACGCCCGTGCGGTCGGAGGCGTCGCGGAAGCGTCCGTCCTTGGCGCGGCGGGGCGCTTCGGCCTTTTCACTGCCACGGGCAGTGCGACCTTCGGCACGGGCCTTGGCGCGGGCCTCTTCCTTGCGGGTCTTGGCGGCTTCGGCCTTCGCTTTGGCGGTGGGGGCGATGCGCTTTTCAATCGCGTCGAGTTCGGCGATCCAGGCACGAACTTCTTCCGGAGTGAGTTCCATGCGCTTGCCGCGCGGAAGGCTCTTCGGAAGGGACACGGCGCCGTAGCGGACGCGAATCAGACGCGAAACCGTCACGCCGACGGCTTCGAACATGCGGCGCACTTCGCGGTTGCGGCCCTCGCGGATGCGCACGCGGTACCAGTGGTTCGTCCCCGTGCCGCCTTCGTCCTGCAGAAGGTCGAACTTGGCGGGACCGTCCTCGAGTTCCACGCCCTGCTGAAGCTTCAGCATCGCTTCGGCATCAAGTTCCCCGATCACGCGCACGGCGTATTCGCGCTCGATTTCGTAGCGCGGGTGCATGAGGCGGTTAGCGAGTTCCCCGGAGGTCGTGAAGAGCAACAGCCCTTCGGTGTTGAAGTCCAAACGCCCCACCGCAATCCAGCGGCCCTGCGAGAGGCGCGGCAGACGTGCAAAGACCGTGGGACGGCCTTCGGGGTCGTCGCGCGAGACGATCTCGCCCGCCACCTTGTGGTACATGAGCACGCGCGGCGTACCCGTCGCTTCGCGGCGGATCTGACGCCCGTCGATGCGAAGGATGTCTTCCGCCGTCACGCGGTCGCCGAGCTTGGCGGTGGCGCCGTTCACCGTGACGTGACCCGCTTCGATCAAGCGCTCCATTTCGCGGCGCGAGCCCACGCCCGCGTCGGCCAGAGCCTTCTGCAGCTTTTCGGTCGAGAGGTCTTCCGTCTGGCGTTTGCGAAGACGATCGACCATTTCCTTCGCGAAGGGACGGTCGGAATAGCCGTGAAAGTCTTCACTCGTCAGAAGCGACATGGCTTCGGAGGGCGAGAGCGAGCGGTTGCCCGCTTCACGGCTGCGGCGCCCTTCGGGGCGCGGGAGGTTGTGTTCGCCCGGACGGCGAAACGGCGTACGTTTTTTCTGGCCCGAGAGCGGCGGGCGGAACGGACGGTTCTTCACGATTTGCTTCCTTCGGTTTCCAAAACCAGTGTGAGGCCTTGCGGAGCGAAAAGCGATTCGGACGTTCCTTCGACCTCGGTGCGGGTGCTCGAAAGATCGAACGGCGCGTTTTCGGCGCTTTCGGGCACGGGGAGGTCTTCAAGGCTTTTGAGGCCGAAGTCCTCCAGAAATTGACGGGTGGTTCCCAGAAGAGCGGGTCGTCCCGGGGTTTCGCGCCACCCGACGGTTTCGATCCAGCCCCGCTCTTCAAACATGCGCAGCGTCCCCGGACTCAGGCTCACGCCACGGATCTCTTCGATGTCTCCGCGCGTGACGGGCTGACGGTAGGCGATGACGGCAAGCGTCTCGAGCGCCGCCCTCGTGAAACGCTTGGGTCGGTCCTCGTCCTTGAGCTTGAACAAAAAGGGAGTCGCTTCGGGTGCGGTTTCCATGCGCCATCCGCCCGCAACTTCGCGAAGCCGCAGACCGCGTTCCCGCCAAAAGGCCGAAAGGGACTCGAGAAGCTTGAGAACGTCCGCGTGCGAGAGTTCGTCGTCAAAGAGCCGTCGGAGTTCGCGCACCGACAAAGGCTTTTTGGCCGTGAGAAGCGCCGCTTCAAGAATGTGTTCGCGGGATAGGGGCATGGATTCGGAGTGAGGATCGGTCGTTTCACAACGATCGGAGAGAGGCCCGCTTGGGGCCGGGATCCCTGCTTGAGGGATGCGGGATTATACCGAAGGCGCCGAAGTCCCGCAACCGAGAAGTCGCGAAGATTTGCCCATTGCTCTCAAAGCATTGTGCCATGCGAAACCCGCATGAAACGGCATGAAAAAATGGCATTGGATTCGAGAGGATCCCTTTTCTAGGATGAACGCAAGGACGCCGCAACGCCCCGTCCCGAGCATCCCCACGACAGGAGACCGTCATGACCGTTCATACGCTTCACCGCTTTGACCGCCGCACCCTTCTTTCGGCGGGCGCAGCAACGCTGCTCACCGCCCATCTTCCCACGCCCGCCCGGGCCGCCCGGAGCGAACCGTGACCGAAGAGCTCGGCGGCCTCATCTTCCCACGCCCGCCCGGGCCGCCCCTTCGGGCCTCAAGGTGACGGTCGTGACGGGGAGTCCCCATCGCCACGGCGCGTCCTTTCTTCTGACCGACGAATTCATCCGGGGCGCCGAGGAAGTCGGAGCCGAAGTCTACCGCTTCGACGCGGCCTTCAAGCGCGTCACGGCCTGCAGCGGGTGCGACCACTGCGGATTGGGCGCGGCCGACTGCGTCTACCGCGACGACATGTTCGAACTCCATCCCCATCTCATCGACGCGGATCTGATCGTCCTTTCGACGCCTTTGTACTACTTCGGCTTCTCGGCGCAGTTGAAGCTCGTGATCGACCGCTTCTACGCGATCAACAGTCAGCTCCACAGCCCCCGAAAGGCGGTGCTTCTTGCGGCCGCCTGGAATTCGAACGACTGGACCTATCCGGCGCTTGAACTCCACTACGAAACGCTCGTTCGCTACATGGGCTGGGAAGACGTCGGCCGCGTCGTCGGGACGAGCTGCGGCACGCGCTCGCAGACCGAAAGCACGGAATTCCCGCGGCTAGCCTACGAGCTCGGAAAGAAGGTCTGCGCCCGCGCCTGAAGCTCAAACCGAGGAAGACCGTCATGACCCGACTGTTGGCCTATTGGGAAAAGGGCGAGCCGCTTCTGCTCTGGGAGCGGCGCCTGCGGCTCGATGTCCTTTTTGCCCTTTTCTTCTTCGTCGTGATGTGCGACCGCTTCACGGAGAACCCTATTCATGAGACGCTCGGGACGGTGATCGGCCTCGTGGCGCTTTTGCACGCGCTTCTCAACCGACGCTGGTACAAACGGCGCTGGGAAAAGCTTACGGGGCGCGCGAAGCGCCGCACGTCCTGGCAACTGCGGGACATCGTGAGCCTCATCGTGAACGTCTTTCTCACGCTCTCCTTTGCGGCGGCCTTCGTGAGCGGCCTCATGTGCTCGCAAACACTCTTTGCCGCCCTCACACCCGACGCCTGGCGCATGGATCTTGCCTACCGCTCGGCGCACGTGGCGCTCTCGCTCTGGTGCTTCCTTGCGGCCGCCGTGCACGCAGGGCTTCACGGCGGGATTGTCGCGGGAAAACTCGCGCCGCGGCTTCAACCCCTCCAACGGATCATAGGTCCCCGGGGCCTGCGGGGGCTCGGCATTGCCTTCCTCGCGCTCCTTCTCTGGCGCACGGGCGTTGCGTACGTTGCGCGGGACGTCCCCTATGCTCTGCTGGCCGAAACCTCGTATCTGTACGTGGAGCGCGGGGAGTTGTCGCTGTTCCTTCCGCTCGACCTTCTGATCGCCTTTGTCGCCCTCGCGTCGCTCGTCTATGCTTTGGATCAGGCGCTCGCGCGTCGTCCGTCCTGAAGAAGGAGGCTCTCTCATGTCCGACCTGCTCATCACCCGCCGAAACCTCGCGATCCGCACGGGCGCGCTCGCCCTGACGGGATTCCTTCCTCCCCTCTCCCGAGCCGGGGAAACCGTTCCCGTCGTCTACTACGCCCGCGAGGCAACCCCCGAAGCCTTCATCGAGATCTTCGACCGTCTCCGCAGAGACCTCGGTGCGGAAAATCGGAAAGGCAAGGTGGGCTTGAAACTCCACGGCGACGAAGTCGACAAGAACCGCGCGCTCTGGAAGGCCCTGCAGGAACACGTGCCGGGAAGCCGCTACATCGAATGCAACTGGGCGTCGGGTTACACCACGGGACGCGGCACGACCGAAGGAAACTTCGACGCGATCGTCTCACGAGGCATCGCGCGCGAAGACCTCGACATTCTGGATCGCAAGGGCGAATACCGCGCCGTGCAAACGAAGGAAGGCCGGTGGCTGAAAGCCGTCGACGTTCCCGAAGCGCTCTTTGCGGAGTACGGGCTCGTGGCGGTCACGGTGAACTTCAACGTTCCCACCTTCTCGGGCTACTCCGCCGCGGTGAAGAACGTCGGGATCGGCCTTGCCGGGGGCCCGGGAAAGGCGGCCGTGCACGGACCGGGCTTTCCCAAGGACGCGGGCTTTCATCGGCGCCTTGCGGAAGCGGCCGACGCGATCGAGCGGACCTTGGCCGGAAAACTGCTTTTCCTCAACGTGATGACGAATCTCGACGTGGAGCCCTTGGAGGGCGCATCGGTGAAGAAGGGAACGATCGGGATTCTGGGGTCGCTCGACATGGCCGCGGTCGACAACGCGTCGCTCGACCTTCTCTACGGCATTTCCATGGAAAAGCGGGCCGCCTATCCGGAATCGGTGAAGCTCGAGCGGGGCTTTCTGCAGCTCGAAAACCTCGTTGCGCTCGGACACTCGGGGCGCTATCGGCTCGTGGAACTTTGAGCCCTGAAGTAACGAAGGAAAGATTTAACGCGCCGGCCCTCGGGCCGGCGTTTTTGCCCGGCGGGAATAAAAAATCCCGGACAATCCTGAGACTGTCCGGGATCCGAATCTGGCGGAAGGAGTGGGATTTGAACCCACGATACGGTATAACCGTATACCGGATTTCGAGTCCGGCGCATTCGACCTCTCTGCCATCCTTCCAGAGAAATGGAATCTTAACACAGACTCGCGATCTTGTCAAGATCCCACGTTTCGAAAATCACTTCGTTTCGGGACGAAGGACTTCGACGCCGCCCATGTAGGGACGGAGCACTTCCGGAACCGTCACGCTGCCGTCGGCGTTCTGATAGTTTTCGAGCACCGCGACGAGCGTGCGGCCGACCGCGAGGCCGGAGCCGTTCAGGGTGTGGACGTACTGCGTGCGGCCGTTTTCGTCCTTGAAGCGCGTGCCCATGCGGCGGGCCTGGAAGGCTTCGCAGTTGGAGCAGGAGCTGATTTCGCGGTAGGTGTTCTGCGCGGGGAGCCACACTTCGAGGTCATAGGTCTTGGCAGCGCCGAAGCCCATGTCGCCCGTGCAGAGCGTGATGACGCGATAGGGGAGGCCAAGCTTCTGAAGGATGCCTTCGGCGTTGCGCGTCATTTCTTCGAGGTGTTCGTAGGAGTCTTCCGGACGAACGATGCGGACCATTTCGACCTTGTCGAACTGGTGCTGACGGATCATGCCGCGCGTGTCGCGGCCGTAGGCGCCGGCTTCGGAACGGAAGCAGGGCGTGTGGGCCGTCACCTTGATCGGGAGGTCGGAGGCCTTGAGCATCTGACCGGCGACCGAGTTCGTAAGCGTCACTTCGGCGGTCGGGACGAGGTACATCTGTTCGGCGTCGCTCGAAGCACCGCCCTTCTTGGCGGCAAAGAGGTCTTCTTCGAACTTCGGGAGCTGGCCCGTGCCCTGCATCGTGGAAGCGGTCACGATGTAGGGGGTGTAGCACTCGGTGTAGCCGTTTTCCGTCGTGTGCGTGTTGAGCATGAACTGCGCGAGCGCACGATGGAGACGCGCGACCTGACCGCGCATGAAGACAAAGCGGGCGCCGGAGAGCTTGGCGGCCGTGTCGAAGTCCATCCCGAGGGGACCGCCGACGTCGACGTGGTCCTTGATCGGGAAGTCGAATTCACGGGGCGTACCCCAGCGGCGCATTTCGACGTTTTCCGTTTCGTCCTTGCCGACCGGCACGGATTCGTGCGGGAGGTTCGGAATGCGAAGGAGAAGGTCGTTCAACTTCGTGCGGATTTCTTCGAGTTCCTTTTCGAGAACCGAAAGCTTTTCCGGGATGGCCGCGGCGCGGGCCATGATTTCGGTGGCGTCTTCACCGGCGCGCTTGGCCTGGCCGATCTGCTTCGAGAGGGCGTTGCGTTCCGCCTGCAGTTCTTCGGTCTTCGTCTGAACGTCCTTGCGGCGCGTTTCCAGGTCGTTGAATTCGGTTTCCGGGAAGTCGAAGCCGCGGCTCTTCAAACGGGCCGTAACTTCCGGGAGCTGCTTACGCAGCATGTTGAGGTCGAGCATGGTTTTCCTGCCTTGTAGTTGAATGCGAACTCCGTTCAGACGGAGCGAATCTGTTTATTGTCCTCTTTTTGGAGAGCGATCGGGGAGAAATTTACGGGGAATTTGCCCGATTCCCCCTCCATCAGCGTTTGCGGCCCTTTCCCTGACGGCGGGCTTCTTCGTTGAGGGCGCGAAGACGCGCAAGCTTTTCGCCGATCTTGATCTCAAGCCCCCGGTCGGTCGGGTAGTACCAGCGCTGGTCTTCCAAGCCTTCGGGGAGATAGATTTCACCCGCCGCAAAGGCCCCGGGTTCGTCGTGCGCGTAGCGGTAGCCTTCGTGGTAGCCGAGCTCCTTCATGAGTTTCGTCGGGGCGTTTCGGATGTACAGCGGCACCGGGCGCGAACCGTCCTTCTTCACAAAGGACCGGATCGCGTTGTAAGCCGTGTAGACGGCGTTGCTCTTCGGGGCCGCGGCGAGATAGACGACCGCCTGCGCAAGCGCCAGCTCTCCTTCGGGAGAGCCGAGACGCTCGTAGATTTCGGCCGCTTCGACGGCGAGTTGCGTCGCTCTGGGGTCGGCAAGCGAAATGTCTTCGATCGCCATGCGGATTACGCGCCGCGAAATGTAGCGGGGATCGGCTCCGCCGTCCAACATCCGGCACATCCAGTAAAGCGCCGCATCGGGGTCGGAGCCGCGCACGGACTTGTGCATGGCGCTGATCTGGTCGTAGAAGTTGTCGCCCCCCTTGTCGAAGCGCCGCAGGGTCGCGGGGAGGGTCTTGCGAAGAAACTCCGCCGTGATCTCTTCGACTCGTCGCTCTTTGGCCATCGTGCAGGCGACGTCGACGGCGTTCAGAAGCCGACGGGCGTCCCCGTCGGAGAGACCGACGATGACTTCGACCGCCTCTTCGGTAAGCTTCAAGGTCGGGAACTCCCGCGACATGACGCGGTCCAAGAGCGTTCTCGACTCTTCGGGCTTCAAACTTTCAAGCTGATAGACGGTGGCGCGGGAGAGAAGTGCGCTCACCACTTCAAAGGACGGGTTCTCGGTCGTGGCCCCGACGAAGATGAAAAGACCCGACTCCACGTGCGGGAGGAAGGCGTCCTGCTGACTCTTGTTGAAGCGGTGCACTTCGTCGACGAAGAGAAGCGTCGGGCGGCCCGTCGCCTTGCGTTCGGCCTTCGCGAAGTCGACCGCCTCGCGGATGTCCTTGAGGCCTCCGAGGACCGCGGAGATCGAAAGGAAGGGAAGATCGAAGGCGTCCGCCATGAGGCGGGCGAGCGTCGTCTTGCCGACGCCCGGAGGGCCCCAGAGGATCATGGAGTGCGGACGGTGGTTTTCAAAGGCGACGCGAAGCGGAGCGCCGGGACCGATCAGGTGCTGCTGCCCCACGACTTCGTCGAGCGTCTTCGGGCGCATGCGCTCCGCTAGGGGCGCGAACGCGGCCTTGGGGGCGTCGTTGCCCTTCTCCGAGGAAGTTTTCTCCTCAGCGGGAGCCGTGTCGTACATTCCGTCGAAAAGATCGCCGCTCATAGGTCTCTATGTCTCCGTTGGCTGGGCGCCGCGCGAAAGCGCGGCGCAATGCGGACCCTAAGAATAGCAAAACCCCCGACTCCGTGAGGAATCGGGGGTTCTGAATGGTGGAGCCTGGCAATGTCCTACTTTCACCGGAAATACAACCGACTATCATCGGCGCTAAGGCGTTTCACTGTCCTGTTCGGAATGGGAAGGAGTGGGACCGCCCCGCTATGGTCACCAGGCAAAGCTCTAAATTCTTTGCAAATGAAACGAAACGCGTTGCGATCGCTTGGGATTCACGCGTTCTCACCGACAACCTTTCAAAGGTCATTAAGCTTCACGGTTATAGGATCAAGCTGCACGAGCAATTAGTATTGGTTAGCTCAACGCCTCACAGCGCTTACACACCCAACCTATCAACGTCCTGGTCTCGAACGACTCTTTAGGGAGGTCTAGCCTCCAGGAAGACTTATCTTCAGGCAAGTTTCCCGCTTAGATGCTTTCAGCGGTTATCTCTTCCCCACATAGCTACCCGGCAATGCCACTGGCGTGACAACCGGTACACCAGAGGTGAGTCCACTCCGGTCCTCTCGTACTAGGAGCAGCCCCCGTCAATCTTCCAGCGCCCACGGCAGATAGGGACAAAACTGTCTCACGACGTTTTAAACCCAGCTCACGTACCTCTTTAAATGGCGAACAGCCATACCCTTGGGACCGGCTACAGCCCCAGGATGAGATGAGCCGACATCGAGGTGCCAAACACCGCCGTCGATATGAACTCTTGGGCGGTATCAGCCTGTTATCCCCAGAGTACCTTTTATCCGTTGAGCGATGGCCCTTCCATACAGAGCCACCGGAT
>CASDQM010000010.1 GCA_949282745.1 uncultured Sutterella sp. | reverse complement strand
TGAAGCTCGATTCGATTCACCGCGCCATTCACTCGGACGACCTCGACGCGATGTTCGGGATGCAGGGCTGCTCTCTTGAGCCCCACTACCCCTTCGGTCTTCCGCTTGAAAAGTGGGCGCCCGACTGGTTCCTCCCGACTGGCGACTGCGGCTACGACAATTCCGACGTCCCGATGGGCACGGTCCTGTCGCCGCTTCAGGAATCCATCATCAACATGTACAACGACGCGGGCGGATGGTATCTCATCCCCTCGATGAAGTTCATGTCGATGGCGCAGTGCTGCCTTCTCGGCTTCACCGTCGCGCTTCTCATCTACATCGTCCTCTTCTCGGGGATGATCGTGAAGCGCCGCACGGACGCTCAGAAGTAATCCGAAATCAGCTTCTTCATCTCGATACGGCCGCCCGTTTCTCCCTCGGGCGGCCGTTTCGTTTTCCGGCGTCCGGACCGCAATGCCCCCAGTCCTTCCCCTCCAAACTCCTCACGACGCCTGATCGAACTCTCCCTTCACAATGCCTCCCCGTCTTTACGGTTCATACTGGCAATGCGTTGTCTTACAATGGGTTTTCGAAGGAGAACGCATGATGCAGACAACCTTAAGCTTTCGGCTGGACCGTCGGGAACGCGAAGCCTTCGCCAAGCTTTGCGCCGCCAACGGCGTGACGCCTTCGGAAGCGCTTCGCGAGTTGGTTCGCGGTGCGGTCTCGGAGAAGATGCTGCCCGTCGCATGTTTTCCCTGGTGCGAGGTACCGGAAACAAAAGCCGCCATGGCGGAAATTGAAGCTGGCGGCGGGAAGACCTTCACGAGCGTCAAGGCTCTGATGAAGGATTTGTACGGGAAAGATGAAACGTAAGACTCAGGAGAACTCTCCCCGGCCGACGCTTACGCTTCGTCAGCCGGGTTCTTCTCGGACAACCGCCCGACTTTCTCTGCGGGCGGTTGTTCGTTTATGGACGTCTCACGGAGTTTCCCTCCGGAAGACGAAGCGTTCATCGAAACTCGATCGTATGACGCGTGGCCAAGCCGCAGGTGTTGTTCGGCTGCAGAGCGAACCAGCGGTTCCAGTTGGGAAGGTCCACGCGGAAGGGCTTGCCGTTCGAATCCTTGCCCGTGTAGGTCACCATGAAGCGGTCCGGCATGGCGGCGTCCTTCGTTTCGTCGGACCAGTAGTAGGTCTTCTTGACGCCTTCTGCCGCAGCGACCGCCTTGTCGACCTCGGCCTTCGTCATGAGTTTGCCGCCGTTGTTGTACTGCGCCTCGACGGCCTTGAGCGCCTCGGCCGTGGGAGCCGCTCCCTTCGCGGGCGTTGCGGTTCCGAAGACCACCGTGTTCTTGTAGTCCTTCATGCGGTTCATGAGGTTCTTGGGCGAATCGGCCGGGAAGCGTCCGTCAAAGAAGTTGTAGCGGGCCCGTTCTTCGGGCGTATAGGTGCAGATGCAGTTGGTATCGCGCACGGCCGCCTTGTAGCCCGCGGATTCTTCAAGCTTGAAGCCCGCCTTCGACGAATCGAGGGCGTAGTCGCGGTAGACGAACGCGTTGTTGGCGTTCACCATCAGGGGACGCGCGAAGTAGCCGATCACGATCATGGAGCGGGGCTTCACGACGTACACGTCCTCGTAGCTCATGAAGTCGCGGATGGCTCCCTCACGGGCCTTTTCAAGCGCCTCGTCTTTGAGCGCGGGATCGAACTTCCACAAAAGACCCCACTCCTTGATCGTGACGAGGCTCTTGTCCATGATTTCGCCGAGGCGCTTGATCGTGGCCTTCGTCTTCGCCTCGTCGCCCGTATTGAGGTCGGCACCGCGGATCACCTCGAGGTCGGCGTCAAAGGAAATGCCGTAGGAGTCGTAATAGTTCCAACCCCAGTCGGCCTGTTCGTTTTCGCGAAGCTGCTTCACCCAGGAAACGGAGACGCCCGTACCCGACTTCGAAGCGCGCAGAATCTTGCCGGAATCCTTGGCGGTCGTGCCGTAGAAGGTGAAGGTCCCCGTCGCTTCGTCGTAGTCGGTCGTGAGTTCCGCCGTGATGTTTTCGGGCACGTTGTTGTAGGAGGTCGCAATGCCGAACATCTGGCGGCCGCCTTGAATCTTGTTGCCGTCGAAAACGGTGTCGCCCGTCCAGATGAAGTCGCGCACCATTTCGCGAAGCAGCGTCTGCCCTTCCTTCGTATCCGTCAGGCGGAAGGCTCCCGAATGACTTTCACGCTTTTTGGTCGCCCCCGTAATGGCGTCGGGAGCGGTTGCGCCGTCCGTTGCGGCATAGAGGGAGGAAGTGCCGAATGTCGTCACGGCGAAGGCCAGTGCGACGGCGAATGCGGTCTTATGCATAAAAGCTCCTTTTTCGAAGTTGACGACCTCTGTCGACACCTTCGAATGTAGGACCGCTTTCGCGCGCGCATCCGTTTTTCAGAACCCCTTTTGATGCCCGTCAGGGAACGAAAAGGCGTGTTGCTCACATTGCATCACACGTCGCGTCGACAACCGTTCGGGCGTCCTCGAGCACCACGCGGTTGAGCGCTTCGAGGAAGTCGAGGAACGTGACGATCAGGGAATTCGGGTTCATCGCTTCGGCAAGCGACGCATAAGCCCAGCCTTCAAGAAGCGGCAAAGACCAGTCTTTACACACCCGCACGAGACGGCGGTCGCGGATCCGGTCCGCCGCGATGGTCGAGGGGCAGCCCACGAAAATCCCGCAGCCCGCCGCGGCCCAGTCGGCAAGGAAGGACGAGTTGTCGGTGAGCATCGCAAAGTGCCGCGGTCCGTCCGCGACTTCGTCACCTCGTCGGAAGGAGAGCGAGCGCAGAAAATGAACGTTCGCGCTCAGCGGAACCTTCTCGAGATCCTGCGGAACATTGAAGGGGCCCTGTCGCTCGACGAGCGCGGGAGACGCCACGCACACTTTCGGGTGACACGACACGCGGCGAAGGTAGAGGTTCGGATTTTCCTGTCGAAAGGACGTGACGATGATGTCGACGCCGTGGCCGAGCTGATCGAAGAACGAATCGCCCTGACGGAAGGTTTCGATCCAGAAGCTCGTGTCCGGATGAATGAGACGAAAGCGTGCCGTGGCGCGCCAGAGAAAGGCGTTCTGAAAGCCCGCCGATGCGAGGATGTGAAGTTGCCGCTTCGGACGGACCACGCCTTCTCGAATGTCGGCAAAGGTTTTGTCCGCGATGTCGAGAAGCGGAGCGATCGTGCGCAGGGCCCGCCGCCCGTTTTCCGTGAGCACCAATGTCTGTCCCGACGTATCGAAAAGACGAAACCCGAGGGCGGATTCAAGCTGCGCGATCCGGCGGCTCACGACGGAAGGATCCTCATCAAGAGCCTTCGCGGCGCTTCGAAAACTCCGAAAGCCCGCAACTTGAACGAAAAGCTTCCAGGCGTTGAGATTTTCCAAAACGCCGTTTCGCATTGCACTCCCTCCTCATCGACGGTTCAGAATGATTCGCCCGACAGAACCCTGTCCCATCGATCGTCATCATTCCACGAACTGAGAAAGAAGATAACTCAAACCTCCCCGCACCCGCAGACTGCCCCGGATGCGTCGACAATCCGACGGC
This sequence comes from uncultured Sutterella sp., assembly GCA_949282745.1. Classification (GTDB taxonomy): domain Bacteria; phylum Pseudomonadota; class Gammaproteobacteria; order Burkholderiales; family Burkholderiaceae_F; genus Sutterella. The sequence goes on along the minus strand of CASDQM010000010.1, from coordinate 4,922 downwards.
GAAGATGCCCGTCCCCGCTGGGGTTATTCCCCGGTGAAGAAGTCGTATGTCGCCAGAATGGCAATGAGCGTGGCGCAGATCCAGATGACCTTGATGCTCACCCAGCGAATGGTTTCCAGAAGATTGTCGAACCAACGGAAGAAAGCCCACGTAAGGTTCGGAGTCCGTTGTCCGAAATAGTTTTTCTCTTCGATGATCAGGAAGACTTTGTCGACGATGGGCTCGTCCGCAATGAACTTGAAGACCGCGTCGCCGTGACCGACAAGCTTCACGTTGGTGTAGCAGACGACATGCCCTCGGTCTTTTGAGAAGAAGTAGGCCATCACGGCCGCCCCCGCGGCTCCGCCCACCGCCGCGCCGCCGAGCATCGAGAGAAGCCCGTCGATGGCGGGTGTCGAGTGTCTCACCGAATACACGATTTCGATTTCGGTGATGCTTCCGAGATCGAACCAGGGTCCCCAGAGCCGCTCCGAGCGAAGATCGTCCACCGTGAGCTCGTTCATGGAAGTTCTGTATTCCTGAACGTTTCCCTGCGGATCGATGAGCATGGCACGGAGTTCTTTGGGCATGAGGTGAAGGGCTCGTAAGGAAAGACCGCTTGGGAAGCGGTCGGTGGACAAAACGGCGGACTTGCTCTCCCGCAGGGAGACGCCGGAACTTCGATCCAGTATACGACGGCATCCGGGATTCCTCTGCCGCCCTATCGGGAAAACGGAGCGAACAGCCGCAAGACGGCGGTGATTCCTCGAAACGGTCTCTCGGATTCGCCAAAATGCAACAACCGCACGTTCCCGCCTTCGTTCCGGACTCTCCCCTTTCGTTTCCGAGCTCTATTCGTCGTCATGCCGAGATAAACGGAACGCTGCGGCACGGAAGAGGAAAAGAACGGAGCCGCCCGACCCATCCCGCCAAGGAGGTCGAGCGGCTCCGTTTCGTTTCGCAGTTATCCTCGTCCGCTCAATCGGGCTCCACTTCGGCGATCGCGCAGATCTCCACGCACGCCCCTTCGGGGAGTTCGTTCGTCCCGAGCGCCATGCGCGCGGCAAGTCCTCCTTCCCCGTAGAGCGCGACGAAGAGTTCGGACGCGCCGTTGATCACGCCGGGCTGGCCCCCGAAGTCGGGAGCGCTTCGCACGTAGCCCAGAATCTGCACGAATCCCTTCACCTTGTCGAGGCTCCCGACTTCGGCCTTGAGGGCCGCAAGAATGTTGAGGCCCGAAAGCTGCGCCCCCTTCTTCGCGAGTTCGGGCGTAATGTTGCGCCCCACGACGCCCACGTATTCGGGCTGAAGACGGCTGTCGATGTTGGGCGTGTGGCCGGCGACATAGACGAGATTGCCCACGCGCCGGGCGCGGCGGTAGACGTCCGCGGGGACGGAGGGAAGCGGCAAAGCGAGGCCGAGGTTGTGGAGCTTTTCTTCGACGGTCATGGATGGTTCTCGGTAGAGGATTCGACGGGGGAGAGCCGGGAAAGACGGCTCTCCTTTCTCCTTCTTATAGCGGTCCGACCGTACCCAAAACTCGGACGGCGGCGACATTCGCCTTGTCCGGGACGACACTCATCGAAAACCTTGCATAAAGTGCAACCCGAACGCACCGCCCGTAGCTTCGAGCGCTCTTCCACCGAGAGCACCTTCCCATCCTCGTCAGGAACGTCCACCTCACACGCAAAAAGACCGTCGGGCCCTTCCCCCTACGAGGCATACGGGCGAAGCCCCGAAGCGAAGCCAATGCGGCCGCTCGGAAAAACGCCTGCCGAAGACGCTTCCCCTTCCCGGCCTTCCCGAAGGGAAGGCCGGAAGGTCCCGCCGCCACGAATCTCCGAAGAGCTCACAACCAGCTCGCTTTCCAGCCAAGCCCGTTTCGACTTTACCTTTCGTCCTTCATTTCCTTTCGATCAGTGCCATCCCTTGTTGCCGCACCGCGCCTCTTTACGACGCCCGACCGATGTCCGCACGTTCTCTCATCGAAAGTGTTTTGACCAAAAGACTTTTATCCAAAACACTTTCAAGCTTACGGCATCACCCTATGCCTATCTTCATCTACGCGAGAGATCAACCCCAAGATACCGCGCCCTCATCATCCACCTTGCGTTAGCGACCGGCACAAAATTCGTCCTGCGGCGTTCATACAACCTCCTCTTGGTCTGACTTGAGCATTTCCGCCACCTCGCGCGCCTTGTCCATTTCTGTTTTATAAGGTTCCGAAACCGTCTCCCAGAATTGATCGAGCGGCTCCAGGAAGGCTCTGAGATTTCTTTTGCTCATGGGATTCGCAACTACGCCCCATCTGTTCCCGCAGACTGAGTACGCCGCGAGAAACTGCAGAGTCGGCCACCAGGACCCGTCGCGGTTTCCGGCTTTCTTCAGAATGCCGTCGTTTCGCATCGACTGATTGAGGCCCTCGGCAATGTGAGCTTTGTTCGAAAGACGATTCAGCATCTCCTCCAACTTTTCGTCCTTCTTTCGACCCCGCTCGAACGCCACCCAATGTTCCACTTCCGCCGCACCGGTCACGGTCGGAAGCTCCTGAGTTGTCATGGCACTGACATTCTCGCGCAGACTTTGCAAGAGCTCTTCTCCCGAGCCCGCCGTAAAATTTCCGCCCGCCGCTTCGAGCATTTTTTCGCACCCCTTCACGGCCAATTCGTAGACAGGATTCCCGACGTCATCAAAGAGCGCCCGCCAGAGGAACCAGTCGCGCGCGGTGAGAGCCGAGCGCTCGCTTTCGGGACTCTCAAGATCTGCAAAGAGTTCGCTTTCCAGCTTCACGAGAATCGCGTCGAGTTCGTCTTCGTCGACATGCCGGCAACGTGACAATTCTTGCAACAGCCGCAGAAGCGCTCTTTCGGAAAGCCAACTCGCACGCGTCGTTCCGCCGCTCACAAACCCCTGAAAAAGAAGCAGACGATTCCGGGCGGCGGTAAGGGGAGGACGCTCACGGGCCTCTTTGCCCTCCTCCTTCACCTCCACGCGGTTGCGGCGGGCGAGCAGAAGAAAATCACGGTTTGCAAGGAAAAGGTCGTTCACGGTTTTCAGCGCCCCGGCGAATGCAAGGAGCTCGTTGCGGTTTGTTGACTGGCACAAGCCCCCGAACTTTTTGCCGAAAACACCGTCCTCCACGATGGTTTTCATGTCCACGTCTATAGGCCTTACCTCGCCTTCGGCATAGGCCTTGACTAGGAGAAGATAGCGCGAAAACTGCAACCGAATCGTTTCGGGGTCGTAGGGCACGGCCGTGAGGACCTTCTCTGCCTCGTCGTCAAGCACATCGGTCTCGAGAAGTGCCCGATCCGCCCACTGCGTGGGCACCAACTGAAGCATTCTCGCCGTCTCCCATTCGCGGGCGAATTCTTCGGCTTTGGCTTCGACTTCCGCCTCGGTCTCATCTTCGTACCTGGTATTGCGAAGACCGAAGAGAAGCTTCGCCTTCACGACGTCGATGTCGTCGAGAAGTTTGGCCTGCCGATTCACGTTGGCGAAGAGATTCGACATGACGACGTCGAACGGATCCTCCACAAAACGCCTATCACGCTTAAAGCGGGTAACGACAGCGCGAAACCGCAGGCGCGGGAGCCACTCTTCGGGAAGCACCTTGTCGAATTCCCGCTTCCGAAGATACCACTCGGAGAAAGCTGTACTTTGCTTGACAGAGGAGAAGCTCTTTTCCACCGCATCGTCCGTTTGAACCGGCGTTTCCGCATCACCGAGACCGTGAACAAGAGACAGGACGGCCCCATGTTCATCGTCCTGGAAAAAGACGCGGGAGCGGATGAGAAGGTTCTGGATGCTCCGCAGGCGCTGCTGCCCGTCGATCACGAGAATCTTGCTGGGGTGTTCGGAATGAATTCCGAAAACGAGCGTTCCGAGGTAAAGGTCCGTCCTCGATTGAGCTGCCTCGTGAACGGACATGAGGAAATTGTCGATCTGCTCCGTTCCCCAGTCGTAATCTCGCTGCCAGAAGGGGATGTTGAGCGTGGGTTCGCCCGTGGCCCCTTTGGCGATTCGGCAAAGAAAGTTCTCCGATCCAGCAAGAAGATCGAGAGCAGTAAGGTCGTAATGGTTGACAACAGTTTGGTGCGCCATGGTGCGGTTAGAAACTCAGGTATTGGGAAAGGACAGTGCGCAGTTCGTCGAGCGCCCTCGCCCCTTCGGACACGGGAACTTCTTCGGACGTTGCTGAAAAGAACTCCTTCTGCATTTTGACGATCGTGGCCTCAAGATCCCGAGGCCAATCGCTCCCCATGTAGCGCGCCGTTTTCAAAAAACGCCAGAGGGCCCCCTGCGAATTCGTCGAAAAATGCGCGGCGGCCACAGCTTCCCTCATGGAAAACGCCTTCCAGACGCTGTTCCACTTAGCCCCGAAACGAGCAAAGAGAAGTTGCACCATGAGAAGTCGCACGATGTCGTCGTCCGCCTCCCTGTACGGAAATTTGTCGCTCCAGAGTAGCGCAGCGGCATATACCGCGGTCGGGATGGAACCGAAGGTGTTTGAGAAATCCCGCGGCAACTCGGGTAGATCCAACCAAGCTTTGGCGTCGCTCACCCAAGGTTTGATTTGGATTCGACGGTCGTTTTCAATATCGCATAGTTTCCCGAGCGATTTTTCTTCCCGAAGACGCCGTCCCTTTTCACTCCATTGAATGACGCACCGCCCGAAAGCCGCCATGAGGCGCGCCGCCCTGCACACCAACCGTGCGGGCCGGCGGTCGGGGTCATCCTCGGCAAGCCCGCGGTCTGTGACCCGATTTCGAATTTTCTCGGGCCACCGGTCAAAAAGTCCCACCTAAACTCCCGGGATAGCCTTATAAGCTAGACCCGTTCCCAGCCCTGCCGCATGCATCACCAAAAGGTGCGCGGCGGGGCTTTTACTTGAAAGAAAACCCGTACCCAACTCACAACTTTTGCCGGCAAGAGATCCAGCT
>CASDQM010000009.1 GCA_949282745.1 uncultured Sutterella sp. | reverse complement strand
TAAATCCTTGAATGGCGAGGTAAATCAACTTCTTTTCCGCCTTCTCGTTCAGGAAAAGCGTACGCGTTTTGATTATCTTGCGAATCGCCCGGTTCAAGCCCTCGATGGAGTTGGTCGTATAGATCAACCTGCGCACCTCGGACGGGAAGTTGAAGAAGGGAACCACCTGCGCCCAAGAGCGGCGCCACGTCTGCGCTACAGCGGGATAACGGCGCCCAAGCACGGATTGCTCCAGAGCCTCGAGCGCTTTTTCAGCTGTTACGGCGTCGGTTGCCCCGTAGATCGCTTTCAGCAGGGTGCAGACCGCCTTGCGGTCCCTGTGGGAGAGGAAGGTCGTAGAAGCGCGGATAAGGTGCACGATATACGTCTGGTGTTCCGTCCGAGGAAACACTGTCCAGCGCGTTGGTCATGCCCGTCAGATCATCCTTGACGGCGATCAGGATGTCTTCTACGCCACGGGCTTTGAGCGAGGTAAAGACGGGCTTCGTCTTCGTTCTCGGCGATCCACATGCGCAGTACGTCGCGCATCCCTCGGGCATTGATGCCGAGCGCAATGTGCACCGCCATCTTCTCTCCCTCCCCCTTCCAGGACATGACGGACACAGAAATTTGCACACTCCCTCGGGTCACTCGCCAAATAAAACGAAGGGGATGCCGCAAAAGTCATTTCTGGCTTTGGAAGCGGTACCCCTTCTCCTGTCAGCGTGCTGCTGTGAACCTTACCTGGTACTCGTTCCTCTCAAATCTGGTACGACACCGCCCAAATCCGGCACGCTGTCTCCGTTCCCTGACCTGTTCTTTCCGTGAGTTGACCAACCGTCTCCGTTTCTTGGTACTTTGTCTTTCGATACGCAGGACCTAGCCCGCTTCCCGCTCAAATCTGGCGGTTGCCTTTCCCTGGATCGTCTGCCTTAGGATCCGGGAATCCGAAGCATGGAATCTCGTCCTTTTCGCGATGAAAGCGCGCCCAGGAGGAAACCCTTCAGCTTCTCGCCCTCGCGCCCCGTCTCGGTGCGCGTGGAGAGGCGCAGAAGGGGTATGCCGATCTTGCGAAGCACGGAGTCCTTCTGGGCGTCGCGTTCCGCCTGACGCGTTCCTTCCTTGTGGAAGGAGTATCCGTCGACTTCGACTACCGCCAGCGGTTCCTTCGTGACCTTGTGAAAGAACAGAAAGTCGAGACGCGAACCGTTCCGCATGAACCGACGCTCTTCGTCCGTGAAGTCGTTCAGACGTTGCGGCAACAGACGCAACGGATATTCCTGCGTGAAGTCCCACCAGTGCAGTTCTTCGGTATTTCCCAACACGTCGCCCGCGAGCTGTCGGAAGAGCGCTTCGCTCGGCGATTCGCCTTCCTTCCTGGCGATGCCGTCCGACTTCGAGGAATCGAAAAGCATGTCGAAAATGGAGCGAAAGGGCGACTCTCGTATAAGGCGCTTTTCAGGCGACAGCAGGTCGATGTAGCGCACAAGGGAGCCGATCACGCCGTCCCCCTCCGAGAAGGAGGGCGAAATGAGTACGAACCGATCCTTGGCACGGGAGACGGCGACGTTGAGGAGGTTCGGATCTTCCAGGAACTGCGTGGAGTGATTGTTCACGACGCCGAAGACGATCACGTCCTTCTCCCCGCCTTGGAAGCCGTGGACGGTGTCGACTTTGACGTCGTTCAGACCGTTCGCTTTCAGACTCCTCACGATCAGGGCCTTCTGCAACGCATAAGGGATGACGACTCCGATGTCGTCTTCTCCGTAACCCTGTTCCATGAGATCGCGGATCACGTCCACGACGATGTTCGCCTGTCTTTCGTTGGAGAGCCCCGTCGTACGAGGTCTTTTTGAAGGTTCTTTGGTCGATTCGGCCAGCGCGGTCCGTCGTTCGGGCGTGTCGGGAGGACTGTCGTCTCGAATCCATTCGAAGGGCACGACGTCCGCTTCGGCGGTCGTCATGGGGATGAGTTTCCCGTCGTAGAACATGCGGTTGCAGAACCCGATGATGTAGGGGTGACACCTGTAATGCTCGCGCAGGAGCGTTTCGGGAACCTTGTCGCCAAAGAGCGACAGCACCGCGTCGAGGATGCTCTTATTCGAGGCGTCCAGCGCTTTGTTGTCCCACAACGTGGTCGGAGACGGCGCGTCCGGCGGAAAGATCGCGGGTAGCTGCTTCATGTCACCGACGATCACGACCCGCTTGGCACAGGCGAAGCAGGCGAGGGCGGTCGGCAGATTGATCTGGGATGCTTCGTCCATCACGACGTAGTCGAAAGTTCCGCTTTTCGGTCGCAGAAGGGTAGTGCGAACGTGGAACTCGTAACGACGGGATAGCGTTTGAAGAACGAGGAGGAACTTCGGTAGTCCTCCAGGGTCCAGCCGTCGTCTTTGAGCTTCGAGCCGGCAAAGCGCTCGTAAACGGCGGTCAGAAAGAGCTTCTTCGACGCTTCGGCGAATTTCTTCTCCGTCCCGTCGGTTTTCTTCACGAAGTCGGCAAGCTTCGCCTTCCTCTCATACCATTCGCCGAGGGTGGCCTCAATGCGGGCGGTCGTGATCGCGTCGAGCATGCGGTTGGGATCGGTCTTGAGACGGTCGACGTCGGGTACGCCGCCGAGCCAAAGGAGAGGCTTCGTGAAGCCGCCGCCGTCGACAAATCGACGGGCGCGCCCGTCGTGCGGGCGGACCGCAATTTCCCGGTGGAACTCCATTTCGACGTCACGACCGAAGTGATCGACGAAGTGGCGGCCTTTCATCGAAACGGGACGGCGTCCTTTGTCTGCAAGGGGCTTCCCTCTTCGACGGACATGGTGAAGCTCGGCTCCTGCCGGGATCTCGGGGCCTACGTGAAGACGGAGTCGGACGTCATGCGGGGCCGCTTTCTCGAGCCCAAAACGGACGCCGACTGGCTTCTCGCCTACACCGTGCTGAAATTCCGCGCGAACCTTCGCGACGGCGAATTCGAGCTCTGCCGCGAGAGCGTCGCCAAGGGCGCGGCCTTCACGCAGGAGGACGTCGATCTGATCCTTTCGCGAAACGGCGGTCTCTTTGACGCGACGAACGTGGAGGAACGTTTTGCCCCGGTGGGCTTCGACGTCTCGCGCATCGAGGCGCTTGTGAAGCGAAGCCGCGCGCTCGCGGACCCCAACAAGGAAGAGACCCGCATCTGACAAGTCGGATTGTGAATCATGCAAAACGGGAGGCCCGCAAAGGACCTCCCGCTCGTTTATCGGTTCAGCGAAAGTTCGTCAGTGACGAACGGGCAGAATCGGCTTGGTCGCTTCTCCGCCTTCCTGCGCGGCGAGGCCCGCGAGCGAGACGGCCGTAAGCATGAGAAGCTGCGGTCCGAGGTGAATATCAAAGCATTCGTAATACTCGTCAACGGTGTGCGTACGCATCTGCTTGCCGCCCGAAGAGAGGCAGGTTGCGGGAATGCCGAGGCTCACGGGAGCGTTCGCGTCGGTGGAAGATGACATGTAGTCCGTGAGCTCGAGACCGAGCTCGGCCTGCGCCGCGCGCGAGGCCTGCAGAACCGGACAGTCGTCGGGGCGGGTGCCCGCGGGGCGGTTGCCGATCATTTCCGCTTCGAGGTGCAGCGACTTCTTCGGATCCGTCACGCCCCAAATTTCGTTTTCTTCGCGGACGGCTTCTTCAAAGGCGGCGCGGATCTTGGCTTCGGCGTCGAGGAGTTCCCGGTCGCCCAAGCTTCGGATGTCGACGTCGCAGGAAGCGGTGGCGGCGATTGTGTTGACGCTCGTGCCGCCCTTGATCGTGCCGATCGTGAAGGTCGTGCGGGGCGTTTCGGGCACCTTGAGGTGCGCGACCTTGGCGCCCGCAAGGCAGATCGCGTGAATGGCGCTCGGCGTTTCGCCGAAGGCGCCGTAGCTGTGTCCGCCCGGTCCCTTCACCGTGAAGCGCCAGCGGTGCGAACCGATCGCGCCGAACAAAATGCGGCCGATGTTGGAATTGTCGACGGCGAGGAAGCCGTCGATTTTGTTGACGGCGTTCTTTTCACGGAAGAGGTGTTTGCTTCCGCGGATGTCGCCGAGGCCTTCTTCGCCCACCGTGGTGCAGAACCAGAGGTCGCCTTCCGTTTCGACGCCCGCTTCGTTCAGAGCCCGCACGGCTTCGAGCACCGTGCGCACGCCCGAGGCGTTGTCGCCGATCCCGGGGCCGTAGTAAGTGTTCCCTTCGCGGCGGACCTTGACGTCGGTCCCCGCGGGGAAGACCGTGTCCATGTGCGCGCCGATCGCAATAAGCGGTCCCTCGGGATTGCGCCCGGGGCGGCGGCCGATCACGTTGCCGATTTCGTCGATCGAGACGTCTTCAAGACCCGCTTCCTTCATGAGGCGGACGATTTCTTCGGCGCGGGTGCGCTCTTCAAAGGTGGGCGCGGGAATTTCGGAAATGTGCACCTGAAGCGCCATCGCTTCTTCGGCGCGGTCGTGGGCGATCGCGATCGCCTTTTGCATGCGCGAATCCTTGGCGACGGTGCGAACCGTTGCCAGTACGGCCTCGTCAATCGGGCCGGGAATCTTTTCCATGGACATGAATACTCTCCTTTTGGACGAAGCCGTTGAAGGAGCGCAGACGCGGGTTCGTCGGCTTCGGGTTGGTCCGTTCGTCTGTCACCGAGCAGGGCTCGGCGGCACTCTTCAAAGTATGGCGCGAAACGAGAAAAAAGGGGACAACCGGCTGAGCCGATTGTCCCGAAAAACTCTCTGCCGGAGCTTGGAATCCTTGCGTCCGAGCCGCTCCGGAGCGACTCGGACGGGCAAAAGAGTTAGAAGTTCATCTGAATGCCGGTCATAAATTCCGTGGCACACTGATGCGCATCGGCATTGACGGCGTAGTCGATGTCGGAAATCGAGCCGCCGTCAAAAGAGTGCGTGGCCGCGACGTAGTACCAGATTCGCTTCGCCAGCTTGTATTCCCAAGCGGCCGAAAGGACCGTGAACTGATAGTCGGCACTGCTGTCGTTGGCGAATTCGCCGTCGAAGTACTGCACTTCACCGAGGAACTTGTTGTTACCGATCGTGTGCGTGGCGCCAAGAAGAACCGAGTAACCGTCGAAACCGCCAGCTATCAGATCGTCGGGGTTGTTAAGACCGGCAGCCGTAAGGTCGGACGTAGACAGACCGGCCGCCGTGTCCCAATGCTTTTGATACTGCGCAGCGGCGTAGATGCGGGTCGACGGCGTCACGGCGTACCATCCGCCGAGACCGAAGGTCTGACCGTCCTTCGTCTGAGCCTTGTGTTCGGCATTGCCGTAGGCGACGTTCGAAGCCGCGACCGAGAAGTAGATGTTTTCCGACTTGTAGTCGACAGCGAGCGCGAGGGTGTGATCACGATCTGCGTACGTCGCATAGTCGTCATCGCTCGAGTCACCCAGCGAGTAGCTCGCACCGACGCGCCAACCCGCCATGGAGGGAGAAATCCAGTTCAGACCGTTGTTGACGCGTCCCGTATTGGCAAAGGTCGAGCCGATCGAAGCCTGGCCGTAGGACGTGGCATACGGGTCCCAATTGAGCAGGCCCATGGAATACGGCCCCATCGACGACTGAACCGTACCGAATCGGCCGGCGCCCAGTTCGCCCCATTTTCCCTGCAGAGCGAGGATGGAACGACGCTGGAAGATTTGATTTTTGCTGTTGTCAAATTCGCCCGTGTCGCTGTAGAAGCCCGATTCGAGATAAACCTTCGCCTTCAGGTCGGGCGAGATCTGTTCCGTGATGTTGAGGCCCCAACGGCTCGTGGCGCGGTTGTGACGCATTTCGAGCTTGCCGGAATCGTCGCCTTGTCCATGGGTGCGCGTGTAGCGCAGACCTTCGTCAACGCGGCCGTAAAGCTGAACGTCGGCGGCCTGGACGGAAATGGCCGCAAGCGACAGGGCGACCGCAGCCGCCAGAGTATGGATCTTAGTCATGGTAAAGAGTCTCCATGTGGGTGAGCCGGTCTCAATGAGCCGGGTGAGGGTAAAGATTGCGGAATTCGCGCACGAAGCCGAGGGGCGCCGCGACGCAGCGTTCCCAGAATTCCTTCTTCGTGGCGTCGAATCCGTAGTGTTTGGCGACGATTTCGTCGAGCGTCATCCGACCCGTATCGCGCAGCATCGCCTTGTAGAAGGGGAAGAAGGCGTCGCCCCTTTCCTTCCACTCGGCCATAAGCCCCTGCGAGAGGAGGTAGCCCACGGTGTACGGGTAGTTGTAGATGAGCTGGTCGGTCTTGTAGTAGTGGAGCTTGTAGGCCCACAGCCACTTGTCCGTTTCCACTGTCGTGTCGCCGTACCAGAGGCGCCAGGCTTCGCTCATGAGCTCGCAGGCGCGCTGCGCGGAAACGATTCCGCGGCGGCGTTCCTCGAGATAGGCGAGCTCGAAGTCCATGCGGACCATCGTGTTCATGAGGAAGTTCGCGGCGCTGCGTAGTTCCTGCCAGAGCATCCCGAAATGCGCTTCGCGGTCGTTCTTCGCGAGCGCTTCGGCCTGCAGGTGGTGGCGCAGAACGGCTTCGTTGAAGGTGCTCGCCGTTTCGGTGAGCGTCATCGGAAATTCCGTCTGCACGACCGGAAGGTCGCGCATCATCCAGTAATGGAAGGCGTGACCCAATTCGTGAGCCTGTTGCAGAACCGTCGTAATCGTTCCCGTGTAGGAAGCGAAGACGCGCGGAATGCGGAATTCGTTGAAGCGCGAATAGAAGGCCCCGCCGATCTTCTTTTCCGAGGGTTTCGCGTCGACCCAGCGGTTTTCGAGCATCGTGTCGATGAAGCCCGAAAGTTCGGGGGAGACCGTACCGAGAGCCTTCTTGACGATCGCGATCCCTTCCGGATAGGGAATGGCGGAAGCCGCCTTCGCCGCGACCGGGGCCGGAGCCATCAGGTCGTAGACGTGGAGCTTCTCTTCTCCGAAATAGGGGGCGCGAAGCGTCACGGCTTCCCGCACTTCGTCGATGTGCGAGAGGATCGTCTCGCGCATGGCGTGAAGCGCCTCTTCGCTCATGCGGTTTTGGGCGAGCGAGACGGAGAGCGGCGCCACGCCCGCGCGGTCGAAGGCGCAAAGGCGCATGCCGTGAAGCTGGTTGAGGAGCGCGGCGTGAAGCACTCCCTGCTTCGAATAGGTCTTGTCGATCCCTTCGAAGACGGAACGGCGAAGCGTGCGGTCGGGCGCGCCCTTGATCACCGAAATGAGCTTGGCGGCGCGGATGTGTTCCTTTTCACCTGCGGAATTTTCCGCTTCGAAGTCGACGCCCTGCTGCAGGGTCTTGAAGAGGTCCCCGAGCGGCGTGAAGCACCGAGTCTTCCACGAAGCGAGCCAGTCGCGTTCGGCTTCGGTGAGGGACTTGTGCCAGTCGTGACGGCGTTCCGACACGACGAAAGCCCAGTCGCTCAAGGGCGACGTCTTCCAGAGGGAATCCTCGGCGGGAAGCGTTTCTAGGAAGGCGAAGAGCGTGTTCGCAGCCCGGTCGCGGCGCGCCGCAATTTCGGCGAGCCGAGCGTTTTCGGCGGGGACGCGCTCGTCCGTGCCGTCCTTGGCGCCCGTGCACTTCACGAAGGAAGCGAGCGACGAGAGGAGCGTGACGGCGCGGTCGTAGAGAGCAAGGCGCTCCGCAACGTTTTCGCGCGTAACGACGCTGTCGGTTTCCAGGTTTTTCACCGCTTCGAGGGCGTCGGCGACGCTCGCTTCGTAGCGGGGCGAGCGAATGTCGCCGTATGCGTCCTCCATTTGCCACTCGGGCGCCATGAGGTCAATCTTTGCGTTCGTCATGATTTACCTCAGATCGAAAGCCAGAAGACGAAGATGTGGTGCGAAATGAGGCCGAGGATCGAGGGCACGGAAGCGCGCTTCACGAGTTCCAGCGGACTCATCTTGCACATGGCGGAGATCGCCACGACGACGCCGGCCACCGGCGAGAGAGGACGGGCGATGGTCGAAGCCTGGTGCATCGGGAGAACGAGCATCACGGGGTTGACGCCCATGCTCTTGGCGATGTGCGGAACCATTTCGACGAGCGGATAGAAGGAGGCGCCGTTCGAACCCGCGATGATCGTGACGAGCGTCGTGATGACGACGAAGAGGATCGACATCCCGAGACCGCCCGCACCCACGCTCGTGGCGAGGCTCACGATGGCGTCGATCATGCCGAGGGCCTTGAAGCCCGTCGCAAAGACGCCCGCGGCGATAACGAGCGCCACGACGCCCGAGCAGGACTTGCCCATCGCCATGAGGAAGGCCTTGAGGCCGGCGCCGAGTTTGTCGATGTTGCCGCGCCAACGGATCGCTTCGCAGATCATGGCGATCGTCACGCAGAAGAGCATGAGGGTCGTGATGTTGAGCTTGATGGACTCAATGCAGTACTGCGAGAAGACCACGACGAAGACCATCGGAAGGAAGGGAAGGACCGCGTAGATCTTCGGAGCGGCCGTCGAGGGACGCTTCACGTCGTCGCCTTCGAAGACGAGTTTTTCGCCGAGGTGTTCGGACGGAATCCAGCCTTCCTTGCGGTCGAGGTAGCGCTGCCAGAAGACGTGCGCGATGCCCATGACGAGAACGGTCGGGAGGGCGGCCGGGATCTTGTAGATGAAGACGTAGTCAAGGATCGAAAGTTCGCAGGCCTTGGCCGAAGCGGCGGTGGAGCCGCCCAAAAGCACCATCGAAGCCGCGCCCGAAGTGACGAAGACGGCGGCGATGGTCTTCTTGTTCATGCCGAGCGCCGCGAGGGCCGGCCCCATCAGGGCGAGACACAGAACGCCCAGGCCCACGGCCGAGGTGATCACCATCGACACGGCCTTGCCGAGAAGGAAGGCGAGGAAGACGAGGGCGTAGGGGCTCTTGATGAGCGAGAGCGGTTTGATCGCGATGTTCACGAACGCGTCGTTCGCGCCGATGTGCGTCATGTAGGACGCAAAGCCCACCATCGTCATGATGAGAAGGCCGAGGTTCGAGAGATTGTTCGAGAACGAGTAACGAATGAACTCGATGATGTTGAGGTAGTCGTTCCCCGTCGGCAGGGCCTTCTTCGGCATGAAGGACCCGGTGTCGAAGATGACGGAAAAGAGCAGCATCGCGACGCCGCTCGCAAAGAGGATGAAGGGAGCGTATTTGCCCTTCAGGATGGCCCATCCCACGAGGATGAGCATGATGCATCCGAAAATGATGCCGGCCATGAAAGTCTCCTTGTGTTTACACGCACGGGATGCGTGTTTGTTCTGTCGCCATTCTGAGCGGCAACTCCTTCGGCACGTAAGAGCGGCAAGGGAACGTAATCTGAGTGCTTGGGGTAAACCCTTGTTCTTAGGGCTCTCGAGCGGGCCTGAGGAAGGGTTTGTTCGGAAGGGTTTTGTTGAAGAAAACAGGGGAATCTAGGGTTAACGTGTATGGATATAGGTGTTAACCCTGTTGCCTACTGGGTATGTCCGTGAATTCGAAGCAGAATCGAGGCATTGGAATGGATGAAAGGTATGGAACGCTTCGACTTGCCCAAATGGCTGCCTGACGGCGCCTCCGACGTGCAGAGCCCTCTTTTCGAGGATCTTGCCAAAACGCTCGACATGACGATTTCCGCCCTGGCCGCCGCTAATCGTCTCGCGCCCGACGCGCCGGGACCGTCGGCCACGGAAGAGATGTTGCGGCTCTACGGAAGAGGGCGCGATCTGATTCGGACGCTTCTCACGATTTGTCGTGCGCACCTCGGGCTCAATCCCACGGACGGCGCGAGCGTTGCGGCCCGGTCCCGGCTTTTGGCGAGAAGAGAGGAACTCGACCGAGCGGCCGCGAAGGTCTTCGCCGCGGTGCGCGCACTGCCCGAACCCGGAAGCGATGCCGAGGCGGATCGAAACTACGACGCCTATCCGGAAATCCGTCGCTGGAAACTCTATGTGCTGACTCTGCCGCCCACTCTTTCGAAAGAGCGCGTGGGGGCGGCGCTCGTACGCGAAGCCATGACGCCTCTTTATGCGCTTCACACGCACATGACAAGCACCATGTCGCTTTCCGTAGAGGATTCGGGGCGCCACGTCCGTCGGCAAAGTTTCGGAATGAGCCTTTCGATTCTCAGGAACTCAGACGATCCCGTTCTTCGCCGAACGACGTTTGAGGCGATGAACGCCTGGTTTGCGTCCCATGCGAACGCCTTTGCCGATTTGCTCAACGCCATCTCGGGCCTGCGAGTGGCGATCTGGCGGGAGTCGGGAGAAGGCTTTCCGGAAGTGCATCTGCATCGGGAAAGAACGTCGGTCGAATCCTATCGGGCGATGCTGGTTGCTCTGGACGACGCTCTTCCGGAAATTCGCCGTTCCGTCACTCTCCGCGCTCGCATGGCGATGAAAACGCCGGACGGAGAACCTGATCCAAAGACGGCGCCCTGTCACCTGACGGCACCCTTGCCGGGGGCTCTATGGACGCGCGGTTCCTCTTACATTGACCACATGCGTGATCTGCTCGCCGCTTCGAAGAACGTTGATCCGAGCTTCGGCGCCTTTTTGCGCGAAGCCCACGAAAAGCATTGGGTGGACGGTCGAAATTTTGCGTCGAAGACGGGAAGCTCCTGGTGCGACGACCTGCCTGCGCTCGGCGCCGTGCGGATTCTGACGCACTTCTACCCCAATCTCGAAAGCGAGGTGCGCGTGGCGCATCTCTTCGGTGTTGCTCACCATCTGAGACTTCTGCACGGGGCGTCGCCTGCGGCGAGACTCTTTCCTCTGTCCGTTACGGAAATCGCGGGAAAGTTTTATGAAGCCCTTCTTTTGCGACATTTGAGAAGGGAGGCCGAGGGAACAGGCAACCAATCGCTGCGGCTCGCCGTCTATTGGCTCGATCTCTCGCGCATGACGAATTTCCTTCTCACGATTCCGGCACGCCATCGGCTCCTGAGCGACATTTACCGCGAGCGCTATGCCGGCGCACTTTCGGTGCGGACCCTGAACGAACTCTCCGACGCGGCGTGGCGTCACTATTTCGGCGATACGACGACCGGGGCGGACCGTTATGTCTGGGCGTACAAGCCGCATTTCTACCGACAGGAAACCATCGCCTACGACTGGCAGTACGTTTTCGGATATCTATTGGGCGACATGCTTGCCGATCGGTTCGAGAAGGACCCGCAGGCCGAGGGCGGCGTCAGAAAGTTTTGGGCGGAGAGCGGTCTTCTCTCGACCGACGAACTCATCTGCAGGTGGTTGGGCGAGGATCCAAAGTCGACCGCCTTCTGGCGCAAGTGCATCGAGAAGGCTCTAAAACCCATGAAGGAGCGGGAGGCGTCCTGATTTTTCTGAGGCGCCTGGTCTGAACACGAAGACTGGGCATGTCTGCCGATCAAACGAACCCTACAGTTTTTGTAGCTACAAAAACTGTAACTTACGAATCGTAACGTCGGAGAGAAAGTTGTTCGAGTCAGCGCCCCACACGTACCGCATCGCTTCGATCGCGCGCACCATCTTTCGCACCGCAGCCTCGATCGAGGACTCCGCGAAAAGCACGGAGGAAGAATCCGTTGGACTCTCCCTCTCGATTGCCATTTGTCAAGCCGTTCTTCGGCGCTTCGGCGTCACTTCGCCGTCTCGAGCGGAATGCTCATCGGGAGTTCCAACGGCGCGGGGCCCGTATGCGGACGTTCGTAGCCGTCGAGCTTCTTCTCGGCAAACCACTTCGTCATGAGGTTGAGGATCTCGACGTTGTTCTTGTCCGCGAAGACCGCGTGCGTGTTGCCGTGAATCCCGAGCTTCGGCAATTCGATGAGCGTCGCGTCGCCGCCGTGGGCGTTGATCTGCTTGACGAACTGACGGGCGCGTTCACGGGCGATGCGCCAGACGTCGACGTTGAAGATTTCGCTCGGTTCGTCGCTGATGTGGTCGCCGAAGACAATCAGGATCGGAATTTTCGTCAAGGCCTGCCAGCGCGCCATCGGTACCATGCGCGGGAACATGCGGGCGGCGACCGCCTCGGTCTTCGCGGGTACGTCGGCGGGCGGTTCTTCGTTCGGGAAGGCGCAGGCGCCAGGTTCGTAGGCGACGATGGCCCGGACCTTTTTCGTCGCCATCGCGATTTCCCAACCGTACTGACCGCTGTTCGAGTGGGTGATGAGAATGCCCTCGCCGATGCGGTCAAAAAGCGCCGCGCCGGTCTTCCCCATGAAGAGGCGAAATTCGGCGGTGTAGGGTTCATCCCCGGTCCCCGGCGTCTGTTGACGGAAGAACTGATCGACGGCCGCTCCCGAGACCGGGAACTGCGAGTCGGCATAGATCGTGGGTTTGCCGGGGGCCACCCAAAGGCCGTTTCGGAAGGCGTTCCAGACGCCCGCTTCGCTCGCGGTCGTCGGGATTTCGGGACCGGAATTCTTCGCGTTCGTGTAGCCCGCACGACCGCGGCGGGGCTGGTCGACGATGTAGACGGACCAGTCGAGGCGGGGAAGGAGCGCCTGATATCCTTCGCGCCCGTCGGGCGTCGACTCGTAGGTCTTGCCCGACTGACCGATCCCGTGCCACATCACGATCGGAAGGGTACGCGAATGCGCCGCCACGTAGTACTGGGCGTAACCGTGGTCGCCGTGGAAGGTCGTGCCGTCGGGAAGACGGTCGATCGCGCCGCCGAAGGCGAAGCTTCCCATCGTGCGAAGCGCTATGACGTTTTCTTCCTTCGAGGGGACCGCATGGGCCGCGGTGGCGGTCGCGAGAGCGCCGGCAAGGCCCGCGCCCAAAAACTTGCGTCGCTGAAGATTCATGATATTCTCCAAAAAGGGGGGGCAAAGCATAAGAATCGCTTTGGGTTTGCCATCATGCTATCCGCGGCTTCGGCGAAAAGATAATCTCAATTCTTGATGGAAATATAAATCTCGCTTATGCTTTTTCGGCAACCTTTGCGAAGAAGCCGATCATGGAAACGCGACAACTGCAGCACTTCCTCGTCGTCGCCCGGGCGAGAACGCTCACGGAGGCGGCTGAAACCCTCCACATCACGCAACCGGCCCTCTCCATGTCGATCCGACGGCTCGAAGAAATCCTGGGCGTCTCGCTCTTTCGGCGGGAACGCAGGCAGATGATCCTGACGGAGGCGGGGAAGGCGCTGCTTTCCCGAGCCGAAGCGGTACTGAACGCCGAAGAAGCGTTGCGGTTTGCCGCCCGGGAACTCGCGCGCGAAGAGGTTCGTCTGCGGATCGCCTTTTGCGATCCAGGGCCCTATTGGTACTTCGTGCCGAGACTCGCGGCGACGCTTCAAGGCGTGACGATCGAGCCCGTGCTCGTGCCCGACGACTGCACGCCCGAGGCTCTGTGCTCGGGGCGCTACGACTGCGTCGTTTCGGCGGAGGAGTGGAACGAAGAGGACATTGCTTCGCAACTCTGGGCGATCGACCGAACCTATCTGAGCCTCTCGACCGACCGCCTCGACGCCCTGACGATCGAGGGCGTCTCCGTCGAAGAACTCGCCGACCCGCATTTCCAAGGGACCGCCCGCATGGCTGATCTGCGGGCGGGCGAGATTTGCTTTCTCGATCTGGACGGCGCCTTTTCTCGTCAAAAGCGAAGTCTGCACGAAGCCCTGCATCCGTCGGTCAAGATGACCGTCTATCGGGACTTCTTCCTTTTCCGCCACGACCTGATGACGTCCAAGGCGCCGACCTTCACGACCGAAATGGTGCGCACCTACCGTGACGACGGTACGCGGCGCTTCATTCTCATGACGGACGAGAAGGGCGACATCGGCTACTGGCTCAACTGGCGCCGGGGCGAAGAGAGCCGCGACGTTCTGCGGCGGTTCCTCGAGTTGGCGTCCGAGCATGCGAAAAGTTACGAGGCCGCGCAAAAGTAAAGGAGAGAGGTCGACAGAAGAGCCTCTCCTCAAAGTCCGTCATCCTCTGTACGGACGTTGGAAGAGCGCCGTCATCTCCGTTTGCGCACCCATAAGATCGGGGTATTCTGAGGACATCATGCGGACGCCGTTTCCATGGCGCCGCAACGAATGCAGAGTATGGAGGGTTATCTCATGAAGAACGTTCTCGTCGTCAGCGGCCACACGAATCTCGAAGCCTCGGTCGCAAACAAGAAGATTTTGGAAGTGCTCGCCGAGCGTCTCCCCGACGCCGAAATCGTGAAGCTCGACCGCCTCTATCCGGATTTCCGGATTGACGTCGCGGCCGAGCAGGCAAGACTCCTCAAGGCGGACGTCATCGTCCTGCAGTTCCCGGTCTTCTGGTATTCCGCGCCCTCGCTTCTCGAGCGCTGGATGGAGGAAACCTTCGTGCACGGCTTCTCGCACGGAAGCAAGGGCGACAAGCTTGCGGGCAAGAAGCTCGTTCTCTCGTTTACGACGGGCGCCCCTGAGGCGGTCTTCGCCAAGGACGGTCCCGTGGGCTTCGATCTCGACGACTTCCTCGCCTGCTTCAAGGCGACCGCCCGCCTCTGCCGCATGGAGTACGCGGGCGAAATCCACACCTGCGGCGTGAGCTACGCCATGCGTACGTCTCCTGAAAAGATCGAGGCGCAAAACGCCGCTTCCGTCGCGCACGCCGAGCGCCTCATCGAATTCCTGCAGTCGCTATGAGCAAACCCCGCGGCTTTTCCCGGGCGCAAAAAGAGGCCGTCCGTTTCGGCGGGCGGCCAATTGTTCAAGAAGAAGTCAAAAAGGAATGGAGGGTCAGAGTTTTTCTGCGATCCAGATGAAGTCGTCGACGACGCGGAGCTCTTCCTTCGTCTCGGGATCCGTCACGACGGTGACGGTCGTTTCGACGAGGCGGAAGCGGGCGCCCAGCTTTTCAACGGTCTTTTGATCCCATTCGGGACGATGCACCGCCGAGAGCGGAAGGGTCTTCGCGATTTCCATCATCGGCGTCGTGTCGACGTCGCCCACGTACTTGGGATCGTGCCCTTCGGGCGGCGTCTTCAAGGCTTCGACGCGGCGATAGGTTTCGTCAAAGAGATGGAGATAGTGGTTGCCGTCGGAGACGAGGAGCTTTCCGCCCGGCTTGAGAAGGCGCAGCCACGCGGCGAGCGCTTCTTCGGGATGCGGAAGGTTCCAGAGAAGATAGCGGTTGACGACGGCATCGAAACTTTCGGGCGCGAAGTCGGGCGCCTCGGCGTTGCCGATCTGGAAGATCGCGGGGCGTCCCGCTTCCTGAGCGTTCGAACGGGCTTCGTCGAGCATGCGCTGCGAGAGGTCGATCCCCGTCACGCTCCAGCCGAGTTTCGCGGCGGCGATGGAAAAGAGTCCCGGACCGCAGCCCACGTCGAGGAGTCGGCCGCCTCCTTCGGGGAGGGGAAGGGTTTCCGCAAAAAGCGCGGCAAGGCGCCGGCCGGCGTCGCCCTCGAGTTCGTCCCGCGTATGGAGCGAATAGCCCTCGGCACGCAGGTTCCAATAGTCCGAAATGGCGGAAAGCGCGGCATTAGTGGTCGCCATGATGACCTCCGTGTTCGTGCGCGATCGGGTGGGGGCGCAACGGCACCACCTGCAGAAAGCCCGATCGGCTTTGTTCCACACTTACATCCACATGATAGACGGGTTCGAGCTTCTCCGCCCTCAGCACTTCTTCGGGGGCGGCGAGCGCACTGATGCAGCCTTCTTCGAGAAGCAAAAGCGAGCGCGAAAAGCGCGAGGCCGTGAGTAGATCGTGCACGACCGCAAGACACACGGCCCCGGTTTCGGCGGCGTAGCGGCGCGCCGCCTCCATCACGACCAACTGGTGGCGCAGGTCGAGCGCGCTCGTGGGTTCGTCCAAAAGCAATACCTTGGGACGCGCCACAAAAGCCTGCGCCATGAAGACGAGCTGCTTTTGTCCGCCCGAGAGCCGGCAGACGGGCTCCTGCGCGAGGTGCGCGATCTCCATGCGGTGAAGCGTCCGGTCCACTTCTTCGAAACGCTCGGGCGTGACGCGCCAGGAGAGGTCGTTGACGAGCCCCAAAAGCACCATCTCGAAGACTGTCAGACGACTCGTCACGGTCGAGAGCTGCGGCACGTAGCTCACGCACTTGCGGGTGAGCTCGCGCCCGTCCTCGGTGATGCGCACGGCCCCCTCGTGCCGAACGAGTCCGGCGACGGCCTTGAGAAGCGTCGTCTTCCCGCCGCCGTTCTGGCCGATCACGCTCGTAATCGCTCCGCCGGGAATCACGGCGTCGAGGTCCGTGAGAATGCGGTTGGGGCCAAACGAAACGGAGAGGTTTTGGAGTTGAAGTTCGATCACCGCACACCTCCCGTCTCACGAAGGAGCAGCACGAAAAGGAAGGGAACGCCCACGAGCGACGTGACGATTCCGACAGGGAGCACGGCGCCCGCGGAGAGAAGCTTCGCCGCGACGGAGCTCGCCGTCATGAGAAGGCCGCCCGCCAAAATCGTGCCGGGAATGAGAAAGCGCTGATCGTCGCCGAGCGTGAGCTTCGCGAAGTGCGGCGCAACGAGCCCCACGAATCCGATCGTCCCGATGAAGCTCACGGCCCCCGCGATCAACAGGGCGGAGAGAAGGAAGGCTTCGACGCGAAGGCGCGTCACCGGAACGCCGAGGCTTCGCGCGCGTTCTTCCCCGATCGTAAGCGCCGTCATGGACCAGGCGCGGGGCAAGAGCCACAGGGCGGCGACGAGCGTGAAGCCCGCGGCGGCCGCGGCCGAAAGAGCGCTCGAGCGCTCCAGATTCCCGAAGGTCCAGCCGTTGATGAGCTGCGCCGTTTCGGGGCTCGCGCCGTAGAGGAGCAGCTGCTGGAGCGCAAGGAAGAAGAAGTTCATCACGATCCCCGCGAGAATCACGGTCTGCGGCGTCATGCCGCGCCGCTCGGAGAGCGCATAGATGAGTCCCGAGACGAGGAGTGCGAAAAGGAAGGCGGCGGCCGTCGTGCCGATCCAGAGCTGTCCGAAAAAAGTGACGCCCGCCGTGATGGCCAATGCCGCCCCGAAACTCGCGGCGGAGGTGACGCCGAGCGTCGAGGGGCTTGCCAAGGCGTTCCCCGTGATGTTCTGAATTTCGAGTCCGGCGAGTGCCAGAGACGTCCCGACGAAAAGCGCCGTGAGCGTCATCGGAAGGCGCAGTTCCCACAGAATCACGGCGTCGACGCCCTCGGCCGAAGGCCCCGCGAGCAACGCCGCCGCGACGCGCCCCACCGTCATGTCGGAGGTGCCCGTCGCGAGGTCGAGGAGAATAAAGAGGACGAGCAACGCCGCCCCGGCGGCGAGCAAGGAGACCCGCCGCAGGGTTTGGTTCCGGTAGTGGAGGTGGCAACTCATCGGGACCTCAGCGTTTCGCCCCCGCCGCGGCGCGCAGACAATAGACGCCCGCGGGATTCACTTCGGGGAGGTAGTTGCGGTAGAAGGTCCGGATTTCCTCGTCCGGATCGAGGTCCGCGAAGACGTCGGGGTAGAGGATCTTCGCGATGAACTGCGGGAAGACGTAGTCGGCGATCGTTCGGAGACTCCCGTGGTCCACGGCCCAGATCTCGCCCGTGCGGTAGGCGTCCGTCTTCGCAAAGAGCGGACGCGCGGCGAAGCCCGCGAGACGCTTTTGCGCTTCGTCCTCGGTGACGGTGAGGCCCATGCGCATGGAGTCGGCTTCGGCGGCGTTGCGCCAGATGCTCCCCGCAATCAGGATCGTCTGCGGGTTTGCGGCGATGACAAATTCGCGCGCGAGCGGCGCATAGGGGGCCTTCATGTCGGCCGCGATGTTGGCGGCGGAGAGCTCTTCGAGAATCGCGCCCCAGAGAACGGTGCGGTTGTAGGAGTTTCCGAGACGGGCCACGCCCTCGTTGCCGAGCTCTACGTAAACGCGCCGGTGCTTTTTCTCGTCGGGCAAAACCGCGATGCGGGTCTGCAGATCTTTCAGGGCCTCTTCGTAGCGGCGGCACTGCGCTTCGGCCGCTTCCTCGCGTCCGAGAAGTTTGCCGAGAATCCGGGTGCTCGCCGCATGGTTTTCGGGCTTCATCGCGTGGTAGTCGAGCACCACGGTCTTCACGCCCGCGCGCTCGAGCACGGCGAGGCGCCGGGCGTTGTCGCGGTACTGCGGAATGTTGACGAGGATGACGTCGGGCTTGAGCGACAAAATGCGTTCGGTATTGAGGACGTTGTCGTGATAGCCCCCGATCGAGGAGAGCTTGAGAATCGACGGAAAGGCCTCGGTCAAAAGCTTGTATTCGCCCGTGCGGGTCGCTTCCCAGCCGTCCTGCGGGAGCGCGACGACCTTCGAAAGCGACGCGGCGCCTCCCGTCATGAGGAAGTTGAGGATGTAGTTCGCGACGACGATGCGCTCGGGCGCCTTTTCAAAGCGCACTTCCCGTCCGAGCAGATCGGTGACGGCAAAGGAGGTCCCTTCGGTCTCTGCGGCGCGCGCCGCAAGGGGGAAAGAAAGGCTCAGGGCGGCTCCGAAGAGTCCCGGAATCGCGGTGATGAGTTGACGTCTTTGCATGGCATCCTCCTTGGTTTCTAAAGTGTAGTGAGGTTTTCCGTCTGAGAAGAGCGGATTCTTGGCGATCTATTGCCTGATCGTCCAAAAAAGACCGTCCGATCGGCGGCATTTCTTCAAAAATCTCGGTCTGCGTCGTCAATCGCCCGGCGGCTCGAAAACAAGCGGCGGCCGGCGGAACGCGTCACGGTTCGCGTCCCCGGCCGCGGTCCCTCAGCAGATGCGCGGCAGCTGCTCGCCGTGCAGCCAGTCCACAAGGCGCTTGCCTCCGGGAAGCGTCGTCATTTCCACGACCCCGGCGTGTTCCGCCGTGATGCGCCCGATCACGGCCGCGTCCGCGCCGTGCGGATCAGAGCGAAGCGCTTCGAGCGCCTTTTCGGCGTATTCCTTGGGCAGGATGACGAGAAGCTTTCCTTCGTTTGCGACGTAGAGGGGATCGAGCCCCAGAAATTCGCAGGCGGCCGCAACAGCGGGCCGCACCGGAAGCGAGCGTTCGTCCAATTCCACGCCCACGCCGCTCTGATGCGCGATTTCGTTCAGCGTCGCGGCGACGCCCCCGCGGGTCGGGTCGCGCAGAACGTGCACGACGGGCACGGCCGCAAGCAACGTTTCGATCATTTTATTCAAGGGTGCGGCGTCGCTCACCACTTCCGTTTCAAAGCCGAGGCTCTCGCGCTCGGACAAAATGGCCGTGCCGTGGTCTCCGATCGTTCCCGTGACGAGGACCGCGTCGCCCGGGCGGGCGCTTCGTCCGTCGATCACGTAGTCGACGAGCTTCTCGCCGATCCCGCTCGTCGCGACGTAAAGACCGTCGCCGTGGCCCTTTTCCACGACCTTCGTGTCGCCCGTCACGATGGCGACCCCCGCCTCGCGGGCGGTGTCGGCCATGCTCGCGACGATCCGGTCGAGCTCGGCGAGAGGCAGGCCCTCTTCGAGAATGAAGGAGGCGGAAAGATACAGGGGCTTTGCGCCGCAGACGGCGACGTCGTTCACGGTCCCCGCGACGGCGAGGCGTCCGATGTCGCCGCCCGGAAAGAAGAGGGGTTTCACGACGTGGCCGTCCGACGAGAAGACGGGATTCCCCTTGAGGGGAGGCAGAAGCGCGCCGTCGTGGCCCTGTTCGAGCCAGTCGTTTCGGAAGTGCTTCGCGAAGACTTCGCGGATGAGCTGTTCGGTCGCGAGACCGCCCGCGCCGTGAGTCATGTCGACGCTGCCTCGTTCGAGGTCGAGCGAGCTTGCGTAAGAAGGGGCAATTTTCATTTGGTGTTCTCCTGACGGCGGGGCGCGTAGCGCAGTTCCGCGGCGCACGCGCCTTCGCTCGAAACCATGCAGGCGCCGATCGGATGGGCGGGCGTGCAGACGGTGCCGAAAAGGGGGCATTGACCGGGACTCTTTTCGCCCCGCAGAATCGCGCCGCAGGCGCAGTCCTTGTGGTCCGCAATGCGGCGCTCGCGAAGCGTGAAGCGCTTTTCGGCGTCGAAGTCCGCCCATTCGTCGCGAAGTTTCAGCGCCGAATGCGGGACCGAGCCCAAGCCCCGCCACTCGAACGTGTCGCGAAGCGTGAAGACCTTGTCGGTCAATGCCTGGGCCGTGAGGTTTCCTTCTTCGGTGACGGCGCGGGTGAATTCGTTTTCGACTTCGGCGCGTCCGTCGTTTACCTGGGCGACGAGCATGCGGATCGCTAGCATCATGTCGGCGGGCTCGAACCCTGCCACGACGACGGGCATGTGAAATTCTTCGGCAAAGGGCCGGTAGACGCCCCACCCCGTCACGACCGAGACGTGCGCGGGGCCGACCAAGCCGTCCAATTTCGGGGCGTCGGGGCGCTCGGGCGCCGTCGTGAGGATGTGCCGCATGGCGGGCGGCGTCAGAACGTGCGAGGAGAGGACCGTGAAGTTTTTGAGGTCTTCTTCCTTCGCGCGCAAGAGCGCCACGGCGGTCGGCGGGGTCGTCGTCTCAAAACCGATCGCAAAGAAGACGACTTCGCGGTCGGGGTTGTCGCGCGCGACCTTGAGCGCGTCGACGGGCGAGTAGACGGGCCGCACGTCGCCGCCTTCGGCCTTGACGCCGAGAAGCGAGCGCCCCTTTTTCGCGGGGACGCGAAGCGTGTCGGCGTAGGTGCAGACGATCGCCTTTTTGTCAAGCGCGAGTTCCGCCGCCATTTCGATGCGTCCCACGGGGAGCACGCACACGGGACAGCCCGGTCCGTGAATCATCCGCACGTTGTCGGGAAGAAGGCCCGTCAGGCCCCAGCGCGAGAGCACGTGCGTGTGCCCGCCGCAAAACTCCATGAACCGGTATTGCCGCGCGGGATCCGCTTCGGCGCGCACCGCGTCCGCGAGGGCGCGCACCTCTTCGGGCACGCGAAAGTCGTCGACCCACTTCATGACGCAGCCTCCCCTTTGGGTTCTTCGGTGAGGTTCGCGGCTTGGGCGAGGAGCGCGAGCGTTTCGCGCGCCTTTTCCTCGTCGATTTTCTCGAGTGCGAATCCGACGTGCACGATCACCCAGTCGCCAACCTTCGGGTCCGCAATGAGCGTCACGTCCACGGCTTTTTTGACGCCGCCGAAGTCGCAGAGCGCTTCGACGGGTGAATTCATCCGCACGATTTGTGCAGGCACGGCCAAACACATGTTGTTTTTCCTTCCTTTTATGTGGGAGCCACCTTGGGGAAGGCTCCCTTTCGTTTCCTTTATTTCTCGAGGGGCTTAGGCTCCGTCCCCGCTTCGAGCGCCAGGGCCGAAAGCCACGCTTCGCCCGCCGCAACACCGCCGTCTCCCGGAGGCGCCTTCAAGGGAAGGACGCCCTCCATCCCGAAGAGGGCGAGGTCTTCGAGAAGTGCTTCCGTAAAGGGGCGGTCGATGACGCAGCCGCCCGTAAGCGCCACCTTGCCCGTCACGCCCGAAGCGCGGACGAGTTCGGCAAAGCCGCGCGCGAGCGTGCGAATGAACCCGGCCGCAGCCAGGGATCGATCGGGTTCGGCAAGGAGCTTTTCGAAAATCGGCAGGGGATCGAGCACCCCGCCCCTGACCCGGACGGCGTCCTCCCAAAGGGGCGCAACGTCGACCTTTTCGGCTTCCGCTTCAAGAAGCATCGCGGCGCGCGCTTCGTCGTGCTGTACGGCGACGAGTCCCAAAAGAGCGGCCGCCGCATCGAAGAGCCGGCCCGTGGACGAGGCCTTCGGGCAAAGCGTAGAGCGCACGAACCGTCCGAATTTGTCCGCGCCGGGCAGATCGGGCCAGCGCGTCGCGATTTCGTTTTCGCGTCCGAGAAGCGTGAGAACCGCCGCCGCCACGCGCCGGGGTTCTCGGGCCGCCGCGTCGCCGCCGGGAAGCGGAAGAGGCAGAAGATGGCCGAGCCGCGTCCACCCCTCGGGCGTCACGCGAAAGAGTTCTCCGCCCCAGATCGTCCGGTCGTCGCCGAGCCCTGTGCCGTCAAGCGCGAGGCCGACGCCCTCCTTTGCGCCCGATTCGGCCATCACGGCCGCGACGTGCGCGGCGTGGTGCTGAATGAGATAGTGCGGGACGCCGAGGCGTTCCGCCCGGGATTGTGCGAGCGTCGTCGAGTAGAAGTCGGGATGCGTGTCGGAGGCGTACAGAACCGGCGAGATTTCGTAGAGGCCCGCGAGATGATCGATCGCGTCCTCGAGCGCCCTGCGCGTACCCGTTCCTTCGAGGTCGCCCGTATGCTGCGTGAGATAGAGTTCCTTCTCTCGAATGAGGGCCGCCGTGTTCTTAAGATAGGGCCCCGTCGCCGCGACGGAAGGCATCGCGCGCGGAAGCGCGATCGGATCGGGAACATAGCCGCGGGCGCGGCGCACGAAAAGCGTCTTTCCCGCGACCCGCCGCACGACGGAGTCGTCGCAGCGGATGAGAATGTCGCGGTTGTGAAGCAAAAAGAGGTCGGCCAAGTCGCCCAAGCGCTCGTAGGCTTCGTCGTTGTCGACGACGAGGGGCTCGCCGCTCGGATTCGCGCTCGTCATGACGAGAAGCGTGTCGGACGCCTCATGGCACCACGCCGTTCCGTCGGGTTCGCCAGCGAAGCTATGAAAGAGAAGCCAGTGAAGCGGCGTATAGGGAAGCATCACGCCCACGTCCGTGAGCCCCGGCGCGATGCCTTCGAGCTCCACGTCCGGGCGCTTTCTCAACAAAACGATCGGGCGCGCGACGCTTTCGAGAAGTTCCTTTTCTTCGGGCGTCACAAGGGCAATCCGCTCAGCCGAGGCGACGGACTGCGCCATGAGGGCGAGGGCCTTTTCGTCGCGGTGCTTGCGCGCGCGAAGCGTAGCGACGGCCTTCGGGTTTCTTGCGTCGCAGGCGAGGTGAAAGCCGCCGAGTCCCTTGACGGCGACGATCTTCCCGTCGTGCAGCGCCCGCACGGCTTCGCGAACGGGGTCGCCCGGGACGGGCGTGCGGTCGGGGAGCGTGAGTTCGAGCTTCGGGCCGCAGACGGGACAGGCGTTGGGCTGCGCGTGAAAGCGCCGGTCCAGGGGATCCTCGTATTCCGTGAGGCAGTCGGGACACATCGCAAAAGGCGCCATCGTCGTCTGCGGACGGTCGTAGGGAAGGCGCTTCGTGATCGTAAAGCGCGGGCCGCAGTGCGTGCAGTTCGTAAAGGCGTAGCGGTAGCGGCGGTTTAGGGGATCAAAGAGGTCTTCGAGACACGCCGCGCAGGTCGCCGCGTCCGCGGTGATGCCGGTGCGCACGTGGCCGCCCTTCGTCTTCGTGATCGTGAATTCGGTGCGGCCCGTCGCCGGGACCTCGGTCATGACGACGTCGTCGATGCGCGCGAGCGGAGGCTTTTGCGCGCGAAGCACCTCGGGAAAGCGCAGAACCGCTTCTTCCGGGCCTTCGAGAATCACGCCCACGCCTTCGGCGTCGTTGAAGACTTCGCCCGCGAGCGCAAGTTCATGCGCGATTCGGTGGACGGTCGGGCGAAATCCCACGCCCTGAACCAGTCCCGTCACGCGAAAAAGCCTTGCCGTCGTCATACCGTTTTTTCCTCCTTCTCTCAGAGGCGGCGAACTCAGTCGAGCGCCGCCATTTCCGCAAGCCGCACGAGCCAGGCGTCAAGCCCCTCGCCCGTGAGCGCCGAAACGCGGAGAATCCGGATGTCGGGATTCACGCGCCGCGCGTATTCCTCGCATTTGTCCGCGTTGAAGGGGACGTAGGGGAGGAGATCGATCTTGTTGAGGATCATGATGTCGGACGCGCGGAACATGTCGGGATACTTGAGGGGTTTGTCTTCGCCCTCGGTTACCGAGAGAATCACGACCTTGTGCGCTTCGCCGAGGTCAAAGGCCGCGGGACAGACGAGATTCCCGACGTTTTCGATGAAGAGAAGCGACCCGTCCTCGGGTTTCAGTTCGCCGAGCGCCCGTTCGATCATCGAGGCGTCGAGGTGGCAGCCTTCGCCCGTCTGGATCTGAAGGGCCTTGGCGCCCGTCGCGCGGATGCGTTCGGCGTCGTTTTCGGTCTGCTGGTCGCCTTCGATCACGGCGAGCTTGGCGCGCTCGCCCAACTTGCGGATCGTCGCCGCGAGGAATTCGGTCTTCCCCGAACCGGGGCTCGAGACGAAGTTGAGGGCGAAGATCCCGTGCGCCTTGAAGTATTCGCGGTTGCGGCGGGCGACCGCGTCGTTTCGCGCCAGAATGTCTTCCTCCACCGCGATTGCGCGGTCGGCGTCGAAGTCGGCGTCGTGGGCGCGGCGCGGCTGCGCCCCGTCGTGAGAATGATCGTGTGGGTGATCGTGCCCGTGGTCATGAGGATGATCGTGATCGTGGGCGTGATCGTGATGATGATCGTGCGTGTGGCCGCAGCCGCAGGTCGTGCACATGGTGTTGTCTCCTCAAAAAATCAATTCGTTTCGGACTCGGCTTCCTCGGTTTCGTCGTCGGCCGGAAGAAAGTCGAGCACCTTGAGTTCGGTCCCGCCGTTGGGGATGAGCCGGAAGCCGCCGCACTTGGGACAGGGGTCCCCGAATTTCGCAAGCGGCACGGTTTCGCCGCAGTCCGTGCAGAAGGCCGTCCCTTCGGGGCGCTCGATCACGAGCTTCGCCCCGGTGAGGGGCCCCGTCATCGTGACGGAGTGCCAGGCGAATTCGAGACTCGGAATGTCGACGCCCGCAAGGCGTCCCACGGCGACGCGCACCGATGCGACGCGCGAAATCCCGTGGCGTTCGGCCGTGCGTTCGACGGCGGAGACGATCCCTTCGCAAAGCGAGAGCTCATGCATGGCCTTCCTCCCAGACGAGATCGGTGCAGGGGTCAAACGCCGCAAAGAGCGTTTCGAGCCGTTCCCTGAGCCGCGGATCGTTCTTGCGGGCGGCGAGGAAATGCCGGGCCCACACGAGGGGCAGGGCGTCCTTTCGCATCGACCATTCGGTCGGCGCCAAAAAGCCCGCCCGAACGATGCGCCCGTCCTTCATTTCCACGGCGGCGAAAAGCGTACCGCGGGCGGTTTCCAGGCCCGCGATGCCGGCCGCGAGGCCGGGTTCGGACGCGGGAAGCGTCAGGGTGCGCAGGGCCCCCAAGCGCGTTTCCTCGCCCGCAAGCCAGCGCTTCACTTCCGCAAGGCGCGCCGTAAAAAGGTCCTTCGGCCGGAAGGCGGGGGCAAGACCCTCTCTAGCACATTCGCGCGCAAGGGCGCCCGGAACGGCCGCGCGGGGCGCTTCGAGTTTTCCTTCGAGGAGATCCCGTCCGAGCGTCGCGAGGTCGTCGTCCCTGAGCTTGTCGACCGTGAAAAGCGTCTTCGCATCCGCCGCGGGAAGTCGCGAGAAGTCATTGAAGAGCGCCGTCACTTCCGAGAGGAATTCGTCGGGCAAAGCCTTTTCGACCGCTTCCCGGAAGGCCGCTTCCGACGCGTCGGAGAGATTGTCGGCCACGGCCTTCGCATGCGCCGCGCGAAGGCCGCGCACCGCTTCGACCGCAGGACGAAGCGCACCGTGGCGTCTCGGAATGTCGTAGACCGCCGTGCGCACGGTTTCGCTCACGGCTTCGAGGACCGCGCGCCGCACGAGCGCGTCGGTTTCGGGGGCCTTGTCGTTGCCCGCATGCGCCGCCGCGGTGAGGGTCGCCGCATGCGCTTCGGGACAGAGCGTCAAGAGCATGCGCAGAATGTCGAGCGAGAGCGAAAGCGTTTTCCCGGGGAGAAGCAGTGCCGCAGGAGAAGGCTTTTGCAAGCGTTCGTTCGTGAGCGTCAGGGCGTCGCCCGCCAGGGCGAGCCGAATGACGGGAAGGGGGGCGGTCGTCGGCATCATTGGAAATATCGGGTCAAAAAGGCGCGGCGGGACTGCGGTTTGGCGGCCTTCGCAGCCGCTTCGCGGGCGTCCTCGATGGGGATCACGCGCTTCAGGGGCGTACCGGTTTCTTCGGGGATCTCCGGGAGGCCCTCGCGCAAAAGCCGCAGGGATTCGAGCGCGATGCCCTGCGCCGCGTCCTGGCGCGGAATTTCAAAGACGGGACTCACCAGAGAGAGCGTGAGGTAGCGTCCGATCCCGGGCTCTTCGGCGCCGAGAAAGGCGAAGTCTCCCGCGGGAAGCGTCACCGTAATCGTTTCGCCCGGTGCGGCGCGAAGGTCTTCGAGCGCCGATTCGTCCGCCGCGGCGAGCACGGCGAAGATCGACCAGGGCGTCACGAGGGCGCCGAGCCAAAGGGCTCCCGAGCGCTCGAAGCCGAGCGCCTTTACCGATAGGTTGGGGTTCAAAAGGGGCAGTCCCGCCATGCGGGTTCGGGCGATGCGCTCGAATCCGCTCTGAAAAATCGCTTCGGGATTGTTGGGAAAAACGGTTCCTTCGGTCATC
Source organism: uncultured Sutterella sp. (assembly GCA_949282745.1). Lineage (GTDB taxonomy): Bacteria > Pseudomonadota > Gammaproteobacteria > Burkholderiales > Burkholderiaceae_F > Sutterella. Next base: position 7,161 of record CASDQM010000009.1, on the reverse strand, counting down.
CTCGTCTCTCTCCGGGTTGCATGAGAAAAGCCTAGCGCGATTTTTCCTTTCTTGCCCATCCGTCCGTGGAGGGGATTTGCCGATAAAAACTAGTTTCAGCTATCTCGAAAGGAGAAGGGGGATTCTCCGAAAGGCGCTTTCACTTGTGTAACTGCGGGGACGTCGAGAGTCATCTCGGTAACTTAAAGGAAATTCACCAAAGGGAGTATCGGTAGCTAGCCGTGTTTACGGCGAAAAACGGCCGTTTTGCAAGGCGTTCTAAGTCCATCGGAGACTTTCGAATTTTCATTTCCGCTCCTACACTCTACAATGAAAGTCGTCGAACCCGCCTTTTGCGGGGGAGACGGCGAGAAACCCCGAGAGGAGAACCTCCATGTTTGAAACGCAATATCAGGCACTGCGGCGTCAGGGCGTCAGCCGGCGCAGCTTCCTGCAGTTTTGTTCGCTCACGGCCGCGAGTCTCGGACTCGGCAGCGCCGGCGCGGAAGAAATTGCCGAGGCCATGCAGACCAAACCCCGCACGCCCGTCATTTGGCTCCACGGCCTCGAATGCACGTGCTGCACCGAGTCCTTCATCCGCTCCTACCATCCGGTGGCGAAGGACCTTGTTCTCTCCATGATCTCGCTCGACTATGACGACACGATCATGGCCGCGGCCGGCCATCAGGCCGAAGCGGCGCTCGAAGACACCATCAAGAAGTTCAACGGCAACTACATCCTCGCCGTTGAAGGGAACGTTCCTCTGAACGACGACGGCGTCAACTGCATTCCGGGCGGCGAAACCTTCCTGCAGAAGATTCAGCACGTCGCCAAGGGCGCCAAGGCCGTCATCGGCTGGGGCTCCTGCGCCGCCTGGGGCTGCGTGCAGGCCGCCAAGCCCAATCCCACGAAGGCCGTTCCGATCACGGACATCATCAAGGACAAGCCCATCGTGCTCGTTCCGGGCTGCCCTCCGATTCCGGAAGTGATGACGGGCGTCATCACCTACATCCTCACCTACGACCGCATCCCGCCGCTCGACCGTCTCGGCCGTCCGAAGATGTTCTACGGCCAGCGCATTCACGACAAGTGCTACCGCCGCGCCCACTTCGACGCCGGCCAGTTCGTCGAAACCTTCGACGACATCGGCGCGAAGCTCGGCTACTGCCTCTACAAGGTCGGCTGCAAGGGCCCGACGACCTACAACGCCTGCTCGACCATCCGCTGGAACGAAGGTCTCTCCTGGCCCGTCCAGTCCGGTCACGGCTGCATCGGCTGCTCGGAACCCAACTTCTTCGACAAGGGTTCGTTCTACGAACACGAAACGACGATTCTGCCTCCGGGTTGGGGCGGCATCGAAGCGACGGCCGACAAGGTCGGTCTCGCCACGGCGGGCGTCGTCGGCGCCGCCGTCATTGCGCACGCTGCACTCTCCGCCGTCGCGCAGGCCCGCGTCGGCAAGAGCAATAAGGAAATCGGGAGGAAAGAATGAGTGAAAACCGCCGTATCGTCGTGGACCCCGTGACCCGCATCGAAGGCCATCTTCGCGTGCAGGCCGTGCTCGGGGAAGACAACGTGATTCGGGACGCGCAGAGCACGGGCACCATGTGGCGCGGCCTCGAAGTGATTCTGAAGGGTCGCGATCCGCGCGACGCCTGGGCGTTCGTCGAACGCATCTGCGGCGTCTGCACGGGCATTCACGCCCTCGCCGCCGTGCGCAGCGTCGAAGACGCGATCGGGATCAAGATCCCGAAGAACGCGAACATCATCCGCAACCTGATGAACGCGACGCTCTACACGCACGACCACATCGTGCACTTCTATCAGCTCTCCGCGCTCGACTGGGTGGACGTCGTGAGCGCCCTCTCGGCCGATCCGCGCGCCGTCTCGGAACTGCAGCAGAAGATCAGCCCGCATCATCCGCTCTCTTCGCCGGGGTACTTCCGCGACGTGCAGAACCGCCTGAAGAAGTTCGTCGCTTCGGGCCAGCTCGGCATCTTCGCGAACGGCTACTGGGGCCATCCCGCGATGAAGCTTCCGGCCGAAGTGAACCTTCTCGCCGTGACGCACTACCTCGAAGCCCTCGACTTCCAGCGTGAAATCATCAAGATTCACACGATCCTGGGCGGCAAGAACCCGCACCCGAACTATCTCGTGGGCGGCGTCGCCTGCCCGATCAACATGCACGACACGGGCGCCGCGGGCACGATGGTGAACGAAGTCACGCTCAACTACATGCGCGACATCGCCCGCGACTCCGTAGCCTTCGTCGAAAACGTGTACCTCCCGGACATCAAGGCGATCGCATCCTTCTATCCGGAATGGTTCAAGTACGGCGGCGGCATCGTCTCGAAGAACGTCCTCTGCTACGGCGACTTCCCGGAAATCGCCAACGACTGGTCCGACAAGTCGCTCCAGATGCCCTCGGGCGCCATCATCGACGGCAAGCTCGACGAAGTGCATCCCGTCAACCTGCGCGATCCCGAAGAAATTCAGGAATTCGTGGACCACTCCTGGTACACGTATCCGGAAGGCAAGAAGGGGCTGCACCCCTGGGACGGCGTTACCGAACAGGCCTTCTCGCTGCCGCCGGGCACCGACGGCACGAAGACGAAGTTCGCCTGGCTCGGCGACGGCGGCAAGTACTCCTGGATCAAGTCCCCGCGCTGGAAGGGCCACATGATGGAAGTGGGCCCGCTCGCCCGCCTCATCGTCTCGATCGCGAAGGACGTCAAGCACTTCAAGGAACCGGCCCTCGCGCTTCTGCAGGAACTCAATCTTCCGCTCGAAGCCGTCTATTCGACGCTCGGCCGCCATGCGGCGCGCGCGCTCGAATGCCAGTGGACCGCGCACAAGATGGTGCAGTACGTCGACGACCTCACCGCCAACATCAAGGCGGGCGACGAGGCCGCGGCGAACATGGAACTCTGGGATCCGAAGACCTGGCCCAAGGAATGCAAGGGCGTGGGCTTCTGCGAAGCCCCGCGCGGCGCGCTCGGCCACTGGTGCGTCATCAAGGACACGCGTCTTGCCAACTGGCAGGCCATCGTCCCGACGACCTGGAACGCGAGTCCCCGCGCCGAAGACGGTCAGCAGGGCGCCTTCGAAACGTCGCTCATGAATACGCCGATCGCGGATCCGGAGCGCCCGCTCGAAATCCTGCGCACGATCCACAGCTTCGACCCGTGCCTTGCCTGCGCCACGCATCTCTACAATCCTGACGGCGAAGAACTCTGCAGCGTTCGCGTCCGTTAAAGGAGGGTGATTTATGAAAATCGATCCCGTCACCTTCGAGGTTGATCCCTCGGGCGGTACCGAGCCCCTCTACGTATGGGAGGCCCCGGTGCGCATCTGGCACTGGGTGATGGCCTTTCTCATGGCCGTCATGATCGTCACGGGCTACCTCATCGGTGAGCCCCTGACGTCGAACCTCGGCGACACCTGGATCACCTACGACTTCGGCTACGTGCGTCTCGCGCACTTCGCCGCGGGTCTCGCGTTCACGGCGCTCTTCATCTACCGCCTCTACTGGGCGGTGGTGGGGAACCGCTATGCGCGCATGATCTTCCTGCCGCCTCTGTGGTCCTTCAAGTGGTGGAAGGGCGTCTTCACGCAAGCCGCCTACTACCTCTTCATGAAGCGCTCGAGCCCCGAGTACGCCGGGCACAATCCCCTGGCGCAACTCGCGATGTTCGGGTTCTTCTTCCTCGGCAGCATCGTCATCATCATCACGGGTCTCGCGCTCTACGCGCAGGCCTGGGGTTGGGATACGGGCTGGATGGCCTGGTTCGGCTGGGTCTTCACGCTCTTTGGCGACGCACAGGCCGTGCGCACGACGCATCACGTGACGATGTACTTCTTCATCATCTTCACGTTCGCGCACCTCTACATGTCCTTCCGCGAGGACGTGATGGGCGGCGCCACGACGATTTCGTCGATGACCACCGGGTTGCGCATGTTCAAGGAAACGCACCACTGAGGGTAGTTCTTTAAACCAACTCCTCGAAAAGGCCCGTCGGACCGATCGGTTCGGCGGGCCTTTGCCGCTAGGTTGTGCCGACGGTTGTTCTTCCGCGTCAGGGGCGATTGTGTCAAGATGAGGGAAAGATAGGAGACACGTCATGCGAAACACAATCATTCTCCCGATGCTTCTCACCGTTGCGGCGTCCTTCCCCGCCGCCCATGCGGGCGACCTGCCCGCCTCGGCCGTGCCCGCGCCCGTGCGCGAAGCGTTTGCCGCCGCCTTTCCGCAGGCGACGTCCCTCGAATGGGATTGGGACGAAGACGACCGCGCCTACGAAGTCGACGCCCGCGAAGGCCGTCGTGAAATCGAGGCGGTCTACACCGAAGCGGGCCGCCTCATCCGCTCCAAGGTCGACGTCGAGGCAGCGGCGATTCCCGACGCCGTCAAACAGAAGGCGCTCAAGCGTCATCCCGGTGCGGAAATTCTCGGCGCCAACAAGAAGACGTCCGAGCGGGGCGTCGTGTGGGACGTGGGACTTCGCGTCAAAGGCCGCTACCGCAACGTGGACATTTCGGAATAAGGATCCGTTGCCATGATTTCCTTCGAAGCGGGCGTCGAGGCGCTCAAGCGTTTCATCGGAAGAGGCGGAGACGAAGCCTATTTCGCCAACGAAGCCGATTCCCTGCACGCGGCCTTTCGCGCGAAGGCGACCGTGCATGCGGGACCGATCGGCCTTCCAATGCTTTTTGGCGCCGCCCGCTTGAAGCTTGAGGCGCTTTCAAACGAAACCCGCACGAAGGAGGCCGTGGCCTACGTGCACGTGCCGTTTTGCAGTACACGGTGCCTCTACTGCATGTTTTATCAGAATCCCTTCGACGAGGCCGCCTCGCACCGCTATGCGGAACTCCTCGAGAAGGAGTTCGGGCTCTGGGCGTCGCGTACCGTACAGTCCCGCGAAGCGGGCGGGGAGATTTCGGCGCTCTACTTCGGAGGCGGTACGCCTTCGGCGCTCGCGCCCCGGGACATCGAGGCGGTTGTGACCGCGGCGCGCCGCGAACTGCCGCTTGCCGAAGACTGCGAAATCACGCTCGAAGGACGCGTGAGCGACATGACGGAAAAACGCCTCGAGGCGGCGGCCCGGGCGGGCGTCAACCGTCTTTCGATCGGCGTGCAGACCTTTGACGGCGACATTCGGCGCGCGATGATGCGAGTCGACGATCGGGACGGCATTTTGCGCGTCGTCGAGCGCATGGCCCGCTTTGAGAAATTCGCGGTCGTGATCGACCTCATCTACGGTTTCCCCATGCAGACGGAAGCCGTCTGGGCCGAGGACCTCGAAACCGCGAGAAACCTTCCGATCGACGGCATCGACTGCTATCAGCTCAACGTCTTTTCGCGCTCGCCCCTTGCCAAACGCATCAAGACGGGACAGTTTCCGCCCGCGGCGACGCTCGCCGAAGCGGCGGACCGCTTTGCGGCGTCCGACGCCGTGTTGAGCTCCGACCCCCGTTGGACGAGGATCTCAAACACCCACTGGCGTCGAACGGCAAAGGAGCGAAACCGCTACAACACGCTCGCCAAGACCGCCTGCGACTGCCTCGCCTTCGGGTCGGGTGCGGGCGGGCGCATCGCCGGGCACAGCTTCATGACGGAGCGACGGCTCAAGGCCTGGGAAGAGCGGATCGAGGCGGGCGAAAAGCCGGTCTTCGCGCTCCTCAAACCCACGCCCAATTGGCACCTCATGCGCACGATCGCCTCATCCGTCGAACAGGGTCCCTTCAATCTCAAGGCGATCGGCGAGGTTTTCGGCGTCGACGTCGACCGCTTGGCAACGCCATTGCTCGGCCAGTGGGTGCGCGCGGGGCTTCTTGAAAAATCGGGCGACGTCTACGTCCCGACAACCGCGGGCATGTTCTGGCACGTCACGCTTGCACAGTTTCTCGTGACGAGTCTCGCGAAGAAGCTCGCGAAGGACGCCTCAAGTCTTCCGCCGCAGGCCTTCGAGAGCGTCTGCCGGCCGGTGGAGGAGGGGGACCGCAGTCGAGAGAGCTGAGTGGGTAAGACCGAATTTCACTTCGCTCCGAACGGAAACTTCATTGACTTCGGTCGAGATGTTCGCCGACACTGTTGACAACGGATTGCTGCTTCGGCCCAGTTAAGCCTCGGGTGCGCACGGCGGGCAACGTCCCGTCGTGTAGGCGACTTGTATGGCTCTTGTCCCGAAGCGGCTTTCTGTTTTTTTAGAAAATACGATTACTTGAGGTCGGAACTCTGGCGACGACTCTTGGAACGGTCTACAAATCGTCGTCCGAGTCAGGTATTTCGGAAATTCCGAATAAGTGATCGTTCCGCATGGCCGAATCGGCGAAACGGTTTCCTTGTCTCGTGTGTGTGCACGCCCGGTGACTTGCGATCCGGCGTTCTTTGCCTTCCGATTTTCTGCCAACCGTTCCGGTGGCGCTATGCTCGTCGTTCGAGGTCCGTGCCGGGCGTCGACTTTGGGACTACTTCCTGCGGCCTATCGGGAGGAGAACCTACGCCATCGGACGACTTGTCGCGAAAAAGAAAATTGCCGATGATGGAAAGCACGCGCGACGGGCGCATGCATTCGAAGAAATCATCTTCGGGCCTGCCGCAGGGAGGAACAACGGTGAAGACGACGCTCGTTCTCGGCATCGGGAACATTCTCTGGGCCGACGAAGGCTTTGGCGTTCGTGCGGTCGAGGCCTTTCATGAGACCTATGCGGACCATCCCGACGTGTCCGTCAGGGACGGAGGGACCCTCGGGGCCTATCTCTTGAACGACATCGAAGAAGCCAAACGGCTTCTCGTATTCGACTGCTGCGACTTTCACGAAGAGCCCGGGACGCTGCACGTCCTGCGCGGCGACGAAGTGAAAATCTGGACGTCGACCAAGATTTCGCCCCATCAGACGGGGATGAACGACCTGCTTGCGGTCGCGCAGCTGCAGGGGAATCTCCCCGAAGAGATCGTCGTGATCGGCATTCAGCCCGATGAACTGAACGACTACGGCGGAAGCCTCACGAGAAAAATCCGCGTGCGCGTCCCCGAAGCCGTGGCGATCGCCGAAGAAGAACTCGCGCGCTGGGGCATCGCGCTCGAAAAGCGCCTCGAGGGCGAGAAGGTCGAGTCGCTCTCCACGGACTCGCTCGGCCTCAACATTTACGAATCCGAGCGTCCCTCCGAAGAGGAGGCCT
>CASDQM010000008.1 GCA_949282745.1 uncultured Sutterella sp. | reverse complement strand
CAGCTGGATCTCTTGCCGGCAAAAGTTGTGAGTTGGGTACGGGTTTTCTTTCAAGTAAAAGCCCCGCCGCGCACCTTTTGGTGATGCATGCGGCAGGGCTGGGAACGGGTCTAGCTTATAAGGCTATCCCGGGAGTTTAGGGACCAAGAAAAGCCGCCCGAAGGCGAACCTTCGGACGGCGTGAAGAGAAAGTCGGATCGATCAGAAGAGACCGAGACCGCCCGCCGCGACGACGAGCACGAAAAGCGGGCTCACGACGCCGATCAGAATGCGGACCGTCGTAAGGGTTGCGGGCGAGAGCGTGCGGGCCGACTGCAGTTCCTTGGCGGTCGTCTTCCAGGCCACCCAGGCCGCGGCGATCGCGATGCCGAAGGTCGAAAGTGGCATGCCGACGTTCGAGGTGACGTAGTCGAGGAGGTCGAAGATGTTCTTTCCGAAGAAGAGGACGTCGCTCCAGGCGCCGAACGACAGCGTCGCGGCAAGACCCACGAGGGCGGCGAGCACGGTCGTCACGATGATGGCGGTGTTGCGCTTCACCATGAAGGTCTGCGTGAGAAGGGCCGTGCAGGCTTCGAGCATCGAGACCGAGCTCGTGAGCGCCGCGACCATCAGGCAGATGTAGAAGAAGACGGCGAAGAGCTGGCCGAAGGGCATCTGCGCGAAGACGGCGGGCATCGTCACGAAGGTGAGGCCCGGACCCGCGGTCGGGTCAAGGTTGAAGGCGAAGACCGAGGGCATCACCATGAGGCCGCCGAGGATCGAGCTCATGATCCCGAGGAAGGCCACCCAGCCGACGGACGACGGAAGGTCGGCCTTCGGGTTGAGATAGGTCCCGTAGGTGATCATGGTGCCCGCGCCGAGCGAGAGCGAAAAGAAGCAGAAGCCCATGGCGTTGAAAAGCGCCGTGCCGTTGAAGTCTTCCCAACGCGGCAGGAAGAGGTACTTGACGCCTTCCCAACCGCCCGGCAGCGTCACGCCGCGGATGATGAGGATGATCATCAGGATGAAGAGCGACGGCATGAGGACCTTCGAGAGCTTTTCAATCCCCGCTTCGATGCCGCGCAGCACGACGACGGTCGTGAGAAGCAGGAAGGCGAGGAGGTAGCCGTAAGCGGCGGCGCCGTCGGAGACGAAACCGCCGAAGTGGTCGCCCAGGAGCGCCGGATCCTTGATGATCCCGACGCCGGTGATCGCGTCGATCGTGTACTTGAGGCACCAGCCGCCGACGCAGGAATAGAAGGACAAAATCAGAAAGACCGTCAGTACGCCAATCCCGCCGAAGATCCCCCAGGGTTTGCCGCAGACGTCATTGAGACTTCCGACCGGGCCGCGACGACCGGCACGACCCATCGCAAATTCCGCAATCAGGAGGGCAACGCCCACCGTAAAGGTGAAGAGGATGTAGGGGAGCATAAAGACCGACCCGCCGTTGGTGCCGGCCATGTAAGGGAACTTCCAGATCGCGCCCAACCCGACGGCCGAGCCCGCGCTGGCAAGAATGAAGCCGAGGCGGGAGCCCCAGCCGGATGCGCCTACTGATTGCGACATAAAAAATCCTATCTTTTTTTGAAAAATGTTCGGTGATGAAAAAGCGCCGCGGCTTTTTGAGCCAAGCGGCGCTTCGCGCCTGATGCCGGTCCTGACAACCGGGGGACGTGGCGTGCGGAATCGCGCCGAAACGGAGTCGGCGCGAAGGCTTCAAGACCGACGTCTGTTACCCGGAAATGCGTTTCAAAGTGGTCGTTGATGGGGAAACGCCTCTCCGAGTGACCTTTTTAGTGTATCGGCAAAAGCCGCGGTTTTCGTAAGGCGTTTCTCTTAGAACCTTTATAAAAGTCCAAGTCCCTGCAACATAACGACGACGATCACGACGGGGGCGACGATCGTCATGACGAAGCGAAGTCCCTGAAGAAGCCACGAGGGCCAGTTTTGATTGCCCGTCAACTGCGAGCGGGTCATCGGCCAGGCGATCCAGCCGCAGACGACGGCGAGGCCGAGCACCCCGATCGGCATCCCGATGTTGGAGGTCGAGTAGTCGAAGAGGTCGAAGATCGTCTTTCCGAAGATCTTCACGTCCGAGAGGACGCCGAACGAGAGGGCGCTCAAGGTGCCCAGAACGGCGAGTATGCCCGTCGTGAGACCGATGGCGTTCTTCTTTTGGAAACCGCGTTCGTCGACGAGGTACTGCGCGCTCATTTCCAGGATCGAGATCGACGAGGTGATCGCCGCGACGAAGAGGCACACGTAGAAGACGACGGCGAAGAGCTGTCCCGCGGGGAGGTTCGCAAAGACGGCGGGCATCGTCGCGAAGGTGAGGCCCGGACCCGCGTCGGGAGAAAGCCCGAAGGCAAAGACCGCGGGCATGATCATGAGACCGCCCAGAATCGCGGCGGCCATCGCGAGAAAGACGATCCAGGCGGTGGACGAGCCGATCTTCGTTTCGTCGCTCAGGTACGAGCCGTAGTTCATCATCGAGCCCGATCCGACGGAAAGCGAGAAGAAGGAAAAGCCGAGCGCGTTCAGAAGGGCTTCGCCCGTGAAGGCCTCGAAGTTGGGCTCAAAGAGGAACTTCACTCCTTCGAAGGCGCCGGGGAGCGTGAGGCCGCGCACGATGAGAACGAGCATCATCAAAAAAAGAAGCGGCATCAGGACCTTGCTCACGCGCTCGATCCCCTTTTCGACGCCGAAGAGAATGACGCCCGCCGTGGCGCCCAAAAAGAGCAGGTGCGCGACGACCGCCTCGATGGGGTCGGAGGCGAACTGCCCGAAGGTTTCGCGCATGAGGGCGGGGTCGTCCGTGACGCCGCGCCCGAGGAAGGCCTCGATCATGTAGTGCACGCACCAGCCGCCCACGACCGAATAGAAGGCGAGAACGCAAAAGCCCGTGAGGACCGAAACGAGGCCGATCCAGCCGCAGGAGCGCCCGCCCCAGCGTCGAAAGGCCGTCGCGGCGCCCGCGCGTGTGGCGCGCCCGAGGCACATTTCTCCGATGAGAAGCGCGAGTCCCAGCGTAAGCGAAAAGACGATGTAGGGGATCAGAAAGACGGAGCCCCCGTTGGTGCCCGCCATGTAGGGGAACTTCCAAATGGCGCCGAGCCCGACGGCGGAGCCGGCGCTCGCGAGAATGAAGCCCAGACGGGAATTCCAAACGGAACGATCGGACATGAGGGTGTTTCCTTTTTTTGTAGTGAAGCGTCGCGAAGAAGAAAGCCCGTCGGGCGCAAGGCCCGACGGACTTGGAGCGTTCCGTCAGAGAAGACCCGTCACGAGGACGGTGAGAACGAGAAGCGGCGAGAGAACGAGAAGGAGGAAGCGAAGCGTCGCGAACCAGGCACTGCTTCGTTCCCGGTTGCCGGCCATCGCAAAGCGCGTCTTCGGCCAGGCGTACCAACCCGCGAGGAAGAGAATCACGAGGCCGCCCACGGGAAGCGAAATGTTGCTCGTGAAGAAGTCAAAAAGGTCGAAGAAGGTCTTCCCGAAGAACTTCACGTCGGCAAGTTCCCCGAAGGAGAGCGCCGGAAGCGCCCCCACGACGGCGAGGAGCACCGTCGAGAGCACCGCCGCGGCGGGACGCGTGAAGCGGTGTTCGTCGACGAGGAAGGCGACCATGATCTCCATCATCGAAACCGACGACGTGATGGCGGCGACCACGATGCAGAGATAGAAGAGGACCGCGAAGAACTGCCCGAAGGGGATCTGCGAGAAGACCGCGGGCATCGTGATGAAGGTGAGGCCCGGACCCGCCGTGGGATCGAGTCCGAAGGCGAAGACCGCGGGCATGATCATGAGGCCGCCCAAAAGCGAAGCGAGAACGCCCAAGAAGGCGATCCACGAGCAGCCCGTGAGCAGATTCGAGTTTTCATCGAGGTAGGAGCCGTAGGTGAGCATGCAGCCGCAGCCCACGCAAAGCGAGAAGAACGTGAAGCCCATCGCCTGCAGCATCGCGTCCCAAGAAAAGGCTTCGGGACGGAAGGCAAAGAGGTATTCGACGCCTTCCCAGGCGCCCGGGAGCGTGAGGCCGCGCCCGATCAGAACGAGCATCAGCACGAAGAGAAGCGGCATGAGGAATTTGCTCACGCGCTCGATCCCCTTCGTGACGTCGAGTGCCAGAATGAGACCGTTCAGGAGCAGGAAGAGCCACTGAAAGCCCATGGCCGTCACCGGGTCCGCCGTGAGGCGCCCGAAGTGTTCGCCCAAGGCCGCCTGGTCGGGCATGACGGTCGTGCCGGTGAGCGCGTCGCAGAAGTAGGAGAGGGTCCAGCCGCCGATCGCGCTGTAGAAGCACAAGACGAGAAAGCCCGTGATGACGCCGAGATACCCCGCGGGCACCCAGGCCTTGCCGCCGAGATTGCGGTAGGCCGTGACGATCCCGCCCCGGCCCACGCGCCCCAAGGCCACTTCGGCGATGAGGAGAACGAGGCCGACCGTGAAGGTCATGATGACGTAGGGAAAGACGAAGGCGCTGCCGCCGTTCGTGCCCACCATGTAGGGGAACTTCCAGATCGCGCCGAGTCCGACCGCGGCGCCCGCGCTCGCGAGCACGAAGCCGATGCGGCTCGACCAGGTTTTTCGAGTGTCTGCCATGAGAGGCTCTCCGTTTTCTTGTGTTATCGGTACGGATATAAGGGTAAAAAGTCATTCTAGCCCTGCACGCACCTGGAATTGGCGCGGGACTAGGGAAAACTCGCCGATTCGGCACGGTGAACGAAAAGGGCGGCGTTCCCTTTCGGAAGGACGCCGCCCGAAGAGGCTTTCCTTACCCGCGGGGGATCAACCGAAGATCCCCTGATAGAAGGCTACGAGCACCAGGATGGGCGAGAGGTAGGAAAGCATGAAGTGAATGAGCTTGACGGTGCCTTCACTGTACTGACGCACGGCGACGATTTCTTCACGGATGACGGGCCAGGCGCGCCAGCCGGCGAGGAGCGCGACGGCGAGACCGCCCGCGGGCATGAAGAAGTTCGTGCAAATAAAGTCGAGGAAGTCGAAGAAGTTGCGTCCCGCAATCGTGAAGCCGCTCCAGGGGCCGAACGAGACGGCCGAGACGGCGCCCAGGAAGAAGAGCGAGATCCAGCAGCCGATGACGGCGGTGCGGCGCGAGAGGTGCCATTCGTTCTGCAGGAAGGCGGTCACGACTTCCAGAAGCGAAACCGAGCTCGTCAGGGCCGCGACGAGAAGGCAGATGTAAAAGAGCGCCGCGAAGACGTCGCCGAACGGGATCGAGCCGAAGATCATCGGGACCGTGATGAAGACGAGGCCCGGGCCCGCGTTCGGTTCGAGACCGAAGGCGAAGACGGCCGGCATGATCATGAGGCCCGCAAGGAGCGCCGCCTGAATGGCGAGCACGGCCACCCACATGGAGGAGGACGGAATGCAGGTCTTGTCCGAGAGGTACGACCCGTAGGTCACCAGAATCCCCGCGCCAAGCGAGAGCGAGAAGAAGGTGAAGCCCATGGCGTTCAGAATCGAGGCGGCCGTGAGCTTCTCGAACGAGAAGTCAAAGAGGAAGACGACGCCTTCCCAGGCGCCCGGGAGCGTGAGGCCGCGCACGATGATGGCGAGCATCAGAACGAAGAGCGTCGGCATGAGGTACTTCGAGAGGCGTTCGATCCCCTGTTCCACGCCCGCGATCACGACGCCGCAGGTGAGCGACAGGAAGACGAAGTGCCAGGCGGTGTTGCGCGTGCCGTCGGTGACGAGCGAATTGAAGTGGTTCTTGAGCATCTCCGGGTCGGTCGACGTGGCGTTCCCCGTGAAGGCGTCGACGAGATACGAGACGCACCAGCCGCCCACCACCGAGTAGTAGGAGACGATGAGGAAGGACGAGAAGACCGCGAAGGCGCCGAGGTAGCCGAACCAGGGGCCCCCGAGGCGCTTCATGGCCGTGAGGGCCGACCCGCGGCCGCGGCGTCCGATGGCGACTTCCGCTATCACGAGCGCTACCCCGATCGTGAACGTGAAGATGATGTAGGGAATGATGAAGGCGCCGCCGCCGTTGACGCCGGCCCAGAAGGGAAATTTCCAGATTGCGCCGAGACCGATGGCGGAACCGGCGCTAGCCAAGATGAATCCCAAACGGGAACTCCATTCGGAGGAAGTCGAAGCCATAAAAATTATTCTCTTTCGTTGTTTGCAGAAGACTCCGGGGAGGGGTAGACCGCGCGGGAGGAAGGGCGCATTTGTTGCCGAGGGTTTCAGTGTGAAAGCAATCCGTACGCCGCCGATTCCGTCGCGGCTCGCCGCGGAGACGAAAAAAGGGTTTCGCGTTCGCACTGCGAAACCCGCGGGTCGGTTCTGAGAAGACCAATCCCTTCATTTCATTCTATCCATCGGGTTTTCGGCCATGGCTTCGGGGAGGAGGAAGAGCGGGAATATCTGGCAAAGTTATGCGCCATCGCTAGCGAGCTAGGGTGTTCCTCCTAGCTCAATGCCTTAGTGACTGTAGCGGCGGGGATGCATTTGGCAACATTCCTTGATCCGCCAAAAACATTGTTTTGGCAAAAACGGGCTAGGATGGAAGAAACGGAAGCGCTCTTTTGTGAGCGTTCCCACCCGTTCAACCGTCAGAAGGAATGTCAAGATGCGACGCACCGCCCTGCCGATTCTCCTTTTCTCTCTCGCCGTGCCGCTTACGCTTCACGCCGCTCCGCAGCTGCAGCCGCAGGGCGTGGTCGTGACGCTTTCGGGCGAGGCCACGAAAACGGTGGCGAACGACGAAGCCCTCATCACCTTTACGGTCGAGCGCCGCGCGGCGACGCCCGAGGCCGTGACCGAGGAAGTGGTGACGGCCGGCAACAAGGGCCTCGAAGCGCTCGCGAAGTGGGACAAGAACACGGTCGTCGTCGAGACGTCGGACTTTTCGACCTGGCCCGTCTACACGCGGGCCCGTGAGGGCGAAGCCTCCATGATCGGCGGCTGGAGCGCCCGGCAGACGATCCGCGTCACCGTGCGCGACGTCACGAAGGTGAGCGACGTCATGAAGGGCGCGGCCGAGACGATGCAGTACGACGGCATTACCTTCCGCGTGTCGGAAGCTTCCAAGAAGGCGGCCGAAACGGAACTGCTCGACGCGGCTCTGAACGACGCCAAACGCCGCGCGGGCGTGATCGCGAAGAACTTTGAACTGACCGACGACGCCTGCCAGGTGATTTCGCTTACGATCGGCGATACGCCGAGCGCACCGATTCGCTACTACGCGGCGCCCCGCGTCGCGAACGACGCCGTCATGATGAAGAGCGCCGTTCCCGCCCCGGCCGTTTCGGCGGGCGAGAGCACGCTTACGATGCGCGTCGGCATGGAAGTGCGCATTCTGCCGAAGAAGTAAGGCGGCAGGGCAAAATCCGATCTTTTCCTTCGAAGCCTTCGGTCACTCGCCGAAGGCTTCGTCGCGCTTACGCCGCACGTTGGGCCCGAGGAGTGCGGCGAGAAGCAAAACGGTCGCCGCAAGCGCCGCGGCGCTCACGGGCGACGTGAGAAAGACCGTGAAGTCGCCGTGCGAGAGAAGAAGCGCGCGCCGCAGGTGCTCTTCAAAGAGGGGCCCGAGCAGGAACCCGAGCAAAAAGGGCGCCCCTTCGCAGCCCGTCTTCGCAAAGAAAAGGCCGACGAGCCCGAAGAGCGCGAGCGTGAGAACGTCGGAGGCTTCGAGCGAGAGGCTCAGCACTCCCGCCGCGCAAAAGAGCAGAATCGCCGGGAAGAGAAGCCGATAGGGAATCTTGAGAAGCGAGGCCCAGAGCCCGGCGAGCGGGAGATTCAAAAAGAGAAGAAGGACGTTTCCGATCCACATCGACGCGACGAGGCCCCAGAAAAGGTCCGGGTGGTCGGTGAGAAAGGCCGGGCCCGGCGCCATGTCGTGGAGCATCAAGGCGCCCGCCATCATCGCCATGACGGCGTTCGGGGGAATGCCGAGCGTGAGAAGCGGAATGAAGCTCGTCTGCGCGCCCGCGTTGTTGGCGGCTTCGGGGCCGGCGACGCCGCGGAGGTTTCCTTCGCCCACGGGGACTTCGTTCGTGCTGCGGGGGAGTTTCTTTTCGAGCGTGTAGCTCGCGAAGGCGGAAAGAAGGGCGCCTCCGCCCGGCAGCGCCCCGAGCACGGTCCCGAGGACCGTGCCGCGAAGGGCCGCTCCCGTGACCGGGCGCACTTCTTCGCGGCGGGGCCAAAGCGACCCGGCTCTCGGCGCGACTTCGCCGCGTCCTTCGGGGTGGGTCACGTTCACGATGATGTCGGCGACGCCGTAGATCCCCATGGAGAGGACCGCGAAGTCGAGGCCCTCTTGAAGCGACAGGCTTCCGAAGGTGTAGCGAAGCGCCCCCGTCTGCAGGTCCGTGCCGACGAGACCAGCAAGCAGGCCCGCGAGCGTCATCGCGAAGGCCCGAAGAAGACTTCCCTGGGCGAGCACCATCGCGCCCGTGAGACCGAGGATCATGAGGGCGCAGTAATCGGCGGGGCCGAGCAGGAAGGCGGCTTCGGCCAGAAGCGGCGCAAAGAAGGCGAGCGCGGCGGTTGCGAGCGTGCCCCCGAGAAAGCTTGCAATCGCGGCGGTGGACAAGGCCGTCGCGGCGCGTCCGGCCCGGGCGAGACGGTGGCCGTCGAGACAGGTGACGACGGCGCTCGCTTCGCCGGGAAGATTCAGAAGAATCGCCGTGGTGCTCCCGCCGTATTGAGCGCCGTAGTAAATCCCCGCGAGCATGATGACGGCGCTCGCGGGCTCGAGCGCGTAGGTGAAGGGGAGGAGCATGGCGATCGTCGCCACGGGTCCGAGTCCGGGCAACACCCCCACGAGCGTCCCGAAGAGGACGCCCGCCGCGGCGTAGCCGAGGTTCGCGACCGTGAGGGCCGTCGAAAAACCGAGCGCGAGCGACTCAAGCACCTTCGCCTCCCGAAAGGAAGTCCGTGAGAACGTCGCCAAAGAGCGGCACAGGCATTTCGAGCCACCAGAGGAAAAGCACTCCCGAAAGCGCCGTGAGGATCAGCGCGAGAAAGAGGGCTTCGATCCAGCGTCCGTCGCCCGCCGCGAGCCGTCCGACGAAGACGAGCGTGAAGGCGGCGGGAAGAAAGCCGAGGGGCTCAAGGAGGAGCGCAAAGAGGATGAGGGCCGTGAGGAGCAAAAGAGGCGCGCCCGGCGAGAACGACCCGCCCTTCGCGCGAAGGCCGCCACGAAGAAGCCCTCGAAGAACGAGGAGCACTCCCGTGAGCGTCAGAAGGCCCGAGACGACGGCGGGAAAGAAGCCCGGCCCCATGGCGCCGAGACTCCCGAACTCGAGGTCCGCCGCGCCCGCAAGGCCGAGGAGCCCGAGCGCGGTGAAAAAGAGTCCCGCGAAGAAGTCCTTGCGGGCTTCGATCCTCGACGTCATTCGACCTTCGCTCCGGAGAAGCGGACGATTTCGGCGTACTTCGCGGATTCCTGTTCGATGAAGCGCGCGAAGTCTTCGCCTTCGAGGTCGGCGACTTCCGCGCCGGTCTTTTCGATGCGGGCGCGAAGTTTGGCGTCGGAGAGCACTGTGCGAAGGCGCTCCGTCCAAAGCGCCGCGTCTTCGTCCGAGAGAGCGGCGTTTCCGAGAATCCCGTACCAGGTCCCGATGTCAAAGGCTTCCCCCGTGATTTCGGCGACCGTGGGAACGTCGGGAAAATACGGGGAGCGCTTCGTCGACGCGACGGCGAGCGCCGTCAGCTGTCCCGCCCGGATCGGCGCGAGAGCGTTTTGCAGGTTGTCGAAGAGAAAGGCCGTACGGCCCGAAAGGAGCGAATGCTGCGCGGGGCCCGCCCCCTGGAAGGGAACGTGCAGAAGATCGAGCCCGAAGGTCTTGGCGAGAAGAACGGAGGCCATGTGCGCGCCCGAACCCACGCCGCCCGTCGCGTAGGGGACCGCCTTTTGGGTCTTGAGCCAGTCGAGAAAACCGCGGAAGTCTTGAACGCCCGTTTCCTTCAAGAAGGCCGGGCGCACGACGAGGACGTTCGGCATCGAGGCGACGAGGCGAAGCGGTCGAAAGTCGCGCTTCACGTCGTAGCCCGTGTCGGCAAAGAGATGCGGATTCACGGCGAGCGTCGCGACGCTTCCGACGACGAACTGCGTGTCGCGGCCCTTGGCGCGGGCCACGCGGCGCATTCCGATGGTTCCGCCCGCGCCGGGACGGTTTTCCACGAGCGCCTTTTCAAACTTTGCGCCCACGGCGTCGGCGATGAGCCGCGTCGTCAGGTCGAGCGGTCCGCCTGCGGGATGCGGCACGACGAAGCGCACGCGCGGACGCGCGGCGAGCGCGGGAAGAGGAAGAAGAGAGAGCGCACCGAGCGCCAGAATGCCGCGACGGGAAAGCATGGCCGAGTCTCGAAAAGAGGGAAACGTTCATTATAAGGGCGGATGCAAAAGAGCTCTTGCGCGCACGCCCGACCCGAAGTAGGATGAGCGAATTCGATTGCAAGGAGGTCGAAAATGACCGAAACGAAACAAGCCTGGCCTTTCGCGCGCGTGACGGCGCACCGCGGCGCGGGCACGATGGCCCCCGAAAACACGCTCGAAGGCTTCCGCACGGGCCTTCGCTGGGGATTCCGCGCCTTTGAAACGGACGCGATGCTCGCCAAGGACGGCGTGCCCGTTCTGATGCACGACGAAAAGTTCGGACGCACGATTTTGAACGACGACCGAAGCGTTCCGGAACTCACGTCGCTCGAAGTCCGCGCCCTCGATGCGGGGAGCTGGTACGGTCCGCAGTACTGCGGCATTCCGCCCGCCGGGTTCGAGCAGGCCGTGCGCTGGTGCCGCGCCAACGGCGTGTGGCTCAACATCGAAATCAAGCCCGCCAAGGGGCATGAACTCGAAACGGGCCGCGTGGTGGGGGCTCTGACGAAGGAGCTCTACGCCGACGTCGTGCGTCCCGAAGGCGACCGCATGGGGAACGTCTCGGCCGCGGCGCCGCTCTTTTCGTCCTTCAAGCGCGACGCCCTTCGCGGGGCGCTCGAGACCGCGCCCGACATTCCGCGCGGGTTCCTGTGCGACGAAATTCCCGATGACTGGCGTGAAGTCCTCAAGGACCTTCGCTGCGTGGCGCTTCACTGCAACCACCGCCGCATCACGAAGGAATTCGTCGAGGAAGTGAAGGGCCTCGGCTACTGGATGTTCTGCTACACGGTGAACGATCCGGCCCGCGCCGAAGAGATTCTGCGCTGGGGCGTCGACGGCTTCTGCACCGACCGGCTCGACCTCGTGCGTCCCTATCTCTGACGCTTTCAAAGTCGTCCGAACACGACGAATGGGGATGTTGCCCGGGTCAGTGATGACTTCGGGGACGTCCCCTTTTTCTTTCGATGCCGGAGAGTCGATGAGGTAGCTAACCGGCCAAGTGCGCAGTAGGTGGCTGGTTACCTGCCATGTTGATCCCTAAATACGCAGTTACCTGCCATCTACCCAGTAGGTGGCGGGTACACGAAAACGAAAAGCCCTCGTTCCGACGTCGGACGAACGAGGGCTTGGGGACGGGAAACCGACCGTCGGGTGCGGGCAGCTCCTTTGCGTGCGGATATGCGATCAGTGGTGCGTATCGTGGGGATTGTCGACGCGGTGCGCGGCAAGCCACGCGCCTTCGTCCGTGATCGGGCGCATTCTCTTCAGGCGCATGCGCTCTTCGAAGAGGCGGCGCAGATCGTAGTTGCCCGCTTCCTCGCCGTGCTGCGCGGGCTGGGCGCCTTCGCGCTTGTTGTTTTCGATGCCGAGCGACTGCAGTTCCGCGAGCTGCGTGATCATGATCGTGCCGCGGTCGTGGTCGGTCGTGCCCGAGACGATGGCGCGAAGCGCTTCGGGGTCGAAAATCCGCACGTGCTTCTGATTGACTTCGATGCAGCCGTCGTGATGGAAGCGCGAGAGAACGCGGCTCACGGTTTCGAGCTTGAGGCCGAGATAGGAGCCGATTTCGGCGCGCGTCATGCGAAGCACGAATTCGCTTCGCGAGTAGCCGCGCTCTTCAAAGCGGTGCGCAAGCGTAAGGAGGAACGCGGCGAGGCGTTCTTCGGCGTGCATGGAGCCCAACAGAAGCATGACGCCGTGCTGACGCACGATTTCGTGCGAGAGAATCTTGTGAAAGTGCAGTCCCATGGCGGGGACCTGCATGCTCATCGCCTGGATGCGTTCGTAGGGAATGACGCACACGTCCGTGTCTTCGAGGCAGGTCACGTCGCAGGAATGCACGCCGTTGGCGATGCCGTCCATGCCGATCCATTCGCCCGCCATAAAGAAGTTCGTCACCTGTTCGCGTCCGTCCGAAGACATGACGGTTCCCTTGAGAAAGCCCAGACGCACGGCGTAGAGCGCCTGAAAGCGGTCGCCCGCGTGATAGAGCACTTCCCCGCGCTTCACGCGGCGGCGCGTGACGACGAGATCGTCGAGCGCTTCGACGTCACGGAGGGAAAGACCGCTCGGAAGGCAGGATTCTTTCAGGTTGCAGTTCGAACAGGCAACCCGGAGGGAAGACATGTTGACGACGTTCATTTTTTTTCTGGAGGTTGGGGCTCAGAATCAAAGGGAAGCCACCCGGGGGAGGCGCTTCTCCGAATAATGTCCGTGTAATCTTCCGCCGATACAATGGCCGGAACGCAAAGACGGGGCGGACGCTCGACTTTGGTCGGGCGACACGGTTTTGTTTCGATTTCATTGATCGGAATCAACGATTTCCGCCTTGCGAATTATCATATCAAGAAAACAGGCTTTCTAGTCAAGGAACCCCACTATGACGAACCCCGAAACGAGCGGCGTGGAACTGCCCGAAATGGATTTGCTGCGCAAATTTGATGTGCCTGCGCCCCGATACACCTCCTACCCGACGGCCGACCGCTTCCACGCGGGCTTCGGGGTTGAAGACTACAAGCGCGCGCTTGCGGGCCGCAAGGACGAAAAGGAACCCGCCGATCTGTCGCTCTACGTGCACGTTCCCTTCTGCAACGACGTCTGCTACTACTGCGGCTGCAACAAGATCGTGACGCGCGATCACACGAAGAGCGCCGAGTACATCGAAACGATCGGCAAGGAAGCCGAGCTCGTGAAGGAAGTCATCACGGGCAGCATGGAATTGAAGCAGCTCCACTTCGGCGGCGGCACCCCCACCTACCTCACGAACGACGAGTTCGCGCACATGATGGAGGTGATCACGAAGGTCTTCCCGCTCGCCGAAAAGGGAGAATTCTCGATTGAAGTCGACCCGCGCACCTGCCCGCCCGACAAGGTGGCGATGCTGCGCAAGGTGGGCTTGAACCGCATGTCCTGCGGCGTGCAGGACTTCAACGCCGACGTTCAGAAGGCGATCAACCGCATCCAGCCCTTCGAAATGACGAAGGCCACGATCGACGCCGCCCGCGCCGAAGGGTTCGAGTCCGTCAATATGGACCTCATCTACGGTTTGCCCAAGCAGACGCGCGCGACCTTCACGGAAACGATTGACAAGGTGCTCGAGCTCTCGCCCGACCGCATCGCGCTCTATCACTACGCGCACCTGCCGAACCACTTCAAGGCCCAGCGCCGCATCCTCCCCGCGGACCTTCCCGACACGGTCGAGAAGGTGAACATCATGTTCGACGCCATCAAGCGTCTCACCGCCAACGGCTACCGCTACATCGGCATGGACCACTTCGCCAAGGAAACGGACGAACTCTCCATCGCCCAGAAGAACGGGACGCTCCAGCGCAACTTCCAGGGCTACTCCACGATGGCCGACTGCGACATGGTCGCCCTCGGCGTCTCGAGCATCTCGAAGATCGGCAACGCCTACGCCTGCAATCCGCGTGAATTGGACGACTACTACGCCGCCATCCGCGAAGGCCGTCTGGCGACGAACCGCGGCTATCTTCTCAACGAAGACGACGCGATGCGCCGCTACGTGATCATGCAGATCATGTGCAACTTCGAACTCGACTTCAAGGACGTGGAAGAACGCTTCGGTATCGTCTTCAAGGACGTCTTCGCCTATGAACTCGGCAAGATGAAGCCCTATGTCCGTCACGAGCTCGTCGAACTCACGCCCGAACGCCTCGTCGTGAGCGCCAAGGGCAAGATCTTCGTGCGCGCGGTCGCGATGCACTTTGACCGCTATCTGCGCGAATCGACCCGCGCGGGCGGCTATTCCCGTATTGCGTAAGAAAATTCACGCAAACTGAAAGAAGGGCGTCGGCACTGAGTCGGCGCCCTTTGTTTATGGTCGGGAAAGCGCTTTCGGGGGCGGCGTTCGGACTGGCCGGAAGAAATGGGTACGCTTCAGTTCTGGGCGGAAAAATGCAACTTTTGGCGTTCGGCCGAGCATTCGCGAAGAGAGTCGATGAGAAGGCCGACCTCGGGTTTGGTCGCAAGTGTGCCCTCACGAACGCAGAGCTTGAGTTCGCGAAGGGACCAGGGTTCGTCTAGTTCGAGCATGGCACCCGAAAAATCGGCAGGCACGCATCCTGCCGGCTGAATCGTGAATCCCACGCCCGTCGTGACCAAAAGTCGGGCTGTGGCGTAGAAGCCCACGCGCATTCGAATGCGCGGCGAAATGCCTGCTTCGGCAGCCTTTTCCTCCACGATTCGTTCGAGCGCAAAGTCCGACGTGAGACCAATGTACTCGTACTCAAGCGCCTCCGTAAAGCGGACGGGACGGTGCAGTTTTGTCAGAGGGTGATCGAGCGGACAGAGAACGGTCAGACGATCCGTTTCGTAAGGGAGAAAGCGCAGCCCCGCAAAGTCGCCCGGAGAGGCCGTGACGCCTAGGTCCGATTCACCGAGAGCGACGTGCGCCAACAGTTCGGACGCCCGCGAGAAATGCGTGAGCGTCACGGAAAGATCGGGATGCGCCGTCATGAAGCGTCCGACGTCGCCCGGCAAGAAGCTCGCCAGGGCATTGACGTTGGAGGCGATGCGCAGAGCCGTGTTCGTGCGGCGAAAGCGCTCCGTGTCGGAGACGAGCGCCTCGGCTTCGAGAATCATTTTTCGGGCGTGCCGAACGAACACTTCGCCTGCGGGCGTGGTGCGCACGCCGTGGGAGCGCCGCTCGAAAAGCCGCACGTCCAGACGCGACTCGAGCTCCCCGATTCGGGCGCTCGCGGAACTGACGGCCAGATGCACGGCTCGGGCCGCCTCGCTGATGTTGCCGCATCGGTCGACCGCCAGCACCAATTTGAGGTCTTTGTCGTCAAAGTGAAACATCGGTGTTATCCCGTGTGTGTTTTCGTGTTTTCCGAAATCACGCTTCGGAGAATGCCGCAGGTCTTCTGCAGTTTCCGGTCCGTATCTCCGTTAGGCTAGAGCGCGATTGAGAGTACGGTGACTTCGCTCTCATCCTACGTCTTTTCGAATTTTCAGGAAAGAAAAAAAGGAGATGACTATGAACGCATTCAAACTTTCGGGGCTCGTCCTTGCGATGTTCCCGCTTTGTTTCTTCAGCATGGAAGGAACGGCGGCGGTGCCGGCAGAAACGGCGGCGGTGCAAAAGGCCCCGTATCTTCAGACGATTCGCTGGGACGCGGAATTCGACGTCGTGGTGGCGGGCTACGGTTTTGCCGGCGGCTCGGCGGCGATTGCCGCCGCGGACGCGGGCGCCAAGGTGCTGCTGCTTGAAAAGGCGCCCAAGGGACAGGAAGGCGGCAACAGCCGTTATGCCGCGCAACAGGCGATGTGGATTGACGACACGAAGGCGAGCGACGAGGAAATTCTTCGCTACTTCCAGCTCATGCGCGGAAAGAGCACGAACCCGAGCGACGAGGTGTACAAGGCCTTCATCGCCGAAGCGAAGAAGCAGGTGGACTATCTGAAGTTCCTCGGCGCCGAAAATCCGCACAAGGGCTACTACGCCGAATATCCCGAATATCCGGGGGCCGCGGCGATCGGTTTGACGATCGTGAAGGCGCCGGGCGGTGACGGACGTCTCTACGGTCTCATTCAGGAAAACGTCGCCAAACGCGCCGACAACATTGAGGTTTGGTACGAAGCGCCCGCCGTGAAGCTTCTTCAGGACCGAGACACGGGCATCGTGCACGGCGTCGTGGCGACCGTGGACGGCAAGACCGTAAACATCCGCGCCAAGAACGGCGTCGTGCTCGCGACGGGCGGCTACGAAAACAACCCCGACATGTTCCGCAATTTCGCCAACACGCCCGTGGCGTATGCCAAGGGAGCGCGCTTCAATACGGGCGACGGCATCGTCATGGCGATGGACGTGGACGCCCGCATGGTGAACCTTGCGAACAACAACGGTCCCGATCCCAACGTGCTCAATCCTGAAACCGGGATTTCGTTCGGATACATGACGGCGGGTCCCAAGGATTCGTCCTGGGGCGGTCCGGCCTTCACGCGCTACAACGTCATCATGGTGGGTGCGGACGGCAAGCGTTTCTGGAACGAAACCGAGAAGACCAAGCACGGCCGCATTCATTATCACAACGACTATCGTCACCTTCAGATGCCGGATCCGGCCTACATGATCTTCGACGATGAGGCGCGTACGGCGTCCCGCGTGTATGGTTCTTGGAGTGAAGGTTCCGTCAAGGAAATCGAGTCGGGCCTCGTGAAGAAGGCCGATACGATTGAAGAGCTCGCCAAGATCATCGGGGTGGACGTCGCCGGTTTGAAAAAGCAGATTGAGCGCTACAACGCCTTCTGCAAGGACGGCGTGGACGAAGACTTCGGACGTCCGGCCAAGTTCCTCAAACCTCTCCTGAAGGCTCCCTTCTACGCAGTGGAGGTGGTTCCCACCTACACGAACACGCAGGGCGGTCCCGAAAAGGATGAGACGGCTGCGATTCTGCACCGCGACGGTGAACGCATTCCGCACCTCTACGGCGCGGGCGAACTCGGCTCGATCTTCTCGAACAAGTACAACGGAACGGGCAACATCGGCGAGTCGCTGATCTTCGGTCGAATCGCCGGCGCCTCGGCCGCCAAGGTGAAGACCGACGTGCCGCAGGACAGCGTTCTAAAGGGACCCGGCTTCCGTCCTGCCTCGCAGAAGGCGGATGCGCCGGACGTTCGTTCGGGTGAAAAGGTCGGTCGCGCCCGCGGCATGGGCGGCGACGTGGTGCTCGGCGTTACGACGAAGGACGGCCGCATCGCATCCGTCCGCGTGATCGAAGCGAACGAAACGCCGGGGATCGGGACGAAGGCTCTCGAAAAACTTCCCGACGAAGCGGTCCGCAACAACGGAAAGGTGGATACGGTTTCGGGTGCGACGGTGACGTCCGACGCCTTCCGCGCCGCCCTGAAGGACGCTCTTCGCTGATCTGACTTCTCCCTGAGAACAAGCGGGTCCGATTCTCCCAAAGAGGAAAATCGGGCCCGTTTGCGTTTCCTCTGTCGCGGCAGGGCGTTTTTTCCCGCATGCGCATCCCCATCGGGGGCGGATGCTCCTAAAATATCAAACTTTAGGTCCGCCCTTTCTTGGCGGAACGTCATCCGCCGAGGTCCCTCCCGGGCCCCGACGGATGACTCGGAGGCTCGACCCCGACCCAACCGTGCGAAGCCCTTTCTTCGCTTTTCGCCGGTCGAGTCCAAACCAAAGGATCAATTTCATGAAAGTTGCAGACATTCGACGCACCTTCCTTGAGTTTTACAAGAGCAAGGGGCACACGATCGTCCACTCGAGCCCGGTGGTGCCGGGCAACGACCCGACGCTTCTCTTTACGAACGCCGGGATGAACCAGTTCAAGGACGTCTTCCTCGGTTTCGACAAGCGTCCCTACACCCGCGCCACGACCTCGCAGAAGTGCATCCGCGCGGGCGGCAAGCACAACGACCTCGACAACGTCGGCTACACCGCTCGTCACCACACGTTCTTCGAAATGCTCGGGAACTTCTCGTTCGGCGACTACTTCAAGCGCGAAGCCATCAGCTACGCCTGGGAGCTCCTCACGCAGCACTTCCACCTGCCGCCCGAAAAGCTGTGGGTGACGGTCTACGCCGAAGACGACGAAGCCTATGACATCTGGAACAAGGAAGTGGGCGTGCCGGCCGAACGCATCGTGCGCATCGGCGACAACAAGGGCGCGCGCTACATGTCCGACAACTTCTGGATGATGGGCGACACGGGTCCCTGCGGTCCGTGCTCGGAAATCTTCTACGACCACGGCGAAGAAGTGCAGGGCGGCCCTCCGGGGAGCCCCGACGAAGACGGCGACCGCTACATCGAAATCTGGAACCTCGTCTTCATGCAGTTCTACCGCGATGAAAAGGGCGTGATGCACAAGCTTCCGAAGCCCTCGATCGACACGGGCATGGGGCTCGAACGCATCGCCGCGGTTCTGCAGGGCGTTCACACGAACTACGACATCGACCTCTTCAAGAACCTCCTCGCCGCCTCCAAGGCCGCGGTGCAGAGCGTCTCGGAAATCCCGGTCGAAGACGGCACGCCGTCCTTGAAGGTGATCGCCGACCACATCCGCGCCTGCGCCTTCTCGGTGGCCGACGGCATCGTTCCGGGCAATGAAGGCCGCGCCTACGTGCTGCGCCGCATCTGCCGCCGCGCCATTCGCCACGGCTACAAGCTCGGCGCCCGCGCTCCGTTCTTCTACAAGCTCGTCGACGCGCTCGTCGCGGAAATGGGCGAAGCCTATCCCGAACTCAAGAACCCGCGCATCGCGCAGGTGATCGAAGACGAAGAACGCCGCTTCTTCCAGACGATCTCGAAGGGCATGGAAATCCTCGAAGAGGCCATCGCCAAGACCGAAGACGGCGTGCTCGACGGTGAAGTGGTCTTCAAGCTCCACGACACCTACGGCTTCCCCGCCGACCTGACGGGCGACGTCTGCCGCGAACGCGGTCTCAAGATCGACCTGCAGGGCTTTGAAGACGCGATGGAACGCCAGCGCGCCGCCGCCCGCGCCTCGGCCAAGTTCAAGATGGCCGCGGGCCTCACCTACGAAGGCGCCGCCACGACCTTCACGGGCTACGACACCCTCAAGGAAGAGGGCGCCAAGGTCCTCGCCGTCTACGTGGGCGGTGAAGAAAAGGGCGAAGCCCAGGCCGGCGAAGACTGCGTCGTCGTCTTCGACAAGACCCCCTTCTACGCCGAATCGGGCGGTCAGGTGGGCGACACGGGCGAATGCCGCAACGACACGTCGCTTCTGTGCGTGCTCGACACCTTCAAGGTGAAGGCCGACGTCTTCGGTCAGCACTGCCACGTCGCGGAAGGCTCCGTCAAGACGGGCGACGTCTTCACGCTTTCCGTCAACGAAGACCGCCGCCGCGCCATCATGCGCAACCACTCGGTCACCCACCTGATGCACAAGGCCCTTCGCAAGGTCCTCGGCGACCATGTCGCGCAGAAGGGTTCGCTCGTTTCGTCCGAATCGACGCGCTTTGACTTCTCGCATCCGCATCCGCTCACGGCCGCCGAAATCCGCCGCGTCGAAAACCTCGTCAACGAGGAAATCCTCGCGAACACGGAAACGACCGCCCGCGTCATGCCGATCGACGAAGCCAAGCAGACGGGCGCCGTCATGCTCTTCGGAGAAAAGTACGGCGAAGTCGTGCGCGTCCTCAACATCGGCACGTCCTGCGAATTCTGCGGCGGCACGCACGTCGCGCGCACGGGCGACATCGGCTCCTTCAAGATCGTGAGCGAAAGCGGCATCGCCGCGGGTGTGCGCCGCATCGAAGCCGTCACGGGCATGAACGCCGTGCGCGCGATGCAGGAAAACGCCAAGCTCCTCGCCGAGTGCGCCGCCCGCTTCAAGGCCCCCGTCTATGAACTTCCGACGAAGATCGACGATCTCACGGAAACCATGAAGACGATGGAAAAGGCCCTTGAACAGTTGAAGAGCCGCGTGGCCGCCCGCATGGGCGACACGCTCATCGAACAGGCCGTCGACGTCGCGGGCGTGAAGCTTCTCGCCGCGCGCATGGACGGCGCCGACGCCAAGGCCCTTCGCGAAACGATGGACAAGATCAAGGACAAGCTCGGCAGCGCCGTCGCGCTCCTCGCCTCGGTCAACACCGACGGCCGCGTGCAGCTCTGCGCGGGCGTCACGAAGGATCTCACCGGCATCGTCAAGGCGGGCGAACTCGTCAACTTTGCGGCGGCCCAGGTGGGCGGCAAGGGCGGCGGCAAGCCCGACCTCGCCATGGCGGGCGGCAGCGACGCCTCCAAGGTCGACGAAATGCTCGCGAGCGTCCGCGTCTGGGTGGCGGGGAAGCTCTGATGACGACCGACGTCACGGAACTTTCTCTGCCGGACCTCGTCTGCCCGATGCCGGTCCTGAAGGCCAAAAAGGCCCTGGCCGGGCTCGCGCCGGGCGCGCTCCTTCGGGTGCGCTCGACCGATCGGCACAGCCTCGCGGATCTTCGCGACTTCTGCACGCAGACGGGACACGCTTTGGTGGAACAAAGCGAATCCGACGAGGGTGATCGCCACTGGTTCGTGACGCTCATCCGACGCAGGGACTGACGGGCGAAAGACTTCGCTACGTGCGGACCGTTTCCTTTTCGGGGAGGCGGTCCGCTTTCTTTTGCGGGGTGCTCGGGACGGCGAGAAGAGAAGGGGAGGCGGACGGAAAACAGGCTCTCTGCGGGGAGAAATCCCTTAAAAAGGGCGGTAAGGTTGGCGCAATTTTTGCGTGATATAAACCGTTTCCATGGAGGTTGAACGCGACCTCAAAAAACCATTCGTACCCCACAAAAGAAGACAGGTAACCACAAAATGATCAAGACTTCGATTGCCGCCGCCCTCGCCCTCGCTCTCGCCGCGGGCTCCGCCATGGCCGAATTCAAGGACTTCACGGTCAACGGCGAACTCGTGACCAAGGCTCAGCAGGAAGCCGTCGCCACGGAAGTGCTCGCCAACTCGGGGAACCCCCATCAGGCCATGATGGACAGCTCCATTGAAGAGCAGGTCAAGGACATGATCATCGAAACGAAGGTCATGGGCCGCTACGCCCGCCAGAAGGGTCTTGACAAGGATCCCGCCGTTCAGGAACAGATCGCCCGCGCCACCGACATGATCCTCATGCAGCAGGCCGTCAACAAGTTCCTGAAGGAAAATCCCGTCAAGGAAGAAACGATCAAGGCCGAATACGACAAGGAAGCTCAGCGCTGGGGCGACACGGAAGTCCGCGTCCGCCACATTCTCGTGAAGACGGAAGCCGAAGCCAAGGATCTGATCGACCAGATCAACAAGGGCGCCTCCTTTGCGAAGCTCGCCGCGGAAAAGACCCTTGACGAAGGTTCCAAGGACGTCGGCGGCATCCTCGACTGGCAGTCTCCCTCCGTCTACACGGGCGGTCTGAGCACGGCCATCGCCGGCCTCAAGAAGGGCGAAATGTCCAAGACCCCGGTGCAGAGCCCGGCCGGCTTCCACGTCATCAAGGTGGAAGACACCCGCAAGGCCCAGCTCTTCCCGAAGTATGAAGACCGCAAGATGGAACTGCGCCACATCCTCATGCAGCGTCACGTCAAGGCCTTCATCCACGAACAGGTCCTCGGCGCCGACATCAAGGACGCCAAGTAATCGTCCGGCTTCAGACGGGAGGGTGCCCGGCACCCTCCGAAACGACTTACGGACACGAAGCGCCGCTCTCGAAATTCTTTCGGGCGGCGCTTTTCGAATGTTCTGATCCGCTCCGAGTCGTTTTTGGGAGGCTTCTCCCCTCGGGAGAAGCGACTGCAACCATCGGGAGGAAATCTCCGTGACTGCTGAAATCGGTCATTTCGCTCTGATCCTCGCGCTCGTCGTGAGTGCCCTCGGCGCCTTCCTGCCTCTGGCGGGCGCCGCGTGGGACATCCGCGGCTGGATGCGCACGGGTTCGGCGAGCGCCTTCATTCTCGCGCTCTGCGCCACGGTGGCGATCGGCTCGCTCGCCTACGGCTTCGTGACGAGCGACTTCACGATCCTGAACGTCGCGCGCAACAGCAATTCGGCGCTGCCCTGGTACTACAAACTCGCCGCCGTCTGGGGCTCGCACGAGGGCTCGATTCTCTTTTGGGTGACGACGCTCTGCTGGTGGATGTTCGCCGTGGCGCTCTCGGCGCGGCGTCTCCCCGAAAAGGTGCTCGCGCGCATTTTGGGCACGCTCTCGCTCATCGCCTTCGGGCTCTTCCTTTTCATTCTGCTCACTTCGAACCCCTTCCTGCGTCTCTTCCCGGAAGCGGCCGAAGGGGCGGACCTCAATCCCCTCCTGCAGGACCCGGGGATGATCTTCCATCCGCCGCTCCTCTATCTCGGGTACGTGGGCTTTGCGGTGCCGTTTGCCTTCGCGGTGGCGGCCCTCATGGGCGGTCGCCTCGACGTCGCCTGGGCGCGCTGGATGCGTCCGTGGACGACGGTGAGCTGGGTGCTCCTTACGATCGGCATCAGTCTCGGCTCCTACTGGTCCTACTACGAACTCGGCTGGGGCGGCTGGTGGGCCTGGGACCCGGTGGAAAATTCGTCCCTCATGCCGTGGCTCACGGGCACGGCCCTGATGCACTCGCTCGCCGTTACGGAAAAGCGCGGCCTCTTCAAGATCTGGACCGTGTTCCTCGCGATTCTCACCTTCTCGCTCTCGCTTCTCGGGACCTTCCTCGTGCGCTCGGGCGTGCTCACCTCGGTGCATGCGTTCGCGAGCGATCCGCAGCGCGGGATCTTCATTCTCGTCTTCCTCGTCCTCGTGATCGGGTTCTCCTTCCTGCTCTTTGCCTGGCGGGGCTCGTCGGTCGGACAGTCGGGGAGCTACTCGTGGCTCTCGCGTGAAAGCGCGCTCCTTTCGAACAACGTGGTGCTCCTCGTCGCGATGGGCTCGATCCTCTTGGGGACGCTCTATCCGCTCTTCATCGACGCCTTGAACGGCTCGAAGATCTCGGTCGGGGCGCCGTACTTCGACATGGTCTTCGGCTGGATCATGATCCCGATGGCGCTCTTCCTTGCGCCGGGGGCGCTCGCGAACTGGAAGACGCAAAAGAGCGGCGCGCTCCTTCGCGAAATGGCCGTTCCCTTCGCGGTTTCGCTCGTTGCGGGCGTCGCCATTCCCTTCCTCATGGGCGAATGGAAGTGGCCCGCGGCCGTGGGCGCCTTCCTCGCCGTCTGGATTCTGACGGGGGCCGTCGCCGCCTGGTGGCGCCGCGCCGTCGTCGCGCGCCGTCAGGGCCGCTCGACCCTGAAGGAAGCGCTCCCCTGGTGGGGCATGCAGATTGCGCACGTCGGCGTCGCGATGACGATCTTCGGCGCCGTGATGGTGAGCTGCTATCAGGTCGAACGAAACGTCACGATGTACCCGGGCGACGTCGTCACGGTGCGCGACGTGACCTTCCGCTACAACGGCTGGTCCGAAGAGCGCGGTCCCAACTATCAGGCGGCCGTGGGGTCAATCACGATCTTCGACGGCGACGCCAAGGAACTCGTGACGCTCGAACCCGAAAAGCGCAACTACGACAGCGTGGAAAACATGACGATGACGGAAGCCTCGATTCTGCATCGCTTCCACGAGGACCTCTACGTTTCCATGGCGACGCCGACCCCCGACGGCAACGGCTGGGTGATGCGCGCCTACGTGAAGCCCTTCGTTCTGTGGATCTGGATCGGCACCGTGCTCATGAGCGTGGGCGGCCTTTTTGCGGCGGGCGACCGCCGCTACCGCAGCGCACACAAGCACCGCCGCACACACCGCCCTGGCAGCGCACACCATCACGCCGTCGCTCCTTCGCCAAATCAACTCGTTCTTGTGTTTGCTCAGCACCGCAAGTGCCCCAAGATCACAAGAGACCATCAGCAACAACAACCAGACAACAACCAAGAGAGCATCATCACCAAGAGAAACAGGAACAGGAGAAAACCAAAAAGAAAAGCCAAAACAGATCGAGAAAAGCTCGGCGCTGCCAAATTTTTTTCCTGCTGCTTGTGTGTGCTTTGGAAGAAGGTTTGGTTGGCGAAAGAGGCGATGGGCGCGCGCAGTCCTGCTGCTCAGGCAGCCCGGCCGCGCGTGGGTGCCTGCTCACGAGTCGTCCTCCTCCCCGCCTGCTGCCGCTGCCTTGCGCTGGTCGCGCGCCTTCTGGCGCTTGACGCGGCCCATGCGGCCGTGGATGAGGCTGCTGCTGAACGAGTAGTCGACGTGGCCCTCGTT
>CASDQM010000007.1 GCA_949282745.1 uncultured Sutterella sp. | reverse complement strand
AGAAGAAGCGACGTTTAACGTCGTCAAATTTGTTGCAGGTTCGTCACATTGCGGATTTTTACGCGTTTTTGCGGACGTTTGAGACGCCCGAGACGAAAAAATGTCGACCTTCTTGCGTTTTCTCACCCTTTGAGGCGCTTTTGTGCCTTGGGCAGGGCGAAAGCGCTGTGATACAATCCGCTCGGAATGTGAAAGCGCAACGGGGGACTGGGTGCCTCCTGCGCTTTCATCGTATTTTTAATCTACGCCCGTATTGCCGTCAGCCGAGTGATGCGGGCAAAGAGGACACAAATGGTACAGGGTCGTTACGTTTTTCCCTTTAGTCAACTTCGCATGACCGATGTGGACCGCGTTGGCGGTAAGAATGCATCGCTTGGCGAACTTCTGAGCCAGCTCACCGAAGCCGGCATTCGCGTTCCCGACGGTTTTGCCACGACTGCCGAAGCTTTCCGCATCTTCCTGAAGGAAAGCGGACTTGAAGAACGAATCCACGCCCGTCTGGAAACGCTCGACGTCGACGACGTGAAGGCCCTGGCCGAAGCCGGCGCCGAAATTCGCGGCTGGATCGAAGCCGCTCCGTTCCCCGCCGAGCTCGAACGCGAAATCCGTGAATTCTACGAATGGCTCAAGGACGGCCAGGAAGAAATCTCCGTGGCCGTTCGCTCTTCGGCCACCGCGGAAGACCTGCCCGACGCCTCCTTCGCCGGTCAGCAGGAAACCTTCCTCAACGTGGTCGGCATCGATCAGGTGCTCGCCCGCATGAAGGAAGTCTTCGCGTCGCTCTACAACGACCGTGCCATTTCCTACCGCGTCCACAAGGGCTTCACGCACGCCGAAGTCGCTCTTTCCGCCGGTGTGCAGCGCATGTGCCGCTCCGACAAGGGCGCCGCGGGCGTGATGTTCACGCTCGACACCGAATCGGGCTTCGATCAGGTGGTCTTCATCACGGCTTCCTACGGCCTCGGCGAAATGGTCGTTCAGGGCGCCGTCAACCCCGACGAATTCTACGTGCACAAGCCCATGCTCGAAGCGGGCAAGTATCCGATCATCCGCAAGACGCTCGGCAGCAAGCTCCTCAAGATGGAATTCGACCCGACGGGCGCTTCGGGCCGCTCGGTCCGCGAAGTCGAAGTCGACGCCGAAGACCGCCGCAGCTTCTCGAT
The DNA here is from genome assembly GCA_949282745.1 of uncultured Sutterella sp. GTDB lineage: Bacteria > Pseudomonadota > Gammaproteobacteria > Burkholderiales > Burkholderiaceae_F > Sutterella. Next base: position 32,827 of record CASDQM010000007.1, on the reverse strand, counting down.
CACCGACGAAGACGTGATCGAACTCGCCAAGTTCGCCCGCATCATTGAAAAGCACTACGGTCGTCCGATGGACATCGAATGGGGCAAGGACGGCATCGACGGCAAGATCTACATCCTGCAGGCCCGTCCGGAAACCGTGAAGTCCCAGCAGAAGGGCGCCGACGTCCAGCTCCGTTACTCCCTGAAGAGCAAGGGCCGTCTCCTCGTTCAGGGCCGCGCCATCGGTCAGAAGGTCGGCCAGGGTACGGTTCGCATCATCGAATCCGCCGCCGAAATGGACCGCGTCCAGGCGGGCGACGTCCTCGTCACGGACATGACCGACCCGAACTGGGAACCGGTGATGAAGAAGGCCTCGGCCATCGTGACGAACCGCGGCGGCCGCACCTGCCACGCCGCCATCATCGCGCGTGAACTCGGCATTCCCGCCGTCGTCGGCTGCGGCGACGCCACCGAACGTCTCGTCGAAGGCGACAAGGTGACGGTCTCCTGCGCCGAAGGCGACACGGGCAACATCTACGAAGGCCTCCTCGAAGTGGCCGTCGAAGAAGTCCGCCGCGGCGCTCTTCCGGAAATCCCCGTGAAGATCATGATGAACGTCGGCAACCCGCAGCTCGCCTTCGAATTCCAGTCGATCCCGAACAAGGGCGTGGGTCTGGCCCGTCTCGAATTCATCATCAACAACAACATCGGCATCCACCCGAAGGTGATCCTCGACTATCCGCGCGTTCCCTCGGAACTCCGCGACGCCGTCGAACGTCTGTCGGCCGGCTACGCCTCGCCCAAGGACTTCTTCGAGCGCAAGATTGCCGAAGGCGTCGCCACGATCGCGGCCGCCTTCTGGCCCAAGAAGGTCATCGTCCGCATGTCCGACTTCAAGAGCAACGAATACCGCAAGTTGATCGGCGGCGCCCTCTATGAACCGGACGAAGAAAACCCGATGCTCGGCTTCCGCGGCGCTTCGCGTTACATCTCCAACCAGTTCGCCGAATGCTTCGCCATGGAATGCCGCGCGATGAAGTTCGTTCGCGACGAAATGGGCCTCACCAACGTCGAACTGATGATTCCGTTCGTGCGTACGCTCGACGAAGCCCGCCGCTGCACGGAAATCATGGAAAGCCACGGTCTGAAGCGAGGCGTCAACGGCCTGCGCCTCAACATGATGTGCGAAATCCCGTCCAACGCCGTCCTTGCCGACCAGTTCCTCGAATACTTCGACGGCTTCTCGATCGGCTCGAACGACATGACGCAGCTCGCCCTCGGTCTCGACCGCGACTCCGGTCTCGTCGCCGCCTCGTTCGACGAACGCGATCCGGCCGTCAAGGCGCTCCTCGCGATGGCCATCAAGGCCTGCCGCGCCAAGGGCAAGTACGTCGGCATCTGCGGTCAGGGTCCGTCCGACCACGCCGACTTCGCCGCCTGGCTGATGGAGCAGGGCATCGAATCGATCTCGCTCAATCCGGACACGGTGGTCGACACCTGGCGTCGTCTCGCCAAGTAATTGCGGGACAATCGGAAATTCGATCCTCCGGGATCGAATTCCGATGAGCCGAAACGAAGCGTTTTCCTCCCGAAAGCGCTTCGTTTTTTATTGCGCTATTCCGAAACGACCGAACGGAAATATTTGCCAAAAAATTGTTTGAATCGATCCGTTCGAAATCTGCTAGAATTCACACAGTCCTTAAGAGGGGAAAAGTTCCCTCTTCCATGCATTTTTTTTGAAGGGGTTTACCACATGGCTTTTGAAAATGCCGTCCGCCTGCAGGAAATCAATGAAGAAATGGAACGTCTCCAGAACGAAGCCAAATCCGTTCGCGCTCAGCTCGTCGACGAAATTCTCGTCGCGATGAAGGAATACGGCATTACGCTCTCCGACCTCGGTCAGCATCAGAGCAAGCGTCGCGGCGACGTCAAGCCCGCGAAGTACGCCAACCCTCACGGTGAAGGCACCTGGTCGGGTTCCGGCCGCCGTCCGAAGTGGTTCAAGCAGGCGCTCGAAAACGGCGTTTCCGAAGAGGAAATGCTCATCAAGACGACGACGTTCTGATTTCGTCTCGACTGAAACAAAAAGAGGGAGCTTCAGCTCCCTTTTTTGTTCTTCTTGATAAGGCGGGCTTTGCGAATCGTAACGAGGAAGGTCGTCGGAATGCAGATATCCGCTTTGTGGCGGGGAGAATCGCCAGCCGATTCCAAAGATGTGGAAGAGGGGGTGCCGCGCCTTCCGAGGTGCGGAGAGAATGAAGCAGAAAGTTGAAATTTTCGGCAAAGGGGGCGCCGAGCGTATTCGAGAAAATGGAATTCAAGGAAATCAATGTCCTTTCGTTTTCTTGAAGGAGTTTCGTATGACGCACAATGCAAAATGGACGATGCTCGGCATCGTTGCGGCCGCCCTCGGTTTTGCCGCCGGTGCCCAGGCCGCCGACAATCTTACCGAACAGGTCGTGACGCTAGCGGCCGATCTGAAGACCGTCGAAGGTCCCGCCGCCACCTTTACGGGCAAGGTCACCGTGACGGGGCTCTACGGAACCTTCGGCGACATGAAGAGTTCGGGCGGCTCCGTCACCTTCCAGCCCGGGGCCCGCTCCTTCTGGCACTATCACCCCGTCGGACAGGTCCTGATCGTGACCGACGGCGTCGGCTACACCCAGGAATGGGGCAAACCCCGCGTTGAAATCCGCGCGGGCGACATCGTCCGTTGTCCCGCCGGCGTCAAGCACTGGCACGGCGCGAGTGAAAACTCGGCCATGACCCACATCTCGATCTGCGAAGAAAAGGATCCGGGCGTCGTGGTCGTCTGGCAGGAAGCCGTGACGGACGAACAGTACGCCGGCCGCTGATTCCCGCTTACCGCCTCTCATTCAGTCCCGCACGCATCTCTCCCGTGCGGGACCTTTATTTCGAACGGGAACTCTAATCCCGGGGTTTTTACGGATAAAAAGCGGCCGGCGCCCCGTGAGGGCGGCCGGCCGTTCCTAAGGAGAGAACCGTGTTGGATGGGATCAGTCCTTGTAGATTTCCTGTACGATCGCAAGGGCGTTGAGCGTGCGCGGGAAGCCGATGTAGCCCGCCATGGCGGCGATCGTGTCGATGAGCTTCTGCTTCGTCGCGCCCATCGTGCGGTTGCCGCCTGTGTGGGCGCGCAGTTGCGGTTCGCATCCGCCGAGCGTCGCGATGGTGACGAAGGTGAGGTGTTCGCGCTCGGCAAGCGTCAGGCCCTTGCGCGTATAGGTGTCGCCGAAGCACCAGCCCGTAAGGGCGTCCACCTGCAGGAAGCGGATGTCGTCGGTGGCGTTCTTGTGCATCGTGTCGATGGCGGGGCCGAAGATCGTCTTCTGCTGCGTGAGGCCCTTTTCAAAGCGGTCCGCGTCCGTGACGGTCGTGGCCGATTCGAGCGGAAGTTTCACGCCCGCTTCGACGAAGGCTTCGTTCATGGCGAGGACGCCCGTTTCGACCTTCGCAAAGCCGATGTAGGCGAAGGGCTGATAGACGGCTTCGCGGATTTCGAGGGGCTTTACGCCCGCGGCGAGGGCTTCCTTGACGACGCGCTTCAGGGAGAGCGGTTCGGACAAAGTCGTAAGGGTCGTCACCTGCACGAGGAAGCGTTCACGCTCGGTAAGGGCGGACGTGTGCGCGGGGACGTCCAATTTCAGGAAGCGTTCGCGGATGGCGACGAGATCGGGATCGGTCACGGAGAGATCGGTGGTGGTCATATCGTTTTCCTTGGCAAAGGCCACGCCGGCGGCCGTCAGGGCGGCACCGGGAATCAGGGCGGCGAGTGTGCGGCGTTGCATGGCGGTTTCCTTATGAATGAAGGAGGTTTATTCGTGTTTTCATGCTAACGCCGGGGGCCGCTAGCGGCTTTTTCGATCGTTTCGAATCCTTGCCGAAAAATGCCGCGAAAGCAAAACGGACCGTTCCCGCGAGAGAATCGGTCCGTTGCTGTCAAAAAGGCCTGTGCGTTACGAAGCGCGCATGCCGCTCGGATTCGTCGTGAGCGCCAGGTCGGCGCGCGCAAACGAGAAGGGCCCGAGCTTTTCAAAGGGGAAGAGCTTCAGGAAGCCTTCGATCCCGAGCGTGTCGAGAAGTTTCGCTTCGCCCGCGCGAAGCGGCACGAGCTCGTAGCGGGTCAGGTTGCAGCCCTGCAGGGGCGGAAGGAACACGGCCGTCCCGGCCGTGCGCGAGTCGATGAAGAGAAGCTTCTCAAAGCTCGCGTCCGCAAGAGAGGGCACGGCGTCCTTCGTGTCGAGGACGACGGGTTCGTTCGGAATCACGCCGCGAAAGCCGAGTCGGTCGAGAAGCTTCATGTCCGCGCGCACGGCGGCGAGCGTCTCGAAGAGGACTTTCTGCAGGCGCGTGTCGAGCGCTTCGGTCGGGGCGTCCTCGACCGTGAGGCTCAATTCGAAATTGTCTTCCGAAAAGCCCCTCGACACGGCGCCGAGCGCCGTGGTGACGCGAAGCCGCTTGTCGGGCCAGTTGCGAAGAAGGCCGATCGGACCGTCGTATTCGGGGACCCAGGCCCACTCCGAGGTCACGCCCATGGGGTCGTGAAAGCGCATCCAGAGCGGCCGAAAGAGAGGCGGAAGAAGAACGGCGGTGCCGCCCCAGACGTGCACGCGCGGATCTTCCGTCAACGGTTCGTAAGTCTTCAACGGGCGGAAGGTGCGGCGGCGCGGGCTCTTTCGCAGGGCCGACCGGAAGGCGAGCCACAGTCCCTCGGTGTTCGCGGGCGAGAGGAGCGACCCCGGAAACTGCAGGGCGCACTCCCACCAGACGGGGAGGTGCTGCGAGCCCGGACAGCTCACGAGGAGCAGGGCGCTTTCATTCCAGTGCTTTTCCTCGTCTTCGGGCGCGACGTCCGCGGTCTTCCTGAGCCATTCGGTGAGCTGTCGGTGTGTCTGCGTGTCGAGACGACGGCGGAAGTGCCGCTGCACGTGATCGTTCATGAACTTCATGACGTCCTTCGACATCTTGGCTTCGCAGGGCGTCAGGGGCGGAACCGCGAGGTTCGCTTCTTCGGGCATTTCCACGTCGTCGGGCCACATGCCGTTGAGACAGACGAGCCAGAACTTCAGAAGGGCGTGGAAGGGACGAAGCGCGGTCTTGTGCTCCCAGTCAAAAGACGCCCAGGCGTCGGCGCCCACCTTGGCGTCGCGGGAATCCATGAAGAGGTAGGTCGCGCACCAGCCGCGAAGGAAGAGAAAGAACCCCGAGCGGCTCTCGGCGGCGACGAGCGCGTCGTAGACGGCCGAGATGGCGCCCCTTTGCACGTCGGAGGCGATGCGGTAAAAGAGCTTCGTTTCGTCCGAGGCCCACTGCGGGCAGAGTCCGGTCTCCACCTGCGCCCAGGCCTCTTTGGAACCCAGGGGCTTTGCGGCGCTTTCGGGCGTAAGGAGACAGCGCACGAGCTCGAAGGCCGTGAGAACGGCTTCGTCGCTTTCCGGATGCTCGTGAAAGAGTCGGAAGCAGTCGTCCAGCACGGGCGGCAGATAGTCGTCGATGCGGCCGAGAATGAGGATGCGAAGCCGCAGCATCTCCGCCTCTTCCTTGGGCGTGAGGTCGTCCGTGAGGGTGAGAAGGCGGCGGATGCCGTCCTTGGCCTCTTCTCCGCGGGCGGCGTCGGCCGTTCGCAGATAGGAGGAGAGGAGCCGAAGCACCGCAAGCCTGCGGGGCTTCGCTTCGGGGCGCATGAGGGGCTCGATCAAGGGGAGCAGCTCTTCGTCCGAACAGGCGGGCGAAAAGAGCGCCATGCGAAGGCGTAGCATTTCCTCTTCGGCGACGATCGTTTCGTCGCGCTCCAGGGCGTCCAACGGGATCGAGGAGAAAAGCGAAAGGGCGCGGCGATAGGCGTTGCAGCGGGCGAGCGAGAGGGCGAGCCAGAAGGTCTGCCGGGGCGTGCGCTCGGCCGGGAGCGTCCGCTCGAGCACGTCGGCGATATGGCGAAAGTCCGTCTGAGAGGCGTCGCCGTCGACCGCCGCGGTGACGAGAAGCGAGAGCGTCGCCTCGGTCTGCTCTTCGTCGGGGAGTTCCAGCGCGAGGCGCCAGGCGCCGCCCGCGTCGCGGGCCGTCCAAAGGCGTCGAAGCGCGTCGGGAAGATCGTTCACGTCTGCGTGAAGGGTAAGCATGGATGTCTTTTTTGTAGTTGTCCAAAACCAACCGAAATCATAGTGAATGCCGCGCGGTTTCGGGGTGGCGGCCGGCTCGGCCGAGGCGGAAAATTCGTGACGAAGTGATGCCGGGAGGGCGAGCTTTGCGCAAGAAACGATCCGAGATCGAGAGAATCGGCCAATCTTCCTTGCGGGCGCTGCCTCTATACTTTTTCCATCCCCCTTTTTGCACCGAATCCCCCATGACGCACAGCACTTTGCGCCTTCTTGCCTTCGCCCTCCCGGTTCTATTCACGCTCGCGGGCTGCGGCACGCCTTCCGTCGCGGAAGAAGAGAAGGCGCCCGCCACCTTCGCCGAATACGTGGAGGAAACCCGCGCGCTCGTCGCGCGCGACCGACGCTTTGCGACGCCCGATCACAAGGCCGAAATCGACTGGAACACGCCCTGGGAGATGCGGCCCGTTCATCCCGACGGCCGCGCCGTCCTCTTTGCGCACGGCTTGGGCGAAGGCCCCTGGACCTTTCTCGACACCGCAAAGCGCCTCGCCGAAGACGGGGTGCTCGTGCGCACGGTCCTTTTGCCGGGCCACGGCACGAAGCCCGAGGACATGATCGCGCGCTCGACGGGCGAAGCCTGGGAGGGCGTGGTGCGCCGCGAAAAGGATCGTCTGAAGAAGGAAGGCTACCGCGTGTGGCTCGCGGGCTTTTCGACGGGCGGCAACATCGCCGTCACGCTCGGGGCCGAAGACCCCGACGTGGAGGGGCTGCTTCTCTTTTCGCCCGCGCCTTACGTGCGAACGAACCTCGTGGGGCTCGTTCCTTTCGCGTCCCTCTTTTTCGAGTGGCTCCGCACCCCCGAGGAATCGGGCGGGGGCACCACTGCCTTTCGCTACCGCACGCTCCCGATGACGGGCCTCGTCGCCTACTGCGACACGATGGACCATGCGGAAGAAGCGCTCGAGAAACCCTACCGCAAGCCCGTCCTCACGGTGCTCTCCGAATTCGATTCGATCGTCGACACGGAGCGCATGCTCGAGGCCGCCGACGAAAGTTTCCTGAATCCCCGCTCGCGCACGATCTGGTACGGCGACGAGACGCCCGAGACGAAGCTCATGAAGGTGATTTCGCTCCCCTCGCATCTCGAGAAGGAACACATCCGAAGCTTCTCGCACCTTTCGGTCAACTTCTCCCCCGCCAATCCCCACTACGGGCGCGGAGCGAGAGCCGAGTGGTGCCGCCCCGAAAACGATCCGCGGCCGCGGTACCACTGCGAAATCCCCGAGTCCGAGATCTGGTACGGCGCCTGGGGCGAAGAGCGCGACGGACACGTCTACGTGCGGCTTACCTACAATCCGCACTTCGAGCGGCAGACCGAAGAGGTGCTCGCCTTCCTGCGCGGCAAATGAAGACGGACCGAAAGAATTCCTGCAAGCGTTTTGCTTTTTTGGAATAACGCGTGCATACTTGGAGCATTCCATTTCTTTTACGGGAGAGATTCTCATGCCCAAGCGTACGCTCGTCGCCCTTTCGCTCATCGCCTTTTCCCTCGGCGCCTCGGCGGCCGTCACGGTCACGACCGGCGGCGGTTACGTGCCGATGGTCGAAAAGCTCGTCGAAGTCTGCAAGAACGAAACCGCCGCGCCGATTGAAAAGAGCTTCGGCGGCAACATCGGTCAGATGCTCGCGCAGGTGAAGTCGGGAAGCGGCGTCAACGTCGTCGTCACCGACCGCACGACGCTTCTCAAGATGAAGACCCCGGTCAAGTTCTCGACGATGCAGTCGCTCGGGAAGACGCCCCTCATGCTCATTTGGCGTAAGGGCGTGACGATCACCAATCCCGAAGATCTCGCCAAGGACGGCGTCAAGCGCATTGCGCACCCCGATCCCAAGGCCGCCGTCTACGGCCGCGCCGGCACCGAATGGGTGGCGAAGAGCCCCGAAGCGGTGAAGAAGGCCGTGACGCCCAAGCTCCTCGGCGTCGCGGGCGTGCCGCAGGTGATGTCCTACGTGCTGCAGGGCGAAGTCGACGCGGGCTTCGTCAACTGGCAGGCCGCGCAGAAGAACCGCGCGAAGTTGGGCGGCGTGATGGCCATCAACGAAGGCTACGAACCCATTGAAATGGTCGCGGCCGTGGTGGAAGGCGCCGAAAAGGACGCGGACGTGCAGAAGTTCCTCGGGTGCCTCGCTTCGCCCAAGGGGAAGAAGGTCCTCGAAAAGGCCGGCGTCCGCTGATCGGGAGGCGTCATGTACTTCTTTCCCGACGCCGAACTCGAGGCGATTCTTTCCGAAGACATTCCCTACGGCGACCTCACGTCGCGCCTTCTCGGACTCGAAGGCGCCCGCGGGGCCGTCGAGTGCTTTTTTAAGGAAGAGGGCGTTCTTGCGGGAGCGGAACTCGCCGAACGGATCTTTCTGAAGGCTGGCCTCAGCGTGACCCGCCGGGCCGAGGACGGCTCGCGTCTTCCCGCCAAGACCGTCTTCCTTCGCGCCGTCGGCCGCGCCGACCGCATCCATGCGGTCTACAAGGCCGCTCAGAACGTCATGGAGTACGCCTCGGGGATCGCCACGAGAACGCGCGCGATGGTCGAAGCGGCGCAGGCCGTCAACCCCGACTGCCGCGTCGTGACGACCCGCAAGCATTTCCCCGGCACGAAGCGTCTCTCGCTTCTCGCCGTCGAGGCGGGCGGGGGACTCGTGCACCGCACGGGCCTTTCGGAATCGATCCTGATCTTTGATCAGCACCGCGTCTTCTCGCCCGACTTTGCCGAGCGCCTTCAAACGCTTCGCCGACTCGACCCCGAACGCAAGGTCGCGGTCGAAGTGGGCGACGCGGAAGAGGGCGTGCGCGCGGCGGATCTCGGAGCCGACATTCTGCAGTGCGACAAGATGTCGCCCGAAGACGTCGGGGCGCTTGTCACCGCGGCCAAAGCGAAGCATCCCGCGATCATCGTCTCCGCCGCCGGCGGCGTCAATGCGGGGAACGCCGCCGACTACGCCAAGGCGGGCGCGGACTTCCTCGTCACGTCCTGGCCCTATTTCGGGCGTCCGCACGACGTGAAGATGCGCATGTCGGTTCCGACCGACGTCCGGCCGTGATCGAGTTCGACTATCAAAAGCGCTTTGAGGGAGGCCCCGCCTTTCACCTGGCGGGACGCCTCCCGGAGCGCGGCCTCACGGCGGTGCTCGGGCGAAGCGGCTCGGGGAAGTCGACGCTCGCCAACCTCATGGCGGGCCTCACCGCGCCCGACGCCGGGCGTTTTGCAATCGGCGACAAGGTCCTCGACGACGTCGAAAAGGGCGTGCGCCTGCCTCCCGAGGCGCGCGGGATCGGCTTCGTCTTTCAAAACCACCGCCTCTTTCCCGCGATGAGCGTGCGCGAGAACATCTTCTTTCCGCAACGCTTCGGAGGAAGAACGCCGCTCGTTCCCTGGGAGGAGACCGTCGCGCTTCTGCACCTTGAAAAACTTCTCGATCGTCGTCCCTCGACGCTCTCGGGCGGCGAAGCGCAGCGCGTGTCGCTCGCGCGGGCGCTCTGCGCCGCTCGCGAGATGCTGATTCTCGACGAACCCACGGCGTCGCTCGACCCGGAACTGCGGGGCGAACTTGTCGAAGGGGTCGCCGCGGTTGCGCGCCACACGGCGCTTCCCATCCTCTACATCACGCACATGGGCGAAGAGGCCCTTCGCCTCGCACCCAAGGCACTCTACGTCGAAAAAGGGCGAATCGCCGAATACGACGACACCGAAGCCGTGCTCACGCGCCACGGCTACGTGAAGGAGGCGCCGTGGACTCGATGAACGGACTCGTCTTTCCGATCACGCTCACGCTGCAGGCGGCCTTTTCAAGCCTCGTTCTTTTCGCCGTGATCGGCGTACCCCTGGCGCTCTATACGGCGCGCTCGAAGACGCGTCTTTCGCGCGCGGTCCTCTTCGTCGCGACGCTTCCGCTCATCTTCCCGCCCGTGGCCCTGGGCTACCTTCTCCTCCTTCTTCTCGGGATCAACGGTCCCCTCGGGTCGGTGATCCACGAAGCCTTCGGAACCCGTATCGTCTTTTCACAGACGGCGGTGACCTTGGCCGCCTTCATTGCGGGCATGCCGCTCGTGATCCGGCCCGTGAAGGAGGCCTTCGAATCGAAGACCCTTCTGGATCTCGAATGCGCGGCGCGGGTCTGCGGCGCGACGCCCCTTACGACCTTCCTTCGCGTGACCCTGCCGACGGTCCGAAACGCCGTTCTCTCCGCCTTTTTGCTCGGGACCGCCCGGGCGAGCGGGGAAGTGGGGATCACGATGATGTTGGGCGGGAACGTCTCCGACAAGACCAACACGCTGTCGCTGGAAATCTACAACGCCGTCGGGCGCGGGGACTTCGACACGGCGACGGCCCTCTGTGCGGTCCTCGCCGCGGTCGCCCTCGTTCTCTATGCGGCGCTTGAACTCCTTCGCCGCCGAAGCGACGTTTGACGAGGACCAATCCGTCCTTTTCCCTTCAAAAAACGCAAATGTCCGCGTTCTCGGCGCCGGAACGCCAATTCCTTCGAAAATTCCACTGCGGCACAGAAGAAGCCAAGTTATCCACAAAGAACGGCCCCGAAAGTTGTCCACCGAAACGGTGCAGAACTTTCGGGGCTTTGTCATGGAAATGTCACGGAAGTGGATGAAAATGCCTTATTTTTGTGCAAATCGGCCTTTTCCCTCTTCCTTCTCGAAACGCTCCTTCGCCTGACGCAGGAAGAGCTTGAGGCGGTTCGAGACGTTCGCGCGGCTCGTGCCCGCTTCGAAGTCGATGGCGCAGAGGTTCGCCTCGGGGAAGCGTTCGCGAAGGGTGCGCATGACGCCCTTGCCGGTGATGTGGTTGGGGAGGCACCCGAAAGGCTGCAGACACACGACGTTGGGAATGCCGTTTTCAAGGCTTTCCATCATTTCGGCCGTGAGGAGCCACCCTTCGCCCGCTTGCTGGCCGGCCGAGACGACGCCGCGGATGTGGGCGAGTCCCGAGGCGAGGCTGTGGGGCTTCGGGAAGGGCGTCCCCGCGAGAACCGACGCCGAGCGTTTGCGAAGCGACTCGATCCAGCCGATCATGAGTTTCGCCGCCCAGGCCTTTCCCTTGGAGTCGCCGTACTGCTCGGCGCGGTAGACGTCGTCGTAGAGGCAGTAGAGGAAGAAGCTCGAGAGGTCGCCGACGACCGGCTCCACCCCCTGATCGATCATCTCGTCGACGATGCGCTGATTCGCGTCGGGGTGATATTTGAGCAGGATTTCCCCGACGACGCCCGCGCGCGGAATCCGCTCGGCGCGAACCGGCACGCGCAGAAAGTCCGCCGTCATGCGGCGAAGCGTGTCGGTGTAGCCGAAGTAGGAGCCGTTTTTGACGCGAAGCGACACGATGTCGGTCCACTTCCTTCGAAGTTCTTCGGCGTCGCCCTTCGTCACTTCGCGGGCGCGCACGGAGTGCGTGAGCCGCTGCAGCATGTCGCCGTAGAGCACCGCGTGGGTCATGCGGTGAAGCCCCTTGACGCCGATCGGAAGCGCATGCACCGGATCGATCGAGCCCGCCGAAATCGAATAGACGGGGATTTCGGGGCGTCCGAAATCGCGAAGGGCCCAGCGCAGCAGGTTCGGATAGTTCGTCGCGCGGCAGGGCCCGCAGGTCTGCGCGAGGACGAGAACGGGCTTTTCGGCGTCGATCTCGCCCGAGGCGAGCGCGTCGAGGAACTGCCCGATCACGACGATCGCCGGATAGCAGGCGTCGTTGTTGACGTAGCGAAGGCCGAGTTCGAGGGCGTTCGGGCGCACGTCCGAGAGAAGCCGCACGTCGTAGCCCAAGGATCCGAGGGCCGAGGTGAGGACCGGGAAGTGAATCGGCGCCATCTGCGGGACGTAGAGGGTCGAGCCCTTTTCGAGCTTGGGCTGCTTTTCCTCATCGTCGTCCGCGGCATGGCCGTGCGGAATCGAGGCGATCGGGATGACGCGGTGCTTTTCCGTGCGGTGTCGGTCGTCCAAGGCCGCCATGAGGGAGCGAAGACGAATGCGGGCCGCGCCGAAGGCGTCGCCTTCGTCGATCTTGAGAAGCGTGTAGAGCTTCCCTTCGGGCTCGAGCAGACGCTTCATCTGTTCGCTCGTCACGGCGTCAAGACCGCAGCCGAAGCTCACCAACTGCACGACTTCGACGTCGGGGTGCTCGAGCGCATATTCGGCCGCGCGGTAGAGACGGCTGTGGAAGGTCCACTGATTGACGACCGAAAGGGGCTTCGGATTGAGGACGAGGTGCGCGACCGCGTCCTCGGTCACGACTTCCGCCCCCATGGAAGAAATGAGGGTCGGAATCCCGTGGTTGACGAGGGGATCCAGGTGATAGGGATGGCCCGCGAGCACGATGAGGGGCACGCCCTTGGCGCGCGCGAGCGCGGCGCGTTCTTCGCCGATCGCGTGAAGTTGGTCGCGGTAGCGCGAAAGCGCCTCGCGCCCCGCCCGGAAGGCTTCGCGCACTTCGTCGCGGCCGAGTTCGGGGAAGGATTCGCAGACGCCCGCGAGGACCGAGTCCTCGCGCTCGAGGTCGATGAAGGGCGCCTTGAGCGAAATCTTCGGGAAGGTCGTGAGAAGGTTCAACCGAAGCACTTCCGGATAGCCCCCGACCACCGGGCAGGCGTAGCGGGCGTCGCCCTCGGGGAAGGGCGTACCTTCGCGCGCGACGGAGGGAAGCCAGATGCGTTCGACCCCTTCTTCGGCCAACCACGTCACGTGGCCGTGCGCGAGCTTCGCGGGCCAGCAAAGCGTCTGCGAAGGAATCGTTTCGGTCCCCTTCGCCGCGATCGTGCGGTTCGAGGCGGGCGAGAGCACGACCTTGAAGCCGAGCTTCGTAAAGAACGCGTGCCAGAAGGGATAGTGTTCGTAGACGTTGAGGACCCGCGGAATCCCGATCGTCCCGCGAGGAGGCTCTTCGAGCACCGGGCGGTCAAAGAGGAGCGCCGTCTTTTCGTCGTGGAAGGAGACTTCGTCCTTCGCGGCGCGGCCGAGCGACTTCAAGGCGAATTCGCAGCGGTTGCCGCTCACGAACTTTTCGCCCGAGGCAAAGCGGTGAAGCGTGAGGTGGCAGTGGTTGCTGCAGCCGCGGCAGAGGAATTCGCGCCGCTTCACGTCGGTAAGGTCGAAGGTCTTTTCGTCGAGTCCCGGAACGGGCGTTTCGGCTGTGGTGCGCTCCTTGGCGAGAAGCGCCGCCCCGTAGGCGCCCATGTGTCCCGCAATGTCGGGGCGGATCACTTCGCGCCCGATGTGGGTTTCAAAGGCGCGCAAGACGCCGTCGTTCAAAAAGGTTCCGCCCTGTACGACGACGTGTTGGCCGAGTTCGTCGGCGTTTCGGATGCGAAGGACCTTGTAGAGCGCGTTTCGTACGATCGAGTGGCAAAGCCCCGCCGCGATGTCGTCCGTCGACGCGCCGTCGCGCTGGGCCTGACGCACCTTGGAATTCATGAAGACCGTGCAGCGGGTGCCGAGATCCACGGGCGAGCGCGAGCGAAGCGCCGCCGCCACGAATTCAGAAAGCGTGAGTTCGAGCTGGTCCGAGAAGGTTTGAAGGAAGGACCCGCAGCCCGAGCTGCAGGCTTCGTTGAGCGTCACCCCGGAAATGAGCCCGTCCTTCACGGCGAGGCACTTCATGTCCTGCCCGCCGATGTCGATCACGTAGCTCACGTCGGGTGCGAAGTGCGCGGCCGCGCGCTGATGCGCGAGCGTTTCGACTTCGGCCCAGTTGGCGCCGAGCGCCGCCTTGGCGAGTTCAGCCCCGTAGCCCGTCGTGCAGATCGAGCGGATGCGCGCGCCCTCGGGAAGGGACGCCGTGAGGGTCTTCACGCGCGGGAAAAGGCGCTCGAGGGGATTCCCTTCGTTTCGTTCGTACCAGGCGGCGAGAAAACGGCCTTCTTCGTCGATCAGGACGCCCTTCACCGTGGTGCTTCCGAGGTCGATCCCGAGGTAGAGGTCGCCCCGGGCCTGAGAGAGGTCGCCTCGCTCCACCTTTTCCTTGGCGTGGCGCGCGCGGAAGCTCTCGAGCTCCCCGTCGTTCGCAAAGAGGGCGGGAAGACGTCCGGCCCCCGCTTCCACGCGGACCTTCGCGAAGCGCTCGATGAGTTCGCCGAGGTTCGCGAGTTCCGCCGACTCGTCGGCCGTGAGCGCCGCCCCGTGGGCGACCGCGAAGTGCGCGTCGTCAAGCGCCGTGAAGCTCTGCCCTGGACCCTCGAGCTTTCGGATGAAGCTCTCGCGAAGGCCCTTGAGGAAGGAGAGCGGACCGCCCAGGAAAACGATCTTTCCGCGGATCGGACGCCCGCAGGCGAGCCCTGAAATCGTCTGTTCCGCGACGGCGTCGAAGACGCTTCGCGCGGCTTCCGAGCGGGGAACCCCCGCGTTGAGGAGCGCGACGAGGTCGGTCTTCGCGAAGACACCGCAACGCGAGGCGATCGGGTGCGAGACCGAGGCGGAGAGCGCGAGTTCGTCCAGGCCCGCGGCGTCGGTCGAAAGGAGCGCCGCCATCTGGTCGATGAAGGCGCCGGTCCCGCCCGCGCAGGCTTCGTTCATGCGCAGTTCCAGACCGTTCGTGAGATAGAGGAGCTTCGCGTCTTCGCCCCCGAGTTCGATTGCGACGTCGGCGTCGGGAAGACGTTCGGCGAGAAAGGTCGCGCCCGCCGCCACTTCCTGCAGGAAGGTGACGCCAAGCGCCTCGCTCAGGGCGAGCGCGCCCGAGCCGCTCAGCACCGGCCGCACGGGACGTCCGGGAAAGCGTTCGTTGAGTTCGGAAAGGAGCGTTCGGACGGTCAGGATCAGATCGCTCTTGTGGCGGCGGTAGTCGCGCGCAAGGATCTTGCGGTCGTCGTCAAGAAGCACGTACTTGACGGTGGTGGATCCGAGGTCGAGTCCCAAAAGCATGACGTGTCTCTCTTACGGTTGTTTTTGTTCGATGGCGGGGAGTCGTTCGATCATTTCCCGCAGAATGCGGGCGAAATATTCGGCCCATTCCCGCTCGTGGTTTCGATAGAGCTCTTCGGGGGCGTCCATGAGAAAGTGTAGAAGCATGCCCGTGAAGGCGGAAAACGCCCTTTGCGAAGGAAGGTCCGCGGCAAGTCCCATGGCGCGGGCGAGGCGAGGTTCGAGCTGCTCCTTCGCCCAGGCCGTGTGGGCGTAAAGAAACTGCTTTCGCGTCGGGCGCCCGAATGAGAGGCGCAGAACGTCGCGGCAGCCGTTTCCGAGCTCGATGACGGACGTAAGGAGGGCGAGGAGGTTTTCTTCCGACCCCGGTCCTTCGGGTTCGGGAAGCTGTTCGAGAAGGCGCTCCGCCTGATGACCGAGCACCGCCTCAAAGAGGGCCCCTTTGTTGGGAAAGTAGTGGTAGACGAGGTTGCGCGTGACGCCCGCCTCTCGGGCGAGATCCGAGAGCGACACGCCTTCGAAGCCCCGCTCCCGGAAGGAGCGGGCGGCGATTTCGAGAATCTGCTGTTCTCTCTCGGAGTGCGTGCGGCGCAGGACGGGTTTTCTCATTTTCTTTTCCCATGGCGAACGATTGTTCACTCGCCAATTGTATAGATGCTAAATAAGGGAAAAGAGGTGTGAAGATGTCGTGAAAACCCTTAAGAATCCTCAAAATGCGGTATGTCCTTCGAGCTTGAGCAGGAAGACTTTTCGGTCGAGGCCGCCCCCGAAGCCCGTGAGCGTTCCGTTCGAACCGATGATGCGGTGGCAGGGAACGGCGATGCAGAGGGGATTGGCCCCGACGGCCTGCGCAACGGCACGGAATGCCGTCGGTCGGCCGATTCGGCGCGCGATGTCGCCGTAGGAAGCGGTTTTGCCGTAGGAAACCTCGAGAAGCGCCCGCCAGACGACCTCCTGAAAGGGCGTTCCGCAGGGACGAAGCGGCAGGTCGAAGGTTTGGAGACGCCCCGCGAAGTAGTCTTCGAGGGCCTTGACGGCTTTCTCAAGAACGGGCGAATCCCCCGTCGTCGGGACGGCGCCGAGGCGTTTGCAGAGCGCCTTGAGACAATGGGGCGCCCCCGGGGCGTCGGGCCAGTCGCAGAGAACGAGGGCGTCTTCGGTGGCGCCCAGGCGCATCACGCCCGTGGGCGTCTCGATTTCCTTGAGGGTGAGGGTCGTCATGAGGGGAGTCCTTGAGGTTCGTGTAGGGAAAAGCATAGCGCTCCGGAGGCGGTGCGGGGGAGAACCTCAGAGAAGAAAACGCCCGAACGGTTTGCGGTGCCGTTCGGGCGGAGCCCTAAGAAAATTCAGGGCGTGTCAGGCGATCAGAGAAGGTGCTTGCCGTCGCGCGAGGCCGCGGCCTTCACTTCCTTGGTTTCCACGGGGACGACGTCAAAGCCGACCACGCGGTGGCCGTTCACCTGGGTGTAGAGCCAGAGGTCCATGGTCGCGCCCGCGACGGCGCCCTTGGTGACGTCCTTCGACTTAAAGGTGAAGACCACGTCTTCGATGCCGTCGCCGTTGACGTCCTTATATTCCATCTTCTGCGCGGGAGCGAAGTTCTGGAACTTGCGCGTGGAGTTGAGCTGATTGGCGCTCATGCCGGCGCGCGTGGCGGACAGGTTGGCGCTCTTCACGGAGTGGTCCTTGGCGCCGAGGAGCGCGAAGGCGACCGCTTCGTCCGAGTCGGCCTTCACCTTGTCGGCGAGGATTTCAACCTTGTAGGGCATGAGACGGGCGTTTTCGTCCTTCATGACGGCGAGCACTTCGTCGTAGACCTTCTGGTTGTAGTCGTGCAGGAACGCGCGGCGTTCGTCGCCCTTGAGCTTCGCGGCTTCCTTCGTCACGTCGGCGCGTTCGGCAAGGTACTTCCCTTCGATCTTGGCGATGAGTTCCGTGCGGTGCGCGATTTCACCGCCGCGCAGATAGTCGATCGCATTCGTGCCGGCGCTGAAGACGCTGTGCGGCGTGAATTCGGCGCGGAAGTCAAACATGGCGGGCGTGCCCGCGAAGTGTTCCTTCGTCGCCGTGGCGCCGTCCACAAACGCCGTGCCCTTGGCGGGACCCGCGAGCGGATAGAGCGGAATGTAGACCGACTGGCAGGGGCGGCCCACCGTCTTCCAGGCTTCGGTGAGCGTGGGATCAGCCGTGAGGTTGTAGACGATCGAATCGTGCGAAGTCGTGCGGCAGATGCCTTCCGAAGCCGAGTGATAGAGTTCCTGCTCTTCACCGATGTAGTCTTCGTGCAGACGCAGGAGCGTCATCGCGTCCGCAACGCCCAACTTGTGGTCGATCTTGGCGCTGTACGGGAAGCTTTCGGGATCGTTGTACTCCTTGCCCGTGAGGAACTTCCAGGCGATCACGTTGCGGTTGGCGTTCCAGCGCTCCGCGCGGATGCTTTCGGGCGCGACGATCTTGCGCCATTTGAAGATGGGATCCTTGGCGTCGTGGCGGCCGTCCTTGTTGGCACGCTCCACCTGACCGGGTTCGATGCGCCAGGTTTCGGTGTCCTTCAGGTCGACGGCGTCCATCATGAAGACGTTCGGAATGTAGACCACTTCGTCGTCGTGAATCTTGCGGGCGACCCAGGAGTTGCCCTGATGGATGGCGAGCTGCCAGGCTTCCTTCGCGTCGGCGAAGGTGTAGGTGCGGCCGTCGTGGAAGTAGCCGAATTCCTTCAAAAGCGCCGTGGCGATGTCGACCGCTTCGCGGGCGGAGTGGGCGCGTTCGGCGACGAGGCGGCGGATGCCGTAGCCGATGCCGCCGTCCTTCACTTCCATGCGGTCGGCTTCGAAGATTTCGCCGCACCAGTTCGTGGCGACCACGACGCCCGCATCGTTGAAGAAGCCGTCCGCAAAGCTCGCGCCGTCCGGCACAAAGGTCTGCGTCCAATAGAAGCCGAGCGTTTCCTCCACCTGCGGAATCTTCGCGGCGAAGGATTCGAACTCGATCATTTCGCCCTTCTTGTGCTTGGCGGGCGGTACGTAGTGCTGCATGTTGAAGAGGCGTCCGCCGTTGTCTTCGTTGTGGGCGACGATGATGTTGCCCGTGGCGGAAACGTCCTTGCCGATGATGAGCGTGCTGCAGGCTTGGGCGGTGCCGACGGCGGCAATGGCCGCAAAGGCGGCGACGAGGCTTTGAGCGAAAAGTTTGGTCATGGTGGTTGGTCCTCATGATGTGCCGACCAAGGGAACGGTCGGCATCCGACAGAGTCTAGGGGAGAAAGACTTTGGCGTCTTCGGTGGATTCCCCAGGGAAAAGGCAGTGGCGAAAGAGGCGGAAATCCGCTAGGGAGGGAGAGCGGCGGCGTGCATGGAGAGGAAGAAGCGACGTGCTCGATTTTGCGCCTCTGAAACTCTGAAACGTCGGTTTGGCCTTGCGCGCCAAGATGTTGTGCCTTCGCGCCAGCCTCGAGACCGGAGGCGAAGGAGCGGCTACGCTCGGCAGAGACTCATTCCCGCGGCGCAGAGCACGCGAAGCGCCGCAAGGCTGTATCGCAAGGAGAGAAGCATGACCGAACGAAAACTGTTGGTCCACGGATACGTCGTCACCATGAACGCCCGATTCGAGTGCATCGAAGACGGCGCTGTGCTGATCGAGGGCAAGCGCATCCAAGCGGTCGGAAAGACCGCGGATCTTCTTGCACTCGTCGGAGAGGAAGCGGTCGAAAGGATCGACTGTACGGGGAAGATGATTTTGCCCGGCCTCATCGACGCGCACACGCATGCGGGGCACTGTCTCAACCGTTCGCTCGGGCTCGATTCGCGTACGCGCTGGATGGACTATCTCACCAAGATCTATCACCACTCGACAACGCCCGACTACTGGTACGCCGAAGGACGGCTCGCGGCGCTCGAGCGCCTCAAGGCGGGCATCACCTGCGGCGTCTCGGTGATCTCGAACGCCGCCCGTTGCGACGATCCCCGCATCGTTGTCGAACACGTCCGGGGGCACGCGGAAGTTGGGACGCGCGAGAATCCCGCGATCGGTCCTTCGAATCCTCCGTACCCTCGCTCTTTCGCGCAGGAGGAAAACGGTCGGCTCGTCGAAAAAGCGTTTTCTTTCGACGAATTGATGGCGAAGGCCGAGGAGGCGATCGAACTCGTAAACGGCAGTCACGACGGTCTCATCGGCGCCTTTGCCGCGCCCTTCGTGATGGTGAGTTCGATTGAAGGTTCCAAGGCGACGCCCGCCGACCTCGCCTGTCGCCTGACGGACCAGGATCGGCACATGATGAAGGCGATCCGCGAGGTGGCTCGCCGCCAGCACGTGCGGATTCACACCGAAGCCTTCGGCGGGATGATACGGTTAGCCGCGCAGGCGGACGATCCGCTCCTCGGCCCCGACGTGCACGTGCAGCACTGCAAGGGGATTTCCTTTCGAGAGGCGATGATCCTTGCCGAAACGAAGACGAACGTCACGACGACGCCCGCGTGGCATCAGCTGCAGATGCGCTGTCCGGTGCCGGAACTGCTCGAGCTCGGCGCGAACGTGGCTGTCACGACCGACGGCACCGCCCCCGCCATGCCGTTCGACCTCTTCCGTGCCGCGCGCGACACGGCGCTCCTTCAGCAGTCCGCCGCGAACGATCCCTTCATTCTCCCCGCGGGGAAACTTCTTTCGATGATCACGATCGACGCCGCCCGCGCGATCGGCCGCGAAGCGGACCTCGGGTCGCTCGAAGTCGGAAAACTCGCCGACATCACCACTGTTAAGACAACGTCCCCGCATCTGATGCCGCGGCTCATGCCGATTCATCAGCTGATGCTCTACGGCAACCCGGGCGACGTGGCCGACGTCTTTGTCGCGGGGAGGGCGCTCATGCGCGACCGCAAGGTGCTCACGGTGTCGGAAGCGGACGTCTTCGAATGCGCCGAAACGGCAAGTCGCGAGGCAATCCGCCGCGCGGGCTATGAGCGGCTTCTCCAGCCCGCCGACAACTTCTGGACGGGTGCGCAGAGCAATCTATCCGCGTTGCGCGAGCCCTGAGGTATGGATAGATGAGGAAAGGGGAGCGGCCAAACCGCTCCCCTCGGAGAATCGTTTCTCATGCCCGCTCACGAGCGGAGCGGGCGTTCGGAAACCTTAGAAGACGTAGGAAAGGCCGGCGTAGACCTGACCGATCTTTTCCTTCGGCGAGTCGCTGACGCGAGCATCGCTGTTGTTGGTGCTAAGGTCATACTTGCGTTCGCCGTAGCCCGCGCCCGCATAGAGGCTCGCCTGTTCGGAGAGCGGATAGACGTAGCGGGTCGTGATGCCGTAGAACTTGATGTCGACGTCGAAGTCCGCTTGCTTAATCCCCTCAGCATCCAAGGACACACCGTCGTCCAGTTCACCGTCGGCGTAGTAGACGGCGACCGTCCAGTCACCGCCCGCAACCGGCATGACCGTGCCGAGGTGGAGGCCCCAGCCGTCGAAACCTTCACGGGACTGCAGGGTTTCGTTGGTATCAGCCCACTCGGTGAAGAAGTCTTCCGTGCCGGCGAAGTCACGCGCGCCCTTGACGTACTGACCCATGGCGAAGAGCTTCAGAAGGCCGAAGTCGTAGTTGCCGCCGAGGTAGACGTTGTGCTGATCCTTTTCGCGGTTCGCTCCCGTTTCCTTCGAACCAAACATCATCTGGTCATATGCGATGACGGTCTGGAGGTTGCCGATCGTATAGGTCGCGGCGATGCCGGCGTAGCGGTCGGCCGTGGCCTTGCCTTCGACGCCGTCTTCATTGGCGGAGTCGTTCTTGAAGGAGTACTGGCCCGTCACCTGGAAGCCCGCGAATTCGGGCGTCTGATAGGTGATCATGTTGTCGTAGACGTCGCCGGCCGTGAGACCGAAGATGTTGTTGTCGCCGCCGTCGAAGCTGTCGCCGACGAGGTAGACGATGTCGTAGGTGCCCGTGGCGCCCGAAATCGAGCCCATGCGGCCGAGCGACAGAGCGCCGAAGCCGCCTTCAAGGGTGATGCGCGCTTCGCGGTCGAAGAGCTTGTTTTCGGTGGCCATTTCGCCCGAATCGGAAGCGAATTCGTTTTCGAGGTGGAAGGCGACCTTCATGCCGTTGCCGAGGTCTTCGGAACCGGCGATGCCGAAGGTCGAGGTTTCGTTCATGGACGATTCCATCGTGAGGCTGTTTTCGGCGGATTCGCCGCTCACCTTGCTGTGGGAGAACATGAGGCCGGTGTCAACGGCACCGAAGACGGAAACGTCGGCAGCCTGAGCGGTGGCGAAGATCGAACCGAGGGCGAGGAAAATAAGACTCTTTTTCATGATGAGGGAAATAGGTGTACTGGTGTTGTGTCTGGAGACTTAAGCGGCTCACCGTGTCGGTGAAGTCGTGACTCCAATCCTACGCCTATTTTTAAAAGAATGAGAGTCAGTCTCATTAAAAAGTTGAAAAAAGACGGTCGGAACCGCATTCGGATCCGACCGTTGTGCCAATTTCGCCACAAATGATGTTGAGTCTCAGTTGGATTCTTTTCCCTCCGGCTTGCGACCGACCGTTTCGCTCAAGAGCGCCGCGCCAAGGATCAGCACGGCCCCGACCGCGGACGAAAGAGTCATGGCTTCTCCGAGAACGACCACGGAAAGAAAGATCGCCACGACGGGGTCAAGGTAGGAGAAGATCGCGATGCGCTGTGCGGAAAGGCGCGTGAGGCTCGTGAAGTAGAGCTTGCAGCCGATCGTCGTGTGAAGGATCCCGATAGCGAGAAGCGCGGCAATTCCCGTGAGATCGAGCGAAAAGCTCGTAACGTCTTCCGTCGCGAGGACGTAGGGGAGCATGAGAAGGGCCGCCACGCCCAACTGCGCGATGACGAGGTCGTCGTCGGGGAGGTCTTTGAGGAACTTGTTGTTGAGAATGAGCGCGCTGTAGAAGACCGCCGACAGGATTCCGCAGAGAACGCCGTCCCAGTTCCCGTCAAAGGAGGCGCCTGGAAAGCCCGATACAAGCGCCATGCCGAGAAGCGCGAAAAGCACGCAGACGAATTTGAAGGGCGTGATGCGTTCTTTGAGGAGAACGGGCGAGGCGAGGATCAGCAGGACCGGCGCCATGTAGTAGAGGAGCGTCGCCGTCGCGATCGACGTGCGGTTGTACGCTTCAAAAAGGAAAATCCAGTTGGCGCTCAGAAAAACACCGGTGAAGAGAAGGCGCAGTCCGTTTTTGCGGATCGCTTCGACGTTGAGCCGCCGGCCCGCGAGGCGCATGAGGACGTAGAGCGCGATCGACCCGAAGACGCCACGCCAGAGAACGATGGCGGAGGAAGGCAGGTCGACCCATCGGACAAAGAGTCCGATCGTCCCGAAGATCCCCATGGCGCACAGAAAACGAAACATGAAGCCTTTCCTCCAATGGTATGAAAAGGACTGCCTTCGCGAATCCTTGGCGTGAAGGCGTTCTTCGATCGTAGCAAGCGTTCCGGCGCCGCACGTCGGGAAGAAGGTGGAGGGCTTTTGTGCGGTGTCAATCGGAGCGGTTTTCTGCGGTCCTTTTGTTCGGCGCGCCCCTTTCCGAGCGGTAGGCGCGCGGCGAGAGACCGCAGCGCGCCCGAAAGCGCTTCGAAAAATGCGGAAGATCCTGAAAACCCGAGAGAGGAGCCGGATTCCCATCCGTCGTCGTTCTCAAATGATTCGGACGGATCGGACCGGTCGGGTTGCGGTCCGTCCATACTTTGCGAAGGCTTTGGGAGGTTAGGTGGCTACGCTCGGCGCATTGACGGCGCGCAGGAAGGTGAGGTGTTTCTCGTACTGATCGAGCACGTCGTGGATGATCTGTTCGCGACTCCAGCCCATGAGGTCGTAGTCGCGGCTTCCTTCGCGAAGGAAGACTTCGGCGCGGCAGAAGGCGCTTTGATCGCTCTCGGGCGTCGTCTCCGGACTTTCGTAGTGGCGAAGCCGTACTTCGTAGAGAAAGTCGGGCACTTCCGGATAGACGACCGTGAGCGCGACGGCATCGTCCCGCCTGACGACCCGCGCGGCAAGCGAAGCCTTTTCGAATTCCGTCGAAATGTC
Organism: uncultured Sutterella sp.; assembly: GCA_949282745.1. Lineage (GTDB taxonomy): Bacteria > Pseudomonadota > Gammaproteobacteria > Burkholderiales > Burkholderiaceae_F > Sutterella. The sequence continues at coordinate 9,775 of CASDQM010000007.1, read as the reverse complement.
TTCAAGTGCGGGAACGATCGTACGGTCGAACCACTTTCTCACATCGCGCTCGGTCGGGTAGGTTACGATCGTGCGCAGGCGCTCTCGCCAGTCGTCCCGCAGACCCGACGCGGCGGAGGACGTCACCGTGCTTCGGCGCGTCTGGCGCCGCATGTCGTCGTAGCGAAGCGATCGAAGGAGACCGCAAAGCGACGTCAGGAGCACCGCGGCGAAGGGAAGGGCCGAGACGAGCGTCATCGTCTGCAGCGCCTGCAGGCCGCCCGCCTTCAGAAGAACGGCTGCGCAGACTGCCGGGAGCATGGCCCAGAAGACGCGCTGCGCCGGGGGCGTTCGGCGTGCGCCGCCGCTCGCGATGGTGTCGGACACGAAGGCGCCCGAGTCGGCCGACGTGACGAAAAAGACGATGACCATGCCCATGCCGATCGCACAGAGATACGGCGTTCCGGGGAGGTATTCGAAGAACTTGTAGAGGGCCGTCGAGACGTCGTTCGAAACGGCGGCGGCAAGCGCCGATCCCGTGCCGCTCATGATGAGGTCGATCGCGGAGTTGCCGAAGGCCGTCATCCAGAGAAGCGTAAAGCCCGCGGGAATGAGGAGGACGCCCGCGAGAAATTCGCGGATGGTGCGTCCGCGCGAAATTTGCGCGATGAAGAGGCCCACAAAGGGCGACCAGGAAATCCACCATCCCCAATACTGCAGGGTCCAGCCGCCGAGCCATTCCGTGTTTTGCGGCTCGTACGCATAGAGCGTGAAGGTCTTCGTAATGAGACCTGAAAGGTATATCCCCGTGTTTTCGACGAAATGCTTGAGAAGTTCGGCCGTGGGGCCGACGGCGAAGACGAGCGCAAGAAGGAGCACCGCGAGAATGAGGTTTGCTTCGGACAGAAGCTTGATGCCGCGGTTAAGGCCCGAAGCGGCCGAGAGGGCCGAAAGCGCGCTGATCCCGAAGATGAGGGCCATCTGAAGGCTCGTGCTCGTCGAAACGCCGAAGAGGTAGCCGAGGCCCGAATTGATCTGAAGGACCCCGAAGCCTAGCGACGTCGCGACGCCGAAGACGGTGCCCGTCACGGCAAAGACGTCCGCGGCGTCTCCGATCGGGCCGTAGATGCGCTCGCCGATCAGCGGATAGAGGGCGCTCCTGAGGGTGAGCGGCAGTCCGCGGCGGAAGCTAAAGTAGGCGAGCATGAGTCCCACGGCGGCGTAAATCGCCCAGGCGTGCAGCCCCCAGTGGAAAAAAGTGGTTTCAAGGGCGGAGCGCGCCGCCGCCACGGTCTGCGCCTCGCCTTCGGGCGGTGCGAGAAAGTGCATGACCGGTTCGGCGATGCCGAAAAACATGATGCCGATGCCCATGCCGGTCGAGAAAAGCATGGCGAACCACACGGGGAGGCTGAACGCGGGACGCGCGTGGTCGGGGCCGAGTCGGATCGAGCCGAAGCGCGACAGGGCGATGAGCGTCATGGCGCAGAGAATGATCGCCACGGCGAGAATGTAGAACCAGGAAAGTTTGGCGGCGATGAAGTCCTGCGCCGAAGAGAAGAGTCTCGCCATGGAGTTCGGAAAGACGCTCGCGAGACCGACGCAGAGGAGGATGAAGAGGACGGCGGGCCAGAAGACGCTGCGCCGAATCACGAGACCGCTTTTCGTGCGGCGGCCCGCAATGGAGGGGGAAGGACAAAAGGAAGAAACACCGGAATCAGACAAAAGAAACTCCTTGAAAAGGGACGCCCGACGGAAGCGCCGGGAGAATGCGTTTCCTCTTCCCTGCGCTCCGAGCCGGTACGTCAAAAGACGGGCCGCGGGATGAAAGGAATGTCGGGGCTTGTCTGAATTCATTGCACCCCTTGGCTTTCGAATACGCGGAATGCTTATCAGGGTAACACGTGTTTTGGAGAGGCTTGCCTAAAATGCTCGATTAAGGGTTTGTACGGAGCTTTGTTGTCGCACCCTCCGTCAAGAAAATCCCTGTGAAAACAACGGAGATAAGAGATTACAAAATATTACGTTTTCGGTTTGCGGAAATGCCGTGAATTGAGCGCAAGATCCTGTGAAAAGCGGGATGTTCACGACAAATGAACGAAAACGCCGACGGCTGCCCGAAGCGGGACGGCCGTCGGGAGACCCCTGCGGCACTCAACGCGCCGCGTCGTCAGGAGAGATCAGCGGGGGATGATCAGGATGGGAATGTCGGTGCCTGCGGCCACGTGCATGGCGACGGAGCCCAACACTGCGGCCGTGAAGTTTCCGCGGCCGTGCGAGCCCATGACGAGCATGTCGAGGTTGTACTTCGCATAGCGGCCGATCACGCGGCTCGGATCGCCTTCCAGATGCACGCCCTTGACGGACTTGCCGGCCGTCTCGAAGCGCTCCATCGCTTCGCGGACGGTTTCCGAGAAGACGGACTTCTGCACGTCTTCATAAGCCTTCGAGAAGCTTTCGTGGCCGATCGTGTCGGAGACGTCGGGCGACGTGTCGGCGAGGAAGGCGTAGTCGGGCGTTACGTTGATGATTTCATAGGCGGCGTCGCCGAAGAACTCGGGATGCTGAATCACGAAGTCCACCGCGGCGCGGCCGTACTTCGAGCCGTCGAGCGCCACGCCGACGCGCAGTTTCTTGGCCGACGGGGCGGGCGTCGTGTCGCGCAGGATGAGGACCGGACGCTTCGTCTGCGAGAGAACCGTGTTCGTAAAGGAACCCATAAAGAAGCCCTGAACCGGGTTGAGTCCGCGCGAACCCATGACGACGAGGTCGGCTCCGAATTCCTCGGCAGCCTGTTTCACCGCGGCGCCGGGGTCGCCGAAGCCCACTTCCTTCTTGACGCCTTCGCCGAGGGCGGCGATCTCTTCGCCCATGTCTTCAAAGACCTTGAGACCTTCGTCCGTGTAGGCTTTCTTAACGGCTTCCGCCCCGAACATGCGGGCCATGCCGTCGGAGACGAACGACTGAACGCTCAACAGCTCCACTTCGGGACGGCTGCCCGTAAGTTCGCTTGCTTCGCGAATAAAATGCAGTGCACGACGACTGTGTTGGCTTCCGTCAACGGGAACGAGAATTCTCATAAAGTCCTCCAACAGTGAATGGTTGTCCGGCACCCTTCAGGTGCGATGCCGGCAGGATCCGCATCACGGCGCATCCTTTTTTCTTACCTATTATTTTGGTGAGGAAATACGGGAAAGTGAAGGGGAATCCGTAGAAATTTTGACGGAGGATAAATCGACGTCGGGAAAGTCCTCGAAAAGCCTCGAAAGGTGAGAAAGAGAAAACGTCAGGAGAAAAATTGATGTTCTGAAAACGAAGAAACAAAGAATTACGGCTTATTCGCTTTCGTGCCTTTTCGGACGACTCCCCGGTGCTGGGATCGGATCGGTTTCCTAGGGACGGTCTTCTTTCCTATACAATGACCGTCACGCTCGAACGGACTTTGTGATGCGGCTTTGCCCCGAGAAGGGGAGGGTTCGGTCGGTCCGTCAGGAAGAAAATTTTGAAAACTCACGGAGCCGGGAACCTCATGTCGTCCGACAAAGCCAAAATGACGCGCGCGGCCATGCTGCGTGCGGCGCGGGAACTGATTGTGGAGCGCGGGATCGACCGCCTCAGCATGGATCAGCTCGCCCTGCGGTGCGAAAAAAGCAAGGGCGCCGTGATGTACCACTTCAAGACCCGTCGGGCCCTTCTTCAGGCGCTCATCGAAGAGTATGCCGAGCACATGAACGGGCGCCTGTGCCGAAACGAGGCCTGGGCGCTCTCGAACCTGAGCGAAGCCGAGCGCAACGACGAAGAGGCGAAAGGGCGTGCTCTCATCGCCGCCTACGTGCGCTGGTTTCGGGAATTCGATGCCGACAGCAGCGAGTGGGCGCAGGTGGGGGTGAGCCTTTTGGCCCTCGCATCGCACGACCCGGAATTGCTCGAGCCCGTGCGCGCCTGGTACCGCCGCCTCATCGCGCGGGCCGAAGCGCTTCCCTTCCGGGTGCGCTCCAAAGTCATCTTCTGCCTCATGGCGATGGAGGGGCTCTTCTTTACCCGCAAGTTTTCGCTCGACGGCATGACGGCCGATCAGAAGGAGGCCGTCTTCGCCGAAATGCGCGCGCTCCTCGAGCGCGTCTGAGTCGGGGCGAGGTGAAATCCCGCCTTCTCACCCGCATAGCCGACTTTTGCCGACCTTCTCCAAAATACAATTTCCGACCGATCGGTCGGTGAACTAGTGAAAATGCCTAGGAGGCTGTCTCGCCCTCTGAGAAAGGGAAAGATGAGAATCTTAGGGTTAGTGCGGACTGGAAACCGACCAAACGGTCGAATATACTCCACTCGCTTCCGAAGTTGCGGGAGTTTTTCTTTTGTTTGACCGAGGCGTCGGAATGGGGCGCTTCGGCAGATCACAAAGGTGTGGAAAAAATTATGATGAAGAAGACGTTGGTTACGGCCTTGATCGCCACGGTTTTTGCGGGCGGCGCCATGGCCGCCGCCGTTACGGCGGAAGGCACGGGCGTGGGCAAGCACGGCGACGTGACGGTTTCCGTCACGTTTGACGGCGGCAAGATCACCGACATCAAGGTCGTGAAGGAACAGGAAAACAAGGTTCTTGCCCGCGGCGTTTACACGGACCTGAAGGATCAGGTCATCGCCACGAACTCGGCCGACCTCGACGTGATTTCGGGCGCCACGTTCACCTCCAAGGGCTTCCTTGACGCCGTGAAGGACGCCGCCAAGAAGGCCGGCGTCACGCTCTCGAAGGCCGACAAGAAGGCCATCAAGAAGGTCGCCAAGGATCTCCCCAAGACCTCTTCGTATGACGTCGTCGTGGTCGGCGCGGGCGGTGCCGGTTTCTCGGCCGCCATCGAAGCCAAGAACGCCGGCGCGAACGTCGTTCTGCTTGAAAAGATGCCCGCCGTCGGCGGCAACTCCCTCATCTCCGGCGCTGAAATGAACGCCGCGAAGAACTGGGTCCAGCCCAAGCTCGGCATCAACGACGACTCTCCCGAACTCCACGCTCAGGACACGTTCAAGGGCGGTGACGGCAAGGGCGACATGAAGGTCATCAACGTGATGACGCATCAGGCTCTCGACGCCGCTCTCTGGTGCCGCGACTACCTCGGCGTCCGCTTTGAAGACGACAACCTCTTCTTCTTCGGCGGCCACAGCCGCAAGCGCGCCCTGATTCCGGTCGGCCACACCGGCACGGAATTCATCACGAAGTTCCAGGCCAAGGCCGACGAACTCGGCATCCCCGTCATCACGAACATGAAGATGACGGACCTCATCCTTGACAAGGACGGCCGCGTCTCGGGCGTCAAGGCCACGATGCACGGTGCCGAATACACGTTCAACGCCAAGGGCGGCGTGGTTCTCGCCACGGGCGGCTTCGGCGCGAACAAGGAAATGGTCAAGAAGTACAACCCGAAGATCGACGAACGCTTCATGACGACCGACGCTCCGGGTACCACGGGTGAAGCCCTCTACATCGCCGAAAAGGCCGGTGCCGAACTCGTCAACATGGGCTACATCCAGACCTACCCGATCTGCGACCCGATCTCGGGCGTGATCGAACTGATCGCCGACTCCCGCTTTGACGGCGCCATCATGCTCAACCAGGAAGGCAAGCGCTTCGTGGAAGAACTCGACCGCCGCGACGTGCTCTCCGAAGCCATCCTGAAGCAGACGGGCGGCTACTGCTGGGTTCTCTGGAACGACAACATCGGCAAGATCTCCAACACGGTCGGCACGCACACGACCGAATACGAAGCCTTCACGAAACAGGGCATCATGGCGACCTGCGATGACCTTAAATGCATCGCCGACTTCACGAAGATCCCGTTCGATCAGCTGAAGAAGACCGTTGACCGCGTCACCTCCATGGCCGGCAAGGGCAACGACAAGGACTTCCATCACCGTGGCGGCCTCATGGACATGAGCCAGGGCAAGTACTACGTGATCAAGGCCGTGCCGTCGACCCACCACACCATGGGCGGCATCCGCATCAACGAAAAGGCTCAGGCCTTGACGAAGGAAGGCAAGGTCATCCCGGGTCTCTGGGCCGCGGGTGAAGTCACCGGTGTCACGCACGGCACGAACCGCCTCGGCGGCAATGCCTACACGGACATCATCGTCTTTGGCCGCATCGCCGGTAAGGCCGCTGCCGAAGCCGCGAAGTAACCTCTTCGCCTTCGATGATCCTCACCCGTCCTCACCGGGCGGGTGAAGAGCCAAAAACAAAGGCTCGGAACTTCTCGGAGTTCCGAGCCTTTCTGCTGTAGGGAAGACCGATTTGTCTTCTCGAAGGGTGCTTAGAAGTCGTCGAACTGCGATGACCAGCGGCGACGGCTCATGCGGAAGAGACAGTGCCGTGCAAGCGGATGCGTGACGGGAAGAGCAGGGTGATTGAAGTCGCCCGCCCAGTCGCGCTTCATGCCGAGGCGCCGCATGAGGCGAATCGACGGAACGTTCCAGTAGGAGGTGAACGCCACGACCTCGTGAAAGTCGAAGGTCTCAAAGGCCGCCTCGAGGACCTTTTCCGCGGCCTCCGTCGCGTAGCCCTGATGCCAGTGGGCGGGATCGAGCCGCCAGAGGATTTCGCGCCATTCGGAGCGGAAAGTGGGAATGCCGAGCCCCACGAACCCTGCGAAGTCCGCAACGCCGGGAATTTCGAGCGCCCAGGCTCCGAAGCCGTTTCGCTCCATGTCGTCGATCAGGCGCCGCGCAAGCGCGTCGGCCATCTCGGGCGGCAACGTGCGCGGAAAATAGCGCATGGCGCGCGGATCGGCGCAAAGCTTTTCGAAGGCGGGAAGGTCGCTTGGCCGCCACGGACGAAGAACCGTTCTTTCGGTGCGCAGAATCATCGGAGGATCCTCTCAAACGCCTGAAACCTCTAGCATTCTAACCGATGGAAAAAGAAACTCAAGAATAATTTCGTCGTCGATTCCTTGCGGGGTGCGGGCAAACAAAAGGGAGACCCCGCGGGATCTCCCTCTTTGGCGAGCAAACGAAGCGGTTACTTCGTCAGGCCGAACGGCCACTGCAGCGTGCCGTAGAAGTTGTAGACGTTCTTGTAGCCCGTTTCCACGAGGATCTTCGAAGCCTTTTCGGCGCGGACGCCCGACTTGCAGTGAACGAGGATCTTCTGGTTGAGGTCGGGAGCGGCTTCAAGCTTGACGCCCGGCTTGAGCTGATCCAGAGGAACGTTGACGGAGCCCTTGATGTAGCCGTCGGTCTTCACTTCTTCAGGCGTGCGAACGTCGAGGATGACGACCTTTTCCGATTCCATCATCTTCTTGGCGACGTCCGGCGTGATCTTGTGATAGGCCGGGTTCACATAGGTGAGCGGCGTCGCGGGTTGCGGTTCGACCGGTTCCTTGGCCTGCACGGAGCCGAAGGCGAACGAGGCGGCGACGGCGGCGCAGAGGGCGAGGGTACGAAGATTCATCGGAAATTCTCCTACAAAGGTTGCGGACGAAATGCCCGCGGTTCGTTCTGCATTCTATCGCAGGCATTCCTGCGCGAAGCTTAAGGATTTTTCCTGCGAACCTAAAGGAAACTCAGGCGGGCATCAGAAAGGAACGCCCACGCCGATGCCCCAGCCGGGACCCCATCCCCAGCTCGGGCCCCAACCCCAGCCGTGGTCCATGTAGAGGTAGGCTCGGTCGCGCTCGGCTTCGGCCTGCTTCGCGCGCTCCTGGGCGCGCTTCAAGGCGAAGTCTAGGTCCTTTTCCAGCCCCGGCGCCCCTTCGGGACGCACGAGCTTCACGGTGGCGCCGTACTGCAGGTCGCTGATGTAGAAGGGGGATTCCGTCTGGGCGGTCGCGCCCGACTGCCAGGTCGCGCGGTAACCCGGAACGAGGCCTCCCTGATTGCGCAGAAGATCCGTGTCGTATTCGATCTGCACGGGCGAATAACCGTAGAGCTGCGAGCCCGACGGATCGGAAATCATGGCTCCTTCGGGATCGGTCACGACGGTGACGTAGGTGCTACAGCCCGAGAGAAGCAAAAGGGCGGTGAGGGAAAGAAGTGCGCGTCGCATAAAAAGTCTCCCTGATTACCATTCCATCCTAACGCGGCGTGGCGGGACGCGCCGCAAAAAATCGGTGACGCAAAGTAAAGAATGCGGAAGCTAGGTATTTTGCCTAGGCTTGGCGCCGCCGCCATCCTTTAGAATTTTCATATCCCCAAACAACGCAACTCGAAGGAGAAGTTGTCATGTCCAAGATTCTCGATCCTGTAGCCCTTTGGCAGGATCTCCATCAGATTCCCGAACTCGCCATGCAGGAAGTGAAGACTTCCGCCTATGTCGCGAAGACCCTCGAAGAGCTCGGCATTCCCGTCACCCGCAACGTGGGCGGCACGGGCGTGGTCGGCTACATCCGCGGCGAAGAGCCCGGTCCGGTTCTGATGCTGCGCGCCGACATGGACGCGCTTCCCTTTACGATCGACGGCGAGGAATGCGCCATTCACGCCTGCGGTCACGACTCGCACACGGCGATGCTCCTTGCCGCCGCGAGCCGTCTGGTCGGAACGATCAAGAAGGGCTCCGTGAAGCTCGTCTTCCAGCCCGCTGAAGAAAACATCACGGGCGCGACCGCGATGATCAAGGACGGCGTTTTGGACGACGTCGACTACGCCTTGGGCGCCCACATCCGTCCGATTCAGGACGTTCCCGCCGGCCAGATCTGCGCGGGCGTGATGCACTCGGCTTCGCTCACGACCTTCGTTGAAATCGAAGGCCGCAGCGCCCACGCCGCCCGTCCGCACCTCGGCATCAACGCGATCGACGTCGGCACCGCCGTCGTGCAGGCCGTTCAGGCGATCTGGCTCAATCCGGCCGGCGTCTGGTCGATGAAGTGCACGCAGTTCCACGCCGATGCGGGCGCCACGAACACGGTTCCGCCGCACGCGAGCCTCACGTTCGACTGCCGCGCCGGCACGAACGCGCTTGCCGACGAAGTGCGCGCCGCCTTCAAGCGCGCCGTCGAAAACACGGCCGCCGCCTTCGGCGCCACGGCCGTCGTGACGGAACGCGGCTCCTGCCCCGCGGCCGAATACGACGACGACTTCAAGGCCATGGTGGCCGAAAGCATCGTCTCGCTCTTCGGCAAGGAAGCCCTTGCCAAGGACTGCGGCGGCGGTGGCGAAGACTTCCACAACTTCAAGATGGCGAAGCCCTCGATCAAGGCCGCCTACTTCGGCGTGGGCGTCGGCGCCACGCCGGGTCTGCATGCCGCGAACATGTCGTTCGATCCGAAGTACCTTGAAAACGGCGTGAAGGTCTTCGTCGACATGACGCACCGCGTGCTCGGCTGAGACACACTCAACCCCGCATGACGAATAAACCGCATCCGGCTCTCGGGCCGGGTGCGGTTCGTTATTGGGGCGAAGGTTTGAACGAAAGGCCTGCGCATTCCCCATTCTTTCGCGAAGCGAAAGGGTGGGGTCAAGCAGGCCGCGCGTAAGCGTGAAAATCTTTTGAGACACCCAGCTCTAAACCTCACAGAAATGTGCGATACTTCGTAATCTCAACTGTTCCAACTGATTCCAAGGCATGAGCTACGACTACCGCTTTCCCGCCGAATTCGTCAACAAGACGTCTTCCGAAGTCTACTTTACGTGGTCGGCGGCGCAGGCGCTCGTCTATAACGTCAAGGTTCAGGAAGCTCATTACCACTATAGGTTTCTTATGTCCTCAGGTGTCAAGGGGTGAAAGAGCACTCTCTCAATCCTCATCAAACTCCAGCTTCTTATCCGACGTTCGAACGTCCAACGATAGTTCGATGGGGGCCACCCAATGGCGATT
>CASDQM010000006.1 GCA_949282745.1 uncultured Sutterella sp. | reverse complement strand
GACAGAGGATTCGCCTTGACCGACAGAAAGCTCTTTCAGCGGGCGGGACGGCTTTCGCCGTCCGCCGACCGAACGTCGCAAATTGCCCGGAGGCAATTTTCTGCACAAGGCGTTTGCGGCAGACCCCTTCTCCGTTCCTCATTGTTTGAGCAACGAGGCTTCGTGAGTCCCGAATCGCCTTGCGGCGCTCCGGGATCGTTACGAGGTTCATGACGACACAGACCGCTGCCGCTCAACAGCGCTTCCGCAGTCGGCCACTTCTCCAAGAGAAGGGCTCGGTCGTGTCCATTCTCGGTTGCATAACGCGCCAGATAGGCGCTCATGACGTCCCGCTGCACGTAGACGTCCGTCTCGCCCCAGCGGTGCTCCCGTTCCTTCAGCGGTTTCTTGCGGTACGTGTCCGTCGCCGGATCGTACTGCGACATCTTGAGCGCGTACGCGTTCAGTTCGACCACCCTGCAGCCGGCGCTTTCAGCCTTGCGTTTCAAGTGTTCGACAAACGCGCCCGCGCCCCTTCGGTTCGAGGATCGACCGAAGTTGCGCTGATAGGAGCGGTAGCTGTTCTTTTCAATCTTGACGGTTCCGCCGATTTGCAACAGAAGGTTCGCGAGCTCGCCGTGGTCGCGCTTGCGCGTTGCCGCCAGACGCCGGTGATGTTCGGCAAGCTGTGCAACGAGCTTCTTTCCGCGGTTGCTCGTCTTCCAGACCGACGCCCCCTTCTTCGCGGTTCCGTCGGCGTTGTAGTTGTCGGGATTGTTCGCCCGCCGCGAACGGTCGATGGCGCGTTGCAGAGAGTGCACTTTCGCCTCCTGCAGGTCCACGTTGGGCGCTAGTTCGGCGATCCCGGCGTGTTGCTCGTGGAAGTACGCAAAGCGGCTCGGGCCGGGGTCGATCCCCACGACTTCCGACTGCGGCGCGTAGACCTTGCGCACGGGCGCTAGTCCCTCGACCACGATCTGCGCATACCACCGCTGCATGCCGTTGATTCGGCGTCTCACGATCCGGCAATACTTCACGCGCCGTCCGGGCGCCAGGGCCTCCTTCATGTAGGCGGTGTCGGGGATGAGGCACTTCAGCACGCGCTTGCGCCAAACAACGGCACCGAGCGCGGGCTTGAAGATGATCTCGGTGTTGCACGTTCCCTCGATGGAATTGAGACCTCGTCGGAAGGACTTGAAGCGCGGACGGCCCGCGCCCTTGAACATGTAGGCATTCAGCGCCTTGAAGACGGCTTTGCCGATATTCTGCGCCTCGTGTGCGCCGATGTGGTTTCGTCCGCTCGCCCTGCGGTGGTTGTTGGCGACGGTCACCAGACCGTACTCGGTGAGGGCGTACTGCCTGTGGATCTTGTTGAAGGCTTCGGTGCGTTCCTTCCCCTTGGGCATGTCCCGCGCATCCCTCCACTCCTTCGATTCACGCATGCGTTGCAAACGGCCGAGCGCCGTCCCGAGTGTCGCGTTGTAGATCGTGCGCCCGAAGTCGAAAGCCTTTTCGAGAAAACGATTCTGCTGATCGTTGACCCGAAGCGGAACTTCGACGATGAAGGAAGGAGTGGTGGATCGCATGAGGACAATTATACCTCACATGAAACCTCAAAACGCCTTGTCCCCCTATTGAAGTAGGGGGACAAGGCGTTGGTTTTCCTATCAAAGGATTAGAACTTGTAGACCAGCTGAGCGCCGAGGAGGTAGGCGTCCAACTTGCGGAAACGGCCTTCCTTCGAACCGTCAGCAGCATAGATGTTGCGTTCATGCACACCGTGGAGGTGAGCGAACGAGATGTCCGTCTGGAAGTTGTCGCTCCACTTGAAGGACGAACCGATGGCAAACCACCAGCGGTCGGCATCAGGAATGATGGCCGTACGGTACTTCGGATTGGCGATCGGCGAGGATTCGTAGGCGATACCGCCGCGCAGCGTCCACCAATCGGTGAGGCGAAGATCCATGCCGAGCGAGCCCAGGTAGGTGTCGCGCCACTTGTTGGGAATGGTGGACTTCGTTACGCCATCGCCGTCGATCTTGAGTTCGTCAAAGCTCGACCAGTCCGTCCAACGGAAGGTACCGTAGAGGCTTACGAGGTCGTTGACGTCCCAAGCCACGGAGGCCATGGCCCAGGCGGGAGCCGTCACGGTGGCGGCGCCGGTCATGTCACCGTACATTCGCATGTCTTCGAGTTGTCCGGCGAGGATAGAATCAAAGCCAGGAATTGACGATTCAACATTCAACTGGTCGATGGAAAGATCGCCTTCCGCATCATGCGTGATCTTCGAGCGGTAGGACACGCCAAAACGAAGGTTTTCCAGAGGCGACCACATCATGCCGACGTTCCAACCCCAGGCGATGCTGTCAGCATCAATTTCGGAACGCACGCTGGCGTCAGTGATAGGGAGAGGAGAAGGCGACTTTTCTGCGAGTTCACCCGTAATATTCTTACGGATCTTCAAGTCGGCCGAAGCGTACTGAATCGAAGCGCCGAAGCCGACGCTGAACTTTTCGCTGAGTTTGAAGGCAAAGTTCGGATTCAGGTCAAAGGTGAGAATCGTGGCGGAAATACCGTGTTCGTTACCCGCCCAATCGTTGTCGTATTCAGTGCCCATGCCGAACGGAACCGTCATGGCGAGACCGAACCAAGCCTTGTCGTTGATCTGGTGGACGATGTAGCCGTGCGGGATGGCCTGCGACTTGTTGCGGCCGTTGGCCGTCGTGCCGTCTTCACCGACGTAGTCGAGGTTCAGACCGATGCCGACGAAACCCATCTGAATGGCCGTGCCCTTGTGAAGGACCATCGTGGCCGGGTTGTAGTAGACGCCCGAGAGGTCGGTCCCGTCGACGCCGGCGCCGGCATAGGCGCGGCCGAGGGCACCGGCGGACTGTTCGGTAAGCATGAAGCCCGCGGCATGGGCCGTCGAGGCGAAAGCGGCAGCTACGGCAATCGCGGAGAGCGCGACTTTGAAAGCAGCACGTTGCACGGAAGTACTCCTTGAATTTCGTGTCGTTGAATTTTGAGGGTCGGGCGCCGTCGGGGCGCCCCGCGAGAAAAGCTTTGCGAATTTTGCCTATGTGTGAGGACGAGAAAATACATGAAATTTAGGTGTAAACCCTAATAGCAAAGTGGGGCTAAACCTTTGGATTACCCATCGGTACGTTTTCTTTCGACAACTCGAAGCGCCTGCCGTCTCGCCTCAAAATCCTGCTGATGCGCTTTGCCTGTTTTGAACTGCCCGAATGAGTTACCTACTGGAAACTCGGAATTTCCATTCAGGAGAAGTATGACCTTGCTTCACCGAAAAATCGAAGGTAATCTCTGCTCGAACGGTCTCGGATTCAACGGATTCGAGCCTTTCGCGCGGGGCCTTTCAAGGCGCAAGTCTGATGCCGAACGACCCCGAAGCGGACATTCAAACTGCAAGGAGACCCAGTATGAGTTTGAAGCGCAGAGATTTTTTGAAGACGGGATTCGCGGCGGGCGCCGCGATGGCCGCCGCGGTCGGTACGGTGGAAGCCAAGCCCAAGAAGCCGGATCCGAAGAAGAAGGACGAGGTCTACGACGTCGTCGTGGTGGGCGCGGGATTTGCCGGCATGTGCGCGGCGCTGGAAGCCGCGGAACAGGGCGCGAAGACCGTACTTCTTGAAAAGATGGGCCGTCCCGACGGCACGACCGTCTATTCCTCGGGTTGGATCGCCGCGGTCGGAAGCCGCTTCCAGAAGAACCATCCGGAAGACAACGAAGAAGCCTTCTTCCAGGACATGATGAAGCTCTCGGGCTATCGTTCCGACCCCGAGCTCGTCCGCGTCTACGCGAAGGAAGCCGGGAAGGGCATCGACTGGCTGGCCGATCACGGAACGCCCTTCTTCCTTTGGGAAAACCTCCCCGCGCCGGAACTCTCGCGCTGCGTCATCAGCCCGGGTGAAGGCATTACGGGCGGCTCGATGCTCCTTCGTTGCCTCATGGCCGCGTTGAAGAAGAAAGGCGTTCCCATCCACTACAACACCAAGGCCGTGAAGCTTCTCGCCAACGACGTGATGGAGGTCGAAGGCGTCGCCTGCATCACGCCCGAAGGGCGCAAGCACTACCGTGCCAAGGGCGGCGTGATTTTGACGACGGGCGGCTTCGGCGCGAACGAAGCCATGGTCTGCCAGTACATCGGTCCGTGGGCCTCGCGCCTCATCGTGCGCGGTTCGCCCTGGATCACGGGCGAAAACATCCTGATGACCCAGGAAGTCCACGCGAAGCTCGTCAACATGGACCAGTTCTATGCGGGCCCGATCACCCCGACCGGCCACGCCAATCCGTCGCCCCTGATGCACGCGGGCTACGGCATTCAGGTGGGCACGAACGGGAAGCGCTTCGTTCCGGAAACCTGGCTCCAGGTCCCGAAGGCCAAGGCCATCGCCCAGCGCACGCCCGACAACCGCAGCTTCATGCTGATCGGTCAGGACGCGGACGCGAACGACAACATCCTCTCGAACACGATCAAGCGCTTCTCGCGTCTCGGCTATGAAGTCTTCAAGGGCGAGACGATCGAAGAGGTCGCCAAGGCCGCGGGCGTTCCGCCCGATGCCCTGGTCGAAACGGTCAAGACCTTCAACGAAGCCGTGAAGGCGGGCAAGGCCAAGGAACTCGATCCTCCCTATGAATACGAAACGCCGCATGCGCTCGAGACGGGACCCTACTACATGATCCCGGCCGCGGGCGGCATGGCGAGCACCATGGGCGGCCCGAAGATCAATCCGGACGCGCAGGTGATCAACTTCGAAAACCGTCCGATTCCCGGTCTCTACGCGGCCGGCGCCGCGGCGGGCGGCCTCTGGTATCAGGACGACATCGGCGGCAACCAGCTGGGCGGCGGCATGGTCTTCGGACGCGTTGCGGCCCGTCACGCGGCAACCCGCGCGAAGGCCGCTCCGGTCAAGAAGGCTCCGGCGAAGAAGTAAGGAGGACGGATCATGAGAAAAAACGTTTTGATGGCTTTGCTGCTTGCCGCCGGTCTCGTCATGTCGGCGCAGGCCTCGGACTTTTTGGCTGACCGTCACGCGACGCGCGGCGTTGCGTGCGCCGCCTGCCACGACGGCGAGACGACGCCTCCTCCGGGTTCGACCGTGAAGAACGAAACGTGCCTGAGCTGCCACGGGCCGGCTGAAAAGCTCGCCGAACGCACGAAGAAGGTGGACCCGAATCCGCACTACAACCACCTGATCGACGTCGGGTGCTTGGAATGCCATCAGGGCCACAAGCAGAGCGTCAACATGTGCTCGTCGTGCCACAACATCCACTACAAGGTGCCGTAATCCTCGGCAACGCTTGAGTGAATGAACCCGGGCGGGGCGCTTTCTCAACGGAAGGCGCCCCGCCTTTTTGTCGCCTCCCCTAGAATGTCTTCGTTAGAACGCTTGAAGAGAGCTCTTATGGAACCCAAAATTGCCGCGCTTGTCTGTGCGGCGGGCGTCGGAAGCCGCATGCGCGCCGACCGCCCGAAGCAGTACCTCCCGATTGCGGGTCGTCCCATGCTGACGTCGACCGTCCGTGCGCTCGCCGCCGTGGAGCGGATCGATGAGATCGTCGTGGTGGTGAGCCCCGAGGACCCCTACATCGACGAAGTGAAGAAGGACTTTCCCCCGCACGTGCGCGTTTTGCGCGCGGGCGGTTCTGAGCGGGCCGAATCCGTGCGAAACGGCCTCGTGGCCTCGGGCTGGCACGACGACGTCTGGGTGCTTGTCCACGACGCGGCGCGCCCCTGCGTGCGTCCGGGCGAAGTGGGGGCGCTCCTAGACAAGGTGCTCTCCGACGAAACGCTCGACGGCGGCATTCTTGCGCAGCCCGCGGCCGACACGATGAAGCGCGCCGATGCGGACGGCAACATTCTCGAAACGGTGCCCCGCTCGGGCCTCTGGCGCGCGGCGACGCCGCAGCTCTTTCGCCTGCGTCCCTTGCGCGAAGCGCTCTCGGGGGATCTCACGGGGATCACCGACGAAGCGAGCGCCATGGAGCGCCGCGGGGCGAAAATCGCGCTCGTTCCTTCGCGCGCCACGAACTTCAAAGTCACCGAACCCGCCGACCGCGCCTTGGCGGGCCTCATTCTGGGAGAAAAGAACATGCTGCCGATCCGCGTGGGACAGGGCTACGACTCGCATCGTCTGGTGGAGGGGCGTCCCCTCATTCTGGGCGGCGTGCACATTCCCTTTGAAAAGGGCCTCGACGGCCACAGCGACGCGGACGTGCTTCTGCACGCCGTGACCGACGCCCTTCTGGGGGCGGCGTCGCTTGGCGACATCGGAACGCACTTTCCGCCGAGCGACCCCAAGTGGAAGGGCGCGGACTCGGGGAAGCTTCTTTCGGCCGTTCTGGGACTCGCCAAGGAAAAGGGCTGGCGTGTCGTGAACCTCGACGCCACGGTCGTGTGCGAGCGCCCCAAGCTCGGAGCCTACAAGGCGACGATCCGCGAAAACGTCGCGAAGCTTCTCGACGTCTCCGTCGACGCCGTGAGCATCAAGGCGAAGACGAATGAAAAGATGGACGCCGTGGGGCGTGAAGAAGGAATGGTCGCGCAGGCGGTCGTTCTTCTCGCCCGGGACGACGGTTTCTGACGAATCGAATCCCGCTAAAACGCAACGCCCTCGGACGGAACCGAGGGCGTTTCGCTGAGAACCAAGGAAGAAGAACCGTCAGGCCGACTTGTCGGACTTCTCCGGAGCTTCCTTCTCTTTTTCCTTCGCCTTCTTCTTTTTGGGCGTGACGGCGGGGAAGGTGATCCGCACGCGAAGACCGTGAGGTTCGGCCGACTCGAGCTTGACGCTTCCGCCCGAGCGGCGGACGATGCGGTCGACGATGGCAAGCCCGAGGCCCGTCCCCGTGACGCCGCTTCGCGCGCTCTCGCCGCGCTCGAAAGGCCGCATCACGCGTTCGCGCTGATCTTCAGGCAAACCGGCACCGCGGTCCTCCACGACGAGTTCGGCGTTCTTTCCGACCTTGTGCACGACGACCGTGAGGCGGAGGTTCCCGTCTTCGCTTCGGCCGTAGCGCGAAGCGTTTGTAAAGAGATTCTGGATCGCGCGCGAGAGTTCGATCGGGTGCGCCATGACGAGGTGGCCGGTCTCGAGCGACACTTCGGTTTCGATCGACGAGTCGCTCTTGAGACGCGCGTTGTCCATCGCGGCCTTCACGGCTTCGCCGAGGTCCACTTCGACCTGTTCGGACTTGCTGCGGCGCGCATAGGCGAGGAACTGCGTGACGATGTTTTCCATCTGTTCGAGGTCGCTCACCATGGCGTTGCGCGATTCTTCCGAGAGGTTCGCGAGTTCCACTTCGAGGCGCAGACGCGTGATCGGCGTGCGAAGGTCGTGCGAAACGCCCGCAAGGAGAAGTTCGCGGTCCGCGTCCATGCGGCGCAGATCCTGCACCATGCGGTTGAAGCTGATGTTCACCGCCTGGATTTCGGCCGTCCCGGAATTTTCCGGCAGAGGATCGGGGACCTGCCCCTGACCGAGCTGTTTGGCACAGTTCGAAAGGGCTTCCAAGGGCTTGATCACGTGCCGCGCAAGGAGCGTCGCGCCAAAGAGCGATGCAAGGCAGGCCGCCACGGCCCACCAGACCCAGCTCGTGCCGTAGGGCGGATCCAGGAGTTCGTCGGAAGTCTGCAACCAATAGGCGTCGCCGTCGATGTCGACCGAGACCCAGAGGCCCTTGACGCCGTTCACTTCCGCCGCGAGCACGGTGGATTGCCCGAGGTTCGCCTTGACGAGCTGTTCGATGAGCGAATTGAACCCGTCGTTCGGAAGGGGCTTCACGCGGTCCGTGTGTTCGCGCGGACTGATGAGAAGCTCTTCGCGGGCGGCGAGCACCGTCAGGAGATCCTTGCGGTAGAGAGGGTCGGCGGTGACGAGCGCGTAGCGCGTGAGGTTCGCGGTCGAGACGATGTGCTGCGCCACCCCTTGGGAATAGGGGAGTTCGCTCAGGACGCGAAAGCTCTGCAGCCACCCCACCACGCTGAAGAAGATGAGGCTGCACAAAAGCAGAAAGGTGCGCCAGAAAAGACTCGGGCGGTGATTCGGAGGAATGGCAATCATCGGAAGAAAAGGGGCCCGCACGGACGGGCCCCGAAAGAGGAGGTTTCAATCCGGTCGGCGGCAGCGGGGCGGTCGACCGGCGAGAACGGCATTACTTCGTCTCGTCCTTCTTTTCGCCTTCTTCGGGCGCGGGATCGTCCGGAATGAAGACGTAGCCGAGGCCCCAGACGGTCTGGAGGTAGCGCGGCTTCGAGGGATCAGGTTCGATCAGCTTGCGAAGGCGCGAGACCTGGACGTCGAGCGAGCGGTCGAAGGCTTCGTATTCGCGGCCACGGGCCATTTCCATGAGCTTGTCGCGCGAAAGCGGCGTGCGCGGATGGCGGGCAAAGGCCTTGAGCACCGCGAATTCGCCCGTCGTCAGAGGCACGGGTTCGCCGTTCTTCTTGAGAACGCGGGTACCGAGGTCGAGCGTGAAGGCGCCGAAGGAAACCACTTCGTTTTCGCGAGAGGGAGCGCCCGGGGCGTCCGCGGCCGGACGGCGGCGAAGCACCGCGTGAATGCGGGCGAGGAGTTCGCGCGGATTGAAGGGCTTGGCGATGTAGTCGTCGGCGCCGAGTTCGAGACCCACGATGCGGTCGACGTCTTCGCCGCGGGCCGTGAGCATGATGATCGGCGTCATGTCCTTGGCGGCGCGCAGACGGCGCAGGATCTGCAGACCGTCTTCACCGGGCATCATGAGGTCGAGAATCAGCGCGTCGAAATGTTCGCGCATCCAAATGCGGTTCATGGCGGCGCCGTTTTCGCTCACGAACACCTGAAAACCGTTTTCACCGAGATAGCGGCGCAGCAAATCGCGAAGTCTCGGATCGTCGTCCACGACGAGAATCTTGGGAGTGCGTTCCACGGAAGTTCTCCTTCGGAAGGGTGAAAGGGCCGTTCTCAGAATACGGCCGCGTAATTTGTAACATTGTCGCCTTTTCGGGCGTTTCGTGTCGGAGATCGTCAACACCGTGTTACAAACTTACGCCAAATTTGAAGATCTTTGGAAGTTCCTTACGCCTCGACTTCGAAAACCCCCGCTAATATCGGCTTCGTACCGTCGGGCGGCTTGCGGGTCGCCGTGACGAACGCGTGACAGCCTGTTACGGAATCGAACTTTTTAGTGCTCGGCGCACTGCTATAGTCGAAGTGTCCCCTCCTGGGAGGGGGCGCTGGGATGTTTCAAGTTTGCCTATGCGAAAGAATGTATGTCTCGTCGTTTTGCTCTGCGGATGCGGAGCCGTCTACGCCGCCTGGGAAGGCCCCGTGGCCGAAGGCGTGGAAGGGAGCCGCATGGCCGAGTGCGTGACCGAAAAGGTCCCCTGCGTTCGGCTGTGGGAGCAAATGAGCGCCGCGGAGCGTGCGCGCCTGTGGCCCTTCCTCGACGAAGTCGCCAAAACCTCTTATTGGCGTCAGATGTCGGGCGAGGACCGGCGCGAGATGCGCAAGCACCTCTCGAGCGCCGAGCGCGAGCAGTTGCGAAACCGCTACAGCGTGAAGCACGAAGGGGAGCGCCGCGCAGGCCGTCGTTTGGGCGGCATGTGCGATGAAAAGCGCTCGGAACTGCGCCGCCAGGTGATGGAAGTGCACATGCAGTTTCGCCGCTCCCATCGGGCGGACCGGCCCGCGGCGGAAGCTTCGGCACCGTAACAACGCATTCTTTCCTCGAGGGACGCTTCGGCGTCCCTTTTCTTTTTCGGGGTGCTGGGCGCGGGGCCGCTATAATGAAACGCTTCCCATCAAACAGAACCCAAAATGAACCGCAACGCACCCCTTTTGCTTGCTCTCGATACGGCGGGTGAACGCTCTTCCGCCGCGCTCCGTCTGCCCGACGGCCGCGTTTTTGAAACCGTCGAACGGGTCGGAAACCGTCATGCCGAGCGTCTGCTCGACCAGGTGGCGGCGCTTCTGAAGGAAGCGGGCGCCTCGCGCCGTGAAATCGGCCTCGTCGCCTTCGGAGCGGGTCCGGGATCCTTCACGGGCCTTCGCGTTGCCTGCGGCACGGCCCAGGGCGTCGCCTGGGCGCTCCAAATCGACACGGTGCCGGTGAGCAACCTCGAAGCGCTCGCCGTCCGCGCGCAAAAGGCGTTGGCGCTCCCCAAGGGCACCCGCATCGCGGTTCTGAACGACGCGCGCATGAACGAATGCTATGCGGCGCTCTATGAAGCCGATCCCGAGGGACTGCCCGTTACGATCGAGGAAGCAAAGCTCGTGAAGCCCGCCGAGGCGCCCGCCTGGGTGCGCGAGACGGGGGCGACGGTCGCGGCGGGAAGCGCCGCGGCGGCCTATCCCGAAGAGCTGAAGCTCTCCGAGAACGTGCAGGTGTACGCCGAGACGGCCGACGCCGTCGACATGCTCGAAATCGCCCTGGCCGCCTTCGAGGCCGGCAAGACCGTGCCGCCCGCCTTGGCCGCGCCCCTTTACGTGCGCGACCGCGTGGCGCTCACGTCCGAAGAACGCCGCCGCGGAGAGAAGTTGTGACGACGATTCGCCCGATGACCCGGGAAGACGTGCCGCTCGTGGCGGCGCTCGAAGCTGAGGTCGAAGTGACGCCCTGGAGCGAGCGCGCGCTCGAAGACGCGCTCGGTCCCGACTACGTCGCGCGCGTGCTCACCGATGACGAGGGACAAATCCTCTCGTGGATCGTCTGGCGCGCGGTTCTCGACGAATCCGAACTCCTTTTGATCGGCACGGCGAAAAACGCCCAGCGCAAAGGCCATGCACGCGCCCTTCTCCAAGATGCCCTCACCGAGGCCGAAGGCCGCGGGATCGTCGCGATGCACTTGGAAGTGCGCGCCGGAAACGATCCGGCCGCGAAGCTCTACGAAACGTCGGGCTTTGCCATCGTGGGCCTGCGAAAAGGCTACTATTTCTACGACGGGCGCCGTGAGGACGCGCTCCTCATGACCAATCGCTGGAAGGAAAACTGATGCTCGACACCGCGCGAAGCCGGATTTGGGAGGCGATGCAAATCGGTCCGCAGTGGTTGCTGCGCGACACCGAAGATCCGCTTCTGGACGAGATGACGAAAAAGCGTCTCGCTCCCGCCCTCGTGCGCGAAACGCCCGCGCAGGCGCCCGCCGCCGCGCGGCCTTTCGCGCCCGCGTCCGCCTCGCCCGCCTCGCGCGTCGCGCCGCCCCGGACTCCCGTCACGCACCGCGCTCCGCGCGCGGGCGCCGCGACGCATCCGACTGCCGGTGCCGCCCGAGCCGCGGACAACGTCATTCCCATCGTCTCGATGCCCGAAGCCACGGCGGCGGCCGCGAAGACTGCCGACTGGGAGACGCTCCGGGGGCTTGCCGACGCCTGCCGCGTCTGTCCCATGGGGTCGACCCGTCAGCACATGGTCTTTGCCGAAGAAGGGCGCGAAGCGCGCTTCGTGATCGTGGGCGAAGCGCCGGGCGGCGAAGAAGATTTTCAGGGGATTCCGTTTGTGGGAAAGAGCGGACAGCTCCTCACCGCGATGCTCAACGTCCTCGGAATCGAACGGCGCAAGGACGTGACGATTCTGAACGTGCTCAAATGCCGTCCGCCCGGAAACCGCAATCCCAAGCCCGACGAAGTCGCGGCCTGTTCGGTGTTCCTGCGCCGTCAGCTTGAAATTCTGCAGCCCGACGTCCTCTTTCTCATGGGGCGCTTTGCCGTGACGTCGCTTCTCAACCTTCCGCCCGACTCGAGCATCGGCCGCACGCGCGGCACGATCTACGAAGTGCGCGTGGGCGCGAAGATGGTGCCCGCCGTCACGACCTATCACCCGTCCTACCTCCTTCGCCGACCCGAAGAAAAGGCGAAGGCCTGGGAAGACCTGGTGCTTCTCAAACAGACGCTCGCCAGAGCGGGCATCACCTTCGAAAAGAAGGACGCCTGACGAAAGGCAAAAACGACGAAGGCCGGAACGCTTCTAGGGCGCGCCGGCCTTTCTTCTTGAACTCCCGTAAATTTCATTCAAGCTAGTTGTAAAACTTAGTAAGGCCCTTGCGACACAAAGGATTTGTCCGCGAGGGCCTTGTTTTTTTTAAAATCTAGCTTATAATCAGATCAATACATAAATGCTAGACAGGTGGCTTACCATGATGACCAGCAAAGACCTGACGACACTGAATTTTCTTGAGTTCTCTTCCCAGGGTCGCCGCTACGTCCGTGCCTACAAAAATGAGT
>CASDQM010000005.1 GCA_949282745.1 uncultured Sutterella sp. | reverse complement strand
CTGTCTAGCATTTATGTATTGATCTGATTATAAGCTAGATTTTTTAAAAAAAAACAAGGCCCTCGCGGACAAATCCTTTGTGTCGCAAGGGCCTTACTAAGTTTTACAACTAGCTTGAATGAAATTTACGGGAGTTCAAGTCGGAAGTTTCGACGTTGGGATTTTTTACGGACGGGGTTTGTGGATCAACCGCGGATGAGCTTCGCGATCTGCGCGATGTCGACGGGCAAAGTCCGGCAACAGCCGCCGATGCAGCGGGCGCCCTTACGCTCCCAGAGCGGGACGAAGGTGTCCCAGCCCGCGCCGTGCACGGGCGAGTGCCAGGTCTTCGTCGTCGGGTCGTAGGTTTCCCCGGAATTCGGGTAGACGATGAGGGGCTTGCCGCTCTCGGCAAAACGGTCAAGCGCGGGCGCCACGATTTCGCGCGGACCGCAGTTCATGCCGACCGCGTCCACGCAGTCCCGTTCGCCCACCTTCTTTGCGGCTTCCGTGAGCGACGTGCCGTCGGCGAGCCGTTCGCCGTCCTTGATCGAGAAGGTCACCCAGGCGGTCTTCCCGACGCGTTCGATTTCATCGAGCACGACGAGGACTTCCGAGAGCTTCGGCTGCGTTTCGACGGCGAAGAGGTCGACGCCGCCCTCGGCGAGGGCTTCAATGCGGTCGCGGTGGAAGGCGGAGAATTCCTCGTCGGTCAAGCGGTAGTCGCCGCGGTATTCGCTTCCGTCCGCGAGGTACGCCCCGTAGGGTCCGACGGCGCCCGCCACGAGCAGGTCCGCCGCACGGTCGGGGTGTTTGACCGCGGCCTCGTCGCGGGCTTCGCGGGCGAGCTTCGCTGTGAGGGCGATGATTTCACGCGAGCGCACGAGGTCAAGTCCCTTTTTGGCAAAGCCCACGGGCGTCGCCTGATAGGAGGCCGTGATCACCACGTCGGCGCCCGCTTCGTAGTAACGGCGGTGCACCTCCGTGATGAGTTCGGGCTTTTCGAAGAGAACCTTCGCGGTCCAGAGCGGGTCGTTGAGGTCTGCGCCGAGCGCTTCGAGCGCCGTCGACATGGCGCCGTCGATCACGACCGTGCCGCGTCGGGCCATCAGGTCGGCCAAGGGATGAAGATTCGTTGTCATGATTTTTTCCCGGTTTGCGAGTCGAGTGATTCGGATATTCTATCGACAGCGCGAAGGAAACCGTTCGGTCGTTTCGCTAGTTCTTTGGACCTAGCGTTTGGACGGGAGGGGTTTCCCGAATGTAAAGATTTTGCATGACGGGAGTGGAGGCAGAAGTCCCTGCAAGCCTAGAAGTTGTAAGGAAAAGACTACAAATCCGACGGAGGCGAGGGAAAGCCTTCATGATTTTTGATCGAAATCAATATAAGTGGATTTGTGTACGGAATGGGAGGTAGGGATGCTGTAGGATGAAGTTCGAACGGACGGTTACGCTCCTCTCTCTCTGAGCCCGCACCCGATAGGTCGAGCTTTATCACGGTCTCTCTCGCTCGACCGGTGTTCCGACTCTCCTCTGGAACACGCTTTTCCTCCTGGCATCCTGGGTACCGGTGCTCGCGTAAATCAAAACGTCCGTTCGTTGTACCCGCAACGATGCTCGCGCCTCTTCCCAATTGAGCTCGTTGCGGGCTTTTTTTCATGAAAGAAAGAGTTTGACTTTCATCATGTAGGGTGAAGGTCATGCCTGCATACCCATTTTTGTTTTTTCGGCCGGGCTCTTCATCAGATTTTCTTTTCATTGCGCGGCAGCGCGTTTCGCCCGCCCTACGGTCTTTGTCCCATGGCATTTGCGCGCCGCAGGCCGTATTATCCAAAGATACTCATAAATTTCTGAGGAGCTTTGCCATGGAAACCCCGGACTTTACACGATTCTCCCAAGCGCACCGCGCCTACGCGGAGTCGCTCTTCGCCAAAATCCGCGCGCTCTCGGTGTCGCCCGCCCCGAACCGCGGCGTGACGCGCTTCGGCTATTCGGAAGTGGAGGACCGCGTGCTCGACGCCTTGGAGGAGGAAGGGCGTGCGCTCGGACTTGAAACGGACCGCGATCCCGCGGGGAACCTTCTGATGCGACTGCCCGGCCGTGACAGAACCTTGCCCGGCCTCTTTTGCGGCAGTCACGCCGACAGCGTCTTGGACGGCGGCAACTTCGACGGGCTCGCGGGCATCACCGCGGCGTTGCTTGTCGTGCGGGATCTGAAGGCGCGGGGCGTCACGCCCGCGCGCGACATCGTCGTGACGGCGCTTCGCTGCGAGGAGCAGGGCCTGATCGGCTCGCGCGCGATGATGGGTAAATTGTCGGAAGCGGACCTCGGCCGCCGTTGGACGCCCGACTCCCCGACGCTGGCCGAGCGTCTCACGGCGCAGGGCTACGACGTCGCAAGGCTCTCTTCGGGCACGCCCGTCGTCGACCCGAAGTCGATCGCGGCCTTCCTGGAACTCCATATCGAACAGGGCGTGCGCTTGACGCAGCCGAACGGCCCCCGCGTGGGCCTCGTCACCGGGATCCGCGGCATGGTCTACCACCGCATGATCCACTGTTGGGGCGAACCCGCGCATGCGGGCGCGATCGATTTCCCCTTCCGGCACGACGCGCTCGCCGCGACGACGCGTCTTGTCGCAGGGGCCTGGGAGCGTTGGAGTCAGCGGGTCGCAAAGGGCGAGGACCTCGTCTTTACGACGGGCATTCTCGAAACCGACCCCACGGCGATCTTCAACAAGGTGCCCGAACACGTCCGCTTCAGTCTCGACGCGAGGTCGCTTTCGGCCGAGACGCGCGAAGGCTTCATCGAAGAGTTCTACGAAGACGCCAAGCGTCTTGAAGCCTTCCACGGTGTTCGCTTCGAATTCGACCCGGCGGGCCGCAACGAACCGATGGAGAGCGACCCCGCCCTCATGGCGAAGCTTGAAGAAGGCGCGGCCCTCCTCGGCATTCCCGTCATCCACGAACCTTCGGGCGCGGGACACGACGCGCAGACCTTCGGGTTCGAGAAGATTCCCTTCGCCATGGTGTTTATTGCCAATGCGAACGGCTCGCACAATCCCGACGAAGCGGTCGAAACCGACGACTTCCTCGCGGGCGCGGCGGTGCTCACCGAGGCCGTGCGTCTCTACACGGCCTGACGGGGAAGCCCCCCGGGGAGGGCGTTCGGCGGGTGCTCTCTCGCAATGACGCCATAAAGCAAAACGGACCGTCCTCTTCGGAGGCGGTCCGTACTGCTTGGGGGGTAGCGTTTTGTCAGTCGAGGGGCGGGAGTTGGTTTTCCACGACGCGCTTCAGAATGGCTTCGGCGTCGTCGCGGCGGAAGTCGATCCCGGCGAATTCGGCGTCGGCCATCGTCGTCACCGTCACGCTGCGAAGTCGAACGCCTTCCTTGTCCGCGGCCCAGTACACCTGGAAGATTCCGCCCGGAACGAGCTTGCAGGAGAATTCGATGCTGCCCGGCTCCAACTCTTCCCAAAGCCGGGAGGGCGGTTCGCAGAACTGATAGCGGTCGAAGGCTTCGCCCACCGTAAGCGTCGGGTTGTAGGCGGTCGTCGAGGCGCGCACGCGTTCGATGTCGGGCGTGAAGGGTTTCTGTTCGTAGTGAATGACCGGAACGCCCGTCTTGGGGTTGGACGTCATCTGCGACGCGCAGCCCGCAAGAAGCGAAAGGGCGGCGGCCATGGCGAGAACCGTACGTTGCATGGCTAACCTCAGAAAACAAAAGTGACGATATTGTCGCGCGGAAAACTTACGGCAGACTTTCGTTTTGGGCGGGCGTGAGCGTGATTTCCGAGGTTTCGCCCCGCGGATTCACGATGACGCAGGTGTCGGGGACGTCGTCGCCCGAGAGCCGAAGCTCGCGGATGAATTCGCGAAGCGTCTCGCTTTTGGGATGTGCGGTGAGCGTCACGCGCCCGTCCTTTTCCTCGGCCGTGAGGTCGAAGCGTTCGGAAAGACGCGCAACGTCCCCTGAAACGAGCGCGAAGAAAAAGCCCGCCGCCTCCGTGCTCGGAAGACGCTTTTCGGAGGTGCCGCTTCGCGTCGTCACGCTCACGCGGTCGGGACGCACTTCGATGGTCGTGGGAAAGGGCTTCTCAATCGCCCAGAGAATCCGCTCGCCCGGAACCGCATCGTAATGTCCTTCGGAGCGAAGGGGCTTCGGAAAGCCCGGAATCGTGCGCAGTTCCACGAAGCGTCCCGCGGACGGAACGCTGTCCGCGCCCCAGCGCTTCACGACCTCGTCGGGGGTGAGCGCGAAGGCG
Organism: uncultured Sutterella sp.; assembly: GCA_949282745.1. GTDB lineage: Bacteria > Pseudomonadota > Gammaproteobacteria > Burkholderiales > Burkholderiaceae_F > Sutterella. The sequence goes on along the minus strand of CASDQM010000005.1, from coordinate 27,226 downwards.
CTTCCCGCAAGACCCGCGCCGAGAAGAAATGCGGCGACGAGGCGAAGAGACCGCACGTTCAAAGGAAAAGCCGTCATCGTTGTTCCCAAAAGTCGAAGAAATTGAACCAGTCGTAGGGGTGCGCGCGCATTTCGGCTTCAAGAAGCCCCGCGTACTTTCGCATCACGGCTTCGAGCCTTGCCTTTCGCTCGGCGCGCGGGCCCGAGAGGTCGTCCGAAAGGACTTCGAAGCGAACGCGGTAGCGCGGGCCCTCCGAGGCGTCCGTGCGCGTCGCTGTCATCATGCGAAGCGGCACCTTGAGGAGCATCGCGAGGAAGGCGCCGCCCGAGGGAAAGTGCGCCGTTCGCCCGAAGAAGGGACATTCGACCGTCGCTTTTTCGCTTCCCGTCGGGACGCGGTCTCCCGCGATCACGAGATAGGCCCCGCGGGAGACGAGGTCGTCCAATTCGACGGCAAGCGCGGGCGTCACGTCGCCCACTTCGTAGAAGCTGAGGTTCGCCTTGGGCGCGCCCGCCTGGGCGAGGAGTTCGTTGAAGCGTCGTGCGTGTGAGGTGTACTGGAGCACCACGATCGGGTGGTCGGTGGCGGAGCCCGAGGCGACCTGCAGGATTTCGCGGCAGCCCGTGTGCGAGGTGAGGATCACGCAGCCCCGGTCGGGCGGATCGTTTCGAAAGAGCTCGTTTCCTTCCACTTGAAGGTCGGAGGGCTTGAGCCGTCCGGCCGCGGCGAGAAAGCCGTCCGTCATGGCTTCCGCAAAGTGGGTGAGACGCTTCAAGCCTTCGCGATGCGTCGCGGGACGGCCCGCGGCATTCAGCCACGAAAAGGACGTGCGGCGAAGCTCCGAGCGCGTCGCCCAGTAAAAAAGAAGGACGGGCGCGAGCACCGCGAGAAAGGGCGCGCGTCCGAAGAGACGGTGTACGGCGAGAAGAAAGCGGATCCCCGCGACCGACGTGCATTCGGCGCGGCGGGACCAGTGTTCGGCCTTCGGGGTCACGAATCGGCTCCGGAGAAGCCGTGGCGGATTTTGCGCACGAGAAGGACGGGGAGGCGCAGGAGCATCCCGCAGCAGAGCTTCGTGTGCATGAGGCTGATGCGGACGTTGTCCTCCACCATGTCGAAGTGCGACACGCTGTCTTCGGGGTAGGTGACGTGCACGGGGACGTTTCGCACCGTGACGGGGAGCCACAAAAGCCGCACGAGGATTTCCGGGTCGAAGTCCATCCGTTGGCCCATGCGCACGCCACGCAGGCGCTCGAGCGCCTCGACGGGATAGACGCGAAGACCGCACATGGCGTCTTCAAAGCCGAGGGAGAGGCCGTTGACCGCCACCCAGAAGTTCGTGATCTTGCGCCCGAAAAGACGGGCCTTCGGGACCGTTTCGTCGTAGATCGGATAGCCGCAGACGAGGCTCTTCGGATGATTCTGGGCGACCCGCAGGAAGTTCGGGATTTCGGTCAAGTCGTGCTGCGCGTCGGCGTCGACCTGCAGGACGTGCGTGAAACCGCGCTTCGCGGCCGCGCGAAAGCCCGAGAGACAGGCTGCGCCCTTGCCGCCGTTTTCCGGACGGTGAATCACCATGATGCCGCAGTCCTGTTGGGCGAGGGCGCCGAGCACCGCGTGCGTTTCGGCGTTCGAGCCGTCGTTGACGAGAAGGACCGGAAGACCGAGGCGGCGCAGGGCGGTCGCGACCTTGCCCACCGTTTTCGGGTGGTTGTAGCAGGGGACGACGGCGGCCGGGCGGAAGGCGGACTGCAAATCAGGCGACATACGGTGAATCGACTCAGGCGAAATGAAGGCGAAGGGTACCCTGTGCGGTGATTTCTGCGGTTTGGGAAAGCCGATCATACGCCATTTGGACTTCCTCGGGGGCGAGGTCCGAGAGGGACATCCAGGCGTCGCGGCCGGGGCGCGCCCAGGTGAAGGCGACGTCGTGGCCGTCGTCCTTGGGCGTCATGCGAAGCGTCAGGATCACGCGCTCGCCCGGGAAGACGGGCGACTTGAATTTGAGGTTGCGAAGAGAAAGCACTTCGGCCGAGCTCCCCTGCAGCGTTTCGACCGCGCGGCGCACGAGTTCGAGCGAGGCGACGCCGGGAAGAATCGGAAGGTCGGGGAAGTGTCCCGAGAACCATTCGAGCGACGGGCGCATTTCGGCCGTGAGCCGCAACGTGCGCACGTCGCCCTCGACCCGGTCGGTGAGCGTGAGCCATTCGGGGCGGGTTTCGTCAAAAAGCGCAAGGAGAGCGTCCCGCGTGATCTTCGCCTGTGCGTTCACGGGAAAGGCCGTTACAAGGCGCAGGCGACGCGGAAGCGTCACGGCGTCGAAGGACTCGGAAAGGGCCCGCCGCAGATCGCGAAGAATCGAAGACTTGCCGTTTGCAAGAACGAAGGGAAGCGCATCCTTGGCAAGGACCGCGACGACCGCCGTTTCTTCGCGCTCGCGCGTCGTGACGAGCACGCGGGCGTCCTCAAAGAGCGGCTTTCCGTCGGGGCGCTTGGCGGCTTCAAGGAGGGCCCGCTTCATGGCGTCGCCCGAGAAGCGCTTTCCCTCGACCTTGAGAATGCGGTCGGCGCGCCCGAGAAGCGTAAAGGCGAGCACGGAACCCTCACGGGTCTTCGTCGCGCGGATGCGGTCCGCTCCGGTTTCGGTCGGATGTTCAAGCTGGGCGGAAGTGAGCGTCAAAAGGCCTTCGTCGCCCGTTTTCGGTTCGGCGTTTCCCTCGATCCCGACCGCCATCCCCGGGGTCGGCACCCAGTCGGGCGTTTCCACTTCTCCTTCGGGCGTCACGACGCGGCGGCGTCCGGCGATTCCGCCCGTTTCGGTCGAGCCCAGAATTTCGTAGGGCGTGGCGCCGAAGGCCCGGAAGGCGGCGAGCGCCCCTTCGGGCGGCAAGGGGCCCGCGGACGAGACGGAGAGCGCCACGCAGTCGCGCACGTCGGCGAAGAGTTCGGGCTGCGTAAAGCGCGTGAGGTGCGCGGGAGAGGAAATGAGAAAGAGGGGAAGCGCACGGTCCGACAGTTCGGAGGGCGCTTCGCTCATTGCCCGCGCGAGCATTTCGGGGAAGTGGTGACGGCGGTTCGTCACGATCCCGCGCCCGAGGAGCGGCCAGCCGAGTCGAAAGAGAAGGCCGTAGATGTGCTGATGCGTGACCGTCGCGAAGACGAGCGCCATTTCGTCCGCGGCGAGGCCCGACTCAATCGTTATTGTGCGGTCGATCGCCTCGCACTCGGTGAAGAACTGCGAGAGACGCTTGGGAACGCGCTTGGGCTCGCCCGTGGAGCCCGAGGTCCAAAGGGACAAAAGGACGCGGTCCGTGTCGATCGGCTCGGGACGCTCGACCGGGGTCGCATCGTCCGAGGGACGAAGGACGGCGTCGCCCTCATCGGCAAAACGTTCGAAGTCGAGACCGAGCGCGATGCGAAGGCCCGAGCGGCGGACTTCGTCGAGAATTTCGCGGTCGGCGCGGCCCGTCAGTAGCGTCTCCAATCCCGCGGACCAACACCCAAAGAGCGCGGGCGTGATCGCGAGCGTCTCTTCCGAGTGGAGAAGCACCGCTTCAATGCCGTTTGCGAGAAGTTCTCGGGCCGCCTCGCGCCACGCAAAGGCGCTGGCGCGAAAGTCGTCGTTCGTGAGAAAGGTCCGTCGGTTCTCGTCCCAGCCCCAGGGATGGTCGGGGGCGGCGAAGTCGGCGTCGAGTCTGCGCGCAAGGCGCAGTTCGTCGGGATGAAAGAACGGACGGTCGGTATCGGCGCAGGACATGATGACGTCTCAGGGAGTGGGGGCCTTCGGGCGGAGAAGCCACTCGCCCGCAAAGAGAAGACCCATGAAAAGATAGCTCACGAACCCGTTGTAGAGGGCCCAGAGGTCGCGGTCGCCCGTGAGCACGGTCGCAAGCGCCGCGGTGCCGTTCAGAACGAAGAAGACGCACCAGACGACGGTGACCTTTCGGCACCAGCGCACGCCTTCGGGCGGAAGGTCCGGGTGCTTCATGCGCGCGAAACGCTCGATGATCGGACGGCTTCTCAGGCTCGAAGCGAAGAGAACGAGCCCGAGGGCGTTCATGAGAACGGGGTAGAAGAGGAGCGCTTCGTCGCGGTCGGTGGTGAAGCCGACCGCCGCGAGCGCGAGGGCGAGGACGCCCGATGCGAGCGTCATGGGGTCGCGCGAAAAGAGGGCGCGGCCGAGCGCCAGGAGGGCGAGAAGCCCCGCCACGGGACCGACGCCCCAGTGCGTGAGGCCCCAGTGGGCCCAGAAGGGATAGAGGAGCGCGAAAAACGCAAAAAGGGCACCCGCCGCAACGGATGCCCATTTCGGTAGGAAGCGCTGCGCCGACATCAGGACGCGGGTTCGTCAAGGACGCGCGCGATCACGCGCACGACGTCGCCCAGGGTCTTCACGGACTTGAAGTCTTCCGGGGCGAGGCGCTTTCCGTTCAGGTGCGGGCGCATCTGAACGATCATGTCGACGGCGTCGATCGAATCGATGTCGTAGTCTTCGTAGAGAAGTCCGTCCCAACGGAGCTTCTCGGCGGGGATTTCGAAGTCGCCCGTGAGGATTTCGCAGATCGCGTCGTAGACCTTGGCTTCGGTCGGGGTGAGGTTTTGCATTTCGTTTTCGGACATTTGGCTCTCTCAGGCGCGGTGGGCCGCGATGTATTCGGCAAGCGTGGCGACGGAATGAAAGACTCGGCGGGCCTCTTCGCTTTCCGCCGTGAGGGTGATGCCGTAGGCCTTCTTGAGCGCAAGGCCGAGTTCGAGCGCGTCGATGCTGTCGAGACCGAGGCCCTCGCCAAAGAGCGGCGCGTCGGTTTCGATCTCTTCGGGGCGAACGTCCTCGAGGTTGAGCGAACGCACGATGAGGACCTTGATTTCGTCTTCCAGGGTTTGCTGATCGTTCATTTGTGTGGTGGTCTCAGTGGGTTTCCGGCGTGAAGAGCGCCGAGGAACAGTCCCGCATCAGAGAGCGGGCCGCCAAAACAATCCGTTCATTATAGCGGTTCAGATGGGGTTCCACGGGGAGGCTCGGAAGGGCTTCGACGGTAAGCGTCATGGGCGTCTCGGGGAGGTGCCACCAGGCGACTTCCTTCGTGAGCCAGCGGGGTTCGGCCGTGATGCGTACGGGCGTCAAGGGAGTCTTCGTTTCAAGCGCGAGCACGGCGACGCCGCGGTGGAGTTTCGGCGCAACGCCCGGTTGCAGATCGTGGGGCGTGCGCGTCCCTTCGGGGAAGATCACAAACGACGCCCCCGAGGCGAGCTCTTCTCGGGCGCGCTCGAGCGCCTCGGCCCCGAGGTCGTTCGTGAGATACCCTGCGGCGCGGATCGGGGCGCGGGTGAAGAAATTCCCGAGAAGGGCCTTTTTGACGACGGTCGTACCGTTCGGAAGCAAAGAGAGAAGCACCACGACGTCGATCAAGGACGGGTGATTCGGCGCGAAGATTTGTCCCGGACGCGCAAAGGCTTCGGGGTTCTTCACGACGACCCGCACGGCGCCGAGCCGGTCGCAGAGCTTCACGAAAATCCCGAACCAGGAGCAGACGATCCGGCGCGAGGCGCGCGTGCGCTCTCTCGGATCCTTGTGGCGCAGACGAAGCCAGGGGCCGAAGGGGAAGTAAAAGAGCAGACCCGCGAGCCCGAAGACGAGAAAAAGAAACCCCGTGCAGAGCAAAAGGAGAGGTCGCGGGAGGCGGCGCGGTCGGTTCGTTGCGGGGTTCATCGGTAGGCGTCGGTCGGTGAGATCGTCGGGAAAAAGGAAAAGATTCGGCTCAGGCGAGGACCTTGAGCTTCGTCAGGGGCGCGTTCTTGGCGAAGACCCGCAGAGTCTTGCCGCAGGGCGTCGAGAGCGCCGGGGCCCCGGCGTCGAGAAGCCAGCGGATCATGGCGAGGACTTCGGAGGCGCCCGAGTCGTTCTTCGCGGCGGTGTCGACGGGATCGGGGAGGCCCTTCAAGTCGGTCTTACGCTCGAGCGTAAGAATCGGACCGCGCAGGTAGTCGGCGTAGCCCTCTTCGTCGGGTTGAAAATCGAGTTTCGCAAGCGTAAAGGCGGCTGCGTAGCGTCGGGGATCCTCGGGTTCCGTTCCCTGATCATAGAGAACGAAGTGTACGCGCGCGTGATCAACGAGAAGCGCCGCGGCGGTCTCGAAGCCCCGCGCAAAGGGAGCGTCGCCCCCCGCGACCGCGGTCACGAAACCCTTGTGCTTCGCCGCGATCGAAAGCTGCCCGGCGATCCCGTTGTGCACCGACGTGGCAAAGGCCGTGGGGGAGAGATCTTCGCCATTGGCAAGCGCCCGCAGTTGGGCGACCGAGGCGTCGAGGTCGCCCCAGCGCGAGGAGAAGACCCAGGCGTCGTCCTGAGCATTCGCGTCGGCGCCGCTTTGGAAGGCGTCGAGCGAAAAGAGCGCTTCGGCCGCGGCCTTTCCCAGGGGAGAAAGACGACGGCGCAGTCCCGCGGGTACGGCCTTCGCACCGGGAACGACGTCCGCCTGCGCGTCCCAGGAAAAGTCGGCGGTCACGGGCGCGGAAACGCCGGGCAGAAAGAGAGCCGCATCGAGAATCTGGGCGCAAAAGGGCATGAGTCGTCACCTCGGGTGGAAAAAACGGGCAAAAGCCGAAACGGGCGCACAGAAGTATACCGAATCGTTCCGACTACGGATTCTTCGTTCGGGGAGAAAGGCGCGAGACGATTGCGACGGAAAGGAAGGCGAGAAAGAGTCCCACGACGGCGCCGGTGAGAACGTCGCTCGGAAAATGGACGTAGAGGTAAAGGCGCGAGAGCCCCATGAGAAGCGCTGCGAGAAGGAGCCACGGAGCCGCCGGGTGACGGTTGAAGAGAAAGACGCCCGCCACGGCAAAGGCCGCTCCGGTGTGGCCCGACGGGAAGGACCCGTCGGTGAGGCAGGAGAGCAGGGGATCCGTGAGGGGCGAGAGGTCGCAGGGACGGATGCGGTCGATCCAGGGCTTCAAAAAGAAGTTCACCGTAAAGAGGTGCAGGACGAGCGCGAGCGAAATCTCCCACCCGATTTTGCGAAGACGCGGAAGACAGAGCGCTACGACGGCGAGCACGATCCAGACGGCGCCGAAGTTGCCGAGCGCGGAATAGCCGTAGACGATCTGATCGAGCAGAGGCGTGCGCATCGACTGGATCGACGTGAGAATCGGAAGTTCGGCGGTGGAGAAGAAGGCCATGGGCGAAAGAAAGGTCGGAACGGGTCGGGATCGTACGGGTTTCTCTCATCCTGCCCGAAAAGACCTGCGGACGCAAGAAAACGGGTTTCGCCGCAAACACGGGATACGTCGGATACAAATCTTCACAAAACGCATTTGACAATCATTCTCAAATATGAGAACATACTTCTCAACAGGAAGCGCGCGTTCCGCGAAGCTCGCTGAGGGGTCGGCGAGGGGAACAACGGCAAAGAAGATTGGATGGCTTTGCCGGGCGCTTCCGGGGTCTCCTTTCTCTCCCGATCGGCAACGGTCGGGAGTTTTTTTCTTCGGCGGTCTTTCGGACTTCCCTTTCCGGGTTGCGCGTAACCGGAAAGGAGATCGGAAACAAAATTTCACAAAACGCACTTGATAATCATTCTCATATATGAGAAGATTCCTCTCAACAGGAAGCGCTCGCTCCGCGAAGCTCGCTGAGGGGTCGGCGAGGGGAGCAACGGCAAGGAAGATTGGATGGCTTTGCCGAGCGCTTCCGGGGTCTCCTTATTCTCCCCGGCCAAACGGTCGGGGATTTTTTTTCGCCTTCGGGCCGGAATACGCCGTCCAATTCTTCTTTCGTAGCCCTTCGCAACGTTTCCTTGCAGCTTGCAGGTGGTTCCTTTACCTTCCTTTTGCGAAGATGCAGGAAAGGAAGGTGCAAGGCGCAACGTTTGCCGGAAGCGCCTCACCCGCCTCCAAACGGCTTGCAAAGGAGACGACCATGCAAAAATCGAGACGCCTTTTCTTCGCTTTCGCGGCCGCCTCGGCTTTGGGCGCCGCCACGCTTCTGACCGGCTGCCACCATTGGCCTCATCGTCCGCCTCCTCCGGGCGGCGGTCGTCCCGGCGGTTCGGGCAGACCCGGTCCCGGTTCGGGCGGTCCCAGCGGACGTCCCGGTCCCGGTTTCGGCGGGCGTCCTGGGCCTGGCTTCGGAGGACGTCCCGGTCCCCGTTGACGGAAAATTTCTAGGATTTAAGTGCGCGGTCGGCGGTTTGCCGGCCGCGTTTCGTATCGGGCGGTTTGCGTACCGTTCGCGTGCGGTGCGAAAGGGTCGGTTTAGGCTTGCGCGCCCGATTCGCGAAGCCGCTTGATGTCGCGAAGGGGCGAGTCGCCGAAAAGACTCTTGTAGTCGCGAACGAACTGCGCGGAACTTTCGTAGCCCACCCGATAGGATGCGGTCGTGACGTTTACCTGACGGGCAAGCAACATGCGCCGTGCCTCAAAGAGCCGCACGCGTTTACGGAACTGCAGGGGCGAATAGCCCGTCACCTGCCGGAAGTGCCGATGGAAGGTGGCGTTCGACATGTTCGCGCGGGAGGCGAGCGTTTCGATCGAACTCGAGTCGGCGTAGTTCGTGCGGATCCAGGTCACGGCATTGAGAACGGCGTGGCCTTCCGTCCCCGCGCAGGCGAGCGCCCGAAGGGACGCTCCGCAGGAGGAGTCGAGAAGAAGCGCGTGGAGATTCCGGAGAAAGAGCGGCGCCCGAAGAGAAATGAGGGCGGGGCGCTCGAGAAGCCGCAAAAGGAGAAGAAAACCTTCGGCGAGGTCGTCGTCGGGACGGATCACGTGCACGCCGTTGGGAAGCTCTCCGCTTTTCGGGACCTTGTGCGACCAGGCGAGCGCGCCGGCGTATTCCATCAGCACCGTCATGTCGAGCGACACGGAAAGCGCAAGGAAGGGATTTTCGGGCGAAGCGTCGAGCGTGTGAAATTCCGAGGGCGAGGCAATCCCGCAGACGAGACTTTCGCCCGGACCGTATTCGAGAACCTGCCCGCCGATCGCGGTCGACTTGCGGCCGTGCACGATGAAGGAGGTCATGAGTTCGCCCGCGCTTCGCTCGATGAAGGTGTTCGAGGTGATGCGGTAGAGCGTGAGGCCGGGCACCGCCGTTTTGAAAACGCCCGCGCGCGGCGCATGCCGGAGGATCAGACGGGCGGCCTCGTCGAGAAGAGCATTCGCGCCCTGCGAAACCGTGTCGTTGAGTTTCCTTCCGATATCCGCACTCGTCATGATGGCTTCCTCCCTGTCGTGAGCGACTTGGTGGAGATCGACCCCGCAGGACGCCCCGGGCGCTCTCCAATGATCAAGTCTCCGGAGTGAAGTCTACGCAACGGACGTTGATTTGTGATCGTTTTCTTTGGGAATGAGAAAATCCGTCAAAAAATTGAGTGAAAAACGTACATGCGCCCCTTCATTCGTCAACAAAATGACAAAAAGATAGATCCCCAGGGTTGTCTGTCCCGGGGCGCATCGAAGGAGTGCAAAACATGAAGAACATTCTCATCCTCAACGGTCATCCGAATCCCGACGCTTCGACGGCGGGGAAGGCCGTACAGGAAGCTTTTCTGAAGCTTCGTCCCGATGCGGACGTCCGCATGCTCTCGGCCCTTTGCGGTACGGAGGGGTTTGACGTCGCCGCCGAACAGGCGGCGCTCGTCGAGGCGGACGTCGTCGTCTGGCACTTCCCGTTCTACTGGTATTCGGGTCCCGCCCTCATGAAGAAGTGGATCGACGACGTGCTCACCCACGGCTTTGCCTACGGCTCGGGCGGTACGGCGCTTCACGGCAAGCACCTTCTTCTCTCCTTCACGACGGGAGCGCCCGAAGAGACCTATGCGGAAGGAAAGCCCATGAACTGGCCCGTCGAAGCCTTCCTGCCACCCTTGCTGCAGACGGCGAATCTCTGCGGTCTGAAGACGCTCGACCCCGTTTGGTCGACCGGGATGATGTACATCCCGGGCGTGCCCGGTCACGACGACCTCGAAGCGGTCCGCAACCGCGCCGCGGCCCAAGCCGTGAAGATGAACGATGAAATCTCGGCGCTTGAAAAGGCCGAATGAAATTCTTCTCCGTCAACGACATTTTTTGAGGAACGAATCATGCAATTCCAGGTGGACGTTCGAATTCACGACCGTGCGGCGGCGTTGCCGTATTTGGCGGACCATATCGCGTATCTCAATGAACACTTTGAGGCGGGCGACTTTCTGATGTTCGGCGCCTATGCGGGCGGCGCGGGCGGTTCGCTCATCGCCGAAGCCCCGTCGCGCGAAGCGCTCGACGCGCTGCTCGATGCGGATCCCCTCAAGGCGGGTCTTTGCGCCGTGTGGAGCGTGGAGGAATTCAAGGTGGGCCGCATCAACGCGAAGGCGCTTGAGCCCAAGGCCTGACGAAGGGATTTTGTCTCGGGATGGAGGTAGAAAATGCAAAGACGCACGTTGTTGAAGTCGGCCGTGTTGCCTGCGGCCGGGATGGCGGCGGGAAAGACGGTTGCGGCCGCCGAGGCCCCCGTTGAGGCCTCCGAAGAGATCGTCGCTGACGTGGCGATCGCAGGCGCGGGATTCGCCGGCCTGACGGCGGCGGTGACGGCCGCGCGCACGGGCGCGAAGGTGGTGCTCCTGGAACGCCGCGCCTATCACGGGGGCGACGGGATTTTGTCCGTCGGGATTCTCGCCTCGAGCCGCTCGAAGGTGCACGAGGCCCTGGGCTTCAAGGGGAAGGCCGATCTCGAAGACTACTGGTCCGCGATCGACCCGGGGGCTCACCGACGAGCCGCTCTCGAAGGTTCGCGACAACATGCCGAATTCTCCGATTTACGGCGGCTTCATGAAGCACGATCCGCGGGTTCTTCGCCGTTCTGCGGAACACTCGGCCGCGGCGGCGGAGTTCGTGGCCTCCTTCGGGATTGCGTTTCATCCCGTGAATCCGGGGCAGCCCTTCCTCCTCGCGTCGAAACCGGGTTCCATGCCGAAGTTTGCACAGGCCGCGCTCGAGGAAGCGAAGCGCCTCGGCGTCGGCTTCCGCACGAACGCCCGCGTGACGAAGCTCCTCACCGCTCCCGACGAAACGCAGAGGGCTCCCGAACGAAGCGTCCGCGTGACGGGTCTTGAGGCGACCGTGAACGGCAAACTCCTTCGCGTGCGCGCCGGGGCCGTAATTTTCGCGACGGGCGGCTTCATCGACAACAAGGATTATCTGCGTCGCTACAAGCGCGTGTGGTCGTCGATCCCGAAGGGCTTTTCCGCGATCGGCGAGGGGGTGCCGCCGGGACACGACGGCGACGGCATTCGTCTCGGCCGTCTGGCGGGCGCCGCGATCGAAGACATGGAATCGATGCCGAAACTCTTTGCCGCGCCCAAACCCGGCACGAAGAGTCCCTCGTGGATTCTTTTCGATACCGATACGGTCTATCTCGTCGACAAGGCGGGGCGGCGCTTTTGCGACGAACACGCCTCGCGCTATGCGGGCTGCGCGCTCGAATGCTTCCGGCAAAAGATCGACGGAGCCTATGTCGTCTTGGACGAGGCCACCTTCAAGGGGCCGGGCGCCGCGCGCTGGCGCTACGACGCGCTTCTGAAGGAAAAGGCGCTTTTCAAGGCCGACACGATCGAAGAGGCGGCGCGCCTCGCGGGCGTTGATCCGACGGGCCTCAAACAGACGATCGATCAAATCAACCGCGACGCGGCGGCGGGGAAGGGCGACACGGCCTTCGGACGCAGGGACAAGCTCTTCCGGGCGCTCCAAGGACCCTTCTACGTGTCGACGCCCTGCTGGCCCGTCGCCTTCAAGACGGAAGGGGGGCTTGAGGTCGATCCCGACTTCCGGGTGCTTCGCGCCGCGGACGATTCGCCCCTGCCCGGGCTCTACGCGGCGGGCTCGACCTGCGGATCGATTTCGACGCGTCTCTGCGACGTCATCGCGGGCGCGCTCATCGCCGGACCCGCGGCCGCGGCCTATGCGAAGACCGTGAAGCGCGCCTGAACGTCAACGTTGTTGATTCCCTGTTTTTTCAGAAAGGAAGGAAATCATGTTCAAGAAAACCGCTGCAACCGCTCTCTTTTGCGTTCTTCTTTCGTCCTCGGCCGTCATGGCGGCGGGGACGGCCGCTCCGACGGCGGCGGACGAGCCGTATGCCGGCAACATCGTGCGGCTTTCCAAGATCACGGTCGACCCTGCGCAGGTCGAGGCCTACAAGGTCTTCGCCGCGGAAGTGGGGCGCGAGTCAATGAAGAACGAGCCCGGCGTTCGCGTTCTCTACAGCGTTCAGGAAAAGAAGGATCCGACGAAGTTCACGATTCTCGAAATCTATGAGAGCGACGCCGCCTACAAGCACCACATCGGGACGGCGCACTTCAAGAAGTACAAGGAAGGAACGATCAAGATGGTGACGGACCTTCAGCTCATCGACTGCAATCCCTTGGTGCCCGAAGCGCTCATCAAGCCCGCGAAGTAAGGCGTTCGGAAAAGTCGGAGCCTCGACGGGCGGCTCCGGAACGGAATAGAACGCCGAAACGAAAAAGGGGCGGAACCCACTGAGGAGTTCCGCCCCGATTCTTTGTCCGCAGACTAGGAATTATTCGACCTTGGCCTTCTTGGCGAGGTCGAGGAAGTGCTGCTGCATGCGCTGGTTCGTGAGCGCGTTGCGAAGCTGCGGAGCCTGGCTTTCGTAGGCCGGGAAGAGCTGAGCCGGACGCTTGGCGTCGAGCTTCACGACGTGGAAGCCGTACTGCGTGCGGATCGGCGTCTGGGCGACTTCGCCCGGCTTCAGAGCCGAGAAGGCGACGCCGAAGGCGGCGGGATAGGAGCGCGGAACGACCCAGCCGAGGAGGCCGCCCTGATTCTTGTTGCCCGTGTCTTCGGAGAATTCCTGGGCGAGCTTGTCGAAGTTGGCGCCCTTGTTGCCGAGACGCTTGATGAGGTTCTTGGCCTGTTCTTCCGTCTTCACGAGGATGTGGCGGACCTGGTATTCGGTGTCGCCGTAGGCGGCCTTCTGACGGTCGTAGGCGGCCTTCACGTCCTTGTCGGAAACGGGATTGGCCTTGGCCCAGTCCTGAATGAGCGCGTTGATGAGGACCTGTTCGCGGGCGGCGTTGATCGCTTCCTTCACGTCGGCGCGGCTTTCAAGCTTGGCCTTCTTGGCTTCCTGCAGGAGAACCGTCTGCTGGATGAGGGCGTTCTTCACCTGACGTTCGAGTTCGGGGCTCGCGGGCTGACCCTGACGGACGGCGCGGTCGTAGATGGCTTTCTGTTCGGCGACCGAAACGGTTTCGCCGTTCACCTTGAAGGCCTTCAGTTCGGCGTTGGCCGCACCGGCGGTCATCAGGGCGGCAAGGCCGAGAACGAGAAGTTTTTTCTGCATGATCTTTTCTCTTTTGTTGGGTCCGACTCGGGGCGGCGGGTTCTGGTTCGCAACGCCGCCCACCGGGTCCGGCGGGATAAAAGATGGGAAGTCCTTTGTCAGGCCTTCGTATCCGAGGAATTTTGCCCCTCAACCATGTATTTTGCCAGACAGAGGGTAACGGCAATTGTAAAAATGAATGTCATCCCCATGAGCCCGAAGAGCTTGAAGTTGACCCAGGTGTCGGTCGAGCAGGTGTAGGCTACGAGGAGATTGACGACGCCCGTGACGAAGAAGAACCCGATCCAGGCCCACTGCATGATGTGCCAGCCGCGCTTTTGCATGACGATCTGGCCGCCGAGAAGGGACTGGATGAAGTTGCGGTTCGTGGCGCGCCCGTAGAGGAGAATTGCGCCGAAGATCCAGTAGAGGATCGTGGGCTTCCACTTGATGAAGAGTTCGTTTTGAAGCCAGAGCGTCAGGCTTCCGAAGACGACGATCACCGCGAGGCTGATCCAGAGCATCGGCTTGATCGGCTTGCCGCGCACCATGAGCCAGGCGACCTGCAGGACCGTCGCGAGAATCGCCACGATCGTCGCGACGAAGACCGGAATCTGCTCGGGCGAGGGGTTCGTGAGAACGAGCCACGCGAATTCGGCGCTCGCCTCGGGGAAGAATTCGGAGCCCTTGAAGGACGCGAAAAAGAGAATGACGGGAAAGAGGTCGAAGAGAAACTGCATGGCGGGCCGTCTTTGCGGTCGTGGAGTCATCAAAGGCTTCGAATTATAGCAAGGGGCCCGCTCGGGATATTCCGGTCGCCGCGGCTCTCTCCCTTCTGAGGCTCCGTGCGTTTTGGTAACATTCGCAAACGATTCGATGAAGAGCCGTAAGCTCATCTCGTCACGCTTCCCGTAGAGTGAGAGAACGACACCGAATCGTCCGCCTTCGGAGACTGTGACCGGGCGGACGGTTCCTTTTCTTATGGGAAGGATCGTCTATGCACGCATTCAAACAAATATTGCTGTTGAGCGCACTCGCCGCGGTCGGCACGACCGTGACGGTGCAAGCCAAGGAGAAAGACTTGAACGCAGAGAAACGACCCGAAGCCGTCGTGACGGTGGAGGGCATCACGGAATACCGACTCGACAACGGCCTGCGCGTCGTCCTCTATCCCGACGAAAGCAAGCCGACCGCGACCGTCAACATGACCTATCTCGTGGGGTCGCGCCATGAAAACTACGGCGAGACCGGCATGGCGCACCTCCTTGAGCACCTCATGTTCAAGGGGTCGAAGAACTATCCCAACCCGACGGCCGAATTCACGAAGCGGGGCTTCCGCATGAACGGCACGACCTGGCTCGACCGCACGAACTACTTCGTGAGCTTCACCGCCAACGACGACAACATGAAGTGGGCGCTCGGCTGGCAGGCCGACTCGATGACGAACGCCTTCATCGCGAAGAAGGACCTCGACACCGAAATGACGGTCGTGCGCAACGAATACGAAATGGGTGAAAACCGTCCCGTTTCGGTGATGCTGAAGCGCATGCAGTCCGTCCTCTTTGACTGGCACAGCTACGGGCGCAACACGATCGGCGCTCGCTCCGACATCGAGAACGTCGAAATCGAAAACCTCCAGGCCTTCTATCACCGCTACTATCAGCCCGACAACGCGGTGCTGACGGTGTCCGGCAAGTTCGACGTCCCGACGGTCCTCGGCTGGGTGCAGGAATACTTCGGGCCGATCCCGAAGCCCGCGCGCACGCTCCCGCACGAATGGACGGTCGAACCCACGGCCGACGGGGAACGCTTCTTTACGATCCGCCGACCGGGCGAACAAAAGCTCGTGGCGGTGGGCTACCGCATTCCCGCCGCCCTCGCGCCCGACTACGAACCGCTCGCCATGGGCGTTTCGATCCTCGGCACGACGCCCACGGGGCGCCTTTACAAGGAACTCGTTGAAACGGGCATGGCCTCGCAGGTCTTCGGCTGGACGACGCCGGGCTCGCATCCGGGCTTCGTCATGTTCGGCGCGATGGTCGACAAGGAAAAGGATCTCGCTCCGGTGCGCGAAAAGCTCGTCGCGACGATTGAAAACGCCTTTAAGGAAAAGCCCGCCGAAGAAGCGGAACTCAAGCTCCAGCAAAACGAACAGGCCCTGATGTTCGACCGCGCGCTCGCGGATCCGGAACAGTTCGCCGTGGGTCTGAGCGACTACATCGCGCTTGGCGACTGGCGTCTCTTCTTCGCCGACCGCGAAGAGGTCGCCTCCGTCACCGTCGACGAAGTGAACAAGGCCGCGGCGAAGTATCTCGTTCGCGACAACCGCGTCGTGGGCGAATACATTCCGACGACGGAACTCAAGCGCGCCGAAATCGCGCCCGCGCCCTCGGCCGAGGAAGTGCTCAAGAAGTACGACTTCAAGGCGGAAGGCAAGGCCGTGGCGGCCTTCGATCCTTCGCAGGACAACCTCAACGCCGCGACGAAGCGCGTCGAAATCGACGGCATCAAGACGGCGCTTCTCCCGAAGGCCTCGCGCGGCGAAACCGTGACGGTTTCGATGCAGCTTCAGAACGGAGACTTCGAGTCCGCGAAGAAGACGGCCGTCTCCATGCTCGGCGCCGCGATGCTGCAGCGCGGCACGGACGAAATGACGCGCGACGACATCGACCGCGCCTTCACGGAAAACCGCATGGAGGGTTCTCCCTTCACCTTCACGACGGACCGCGAGCACGTGGCGGGCGCGATTGCCTTGGCCGGTCACCTCATGACGCATTCGAACTTCCCGGAAAAGGAATTCGAAACGCTCAAGAGTCAGATGATCCAGGGCCTCAAGGCTCGCTCCGACGATCCGCGCACGAAGGCTTCCGACGCGATCACGAAGCACTTCGACACCTATCCGAAGGGTGACCCCCGCCACACCGAAACGAGCGAGGAACTCCTCGCCGAAATCGAAGCGGTGACGCTCGATCAGGTGAAGGACTGGTACAAGAACGTCTTCGGGACGACCGAAGGGAACTTCGCCGTCGTGGGCGACTTTGACGAAGAAGCCGTGAAGAAGGCCCTCTCTGAGAAGATCGTCGGCGAAAAGGCGAAGACCGTGAAGTTCGAGCGCGTCGTGCGCGAATACCGTCCGGTCAAGGCCGACCGCATCACGATCGACACGCCTGAAAAGGAAAACGCCGTGCTCTACGCGCGCGTCGCCTTCCCGGCCAACCAGAAGGACGCCGACCGCGCCGCGCTTCTCGTCGCCGACCACATCCTCGGCGGCTCCTCGGGTCTTTCGAACCGCATCGTGACGCGTCTGCGTCAGAAGGAAGGCCTCTCCTACGGGGCCGGTTCGAGCATCCGCATTCCGTTCTACGGCGATGCCGCGAGCTGGAGCGTTCTCGCCATCGTGGCGCCGCAGAACATCGCGCAGGCCGAAGCGAGTCTCAAGGACGAACTCGCCCGCGCCGTGAAGGACGGCATCACCGAAGAGGAACTCGCCGACGCGAAGAAGGGCATGCTCGACGCCCGCGCGATCAACCGCGCCCAGGATTCGGTCGTGGCGCAGGCCTGGACTTCCTACCTCGAACGCGGTCTCGACTGGACCGAATCGAAGAAGGTCGAAGAGCAGATCCTCGCGCTCACGGTTGAAGACGTCAACAAGGCGATCCGCCGCTTCGCCGATCCGGAAAACCTCACGATCGTCCTCGCGGGCGACCGCGAAAAGGCGAAGGAAGCAGGCAAGGACTTCTTCGCGAAGTAATTCGCACCGGATCGCGTAAGCAGGGAAAGGGCTCCGATCGCAAGGTCGGGGCCTTTTTCACGTGGGGCGCAGCGTTGAGAAGCCCTCGCGGGCGGTCGAGCCGCTATACTTCGGTATCGATTACGAACAACGCCCTCAAAGAGAGGCCCGCATGGATCTTCACGCTGACAATCTTCACGATCTCACGACCTTTTTCTTCACCTTCGGAAGCGAGTTTCTCGACGGCTTCGCCTACATCGAATCGAACGACGCGGCCGTGAACCACATGTCCGAAATGTCGGGCGTGATGGGGGCGCTTCTCTCCGAATCGCACCGAGGCGAATTCCTCGCGATGCCCGACGACTGGGTTCTCGGCGACATCGCCAAGGAACTGCGCAAGGACCGCAAGCTCTTTGACTCGATGAAGGGACAGTTCGACTCCGACGACGTGCTCGCCGAAACCGAGGATGAACACGTGCCGCATCTCTTCGGCATGTGCTTCCTTCTGAACGTCATGGACTACGCGCTCACGCAGGCCGAAAAGAAGAACGTCGAGGACGACAAGGGGCAGTTCTTCCGCTTGGATGATCCGATCGCCCACTCGATCTGCGAAGAATTCTCGGCGACGCTTCTCAAGGCGTACCGCGCTTCGCTTCTCGCAAGGAGCTGATCATGGCGCGTTGTGACACGAGTTGCCGCACCTCCTGCCGCCGCTGCGGCGACTTCGGCTCTCGGGCGGAACGAAAACCCGACCTTCTCAACATCGAGGTGACGACGGGGATCTTCCGCAAGGCTTTTCAGAACTTCATCAAGCGCCGCCGCCTGCTTGGCGTCGAGTACAGCCGCGACGACATCGCCGCGGCCGACCAAAAGCTCGTCGACTGGCTCGTCGAAACCTACGGCGGGCGCAATCCCCACTACGAAGCCTCCGACGAATGGCACGGCTTCGGGATTCACGAACAGTTCGCTGAATGGCTTCCGGCCGTCGCGGACCTCGAGGGGGACGATCTCCTTCGCGCGGCCTTCAAGCGCTTCGTCGCGGACATGGAGGACGCTTACGGGGTGTTGAAGGACACGCCCCGCTGGTTCGATCCCGCCGACGGACTCGACGAATACGTCGAAACGCTCGCTTCGATCTGGGGCGCCGTGACGGCGGGCGCGCCCCTCACCGAAATTCGGGGGGAAGCGTGACGGTTCCCGATCGGGTTAGGGAGGCGGCGCTTCGTGAAGCGAAGGACGCGGCCGTGCGCGAGGCCATGGGGCGTTTGAGTCCCGGGGCCGTGCACGCCCTGCGGGCCGCGGCGAAACTCCGAAATTCGACCCCCGAGGAAGTGCTTCGGGAGGAACTGCGCGACTACGTCGCCTCGCAGATTCCCTACGTCGACGTCGAAGGGATCATCCGCAACATGGCGGGGGTCTTCTATACGGCGGGCTATGCCGTGGGAACGCTCAAGGGCTGGATTTCCCGCGACGAGGATTCCTGACGGAATTCCGTTTGCACACTCCGGAAAAAAAAAACGAAACCGCGTCAAACGTTCGAGCGTTCGGCGCGGTTTCGGCGTTTTTGGGATAGTGGGTCAGAGCCCGAGCATGCCGGTCTTGAGCGTGTCGTCGATGGGCTTGTCGCCGAGCCAGATCGCGAGCACGGCGTCGTAGAGGGCCTTCCCGGGAATCGGTTCCGCAACGGGCTTGCCGTTGCGAAGAATGACCGTGCCCTTTTCGGGAACGTAGTCAAAGTCGATGAGGTCGCCCTCGACCACGTCGCCGATCGTCTGCATGACGGTCTTGAGGGTCGCCACTTCCTTTTCGATCGCGGCCTTCTTTTCGGGCGTCAGGTTGGCGTTGAGGCCTTCTTCGAGGGCTTCGACGAAGTCCGCGCCGTCCACGTCGCGAAGAAGCCCCAGGCGCACGCGGCGGGTCTTTTCGTCCGAGAAGATCTTGGCGGCGTCCGTCGTCGGAGCCGAGACGTAGAGACCGCCCGCGTAGACCTTGAAGAACACGATCTTGCGAAGGCCCGCGCCATTCAGTTTCAGGGGCGTGCCCGCGACTTCGCAGGCGGTGTCGTAGGTGATGTCGCCGATCGTGACGGGTTCAGTCGGAGCGGCGCAAAGGCTCCCCGCGCAAAAGAGCGCGGCGAGCGTGAGGCTCAGTTTCTTCATGTTCGTAAGTCGAAAAATCAATCGTCTTCTTCGGGCTCGTCGGGAAGTTTCGCGGCGGCCCGTTCGAGTTCGTCGTAATCTTCTTCGGGTTCCTCTTCGTCGGGACCTTCGATGCGGAACATCAGGTCGTCGTCGATGAAGTCCTCCATCCAGGCAAAGCGGCTGTCTTCCGACAGATCCTCGCCCGACAGGTCGGCAAAGAGGATTTCTGTTTCGAGCGTGCGCAGCACGTCCCCGAGGGGACCGTCGGCTTCGGCGAAGAAGGCCTCTTCGTCCCCGATCTTCTGATCGGCGAGGAAATACTGCAGCTTCGGTTCGTTGCCGTAGTCGATGATGTCGATGCGGCGCAGTTCCGGCGACTCGCCGTCCGAAACGGTGCGGACGCCTCCGGCAACGGTGAATTCCTTGCATTCGCCGTGGATCTTCCCGATGTAGAAGGACGCGCGCTTCGCCTTGGTTACGACGTTCAGGAAAGCGTATACGAGCGACTGATCGACGGGGAGCGTGCGCAAACGGGGGTTTACCCAAACATGCTGGATGAAGGGCGTGTAGTCGTCGCCGTTCACCTTGCGGGCGCGGCGGTCCTTGGCGTTCGCGGCTTCGGCTCTGGCCTGCAGGCGTTCGTCCTCGGCGGCGAGGCGCTCGACTTCCGTGAGGGCTCGCTGTCCTTCCTCCGTTTCCCAGAGGCGCTTTCGCACCGCGAGCGTGAGCGCCTCCCAGTTCGGAACCCGTGTCGAAATCACCGGAATGAAGGTCGGGTACCACGCGACGATCGAGCCCAGCACGGCGCCCGTGACGCCCGAGACGGCGAGAAGGGCGTAGTTGACGCGGGGCAGGCGCCAAAGCGCCCGCAGAAAGCGTGCGTCGCGCGCGACCTCGGGCGACCAGTCTTCGTCGGGAAACTCGTCCTTGGCGGCCTCGCGGAGCACCCGCACGAGAAGCGCCGGGCGCGGCATCGTGAAGTAGCCCGAGGAATTCCCCGCGAGGAAGCAGCTTCGGCGGATGTCGTCCATGTTGAGCGAGAACCAGTCGAAGAACTCCTTGTCGCAGGCCTTCTCGATCACCTCGAGCTGGCGGCGGTATTCGGGCTGCGCTTCGGTCGTCTCCCAATATTCGCGAAAGGCCTTGGCGACGGGATCGTCGGGACCGACGGGGGCGAGAAAGGAAAGGTTTTCCTCGGGTTCGTCCTCAAAGTCTTCGAATTCGTAGAGGTCGGGGGCTTCGAGGAATTCCTCGTCATCCGCGGCCTCGTCGAAGAAGTCGTCCGATTCGTACTCCTCTTCGCCGGTTTCCCCGAGATCGGGGTCGAAGCTGAAGTATTCGGGGACGACGTCGGGGTGCGGCGCCGTGCGGCCCGCGCCGCGGCGCAGGTCGGTGAGCAGAAAGCCGCTCGCCTGCTCGACGTAACCCGGATCCGAGAGGGCGGTGTTTTCCGCGGCGAACGCGCGCTCGAGCGCATGCCCGAGACGGTTGCGCCAATAGGGATGGCGAAAGATCTTGGGGAGCGCGTCGAGATGCTCGGGAGCCGCCCGGAATTCCTCTTCCTCGCGCTTCAGGAACCGTTCGCGTCCGAGATGCCAGTCGTAGAGGGGCCTTCTCACGCGCGAAGTGCTCGGAACCGAGACCGCCTCGCGGCGGGCGCGCGGGCCCGTCGCGATCGAGATCGATCGGGGCTTTTTCTCGGTCGGGCGTCCGACGGGATCGAAGGGGATCGAGGACGATCGTTTCGAGTCCGGTTTCAAAGGGATTCCTCCTTGGCGTTTTGTCGCTTCTTGAGATTGCGGTGGCGCCGTGAGAGCTTCGTCACGGAAAGAGTCTGCAGAAGGACCGACAGGATGATGAGGCCGACCCCTGCGTAGAACGACAGACCGAGGTCGCGGGCTTCATGAAAGATCACCATCGCCAACAGAATCGAGTATACGGGTTCGAGGTTGTAGGAGAGGTTCACCGTGAAGGCCGAAATGCGCTCGAGCGACTGGATCTGCAGGATGTACATGCCGAGCGTGCAGAAGGTCCCGAAGATGAGAAGGTAGAGAATGTCGAGTCCTTCGGGGAGGAAGGGTTCGGGCGGCATGAAGTGCCGGTAGACGGGCATGAGAAGGACGATCGCGACGAAGCCGCCGGCCAACTGCCAGGCCATGCAGGTGTTCGTCGAATACTTCGCGCGGTAGTGCTTGAAGAAGATCGCGAGCAGCGCCGCGCCGAAGGCCGAGAGAAGCCCGAAGACGATCCCGAGGCGGTACTGCGTGTCGAAGTGGAAGATGAGGTAGATCCCCAGAATCGTGAGAAGCGAAATCCCGAGCTCTTTGAGACTCGGACGGCGCCGGTGAAAGAGGGGTTCGAGGATCGCCGTGAAGAACCCGATCGAGGAGAACGCGACGACGCCGATCGAGACGTTGCTCGCCTTGATCGAGGCGTAAAAAAGCGTCCACTGCAGCATCAGAAGCGCCCCCACGGCCATGATGCCGAGGCGGTCGAGCTTCTTGACGGCGTCGAGCTTTTTGGTCGCCGCGGCCCAGAGCCAGATGAGTCCGCCTGCGATGACGATGCGCCAGAAGACGATGAGGCCGGGCGAGAGCGAAATGAGCTTGCCGAAGACGCCCGTCCACCCCGCAAGAAGAATCGAGAGGTGGAGTTGGATGAAGGCTTTGGTTACGGGATTCACGGTCGAGTCCGATCGGTTTGTTGGAATGCCCCGGAGGGCTGCGCCCGAAGGAAGAGCGGGGCGGAGCACTCGGTTTGAGGTGCAGGAATCTTAACAAAAGCCGCGCGTGCGCGGGATCGCTTTGAGAAGTCGTTTGCCTGTCGCCCCGCGACACGATTGTCCGCGGCGTCGATTTTTCGGGATAGGCTGAAAGCAAAATCGTGCGGATTCGGAACCCTAAAAGATTGAAAAGGCTGAAAAAGCCTAAGCGAAACGGAGGGGCGGGACGAAAGGGAAGATTGCGCAAATGGCCTGCAAATCAACTGAACATGTGTTCAGTGAAAGGTCTGGAAAACGCCTCCGGGAAGCCCTTAAAAAAGAACGTGACAAGTTGTTGCGGACGTGCGAAAATACAAGTGAACAAAGAATTTTGATTCGCGCTCCTCACGAAGAAGGAGGTAATCATGACGACGCGTAAAGAAGGCAAGAACTCTCAGGTTCTGTCGGTTGTCCTTTTCATTCTCTTTTTGATCGCGCTCGTCGTGTTCCTCAAGGGCTTCGGCTGGTGCGTCGGGGCCGCCTGCGAAGTCGGCATCGACACGGTTCTTCCGGGTACCGGAGGCTGACGAAACCTTTGCTTTTCCGTGAGGTTGCGCTAGGATAGAAACAACAACAGGCAAGGTGAGGTCCCGCTCCGCTTTCGAGCGGTGCGCCCTCAGAGCCGGATGTCCCCGTAAGGCGTCCGGCTTTTTCGTGCCCGTTAAAAAGCGGCGGTTTCTTTGGGACGCTCGGCGAAGTCTTTTCCCGACGGGCGGTGAAAGTCCTTGTTCTGAACGACGGCGAAAATTGCTAGGATCGTGAGCGACGACAAAGAAACGACAAGGCTCGCCGCCCGATCATGCATTTTGACTTTACCGACCTCGAAGCCTTTCTCACGCTCTCGCGCACGCTCAACGTCACGCACGCCGCGGAAGAACTCCGCGTCACGCCTTCGGCCGTGAGCCTGCGCTTGAAGCGCCTCGAGCGCGAGCTCGACACGACCCTCTTTTTCCGCGAGTCCCGCGGTCTCTCGCTCTCGCCCGCCGGACACGCCTTCGAGCGGCACGCCCGCGAACTCCTTGCGCTTGCGACCGCGACCGAGGCGGACATGGAAAACTACCGCCCGCATCACGTCCCGATGCTTCGGATCGCTTCGAACAACGCGGGGATTCAAAGCTTCATCGTCCCGATCCTCGGGCCCTTCCTCGCCGAGGAAGAGGTGCGCTGTTCGCTTCTCGACCGCCGAAGCGACGAGAGCTGCCGTCTCGTCGCCTTCGGGGAGGCCGACCTCGGCTTCGCGCTCGAAACGACGGCGAAAAACAGCGGGCTTCCCCTCAAGATCCTTCCCTTCCTGCGCGACCGCCACGTGCTCATCACGCCCAAGGGGTATGAACTCGCCCGAAACGATTCGATCCGCTTCATCGACACGCTCGGACACCCCTACGTGTGTCTCCAGAAGGGCGCTCCGATGATGCGGGCCCTTCACGAGCGCGCCCGCGCCGTGGGCGTGCGGCTTCGCCCCTCCGTCGAAGTGCAGTCCTTCGACCTCGTCATCCGTCTCGTCGAAGGCGGGGCGGGGGTCGCCGTCGTCCCGAAGTCGGCCGTGCGGCCCGAGGCCAAAGTTGACGTCGTTCCGCTGTTGGACGGCTGGGCCGTGCGCCCCTTGGCCTTCGTGCTCCCCGCCGAACGCGCCCCCCTCAAAATCGCCGAGCGCTTTGTTGAGCGCTGTTTTGAGACTTTCGCGACGAAGGAGAATGCGTAGAGTTTTGCTTCACGTTGCGTTTAACCGCGCTTAACGGTCTACTCCCTCAGACCGCGTAGAATTCTCCGCGGTCTCGAAGGAAGGCCGAATTTTTAAGGAGAGTGAACATGAAAAAGCTTCTGATCGTTTCCGCGCTTGCGACCGCCATGGGCGGCGTTTGGGCTGCCGACTACACGACCGACGTCGTCGTGATCGGTTCGGGCGGTGCGGGTCTTTCCGCCGCCGTTACGCTCCATGACGCGGGCAAGAAGGTGATCGTCCTCGAAAAGATGGCGATGGTGGGCGGCAACACGCTTCGCGCCGAAGGCGGCTTCAACGCCGCTGAAACGGCTCAGCAAAAGCGCGACGGCATTCCCGACACGATCGACCAGTTCATCGCCGACACGATGAAGGGCGGCCACAACATCAACGATCCCGAACTCGTCCGCACGCTCTGCACGAACGCCAAGGACGCTCTCGCCTGGCTCGTGTCGCTCGGGGGCGACTTCGAAACGGTGGGCCGCGCGGGCGGCGCCAAGTACAACCGCGCCCATCGTCCGCATGACGGTTCGGCCGTCGGTCCCGAAGTGATCCGCACCCTCTGGACCGCCACGAAGGACCGCAAGATCGACGTGCGCACCAACTCCCGCGTCACCGACATCTTGACGGGCAAGGACGGCGCTGTTTCGGGTGTTAAGTTCACCTCCAAGGACGGCAAGACCTACACGATCGACTCCAAGGCCGTCGTGGTGGCCGCTGGCGGCTTCGGCGCCAATCAGGAAATGCTCGTCAAGTACAAGCCCATGCTCAAGGGCTACGCCACGACGAACCATCCCGGCGCCACGGGCGACGGCATCGTCCTCGCTGAAAAGGTCGGCGCCGCCACGGTCGACATGGACCAGATCCAGGCCCACCCGACCGCCACGCCTGAAGGCGTTCTGATTTCCGAAAGCGTCCGCGGCGACGGCGCCATTCTCGTCAACGCCGAAGGCAAGCGCTTCACGAACGAACTCCTGACGCGCGACGTCGTGTCCGCCAACGAACTCAAGCAGCCCGGCAAGTTCGCCTGGATCATCTGGGACGACGGCATCCGCGCCAAGGCCAAGCTCATCCAGGGCTACATCAAGATGGGCCTCGCCGTCACGGGCAAGGACGTCAAGGAACTCGCCGCCGCCACGAACCTTCCGGCCGACGCGCTTGAAGCCACGCTCAAGCAGTACGCCGCCGACAAGAAGGCCGGCAAGGACTCGCAGTTCGGCCGTCCCGACATGCCGTCCGCTCTCGACAAGGCTCCCTACTGGGCCGTCAAGGTTCAGCCCGCCGTTCACCACACCATGGGCGGTCTGAAGATCAACACCAAGGCGCAGGTCCTCAACAAGGAAGGCAAGGCCATTCCGGGTCTCTTCGCCGCGGGTGAAGTCACGGGCGGCGTGCACGGCGGCAACCGCCTCGGCGGCAACGCTCAGGCCGACATCGTGACCTTCGGCCGCATCGCCGGCCAGTCGGCCGCCGCTTACGTCAAGTAATCGGTCCGACAACCAAAATCGTGCCGGTGCGGTTCTCCCAACGCGCCGGCACATACCAAAAAGCAAAGACTTTGGGTCGTTTTCCGCAAGGAGGACGACCCTCTTTTTCTTTTGCGGCGCCCGTTCGGTTTAAGGACGCATTCAGCTTCGGGGCGAAGAATATCGCTGTTCCATTCGACCCCTGTAAGGAGATTCATCGTGAAGAAGACGCTTGCGGCTACCGTCGCCGCCGCGCTCGGCGCACTCATGCTTTCCGGCTGCTCGACCGTCGCCGACAAGGAAACGACGCTCAAGTGGGCGGGTCACTACAACGGCACGGGCCTCACGATGAGCGGCGAAGGCCAGCCCGTCGAAGTCACGCTCGATCAGTACCAGTGCTTCGTCTACTTCCCCAAGAAGCAGGGTGAACTCCTCACGGGCTTTTATTCGTTGAAGGGCGACGTCATGGAACTGAAGACCGCGGGCGAAGGCCGCACGATCTACTTCCGTACGACGGAACCCGGCACCATGGAGCTTCTCGACGACTCGGGCAATCCCATCGCGAACCCGCCCGAAGGCTGCTGCGTCTTTGAGCGCAATTGAGGCAAAGCCTTCTCCGAACGAGCCCCGGCACGCAATGCGGTCGGGGTTTTAGCGTTTGGTCGTGGTTAATCCTTAGGCAAAACGGATCAAACAAAGGGTTGGAAGGGGGCGGATGGAACGTCTCTTTCGGCTACACTTGAGGCTATTTGAAATTATTCACGGTTCGGGCCGGCATCGAACAAGTCAAACGGCCCGATCCTTCGTATTTTTCTCAAAACAAGAGTAGCTCCCATGGAACACACAACTTTTGCCAAGAAAACCGTGGTTCTTGCCGCCCTCGGCGCGCTTTCGCTGATGGCCGCGACGGTTCGTGCTGAGGATGAGACCGAAAATCAACCAACTCCCGTGAACATTGCCGTGGATATCGGCGTCGAAGGCGACAAGGGAATTGCCTCGACGATCAACAACGCTGAAGCAAGCGTTACCTGGGACGATAAATGGCTGAAGAAGGACGGGGTTCTTGGGGAGAACCAAGTCTTTGGCGGCCTGACGGTCACGGGGAAGGAAAATGCCGATGTCATCACGGTGAGTGGTGATGGTTCGCTCACGATTGCTTTCGGAAAGGATGCGAACCAGAGCGACAATGCCGACGTGACGTTCGACGGTGTAAAACTCACCGTTGAGAAGGGTGGCACCTTCAAGAATTCTTCTGATCTGAAGTTCTCCGGCGGTTCTTTTACCGTCTCGGTCGAAAGTGCCGTTGCGGTTGAGAAGTTCGAGAATACGGGAACGATTTACCTCGATGGTTCGTCCATGACCGTTGGTTCGGGGAATGTTCTCAGCACTTCTTCCGATGAAGAGCTCACCCTCAATGTGGGTGACGTCACGATCGGCTCCGGTGCCACGCTCACCAACAAGGACAAGGGCTATCAGGGCGGTAATGGGTCGGAAGAGCAGGCTGACGGAGAAGAAGAAACCACACCTATTCAGACGCTCGTTCAGTTCGGCACGGTTACGGTGGACGGTGGTCAGTTTAAGGACGAGGCCGAGGCGCGTTCTAACGGTGAAAGGCTTGTGATTAAGTCGGTTGGTACGGATAAGGCTGTACAAATTGAAGGTACGTCGGTTTGGAACGACCTGGTAATCGAGAAGGTTGCTTCTGTAGATGGCAAGTTGACTGATTACGTCGAAATTCAGGGAAAAGGTGATTTTGACGTTACCGAAACTCTGACCATCGGTAAATTTGCCGAAAATGGTGCCTTTACGATTAACGGTTCGACGGACGCCGAAGTCTTTGCGGACGGCATCGTCGTTTCTGCGGGTTCCCATATTGCATCGAACGCTCTTGAACAGTCCACTGCTGGCGCAGGCTTGAGCTGGAAGGACGGTAAGCCCGCTGTAGGAACCCTGAAATGAACTGTCCCCACTTTGCGAGACAGATTTTTGATCGATCGGGCGTTCAAGCCTGTTGAGCTATCGCTTCCCTATATTGCTTAGGTGAGCGGTAGTTCAACTTGGCTTGGATACGTTCCTCATTGTAGTAATTGCAATAT
>CASDQM010000004.1 GCA_949282745.1 uncultured Sutterella sp. | reverse complement strand
ATATTGCAATTACTACAATGAGGAACGTATCCAAGCCAAGTTGAACTACCGCTCACCTAAGCAATATAGGGAAGCGATAGCTCAACAGGCTTGAACGCCCGATCGATCAAAAATCTGTCTCGCAAAGTGGGGACAGTTCACGTCCGGGCTTTTCCTTTTCGTTTCATAGCCCCTCCCGGGCTCAATCTTTTCGGAGGCAACGCCATGAGCGACCCCGTCAATGCGGCCGATGCCATCGTGCAGGCCGAAACCATGTTGGGAGATGAAGGGTACTCCCGTCTGCAGAGCTATATCGAAAACATTACGATGGAGAACCTTCTCGGTCAGCTCGTCGTGATCGTCATCGCCTACGGTCTTGGATGGTGGCTCTCGCGCCGTATCAACGCTTACGCGACGCTCCTCGTTCCCAAGGATTTCGCGGACCGCTCCTTCAAAGCGCAACTGCGGCGCGGATTCATGCACGTCATTCATGCCGTCAGCATGAGTTTCGTGACGGGGTGCCTGGTGTCGCTCGGCACCTACGTTCTCATCAACGCATTGCGACTCGGGGAGGAAGCTCTCCTTTGTCGCGTCGCCTACAACCTGATGTTCGCCTACGGCATTCTGCTTGTGCTGCTGATGTGCCTGCGCGCGCTCATCGGTGAGAAACACGTCACGCCCGCCGTGCGGCGTTATGTGAGCTATGCCTTCTGGCTGTTGGTGATTCTGCAGTTTTTCGGTGTTTTGGGCGACATCATTCTTACGCTCGATGAAGTTCGTCTACCCATCGGCAGCGGCGGGCTCTCGCTCTGGAAGCTCCTTCTCGCCTTCATCACCATCTGCCTCACGATCGCGGTCGCGAATGCGCTCGGCAACGGCGCGAAACGCTTCATTGATGAAAAGTCGGGATGGACGCCGAACCTCAAGATCGTGGTTTCCCGCGTCGTGTACGTCTTCTTCATGGTCCTCGCCGTCGTATTCGGGTTGGGCGCCGTGGGCATCGACCTGACGGTTCTCTCGGTCTTCGGCGGCGCCTTGGGCGTGGGCCTCGGCTTCGGTTTGCAGAAGATCGCTTCGAACTACATCTCGGGGTTCATTATCCTGATCGACCGCTCGATCAAGATCGGCGACCTCGTGGAGGCCGCGGGCTTCCGCGGACGTGTCACGCAGATCAACACGCGCTACACGGTCGTTCGCAACAACGACGGAATCGAGTGCATCGTCCCGAACGAAAACTTCGTGACCTCTCCCGTGGTGAACCACTCCTACACGGAAGAGGCGGCGGTGCAGTACATCTCGATTTCGATCGCCTACGACGCCGACATCGACCGGGCGCTTGCCATCATGCTCGAAGAAGGCATGCGCGAACGTCCCCGCATCGTGCCGGGCCGCAAGGGCTGGTCCTATCTCGAATCCTTCGGCGATTCGGGCATCAATCTGAAGCTCGGCTTCTGGGTGAAGGACCCGGTCAACGGGACGGCGGGCCTGCGCACGGCTATCTCGAAGGCGATCTATCAGCGCTTCGTCGAGGAAGGCATCGAAGTGCCCTACAACCGCCTCGAAATCAATCTTCGCGACGCTCAGGCTCCAGCCGTGCACGTCAAGGTCGAAGCCGACACGGTCAAGGTCGACTGACGCACCCCTGCGGCTTCAAAAACGAACGGGCGCTCTCCCATGCGGGGGCGCCCGATCTTTTTTGTTCGGAAGGTACGTTCGACTTAGCGGTAGGGCGTTTCGTCCCAGTCTTCGCGCGGCCGCACGGAAAAGTCGAGTTCGAGCCCGACCGCGTAGAGGGCGCGCTCCATCGTGTCGATCTTCGTAGCGTGCTCGAGGTCGAGAATGCGCGAGGCTTCGATCGGGCGCAGTCCCATGCGGCGCGAGAGTTCGGCCGTCGTGATGCCCGCTTCGAGGCAGCGCCGGCGCAAAAGCACCTTCACCGAGAGCAGGACGGAAAAGAAAAAGAGGCTGTCTCCGGGGAGCGCCCGGGGTTCGATGTCGGTTCGGCCTTCCTTGAGGCGTTCGTCGATTTTTTCGAGAAGGAGCGCCTGCGCCGCGTCGAGCGCTTCGCCCACGGTCGGCTCGACGACCGAGACGTCGTAGCCGCGAAAGCTGAGCCGATATTGATCGTCGGAGAGAAGCGAAACGGTGTAGGGGAAAGTGAGGCGCATGGGAAGAAACCCTTCGGGAAGACTCCCGAAATCCTAGCAAAAAGGAAAAAGCCGCGGTGAAGCGAACTTCACCGCGGCCCTCGGGAGTCGGCCCGAACGGGATCAGGCTTCCTTATAGCCCGTCACGTACTTGCCGGCCATGTAGCCCGACGTGTGCGCGAAGCCGCAGGCGTTGCCGCCGCAGTAGAAGGCGCCGTGCACGCCCGCGACGGTTTCGCCCGCCGCGTAGAAGCCCTTGATCGGCTTCATGTCCCAGCCGAGCACTTCGAAGTGTTCGGTGACGCGAACGCCGCCGCAGGAGAGGTTGTTCCAGGAGAACATGCGGATGAGGTAGTAGGGACCCTTTTCGATCTTCCACTCCTGATCCTTGCGCCCGAACTGCAGGTCGTTCTTCGTTTCGACGGCCTTGTTCCAGACGGCGAGCTGTTCCTTGAGGCCTTCGAGGTTCACGCCGCTCTTTTCGCAGAGTTCTTCGAGCGTGTCGGCCTTCCAGAGGTTCTGGCCCTTTTGGAATTCGCTTTCGATGCGTTCGGCCGTCCAGGAGGGAAGACCCACGAGGGCGGAGAGCTTGATCTTCTGGAGCGTGCGCTGCCAGGTGGCTTCGTCGGCGAGAACGTAGTGGCAGCCGTCCGGATTGAAGGCGAGGCTCGGCGTGACGTGGCAGATGCCTTCCTTTTCCGTGATGAAGCGCTTGCCGTTCTTGTTGATCAGGATGCCGCCGTTGTTGGTGATGAACCACCAGCGGCAGTAGGGGCCGTTGCGCCCGTGCGTGACGATGCCGCAGGGATAGGAGGCGATGTACTGCATGTGCGAGAGCGGCGTGCCGAGGTCGCGCACGGCCGTGAGCATGGCTTCGCCGTCGCTCGTCGGGCAGCCGATCACGACGCCCTTGCCCGCGACGTTCGGAACCCAGCGGTCGAGCGATTCGGCCGTGCCGGTGATGCCACCCGTGGCCATGACGACGCCCATCTTGGCGCGGCAGGTGACCTTGTTTTTGCCTTCGCCGCATTCGACGCCGACGACGCGGTTCTGCGCCTCGTCATAGAAGAAGCGCTTCACGCCCATGCCGTGATGGATCTCGAGCTTGCGCTCTTCGAGCTGCTTGACGAGGACTTCGATGTAGTCGCGGCCCTTGAAGGATTCCTGACGCATGCAGCGGTTGTGCGAGTGACCGGCGTAGGGTTCGATGTGGTGCTTGGCAAGACCGCGTTCGGCGAGCCAGTCGAAGGCTTCGCCCGAGTGCTTGGCGAAGGCGTAGACCGGTTCCTTGAGGCTCATGTAGTTGCCGTAGGCGATGATGTCCTGCGCGAAGGCTTCCCAGGAGTCCTTGATCGAAGGATCGGCCTTCTGCATCTTCGTGCCGTAGGCTGCGAAAAGACCGCCGCAGAGGTTCGTCGCGGTGTGGAAGGGGCTCTGGCCCTTGTCGAAGATTTCCACCTTGGCGCCCGCGTCGTGGGCCTGGCAGGCGGCCATCATGCCGGCGCCGCCGCAGCCGAGAACGACGACGTCGGTTTCCATGTCCCATTTTTCAGGGAGAGCGGTCTGGGTGCGCGCATGAGCGAGCCCGGGGAGGGCAGCGGCGGCAGCGGTCGAAACCGCGGCGCCGAGGAAGTGACGACGGGACAAATCGGTTTTCGACATGATCATTCCCCCTTCATTTTGATGTTGAACGTATGGCAGTCATTGCATTCGAAGCGGGGCTTCGCGTGCATGCTGTGGCAATTCGAGCAGTCGGGCTCCCCGCGGTGCGAGGCGTGGGGGTTGGGCGTCATCGCCTTGGTGCGTTCGGCGACCTTGGCGTAGCTTTCGTGGCAGGTGAAGCACGTTTCCTTGGCCGGAGCGGTCATCTTGTCGCCCTGGTGGCAGGTCGTGCAGGGAAGCGACGAGTGCGGCCCGTTGATCGTGACGGCGCCGGCGGCGCCGACGAGACCGATCGAAAGCATCGTCGCGAGCAGTGCGGATTTGAGATGCATGGTAAGTCTCCCGATGGATGAGTGGCCGGCCGCCCCCGAAGGCGCGGCCGACGAGGGTAAGGGGTCAGTGTTCGCCCGCGGCGTTCAGAACCGCGACCATGTCTTCGAGATACATGCGGGCGCGGTCAAGGGGCGAGAGCGTCAGCGCGAGTTCGGCGTTGCAGGCCTCGATCGAAATGGGAAGGCCCGGCAGGTGCTTCAAGAGCGTCTTCAGGTCCGCCGCGCCCGTGCCGGGCGAAAGGCGGAAGTTGCGGGCCTGATAGAGAATCCCGTCCATGTCCTTGGGACGTTCGGCCGTGATGTCGCACATCTGGCAGTAGTGAAGCGATCCCGCGGGGAGGGCGTCGATGTCCTCGAAGCGGTTGTCGGCGCGGAAGAAGTGGATCGGATCGACGAGCACGCCCGCGTTCGGACGGTTGACGCGCTTCATGGCGTCGCCCGCCGCCTTGACGGTGGCGATGTCGCACCAGGGCATGGGTTCGACGTTGAGGGTGAGGCCGTAGGGATGCGCGATTTCGCAGAGTTCGGCGAAGTTGTCGCAGAAACGGTTGTAGTCGGGATCGTTCCCGGCGACGAGCACCTGCGAGGCGCCGAGTCGGGCGCCCGTTTCAAAGAAGGGCTTCCAGTTGATCGCGCGGGTGTCGGGCTTGACGCGAAGGATTTCGATGTCGAGCACCTTGACGCCCGTGGCGCGCAGGTTGGCTTCGACTTCGCGGATCATCGGCGTGTCGCCGATCATGTCCCACTGCGTTTCCGTGGGCGTGGCGGGAACGAGGCGGATGCCGACGTGGCTGTAGCCCGCCTTGGCGGCGCAGAGCACCTGATTGGCCGGAGAGACGTCGAGCACCGTGAGCGCGGCGAGACTGATGGGGCGCGGAAGCTTGAGGGGCTCGAACTTGCGGTCTTCGAGCGTGACGGGCTGAACTTTGGCCCGGGCGGTGCCGGCAAGGCCGGCGCCGGCGGCGAGAAGGGCGGAGGCCGTCAGAAAACGGCGTCGTGCGATGGTCATGGAAGGGATCCTTTTTTTGTTGGGATGGAACCGTTTCTCGGTACGCCCTTAATCCTAGAGATCCCTCCGTCTTTGTAATACCGCCCGCGGGAGGTGTCCGTGAGCGGTTTACATCGGTCTTGTGGCCGCCTCCTCGCCCGCGATGCGCCCGAATACGAAGCAGTCGATGAGACTGTTGCCGCCGAGGCGGTCCTTCCCGTGAATGCCGCCCGTCGTCTCGCCCGCGGCGTAGAGCCCGGGAATCGGCTTTCCGGAGCGGTCGAGCACGCGCGCATGGGTGTCGATCGCGAGTCCTCCGCAGGTGAAGTGCACGGCGAAGCGCTCTTCACCGAAGTAGTAGGGAGGCGTGTCGATGCGCTGCGTAAAGACGGTGCGCCCGAAGAGGTCGTCGCGGTTTCGGTCGACCGCTTCGTTGTAGCGGCGAAGGGTTTCGCGAAGCTTCGCTTCGGGAATTTCCATGGCCTGCGCCATCTCTTCGACGTTCGTCGCCGCCTGCACGGCGCCCCGGGCGAGTTTCGGACCGAAGGTCGCGTTCTTCTTCGACTGCGAGTCGGTGATGACCCAGAAGCGCGAGTCGGGCTGTTTGAGGATCGCTTCGTAGAGCGTCCCGAAGCGCTCCTCTTCGTTGACGAAGCGCTTTCCCCGGGCGTTCACCCAGACTTCCGCGCCGGCGTAGTCGGTGACGCGCCCGCCGATGAAGGGAATGAGCTGGATGTGCGCCATGCCGACCGTCTTCGCGCCGATTTTCTCGGCCATTTGGATGCCGTCGCCCGTCGCGCCGTCGAGCGTCTGTCCTTCCGGATTGGCGGTCGTTCGAAGGCCCTCGTGAAGACGGGAGTCGAAGCGCCGCCGCATGACGGGGTTCGCCGCGAAGCCGCCCGTCGCGAGCACGACCGCGGGAGCGCGAAACCGCAGGGTTTCGCCCCGGGGGCCGCGGGCGAGAACGCCCGTGACGCGGCCGTCTTCGGTAAGGAGCGCTTCGGCGCGGGTGCGGTAGTGAATGTCGACGCCGAGGCGCTTGGCCGCGGAGAGGAGCGTCTGCACGTAGTCGTAACCCGCCCGTACGGAGCCCGTCGAGATGTTGCGCACGGCCGTGGACGAAACCGCCCGGAAGGGCTCGAGATTCCAGCGAACGCCGAGTTGTATGAGCCAGATGACGGCGTCGTAGCTCTTTTGCGCGAGAAGCCGCACGAGTTCGGGATCGGATTCGGATCCGCCCGCCTCCAGGGTGTCGCGCACGAAGCGCTCGATGTTTTTCGTGCGGTCTCCCGTTTCCGGATCGGGAAAGGCGACCGAGACGGACCCCGTCGAGAGAATCGAATGGCCGCCCAAAAGCGGCGCCTTTTCGAGAAGCGCCACGCGGCGCGCTCCCGACTGGAGCGCCGACACCGCGGCGGAGAGCCCCGCGGCGCCCGACCCCACGATCACGACGTCGAAGGAAAGCGCCCGAGCCTCGTCGGGCGCCTCGGAAGCGGGCAGGGCCAGGGGCGCCGCCAACCCGAGGGCGAGGGCGGAATTAAGGAAGCGTCGTCTTTGCATCGGCGTACCCCGATTCGAATGCGAGCCGCGTGAGTTCGGCGGGCGAATGTACGCCGAGCTTCGCGAAGGCGTTCGCGCGGTGCATCTTGATCGTGCTCACTTCGAGCCCGAGATCGCGCGCGATCACTTTGTTGGCCTTTCCTTCGAGCACGGCGTGCACCACGTCCTTTTCGCGCGGCGTGAGCGTTTCGAAGCGGTTTCTCCGCTCGTTTTCCTCGCGCTCGCGCACGTGTTCGTCGACCGAAGCCGCGACGGCGCGGGAGACCTTCTGCACGAAGACCATCGGATCGACGGGCTTTTCCATGAAGTCGACGGCTCCGTGGTGAAGCGCGTGCACGGCCATGGTGATGGTGCCGTGGGCGGACAAAAAGAGGATCGGGAGCTTGGAGCCGCGGCGCACGAGTTCGTCCTGCACGTCGAGCCCCGTAAGGCCCGGCATGCGCACGTCGAGCACGATGCAACCCGGTCCCTCGAGCGTGTCGCGCTCGAGAAAGTCGCGTCCGTCGGTATAGCGCGCCACGTCCCAGCCCATCGTTTCGAGGAGCATGGCAAAGGATTCTCCGAGCGCGGGATCGTCGTCAACAATGCGGATGAGAGGTCGGGTCATGGTCGGTTATCAAGCGGTTTTGTCGGCGGGGTCGTTCGGGTTGAGGGTGTCGAAGCGCACGGTGACGCGAAGCCCTCTTTCGGGGAGGCGTTCGATCGTGAGCGTCGCACCGTGTTCGTCGACGATGTTGCGCACGATCGCAAGGCCGAGTCCGAGGCCTCCCTCCTTGACGCTTTCGCTCACCTTGAGAAGTTTGGCAAAGATTTCGTCGGAAAGGGTCGGACCGTCGTCGGTGACGCTCAAGAGGGCGCCGAATTCGTCGGTGCGCGCGAGCTTCACCGTCACGGTGCCGCCCTCGGCCGCATCAAGCGCCTGCACGGCGTTTTTGACGAGGTTGAGAACGAGGAGTTCAAGTTCGAGCGGATCGCCCGCGACGAAGACGTTCGGTGCGACTTCGCGGCACACGCTCGTTTTCGGTCCGGGTTTGAGGTGCGAGAGCGCTTCGTCGATCGTTCGGCCCAGATCGACGGGTTCGGGCGTGCGGCGCTGCCGCTTGGCGTAGCCGCGGACACGGTCGACGATTTCGGCCATGCGGCGCGCTTCGTTCTGCGCGCCTTCCATGGCGCGCTCCGCGACGGGGTCGTCCCTGAGCGCTTCGCCCGAGCGCATCTTGAGGACCGCCAGGAAATTGAGGACGGCGCCCATGGGCTGCTTCAATTCGTGCGCGATCATGGCGCAGAGCTGACTGATCGCTCCCATGCGCTCGAGCGAGGCGAGCCGTTCGCGCGCGGCCTCTTCCTTGCGGGCGAGAAGCTCCTTTTCGCGAAGCGTCTTCGTAAGCGCGGCCGTGCGGTGCTCGACGAGCCGCTTGAGGCGGTATTCGTTGGCGACGAGGAAAAGAACCAGCAAAAGGACGAAGATGGCATAGCGTCCGTAGCGCTTCCAGAGCCCCGAGAGGGACGCGTCGTCCAAAACGGCCCAGCGGCCGAGGTGGAGTTCCTGATAGAGGTTCGAGACGCTGCGAAGGTCGCTCGTCGCCACCCATTCGTAACCGTCGGCGTGTCCGCTCTCAAGAAGAGCCGTGAGAAAGTCGCGCGTGAGTTCGTTCGGGGTCCAGGGAAGGATCCCCGCCGTGATGTCGGGGTAGAGGGCGGTCGAGCGCGAACAGGCGAGCGCGCCGTCGGGCGGAAGCCCCACCACGCGCAAGAGGCCGGGTTCGACGAGTCCCTCCTCCTGGGCGCGCTCGAGCGCGCAGGCGGGGAGGATCGACACGTCGGCGTCGCCCGAGAGCACGGCCGAAAGAACGTCGGGGACGGTGAAGGTGAGAAAGTTCACGCTTGAGAAGAACTTCTCGTCGGAGAAGCCCTTTTCTCTCAGCATGAGACGCACGGCCGGAAACCCGTCGACCGAGTGCGGGAGGGTGGCGGCGGCCTTCTTGCCGCGCAGGTTCTCGAGGGTCCTCAGATCCGCGCGGTCGCTTCGCACGACGAGCGCGGCGCCGATCGACGCGACGGCCGAGGCCGCCCGGTCGGTCTTGCGCGTCGCGACGGGATGCGCGCCGATGTCGTTGAGGACGTTCAGAAAACACCAGGCCGAGCAGATGAGAAGGTCGGGGCGTTCGCGTTCGATGTCGTGAAGCAGGTCGTGTTCCGCAATCTGTACGACGTGCACGACGTCGTGGGGACGCAGCTTCTCCATCTCCGACACCACGGGGGTGACGGTGGTCGCGGCGAAGCCCGGCTCCGTCGTCGTGACGACGCCGAGCCGGATGACGGCGGCCGAACTCGGCGCGGCCGAGACGAAGGCGCCGAGACAAAGGGCGAGTGCGGTGGAGCGAAGCGGGAACATGATTCGGAACAGGTGGCGTTCGAATCATTCTATCCGCAGAGAAAGGCGGGAGGACGGCGGGGAAAACGCGGGCAAAAAAAATGACGCCCTTGCGGAGCGTCAATTTTTTCGCCTTGCGGCCCTCTACGAAAGTTTGGTGCCCGGAAGAGGACTCGAACCTCCACGCCCGTGAAGGCGCCAGCACCTGAAGCTGGTGCGTCTACCAATTTCGCCATCCGGGCTTCCGTAGAGGAGATGAATTTTGCCTGAAGTCGGAGAATTTGTCAAGGGGAAAGCTGAAAAAAGTACGAAAAAGTTGCGCGCACCGACAAGAAGGGCGGTTGCCGGAGGAAAAGCGCGGGGGAGAAATCCCTTGCCGCGGGGGAGGAACGGGGAGCGTCGCCAATTTGCCCGTATGCGACGCAACGCGTCGCGCGGATCCGTTATCCTTTCCTCCGACAACGTTGCGTTGTCGCGGCACGGGTTACGAAACGACCCGTCCTTCTTCCAACCTATCGTTTTGACAATCATGGCCAAGAAAAAGAACATCGCCACTGAACCGGCAACGCTTACGCCGGAAAAGATGACCGAGGCGCGGGCCCTCTTTGCGGAGGATCCGTGCGTTTACACGCTTCGTCAATTGAAAAAGGTCTTGACGCAGAAACTTGCGTGGTCGCGCGGAGCGGCCAATGCGGGAGCGCTGGCGCTGATGGAAGAAGGGCCAGTCGTGACCGTGCGCGGTGAAACCTACTACCGCGGCAAGGCGGCCGAGCCCGTCCTCGTCGAATACCGAGACGAGGCGCTCACGGATGCGGACGGCAAAAGCGTCCCCGCGGTTCTCGACAAGGCGCTTCCGGGCGACCTCTACGAGGCCTACCGCGGATACGACGGCTTCGTGCTCGACCGCTTCGTGCGGCACACGAAACTGCGCTGGCTCGTGCGGCTCGAGGGTCACGCCGACGGCTTTTACACCATGGTGACGGAAAACGCCTACGAGCCGATCTACTTTCGCGTGCCCGACGGCCTGAAGCCGAGACCGCAGTCGAACGCCGTCTACGAAGTCGAAGTGGACGAACAAAAGGAAAAGGAAGGCGACGTCCTTCTCGACTACGAGGACTACCTCGCGGAAAACTGGGAGGGCTTCGGCTACCGCAACTTCACCTGGCCCGCCCGGATCGTGCGCCGCATCGCGCGTCGCGACGAACCCGCGGGCGCCCTCAAGATCGCCGAGGAGCGCCACGGCATCCGCACGGAATTTCCCGACGAGGTGAAGACCGAAGCCAAGGAAATTCCGCAGGAAGTGACGGCCGCCCAGCGGCGCGGCCGCGTCGACCTGCGCGACGTTCCCTTCGTCACGATCGACGGCGAGGACGCGCGCGACTTCGACGACGCGGTCTATTGCGAAAAGTCGGGGGACGGCTGGCGTCTTCTCGTCGCGATCGCCGACGTGAGCCAGTACGTGAAGCCCGATCATCCGCTCGACCGGGAGGCGCAGGCGCGCGGCACCTCCGTCTACTTCCCGACGGCCGTCATTCCGATGCTCCCCGAAGCGCTCAGCAACGGGATCTGCTCGCTCAATCCCAATGTCGACCGCCTCACGATGGTGTGCGACGCCCTGATCGACGCCGAAGGGAAGACGACCGCCTATCAGTTCTACCCGGCCGTGATCCGCTCGCACTCGCGGCTCACCTACACGCAGGTGTGGTCGGCCCTCTCGGGCGAAGAGGCGGGGTTCGAGGCCTTGGGCGAACGGCTCTTTGAAGTCGAACGCCTCTTCGAGCTCTATCAGGTCCTCCACGCGGCCCGCGAGAAGCGCTTTGCGCTCGACTTCGAGTCGAGCGAAATCAAGGCGCGCATCAACGAGGAAAAGGGCACGATCGAGCGCTTCGAGTCCTACCGCATCACGGATGCGAACCGGCTCATCGAAGAGTGCATGCTCGTGGCGAACGTCGCCGCCGCGGACTTCGTGCTGCGAAACGAACGGCTCTCGCTCTTTCGCGTGCACGACAAGCCCGAAGAGGAGCGTCTGCAGGATCTGCGCCGCATCCTTCGGGCCTACAAGCTCAAACTTTCGGACAATTCCCCCGCGGGCTTCGCCGCGCTCCTTGAAGCGGTGAAGAAGTCGCCTTCGACCTCGCCCCTGCAGATCGCGGTGCTGCGCACGATGTCGCGCGCCCTCTACAGTCCCGACAACATCGGGCACTACGGCCTGCAGTACGAGCACTACGCGCACTTCACGAGCCCGATCCGGCGCTATCCCGATCTGCTTTTGCACCGCACGATCAAGGCGATCCTCGCCAAGCGCACCTATCACCCGAAGCTCTATACGGAGGCGGGGATCGAAGGCTTCCACGCGCAAAAGCTCGGTTTTCGCCCGGCCTTTGAGAAGCCCGTCAAGGACTTCTCCAAGACGGAGCGCGACCACGAGGTCTGGCGCCGCTTGGGGCTTCTCTCTTCGATTGCCGAGCGGCGCGCCGACGACGCTTCGCGCGACGTCATGAACTGGCTCGCCTGCGAGTGGCTCTCGAAGAACCCGAACGCGCGCTATTCGTCGACCGTCGTCAACGTCCTCGATTCGGGCGTCATCGTGCGGCTCGACGATTCCGGTCTCGAAGGCTACGTGCACGTCTCGAACCTCGGGGGCGACTACTTCACGGCGATGGACGGCCAGCTCGTGGGCGACGAAGGCGAAGTCATCCGCATCGGCAAGCAGATGCAGGTCGTGCTCGACGAAGTCGACTTCGAAAAGCGCCGCTTCTCCTTCCGCAGAAGCTTCGAGAGCGGGAAGCGTCAGAAGAACCGCCAGCGCCGTCGCCGCTACGACTGGTACGACGACGTTCCCTTCTGAGGCGCTCGAAAAACCGCGCCCCGACGCGCGGAATCCCGTCGTCTTTGGCTACAATGACGGCACTCTTTAACGTGAAGGAGGTCCCTTTTGCAAGGAAGGGGCCTCCCGCTTTTTTCACCCAACGGAAACTCTCGTGAAGAACTCTGTCTTAGCGGGCTTTCACGCCGTAGGCGCCCGACTGCGCACGGCGCCCGAAACGATCTCGGTCGTCTATGCCGATCCGTCGCGCCGCGACAAGCGCATGCGCGACATGCGCGAAAAACTGCTCGCCGCGGGCGTGCGCGTCATGAATGCCGACGCCAAGCGCCTCGACGGCATGGCCTCGGGCGTTCCTCATCAGGGAATCGTGGCGCTCGCCGAAGAAACGCATGTCGAACTCGACTTCGCCGACCTCCTCGATCAGATCACCGACAAGACCCTGCTGTTGATCCTCGACGGCGTGACGGACCCGCGCAACTTCGGCGCCTGCCTGCGCACGGCCGACGCCGCGGGCGTGCAGGCCGTGGTGGTGCCGCGCGACCGTTCGGCCGGGATGACTCCCGCCGCCATGAAGGCCGCCGCCGGGGCCGCCGAAACGGTTCCCGTCGTGACGGTGACGAACCTTGCCGCCTCGATCGTGGAACTGCGCGACGCGGGCGTGACGGTCGTCGGCACGGCGGGCGAAGCCGTGAAGTCGATCTACGACTTCGAGCAGACGCGCGCCTTCGCATGGGTGCTCGGCGCCGAAGGGGACGGTCTGCGTCAGCTGACGCGCAAGCGCTGCGACGACCTCGCCGCCATTCCGATGACGGGCGCCGTCGAGAGCCTCAACGTCTCGGTCGCCGCCGGGATCTGCCTCTTCGAGAGCGTTCGCCAGCGACTCGCCGCGAAGTAACAAAAAACTCGTGAAAATTTCACACAACCGCAGGGATTTCTAATACAATCCTCTGCTTTCTGTCCTTGCTACACCAGAAGAGACGCTCTGGGTAGCTTTTTCCGCAAGGAGGCTAAATGCGTCACTACGAACTTTGCATCATTGTGCATCCGGATCAGAGCGAACAGGTTCCCGCGATGATCGAGCGCTACAAGACGCTCATCGCCGAACAGGGCGGTAAGATCCACCGCATCGAAGACTGGGGCCGTCGCCAGCTCGCCTACCCGATCGAAAAGCTCGTGAAGGCTCACTACGTCCTTCTCAATATCGAATGCGGCCACGAAACGCTCGCCGAAATTGAGAACGGGTTCCGTTTCAACGACGCCGTCCTGCGTCACCTCACGATCAAGACCAAGAAGGCCGAAACGGCTCCTTCTCCCATGATGAAGGCCGTTGAAAAGGAAGAAGCCAAGAAGGTCGCCGCGGAAGCCGCCGCTGCCGCCGCTGCCGAAACGGCTGCCGCCTAAGGGTCGAGTCCTCTTCGGACGATCACACAGAACATTCAGCGTTCGGACGACGTGAACATCGTAACCATGAGCGGCAAGCTCGTCGGACGTGAGGCGGTCCGCTTCACGCCCGCAGGCATCGAGGTGTTCGAAGGTACCTTCCACCATCGGGTGGAATTGACGGAGGCGGGTCATCCGCGGACGGTGGAATTCGATTTTCCCGCCGTGAGCTACGGAGATCTCGCCCGGGAACTCAACGCTCTCCCTCTCGGAGGCGACTATGTTCTCAAAGGGTTCTTCGCCCCCCGCTCGAGCCGTTCGCATCGTCTGATCGTACACATAACGGAATACAATTCAAGGAGCTAATCATGGCTTTTGGTGCTAAGGGTAAGGGTAAGCCTCGCCGTGCCAACCAGCAAAATTCGCTTTTCAAGCGCAAGAAGTTCTGCCGCTTCACGGCCGAACACGTTGAGCAGATCGACTACAAGGATATCGATACGCTTCGCGACTTCATCCAGGAAAACGGCAAGATCATGCCGGCCCGTCTGACGGGTACGAAGGCCCACTATCAGCGTCAGCTCGATACGGCCATCAAGCGTGCGCGCTTCCTCGCGCTCCTTCCGTACACGGACAATCAGTAATTTTCCGGGAGTGAATCCAAATGCAAGTCATTCTGCTCGAAAAGATCACCCATCTCGGTAACCTCGGCGACATCGTCAAGGTGAAGGACGGCTACGGCCGCAACTTCCTCATCCCGACCGGCCGTGCCAAGCGCGCCACGAAGGCCGCCATCGCCGAATTCGAAGCCCGCCGTGCCGAGCTCGAAAAGGCCCAGGCCGAACGCATCGCCGCCGCTCAGGCTCTCGCCGACAAGCTCAACGGCGTTGAAATCACGATCGCCAGCAAGTGCGGCGTCGACGGCCGTCTCTTCGGTTCCGTCACCAACGCCGACATCGCCGAAGCGGTCGACGCCCTCGGCTTCCAGATCAAGAAGTCCCAGGTCCGCACGCCGCTCGGCGCGATCAAGTCCATCGGCGACTACCCGATCACGATCGGTCTCGCCACGGACATCACCGCCGACATTACCGTCAAGGT
This sequence comes from uncultured Sutterella sp., assembly GCA_949282745.1. Classification (GTDB taxonomy): domain Bacteria; phylum Pseudomonadota; class Gammaproteobacteria; order Burkholderiales; family Burkholderiaceae_F; genus Sutterella. The sequence goes on along the minus strand of CASDQM010000004.1, from coordinate 121,852 downwards.
TGTGGCCGAAGCCTAATCGGGTCTCTTCGAAGATCTTCGAAAAAAGGGTTCTCTCCTTCGGGGGCGAACCCTTTTTGCTTTTGGTTGCGCTTGTCGTCTTCCGAGCGCGGCGGGGAAAACGGTCCCCTCTGCTACAATCTTTTTCCCAATCCTTTCTTCGGTGATCCCATCGATGCCTGAAGCTCCCAAAACCCGCAACCTGCCCGATGATCCCGCGCACGGCCTCAGAACGCCGCCTCAGTCCATTCAGAGCGAACAGGCGGTGCTCGGCGGTCTCCTGATCGACAACACCGCGCTCGACAGCGTGGCCGACCTGATCACGGCCGAAGACTTCTGCCGGCGCGACCATCAGATCATCTACGAGCACATCGTCTCGCTCATTCAGCACGGCAAGCCCGCCGACATCGTGACGGTGGGCGAGAGCATCAAGAATTCGGGCGTGCAGACGGCGCTCGCCGACGGGCAGTACCTGCAGTCGCTCTTCTCGAACACGCCTTCGGCCGCGAACATCCGCCGCTACGCGGAAATCGTGCGCGACCGCGCGATGCTGCGCCAGATGATTCAGGTGGGCGAGGGGATGGTGACGAACGCCCTCAATCCGCAGGGGCGCGATCCCGAGGAAATCCTCGACGAAGCCGAGCGCGAAGTGCTCGCGATCAACGAGCGAAACGCCCGCGGCCGTCAGGGCTTCCGTTCGCTTTCGACCCTCGTGCGCGAAGTCTCCGAGCGCATCATCGAGCTCTATCAGAACAAGGACAATTCCGAAGTCACGGGCGTGGCGACGGGCTTCCCGAACCTCGACCGCGTGACGGCGGGCTTTCAGCGCGGCGACCTCATCATTCTCGCGGCGCGTCCCTCCATGGGTAAGACCGCGCTCGCCCTCAACATCGCCGAAAACATCGGCGTGCGCCAGGAGTTGCCCGTGGCGATTTTCTCCCTTGAAATGGGTGCGGATCAGCTCACGCAGCGTCTGATCGCTTCGGTCGGTCGCCTGGACTCGCAGCGCCTTCGCAAGGGGGCCCTCAACGACGAGGAATGGGACAAGTTCACGGCCGCCGTGAGCATTCTCGAAAAGAAGCCCATTCACATCGACGACACGGGGAACATGACCGTCACGTCGCTCTCGACCCGTGCGCGCCGCCTCATGAATCAGACGGGACCGCTCGGGCTCATCGTCGTCGACTACCTGCAGCTCATGGTCGGCAAGGGCGAAAACCGCACGACGATCCTCTCGGACATCTCGCGTGGCCTCAAGAGCCTCGCCAAGGAACTGCACTGCCCGATCGTCGCGCTCTCGCAGCTCTCGCGAAGCGTCGAATCGCGAACCGACCACCGTCCGATGATGTCGGACCTTCGCGAATCGGGCGCCATCGAACAGGACGCCGACGTGATCCTCTTCATTTATCGAGACGTGCGCTACAACCCCGACGCCGACAAGAACGCGGCCGAAGTGATCGTCGCCAAGCAGCGTAACGGCCCGGTCGGGACGCTCCGAATGACCTTCCTCGGCGAACTCACCCGCTTCGAGGCGACGGCCGACGAAGGCTATTGGGACGGTGCGGAATAAGGAGAAGCAACATGGAATGGTTGACGAGCATCGACTGGTTCGCCCTCTGGTGTTGGGCGGGGGCGCTCATCCTCATCGCCGCGGGCTTTGCCGGGACGATCATCCCCGCGATTCCGGGTCTTCCCCTCATCGCCGTGGGCGCCTGGCTCATCGGCTGGGCGGGCGACTTTCAGGAGGTGGGCTGGAAGACGATCGCCTTTCTCGGCGTGCTCGCCGTGATCGGGGTCGTCGTCGACACGGTCGCCCAGACGGCGGGCGCGCAGCGCGCCGGCGCTTCGAAGGAGGGGATTCTCGGGTCGCTGATCGGCACCGTGGTCGGCGTCTTCCTGGGCGGCATCGTCGGGATCCTCATCATGCCCCTGGTCGGCGCCGCGATCGGCGAATTCTGGGCCAAGCGCGACCTCCTGCACGCGGGCCGCGTGGGGCTCGCCACCTGGATCGGCATGATCATCGGCACGGTCGTCAAGGTGGCGCTCGCCTTCACCATGACGGGAACGCTCTTTGCGGTCTACTTCCTTTGAGCCTTCCGTTTCCTGATTCTTCACGACAAAACGCCCTTTCGGTCGATGGATCCGAAAGGGCGTTTCGCTTGGGACGGTGGAAAGGTCGGTCAGAGCACTTCCGCCGCGTATTCGGCGAGTCGGCTTCGTTCACCGCGAGAGAGCGTGAGCGTCGCCGCGTGCTCCCAGCCGAGGAAGCGCTCGACCGCGTAGGTGAGGCCGGAACTGCCTTCCGTCAGATAGGGCGTGTCGATCTGCGCGAGGTTGCCGAGACACACGATTTTCGTGCCCGGACCCGCGCGGGTGATGAGCGTTCGCATTTCCTTGGGCGTGAGGTTCTGCGCCTCGTCGATCAGGACGAACTTCCTTTGGAAGGTGCGGCCGCGCATGAGGGACATGCTCTTTACCTTGAGGCGCTGCTCGAGAACGCCGCGCGTCGTCTTCGCCTCCCAGGCTTTCATGTCCTTGGTGCCCGCGAGGACGTCGAGGTTGTCGTAGATGGCCCCCATCCAGGGAACCATCTTTTCCTCTTCCGAACCCGGGAGATACCCGATGTCTTCGCCCACGCTCACGGTGGCGCGCGTGACGAGGATTTCGTCGAAGCGGTGTTCGTCCACCGTCATCGCAAAGGCCGCCGCGAGACTCATGAGGGTCTTGCCGGTCCCCGCCTGACCGAGAATCGTCACGAAGTCGATGTCGGGCGAGAGAAGAAGGTTGAGGGCGGCGTTCTGTTCGACGTTTCGGGCGTGGATTCCGAAGAGCTTGTCGCCCGTCTTCGTGTAGTCCTTGAGGAGCGTCATCGTGATGCGCGTCCCCTCGATCGCGGTGACGCGCGCCGCAAAGGGCGTGCCCACGTCGGAAGGAATCCAGAGGATTTCGTTCAGAACGAAGTCGCCCGGGGTCGACGTGAGGAAGCTGTAGGTCGCGACGCCGTTTTTCTCGCCGCTCTCGAGCGTCGGCGCGACAATCGTCCAGAAGTCGTTCGAGAGCGCGCGGATCCCCGGGAAGAGAAGGTCCGTGTCGTCGAGGACCTTGTCGGAGAAATAGTCTTCCGCGGGAAGCCCAAGCGCCGTCGCCTTGATGCGCATGTTCACGTCCTTGGAGACGAGGACGGCCACGTGTTCGGGGAAGTGCGACGCAAGGCCGCTTACGACGGCGAGAATGCGGTTGTCCCCCTTGTTGGCGGGGAGTTCCGGCGGAAGGGGCGCCGCAACAGGACTCGTTTCAAAGTAGAGCTTTCCCTGCGACTCGATGTTGCCGAGGGCCGAGAGGTCGAGCCCCTCCGAGAGGGGCCGTCCGGCGTGGGCTTCGAGAAGCGCGTCGAGCGTGCGCGAAATGCTGCGGCCGTTGCGGGCGACTTCGGTCGTCCCGACCTTGTGGTTGTCGAGCTCCTCGAGCGTCGTCATCGGGAGGAACACGTCGTGCTCGGCAAAGCGGAAGAGGCAGCGCGGATCGTGCAGAAGCACGTTCGTGTCGAGCACGAAGAGCTTCTTGCGGTCTTCTCGCACGACGGCGCGTCCGCGGCGGTGGCTCGCGGGCTTTTCGGGCGTCTTTCCCTGGGTCGACGCGGCGAAGAGAACGTCCGCGGCGGGCAGCTCGCCCGGACGCGCGGGTTCGGCGGCGGGCGGCGGCACGTAGACGCTCTCGGCGGGCACCGTCGGCACGGGCTTCTCGTCCGAAGGAGCCGCGGTTTGGGAGGCTTTGCTTTCGGGAAGGTCTTTGGCGGCGCGCTTTGCGTCGGGCGCCGTCTTCTGTGCGGTTTCCTTCTTCGGGGACAGGGCGTTTGGCGCAGTCTTCTTGGTCTTCTTCGCGCTCTTTGCGGCCTTTTTCGTCTGATCCGTCGTCTTCGCCTTGGCTTCGACGGCGGGGGTTTCTTCCACGGGGGCCGTCACGGAAGAGGCAACGGTTTCTTCGGGACGGGGATTGCGCGCGCGGATGCGTTCGCGCAGTTCTTCGAGCGTTTCGCCTCGGGGCTCGTCCTTGCGGGCGGGCGCCTTCGTGCGCGTCGCCGCAAGTTTCGTGCCGAGCTCGCTCGGTGCGGGAGGTAGGGGCATGATTCGTCTCTCCGGCCGATTCTTTCGGCCTTCTGTCGGTGGTGAAGCCAACGCTTCGGTGTACGAATCATTCTAAGGGGGCGCATCGGGCGCGTGGCGGAACTAGGCCGAAAGAAGAGGAGAGGGCGAAAAGCGGCGCATCCCTCCGTTTCGCCCTCCGTTTTCGGGTAGGATGAAACGAAAGCCGCCGAGTCCGGAGGACTCGGCTTACGAAAGTATTTTCTGACGAGGAGTGGCGCGATGCACTATGTATCCACGCGGGGCGACAAGAACGCCCGGGCGTTCACCGACATCAGCTTCACGGCCTTTGCACCCGACGGCGGGCTCTGGATGCCCGACGAAGTGCCGCAAGTGACGCCGGAAAAGCTCCATACCTGGCTCGGGACCGATTATGCGGGGCTCGCCTTTGAGATCTTCCATCTCTTCGCGCCCGAAATTCCGCGCCGCGACCTGTGGACGCTCTGCCGGGACGTCTATCAGCCCAAGGAATATCCCTATCGCCGCAATCCCTTCGACGCCGAAGCGGTGACGCCCGTGACGTGGTTGCGCGACGGCGTGGCCCTTCTGGAACTCTCGAACGGCCCGACGCTCGCCTTCGACGACCTGTCGCTTCGCTTTGCGTCGCTCTATCTCCAGCGCGTGCTCCCCGAAGAAAAGCGCCCGCGGATTCTGCTCGGCGCCACCTCGGGCGACATGGGGGCTTCGGCCGCGCATCACTTCGCGAACCTTCCCGGGGTCGACCTCGTCCTCGTGAGCCCGAAGGACCGCATGTCGCAGTGCCAGGCCCGGATCCTCTACAACGAAACCGCGCCGAACGTGCACCACCTCGTGGGCGAAGGGACCTTCGACGACTGTCAGAACCTCGTCAACCGCATCCTCGCGGACGAGGCCTTCTGCGCCGAACACCGCATCGGCGCGATCAACAGCACGCTCTGGATCCGCATCGTCTCGCACCTCGTCTACTACTTCTGGTCCTATCTGCACGCGGTCGACCGCGTGGGCGAGGAAGTGGTTTACGCCGTGCCCGCGGGCAACTTCGGCAACGCCTACGCCGGGTGGCTCGCCAAGCGCATGGGGCTTCCCATCCTGCGCCTCATCGTGGCGACGAACGAAAACGATACCTTCGACCGCTTCGTGCGCACGGGCGTCTACCGTCCGCGTCCCGCGAGCGAAACGATTCAGACGACCTCGCCCTCGATGGACATCTCGCGCGCCGCGAACGTGGAGCGCTTCCTCTACAGCTTCCTCAAGGGCGACAGCCGCCGCGTGCGCGAACTGATGGTGCTCCTTGACGACACGGGCGAATTCTCGCTTTCCGCCGAAGAGTTCTCGCGGCTTCGCCGCTCGGGCCTTTCGTCTGGCTCGTCCGACCACCCGAACCGCCTTGAGATCATCGAGGAGATGTTCGTGAACCATCACGTCTTCGTCGACCCGCACACGGCCGACGCCCTCTATTCGGGGATCATTCTGCACCCCGTGGGCGTGAAGACGCTCTGCCTCGAGACGGTGCAGCCCGTGAAGTTCCCGCGCATGGTGCGCGCCGCCACGGGTCACAACCCCGAGTGGCCGTTCGGCTACCAGGCGCCGCCCGAAGTCGTGACGCCGCCCGCCTCGCACGCCCTCGACGAAGAGTGGCTGCGCGGCGCTGTCTCGGAGATCGGACGGTGACGCGGCCCGTCGTCATCGGGTTCGTGGGCCGCTCGGGATCGGGTAAGACCACGCTCCTCGAGCGGCTCGTCGCGATCTTTCGGACCCGCGGCCTTCGGGTCGCGGTCCTCAAGGACGCGCATCACGGCTTTTCGATGGACAAGCCCGGAAAGGACAGCTGGCGCTACCGCGAAGCGGGCGCCGAGACGGTCGTCGTGCGAAGCGACGCGCGCTGGGTGGTGCTCCATGAAACGCCCGCGGGGCGCGCCCCCGTCGAAGAGCTCCTCGCGCACGTGGGCGACGTGGACCTCGTTCTCGTCGAAGGCTTCAAAAACGAGGGCGACTACCCGAAGTACGAGGTCTTTCGCCCCGACGCGACGCCCGAGGGGCCGCTCTTTCCCGACGCGCCCCTGGCGGGCGTCATCTCGAACGCCCCGGCCGAGGCGCTCGGCACCGACCTTCCCGTCCTCCCGATCGACGAGCCCGAACGCGTGGCGGCCCATTTGTTCGAGAGGCATCTTCGCCGCTAAAATAGGCGGCGAGTTTCATTTTGGAAAAGGCCTTCGCCAGAGGGCGAAGGAAAGACGATGATTTCTTACACCGAAGCGCTTTCGAGACTGATGGAGGGCGCGAGCCCCATTACCGAAACGGAAACCGTTCCCCTTCTCTACAGCACGGGCCGCATTCTGGCCGAAGACGTCGGGAGCCCCGTGGCGGTGCCCGCCTGGGACAATTCGCAGATGGACGGCTACGCCGTTCGCTTCGCCGAAGCGACGGAGGGCGCCGTCCTTCCCGTTTCGCAGCGCATTCCGGCGGGCTCCGTGGGCGAAGCCCTGAAGGAAGGCACGGTCGCGCGCATCTTTACGGGCGCGCCCGTTCCCGAAGGGGCCGACGCCGTCGTTCCGCAGGAAGAAACCGAAGTGACGCCCGAAGGCGTTCGGTTTCTCGCTTCGGCCCGCGAGGGCGCCTGGATTCGCCGCCGCGGAAGCGACGTGGCGCAGGGTACGGTCATCGCTTCGCGCGGCACGCGCCTGACACCCGCCGTGATCGGCGTGATCGCAAGCGTCGGCCGCGCCTACGTGACGGTGTACCGCCGTCTGCGCGTGGGCGTCTTCTTTTCCGGCGACGAACTCGTGCAGCCCGGAGAACCTCTGCCCCCGGGCGGCATCTACAATTCGAACCGCTTCATGATGCGCAGCCTTCTTCTCACGCTCGGCTGCGAAGCCTACGACCTCGGAAGCGTGCCCGATTCGCTCGAAGCGACGAAGGCGGCGCTCGAGCGCGCCGCGGAGACGACCGACGTGATTTTGTCGACGGGCGGCATGTCCGTGGGCGAAGAGGACCACATCAAGCCCGCCGTCCAATCGCTCGGCGAGCTCGACGTCTGGCGCGTTCGCGTGAAGCCCGGCAAACCCCTCGCCTTCGGGCACGTGAAGAACGTTCCCTTCATCGGCATTCCGGGAAATCCCGTCGCCGCCTTCGTGATCTTCCTCATGATGGCGCGTCCCTTCCTTCTGCGCCGCATGGGCTCGAACGACATCGAAGTGCAGCCGCAGCTCGTTCGCGCCGACTTCGACTGGCTGAAGCCCGGCGACCGCGAGGAATTCCTTCGCGGTCGCCGCAACGCCGAAGGGGGGCTCGACCGCTATCCCAATCAGAATTCGCAGGTCCTTTCCTCCTGCGCCTGGGGGGACGGCCTCGTCGACGTCCCCGCGGGCACGCCCGTGAAAAAGGGCGACGTCGTGCGCTACTACCCCTTCTGCCGATTCTTTGCCTGATTAGAGAGAGAACATGCAAATCGAAGTCCTCTACTTCGCCTACCTTCGCGAACAGCTCGGCTTTGACCGGGAAGACGTTGCCGTGCCCGAGGACGTGCGCACGGTGGGCGCGCTTCGCGACTGGCTCGTCGGAAAGGGCGAGCCCTATGCCTCGGCCTTCGCAAACCTCAAGCGCATCCGCGCCGCCCTCAACGAAGAACTCGCGTCGGACGACGCGGCCCTGAAGGAGGGCGACGTCGTCGCCTTCTTCCCTCCGGTGACGGGAGGTTGACCGTGGCGGAAACGAAGATTTTGGTCACGACCGAGCCCTTTGACATCGGCGTCGAAACCGCCCGCATCCGCGAGGGCTCGCCCGACATGGGCGCGATCGTCACGTTCACCGGGGTAGTGCGCAACAACAACGACGGCTCCGACGTCACGGCCATGACGCTCGAACACTATCCGGGGATGACCCAAAAGAGCCTCGCGAAGATCGTCGAGACGGCCCGCGGCCGCTGGCCCCTGGGCGACGTCACGGTGATCCACCGCGTAGGCCGCATGGTCGTGGGCGAGGAGATCGTCCTGGTCGCGGTGGCGTCGCGTCACCGTCACGCGGCCTTCGAAGCCGCCTCCTTCATCATGGATTGGTTGAAGACCGAAGCTCCCTTCTGGAAGAAGGAGGAAACGCCCGAGGGCGCCCGCTGGGTCGACGCGCGAGAGAGCGACGACCTCGCCAAGGCCCGCTGGGGCTGACCGGTCCGACGGTCCGTAAACGCAAAAGCGCCCGATTTCCCGTGCGGAAAAAGGGCGCTTTCCGTTGGTGCGTACGACGCGGTTTGTCTTCAGCGGCGACGGCTCGAACGCTGCGCAAGAAGAAGGCCGAGGAGGACGAGGACCGACCCCGCGACGAAGGGAAAGCCCACGGATTCGTCGAGAAGGAGCACGCTCAGGACCACGCCGAAGATCGGCGTCATGAAGAGAAAGACGCCGAGGCGCGAAGCGAGGTAGCGGCGAAGAAGCCAGTTCCAGACGAGGTAGCTCGCAAAACTCACGATGAAGGTCTGAAAGAGAAGGCTCGTCCAGCCGAGCGTCGTGCTCTCGAAGTGGCTCTGGCCCGTGAGAAGGGCGATCGCCGTCAGAATCACCGCGCCCGTGGCGAGCTGCCAGAAGAGCATCTGCGAGGCGGGCGCCGCGTTCATGGTGGTGGTCCGAAGGAAGATCGTCGCAAAGCCCCAGGAAATCCCGGCGCCCAAGCCGAGCGCGTCACCGAGAATCCAGAGGTTCTCTTCGGGTGTGGCCTCCGTGAGAGCGGGCAGCAAAAAGGCGACGAGAATCCCGCAGAAGGCGAGAAGGAGCCCCGTCCACTGAATGACGTTGAGGCGCTCTTCGGGAAGCTTCACGGCGAGCCCCACGGCGGAAAAGAGCGGCGCCGTGTAGAGAAGCACCGACATGTGGGCGGCCGACGTGAAGCGAAGCCCTTCGGAAACGAAGAAGAATTCGCCCGTGAAGCAGAGCCCCACGAGGAGCGCGTCGCGAAGCTTCACTTCGGGGTTCCAGACCTCCTTGAGCCAATAGCGGTTGAAGAGCCAGAGAAGAAGTCCCGAAACGGCGGAGCGAAGCCCCACCTGCAGCATGGGACTCACGGCGTCGCCCGCCGCCTTGATGGCGACCTGCTGCAGCCCCCACACAAAGCAGAGCCCCACGCACACGGCGAAGGCGAAGAAGTCGACGGGACGGCGAACGGGTTGGTTGGTCATGGAAGCGATGATGGAAGAGAAAGATTCCGAATGATAGCCCTTCATCGGGGATTTCGGAGAGAAGGACGCCCCGAACGGCGACTTCGGCAAGCTTTTTATCCTCGTTCTACAATGTCGAAATCCGCGCTCCGAACGCTCGGGGCGCCCGAGACAAACCAAACGAAACGGGACGACCGATGCTTCACTTTGAATGCGACTATCTGGAAGGCGCGCATCCGCGCATCATGGAGAAACTCTCCGCCACGAATCTTGATCAGACGCCGGGCTACGGGGCCGACAAGCACTGCGAACGGGCGGCCGAGCTCATCCGCAAGGCCTGCGGCGCGCCCGATGCGCAGGTGTGGTTTCTCGTGGGCGGCACGCAGACGAACGCGACCGTGATCCGCGCGGTCCTTCGCAACTACGAAGGCGTTCTTTCGGCCGACACGGGCCACATCACGGGGCATGAGGCGGGCGCGATCGAAGCCACGGGCCACAAGGTTCTGACGCTCCCCGAAAAGGAAGGGAAGATTTCGGCCGAGACGGTTGAGGCGGCCATGCAGAAATTCCTGCACGATCCCTCGCGCCACTTCGCGGTCCATCCCGGACTCGTCTACATTTCGCATCCGACCGAGTACGGGACGCTCTACACGCTCGACGAGCTCGAGGCCCTTCGCGCCGTCTGCGACCGCCATCACCTGCCGCTCTACATCGACGGGGCTCGCCTCGGTTACGGCCTTGCGGCCGAAAAGAACGACGTGACGCTCGAAGACATCGCGCGCCTTGCCGACGTCTTCTACATCGGCGGCACGAAGGTGGGGGCGCTCTTCGGGGAAGCCCTCGTCGTGACGCGTCCCGAGATCCTCCCGCACTTCTACACGACGATGAAGCAGTCGGGTGCGGTCCTCGCCAAGGGGCGCCTTCTCGGGATTCAGTTCGAAGCGCTCTTTGAGGACGATCTCTACGTCGAAGTGGGTCGCCACGCCGTGGGACTCGCCAAGCGCCTCACCGACGCGCTCCTTGCGAAGGGCTATGAACTGCCCTTCGTCACGGGCACGAATCAGGTCTTTGCGATCGTCACGGACGAACAGCTCGCGCGCCTGCGCGAGGTGACGACCTTCGCCTATTGGGCAGCCCTCGGCGAAGGCCGCCACGTCGTGCGCTTCGTCACGAGCTGGGCGACGAAGCCCAAAGACGTCGACGCGCTCATCGCTGCGCTCTGACCCCCATGACGGGCATCACTTGGGAGGGCGCGGCCGCCGTGGCGGCGGGCGCGGCCCTCGGCGCGCTTTGCCGCTGGCTTCTCACGGTCGGGCTCGGAAGCGTCGGCGGACTCGCGGCGGGAACGCTCGCCGCGAATCTCGTCGGGTGCTTTGCGGCGGGTATCCTTGCGGGGTGCTTTGCGGTCTTTCCCGTGAGCGACGCCTTGCGTCTTCTCCTCGTCACGGGCTTTTTGGGCGGTCTCACCACGTTTTCGACCTTTTCGACCGAGTCCGTCGGCTTTCTGCTCGACGGCGCCTGGAGCCGCTGGACGCGCCACCTTCTTTTTCACGTGGTCGGTGGCCTTGCCGCCGCGACGGCAGGCATCCTTCTCACCCGTCTTTTCCTTCGCTGACGCGGATTACAGTTTGCAAAGTTTTCCCCCTCTTTCTTCCCCTTGTTTTTTGCGGGTGCCGCACTCATATGTTGAGTATCAGGACACTACATCGTCGACTGTTCGACGAAAGGAAGAAAGAAACTCATGCGTCAGGACAAATTGACCACGAAATTTCAGCAGGCGCTCGGCGACGCGCAGTCCGTCGCCCTGGCGCACGACCATCAGGTGCTCGAACCCATTCACCTCCTGGCCGCTTTGCTGAAGGATTCCGAAGACGCAAGCCGCAGTCTTCTCGAGCGCGCCGGCGTGAACGTCGCGCAGCTCGAACGCCGCGTTGAAGAGCGTCTTCGCGCCATGCCGAGCGTCTCGGGCACGGACGGCGACATTCAGATTTCGCGTGAACTCGGGAACATCCTCAACCTCACGGAAAAGGAGGCGATGAAGCGCAACGACCGCTACATCTCCACCGAAATGTTCCTCCTCGCGCTCTGTGAAGACAAGAGCGAGGCGGGCAGGCTTGCGCGCGAATGCGGGCTCACCCGCAGCGCCATGGAAATGGCGATCGCCGCCGTGCGCGGCAGTGACGGCGCGGACAACCCCGACGCCGAAAGCCAGCGCGAGGCGCTCAAGAAGTACACGATCGACCTTACGGATCTCGCGCGCCGCGGCAAGCTCGATCCCGTGATCGGGCGCGACGACGAAATCCGCCGCACGATGCAGATTCTGCAGCGCCGCAGCAAGAACAACCCCGTGCTGATCGGCGAACCCGGCGTCGGCAAGACCGCCGTCGTCGAAGGGCTCGCACAGCGAATCGTGAACGGCGAAGTCCCCGATACGCTCAAGGGCAAGCGCGTTCTGAGTCTCGACATGGCGGGCCTCATCGCGGGCGCCAAGTACCGCGGCGAATTCGAGGAACGCTTGAAGAAGCTCCTTGAGGAAGTCACGAAGGAAGAGGGCCGCATCATCCTCTTCATCGACGAACTCCACACGGTGGTGGGCGCGGGGAAGACCGAAGGCAGCATGGACGCCGGGAACATGTTGAAGCCCGCGCTTGCGCGCGGCGAACTCCACGTGATCGGCGCGACGACCCTTGACGAATACCGCAAGTACGTCGAAAAGGACGCGGCCCTTGAGCGTCGTTTCCAGAAGGTCATGATCGACGAACCGTCGGTCGAGGACACCATCGCGATTCTGCGCGGCCTGCAGGAGAAGTACGAAGCGCATCACGGCGTCGAAATCACCGACCCCGCGATCGTCGCGGCGGCCGAACTCTCGCACCGCTACATCACGGACCGCTTCCTCCCCGACAAGGCGATCGACTTGATCGACGAAGCGGCGGCGCGCATCAAGATGGAAATCGACTCGAAGCCCGAGGCTCTCGACAAGCTTGACCGCCGTCTCATCCAGCTCAAGATCGAACGCGAAGCGATGAAGAAGGAAACGGACGAAGCCTCGAAGAAGCGCCTCGAAGCGATCGAAGAGGAAATCGAACGTCTCTCGCGCGAATACTCCGACCTCGAAGAAGTGTGGAAGCGCGAAAAGAGCGAAGCCTTGGGCGCCAAGAGCGTGCGCGACGAAATCGAAGAGGTTCGCCGCCAGATGGAGGAATACCGCCGCACGGCGCAGTACGAAAAGCTCGCGCAGCTGCAGTACGAACGCCTCCCGAAGCTCGAGGAACGCCTGCGCCGCGCCGAGAAGGAAGAGGGGGCCGAAAAGCCCATGAAGCTCCTTCGCACCGCGGTGGGCGCCGAGGAAATCGCCGAGGTGGTGAGCCGCGCGACCGGGATTCCGGTCTCGAAGATGATGGAGGGTGAACGCCAGAAGCTCCTTCACATGGGCGAAACGCTTGCCAAGCGCGTGGTGGGTCAGGAAGAGGCCGTGCAGCGCGTGACGGAAACGATTCTGCGCAGCCGCGCGGGCCTTGCGGACCCGAACCGTCCCTACGGAAGCTTCCTCTTCCTGGGGCCCACGGGCGTAGGCAAGACCGAACTCACGAAGGCGCTTGCGAACTTCCTCTTTGATTCGGACGACGCGCTCATCCGCATCGACATGAGCGAATTCATGGAAAAGCACAGCGTCGCCCGTCTGATCGGCGCGCCTCCGGGATACGTGGGCTACGAAGAAGGCGGCTACCTCACGGAAGCCGTCCGCCGCAAGCCCTATTCGGTGATCCTCTTGGACGAAGTCGAAAAGGCGCACCCCGACGTCTTCAACGTGCTGCTTCAGGTCTTGGACGACGGCCGCATGACGGACGGTCAGGGCCGCACGGTCGACTTCAAGAACACGGTCATCGTGATGACGTCGAACCTCGGGGCTTTCGAAATCGAACGCCTCGCCGGCGCCCCGCACGAAGAGGTCCGCGAAGCCGTGATGAAGGAAGTGAAGGAACACTTCCGTCCGGAATTCGTGAACCGCATCGACGAGATCGTAGTCTTCCACTCGCTCGGCAAGGAATCGATCCGCCGCATCGCGAACCTGCAGCTTGACCTCTTGAAGGGCCGCATGGCCGCGCAGGACCTCAAGCTCGAGCTCACGGACGCCGCGCTCGACAAGGTGGCCGAAGCGGGCTTCGACGTTCAGTTCGGTGCGCGTCCCCTGAAACGCGCCGTGCAGGAACACGTCGAGAACCCGGTCGCCCGCCTGATCCTCGAAGGGAAGGTTCTTCCCGGCGGCACGGTCGTGGGCGACGTGCGGGACGGCAAGCTCGTCTTCACGGTCGAAAATCCGACCGAATGACCTCGACGGGGGCGCCCGAAAGGGCGCCCCGCCTCAAGGGCAAGAACGCCCGGGATGCGCAGTGCATCTCGGGCGTTGGCGTCTTCACCGCCAGGCAGACCTGGGAAAATCGTGAGGTTTCACCACGGGCTTAACGAGCGAAAATGAAAACCTCTTTTCCTTTAGATCTTGGGATGAAACGGCCATGACCGAAAGTTCTGCTCAAACCTCTTATCCCGATCTTTTCGCTGTACTCCGCGAAGACGGCCCTGATCTCGCCATGGACGTAAACGGCGGCAATCCTTATTCACCCGTTTGGATTTGCGGATTGGAGTTCGGCGGCGGCCGCAACAAATGGGAAAACTTTGAGCGAGCCGCCGTACGTGGTGTCGATCTCGCTACGATCACGACGTTCGGGAACTTCGGCGCGCTCGACTACGAATACCGAACGCTTTCCTCTGCCTTGGTGGCGGCGCTCACCGACGGCGACTTCCTTTTACAGCTTGAAGCAGCGAAAACCGATGCAGATCGACGCGAGCTGACGGCGAAGTACGTGCCTATGCACAGGATCTTCGCCTGGGGCGGGCACGGGTTTCAAATGAATTCCGGTGTTCTGTCGCTTACGACGCACAACGATTGGGAAAATTCCCTTTTCCTCTATGGCCCCGGTTCGTCGTTGCGGTGCAGCGTGAAGGAGGCGCTTCTCGCTCCGGATGTACAGATTCTGGGAGATTATCGGGAGAAAGCAACGGCGATTTTCGAAAAACACGTGAAGGCGCGTCTACGCCGTTATCGCCCACGTCTCGTCATCTGCACGGGTCGGGCGGGCACGCTGGAATTCCTGCAGCTTTTTCTCTCTGATGGGGAACATGCTCCCTTCCGTCAGGAGAGGGATCCGCAGTGGCCACGCCGACGCTTTGAGCTTTATCGTCACGAAGAGACGAATACAGTCGTGGCGCTGTGCAACTTCCTCACTGATCGAAGAACCACGACGATCGGCTATGACGACATCGCACCCTTCGCCCGCAGTCTTCGGGAGGTGCCGGACCTCGCCTGGCTAAAGACGCTCGCGCCCGTTTCGCCGTGGCCTGAGGAACATACTCTCAGTGGTCTTAAACGTTCAACTTATGAGGCGCTTCTGAAGAAAGTGGATGCGCTACACGACTACGAAGAATTTTTTGCTAGTGACTTCTTCTGTTCGAAGGAGATACTCGATTTCCTCGGAAAAGAGCACGGTCGGGACGATTTTTTCGCCCAGGTGGAAAAGGTACGCCCCAAGGGCGAAGCAAATCTTTTCGCTTCGCTCAGTGTGACACCTGCAGAGCGGTTCTTTGCTCTTCTTGCGAGGAATCTTGAACGACCGTTCGAATGCCGCAGGGAGCTCTTGATAATGGCAGATCTTATGTTGCAGTACCGAATGTCGTTCGAGCGCAGGGCCATCCAATCGCTCTTCTCGGTACCCGAGGAGAAATCAAGGGAAACGACGAGCGGTTAAGATTGCCGTCACTTCGCCGTGCGAGACTTCAGGGCATCGACCCCATACAAGAGGAGACTCAAGTGAAGAAATCCCTGTTGCTCGGCCTCGGACTCGCGGCCGCCGCCGCGAGCGCCACGTCCGCGCCCTCGCTCGTCGAAGCGCTCAGCGCCTGTGACACGACCTTCTACGAAGCGCTCGCCAAGGACAGGAAGATTCCCGAAGCGCTCAAGGTCCGCAAGGACAATCTCGCCTTTTTGAAGTTGAAGGGCGAAGAACTCCAAGAAATCCCCTTCAAGAAGACCTTCCGCGACAACGGCCTGACGATCACGGGCTTCATCGTGAGCGACGCAATCGAACGCTTCTTCGGCGTGCCCGACATGCACAACCACTTCTGGGGCTTCACGGTGAAGGAAGACTGGATGGGCGTCGTCGAAAAGCTACGCCTCGACTGGGAAGCGATCGACACGAACCACAAGGCCGCGCACTTCGGCACGAAGGCCCGTGAAAACGGCGGCACCGAATGGAAGGTGTACGTGCGTCCGCAGAACCGCGAAATGCCGGAATTCGGCCGCGCCGAAAAGGCCTTCCATGTTTCGCCCTACAAGGACGGCGCCATGATCTTCTGCTCGCTTCAGAGCGCGGGCGCCCCCGACGAAGCGATCCTCGCCTCGACCCGTCCCGATCTTCTCTGGGCGGCCGAAGCCGAAGAGGCCGCCGAAGAGGCCAAGGCGAAGAAGTAATTTCCAAGGTGTTCTCCCAAAGGCGGGTGCCGCGGCATTCGCTTTTGCACGAAGAAAAGGGGGAGCGGTTTCGAACCGCTCCCCCTTTTCTTCGGAGAGTGACCGTGCCTCAGACCTTGCGGACGATCGCGTCGACTTCGTCGAAGGTCGCGCAGATGGAGTCGCTCGGCTTCTTGCCGAGAAGGCTCACCACGACGATGGCGATCGTCGCGAAGAGGAAGCCCGGGACCATTTCATAAAGGCCGAACCAGGCGAAGTGGTTCCAGACGAGGACCGTGAGGGCGCCCGTGATCATGCCCGCGAGCGCGCCGTTGCGCGTCATGCGCTTCCAGCGAAGCGAGAGGATGATGACCGGACCGAAGGCCGCGCCAAAGCCCGCCCAGGCGTAGGCGACGAGCGAGAGCACAAGGCTGTTGGGGTCCATCGCCATCCAGACGGCGACGGCCGAGATGAGGAGCACCATGGCGCGGCCGACCCAGACGAGCTCGAACTGCGAGGCCTTGGGACGCAGGAAGGTGCGGTAGAAGTCTTCCGTCAGGGTGGAGCTGCACACGAGCAGCTGGCAGGAGAGCGTCGACATGACGGCGGCGAGAATGGCCGACATGAGGATGCCCGCGATCCAGGGATTGAAGAGGAGCTGCGAGAGGACGATGAAGACGCGTTCGTGATTTTCGACCACGAGTCCCGCCACGTCGGGGTGTTCGGCGAAATAGGCCGCGCCGAAGAAGCCCACGGCCACGGCGCCCGAGAGGCAGAAGGCCATCCAGAGGGTCGCCACGCGGCGCGCGTTCGGGATGATGCTCGCGTTGCGGGCCGCCATGAAGCGAACGAGAATGTGGGGCTGGCCGAAATACCCGAGCCCCCAGGCGACGAGACCGACGATGCCGATCCAGGTGTGCCCGCTCATGAGGTTGATCATCTTGGGATCGATTTCGGCGACGCGGTTCACGGTGGTTTCAAAGCCGCCCAGATCCCACATGACGGCGATCGGCGTCACGATGAGGGCGAGGCACATGAGGGCCGCCTGAATCGTGTCGGTCCAGCTCACCGCCAGAAAGCCCCCGAGGAAGACGTAGAGAATCGTCGCGGCGGCGCCGATGTAGAGCGCCGTCTCGTAGGACATGTTGAAGGTGTTCTCAAAGAGGCGCGCGCCCGCGACGACGCCCGAGGCGCAGTAGATCGTAAAGAAGATCAGAATGACGGTCGCCGCGCAGATGCGCAGGAGATTCTGCTTGTCTTCAAAGCGGTGCGAGAAGTAGTCGGGGAGCGTGAGCGCGTTGTGGGTCTTTTCCGTGTAGACGCGAAGGCGCGCCGCGACGATGCACCAGTTGATGTAGGAGCCGATGATGAGGCCGATGGCGATCCAGGCTTCGCGAATCCCCATGAGGAAGACGGCGCCCGGCAACCCCATCAGCAACCATCCGCTCATGTCGGAAGCGCCCACCGAGAGGGCCGTGACGAGACCGTTGAGACTGCGGCCGCCGAGAATGTAGTCGCTGTAGTTGCGCGTGTAGCGGTAGGCGAAAAGCCCGACGCCCACCATGACGATCAGATACCCTACGAAGGTGATCGCAGTAGGATTCGAGAACATAAGTTTTGTTTTTCTTGGGGTTTGAGGGTTTGGAGGACCGCTTTTCGCGGTCGATTTTCTAGTATAGGAGAATTTTTCGGCCCGCCGATGCGGCGGGCCGAAGGAAAAAGTCCTTAGAAGAGAATTCTCAGCCGCCGATGTAGCTCATTTCGATCTTGGGACGGTCAGGGGTGAGACCGAGGGCGCGAAGTTCCGAGTAGCGGTTTTCGCGCGCGGACCAGATCCGGCCGAGCGCCTCTTCGATTTCGAAGTCCGTGGCGCCGCCGCGCAAAAGCGTGCGCAGGTCGTAGCCTTCGGTCGCGAAAAGACAGAGGTAGAGACGGCCTTCCATCGAAATGCGGGCGCGCGAGCAGTCGCGGCAGAAGGCGCGCGTGACCGAACTGATGCAGCCGAATTCCCCCGCGCCGTCTACGTAGCGCCAGCGCGTGGCGGTTTCGCCGATGTAGTTGGGATTGATCGGCTCGACTTCGTAGCGCGAGCGGATGCGCTCGACGACTTCCGCCGAGGGCACGACGTCGGTCATGCGCCAGCCGTTGGAGCTTCCGACGTCCATGTATTCGATGAAGCGCGGGATGACGCCCGTGTTGCGGAAGCGCTCGCAGATCTTGAGGATTTCGTTTTCGTTCACGCCGCGCTTGACGACGGTGTTCACCTTCACCTTGAGACCGGCTTCGAGGGCCGCGTCGATCGCTTCGAGGATCTTCGCCGCGGGGAAACCCACGTCGTTGAAGGACTGAAAGATCGCCTCGTCCATGGCGTCGAGACTCACCGTCACACGCTTCAGGCCCGCCTCCTTGAGGGCGGGGAGCTTCTTCTTGAGAATGGAGGCGTTCGTCGTGATGGCGACGTCGGGCTCCTTTCCTTCGTCGGTTCGCAGCGTGAGAAGGTCGGCGACGAGCCGCTCGATTCCCTTGCGAAGAAGGGGTTCCCCTCCGGTGAGGCGGAACTTGCGCACTCCGTGGCGCACGGCGATGCGCGCGAGACGCATGATTTCCTCGAAGGAGAGGAGCTCCGTCTGCGGAAGAAACGAGTAGCGGCTCGTGAAGATTTCCTTGGGCATGCAGTAGCGGCAGCGGAAGTTGCAGTGGTCCGTCACCGAAATGCGCAGGTCGCGCAGCGGCCGCCCGAGCGCGTCCGTCCAGAAGCCGTCCTCCGTGCGGATCGGACCGCTCTGCGGAACCGGAAGCGAGCGCACGTGCGTCGCGTCGGAAATGGGAATGATGCCGGAATCGTTTTTCATGGTTGGAAGGGAAAATCTTCGCCGAAAAGAAGCATTCTAGAGAAGAATTTGCTCTGCGGGAGAGACGGACAAACGCTCACATGGGACCCGACTGGGCCGTGCGGGCGAGCGCCGCGTAGAATTCGTAGCGCTCGGGGCGGATGAGCCCCTCTTCGACGGCGCGCTTCACCGAACACCCGGGTTCGTCGAGATGGCGGCAGTTGAAGAAGCGGCAGCCTTCGACGTGTTCGGCAATGTCGGGCATGGCGCGCAGGATGTCGAGAAGCGTGAGGTGGGCGAGCCCGAACTCCTGAAAGCCCGGCGTGTCGACGACGGCGCCCGAGCCCCCGCAGCGGGCGAGGTCGTACCAGCGCGCGGCGGTCGTCGTCTGGCGGCCGAGGTTGAGGGCTTCCGAAAATTCCCGCGTTGCCGCTTCGGCGTAGGGTACGAGGAGATTCAAAATCGTCGACTTTCCCATCCCGGACTGACCGACGAGAAGCGTGGCCTTGCCCTCGAAGCGGGGCTTGAGCGTCGCGATCGTGCCTTCCGGATCGGCGGTGGCGGAGACTTCGACCACGTCGTGCCCGATTTCGCGAAGGAGCGCCACGGCGTCGTCCGCCGTTTCGGCTTCGTCGGCGAGATCCTTTTTGTTGCGGATGACGAGCGCGGGCAGGTCCGCCTGATGCGCGGCGAGAAGCGCCCGCCAGATGAACCAGGGGTTGAAGGAGGGGCGCGACGCAAAGACGATCGCCACCTGTTCGACGTTGGCGGCGAGCGTCTTGATGCGCCATTCGTCCGAGCGGTAGAGAAGCGACTTGCGCGGCTCGATCGCCTCGATCGCGGCGACGCCCGAGACGGGCTCGGTGCAGTGCACGAGGTCGCCCACGACCACGTCGCCCTTCTTGCCGCGGCGGTGCGCCTCGAAGGTTTCTCCCGTTTCGGTCGTTACGAAGTGATGTCGGCCGTGTCCGGCCGTCACGCGCCCGAAAACGGGCGCCTCAACGGGTTGCCGGGGATTGCGGGGAAATTTCGCCACGATGTTGGTCTCCGATCGACGCGGCGGCGTATTTCCGACGGTCGAAGTTTGAGTAGACGACGGGTTGTTCGGGATCCTGTCCGGAATCCTTCAGATACTTGCGAAGCCGCGCGACGCGCATCGTCACGTGCGGACGCGAGTAGTGGAAAAGCGAATAGAGGTGCGAGGGCCAGAGCGAAGACGAGTAGTCGCGGTGCAGCTTCACGAGCGCACGGATCATGGGGCCCGCGCCCACGAGGCGCGCGCCGTAGAGGTCGGCGTCGTACTGCAGGGCCCGCGCGAGGAGATTCCGAAGCGGCGTGAAGGGATAAAAGATGATCGGGAAGGTCACGATCGCGACGGCGAGCACCCAGCCCGCGTTGGCCGCACCGGTGTGGAAGGTGACGTGACGGCTCACGCCGAAGCCTTCGAAGAAGACGCCGTGCGTGCTCCCCCAGCCCGCAAAGAGGGCGAGCGCGAGTCCCCAGAGAGCGAGGACCGCCGTTCGCAGGAACGTATGCCGATGCCGGATGTGACCGACGTCGTGCGCGATGAGCGCGAGGATTTCCGTCGGGGTGAGGACCTGCATGGCGTGCGAGAAGATGACGACGCGGCGGCGCTTTCCCCAGCCCGCGAGCACGACGTGGCTGTGCTTCCAGAGACGGGGACGGTTCGTGACGACGAGGTCCGTCATCACGAGGCCTTCCGAAGCGAGAAAGTCATGAACCATGGCGCGGAAGGATTCGTCGCGCACCGGCCGGATGCGCCGGTGTCGAAAGAGCCCGTAGACGACCCCGAGCTGACGGCGCCAGAAAAGATAGAGAAGCCAGGCGACCCAGAGAAGAAGCCACCAGTAGTCCCCGGCGAAGTCGAAGACTGTGAGCGAGAGCGCAAGCAGGGGAAGCGCCGCAAGATAGCCCGCCACGGTTTCTCGGATCCCCCTCAGAAGCGCGCGGTTCGCCGCGGCGCGCTTGACGCCGTAGCTTTTCTTCACGCGTTGCCGCATGTACCAGCCGAGCGGGAATTCGACGAGAAGCGCCAGAAGAAGGAGGATCGAGAGCGTGAGCCACTGCGCGGCCTGTCCGGGGCCGAGGAGCGCCGTGCTCGCGGCGGCGAGCACCGTGAGCCCCTGACCGTAGGTCATGAGCCAGGCAAAAAGCGCCCCCGCAAAGACGAGCAGGAGTTCCGCCTGGGCGACTTCCCCCGTGTAGTTGGCGGCGCGGCGCTGAGCCGCCTCGGTCGTGCGTCCGGCGAAATCCTCGGGAATCTCTCCGGCCTTGGCGTCGGCCTTGTGCGAATGCAGCGCCGTAAGGACGCATTCGGTGAGGACGAAGAACGCGAGGGTCGAATAAAAGAGGATCTCCAGCGTGTGCGCGGTGAGGGCCATGGGGGAAATCAAAACGAAGGTGAAGGGAACGAAAACGAACTATTATAGAAATCCCGCGGCAGTGCCGCCTTCCAACGAAAAGGAAAAAGAATGACCGAACGCGATCCCCGCTACAGCGCGGACAACCTCATTTGGATCGACATGGAAATGACGGGCCTGCAGCCCGAAGTGAATCGCGTGATCGAAGTGGCCGCCATCATCACGGACAAAAACCTCAACGTCCTGCACGAAGGTCCCGTGGTGGCGATTCATCAGACCGAAGAAGTGCTCGACGGCATGGACGAATGGAACAGCACGACCCACGGCCGTTCGGGACTCATTGACCGCGTGCGCGCGAGCGAAATCGATGAGGCCGCCGCGGCGAAGATGTTCGTCGAAACCTTCCGTCGCTTCGTTCCCGAAGGCGTGAGCCCGATGTGCGGCAACACGATCGGCCAGGACCGCCGCTTCATGGCGCGCTGGATGCCCGAGATGGAGCGCTACTTCCACTACCGCTCGATCGACGTTTCGACCCTGAAGGAGCTCGCCAAGCGCTGGGCGCCCGAGTGGGAGAAGAAGTTCCCGAAGTCGACGCGCCACGAGGCGCTCTCCGACATTCAGGAGAGTATCGAGGAGCTTCGCTTCTACCGCGAACACATCATGAAGATCTGAGCCGTGCGCATCCGTGAAGTTTTGCCCTCGGAAGAGGACGCCGTCCGCCGTCTCGTGACGGAGGCCTTTCTCACGGTCGAACACGCCGACGGAACGGAGGGCGAATTGGTCGGAAGACTTCGGTCTTCGTCCGACTTTCTGCCGGGCTACGAAGTCGCGGCCGAGGAGCGGGACGGACTGATCGGGCACGCCATGATGACGCGCGGATCCGTCCCGACGATGGAGAGGGACCTCCCCGTTCTCGTCCTCGCTCCCGTGAGCGTGGCGCTTTCGCACCGCCGAAAAGGCGTGGGATCGGAGCTCGTCGAGACGCTTCTGGCAAAGGGCCAGCGCGACGGCTGGGCGGGCGCCGTGGTTTTGGGGGATCCCGCCTATTACGGACGCTTCGGGTTTGTCGAAGCGTCGACCTTCGGCTGGACCTTTCCCTTTGACGTGCCGCCCGAATACGCGCTCGCGCAGGTTTGGAAAACGAATTGCCCGCAAGCGATCGGGCCCGTCCGCTTCTCGCCCGTATTCGGAGCCTGATTTCCAAAAACAATACGACGCCGCATCTCTTTAAAGGGACGCGGCGTTTTTCTTCGCCCAAAAGAAAGCCGCCCGCGGCCAAAGAGCGCGCGGGCGGCTGCAGAGCGTGTGACTCTATCTGATGATTAGACCATCAGGAGAGCGCAGGCGATGACTGCGAGGAGCATCGGGAGAGCGGTGCGCTTGACGACTTCAAGCGGGCTCACCATGGCGATGCCGGAGACGAGAATCGTCACGCCGGCGATCGGGGAGGCCGTACGGCCGGCGGCGCCGGCGAGGAAGGCGAGGCCGCCCAGACCTTCGATCGTCATGCCGAAGTCCTTGGCGTGCGGGGTCACCGTTTCGTTGAAGGCCAGCGTGGCCGCGTCACCCGAACCGGTGATGATGCCCATGAGGAAGGGGCCGAACGAGCCGCCCCAGCGGGCGATTTCGTTGGACTCCTTCAGAGCGGCGACGAAGGCGTCGATCAAACCGGCGGACTTCAGACCGGCGGCGAAGACACCGGCGGCGATGATGATGCCCATCACGTCGGCGTAGCCCTTGCCGGTACCGTTGAAGAATTCCTTCGTGAAGGTCTGCGGGTTGGCGCGGGCGATGATCAGGGCGCAGATCGCACCGATCAACATGGCCTGGGCAACGCCCATCTTGATGGCGGGAACCCAAACGTTGCCGACGACGAGGATGGTGATCGGAATCAACGGAACGAGAGCGAGGATCGGGCTCGGCTTGAAGTCGTCGTCCTGCTTCTGGAGCTTGGACTCGTCAACCTTGGCGTTCGCGTCGCCCTTGTGGTCGCCGAGGAGGAAGCAGACGATCAGGACGCCGAAGACCGAGAAGGCGCCGATCATGAAGGAGTACGGAGCGTGCGAGGCGATGAAGTCCATGACTTCCATGTTCGCCATCTTGGCCACGTACGGGTTGTGGGACGTACCCGGCGAGAGGTAGGAACCGATCGTGCCGGCCAGAACGGCGGCAGCGGCGGCGGCGGGCTTGATGCCGGCGCGCAGCATGACCGGGATCAGGGTCGAACCGACGGCGGCGGCGCAGCCGGCGGCCGACGGAATGGCGATGTTCACGAAGAAGGTGATCGCCGTGCAGACCGGGATCAGGAAGATGCCGAGACCGCGGATCGGGCTCGCCATGTAGTGAACGAGCGAACGGTCAGCCTTGGTGTAGCTCGAAACGAAGGCGAAACCCATCGACGAGCAGATGGCCATAACGAGCGAGGCGTTCGTCATGGACTTGGCGAAGGCGTTGAGAGCGGCCATCGGCTGCAGCGCGACGATGGCCAGGAAGAGACCGGAAGCGATCAGGACCAGACGCGTTTCATAGCGCTTGATAAGCGCCCAGATCGCGACGATCACGACGGCAACGGCCACCCAGCAAAGCAAAGACATGGTTGTCTCCAGAGAGTTGAGGTTGGTCTAGTTGTTCGATGAGCAAGGAGCCGAATTCCTTGACACAGACAAGTATGCGGATGAGACGGCCCTTTTGTGAGAGGAATTTCCCTATTGAGGCGGGAAATTCAAAAAGGAAACCAATCCTACGGCGTCGGCCGGAAAACTGCAAATCGGGAAGATCCCCAAGGGGAGAGAGGGTCTTGAAAGGAAAAAGGCTTTCGCCCCGTTCGGAGTGCGAAAGCCTTTCGCTATCAAGATTTGTTTTCGGATAGAGCGCTTTCCCCTTCCGGCGCGGGAAGCTCATCGTCGGCGGGCGGCGCCTCGAGCGCCTTTTTGGCGAGCAGGGGACGCTTGAGCCAGGCCTGCAGGAGGGCCATCCCGATCGAGAGGAGAACGGGGCCGAGGATGAGGCCGAGGAAGCCGAAGGTCATGAGGCCGCCCAGGACGCCGAGGAAGACGAGGGCAAGTGGAAGCGGCGTGCCCCGCGCGATCAGAATGGGTTTGAGGAAGTTGTCGACGGAACTCACGGCGAGCGTTCCCCAGAGAACGAGGAAGACGGCGTAGCCGATTTCACCCTGCGAATAGAGCCAGGCCGCGCAGGGGATCCAGACGAGAGGCGGTCCCACCGGGACGACGGAGAGCGCCGTCACGGCAAAGCCGAGCAGAATCGTGCCCGGCATGCCGGTGATCCAAAAGCCGATCCCCGCGACGATGCCCTGCGCCATGGCCGTGCCGAGGACGCCGAAGACGGCCGAGCGCGTCGTGTTGACGAGAATCGAATTGAGTTCGCCGCCCATGTTGCCGCCGATACGGGCGAGGAAGGTCTTGACGTGTTCGCCGAAGCGCGCGCCGTCGCGGTAGAAGAAAAAGACGATGAAGGTGACGAGCGCGAGCTGCAGGAGCGCGTTGCTTACGTTCACGGCCGTTCCAAGGACGGCGCTCACGACGGGTTCCAGGGTCTTCTGCAGGGTGTCCCCGAGGGTGTGGGGATCAAGGACGGTGACGAGCTGCTCGTGAAGCCAGTCGCCCACCATCGGGATTTCGGCGATCCAGGCGGGGAACTGAAAGCCCGAGGCGATCCAGGCCCGAAGAAGCTGCACGGCCTTCGGAATCTGCTGCGCGGCGGCGACGAGCAAGAAGGAGATCGGGATCAGAAAGACCACGATGATGCCCGTCACCATGAGGCTCGCCGCCAGGGTGGAACGCTCCCGGCAGGCGGCACGGATCTTCAGGAAGAAGGGCCAGGTGACGACGGCGAGGATGGCCGCGATGATGACCGCCGTCAGAAAGGGCGAAAGGATGAGGTAACAGCCTACGCAGACGAGGGCCGTCAACAACACGCGAAGCAGAAGATCGATGCGTTCGCGAAAGCCGAGAATCTCTCGGAGCAAGGGGGCTTTCATAGGGAACCTGGGGTTTGGGGCGACCGAAAAAAGAGGGAACGCCGAGAAAGCGTTCCCTCACAACTTACCATCAATTGAGAACGGGCGCTTCGTTGAGCGGCACGCAACCGTTCAGAACGACCTTGCGCACGGCCGCCGCGATCGCCTGGATCGCCGCTTCGCGCGTGTAGCTCTTGCGCCAGACGAGAATGACGCGGCGCGAGGGAGCGGGCTGCTTGAAGGGAAGGATCTTGAGGCGCGACGAGGGGCCCGTGAGATAGGGCACGGCCGAGGCGGGCAGAACCGTGATGCCGAGACCCTGCGCGACCATGTGGCAGATCGTGAGCAGGCTCGAACCTTCGACCGTGTGCTGCACTTCGCTTCGGTCGCTCTTGGCGCGGCGGTTGAGGTCGGGGCAGATCCCGAGAATCTGGTCGCGGAAGCAGTGGCCCGAACCCAAGAGGAGCATGGTCTGGTCCTTCAGTTCGTCGGCGTTGACGAAGTTGCGGTTCACCCACGGGTGGTGCGACGGGACGGCGACCACGAACTCTTCCTGATAGAGGGCTTCGGTCATCATGCCCGTGCCGTGAATGGTGTCGGCCATGATGGCGGCGTCGATCTGGCCGGAACGGAGCTTTTCGAGGAGTTCGTCCGTGAAGGATTCCTCGAGGTAGAGCGGCATCTGACTGCAGGAGTCGGAGAGTTCCGTCAGAAGGTTCGGCAGGAGATAGGGGGCGATCGTCAGGATGACGCCGAGGCGCAGCGGGGCCGCGAGCGGATCGTGCCCGTTCTGGGCGATGTCGATGATGCGGCGGGATTCGTCGAGAACGCGTTGCGCCTGCTCGACGATCTGCTGTCCGATCGGGGTGATCGAGATGTCGGACGTGCGGCGCTCGAAAATCGTGACGCCGAGTTCCTCCTCGAGCTTTCGAATGGCGACGGAGAGCGAGGGCTGACTCACAAAGCACGATTCGGCCGCCCGGCCGAAGTGGCGCATGCGGGCGACGGCGATGACGTATTTGAGTTCGGTGAGTGTCATACGGAAATGTCCTTTGAGGAAATCGGATCAGATGCCGAGATAGTCGGCTTTGGTTTTGAACCATCGGTGGGCGTGCTCGAGCGCGGCCTCGCGGTCCTTCTCAAGCCACACGGGCGCCCAGCGGACGGCGTTGACGAGAAGGGCTTCGTCGCGTTCGAGGTCGGCGAAGCGGAGCATGGGAACGCCCGACTGCCGTTCTCCGAGGAACTCGCCCGGTCCCCGCAGCTGCAGGTCGTGACGGGCGACTTCAAAGCCGTCGTTCGTGGCGCGGATGACGCTCAGACGGCGGCGTCCCTCCTCGGAAAGGTTCGGATCGAAAAGAAGAAGACAGAAACTCTTGGCGGATCCCCGGCCGACGCGTCCGCGTAGCTGGTGAAGCTGCGCCAGGCCGAAGCGTTCGGCGTGTTCGATCACCATGACGCTCGCGTTGGGCACGTCCACGCCCACTTCGATGACGGTGGTCGAAACGAGGATGTCGGTCTTGCCGGCAATGAAGGCGCGCATGGCGGCGTCCTTCTCTTCGGCCGTCATCTGGCCGTGAAGAAGGCCGACGCTTGCGTCGGGGAGCCGGTCGCGAAGACGCTCGCAACGGTCGGCGGCGGCCGTGAGGTCGAGCTTGTCGCTTTCCTCGACGAGGGGACAGACCCAGTAGATCTGACGTTTTTCGGCGACGGCGCGCGCAAGAAAACCGACGACGTCGTCTTCACGCGCAAGCGATAGCGTTCGGGTGTCGACGGGCGTGCGTCCCGGCGGCAGTTCGTCGATCACGGAGACGGAGAGGTCCGCGAGGTAGCTCATGGCGAGCGTGCGCGGAATCGGGGTGGCCGACATGAGAAGAAGATGGGGCTCGGTGCCCTGCGCGCCGCGGCTTTTGAGTTTGAGGCGCTGTTCGACGCCGAAGCGGTGCTGCTCGTCGATGACGCAAAGGCCGAGCTTCTCGAAGGCGACGCCCTCCTGAATGAGGGCGTGCGTGCCCACGGCGACGCGCGCGGCGCCGCTCTTAAGCGCCTCGAGGACGCTGCGCTTCTCAGAAGCCTTGAGGCGTCCGCTGAGTTCGAAGACGGAAATGCCGAGCGGCTCGAACCATTCGCGAAGCTTCTTGGCGTGCTGTTCCGCGAGGAGTTCCGTGGGCGCCATGAGGACAGCCTGATGACCGCACTCGAGGGCGCGCAGTAAGGAGAGAGCCGCGACGACCGTCTTGCCGCTTCCCACGTCCCCCTGCACGAGGCGGTGCATGGGCGCGTCCTTCTCGAGGTCCTCTTCGATTTCACGCCAGACGCGCTTCTGTGCATTCGTGAGCGCGAAGGGAAGCGAGGCGAGAAAGGGATCCACGAGGTTTTCGGACGGCTCGTCTAGGTGCGGCGCCTGCAGGTCCTTTCTGCGGCGGCGGGATTCGGCGAGCGTGATCTGCTGCGCGAGAAGTTCGTCGAACTTAAGGCGCTGCCAGGCCGGAGCCGTGCGGTCGTGCAGCGACGCGACGGGCGCGTCGGCGGGAGGATTGTGCAGGTAACCGAGGGCGGCGTTGAGCCGCGGCAGACCGAGCGACTCGGTCAGTTCCGCGGGCACGAGGTCGCGCACGTTGAGGTCGAGCAGCGCGCGGTGAATGCGTTTTCGGAGCCACGTCTGCTGCACGCCTTCGCCCGTCGGATAGACGGGAGTGAGAGTCTTCGGGAGATTGGCCGCGTCAAAGAGAGGTTTGCGCACCTTGGGGTGCACCATCTCGAGGCGCGCGTCGTCGTAATACCCCCGGCGCACCTGTCCGAAGACGCGCACGACTTCGCCGTGGCGGATGGTGGAGGTGATGTTTCGGTAGTACGTGAAGAAAGAGAGTCCGAGCGTACCCGTGTCGTCGGCGATTTCGGCCACGTAGATTTGTCCGCGGCTCGTCGCCCGAAAGCCCGCCTTCAACACCGTGCCCTGGCACTGTGAGGGCACGCCCGTGTCGGGAACGAGTTCGCCGATCGGAGTGATGGCGGTTTCGTCTTCATAGCGAAGCGGCAGATGAAAGACGAAGTCCCAATCGGAAAGGAGGCCGAGCCGCTCGAGTCGTTCCGCGAGCGGTGCAAGCTTCTTCTGTTCGATCGGGCCCGCCATGCGGGTGCGAAGCGTTGAGGATGGGGCCATGAGGTTTCGTCCGGACGTCAGAGGGCGGCGACGGCTTCCACTTCCACGAGACCGTGCTTGGGAAGATCCGCGACGACCACGCAGGAGCGGGCCGGATAGGGCAGGCCGTCAAAAGCGGCGATCATGGCTTCGTTCACCGTGGGGAAGTAGTCGAGGTCGGTGATGAAGATCGTCACCTTGACGACGTTTGCAAACGACATGTCGGCCGCTTCGAGAAGGGCCGCGACGTTGCGGAAGGCTTGTTCGGACTGCGCCTTGACGCCTTCGGGAAGCGTTCCCGAGGCGGGATCGAGACCGAGCTGACCGGAGAGGAAAAGGAGGTTTCCGGTACGCACGCCCTGGCTGTAGGAGCCGATGGCGGCGGGGGCGCGGTCGGTGGAGAGGATTTCGTTCATAGCTAGCCTCGATGGGAAAATTCACAAACCGTCCCCCGGCGATCGCGGGAGGAAGGTTTTCCGTTGAAAGAGAGGGCAACGCGCTTCGTTGCGGCGTCCTGGGCCGTCGGTCTCGCTTCCTCCGGCGGGAGGAAGAAAAAGGGCGGCTCACGAGATGGTTGAAATTCTATCGGAAAAATGCTTTCGATAGTGAAGGAGGCTATTGGCGGACGGATCTTTCGTTTATCGATCAAAGACGCCCGAATTTTGTTACGCAAATTTGCGTAGGAGGACCGAATCACGACTTAAAACTAAGCTATCAAAGGGTGTTGAGAAATAGCTGAAGACTTTCGGTCGGGAATGAGTGAAACAACCTAGTTCGACCGACCTGTCGGACGGGGAGAGTTTTGGTGTCCTCGTATTGCCTGTAAGACAATGGATTGAGCAGATTTATCTTGTCGAAAAGAGAGTGAAAAAGAAAAGAAAAAGCAGAGATTTTCTGTCGGAAATACTAGGGAAACCACTAGTCGAAGAGGGGGGAAATCATGGGTAAACTGCGGGCTCCTCAAATTTTTGAACGAAAATTTCGCGTTCCGGACCCTGTCTTGAGGCACTTTTTACGTACGCAGAAATGCGTATAAAGAAAGAGCAAAAACGTGGATTTCCCTTAAACTTCAACTCCGGCAAGGGATTGTAAAAGGGTTTTCTTATGTCGGGACAAAAATGCAAAGACTGTGAGGACTTCTGCGTTTTGTCAGGGAATCGTGAGATTTTCTTATGCGGTTTTCTCCGTTGCGGGGGATAATCGTGACGGCTAGTTTGACTGCGTGGTGTTTGGAGAACCTCCACTCAGTCGAATTATGAAATCCGGTGTCGACGCCGATGGGTGTCCGACGCCTTCTTCTTGGAGACCTTGGAATGAAAATTATCTACACCGACGTCCTCGTGATCGGTGGCGGTCTTGCCGGTTTGCGTATGGCGGTTGCCGCCAAGCGCCGCGGACACGACTCGATCGTTCTGTCGCTCGTTCCGCCGAAGCGCAGTCACTCGAAGGCCGCCCAGGGCGGTATGCAGGCTTCGCTCGGCAACGTTATTAAGGGCATGGGCGACAACGAAGACATCCACTTCGCCGACACGGTCCGCGGCTCCGACTGGGGCGCCGACCAGGAAGTGGTCCGCATGTTCGTGAACACCTCGCCCAAGGCCGTGCGTGAACTCGCCGCCTGGGGCTGCCCCTGGAGCCGCATCACCCCGGGTGACCGTCAGGTGATCATCAACGGCGAAAAGGTTACGATTA
Organism: uncultured Sutterella sp.; assembly: GCA_949282745.1. Classification (GTDB taxonomy): domain Bacteria; phylum Pseudomonadota; class Gammaproteobacteria; order Burkholderiales; family Burkholderiaceae_F; genus Sutterella. The sequence continues at coordinate 92,058 of CASDQM010000004.1, read as the reverse complement.
CCGAACGCAAGGAAGCCGCCGGCCTCGTCGCCCAGCGCGACTTCGGCGGTACGAAGAAGTGGCGTACCTGCTACGTGTCCGACTGTACCGGCCACGCCATGCTCAACGCCGTGTCCGACCGCATCATCGCCGAACAGGTTCCCGTCGTCGAACGCGTTGAAGCCCTCTCGCTCATTCACGACGGCAAGCGCTGCTACGGCGCCATCGTCCGCGACCTGATCACGGGCGAACTCCTCGCTTACGTTTCGAAGGCCACGGCCATCGCCACGGGCGGTGCCGGCCGTATTTACCGCGTCACGACGAACGCCGTGATCTGCGACGGTACGGGCTACGACCTCGCGCTCGGCACGGGCGTCGCCACGCTTTCGAACATGGAAGCCATTCAGTTCCACCCGACCGGCATCTTCCCGGCCGGCATTCTGGTGACGGAAGGCTGCCGCGGTGACGGCGGTCTCCTGCGCGACGTCGACGGCCACCGCTTCATGCCGGACGTCGAACCGGAAAAGAAGGAACTCGCCTCCCGCGACGTGGTTTCGCGCCGCATGGAAGAACGCATTGCCCAGGGCAAGGGCGTCAAGAGCCGCTTCGGCGAACACATCTGGCTCGACATCACGCTGCTCGGCGAACATCACATCAAGCACAAGCTCCGTGAAGTCTACGAAATCTGCCACTACTTCCTCGGCGTTGACCCGACGAAGGAATGGGTGCCTGTGCGTCCGGCCCAGCACTACACGATGGGCGGCATCCGCACGAAGCCCACGGGCGAATCCGAAACCCTGAAGGGCCTCTTCGCCGCCGGCGAAGCCGCCTGCTGGGACATGCACGGGTTCAACCGCCTCGGCGGCAACTCGGTGGCCGAAACGGTCGTGGCCGGCATGATCGTCGGTGAATTCATCGCCGACTTCTGCGACCAGCCCGAAAACGGCATCGACATCCCGACCTCGATCATCTATGACGCTCTGCGCAAGCAGGAAGCCGAGCTCAAGCACTTCACCACGAACGGTGGCTCCGAAGACGCTGTGAAGCTTCGCACCCGCATGCAGGAAATCATGACGACGAAGATCGGCATTTTCCGCCGCGGTTCCGACATGGAAGAAGCCGTCAAGGAACTCGAAGACCTCTACAAGCGTTCCTTCAACGTGCCCGTCAAGGACATCGTCGGTCCGAACCCCGAGCTCGTTTACGCCTACCGCACGCAGAAGATGCTCCGCGTGGCCCTCACGGTCGCCTGCGGCGCTCTCAACCGCAAGGAATCGCGCGGGGCTCACTACCGCGAAGACTACTCGCGTCGTGACGACGTCAACTGGCTCAATCGTACGATTGCCACTTGGAAGGAAGGCGACACGCTTCCGACGCTCTCCTACCAGAACCTCGACATCAGCAGGATGGAACTTCCCCCGGGCTTCCGCGGCTACGGCGTGAAGAACTACATCGAAAATCCGGAATCGGTCAAGCGTCAGGCGGAAGTCGACGCCATCCGCGCCAAGATGGAAGCCGAAGGCGCCGACCGCTTTGCGATCCAGAACGCCCTCATGCCGTACGAGCACCTGTTGCCCAAGCGTCTCAAGGGTAAGAACGAACGCATTGATGAACCCCTGAACGATTAATTTGGAGTGGATGATTAAATGAGCCAAGTGGAAAACAAGAAGCAGCACCGTCTGCTCAAGATCAGCATTCTGCGCTACAACCCGCAGGATCCTGAAAGCGTTCCGCACATGCAGACCTACGAGCTCGAAGAATCCGACTCGATGACGCTTTTCATCGCTCTGAATGAACTGCGTGATCACCAGGATCCGACGCTTCAGTTCGACTTCGTCTGCCGTGCCGGCATCTGCGGTTCCTGCGCCATGATGATCAACGGCAAGCCCGGTCTGGCCTGCCGTACCCTGACGCGCGACCTTCCGACGGAATTCACGCTCGCTCCGCTGCCCGCCTTTGAACTCATCGGCGACCTTTCGGTCAACACCGGCAAGTGGATGCGCAACATGTCCGAACGCATGGAAACGTGGGTTCACATGAAGGAAGAGGAAATCGACCTTCGCAAGAAGGAAGTTCCGATGGACCCGCAGCTCGCCGAAGACATCTACGTTCTCGACCGCTGCGTCGAATGCGGCTGCTGCATCGCCGGTTGCGGTACGGTTCGTCTGCGTCCGGACTTCGTGGGCGGCGTCGGCATCAACAAGATCGCCCGCTTCCGCCTTGACCCGCGCGACGACCGCAACGACGCCGACTACTACGAAGTGATCGGTGACGAATCGGGCGTCTTCGGATGCATGTCCCTTCTCGCCTGCCACGACTTCTGCCCGAAGGATCTGCCCCTCAAGACGCAGATCGCCTTCATCCGTCGCAAGATGGCTGAACAGGGTATGAAGGGCTACGATAAGGTTCTTCCGTCCCAAAAAAAGGCTATTCCCATCAAGCCGATTAAGCAGTAATATTTAGGGCGCATGGCGTATGGTCCTTCGAAAGGAGTATCATACGCCGCGTTCACAATGTTCCGCTTCTTCTGCGACCAACCCCCGGAAACGGGATACAGAAGAGGCGGAGTTCACCCCGGACAGAGGGACGAACAGAACCATTCGGTCCCGCCGCTCTGTCCAAAATCCTATGAGGAGCTATAAAAATGTCTCGTATTGAAAGCGACTTCCTTGGCGAACTCGAGATTCCTGATGATGTCTACTATGGCGTGCAGACCATGCGCGGCAAGCAGAACTTCCACATCACGGAAATGCCGATGTCGCAGGAACCCTTCTTCGCCCAGGCCTACGGCTATGTGAAGAAGGCCGCCGCCATGGCCAACAAGGAACTCGGCTGCATCCCGGCCGACGTCGCTGACGCTCTGATTTGGGCTAGCGAACAGCTCATCGCCGGCAAGTACAACGACCAGTTCGTGACCGACTGGCTCCAGGGTGGTGCCGGCACGTCGACCAACATGAACTGCAACGAAGTGATCTGCAACCTCGCTTGCGAACACCTCGGCCTCGCCAAGGGCGACAAGAAGGTCTCCCCGAACGACCACGCCAACTTCGGTCAGTCCACGAACGACACGTATCCGACCGCTCTTCACCTCTCGCTGATCCTCCGCTCGAACGTCCTCCTGAAGGCCGTCGAAGATCTGCGTGACGCCTTCTTCCGCAAGGCTGAAGAAACCAAGGGCGTGCTCAAGATGGGCCGTACGCACCTCCAGGACGCCGTTCCGATGTCCTTCGGCCAGGAATTCCATGGCTGGGGCGCCACGATCGCCGACGAAATCGCCGTCATCAAGGAAGCCCAGGAACATCTGAAGATCGTCAACCTCGGCGCTACCGCCATCGGCACGACCGTTACGGCTCACCCGGAATACCCGGCCCTCGCCGTCAAGCACCTCGCCGAAATCACCGGCATCGACTTCAAGAACAGCGATGACCTCATCGCCGCCACGAGCGACTGCGGTGCCTACGTTGCTCTCTCGAGCGCCGTCAAGAGCCTCGCCGTCAAGCTGACGAAGGTCTGCAACGACCTGCGTCTCCTTGCTTCCGGTCCGCGTACGGGTCTCTCCGAACTCATCCTCCCGCAGCTCCAGCCGGGCTCCTCGATCATGCCGGGTAAGGTCAACCCCGTGATCCCCGAAGTGACGAACCAGGCCTGCTTCCTCGCCATCGGTCTCGACACGACGGTCATGCTCGCCGCTTCCGCCGGCCAGCTCGAACTGAACGTGATGGAACCGGTCATCACCTTCGCTCTCTACATGCAGATGAAGGTCATGACGAACGCCTGCAACCACCTGCGTGAAAAGTGCATCGACGGCATCGTCGTCAACGCCGAACACTGCAAGGACCTCGTTATGGGTTCGCTCGGCATCGTCACGCTCCTGAAGCCGCACTTCGGCTACAAGCCCTGCGCCAACATCGCCCGCGAAGGCTTCCTCACCGGCAAGTCCCTCCATCAGCTCGTCGTTGAAGAAAAGGGCATGCTCACGCAGGAACAGTGGGATCATACGTTCACGTATGAAAACCTCATCAACCCGAAGTTCGAAAAGTAATTTTCTGACTTCGTCGTCCGAACCCCGGCAACGGGGTTGCGGATGAGCCCAAAACAAGACCGTCCTGCTCGAGCGCGGGACGGTCTTGTCGGACCCAACGGGTTTCGGTCAACCGTCATGAAAGCCCCCATGCTAGAAGGGCGGCTTTCCTGACGGGCGACAAGACCCGTAACCACCCTCGGCGGAGGGCCGGATCATCGTTACTAAGGATGGCCGGTATCTTCGTCGGATAACTCAATGCCTGGAGGCATCCATGGATATCATGCTTATTCTTCAGATTATCGTGCTGCTCGGCGCGATTTTCTTGGGCGTCCGCCTTGGCGGCATCGGCATCGGCTACGCCGGTGGCGCCGGTGTGCTCATTCTCGGCCTTTGCCTGGGTATGAAGCCGGGTAACATCCCCTGGGACGTTATCCTGATCATCGCCTCGGTGATCTCGGCCATTTCGGCGATGCAGCTCGCCGGCGGTCTTGATTACCTCGTTCAGATTGCCGAACGCATCCTTCGTTCCAATCCGAAGTACATCAACTACCTCGCCCCGGTCGTGACCTATGTCCTCACGATCTTCGCTGGTACGGGCCACACGGCCTTCTCGATGATTCCGGTTATCGTCGAAGTCGCTAAGGAACAGAACATTCGTCCTTGCGTCCCGCTGTCGATCGCCGTGGTCGCTTCGCAGATCGCCATTACGGCTTCGCCGGTTTCCGCCGCCGTGATCTACATGGCCGGCGTGCTCGAAGACTTCGGCTGGTCCTACCCGGCCCTGCTCGGCATCTGGATGTCGACGACGTTCGTCGCCTGCATGCTGACCGCCTTTGTCATGACGCTCATCTCCAAGATGGACCTCAGCAAGGACCCGGTCTATCAGGAACGTCTCGCCAAGGGCCTCATCAAGGCTTCCGTCGGCGCTGCGCACACTGAACTCAAGCCCTTTGCCAAGCGCTCCGTTCTCATCTTCCTCGTCGGCGTTATCTTCGTTGTGCTTTATGCCTCCGCCATTTCGCCGGCCGTTGGCCTGATTGAAAACGTCGTCGTCGGCCGTGACGCCGCCATCATGAGCCTCATGCTCATCGTCGGTATGCTCATCACGATGACCTGCAACATCGAAATCGGCAAGATCGCTGACTCGTCCGTCTTCAAGAGCGGTATGGTCGCTATCGTCTGCGTGCTCGGTGTGGCTTGGTTGGGCGACACGTTCGTGTCCGGTCACTCGAACGAAATTAAGGAACTCGCCGCCGGTACGGTTTCGGAAACCCCGGCCCTGCTCGCCGTCGTGTTCTTCCTCGCTTCGATGCTCCTGTACTCGCAGGCTGCCACCGCTAAGGCGATTACCCCGGCCATCGTTGCCGCTCTCGGTATCTCCGCCGCCAACCCCGGTGACTCCTACATGCTCGTGGCTTCGTTCGCTGCCGTTTCGGCTCTGTTCGTCCTCCCGACCTACCCGACCCTCCTCGGCGCCGTCCAGATGGACTACACGGGCACGACCCGCATCGGCAAGTTCGTGTTCAACCACGCCTTCTTCCTCCCCGGCCTGATCGCCATCGTCTTCGCGGTCGCGCTCGGCTTCCTCGCTTGCAGCCTCGTCGGCTAATCGCAATCGAGAATTGATCGAAGAATCAAGGGCTCCCGGCTCCGGCCGGGGGCCCTTTTTAGTGGGTGCTCGGAGAAGGCGGAGTTGGGATGAACGGTGACTCTCCGCCGGCAGAGTAGAGGAGAGGCCGACGCCCCGCCGCGCGGATTCTCAGGGAGGAGGGCGGCAGTGCAGCTTGCGAAAAGTTTCATGCCGTTTTTCGGAAATTTTTCCTTGACAAATTTCGTGCTTTGTGTCATAATTCGACTTCTCTAACGCGGGAGTAGCTCAGTTGGTAGAGCGCAACCTTGCCAAGGTTGAGGTCGCGAGTTCGAGACTCGTCTCCCGCTCCAGAGATGGCGCGATAGCAAAGTGGCTATGCACCGGATTGCAAATCCGTTCACGGCGGTTCGATTCCGCCTCGCGCCTCCAGTCGCGGGAGTAGCTCAGTTGGTAGAGCGCAACCTTGCCAAGGTTGAGGTCGCGAGTTCGAGACTCGTCTCCCGCTCCAGAATTTTCGAAGGAAGAGGGTAGCCGTCAGGAACCCTCTTTTTTTGTGGGTTTGCATGGCCCCCGGATGACGGAACTGGTAGACGTAGCGGACTTAAAATCCGCCGCCTTTAATCGGGCGTACGGGTTCGACCCCCGTTCCGGGGACCATCAAAGCAGACTTTGAAGGCGACTCAAAATTTTTTTTCGTCAACCTCTTGACAAATTTTTGGAAGTCTGTATAATTCGTCTTCTCAGCGGAATTTGCGGGAGTAGCTCAGTTGGTAGAGCGCAACCTTGCCAAGGTTGAGGTCGCGAGTTCGAGACTCGTCTCCCGCTCCAATACAATTTGTTTGCCGCGAATGCGGGAGTAGCTCAGTTGGTAGAGCGCAACCTTGCCAAGGTTGAGGTCGCGAGTTCGAGACTCGTCTCCCGCTCCAAGATTCCTAAGAGGAAGGGGAGAAGAAGTTCTCCCCTTTTTTTCTACGGATAGGCGCCTACGAAAGCGTCCGAAAATTCAGACCTCGTTTCTGAAAAATTTCGACGGATTTGCTAAAATTCGTCGCTTTCTCAAGACCTCCGTGGGGGAGGTGTGAGAACTCTGATTTCCGGAAGTCGTCAACGGTTTTACGAGTGTGCGGTTGCCGACATCATTGCTATTTCACTCGATTTGTTACGTGGGGTTTGCCATGGCCGTTCAGCAGAACAAAAAATCCACCAGCAAGCGCGGTAATCACCGTGCTCATGACTTTCTGACCAACCCGCCCACCGCGATCGAAGCCACGACCGGTGAAGCGCATCGTCGTCATCACATCAGCCCGTCTGGTTTCTACCGCGGCAAGAAGGTGATCACGACGAAGATGGACGAATAATTTCGTCTGTCGGTTGGACGTTTCTCTCGACAAGAAGCTTCCTCAAACCACGGGGTTTCTCGTGCGGCATCAATACGGAATCCGAAGTGATCTGATGCGCGACCCCACGGCAGTTTTGCCCGCAGTCTTTCCCGGTGGATTCCGGGACCGACGAGAAAGCACGAACCGGTTTGAGTGTTGAGAAGAACGTCAGCAAAAAGTCGGAAGGGACTCCTAAACGGGGTCCCTTTTCTTTTGCCCGCAAGGCATTGGAAAAAGAAATTCTTTGTAATTGCCTTCCTTCCCGTCCCTCGGCCCTCGGGCGAGTCGTTAGCATGGGACCATCGAAAAAACAGAAGGAAGATCAGCATGTACTCCCGCATCATCGGCACGGGCTCGGCCCTGCCCGAACGCTCGCTTACGAACGATGAATTCGCCCGGCTCCTCGCCAAGGACGGCATTGAAACGAGCGACGAATGGATCCGCACGCGCACGGGCATCGTGACGCGCTACTTCGCCGACCCCGAAAAGGGGGAATGCACGACTTCGCTCGCCGTCACGGCCGCGAAGAACGCCCTCGAAGCCGCGGGAGTCGCGGGTGACTCGATCGACCTCATCATCGTGGCGACGACGACGTCCGACATGATTTTTCCCTCGACCGCCGCGCGCGTGCAGGCGGCCGTCGGCGCCTCTGGTTGTGCCGCCTTTGACGTGCAGGCCGTCTGTGCGGGCTTCATCTACGCCCTGAACGCCGCCGACGCCATGCTTCGCGCCGGCCCCTACCGCCGCGCCGTCGTGATCGGCGCCGAAACGATGTCGCGCGTCATCGACATGAAGGACCGCTCGACCTGCGTTCTCTTCGGGGACGGAGCGGGCGCCGTGGTGCTCGAATCGAGTTCGGACCCCGGGGTGCTTGCCGCGCGCATGTACGCGGACGGGCGCTTTGACGAAAAGATCCTCGGCCTCACCGCGCGCGTCGACCGCGGTCAAATCGTGGGCCATCCCTACATCAACATGGACGGGCGTCAGGTCTTCAAGCTCGCCGTCGACGGTCTCGTCAATTCGGCGCGCGAAGTGGCCGACCTCGCCTGCGTGCGCACCGAGGACGTGGCGCTCTTTGTGCCCCATCAGGCGAACCTTCGCATCATGACCATGGTTGCCAAGAAGCTCGGCATCGACGAAGCGAAGATGGTGCAGACCGTGCACGAGCACGGCAACACCTCGGCCGCCTCCGTGCCGTTGGCGCTCGACCGCGCGGTGCGCGAAGGCCGCGTGAAGGCGGGCGAACTCGTCCTTCTGCAGGCCGTGGGCGCGGGCATGGCCTGGGGTTCGGCTCTCGTTCGCTGGTAATTTGCGCGGTTTGACGCGAAAATGGTACGACTTTAAGCGAAACGGACGATATCGCCGGTTCCGCTCGTCGGTGTCACCTTGCTAAACTTCCCGCACTTCAACGTAGGTGCACATTCCCAGGATTTTCAAGATGCGCATTGCTTTCGTATTCCCCGGCCAGGGCAGTCAGTCCGTCGGGATGCTCGGCGGCTTCGCCGACAATGAAACGGTCCGCGGCGCCCTCGCGCGCGCCGACGAAGCGCTCGGCTTCTCGATCGAGCGCCTCATCGCCGAAGGCCCCGCCGAAGAACTCAACCTCACGGTCAACACGCAGCCCGCGGTGCTCGCCTCCTCGGTCGCGTTCTACGAAGCTTGGCTCGCCGCGGGCGGTCAGAAGCCCGAACTCCTCGCGGGGCACTCGCTCGGCGAATACTCGGCCCTCTGCGCTGCGGGCGTTTTCCCGCTCGAAGAGGCCGTGAAGCTCGTGCGCTTCCGCGCCGAAGCCATGCAGTCGGCCGTTCCCGTGGGCGTGGGCGGCATGGCCGCGATCATCGGTCTCTCGGATGAAGAAGTCGAGGGCGCCTGCGTGGCCGGCCGTGCCGCGGGTACGGTCGAAGCCGTCAACTTCAATTCGCCCGGCCAGGTCGTGATCGCCGGCCACATCGAGGCCGTGCGAGCCGCCGTCGAAGACGCCAAGGCGCGCGGCGCCCGCCGCGCGATCGAGCTCCCCGTGTCGGCTCCCTTCCATTCGAGCCTTCTCGAGCCCGCCGCCAAGCGCCTCGCCGAACGTCTCGAAGGCGTTGCGATGGCCGAACCCTCGATTCCCGTCATCGCCAACGTCGACGTGACGGTGCACAAGGCGCCCGAGGAAATCCGCGCGGCGCTCGCCCGTCAGGCGTGCTCCGCCGTGCAGTGGGTGAAGACCATCGAAGCCATGAAGGAAGCGGGCATCACCGACATCGTCGAATGCGGTCCGGGCCGCGTTCTCGTCGGGCTCATCCGCCGCATCGCGCCGGAAATCAAGACGCACAACATTTACGATCAGGCAACGCTCGAGAAGACGCTCGCCGCGCTGTCGAACTGATAGGAGTTCCAAGATGGAAAAAGCCGTTTTTGCCGCTGACGCCCTCGCGGGCCGCGTGGTCCTCGTGACGGGCGCGAGCCGCGGGATCGGAGCCGGGATCCTCGAAGCCTTCGTGAAGGCGGGCGCCACCGTGGTGGGTTCCGCCACGAGCGAAGCGGGCGCCGAAAAGATCACGGCGCGCATCGCCGAATTGGGCGGTCAGGGCCGCGGCGTCGTGTTGAACGTCAACGACGCCGACGCCGGTCAGAAGAGCGTCGCCGACATCGTCGAGGCCTACGGCCGCATCGACGTCCTCGTCAACAACGCCGGCATCACGCGCGACACGCTCGCCATGCGCATGAAGGACGAACAGTGGGACGACGTGATCGACACGGACCTCTCCGCCGCCTTCCGCTTTGCGCGCGCCTGCCTGCGCCCGATGATGAAGCAGCGCTCGGGCCGCATCATTTCGATCACCTCGGTCGTCGGCGCCATGGGCAACCCCGGTCAGGTGAACTACGCCGCCGCCAAGGCGGGCCTCATGGGCATGACCAAGGCCCTCGCTCGCGAAATCGGTTCGCGCGGGATCACGGTCAACTGCGTGGCTCCGGGCTTCATCGACACCGACATGACGCGCGTCCTTTCGGACGAACAGAAGGATCATCTGCAGGCGCAGATCCCGCTCGGCCGCCTCGGTTCGGTCGACGACATCGCGCAGAGCTGCCTTTTCCTCGCTTCCGACGCGGGCGCCTACATCACGGGGGTCACGCTTCATGTGAACGGCGGAATGTACATGGGTTAATTCCACTCCCTCTCGGGGAGCCGTTCTGATAAAATCCAACATCACCCGACCCGCAACAGCTTTTCTCGCGCGGGGGTGTTTGTTTCCCATCTCTTCGCTTCGGGCGGAGAGTCGCAATCAATTCCATACCCTTAGCGGAGTTACTGAAATGGACGATATTGAACTGAAGGTTAAGAAGATCGTTGCCGAACAGCTTGGCATCAAGGAAGAAGACATCAAGAACGAATCCTCCTTCATCGAAGACCTCGGCGCCGACAGCCTCACGACGGTTGAAATGTCGCTCGCCCTCGAAGACGCCTTCGGCATCGAAATTCCCGATACGGAACAGGAAAACCTCCGTACGGTTCAGCAGGCCATCGACTACGTCAAGTCGGCCGTCAACAAGTAAGGCAACCGCCTGAAACGGATTCACCGGACTTCCGGTGCGATGTGGGACCCCGCCAAAAGGGTCCCATCTTCGTTTTGGGCCCTCTGAAAATACCGTCTTTTCGCTAATCTTTTCGGCGGAAAGCACTTTTGAACATCAACGCATAAAGGTTTTAGGCATGGATCGTCGTGTTGTCGTTACCGGTCTCGGCGCGGTGACTCCCCTCGGCAATGACCTCGCCACGAGTTGGCAGGCCGCTCTGCGCGGCGAATGCGGCATCGATACGGTGACGCAGTTCGACGCCTCGATTCTCGGCTCTCAGATCGCCGGTGAAGTGAAGAACTTTGACGCCACGAAGTATCTCGGCGTCAAGGAAGTCCGCCGCTTCGACCGCTTCGTGCATTTCGGCGTGGCCGCCGGGATCATGGCGCTCGAAGACGCGGGCATTGAAGTGACCGAAGAACTCGCTCCCGAAATCGGCGTCGCCATCGGCGCCGGGATCGGCGGAATTCCCGTCATCACGTCGAACTATCAGGCGATGATCGACCGCGGTCCCCGCCGCATTTCGCCCTTCATGATTCCGGGCTGCATCATCAACATGGTCTCGGGCCAGCTCGCGATCATGAAGAACCTCAAGGGCCCGAACATCGCGCACGTCACGGCGTGCTCGACGGGTCTGCACGCCATCGGCGAAGCGATGCACATGATCAAGCGCGGCGACGCGACGGTCATGGTCGCGGGCGGCTGCGAATCGACGATTCACCCCCTCGCCATGGGGGCGTTCGACGCCATGCACGCGCTCTCGCGCCGCAACGACGATCCGAAGACCGCTTCGCGTCCCTTCGACAAGGACCGCGACGGCTTCGTGATGGGCGAAGGCGCGGGCGTGCTCATCCTTGAAGAGCTCGAACACGCTCTCGCGCGCGGCGCCAAGATCTACGCCGAAGTCGTGGGCTACGGCCTCTCGGGCGACGCCTTCCACATCACGACGCCCTCGACCGACGGTCCGCGCCGCTGCATGGAAATGGCGATCCGCCACGCCGGCATTCAGCCTTCCGACATCGCCTACCTCAATGCGCACGGCACGTCCACGTCGGTGGGCGACGTCAACGAAGTGAAGGCCATCAAGGAAGTCTTCGGCGAACACGCCAAGAAGCTCGTCGTCAACTCCACGAAGTCGATGACCGGTCACCTTCTGGGCGGCGCGGGCGGCGTCGAATCGGTCTTTACGGTCATGGCCGTCAAGAACCAGATCTCGCCTCCGACCATCAACGTGCAGAACCAGGATCCCGAGTGCGACATCGATTGCTGCGCGAACGAAGCCCGCGAAATGACGATCGAATACGCCATGAAGAATTCGTTCGGCTTCGGCGGCACGAATTCGACCGTGATCTACAAGCGCTGGCACGATTAACTTTCGTACCTTGCCGCATTCCAGGCCCCCTTCGAGCTTCGGCCCGTCGGGGGCTTTTTGCATCCCGCAAACGAAATGCGGCGCCCGAAGGCGCCGCATGAAGGGAAGGGTTCAGACCTTACTTGGCGGCTTCGCTGCCGGCGATGCGGCCGAACACCATGATGTCGGTGTAGGCGTTCGAGCCGAGACGGTTCGAACCGTGCGTGCAGCCCGTCACCTCACCCGCGGCCCAGAGGCCGGGGATGGGCTTGTCGTTCTTGTCGAGCACCTGGGCCTTGGGATTGATCTTGAGGCCGCCCATCGTGTGGTGCACGGACGGAACGCCGCGGTAGATCCAGTAGGGTCCTTCGGAGAGGTCGGAGAACTTGCCGCGGTAACCGAAGTCGAGGTCCTTGCCGGTCTTGGCGAATTCGTTGACGCGCGCAACGGTCGCCTTGAGGGCGTCGGCCGGGATGTCGAAGGCGGCCGCCACTTCGTCCAGGGTCTTGCCGGTCTTGAGGATGCCCGTCTTCGAGAAGACGCGGACCTCGTCCTGATGGTGTTCGATCGCGTGGGCGCGGTCTTCCACCGCCTGGTTGAAGAGCGCGTAGCAGTATTTGCCCGTCTGCTCGAGAATGGCCTTGCTCATCACGTCGCGGCGTTCGAGTTCTTCGACGAAGCGCTTCCCTTCCTGATTGATGAGGATGGCGCCTTCAAAGCGCGCGTCGTCGATCAGTTCGATCGCGCCCGAAATCGGGTCGCACATCGGATAGGTCTGGATCTGCTCCATGTTGACGGAGGCGGCGCCGATCTTTTCGGCCATGAAGATGCCGTCGCCCTGTGCGCAGGGGAGGTTCGTCGTCTTGAAGCCTTCGCCGTAGAAGGGATTGAGCTTGGCGCGCAGTTCCACGTTCGCGCTGAAGCCGCCCGTCGCGATGATGACGCCCTTCTTGGCGTTCACCTGATGGGTCTTGCCGTCGATCACGGCCTTGACGCCCGTGACGCGGCCGTCCTTGTCACGCACGAGCTCGGTGACGCGCGTTTCGGTGAAGATCGGAATCTTGCGATCCGTCGTAGCCTTGACGAACTTGTTGATGAATTCCGCGCCCGTCGCGCCCTTCGGAATGAGGGAGCGCTTCACGGAGTGGCCGCCGAAGTGAAAGAGGTTGTCTTCCTGGAATTCGACGCCGATCGTGTCGCGAAGCCACAGGGCGGTCGGCAGGGCGTTTTCGACGAGGACGCGCACGACGGCGGGGTCACCGAGCATGTCGCCGCCCTTCATCGTGTCCTGATAGTGCTGCTCGACGCTGTCCTTGATGCCGAGCTTTTGCTGCACCCAGTTGTTGGCGGCCGCGTATTCCGCGCCCGAGATGAGGGAGTTGCCGCCGAGCGTCGGCATCTTTTCGAGCATCACGACCTTCGCGCCCGCGTCGTGGGCCGAAACGGCCGCGGCAAAGCCCGCGCCGCCCGCACCGATCACGATCACGTCGTAGCCGTCCTTTTCGGGGATCTTGACTTCACGCTTCGTGACGATGAGGGGCGTCGCGGCAAGCGTCACGCCCGCCTTGTCGGCCGCGGCCTTGACGGCGGCCTTCAGCGCATCGGACGAAAGCGTGGCGCCCGAAATCGAGTCGACGGCGACGCTGTTGCCGGCGATGATCGCCTCGCGCAGGTCCTTGTAGACCTTCTGTGTGAGGACGGGATTTTCCTCTTCCTTGACGATGCGGATGTCGGCGATCTTGTTGTTGTCGAAGGTCACGGCCACCGTGATGTCGCCGTGCTTGCCCGTGGCGGTGCCCTCGAATGTCTGCGCAGCCGAAGCGTTCATGGAGAGTCCGGCCGAGGCAAGTCCGACGGCAAGGGCCGTCAAAAGGAATTTGTGCATACATCCTCCGATAAAGAGAAAACCATTCCATAAGAACCATTATGGTCGTTCGCTCGGGGAGGAAACAACGGTGTTACTACTGCCGTCCCGCTTCCGTGGTATGGGAGCCGGGCAAGTAGGGGATGGGTAGAGGAGAAAAACGGGAAGCGGCGTTCCGCCGTTTGGCAGAGGACTCAAAGAAAAGGATGAAAAAACGGGGCTTCCCCCCGTAAGAGAGGAAGCCCCGCGATCACCAAAGGAGAGAGTGTGAAGCTATCTTAGGCCCAAGGCTTTTCCTTGGCGGCTTCGCGACCGGCGATGCGGCCGAAGACGATGCATTCGGCGTTGTTCGTCGCGCCCTGGTAGATGTTGCCCCACATGGAGCCGAGTTCGCCCGCGGCGTAGAGGCGCGGAATCGGCTTGTCCTGCGGATCCATCACCTGCCCCTTGACGTTCTTCTTCGGACCGCCCTGGGTGTTGAGCATCGTCGGGTAGAGGGCCACGGCGTAGTAGGGACCTTCACCGAGCGGTTCGGAGACGATCGGGGCTTCGCGGCCGGCAAAGGCGGTCTTGCCCTTCGGGTCGCGCTTCAGGATGCGGCCGAATTCCGTGTCCTTGCCGTTCTTGATGTCGGTGTTCCAGCGGTTGACCGTCGCTTCGAGCGTGTCGGCCGGAACCTTGATCTTTTCGGCGAGTTCGCGGATCGTGGCGGCCTGGATCAGGATGCCGCTCTTGATTTCGGCGGAGTTGTCCTTGCTCCACTTGTAGTTTTCACGGTTGAGGGCGTAGCCCGAGGTGGCGCCGCCGCAGATGGGACCGGCCTTGCGGGCCTTTTCGTCCATGATCAGCCAGCAGGGGATGCGCGGGTAGCGGTGCTTGATCGGGTCCATCTGGTTGACGGCGTAGAGGCAGGTGTGGTTGTCAAGACCCTTTTCGTTCACGAAGCGCTTGCCGTCCTGGTCGACCCAGATGTGCGACGGAGCCAGGATGTTGAGCTGAATGGCGGTCTTGAGGCCGGGAACCTTCATGCCGACCGGGCAGGAATAGGCCGTCATGTGCCAGAGGCGGGCGCCCATCGTCTGCGTCATGCGAAGGCCGTCGCCCGTGTTGCCGGGAGAGCCGAGGCCCTGGATTTCCGTGCCGAGCGCATAGGTGCGAAGGCTCTGGGCGTCGAATTCGTAGCCGCCCGTCGTGACGATGACGGCGCGGTTGGCGCGGATGTTGATGCGCTTGCCGGCGTGCTGCGCGACGACGCCGACGACTTCGCCGTTGCGGCGGATGAGTTCGAGAGCGGGCGTCTCGAGCATGACTTCGATCTTGCGGACTTCTTCGACGGCGTAGCGGTACTGGTCAAAGAGCATGTCGCCGCCGCGCTTCTTGCCGCGGATGCGCCACTTGTCGACCGTGTCGGCGCCGGGGAGGGAGGCAAAGCCGGCGTGACCGTAGATCATGAGCTTGGTGTCGGGCTTGAGGCCTTCGATGAAGGTCTTGGCGCCCTGGATTTCCTTGCAGAAGACGTTGAGGAGGGCTTCGTCCTTTTCGCTGTCGGCAAAGGCGTAGGTGGCGTTGAGGTAGGTGTAGGCGTCCTTGGCGTCCTTCGGGATCATGAAGCCGCCCGAGGAGACGGCCGTGTTGCCGCCGCCCTGCGCGAGCTTTTCGAGGATGAGGACCTTGGCGCCCGCGTCGTGGGCTTCAATGGCCGCACAGGCGCCGGCACCGCCGTAGCCGAGGACGACGACGTCGGCCGTCTTGTCCCACTTCAGGTCCTTCGTGTATTCCACGGCCTGAACACCGGCGACGGGGAGCGTCAGAGCGGCGGCGAGACCGCCGCGAAGAATGTTTCTACGTTGCAGATTCATGGTTTTCTCCTTTTGAAACCAGTCGGAGGGTCGTCGTTACGGCACGACGATGTCGGGGAATTCGTGGCAGTTGTCGCACGAGAGCTTCGGAAGCTTGTGGCCGGAGTGGCAGGTGACGCACTGGGCTTCGCCGAGGTGCGTGTCGTGCGGGTTGATGTCGTCGGACTCGGTCTGCTTGGCGAGGGCGGCGTAGTTGCCGCCGTGGCACTTGAGGCAGGTGCCCATGTCGACTTCGTTCGTCGGCTTCTGACCGGGGTGGCAGTTCTGGCAGGTAACGCCCCGCGCGACGTGACGGTCGGCAAGCATGGGCTTGTCGGCGGCCGAGACGGAGCCCGCGAGGAGGGCGGCCGCGCAGAGAAGCGCATAGGTGGCGTTGCGGATCATTTTGGGGATCTCCTTGGATTTGGAACACCGTCATTCTTTCCCCGACCGTTGCCTAGGTAATCGGGATCAGGTCAAGGAAGATGCAGATAGACGACGAAAAAAGGCCGCCGAAACGCATTCGGCGGCCTTGGAAAGAGATCCCGGCGGTTCGGACGTCAATCCGTCACGTAGGTGGCGGTGAGCGCGGCTTTCCCGAGCGCTTTGGCGTGCAGGAGAAATCCCGCCGTCGGGCAGTTGCTCTCCACGGTGAGTCCGAGCTTTTCCTCGGGGAGCGCCCAGACCGTGAAGACGTAGCGGTGCATGCCGTCGCCCGCGGGCGGTTCTGCGCCGCCGTACTCCGCTTCACCGAAGTCGTTGCGAAGCGTGACGGCGCCGAGCGCTTCCAACGCTTCGGAAGAAATCCCTTCGGGGAGCGTGCGCAGGTCGGCGGGAAGGTCCAGGACGCACCAGTGCCACCAACCCGATCCCGTCGGGGCGTCCGGATCAAAGCAGGTCACCGCAAAGCTGCGGGTGCCTTCGGGGGGATCTTGCCAGGAGAGTTCGGGCGAACGATTGCCGCCCGGATAGCTGTACACCGCAGGCATGCGGCTGCCTTCTTCGATGGAGAGGCTTGTCAGTTTCATTTCGATTTCCTTTTTGCAAACGTTGTGGAAAGGTGCCGGCACAGACATGCGCAACGCCTTACGGGTGCATAAATTCTAGAGGAGCCTTTTTGCTGACGTTCGGAACAAAGTTTGGAAAGATCTGTACGGAACGTTCGTGTTTGGCGAAGGCATCGCATCCGCATCGACGACGTTTATTTCGGAACGGAGGAAAGCGTCCCGGGGAGGGGATTCCCGACGGGGTTCTTCGCTGCCAGACGAAGGTGCTCGAGGAGCTTGCGCGCGGCGCCCGTGAGGCGGGTTTCGTCGGCGGGGACGACGATCCGAAGCGTTCGCTTCGCCCAGTCGTCCTCCAGACGGATGCAGCCGAGCGTGGGGTCGCCTCCGAAAAAGGTTTCGTAGGTGGATTCGGTGGCAAAGCCGATCCCGACGCGGGCGCGGACGTAGCGCCCCATGATGCCGATGCTCGGGACGCGGATTCTCGGCACGATCGGGTGGCCGAGTTCCACCGCCTTGGCGAGCATGAAGGTCTGCATGCTCGCTTCGTTCGATAGGGCGACGAAATCCTCTTCGAGGGCCTCGGCGAAGCGGCAGCGCCCGCGCTGAGCGAGCGGATGGTCCGAAGCCGCGAAAAGCACGAGCGAATCCTCCCGATAGGGATGAAAAACGAGCCCTCCGTGAAAGTCCGTGAAGGCCGTGATTCCGATGTCCGCTTCGCCAAGCGCGATGACTTCCGCGACGCCGCGGCTCGTAAACAGACGCTGATCGATGCGGATCTCCGGATTTTGGAGAAGAAAGCCGCTCAGGTCGTCCGGGAGAAACGCGACGGCGGCGTTGTAGTTGGCGGCGAGCCGCACGACGAGCCGCTCGTCGCCGCGAAAGGCCGTCATGGCGTCCGCCATGCGGGTGATCTGCTGGAAGACCTTGCGCGCCTCCGCCGCCAGACGTTCGCCCGCGGACGTGAGCGCAAGACCCCGGGGGAGCCGTTGGACGAGCTCGCACCCGGCCTCCTCTTCGAGGTGCTTGAGCCGAACGCTCGCGGCCGAGGGCGTGATGCAGCACTGCGCCGCGGCCCGCGTGAGGTTTCCCGTGTCGGCAATCGCGAGAAAGAGGCGCAGATCGGTGAAGTTGATGTGTTTCATGGTGGTTTCCGGGGCGGCACCGGCGGTGGTTTCGCCCTCTGCGAAGAAAGAGGGTTTTGAGAAGAAGTATACGAGCGTTCGCGAATGGCGAACGCTCGGTTAGGAAAAGAAAAATTTACACTTTCTCCCGCGTTTCGTAGACTTTGGGTTGAAATGAAGCTCCGTCGATCGTTTTTTCGAGAGAAAAAAACGATCGACTTCGCCGCGGTTTCGCGGACGAAGGAGCGACGAAGAGTTCCGAAAATCGGAACGCACGACCCCGAAAGGAGATCCATGATGACGTTTCGTCAAAACGCAACGGCCGCGATTCTGGCGGCGCTTTTCGCTTCTCTGAGCGCTCAGGCGGCGGACAAGGACTACAACGCGCAACTCGCCGGCGCACACATGAAAAAGGGCTTTGACTGCGCGAGCTGCCACGTCAACGGCATGCAGGTGAGCGACTCGGAAACCGAAGTCAACAAGCAGTGCGTGAGCTGCCACGGCGGTCTTGAGAAGCTCGCCGATTCGAAGAAGAAACCCGATCCGCACGCGAGCCACATCGGCACGATTCAGTGCACGGCCTGCCACGCCGGGCACGTGGAGTCGCAGTCCTATTGTCTGAGCTGCCACGACTTCCCGGCGATGAAGATCCCGTTCGGCAGCGCCAAGCCCGTCGAATGGAAGTGGAAGGATCTCGCCTCCTACAAGGACGTCGCGCCCGTCCGTTCGGAAGAGGCCGACCTCGTCGTCGTGGGCTCCGGTGCGGCGGGCTTCGTCGCGGCCATGGAGGCGCACGAAAAGGGCGTACGCAACATCGTCATTCTCGAAAAGATGCCGATTCCCGGCGGCAACTCTCAGTTTGCGGCGGGCGGCATGAACGCTGCGGGCTCCGTCTATCAGCAGGCCAAGGGCATCAAGGACACGCCCGAAATGATGGCGGCCGACACGATGAAGGGCGGCAAGAACACGGGCGACCCGAAGCTCGTCGAAATCTTCGCGAAGAATTCCGCCGAATCGATCGCCTGGTTGAAGGAACGCGATGCGGAACTCGAAAACGTCGCCGCGGGCGGCGGCGCCTCGGCGCCCCGCATGCACGGCCCGAAGGGCGGCAAGGCGGTCGGGCCCTATCTCTCCGCCTTCTTCCGCGATCAGGTCGAAAAGATGGAGGGCGTGGACCTTCGTCTCAACAGCCGGCTCGTTCGCCTTCTCACCGACAAGTCGGGTGCGGTGACGGGTGTTCTGGTCGAAGGCAAGCACAACGGCGTCTATGAGATCAAGGCGAAGGCCGTCGTGCTCGCGACGGGCGGTCTCGGCGCGAACAAGGCGCTCGTGAAGCAGTACCTGCCGAACCTCGATCCGGCGACGAAGACTTCGAATCAGCCCGGCACGACGGGCGACGGCATGTACCTCGGCGAACAGATCGGCGCGGCGCTCGTCGACATGAAGGAAATCCAGCTCAATCCGACGTTGCTCGTGGGCTCTCCCGTCATCATCTCCGAGACCGTCCGCGGTCAGGGCGCCGTCTTCGTGAACCGCGAAGGGAAGCGCTTCATCTCCGAAATGACGACGCGCGACGTGACGAGCGCGGCCGTCTCCGCGCAGACGGGCGGCACGGCCTTCGAAATCTTTGACGACGGCACGGTGAGCCGCGTGGCGCAGCTCAAGGCCTGCTTCGAACTCGGTCTCGTGAAGGAAGGCAATACGCTCGAAGAGCTCGGCAAGAATGCCGGCATCGATCCGAAGGCCTTGGCCGAAACGATCCGCGTCTACAACGGCTACGTCGAAAGCGGCAAGGATCCGGACTTCAACCGCCCGAAGCCTCCCTTCAAGATCGAAGGTCCCAAGTTCTACGCGATCGAAATCACGCCCGCCATCCACTACGCCATGGGCGGCCTCAAATTCAACGAGAAGACCCAGGTGATCAACAAGGAAGGCAAGCCCATCGAAGGTCTCTTCGCCGCGGGTGAAACCACGGGCGGTCTGCACGGCAAGAACCGTCTCGGCGGCAACTCCGTCTCCGAAACGATCACCTTCGGGCGCATCGCGGGCGACGAAGCCGCCAAGCGCGTGCTCGGCAAGTAAACCATCGCCGCTCTTGCGCGAAGACTCCCGGGCGTCGACGACAACGCCCGGAGTCGGGAAAGCCGCTTCTTCTCACGGAAGGAGCGGCTTTCCTACGCTTGAGGCGGATGTGGGCGGCGTCCGCGGAAACGAAAAACCGCCTCCCCGGAAAGTCCGGGAAGGCGGTTCGAACCGCTCCAAGAAAGGAGAACCGATTAACGGGCGTTCATCGCCTTGTCAATCGAGAACGGCCAGGCCTGGTAGCCCGAGCAGTTCTTCAACTGAATTTCGACGGACGGCTCCTTGGCGCCCCACTTGAATTCTTCAATGTAGGGGTTGGGAGACGAGGTGAACGCGCCCGAAGCGAGGTCGAAGTTCGCACCGGCCGTGGCCGAGTAGACGAAGATCGAGTTCTTGTCGGCCTGGTATTCGGTGAGCGAGGTCACGGGGCTGTACCATTCGTGGCCACGTTCCTTGCCGTATTCCCAAACCTGTTCGACCGTCATCTTCTTCTGGTCGATCTTGTAGACGACCGCACGGCTGTACTTCATTTCCGGAAGAGCCGGCTGTTCCATGCCGCGGGCGTCGCCGTTGTCGAAGGCCGAGAGGTAGAGGATGTCGCCCTTGCTCATTTCGTCGATCTTGAAGGCCGTGTGCTGCGTCCACGTCCAGTCGAAGCCGCCTTCGCAGACGGAGCCTTCGCACTTGATGGGCTTGCCGTTCTTGTCGACCGGCGTCAGGACCTTTTCAGCCCAGCCCTTCTTCCAGCCTTCGGGCGAACCCAGGATCCACTTCACCTTCTTGTCGCGGCCGATCTTGATCATCGCGGACTGATGGCGCGAGGAGATGATGATGGAGTCGTCTTCCGGGTCGTAGTCGACGGAGTTGACGTGGGCCCAGTTGCGGCCCGCACCCGTGCCGACGATGTCGCCGAAGCGGTCGGACTGGTCGAGCGCCTTGATGTCTTCTTCCGAGAGGGTCTTGCCGGCCTGCGACGCGTCGATGTTGAGGCAGACGGCGCCCTGGTCGAGGACCTTGAGGACGTTGTCGCGGTACGGGTCGAGAATGTCGGCGAGACGCCATTCGTCCACCACCACGCCTTCCTGGTCGATTTCAGCGATCACGTCGCGGACCGTGTGCACGTTCTTGCCGTCGGGACGCTTGTAGTTGGAGGAAGCAACGCGAAGGAAGAAGTGACCGTTCTGCGCGTCGTCCATCGAGTGCGAGTAGTCGGAGAAGCGAAGCGGCAGACGGCGGTTGAAGACTTCACGGCCCATGATGTCGTACTTGACGTAGCGCTGGCCGTAGCCCCAGGTGAGCATGCCGTCGGCGTTCTGCTTGAAGCCCATCATCACGCCCGCGCTGTAAATCGAGTTGAGGTCGTAGATGGGGTTGGCAAGCATGTACCAGCGGACGTGACCGGCCGTGTCGAGAATCGTGTTCTGCGGCCAGAAGTTCCATTCAAGCGCACCGCCCGACGGATTGTTCCAGACGACGCGCGTGCCGACGCCGGACTTTTCCGCGATGTTGTTGACGAAGTAGAGGCGGTCCTGGAATTCGGGATCGACCTTCTTCACTTCGACGCCGTACGGAATTTCCTTTTCCATCGTGATGCCGGCCACTTCAAAGTAGACGGGCGGGGCGTAGAGCTGGATCGTGTCGGTGAACTTTTCGGTCTTGCCGCGCAGTTCGCGGGTGTAGGAGACCTCGACCTTGTTGACGTAGTCGGGATAGAGGCCGAAGACGGGGATGCCGCCGTGCGTCAGCACCTGGCGGTCGGAGACCTTGTACTTGATTTCACGGCCGTCGGGCTTCGGGAGAACGCGCACCGTGACGTCCTTGACCGTGTAGCCGCCGTCGCGGACGATGGCCGTGAGCGGCGCGATGCCGTACGGGTTCATCATCACTTCGCCGAGGTGACCCTGGACGTGATAGTCGATCTTCGGACCCGAGGGACCGCCGATGGCGAACGCGGCGACCGGAATCGCAGCCATGGCGCAGGCGAGAAGTTTGAGGCGGAAATTCATGGAGTTCTCCTTTCGAGACAAATGGCAAAGAGGAAGCGCACGGCGCCTCCGTTGCGGAGAATGATCGCCCCGAACGGGGGTTCTTCACCATTCGCACATTCGGTATGGGAGAGGGAAACTTGCGGAACTCAGTTTCCTTGAATTCGAAACGGATCAGGGGTAGTGCCTCGGGTTCGGAACGGTTGACGAAAAGTGGCTTTCCGTAAAGTAAAAAAGATGGAAAAAGAGGCGAATTTGCGCTCGTCCGGGACGGGGAAGGAGGGCGGTTCGGAGGGGTACTTTTCGCAAAAACGAAAAAAGGCCGCCGAAGAAATTTCGGCGGCCGAAAAGGGAGAGAAATCGAAGGGGAGACGGCTTACTTGTTGTTTGCGGCCATGCGGCCCGCGGTGCGGCCGAAGACCATGCAGTCGGCCACGGCGTTGCCGCCCAAGCGGTTTTCACCGTGCACGCCGCCCGTCACTTCACCCGCGGCGTAGAGGCCCGGAATCACCTTGCCGTTGCGGTCGATCACTTCTGCGTTCGTATTGATCTTGATCCCGCCCATGGTGTGGTGGATGGTCGGGACCTTGCGGGCGACGTAGTAGGGACCTTCCGTGATGGGACGGTCGTCCGTGTGGTTGGCGCGGAAGCCGAAGCGGTCGGTTTCTACTTCGTGGCGCGCGACGCGGTTGTATTCCTCGATCGAGGCGCGCAGACGATTGACGTCGACCTTCATGATCTTGGCGAGGTCTTCAAGCGTCTCGGCCTTCTGCACGCGGCCCTGTTCGAGCATGTCGTGCATCGTGCGGCCGCTCAGGAGGTCGATCTTGTTTTCGTCGGGATAGCGCAGGTGGTTCTGCACGAGCCAGAAGGTCTGGCCGGGCTGCGCGAAGACGGCCTTGCTCAGAACGTCGCGCGGAGCGCCTTCGTCGACGAAGCGGTCGCCGTTCGTGTTGATGAAGAGACGGTTGCGGCCGGAGGTCTTGATGTCGAGCATGAGGCCGGTGCCCGGCGTCCCGTTCGGGTGAACCTGAATGTCGGCGAGGCCGATCAGGTCGGCGTTCACCTTTTCGGCCATGATGAGGCCGTCGCCCTGGGCGGCGACGCTGATGTTCGAGCACCCGATTTCCTTGTCGAGGTTCGCTTCCTTCCAGATGCCGGTGTTCACCTTCTGACGGTATTCCACGTTGGCGCCGAAACCGCCCGTGGAGATAATCACGCCGCGCGTGCCGAAGATCTTCGCCGTCTTGCCGCGGCTTTCCACCGCAACGCCCGTGACGCGGCCGTTTTCTTCAATGAGGCTCGTCGCCTTCGTTTCGAGGAAGACCTTCACGCGGTCGGGATACTTCGCAAGGGCTTCTTCGAGGACGGCGATGTAGGTGTGGCCGCCCGCGGGATCGGGGTAGTGCGAGCGCTGATAGAGCGCGCCCGTCGCGGCCCCCACCTTCGGGTTCACCTTGAGGCCGAGACTTTCAAGCCAGGCGAGCGATTCGGTCGCATGGTCGGCGAGGTACTGCACGAGCGAGGGATCGTTCGTGTTGTGGCCGCCCTTCATCGTCTGTTCGAAGTGCTTCTGCGGATTGTCTTCGATGCCGAGCGCCTTCTGGTAGCTCGTGCCCGAGGCGTTGAAGGCGCCGCCGCAGACGTTGGTGGAGCCGCCCAAATAGCCGAGCTTTTCGACGATCGTGACGGAGGCGCCCGCTTCGAGGGCCGAGACCGCCGCGGCAAGACCCGCACCGCCGCCGCCCACGACGACCACGTCACTCGTCACGGTTTCGGGAAGCACGGCCGCTTCATGGACGCGCTTGAAGAAGGATTCGTCGGCGCCCGCCTTTTTGAGGGCCTGGCGCGTGCCCTGAAGAACCGCAAAACTCGTGAGGCTCGCACCCGAGACGCCGTCGACACCCGCCGTCTGTTCACGGACGATGCGCTCGCCCAACGTCTTGATGGCTTCGGCGCCGACGCCCGGGCTCTCGAGTGCGTCGTTCGAGGTGACCTTGACGATCTTGCCGCCTTCGAGCGTCACTTCCACGGTGAAGGGGGCGATGAGGCCCATCACCTTTTCTTTGTACACGCCGTCCTTGGGCGCGGCGTTGGCCTGCGCGGCGACGAGCGCGAGGCCGAGGGCGACCGAGAGCAGCTTCTTGGCTTGCAGCATGGTTTTCTCCTTTCCTGAGGGTTCGGACGGACGAAGAAACCGTCCTTTCGGCCATCTTGGCCCGAAGACCTGCCTAGGCAATCGGGACGAAATCAAGAAAGGAGAAGAAAATCAGAGCTCTTTTCGCACGAAGAGCACCGTGAGCGGCGCAAGGTCGGCGACGTTGTGAACGTTGAGCTTGCGGTAGGCCGAGAGCCGGTGCGCGTGTACGGTGCGCTCGCTGATGCCGAGGCGCTCGGCGATCTGACGGTTCAAAAGCCCCGAGGCGACGTAGCGCACGATTTCCTGCTCGCGTTCGGTGAGTTCCCGGAACTTACGCTTCCACGCCGCCGAATCGAGCGGCATGGCGCGCTGATCGCAGTCCTCCTGCACGATCGTCGCAACCGAGGTCAGCAGGCGCGGCGCGTCGACGGGCTTCAGGAGAAAGTCCTTGGCGCCCTTTTTGAGCGTGTGCACGGCCATGTCGACGTCGCCGTGCCCCGTGAGAAAGAGAATGGGGAGGGGATACTCGCGGCGGTTCAATTCCTCCTGCATTTCAAGGCCCGAGATCTCGGGCATGCGCACGTCGAGGATGAGGCAGCCCGGACGCGAGGGCGTGTCCTCGGCAAAGAAGTCCGACGCCCTTTCGTAGCAGGCGACGTCCCAGCCTTCGGCGGAGAGCATGATTTCGAGCGACGCGAGCTGATCGGGATCGTCGTCGACGATGCGCACGAGCGGTTTTTCAGTTTTGCGGGTCATTTTCGACGTTTTCCTTCTTGGTGTGTTCTGCGGGTTGCGGAAGCGGCAGCGTAATGCGGGCTTCGGTGACGTCTTCCTTTCTCTCGAGCGAGAAGTGGCCCATCGCCTTTTCCGTGAGGGTCTTGACGATGAGAAGCCCGAGCCCGAGCCCGTTTTCCTTGCTCGAAGAAAGGGGCGCTCCGTGCACGGCGAGCGACTCGGCCGTCATGCGGGCGTTGTCGGTGACGGTGATGAGCGCCTTTTCCTCCGAGAGCGCGAGCGAAACGGTGATCTTCGCGTCGGGCGTGTGCCGCGTCGCCTCCACGGCGTTCTTGACGAGGTTCGTGACGCAGAGCTCCGCCTCTAGCGGATTCCACTCGAGAACGACGGGCGCGGCGGGGATGTCGCCCGTGATGCGGGCGTGCGCGCTCACGGCGCTCTGTTGCGAGACGATGCGCCGCAGGATCGGATTGACTTCGATGAGGGTGCTCTCGGGCTCGCGGCGCTTCACATACTGCCGCACGCGGCTCACGATTTCGGAGGCTCTCGCGCACTGCGACGAGATGAGGGCGAGCGAGCGGCGCACGACCGCGGGGGCGTCGTCGTTCATTTCGGCAAAGCGTTCGAGTGCGCGCGTGCTGTTGGCGATCGAGTTGAGGGGGCCGTTCAGTTCATGCGTGATGAGGCTCGACATGGCGCCGATCACGCTCACGCGCTCGAGCGTTTCGAGGTGCCGGCTCATTTCGCGTTCCTTTTGCATCGCGGCGCGCAGTTCTCCGGTGCGCTTTTTGACGAGATGGTCGGCGCGGCGGCTGTGAAAGACGAGTCCGACGGCCGCCATCAGAACGAGGGCGCAAAACGGCCAGTAGCGCTCGAGAAAGCTCCTCACCGAGGTGATGCGCAGGTATTCGAAGGGGCCTCGCCGGATCCGGCGGTAGAGGTCGTCGACGCTGTTGAAGTTCGAGGTGACGCCCCAGCTCGCGCCTTCGGGCGTCTTCGGCATCGAAAGGAGCGCCGCCGTGATGTCGCGCGCCGTCTCCCAGCGGACCGTGTCGTTCGAAACGAAGGTCCAGTTGGGGTAGAGCGCGGTCGAATGCATGCAGGGAAAGCCCGGCGTCTCCTTGAGGCCGATCGGACGAAAGCCGTCCACGAGCTCGGGTTCGGTTTTGCGCAGTTCCTCGACCGTGCAGGCGCGGGCCATGGCGACCTCGGCGTCGCCCCGGTTGACGGCGAGAAGAAGCCGCCGCACGGGCGAGCCCGCTTCGACGAAGGTCCAGTAGTCGTCGGGGTCGTAGCCGCGCGCGGCGATTTCGCCCATCGGGACGTAGACGCCCGTGAAGCCCTCCTGCCAGTTGGCCGCGGCGCGAAGCCCCTTCAGGTCGTCGAAGTTGCGGTAGGGCGAATCCTTTTTGACGAGAAAGACCGTCCCGACCGCAAGGTCGGGGCTCGCCGTCGTGGGCGTGACGAGCGTCGCCAGATCGCGCAGCCCCCGGTAGTTGAGGCGGCGGTAAAAGCCAGAGGCCGCAAGAAAGAAGTCGATCGACTTCGTGCGGACCGCCTCTTCGAGGTCTTTGACGAGATAGGGGCGGATCGTGAAGCGGTACTGCGGAAGCTTGACGCTCAGATAGAGAAAGGTGTGCGCGAAGGCCTGTCGTTCGGAAGGCGAAAAGCTCGCCTCGATGTAGCCGATGCGGATTTCGGGAAGTTCGGCGTTCGGGACCGCCGGCTCTTCCGAGGCCCGCGCCTCCGTGAGCGTCGCAAAAAGGATCGGGACGAGGGGTCCCGTCAGAAGACGGAAAAACGGGCGGAGGGAGGGCATGGCGCGGTTCCGGGAATCATTCGGTGCGCGGTCCCGCGTGCGGGACCGCCGTGGAAAACATAGCACGCGCCCGAAGTCTGAGGCAACGTACGCGGGGAGGAGAAGGCCTCCGAACCTCACGGAATCTTTATGACTTTCGGCCGGGGCGGAAGAAGAGCGCGAGGCGTTCTTCCGACTCGGGCGGCGTGAGAAGCGACCCGACGACGAAGAGCACGCAGGAAACCGCGATCCCCACCGTCACGACGTGCGCGCCGAAGGGATGAAAGTTCGCAAAGGACGCCCAGAGATAGGCGGCGAGTCCCCCGGCCGCGGCGACGAGCGCTCCGCGGCCCGTCGCGCGGCGCCAGAAGAGGCTCGCGACGAGCGGAAAGAGAAAAGCCGTTTCGAGCCCCCCGAAGGCGATGAGGTTGATCCAGACGACGATGTCGGCGGGGCGCAGCGCAAAGAGCAGCGCAATGAGCCCCATCACGAGGGTCGCGCCCCAGGAGAGGCGGAAAAGGAGCTGTGGACGGTCGGAGACGAGTCCCTCCTTTCGGAGCAAATCCTGCACGAGCGCGGACGAGGCGTTGAGCATGAGGGAGCTCACGGTCGAAAGCGTCGCGGCGAGCGGTCCCACGAGCGTGAGGCCCGCCCAGAAGGGCGACATGTGGTTTGCGATCAGATAGGGAATGACGCTGTCGGTCGTGTCGCCCATGAGTTCGACGGGAAGATCGAGGACGCCCCGCGCGAGGACCCCGAGGAAGGTCATCCCGATCATGAGAAGGCCGCAGACGACGGTCCCGATCAGCATGGCGCGGTGGAGTTCGTCGCTTTGCCGATAGGTAAGGCACCGCATCGAGGAGTGCGGGAGTGCGACCGTGCCGAAGCCCACCAGAATCCAGGCGGAGAGCAGAAGTCCCCAGGGGAGCGCCCCGCCCGCGTTCGGGGTCGTGAGCGAGGGATCGATTTCGGGGAGCGACAAAAGGAGGGCTTCGAGGTCGCCCCCTCCCAGATTCACGATCTCCCAGCCGAGGAGAAACATCCCGCCCACCATGAGGAGGGCGCAGATCGTGTCCGTGATGACGACCGCGCGGTAGCCGCCGAGCGTCGTGTAGAACACCGTGACGAGTCCGAAGAGAACGAGCCCCGCCTCGTAGGGAAGCCCCGCCGCCGCGGCGAAGAGCCGGGCGCCGCCGATCAGCTGCCCCGTCATCATGGTGACGAAGGCGACGAGGAGCGTGAGCGCGAGAAGGCGCGCGAGCCACGGATCGGCAAAGCGCGCGCGGATGAGGTCGATCACGGTGACGGCGCCGATGCGGTGGCCGACGATGGCGAACTTCTTGCCGATCACGCCGAAGACGAGAAAGCCCGCGATGATCTGCGGGGCGGCGAAGACGACCCAGCCGAGGCCGAGCTGCCAGGCGACGCCCGGGCCCGACACGAAGGAGCTCACCGACCCGTAGGTGGCGATCATGCTCATGGCGAGGACGAAGCCCTCGAGATTTCGGTCGGAGAGATAGAAGTCTTCGAGCGACTTTTCCGTCGTCTTGCGGTTCTCAAGCCAGATCGACGTGAGAAGGAGCATCAGAAGGAAGAGGACGATCGGGAGGAAGAGAAGGAGTTCCCTCATGCTTCGTCCCCCTTCGCGGCGTTGCGATCGGAAAAGTCGAGGTTCCCCGGGCGGAAGACGAAGCGCACGAGCCACCAGACGACGGCGACGGAAAGCACGTAGCCCCCGATCACGGCCGCCCAGAACCAGAGGGGAAGACCGCCGGCGAGGCGGTCGGAATCCTGGAAAAGCGCGATCGCGCCCCAGAAGAAGAGAGCGATGAGAAGGGCGCCCGCGAACGTGGCGCGGGCCTCCCGGTCGGCGTTTTCCAAGGCTTCGTAATAGGCTTTTTCGTCGGTTCGCGGCATGAGGGGCTCCGCAAAGGGAAAATCGGACGAGCGAAATGCCGAAAAATAGGGAGGCATTCGCACGCAATCGGCTAAAATAGCGTGCTCTTGTCGGACGGCAAGACCGCTTTGCGCGTCGAAAAAGCGACGCGGGGAGCCTCACTATAACGCGAAACCGGGACGGGCCCCATGCCCGAGACGTACCGTTCGTGCGCGGGGCGACTTCGGGCGGTTCCTTTCCCTTCGGCGCGTCGAGCCTTTTTCTCCGCGCCCGCCGTCCCTTTCCACTGATTCATGACGATGCAGAATATCCGCAATTTTTCCATCATCGCCCACATCGACCACGGCAAATCGACGCTCGCCGACCGCCTGATTCAGCGCTGCGGCGGCCTCTCCGACCGTGAAATGAGCGCCCAGGTTTTGGACAGCATGGACCTCGAGCGCGAACGCGGCATCACGATCAAGGCGCAGACCGCGGCGCTTCAGTACAAGGCCAAGGACGGCCAGACGTACGAGCTCAACCTCATCGACACCCCGGGACACGTGGACTTTTCCTATGAAGTGAGCCGTTCGCTCTCCGCCTGCGAAGGGGCGCTTCTCGTCGTCGACGCGACGCAGGGCGTCGAAGCGCAGACGGTCGCCAACTGCTACACGGCGATCGAACTCGGCGTCGAGGTGATCCCGGTCTTGAACAAGATGGACTTGGGGAGCGCCAACCCCGACGCCGCGTGCGAAGAAATCGAGGACGTGATCGGGATCGACGCGACCGACGCCATTCCGTGTTCGGCCAAGACCGGCATGGGGATCGACGACATTCTCGAGCGCGTCGTGCGCGACGTGCCGCCCCCGAAGGGAAGCCCCGACGAACCGTTGCAGGCCCTCATCATCGACTCGTGGTTCGACAACTACGTGGGCGTCGTGATGCTCGTGCGCGTCGTGAACGGCACGCTCAAACCCAAGGACAAGATCACCCTCATGGCGACGGGCGCGAACCACCTCTGCGAACAGGTGGGCGTCTTCACGCCGAAGTCCCGCACGCGCTCGCAGCTCACCGCCGGCGAAGTGGGCTTCGTCATCGCCGGGATCAAGGAACTGAAGGACGCCCGCGTGGGCGACACGATCACGCACGCCCAGCGTCCCGCGAAGGAACCCGTGCCGGGCTTCAAGGAAGTGAAGCCCCAGGTGTTCGCGGGTCTCTATCCGGTCGAATCGAACCAGTACGAAGCGCTTCGCGACGCGCTCACGAAGCTGCAGTTGAACGACGCCGCGCTCAAGTTCGAGCCCGAAGTCTCGCAGGCCCTCGGTTTCGGCTTCCGCGCGGGCTTCCTCGGACTTCTGCACATGGACATCGTGCAGGAGCGTCTCGAGCGTGAATACAACATGGACCTCATCACGACGGCGCCTTCCGTCGTCTATGAAGTCCTCATGACGAACGGCGAAGTCGTGCAGGTGGAAAACCCGTCGAAACTGCCGCCCGTCGACAAGATCGAGGAAATCCGCGAGCCGATCGACACGGTGACGATCTTCGTGCCCGACGAGTACGTCGGCCCCGTGATGAAGCTCTGTCAGGAAAAGCGCGGCATTCAGCGCAACATGGCCTATCACGGCCGTCAGGTGCACCTCACCTACGATCTGCCGCTCGCCGAAATCGTGCTCGACTTCTTCGACCGCATGAAGTCGCTTACGCGCGGCTACGCGTCGATGGACTACGAATTCAAGGAATACCGCGCCTCCGACGTGGTGCGCGTCGACATGCTCATCAACGGCGACAAGGTCGACGCCCTCTCGAGCATTCTGCACCGCTCGAACGCGATCGCCCGCGGGCGCGAAATCGTCACGCGCCTTCGCAGCCTCATTCCGCGCCAGATGTACGAAGTCTCGATTCAGGCCGCCATCGGCGCCAACATCATCGCGCGAGAAAACGTGAAGGCCCTTCGCAAGAACGTGCTTGCAAAGTGTTACGGCGGCGACATCACGCGCAAGCGTAAACTCTTGGAAAAGCAGAAGGCGGGCAAGAAGCGCATGAAGCAGGTGGGGTCGGTGGAGATCCCGCAGGAAGCCTTCCTTGCGATTCTGCAGGTTGAAGAAAAGTAAGGGAGACCCAAGGTGAATTTCGCACTGATTCTTTTCATCCTCACGGTGGTGACGGGGATTTTCTACGTCGCCGAGCGCATGAAGTTCCTGCCCGAGCGCCGCGCCAAGGCCGAGGAGGCCGTGCGCCGCTTTGAAGAGGACAACCGCGAGGCGCTCGAGCGCATGGAGCCCTCCGTCGTCGACGCCCGCAACGATCTGCGCGCGAAGCTTCTGCGTCAGCCCTGGTGGCTCGAGTACACGGCCGGGCTCTTCCCGGTGATCGCGATCGTCTTCCTCCTTCGCAGCTTCCTCTTCGAGCCCTTCCGCATTCCGTCGGGCTCGATGCTCCCGACGCTGCACGTCGGGGACTTCATCCTCGTCAACAAGTACGAATACGGTCTGCGCCTGCCGGTCGCGAACACGAAGGTGCTGGAAATCGGCGCTCCCAAGCGCGGCGACGTGATCGTCTTCCGCTACCCCGTCGACACGTCGATCGACTACATCAAGCGTGTCGTGGGGGTGCCGGGCGACACGGTCGAATACCGCAACAAGGTGCTCTACGTGAACGGCGTCGAGCAGAAGCTCGCGGCGCCCCGCGACTTCATCGACGAAAACACGATGGTGACCCTCACCGAGTACGACGAAACCTTGGGCGACGTCAACCACCTCGTGGCCTTTGACCACCGCCGTCCCGCCTGGGTGCCCGAGGGCGCGATCAGCAAGAAGGAGCCTTCCTGCACGTACAACGACGCGGGCTTCATCTGCAAGGTGCCCGAAGGCCACTACTTCGCGATGGGGGACAACCGCGACAACAGCGAGGACAGCCGCTACTGGGGTTTCGTTCCGGACGAAAACCTGGTGGGACGCGCGGTCCTCATCTGGGCCAACTTCGGCGACATGTCGCGCGTGGGCGGTTTCCGCTAAAATCCCTCTCTTTCCCGAACGCGGAGCGGCATCGTTCCGCGTTCTCCTTACCACTCCGCTCCCCGCAGTGCGGAGCGGTCGTTAGAAAGCCGCCTGAGGAATCAAGCCGCTTTCTAACGGTCGACATTCGGAGACGACATGCTTTCACTCGACCAGCTCGAAGAACGCATCGGCTATGCGTTCCAAAACAAGAAACTTCTCGATCGGGCGCGCACGCACCGATCGTTTTCGGCCGACCACAACGAACGCCTCGAATTCCTCGGGGACTCGGTTCTCAACTGCGTGATCGGCAACGCCCTCTTTTTGCGCGACCGCCACTTCACCGAGGGCGATCTCTCGCGCGTGCGCGCGAACCTCGTGTGCGAGAAGATGCTCAACACGATCGGCCGCCGCGTGGGGGTTTCCGACTTCCTGCGCATGGGCGAGGGCGAAATGCGAAACGGCGGCGCCGAGCGCCCCTCGATCATCGCCGACGCCATGGAGGCGATCTTCGGCGCGGTCTTTGCTGAAGCCGGCTTCGAGGCGGCCCAGGAAGTGATCCTGCGCCTCTACGAACCGATTCTCACGGGCCTCACCCCCGAACAGCTGAGCAAGGACCCGAAGACGCGTCTGCAGGAAATGCTGCAGGGGCTCCATCTGCCGCGCCCCGAGTACGACATCGTTGAAGTGCGGGGGCTTGCGCACGATCAGACCTTCGTGACGAGCTGCCGCATCGCCTCGATGGAGGTCGAGACGACGGGCACCGCCTCGTCGCGCCGCGGCGCCGAGCAGGAAGCCGCCCGCAAGGCGCTTGAAATTCTTGCCGAGCGCGATCTTCGCCGCTATCGGAAATAACCGCCGGAGAAAATGCCATGACGACGGAACAGAACGACAACCTCGAGGCGATGCTCTCGAACCTCAACCTTTCCACGCCCGCCGTGCCCGAAGGTTTCCGCTGCGGCTACGTCGCCGTCATCGGACGCCCCAACGTCGGGAAGTCGACGCTCATCAACGCGCTCATCGGCGAAAAGGTGTCGATCACGTCGCGAAAGCCCCAGACGACGCGCGACCGCGTCCTCGGCGTCGTGACGAAGGAGGACGCGCAGTACGTCTTCGTCGACACCCCGGGCTTTCAGACGAAGGAGGGCTCGCAGCTCATCCGCCGTATGAACCGCACGGTCCGCTCGACCCTCGCCGACGTCGACGCCGTGATTTTCGTGATCGAAGCCAACGGCTGGCGCCCGGCGGACCTCGAAGTCCTGAAGCTTTTGCCGCGCGACGCGAAGAACGTGATTCTGGCCTTGAACAAGACGGACCTCTCGAAAAACCGCGACGCGCTCCTGCCGCTGATGGCCGCGTCCATGGAGAAGTTCCCGTTCGCGGCGATCGTGCCGGTCTCAGCCGAAAAGGGCCGTCAGCTCCCGGAACTCCTCGAGGAAGTGAAGAAGTTCCTCCCCGAGAGCGTTCCCTACTTTGATCCGGATCTCTACACGGACCGTTCGCCCCGCTACATGGCGGCCGAAACGATCCGCGAAAAGGCCTTCCGCCTCCTCGGTGACGAACTTCCCTACGGCGTCGCCGTCACGATCGACAAGTGGTCGGAAACGGACGAGGGCGCCGAAATCATCGCGGGCCTCATCGTCGAGCGCGAAAGCCACAAGGCGATCGTGATCGGGGAGAAGGGCGGCAAGCTTCGCGAAATCTCGCGCCTCGCGCGCGCCGACATCGCGACGATGCTCGGCAAGCGCGTCTACCTTGAAGTGTGGGTTCGCGTGCGCCGCGGATGGTCCGACGACGTGAAGGCCTTGAAGACCCTCGGATATGACTGATCCACGGCGTCGCGGGACGACGGGTTCTCAGCTCGAGCGAAGCTCGACGCTTGCGAACGTGCTCTGGCGCAACCGCGCCGTGGCCGAGCGTCTCGCGGAATTCGAGGAGGCCGCTTCGGGTGCGAAGCGGGGAACTGCCGCCCGCGTCAATCGGGAGCCGGGCTTCATCCTGCACTCGCGCCCCTGGAGCGAGTCGAGCCTTCTTTTGGACGTGCTCACGCGCGACTACGGCCGCGTCTTTCTCGTCGCCAAGGGCGCCAAACGTCCCTCGGCCCAGTACCGGGGCCTTCTGCAGGCCTTCTGTCCGCTGCTCTTCACCTGGAGCGGCAAGAAGGAGGCCAAAAACCTCATCCGCGTCGACTGGCTCGGCAGCCTCGAGCCCGTCGACGGAGAAGGGCTCTTTTCCGGCTTTTACGTAAACGAACTCATTCTGCGGTTCACCGAACGCGAGGACCCGCACGAGGGACTCTTCGACGCCTACGTGAAGGTGTTGGGGGCGCTCTCGGGTCCGGCCGCAGGGCGGCAGCCCGCGCTTCGCAATTTCGAGACGGCGCTCCTATCTATGCTCGGCTGGGCGATCGTGCGCGACCGCGCCGACGCGCCCCGCTACCGCTTCAGCGAAGGACGCCTGGAAGGGGTCGACGCCCCGGCGGGCGAGGGGCTCTTTTCGAGAACCGCCGTCGAAGCGCTCCTTTCGGGAACCTTCGGTCCCGAAGTCGACATGCGCGAGGTGCGCCGCCTCATCCGCACGGTGATCGACTACCACATGGACGGGCGCGACGTGAACACGCGGCGCGTACTCTCCGAATTGCGACAGTACTGAACGAAAGGCCCCCGACGGGCCGCACCAAGACAATCCCGCAGAGGTGTATCCTACGGAGTCAGCCCTGCGGACCAACGAATTTTGAATAGGAACATGACGGAACAGGAAATCGTTCGAAGCCTCGGCCCCGTATGCATCGACCTCGAAGGGACGACGCTCACCGAACGGGAAGAAGAACTCTTGAAGCATCCGCTCGTCGGGATGGTGATCCTCTTTACGCGCAACTACACGTCGCGCGATCAGCTCGCCGAACTGACGGCGGCGATTCATGAGCGCCGCCCGGGGATCGTCATCGCGGTCGACCATGAGGGCGGCCGCGTGCAGCGCTTCCGCGATGGGTTCACACAGATTCCTTCGATGCGCGAACTCGCCGTCGGTCCGAACGTCGCCGCGCGCTACCGCGCCGCGGGTGTCGTGCTCGCGCACGAACTGCGCATGGCGGGTGTGGACATGACCTTCGCCCCCGTGCTCGACGTCGACTACGGCCGCTCGGGCGTGATCGGAGACCGCAGTCTCGGCACGACGCCGGCACTCGTGACGAACCATGCGCGAAGCCTCATCGACGGTCTGGCGGAGGCCGGCATGGCCGCCTGCGGCAAGCACTTCCCCGGCCACGGCTGGGCGGAGGCGGACAGCCACACGACGCTGCCGCGCGACGATCGGCCCGCCGAAAAGGTGCTGCGCGACGCCGAACCCTATCGGCTCCTCACGGGTTTGCCTGCCGTCATGACGGCGCACGTCGCCTACGACGCCTTCCAGGGCGAAATCGCCACCTTCTCGTCGGGACTTTTGAAGGACGTTCTGCGTCAGAAGTTCGGCTTTACGGGGCTCGTCTTCTCGGACGACCTCACGATGAAGGGCGCGGGCGAGAGCCCCATCGAGGAGCGCGCGGCCCGCGCACTCGCGGCGGGCTGCGACGTGCTTCTCGCCTGCAATCACCCCGCCGAAATGGACCGGCTTCTCGAACACCTCGTCTGGGAGCGCAACGACACCTTCCACACGCGCTTCACGAAGATTCTTCCGGGTGAGGACCTTGTGACGCCCACGCGTTACGAGGACGCGCTCGGACTTCTTCCGACCGCCGCGGCGGCCTGAAAATATCGACAGTAAGGAGGGACCATGATCATTCAATCCCTGCTCGACACGGATCTCTACAAGTTCACGATGCAGCAGTGCGTGCTGCATCAGTTCCCGGCGGCCGAAGTGGCCTACCGCTTCAAGTGCCGAACGCCCGGCGTCGATCTGCGTCCCTTCCTTGCCGAACTGCAGGCGGAAATCGACTCGCTCTGCAGCCTCTACTTCCGGGAGGACGAACTCGCCTATCTCGCGGGACTTCGCTTCATGAAGTCCGACTACATCGAGTTTCTGAGCCTCTTTCACCTGAAGCGCAAGTACGTCACGGTCGAAGCGAGCGACGACTTCCCCTGCGGGATCGACATCCGCGTCGAGGGGCCGTGGCTTCACACGATCCTCTTTGAGATTCCCATCCTCGCGATCGTAAACGAGGTCTACTTCCGCAACCGCTATCCCGATCTCTCCGACGAGGAGGGCCTCGCACGCCTCGACGCCAAGATCGACCTCATCCTCAACGAGCCCGACAACGAAGACCTGCGCATTTCCGACTACGGCACGCGCCGCCGCTTTTCGCGCGACTGGCAGGACCGGGTCGTGGGGGTGCTCAAGGATCGCCTCGGCGAACACCTCGCGGGTACCTCCAACGTGGCGCTCGCCAAGAAGTACGGCCTCATTCCCTTGGGAACGATGGCGCACGAATACCTGCAGGCCTGCCAGGCCTTGGGACCCCGTCTTCGCGACAGCCAGGTCTACGGCTTTGAGATGTGGGCCAAGGAGTACCGCGGCGACCTCGGCATTGCGCTTTCCGACGTCTACGGGTCGGAGCCCTTCTTCCGGGACTTCGACATGTTCTTCTGCAAGCTCTTTGACGGCGCGCGCCACGATTCGGGAGATCCCTTCCTCTGGGGCGAGCGCATGATCGAGCACTGGCGAAAGAACAAGTGCGATCCGCACAGCAAGACCCTCATCTTCTCGGACGGCCTCTCGGTCCCGCGCGTGATCGACCTCTACCGGCGCTTCCACGGACGCGTGAGACTGGGTTTCGGCATCGGCACCAATTTGATGAATGACAAAGGACCCACTCCCCTTAACGTTGTCATTAAAATGGTACGGGCGAACGGGCAACCCGTGGCGAAAATTTCCGATGCGCCCGAGAAGGGCATGTGCGAGGACGAAAGTTATCTTCGCTACCTTCGTCAGGTCTTCGGGATTCCGGAACCGCTCGATGCTCCGAATCGCGCCAAATAATTCGAAATTGAGAAAAATGACGGATTTTCGCTGATCTTTTCGTGAAGATCGTGTAAGTTCATGCTTCGCGGCGGAATGACCATCGAGCCGAAGAGAGCGTTCCGCCATTTCTCCAAACCCCTGACGCCGACCCGTTAGTCCCTCGAATTCCGACGGGCGGCGTTCTTCTCCGGGAGTTTCATCGTGTCTCTTACGACTCTGCGTCGGGCGGCCCTGGGCTCGCTTCTTCTTCTGCCTGGCCTCGCCCTCGCTTCCGAAGGCATGAACGGTGCCGAGCTCAGCCTCCCCTGGGCCATTCCGTTTGCCGGCATTCTTCTCTCCATCGCGCTCTTTCCTCTTTTCCTTCCGAGCTTCTGGCACCACCATTTCGGGAAGGTCTCGCTCTTCTGGGCCGCGGCCTGCGCCATTCCGCTCGGGATCGCCTTCGGCGCCTCCGCCGCCTTTGACGAGGTGATCCACATTCTCCTTGCCGACTATCTGCCCTTCCTCATCTTCGTGGGGGCCCTCTTTACGGTTGCGGGCGGCATTCACGTGCGCGGGAGTTTCGTGGGCCGTCCGATCGTGAACACGGTCTTCCTGGGCTTGGGCGCCGTTCTGGCGAACCTCATGGGTACGACGGGCGCGGCGATGCTCCTCATCCGTCCGCTCATTTCCGCGAACGAAGGCCGCACGCGCAAGATCCACACCTTCATCTTCTTCATCTTCCTCGTCGCCAACGTCGGGGGCGCGCTCACCCCGCTCGGCGATCCGCCTCTCTTCCTCGGCTTCCTGCGCGGCGTCGAATTCTTCTGGACGGCCGAACACCTCTTTGCGCCGTGGATCTTCACGGTGGCGATTCTCCTTGCGATCTACTTCGCGATCGACTCCTTCATGTTCAAGAAGGACGTGGCCGCGGGCGAATTCCGTCCCTCGGAAGAGAAGAAGGCCTTCGGCATCGACGGCAAGATCAACATTCTCTTCCTCGCCGTGATCGTCTCGGCCGTGCTCATGTCGGGCATCTGGAATCCGGGCGTGGAATTCACCTTCCTCGGCGTGCACTTCACGCTGCAGAACATCGCGCGCGACGTGATCTTCATCGCCACGGCCGGCGCCTCCGTCGCGCTCACGGCCAAGAGCGTGCGCGAAGCCAATCAGTTCACCTGGGATCCGATTCTGGAAGTGGGCAAGCTCTTCTTCGGCATCTTCGTGTGCATGGTGCCGGTTTTGAAGATGCTCGCCGCGAGCGATCAGGGCGCTTTCGCGCCGCTCGTCGCGCTCGTCTCGAACCCCGACGGCTCGTTCAACAACACCTTCTACTTCTGGCTCACGGGTTCGATGTCGGCCTTCCTTGACAACGCGCCGACCTATCTCGCCTACTTCAGCCTGGCGGGCGGCGACCCCGTGGAACTGATGACCACGCACTCGCACACCCTGATGGCGATCTCGCTCGGTTCCGTCTTCATGGGGGCCATGACCTACATCGGGAACGCGCCCAACTTCATGACGGTGGCGATCTGCAACGAACGCGGCGTCAAGATGCCGACCTTCTTCGGTTACATGATGTGGTCGGTCGGGATCCTCGGTCCGGTCTTCCTCGTGATGGATCTGGTCTTCGTCGCCTGATAACTTCCTTCGACGCGCCCGAAAGTCCCGGTCCGGGATTTTCGGGCTTCTTCGTATGCGGCTTCTCCGTTATTCGATTCTTCCCCTCCTGATTCTGGGGCTCTGGTGGTTCGTGACCCGAGGGGGTGCCATTCCGGCGATCCTCCTGCCGCCGCCCGCCGACGTCGGTCGGGCCGCCCTCGAGCTCTTTTCCTCGGGCGAAGGCTTTCGTCATGCGGGGACGTCGCTTCTGCGCGTATTCGCGGGCTACGGCCTCTCGAGCCTCGCGGCTCTGACGCTCGCCGCGGTTCTCGCGCGCTCCCCCAAACTCGAAGCGGGCGCTCACGTCGTTTTGGAGTCGCTTCGCGTCGTGCCGCCGCTCTCCCTCATTCCCCTTTTGATCCTGTGGCTCGGCATCGACGAGGCGCCGAAGCTTGCGATCGTCGTCTTGGCGAGTTTCTTCCCGATCTACCTCTCGACGATCGCCGCCCTCAAGTCGGCCGAAGTCCGCTACGGGGAACTCGCCGACTATCTTGCGCTCACGCTCTCCGAGCGGCTTCGCCACGTGCTCCTGCCGGGCGCGGCGCCGCAGATTCTGACGGGGCTTCGCCTCGGATTCGGCTACGCCTGGCGCGCGCTCGTGGGCGCCGAACTGATCGCGGCGAGCTCGGGGCTCGGCTACCTCATTGAAGACGCGGGAGCGCTCATGCACACGGACGTGGTCATGGTGGGGATCCTCACGATCGCGCTCCTCGGCGTGGGGCTCGACGCCCTCTACAAGCGCCTGATCGAACGGCTCGTTCCCTGGGCCAAGACGGAGGAAAGGAAATGAGGGGAGTGAGCGTTCACTTTCATTCTCTGACCCTGCGCTTCCGAAGGGACGACGGCGCCTTCGTGACGCCGATCGACGGCCTTGCGCTCACGCTCGAGGCAGGGAGCGTCACGGCGCTTCTCGGGCGTTCGGGTTGCGGGAAGACGACGCTTCTTCGCATCACGGCGGGGCTTCTCGCTCCCACCGCGGGGCGGGTTGAATTCGTGCCGCCCGCGCCCCGCGTCGGGATGGTCTTTCAGGAACCGAAACTTTTGCCCTGGAAGACGGTCGCCGAAAACGTGGCGCTCGCCGTGCGGCATCTCCCCGAAAAGGAGCGAAACGACCGCGTCGCGGAAGTGCTCGAGCGCGTGGGACTTTCCGCCTGGAAGGATGCGCTCCCGGGCGTCATCTCGGGCGGCATGGCGCAGCGCGCGGGCCTCGCCCGGGCGCTCGTCGCGGACCCGGCGATCCTTCTCATGGACGAACCCTTCGGGGCGCTCGACGCGTTGACGCGCCTCACGCTTCAGGACGAGTGCCTGCGGCTCTTTGAAAAGAGCGACATGACGGTCTTTCTCATCACGCACGACGCCCGCGAAGCGGTGCGTCTCGCCGACCGCATCCTTGTTCTCGACGAAGGGCGCATTACGCTAGACATGACGCTCGCGCTCCCGCAGCCTCGGGCGCCGGAAGATCCGGCCCTCGCCGCGGCGGAGAGAAGGGTGCTCGACGCGATCTTTCGCAGGGAAGAAACCCGATGAACGAGAAGCCGGAAAAGCACGCCGCTCTCGAGCTTCTCACCCTCTGGTTTGAAGGGGAGTTCGCCCGCGGTCGGTGCGACGCGTGGGAGCGGTATTTCGCGTCGAACGTGGAAGTCACGATGCCGGACGGGCGCGTGCTCGCGACGCTTGACGACTGGTGCGCGGCCTATGCCCGCGCGGTCAACGACCGGCCGCTTACCGGAACGGTCGCGACGGCTTCTTTTGCACAGGGTTCGGAGAAGGCGGCCTTCTTTTGGACCGCGACGGACGAAACGGGGCATCCCATTCACGGGGCTTTTCTTGCCGAAAGCGATGCGGGGCGCATCACGAAGTTGCTGTGTCTCGAAACCGTGAGGGAGGGCGCAATGTCGTCCTCGGACGACGGGGCGCTGCCGGACGGCAACTGGTGGTTCTGAGAATCGATTCTAGTAATTACCTCCACCAAAAACAGGGTGTGTTGAGTATGTGGCGAAATGAACCACGTTCGTCCTCATTTCGCCATGGCAATGATGAGATGAGGACGAATACGCAGGACTTGACAAGGAGTAAGCTCGTCACGCTCAGAGAGTAAACACTTCAGACCCATTGGATGACGTTAGTAGGTCTGGATATATCGCTCCCCACCTCACACCGTCTTCGCGAATTCTTGCTCATCCCCGATGTTGATTTCGACAGGTTCGGTGCCACTCTCGGTGGTGATCTTGACTTGTTTGCTCTCTTTTTGTAGAGACCGGTCAAACGTTCGAACTCATCACGATCGAACTTGAAGACTGTCTTCAGACTCCCCCAACCAGTTCAACGCATAATCCTGTATCTGGCTATACCACTCATTTTCGCTGGAAGTGTGAGTTGCAATTTCTTTTGACTTCTCAAAGAGGGCTCGAATCTGACTCGAATCAGGCACGTAACTCGCCTTGTAGCTGTCTTCGAGCATCTTTCGATACACAGAGAGTTCTATTGGAATAATTACAGATTTGCCGCCGTAGAAGTCGATGTTTATGTGGTGTAGCGAATAGAAGAACGAAATAGTTGCCTGATTGATTGTCGGAGCAACGAATAGGCAAAAAGCTTCCCGCTTGGTCTTGAGCTTGACCTTTCCTAGGTGTCGAGCGACCGGTTCGCCTTCGTTGTTGTATTGCCTCTGACCAGACTGCAGCGTGACCTCGACGAGCACGGAGAAATCGCCATAATCGCACAGAATGTCGGGCATGTTACCAGCTGCAGTCGAAAGAGGGTCGCCATTATCGTCGAGATTGAAGTTGGGAATGATATTCCCACCGTCAATCATCGTCATGGCGCGCCATGTGTTCCACTCGAACATGAGTGGGTTATCGTAGTACTTGCTGTTGGTGATATCGTCAAAGGTCGCCTGAATATCGTCGTACTGCTTGCGATCTTTAATCTGGGCGATTTTCTTGTTCAGAGTCGCTTCCTTCGCCTTCTTGCGCAACCTGTGCTCGATAGATTTCAGCTCAATGATGCGAAGTCCCGCAGTGTTGATTGAGGGATCCATGGCGTGAATCTTAGCGGTGAGCTTCACTGGATCGTCTGTTAACAGCTTCGGTGTCTCGGCATCGAACAAGTACGCCTTGTATGCCGACGTGTTGTCGATGAATTGCGGTTCTCGCGGCAACGTGGTGAGCAGATGGTCGACCTCAGCCTTCCTGTCTTGCGCAATCGAAAGCGAGTGACCGCTCTGTGAAATGCTGACCACCTCAGTCGCACGCAGATATCGGAAGCAGGCGTCAGTATAGTCCCGAAGATTGCTGACTTTAGTGTTGACGAACTTCGATATGTTCTTGTGTTGCGCCTCGCGCGTCGAAATGTCACCAGAGCTAATTTCCAAGGCATAGATCCCACGGACGACCTGTTCTTTTTCAGCCGCGATGAATTTCCTATACTGCTTCTTGTTCAGCGCCTTTCGCTCTCTGAATGCTTTGATTT
The DNA here is from genome assembly GCA_949282745.1 of uncultured Sutterella sp. Classification (GTDB taxonomy): domain Bacteria; phylum Pseudomonadota; class Gammaproteobacteria; order Burkholderiales; family Burkholderiaceae_F; genus Sutterella. The sequence goes on along the minus strand of CASDQM010000004.1, from coordinate 50,663 downwards.
TGTCGACGATTTCCTCAAACTTATTGTAGTCGGTGAGTTGCATTCCGAAGAGCATCAGCTCATCGAACGTCACCGATCCGAAGTAACGAACTAGGCGCAGTATCTCGAGGTAAGGTTTCACGCAGAAGTTTTGGTCAGATCCTTTCGCCAATGGGTGATACGGTGAGGGTAGCTGGAACTTCATAAGCTGTCGCAGCAACGCCTCGCTAGGCATCTCTCCATAAACCAACTCACGACCAGCAGGCGTAAGCTCTATTGCGGGCTCTAAGTTCACAAAACCGAGAGCCTTCGGAGCGCGCGTAATCCTGTCGCGCGCGGAAAACGCAGGGTCTTTAGGGGGTTGAGAGCTCATGAAAAAATCCTGCACGCAGAGGGTATTCATGAACTCAGCCTGCAGTTTCGAGTTCCCCGTCCAACGCTTACCAGCAAATTCCTCTGAAAGTAATTTAATCTCGGGCACCATTTTCATAGGTGAGCGTGGAGACGTCGTGAAAAAGAGTGTCCGTGTACGTCTGTCGATGCCCGCCATAGTTGCTCCTTTAGTAATTCGCTACCAAGATGTGCTTTCCAGCAGACTTGAAGCGGTTGCGGATGTTGACCGCATAACTTTTTGCATATTCATGAACGATATTGCCCTTGTAAAGCTCATACGTCAAATCGGTGAGCCCGATGACCATAAGAGCCTTCGACGGCAACCTGTAGTACGCCTCTGCTAGGCGGCGATGCTCGTACTCGTTGAAGCCGCCACGCGTCTCGTCGTTTCCATAATCGGAGAAGATGCAATCGTACGGGGGATCGAGAAACACGAAGTCGTCCGCACGGCATTGCTTGAAGACCTCTTCGTAGTCACCGCACATAATCTCTGTGCTCTGCAGGAGCTGTGAATGAGCTTCGCTCACAAACTTAGTATTGAAGTGCTTGTATCGGCCGTAAGGCACATTGAAGTCGCCTTGCTTGTTGTAACGGATCATGCCCGAATAGGCCGTCTTATTGATGAAGAAGTACACTGCCGCAGGCGAATAGCCCTCGGCCTTCCCGTTAAACATATCGCGAAGTCGGTAATATAGTGCCTCGTTGTCGTCCGGCACGCGCTCGTTGGGCGTCTGCGCCTTGAGTGCGTCGAAAGCACTACGGTTCTTCGCATACTCTGCTTCCAACTCGTCGAGCTCTTTCCGCAGATGCGGATAGTCATTGCGCACACCGAGGTAAAAGTCCACGAGCGGCCGGTTCAGGTCATTGATTAGCGCGCACTCAGGCTCGAGGTAGAAGTACATGGCGCCGCCGCCGAAGAACGGCTCGACATAGCGAGCATATCCAGAGGGAACAAACGGGAGGATCTCGGGGATTTCCTGGCTCTTACCACCCCTGTACTTGAGCATCGGCTTCATTGATAACCACTTTCATTTCTCTGAACCTCGATGATTATATCGGGTCTTGGACAGGTCTTTTAGAAGAATGGAGCGTAATCATAAACGTGTCTAACGATTGATGGGAAGGCGAATACGCTCCTGTCTAGAAAGACTGGACGGAATTTCCTTATGGAATTCATCCGTTTCGTCAGAGCTGTTCCGTGTCGGTGAGTTGCCAGCGGGGCTTGACCCCGAAGGCGCCTTTGCCGCGGAGGCTCTCCAGCGCCTCGGGCGTCATGCGCTCGAAGCGCGCGAGCCCGGCCGCCGCGATCATAGCGCCGTTGTCGGTGCAAAGCCGCATGGGCGGGAAGAAGATTTCGCCGCGGCGCTTCTTCACTTCCGAAATGAGGCGCTCGCGCAGCTGACGGTTCGCGGAAACCCCGCCCGCCACGACGACGCGCTTCAATTTGGTTTGCTTCATGGCGCGGATGAGCTTGGCGGCGAGCACGTCGGTGACGGCGTCGACAAAGCCCCGCGCAAGGTCCGCGCGGAAGACTTCGTCCTCGGGATTCGGGGCGTTGCGAACGGCCGTGAGCACGCTCGTCTTGAGGCCCGAGAAGCTCATGTCGAGGTTCGGGCTGTGAATCATGGGGCGCGCGAGTTCAATGGCTCCGGAACGTCCCTTGTCGGCAAGGGACGACACGGCGGGGCCGCCGGGATAGGGGAGGCCCAGGAGCTGCGCCGTCTTGTCGAAGGCTTCGCCCGCGGCGTCGTCGAGCGTCTGGCCGAGCATCTCGTAGCGCCCGAAGGATTCGACGCGCATGATCTGCGTGTGCCCGCCCGAGACGAGAAGCGCGAGGAAGGGGAATTCGGGCTTCGGGTCCGCAAGGCGCGCGGCGAGAAGATGGCCTTCGAGATGGTGAATGCCGATCACCGGGATTTTGAGCGCCCAGGCGATGGCGTGCGCGACCGAGGCGCCCACGAGAAGGGCGCCCGCCAACCCCGGACCTTCCGTCACGGCGATGCCGTCCAAGTCTTCGCGGCGCTTTCCGGCCTTGGCGAGGACTTCGTCGGCGAGCGCCACCGCGCGGCGGATGTGGTCGCGGCTCGCGAGTTCGGGCACCACGCCTCCGTAGGCGCGGTGCATGTCGATCTGAGTGTGGAGGGCGTCCGCAAGGAGCCCTTCCTTGTCCGAAATCAGGGCAACGCCCGTTTCGTCGCAGGAGGATTCGATACCGAGAATAAGCATAGTGTGGGCATTGTAGAGGCTTTCTGCAGAGACGATGGGAAAAAATCGTGCCCAACGGTTTGCAGTGAACCAAAGGTTTGTGGCAAAATCATCTACTTTCCTGTGACCGTTCTTGTCCCGGAACCAGAACGTCACCCTTGTCCATAGTAATTTCCGGGTCATCACACAACTGAGGTTTGAATGCCTACCATTCGCGTCAAAGAAAACGAACCGTTTGAAGTGGCCCTCCGCCGTTTCAAGCGCACCATTGAAAAGTCCGGACTTCTCACGGAACTCCGCGCCCGCGAGTTCTATGAAAAGCCCACCGCCGAACGCAAGCGCAAGAAGGCTGCCGCCGTCAAGCGCCACTACAAGCGTCTTCGCAGCATGATGCTGCCCAAGAAGCTCTACTAATTCGGTTTTTCCCCGAATTCGTTCGCGAAGGGACTTCTCCCTTCGACACTCAAAACTTTTCCCTCACGAAGGATGGTGATGATTAAGGACAGAATCCGCGAAGATATGAAGGCGGCGATGCGTTCGCACGAAGCCGCGCGTCTGAGCACGATTCGTTTGCTCCTTGCCGCGATCAAGCAGCGTGAAGTGGATGAACGAATCGAAGCCGACGACGCGGTCGTGATGCAGGTCATCGCGAAGATGGTCAAGCAGCGCCGCGACTCCGTTCAGCAATACCGTGCCGGCGGACGCGAAGACCTCGCGTCCAAGGAACAGGCGGAAATCGATGTGCTCGAAGCCTATCTCCCCGCTCAGATGAGCGAAGAGGAAATCGGCCGCATCATCGACGAAGCCGTCGCCGAATCGGGCGCCAGCGGCATGGCCGCGATGGGCAAAGTCATGGCCCTCGTGAAGCCCCGCGTGCTCGGTCAGGCCGACATGGGAACGGTGTCCCGTCTCGTCAAGGCGAAGCTCGCTTCCTGATTCCCTCGCGCCTAGAACGCACAGCCGTTTTCTTCTTTGCACAGAAGCAAAACAGCAACACGAAAATGACCGGGATCGCAAAAGCGGCCCCGGTCGTTTTTTTATGTCAATGCGAGTGTGCGCCAAGCGTGCTACGCTCAAACTTCCATCCGAAAAAGTTTCCTCCTTCCCGCCATGATCCCCGAGCGTTTCATCTCGCAGCTCCTTGACCGCGCCAACATCGTCGACGTCGTGGGGCGTTACGTGCCGCTCAAGAAGGCGGGAAAGAACTATCAGGCGTGCTGTCCCTTCCACAAGGAAAAGACGCCTTCCTTCTCGGTCAGTCCGACCAAGCAGTTCTTCAAGTGCTTCGGCTGCGGCGTTGCCGGCAACGCCATCGGCTTTCTCATGCGCTACGAGGGCCTCGAATTTCCCGAGGCCGTCGAAAAGCTCGCGGGCTTCTACAACATGGAGGTGCCGCGCGAGCGGCGCAGTCCCCGCGACATCGAGCGCGAAACCCGTCAGAAGAGCCTCACCGAATACATGGCCGACGCCGCCCGCTACTATGCGGGCGAGCTCAAAAAGAGCGAAAAGGCGATCAACTATCTGAAGGGCCGCGGGATCACCGGCGAGACGGCCGCGAAATTCCATCTCGGCTACGCCCCCGAAGGCTGGCACGCGCTGCAGAAGCTCTGGGGCGAGCGCTACGGCGCGCCCGAGCTCGTCGAGTGCGGGCTTTTGATCGACAAGGGCGACCGCCGCTACGACGCTTACCGCGACCGACTGATGTTCCCGATCCGAAACGTGAAGGGACAGGTGATCGGGTTCGGTGCGCGCACCTTCAAGAAGGACGAGCAGCCCAAGTACATCAACAGCCCCGAGACGCCGATCTACCACAAGGGACGCGAACTCTACGGGCTTTTCGAAGGCCGCGAATTCATCCACCGCAAGGGCCGCGCCATCGTGTGCGAAGGCTACATGGACGTGATCCAGCTCTCGCAGGCGGGGTTTGAGGAAAGCGTCGCGGCGCTCGGGACGTCGATCACGTCCGAGCACGTGCAAAAGCTCCTCAAGATTTCGGATCAGGTCTACTTCTCGTTCGACGGCGACGCGGCGGGCCGCAAGGCCGCTCGCCGCGCGCTCGAGGCGGCGCTGCCCGTCATCACGGACGTGCAGAAGGCGGCCTTCATTCTGCTTCCTCCCGAGCACGACCCCGACAGCCTCATCAAGGCCGAGGGTCCCGAAGCCTTCGAGCGGGAAATCCGCCGCGCCCTCGGGCTCGTCGACTTCACGAAGAGCCTCCTTTTGGACGGCAAGGACCTCCTCTACGCGGAAGACCGCGCCAAGGTCGTGGCCGAGGGGAAGGCCTTTGCGCTGCAGATGACGAAGGCGCCGATGCTGCGGCTCGCGCTCATCGAGGAAATCGCCGGGATCGCCCGCGTCTCGACCGACGAAATTCAGCGCCAGTACGGACTCGTCACGCCCCCGCCCGCGGTGGCCCTGCCTCCGACGCCTCGTCCCCGCTACGACGGGCGCTTCCGTCCCCAGGGCCAGGGCTACGGCAATTTCGGCGGGTACGACCGTCAGGGCTACGGTTTCCCCCGCTGGCAGCGTCGGGAATACTACGCGCCCGAACCCCGCATCACGGTCGCGGACTTTCGCGAGCGCATCCTGCAGCTCCTCCTCGCCCACCCGGTCCTCATCAACGAGTTTTCCGGCGTGATCGAGGAGGAATTCCTCGGGAGCAACCAGCCCGTCGCGCAGCAGATCATCGAGGTCTGGCGCGCGGCCGCTGTGCTCGAAGACGAGGCGCCGGGGTCGAACCACGCGGCGACGCTTCTCTCGCTTTTGTCGGAGAGCGAATGGGCCTCCGTCTACGAAGAGCTTCTCGCGGGCGAGATGCTTCTTGAGACGCCCGAAGAGGGGGCGCGCCTTGAGATTCGGCGCAACTTCCTCACGCTCGAACTCGAGCGCGTGAAGCTTCGCGTGCAGACGCTCGTCGTGCGCGACGAAGAGGACGAGGCGGAACTGCGCCGCATGGTCGAGCGAAAGACCGAACTCGACCGTCTGATTTCCGAAACGCAGAAGGCGGAGTTTCAGTACCGCCTTCGCCGCGACACGGAAAAGGCCTACGAATACCTGCAAAAGCGCGACCGCAAGGAAGGGCACGGCGGCGGCATGGTGCTCGACAAGAATCCCAAGGTCCGGGCCCTGCAGGCAATGCTCTTCGGGATGAAACCCGGAGACGACGAGGCGCAGGAAGGGGAGAATGCGGCGCAGTCCGCTCCCAAGGCGCCCGAAAAGCCCTCCGCCGTGGTCGAAGCGCTTCAGGCGCTTCGTTCGCGCCGGGCCGCCCCCGCCGAAAACGGCGTGTCGGCGGACGAAAACTGGCTCGACGACAATGCGCCCCCTCCCGACGACGTTCCGGCCGACTATTTGTCGACGGCGGACGGCGAAGAGGAGGACGTTCCCTACACCTTTGACGACGACGCGCCTTCCGACGACGATTGAGTCTCGGGGAAAAGGCCGAGCCCCTTTGATGCGTATCAGGGGCGATCTCCGTGTTTTTCCTGATTGTTTCACGCGGTATGCCCCGCTATGGGGATGCGTATGGCACAATTCTTAAGATAGGCTCCGAAGGCGCATTTGGACCCCGGTTAGGGGTTTTCCTAGTGGGAAGGCGAAGACGGGGCTGCGTCCACCTTAAAGAAATGAGGAAAGGCATGGCATCGAAGAAGTCCGAAAAAGACTCCGTGCAGGCGGCTGCGACCGAAAACGAAACGAAGGCGCCCAAAAAGCGCGCTCGTCGCACGAAGGCCGAGACGCAGGCGATCGAACAGACGGCGGGGCTGACCCTGTCGATCGAATCGGCGCCCGAAGAACCCGCCAAACCCGCTCGCCGCCGCAAGACGAAGAAGGCGGCCGAAGCCGAGGCCCCTGCGGCCGAAGCGCCCGCCGCGGAAGCGGTCGCCTCCGAAGAGGCGCCCGCCGAAGCCGAGGAAAAGGAAGCGAAGCCCGCGCGCAAGACGCGCGCGAAGAAGGCCGCCAAGGCCGAGACCGCTCCGAAGAAGCGCGGCAAGAAGAGCGCGAAGAAAGCCAAGTCCGATGACGACGAAGGCGAGGACGACTTTGACGCCGCTTCCGACGACGCCTACATCGACGTGGTCGACGAAGGCGACGGCGACGAAGAGTTCGCCGAGGACATTCCCGACATTCCGGAACTCCCCGAAGACGAGCCCGAAGCCCGCAAGGGCGGCCGAAAGGCGAAGAACGGCAAGGACCGCAACGTGCGCGACGTGCTCGCCAAGGGCTACGGTTCGGAAGAGGAATCGACCGAAGACCGCCGCTCGAAGCTCTTCAAGCTCATCCGCATGGGCAAGGAGCGCGGCTACGTCACCTACGCCGAAATCAACGACAACATTCCGACGGGCCTCATCGACGACGACGCGATCGAATCGATCGTGAGCATGATGGCGACCCTCAACATTCAGGTGTACGAACGTGCGCCCGACGAGGACGAGCTCCTCATGCAGGGGAACGCCGCCGTCGTGAGCGAGGACGACGTCGAAGAGGAAGCCGAAGCCGCCCTTTCGACGGTCGACAGCGAATTCGGCCGCACGACGGACCCCGTTCGCATCTACATGCGTGAAATGGGTTCGGTCGAGCTTCTCTCGCGCGAAGGCGAAATCGAAATCTCCAAGCGCATCGAAGACGGTCTGAAGCACATGGTGCTCGCCATCGCGCGCTGCCCGGTGACGATCCGCACCGTGCTCGAACTCGCCAAGGGCATCCGCGAGGGTACCACCGCGATCGACGACGTGATCGACGGCATCGTCTTGCCCGACGACGAAGCGAACGTCATCGGCCACAACGAAGACGAAACCGACATGGGCGCCTCCGCCATGACGTCGCAACAGCTCGCGGAACTGCGCGAAAAGAGTCTCGAAGTCTTCTCGCGCGTCGAAGCGCACTTCGAGGCCCTCAAGACGGAATTCAACGCGAACGGCCCCAAGAGCCCGAAGCTCGCCGAGTATCAGGACGCCATTCAGCAGGAACTCATGGGTCTTCGCTTCACGGCGAAGACGGCCGACCGCCTCTGCGAGACGCTTCGCACGACGGTCGACGGGATCCGCAACCGCGAAAAGGCGATCTACAACGAGCTCGTGCGCCGTCTCGGCCTCAACCGCGAGTGGTTCCTCAAGGAATTCGTCGACCATGCGACGGACCTCACCTGGATGGACGAGGTCATCCGCCGCATGCCCGACAAGACGGCGACGCTCGAGCGCATCCGTCCCACGATCGAAGAGGAACAGCGCGCCTTTGCAAATCTTGAGCGCGACGTTTACATGTCGATCCCGGAACTTCTGACGACCTACAAGCAGATGGCCACGGGCGAAGCCAAGGCCCGCGCCGCCAAGCGTGAAATGACGGAGGCGAACCTGCGCCTCGTGATTTCGATCGCGAAGAAGTACACGAACCGCGGTCTGCAGTTCCTCGACCTCATTCAGGAAGGGAACGTCGGCCTCATGAAGGCGGTCGACAAGTTCGAATACCGCCGCGGCTACAAGTTCTCGACCTACGCGACCTGGTGGATCCGTCAGGCCATCACGCGTTCGATCGCGGACCAGGCCCGCACGATCCGCATTCCGGTGCACATGATCGAGACGATCAACCGCATGAACCGCATCACGCGTCAGGTGCTGCAGGAAACCGGGGTCGAGCCCGACAGCCGTCAACTCGCCGAAATCATGCAGCTCCCCGAGGACAAGATCCTCAAGATCATGAAGATCGCCAAGGAACCGATCTCGATGGAAACGCCGATCGGGGACGACGACGATTCGCATCTCGGCGACTTCCTCGAGGACACCATGACGGTGGCGCCCTCGGAAGCCGTGCAGAACACGAGCCTCTCGGACACCGTCCGTCAGGTGCTCGACAGTCTGTCGCCGCGCGAAGCGAAGGTGTTGCGCATGCGCTTCGGCATTGAAATGCCGTCGGACCACACGCTCGAGGAAGTCGGCAAGCAGTTCGACGTCACGCGCGAGCGCATCCGTCAGATCGAGACGAAGGCGCTTCGCAAACTTCGCCATCCTTCCCGCGCCGACAAGTTGAGAAGCTTCGTCGAAAACACCGAGAAGGAAGAGTGATTCCGGCCCCCTGAGAAGAGGGGGCGAAATCCCGCCGCAGAGGGCGCGCGCGAAGAGATTCGCCGCGCCCTTTGAGTTGAAAGGCCCTGGGTTTCGTAGTATCCTATGCGCCTTTTCGTCTGCAACTCCCGACCTCGGCCGCCGCTATGCAAAGCGGGGGTGGGGGGATTTTTGCACTCTGCAAAGAGCGTTGCGGACCGCACGCCCGACCTTCGGCGCGTCCCCCGTCGACCCGGCCCATCTCACGACACGCAGGGCGGCCGACGGATGCGGACCGGAGATCCGAAGGCCTTTTTTCGCGCGTGCCACGTTGCCATGCTGAAAAAACACGTCAAACGCCCGAACCCGGCAACGCATTCGGCGCGTTTGAACCAAAAGGATAGTGATTGATGAAGACGAGTGACGACGCTTTTGATGCCGACATCGACCTCGACGAGGAGGAAACGCTCGAGGAAGAGGGGCTCGAAGGGGAAGAGTTGACGCAGTCCGACTGGGAGGATGATGAGGCCGACGGGGAAGCCCGTGCGGACGACTCCGACGAGGACCTCGGCGAAGCCGAAGAACCCCGCGCCCCCGTGGTGCACCGCGCCCGCAAGAAGGACGCCGGCAACGGCTACGGCGCGCTCGTTCGTCTCGGCCGCAGCCGCGGCTGGGTGACGATCGAGGAAATCAACGACCACCTCCCCGAAGAAGCCCTCCGTACCGAAGAGCATCTGCAGGAAGTGACCGAAGGGCTCGTGCGCTTCGGCATTCAGGTCTTTGACGCGCCGCCCGATTCGGACGACCTCGTCGCCAACGGCAGCCTCAACGACGGCGATGATCTCGACGAAGACGAAGTCGAAATGATGCTTACGCCCGAAGAGTCGGCGGGGCTCTCGAAGGATCCCCTGCGCGCCTATCTGCGCGGCGTGGGGAGCCACAAGCTTCTGACGCGTCAGGGCGAAATCGAAGTCGCCAAGTCGATCGAAATGTTCACGGGCAAGCTCGTGACGTCGCTTCTGCAGTACCCGATGGCCGTGCGCGAGCTTCTTCATTACGCCGAAGTCCTCAAGGACAGCGAGACGAGCGTCGACGCCGTGGTGGACGGCTTTACCGACACCTATGCGAACGACGGCGAAGTCGACGCCGAGTCGGACGAATCGACGACCGACATCGGGGCCGCGGCCATGACGAGCGAACAGCTCGAGGAAATGCGTAAGCGCGCCATCTCGATCTTCAAGCGCTGCGCCAAGGAACTCGCCAAGCTCGAAGAGCACTACGCCGATCCCGAAGGCTTCGCAAAGTACGAAAAGAGCCGCGCCAAGATCGTTCAGCTCCTGAGCCCGATCCGCTTCTCCGTGAAGTGCGTCACGCACCTCACCGACACGATCGACGCCCACATGGCCAAGGTGAACGCATCGCTCAAGCGCATCCGCACCGTGATGGTCGAACAGTGCCACGTGCCGCAGAAGGACGCCGTCGAATACCTCACGAAGGACTGCACGGTCGAGGGCTTCTTCGAGGCGCTCGTCGCCGAGGGGCATCCCTGGAGCGAAGCGCTTGAGCGCGCGCTTCCGGTCGTTCGCGAAGAGCAGGCGGTCCTGCGCGACCTTGCCGCCGCCGCGATGATGAACATCTGCGAGCAGCGCGAACTCTCGCGCGCCGTGCGTCTTGCACAGACGAACCTGAGCCAGGCCAAGGCCAAGATGATCGAGGCGAACCTGCGTCTCGTGATTTCGATCGCCAAGGGCTACGTCAACCGCGGCCTCGCGATGACCGACCTCATTCAGGAAGGGAACATCGGCCTTATGAAGGCGGTCGACAAGTTCGAATACCGCCGCGGCTACAAGTTCTCGACCTATGCGACCTGGTGGGTGCGTCAGTCCGTTACGCGCGCCGTGGCCGACTTCGGCGCCACGATCCGCATTCCGGTGCACATGACCGAGTCCTACAACAAGATCCGCCGCTACAAGCAGCGCTTCCTCCAGGAAAACGGCCGCATGCCGACCGAGCACGAGATCGCCGAGGACAACGACATTCCCCTGCAGAAGGTGCAGCTCCTCACGCAGGCGATGCGTTCGGTCGAATCGATCGACGCGCCGATCGGGGACGATGAAGACGCGACGAAGCTCGACTTCGTGCGAGGCGACGAAACGGACGATCCGAGCCGCCGCTTCCAGGGCGTCTCCATGATCGAATCGGTGAAGAAGTCGCTCGATGAACTCACCCCGCGCGAAAGCCAGGTGCTTCGTCTTCGCTACGGGATCGGCAGCAACGTCGACCATACGCTCGAAGAAGTGGGCCGCGCTCTCGGTCTCACGCGCGAGCGCGTGCGCCAGATCGAAACGCAGGCGATCCGCAAGCTTCGCACGCCCGACTTCCAGGCGCGCCTGAGCGACTACCTGAACTAACAACCCGTGCGAACGGCAAAATGCCCTGTCGGAGAAGTCCGGCGGGGCATTTTATTTGAGATCGTACTGGAAGCGGATTTCTTCGGAGACGTGCAGCGGTCCGTCGGCCACGCCCGCGGGCCGCTTTACGCGTCCGCTTGCGGCGCGCACGGCGGCAAGCGCCGCTCGGTCGAGTCTCGGGTCGCCCGAGCTTTTGTAGAGGCGCACGGAGTAAAAGCGCCCCGCCTCGTCAATCGAGAAGCGGACTTCGCAGATGCCGATGAGGCCGTTTCCGCCCGCTTCGAGGCGTCGGGCGTGGATTTCGTTGCTCACGTCCTGCAGATAGGCGAGGTAGCGGCGACGGCGCTCTTCGTAGGCCTTCGCCTCGTCGGCCGCCCGCGGGTCGAAAACGCGCGCCTCGAGCAGGACGCCTCCCTTTTCGCTCACGGCGGCGCCGCCCCCTTCAAGCTCCATCGTCACGACGGTTCCCCCGCTCAAGGGGACGCGAACGGGTTCGCCCCAGCCGAAAAAGAGGGTGGCGTGCAGGAGGACCGACACGAAAAGACCGGTCTTGAGGGCGTCGTCGGCCGTCATGGGGCGGCTCCCGGCGCTTCGGTCGCGACGAGAAGCTTTTCGCCTCCCGTCTCACGCACGCGGTCGACGAGGAAGACGAGCGCTTCCACGGGGGCCTTGGGGTGGGCGGCCAAAATGATCTGACCGGGATTCTCCCGGAAGGAGCGCACGATCCGCTGCAGGGCGAAGGGCACCTCTTCGCGGCTGACGACGATGCCGTCGAGCCGGAAGACGCCGTCTTGGGTGAGTTCCCATTTCACGACCCGTCCTGCGACGGGCTCGGACGTTTTGGCGGGCGGAAGCTCGACGTCGAGTCCCCGCACCGTGAAGCTCGCCGCCATGACGAAGAAGATGAGAAGGAGAAAGACGACGTCGATCATCGGCGTCATGTCGACGTCGTGATTCGGCTTGCGGCGTCTCTGAATTCTCGGGGGCCTCTTCATGCTGAGTCTCCGTCGAGGATCAGGTCGCCCGCGCGGTTGAGGCGTTCGGTCACGTCGTCAACGCGCGACTCGAAGTAGGAAAGCCCCAGAATCGTCGGAATGGCGATGGAAAGCCCCGCCGCCGTCGTGATGAGGGCCTGCCAGATGCCGTCGGCGAGCGCCGTCATCTCGACGCCGCCCGGCGCGGACGCGACGGCCGAAAAGGTGTCGATCATTCCGAAGACCGTGCCGAGAAGACCGAGCAGGGGAGAGAGCCGCGCGATGACGGAAAGGATCGAGAGTCGTGCCTCCAGCCTAGCCACGACGGCGTTTCCCGCCGAAACGACGGACGCCTCGCGTCCGGTCTTGAGCGCTTCGGCAAAGCCTTCGTAGCCCTTGGCGGACGAGAAGGCCTTCATCGCCTCTTCGGGCGTTTCGCGGAATTTCGGGCAGGCGTTCGCCTGAAAGACGAGGAAGCGCTCGATGAGCACGGCAAGTGAGAGCACCGAGAGAAGGAGGAGGGGCCACATGAGCGGGCCGCCCGCGCGGAAGAATTCGATCATGAGGAAGCCTCCTCAAAGGAGAGACGGGGTAGGGGCGCGCGGCCGATGAGAACGAGCCCGCGCTCGGGCGAGGCGGCGGTCTTTTCGTCCGCGGGGTCGAGTCGCCATTCGCCCGCCGCCCACTGGAGAATCGCGTCGCGGACGGTGTCGTCCTCCGCGATGACGCGAACGACGCCCTTTACGCGAAGCACCTCGGGCGGAAGGTCGGAGAGTCCCGACTCGAGTTCGCCGAGCGTGAGCGGTCTCGAAAGGGGAATCGTGCGCGTGACGAAGCCCTGGGCGCCCGCGTCGAGCCTTCGCTGCGGACGCACCGAAAAGCCTCGGAAGGACGAGAAGAGTTCGCCCCCGGAGATCGTCGGGTGGTGTTCCGGGAGTCCCTCGTCGCTTCGGGCGAGAAAGAGCCGGTCGATTTCGCCGAAGGGAATGGAGCCGAAGCGGGCCGTGAAGACCGCGGCGCCCGGATTGAGGCGCGAGAGGGCGCGGGTGAGGCGCTCCGCCTCCGTTTTGCTCACGCGGTCCGCCTTCGTGAGCACGATGATGTCGGCCGCCTCGAACTGATCGCGCCGGCATCCCGCTTCCGCAAGGTGTTCCGGATGTTGGGAGAGGTCGAGCGCGTCGGCGAGCGTGACGAGAAGGCCCGGCGTAATGGTTTCGTCAAGAAGCTGCAGCTGCGCCATCACGTAGGAGGGACTCGCCACGCCGGTCGTTTCGAGAATGAACTGTTCCGCAGGCGTCGACTCGAGAAGCCGCAGGAGTCCGGGGCGCAGACTGTCGGCGAGCGAACAGCAGACGCAGCCGTCGTCGAGCGATTCGACCTTCGTTTCGCCCGAGAGAACGAGGCTGTCGAGGTCCATTTCGCCGAATTCGTTTTGAAGCACCCCCGTGAAGCGCTCGCGCCCGTGCAGGAAATTGAGCCAAGATGCGATGAAGGTGGTTTTGCCCGAGCCGAGAAAGCCCGAGACGACGTGCACGATCGGGCGCGGCTCTTCCCTTCGCGAAGGAACGTGCCGAAGCGGCACGTTCGCGAGCGGCCGCCCCGCCAGCGTCGCCGCGGCGGAACCGACGGCGAAGGTTTCGCAAACCGTGAATTCCGTTCGGACGGGATCGGGCGCGGGTTCGCCCCCGACGATGCGAAGCGCGGCCGTTTTCTCCGACGTCCAGACGAGACGGGAGGGCCCGCCGAGGACGGCGCGGGCGCTCTCCACGAGAAGGGCGAAGCCCGGCTGCAGAATTCGAAGCGGACGGTCCTTGGCGTAGACTTCGCCCGTTTCCGTAAGGATTTCCTCGGACGCGCGGGCTTCCATCGAAAGCGAAAGGGAATCGAGGTCTGCGGAGACCGAAAGCCTGAGAAGACCGAAGGCGAAGTCCGAGAGAGCGTCGGCGTTCATGGAGAGGTCCCGCACCAGGGTTTCGTAGTCGGGACGGGCCACGGCCTCGCGGATGTCGGGAGAGAAGCCCCCGCGGAGCGCCTCCTCTTCGTCGGGGAAGAAAAAGAGGGTGAAGAATCCGTCGATCCCCGCCTCGGTCGGGCGTTCGCCCTCGAAGAGGACGCCGTAGACGCCGTGCGCGCCCGCCGTGCGGAAGGTCCAGGCGGGACCCTTGGCGGCGCCGGGGCGCACGCCGCGCCAGCCGAGCCGGCGCGCGAGCGGACGGTCGAGGTGCACGCGCGCGACGAGAGACTGAAAGATCGTTGCGGTCTCGTCTCCCGCGTGTGGATTGAGGGCGCGCGGCAGGAGAGGAAAGAGTAGAGGAGAGGAAGACGTCCGGGTCATGCGCGCGATGCTCCTGGTGGCAAACGAATTCAAGCCGGCTTCGAGAAAGGGAAGCGGCATGCGGAAAAGGCGGGGCTTCCGCATGCCGCCTCGGAGTGAGGCGGTCGGCAACGCCCGGGCGCGGGGCGCCCGAGCGTTGCGGCGAGGGGTTATGACGGGAAGGTCAGCGTGTCGCCGTTGCCGAGATAGTTCGTGGTCTTGGAGCGGAAGCGCGCCGTGCCCTTGACGACGGGATAGCCCGCGTCAACGAACTTCTGGGCGGTGATGAGGCCCGTGCAGTGGTTGCATCCGACCTTCTGGAGGTTCCACTTCTGCAGACCGATGACGAGGTCGTCGTACTTCGGATCCCAGTCGTCGAAGGGCGAGATGTGCAGACCGCCGTAGAGACCGTAGAACTGGTCCTTTTCGTAGGCGAGTTCCTTGTAGGCCGTGTCGGCGAAGAGAATGATCCCCTGGTGGCAGCAGCCCGTGATGCTCACGAGGCCCACGTCCTTGACGTTGCAGTACATCGAGCATTCGCCGAAGACGCGGAAGATGATCGGGCATTCGAACTGATAGAGCGCCACGCCGTCCTGCAGCTTGTGGAGGCCCTTTTCGAGTTCCGTGATGGGACCCTTGTGGCCGCAGGCCTTGATGTAGTCCTTCCCTTCCGGATAGTAGGTGGAGGGATGGTACATCGGGATGTTGGGGGCGTACTTCGTCACGACCGGGAAGCCGAAGAAGTGGTCCATGTGCTCGTGCGTGCTGATGAAGGCGGCGATTTCGCCGTTCTGCAGCATCTTGTCGATGCCTTCGCGCTTGAAGCACGTGTCCATCCACTGGTAGTTCCAGCCGCAGTCGAAGAGATAGCGCGTCTTCTTGCCGTCCATCGCTTCGATTTCAACGAGGCAGGAGTAGCCGCCGGCGTTTTCGGGGTGAACGCACACTTCGCTCGCGGCCTTCCAGGCGCCGTCGAGGTCGCCCTTTTCCAGATAGGGACGAATGCGTTCGATCCCTTCCTTGTAGGTGCCCTTGCCGGCTCCCTTGCCGTTGCCGAACGGAGCCCAGTTGTAGGTGTACTGGTCGACGAGGAGGCCGCCCGCGGCGGTCACGTCTTCCATGAAGACGCCGTTGTCGAACCAGCTCGTTTCGGAAATGTTGACGATGCGAACCGACTTGCATACGCCGATGTCGGTCGTGCCGCGGGGCACCTGGGGCAACACGTCCTTGCGCATCGGGGAGTAGGAATACACGCCCATGGCGCCGATCGTCCCGATGCCGGTGCCTAGAGCCGCACCAGAAAGCAGGAATTTGCGTCTGTCCATAATTTCCTCCTAGTTAATCGACGAGCGTGAAGTTGGCGCTGAGAATCGGCAGCAGCCACACGAGGAGCACGTAGAAGGCGATGCCCGCGAGGATGCCGATGACGAGACCGACGCCCATTTCGCTACGCCACGTGTCTTCTTCGTCGCGCTTGGCAAGCGCGGCTTCCGTTTCTTCAACGGTGCGCATCGTGAGTTTCCAGCCGGGCCACCCGTCCATAAACCACCAATTGATCAACCAAATATTGATCAACCAGATCATCGGGATCATCGGGAACTGCTGCGGATGCGAGAAGCCCTTCTGCGTGCCGAGCACGAAGTGCGCGTACTTGTAGTAGAGGCAGTAGACGAGGGTCGTGCCGAGGATGACGATCGTCGTGCGGATCAGGATGTTGACGGGCTTGGAGAAGCGGTGCGGCCAGTTACCGCAGTAGAACTGCAGGAAGAGAGCCGGAACCAGGCAGAAGATCGCCGTTTCACCGACGTGCAGCCAGCGCCAGTCGGGAGCCGCGTCGCGGCGGTGACCTCGGATCGCTTCGCCCCAGGTGAGTTCCTGCATGAACCAGAAGAAGAAGCAAAGCGACACGGAAATCACGATGATCCCGAAGAAGAGCGCCGTGCGGCGCAGCCACGGGGTCTTGATCATGGCGAAGGGATAGCGTTCCCAAATGCCTTCCATGAACCACACCACCACCGTGCAGCACATGATCCACGCGACGTGGAAGTTGGCCGAAACGGTCTGGGCGAATTCTTCCCAGTAGGGAGGCGTGATGGCCGTGAAGTACTGCCAGGGATAGTAGAGAATGCCCATGTGGTTGTGCATCGTCATGAGGTAAATGACGAGCGACAGGGCGAAGGTGCCCATCCAGATGGAAAGGCCCTTGTAGGGTTGCTCAAGCTGTTGCCAGGGGGCGCCTTCGAGTGCCACGACCCAGGCCGGGCTGATCCAGGAGGCGATGACGGCGAACATCATGCAGGCCTGCGCGGCATATTCCGTCGCGTAGAACTCGGTGAGGCCCGGAAGCTTGACGAGCTGATCGGGGTTGAAGTAGGCAAACGCCGTGTTGCCGAGGACGGATTCAAAGAACCCGTGAATGATGAGAATCAGGAAGGCAACAGAGAGGAAGGAAAGCACGACGCCCTTTTGCAGCGGGTGGGCGTGCTCAAGCCAGTGGCGTTTGAAGGGCCAGAAGTCGAAGGTGTAGGCCATCCAGATGAGGATGATCAGCCACCAACGGCAATAGTTGTAGCCGACGTACGGCGTGTAGAAGCGCATGATGCCCCGGGGATCCTGGAAGATCCACCAGGTGACGCCGAAGATGGCGAGCGTGAAGACCAGATTCGCGAGCGCGGATACCGGCGCGCTCCATCGCAGAACCAACTGTCGTTGTTCCAGGAAAGGAAGTTGTTGGCCGGACATAAGGATCTCTCCTTTTCGGGGTGGATGAAATCCCGTAGAAGGTCTGTTCGAAGGAAAGCGTCGAAGTCGGCGAATTGGTCGTTACGTCGGCCTTTCGGCTTGAAGAGCGCGTTTGACGATTTTTTCGAGTTCTTCTGCGGACAACCGGTCGGGGTCGTAACCTAGGCGGGATGCCTCCAGGCGGAGGAGCGCCGGAGAGAAGTCGGGGGGCAGGGCGTCGGCATAGGACGAGGGGGTCTCCCGGGGCGCGCGGGCTGTCGGTTCCAACCAGCGGCCGCGAAGAAAATCCCGTCTGTTGCAGCGCGTCGTCACACGACCTCCTTTCGGTTCCATTCCGACTTGTCTCCAAGCGTATCAAGCGCAAAGTGACAAAATGAATGCGTGTTTATACCGAGAGCAACCCGTCCGGAAAACGTGTGTTTCAATCTGAAAAATCGGGAATGCCGATTCAAGTTCTCCGACAAGCCTTCCTTCATCTGAGTACGAAAGGGAAAAAGATGATGCGAGTCGGGGAAATCCTAGGAAAGGAGGTTGTTGGGTCGTTTTCCTTTTTCGGGAATAACGATGGTGAAACAAGGGAGGAACGGGTTGTTTCGTGTTTTCTTCTCCGTGCGCAAACAAAGGATTCTTTTTTCGGAAAACGGTCCGGGGTCAGACGCTCTTTTCTTTGAACGCCTCTCGTGTCGTCTCGAAAACCGGAAAACTTCGTTTCGCAAACCGAAAACCGATTCTCGTTACTCGGGCTGGTTCGAAACGGAGGAAAGATGCTACCTTCCTGAGAAGCAAAGCGTTCTCCGCGAAGACGCAAGGTTGGATCCCGTCTTCGTTTTTGCTAAGGGTTTCGGGTCGATCGAAGGCGGTCGGCCCGTTTTTTTGCGCCCCGCAGGCGTAAAAAACGGTCAAAACGCGGGGGCTCGGGCGCTTTTTGCCGGTGAAGTTCTGTACAATGTTTCGTCTTTGGCGGGCCTGTAGCCAAGTTGGTTAAGGCACCGGACTCATAATCTGGCGATCCTGGGTTCAAGTCCCAGCGGGCCCACCATCTCCCCTTTCTCTTCGTCCTTCGGACACTCATTCCCGCAGATGCCGTCTTTTTCCGATTTTCATCTTGATCCGCGCCTTCTTTCCGCCATTGAACGCATGGGCTACAAAACGCCCACGCCGATTCAGGAAAAGGCCATTCCCGTCGTCCTTTGCGGCCGCGACGTGATGGGTGCGGCGCAGACGGGCACCGGAAAGACCGCGGGCTTCGGGCTGCCGCTTCTCGCGCGCATTCTTCCGAAGGCGAACACCTCGATGTCGCCCGCGCGCCATCCGGTGCGCGCCCTCATTCTGACGCCGACGCGCGAGCTCGCCGTCCAGGTGTCGGAAAACCTCGAGGCCTACGCCAAGGACACGCCGCTTCGCGTGGGCGTCGTTTACGGCGGCGTCGACATTCGTCCGCAGGCCGACATGCTTCGCCGCGGGATCGAAGTGCTCACGGCGACGCCGGGGCGTCTCCTCGACCACATCGAACAGAAGTCCGTGCAGCTCTCGCAGGTCGAGGTGATCGTGCTCGACGAAGCCGACCGCATGCTCGACATGGGCTTCCTTCCGGACATCTCGCGCATCCTGAAGCTTCTCCCGACCAATCGACAGAGCCTCATGTTCTCGGCCACCTTCTCGCCCGAGATCAAGAAGCTCGCGACGAACTTCCTCAAGCCCGATCCCGTGCTCGTCGAAGTCGCCCGCGACAATCAGACGGCCGAAACCGTCACGCAGGAGGTCTACCGCGTCGGCAGCCGCGTGAAGGCGGACGCCCTCGTGCAGCTTCTCAAGACGAAGGGCCCGGGCGCCTCGGCCATGCAGCAGGTGATCGTCTTCGTCAACAAGAAGGAAACCTGCCGGCGTCTTGCGCGCATGCTCAAGAACTACGGCGTCGAAGCCGACGCGATTCACGGCGACAAGACGCAGGACGAACGTCAGACGGCTCTGAACGCCTTCCGCGAGGGCGTCGTGCACGTGCTCGTCGCGACCGACGTCGCCGCCCGCGGGCTCGACATCAAGGAACTCCCCTTCGTCATCAACTTCGACGTGCCGGGCAATCCCGAGGACTACGTGCACCGCATCGGCCGCACGGGCCGCGCCGGTCTCAAGGGCCTCGCCATGATGATCACGACCGAGGACGACGCCAAGGCCGTGGAAGCGATTGAAAAGTTCACGAAGCAGAAGTTCGACGTCATCGACATGTCGCCGCAGCGTCCCCGCCGCAGCGACCGCTTCGAGCGCCGCCGCGGAGGCGACGACCGCATCGACACGCCCGAAGACGAAAAGGCCGCGCGCGAACTCGCGCGCTCCTACGTGCCGCCCGCCCAGCGCTTCTACGACCCGATCTTCTCGCACCCCTACTTCCCGTCGCGAAAGGGACGAAAGGCCGACGAAGTGCTCACGCCCTTCCGCCCGCAGGCCCGGCGCGCGCGTCCGGTGGCGGTGCTTCTCGGCGGCGCGGGGAAGTGAGCTAAGCTCTTTTCCCTATGGCGCGGAGGGACTTTCCGTGCTATCTTAATCGAACATGCATTCCGAGTTGAAGCGTACGCTTCACGCCAACCTGCCCGACCCGGGCAAGGTGGTTTCGGTCCGACGATCGAATGTGGCCCGACGAAGGTCGGGCAATAGTACGGGCGGCGAACTCTCGCGGTGCATGCACGGCGGGAGTTTTTTGTTGCCGCTGAAAAAGGGAATTCAAAAGTAAACGGTGGATTTGTTCCGGATTGCCGCACCGAGGAAAAGGTCCTGAAGCCGGCTAAAGAGGAGAAGTGAACATGGCAAATCGCCTCACGATCAAGGGTCAAGTTACGATTCCGAAGGACGTTCGGGAATTTTTGGGTCTGCAGGCGGGCGCATCGCGCGTGGAATTCACGATCGACGAGGACGGTACCGTCCGCGTCGTGAAGGCGGCCGACGCGCCGCGTCCGATTCGCCGCGCGCCCGTGCAGCGCTACCAAACGTCTCTCGCGAGCCGTCTTGCGGCCGAGGGTTGTTTCTCCGCTTGAGCCTGCGTTTTCGAAAACTTAACGCTCGCTTCAAGGGCGCTCCGTATAGTGGTTGAATAACCTCGGGAGGAGACGCCGCCATGTCCTTTTTCGCCCTGCTGCTCGTGCTCACCGCCGCGTGCTGTCACGCAACCTGGAACTATCACCTCAAGAAAGCGAACTGCGGCAGAGCGATCTGGTGGCTCGTCTACATTCTCACCTCCGTCATCACGATCCCGCTTCTTTTGCTCTGGGACCCGCAGGCGCTCACGCGCATCACGCCCACGGGCTGGTTCGTGATTCTCATCTCCGCCCCGATCCACGTCGTCTACGCACTGGTTCTGCAGATCGGCTACAAGAAGTCCGACTATTCGATCGTCTATCCGACGGCGCGCGGCGCGGGCCCCCTCATCACGGTGCTCTCGGCCGTCGTCATTCTCGGGGACGCTCCGAGCCTCACGGGCTGGTGCGGGATCTTCGCCATTCTGGCGGGCGTCGTGCTTCTCACCCTTCGCACCGACAAGGGGGCGGATCTCTCGCGCGTGCACACGGGGATCTTCTGGGGGCTCCTTACGGGCGTCTGCATCGCAGGCTACTCCTTCTGCGACGCCTGGGCCGTGCAGCGCGACACCGGGCTCACCCCGGCGAGCTTTTACTTTCCCTCGATCGTCGTGCGCGCGATCGTGATGACCCCCTTCATGCTCGCCATGAAGGACTGGCGCGAACAGGTGCGAAGCATCTGGCAAAACCCCGTGAGCCGCCGCGCCCTCTGGGTCGTGACGCTCGGGTCGCCGGGCGGCTACATCCTCGTTCTCTGCGCCATGACGATGGCGCCCCTCGCCTATGTCGCCCCGACCCGCGAAGTGGGAATGATGGTGGGCGTGATCGTGGGCGCGATTCTCCTCAAGGAACACCTGAGCCTCGCGAAGATTTCGGGGCTCGTCGCCATGGTGGCGGGCGTGCTCCTCATCGCCTTTGCACACTGATTCCTTCTTCTTCGAACCGCCTTTTTGTCCGCGGTTCCCAAGGGGCGAAGGAGGGCGTGCGACTGTGCTAGATTAGGAGCTTTTCCACCGTACGCACCGAATCATCATGCCCAACGCTCACGCTCAGAAAGGCTATGAAATCATGGCGCCCGCGGGCGGCCTCGACGCCGTCGCCGCGGCGCTTGCGGGCGGCGCCGACTCCGTCTACTTCGGCGCAGGCGCTCTCAACATGCGCTCCCGCTCGGCTTCGAGCATCACGCTCGACGACCTCCCCGAAATCGTTTCGCGTTGCCGCGACGCCGGCGCCAAGGCTTATCTCGCGCTCAACAGCATCGTCTATCAGCAGGAGCTCGAGCTCATGGACCGCATGCTCGACCGAGCGGCCGAGACGGGCATTTCCGCCGTCATCGCGTCGGACTCGGCCGTGATCGAACGCGCCCGTTCGCTCGGACTGCCCGTGCATCTTTCGACGCAACTGAGCATTTCGAACTTTCGGGCCCTTCGCTTTTACGCGCAGTTCGCCGACGTCGTCGTGCTCGCGCGCGAGCTGACGCTCGACGACATCGCCGACATTGCCGAAGCCGTGAAGCGCGAGGACGTGCGGGGCCCGAGCGGCAAGCCCCTCCGAATCGAGTGCTTCTGCCACGGAGCGCTCTGCATGGCGGTGAGCGGGCGCTGCAACCTGAGCTATTTCCTTCGCGGAAAGAGCGGCAACCGCGGCGAATGCCAGCACGTCTGCCGCCGCAAGTACCGTCTCGAAGACGTCGAGAAGGGCGACGTGATCGATTTTGACGGCGCGCGTTTTCTCTCGCCCAAGGATCTGAAGACGATCGGGATCATGGACAAGATGGTCGCGGCCGGGATCAAGGTCTTCAAGATCGAAGGGCGCGCCCGCAGTCCCGAATACGTCCGAACGACGGTGGAGTGCTACCGCGAGGCGCTTGACGCCGTGCTCGAAGGCCGTTGGGCCGAAGCCGATCGCGCCGACTGGGATGTGCGGCTCGGACGCGTCTTCAACCGCGGCTTCTGGGAAGGTTGGTACATGGGGGCGGAGTCGATCGAGCGGACGATGGCGGACGGTTCGCACGCGACCGACAAGAAGGTCTACGTGGGGCGCTGCATCAACTACTACCCGAAGGCGGGCGTCGCCTGCTTCCGAATCGAAACGCAGACGATCGAGGAGGGCGACCGCTTCGTCGTGATCGGGCCCACCTCGGGCGCCGTTCCCGGACGCGTGGAAGGGATGCTTCTCGAGGAGGTTCCCATCACCTCGGCGGGCCGGGGAGACGAACCCACGTTCGTCGTTTCGGAGCGCGTGCGCACGGGCGACCGCCTCTACAAACTTGTTCCGACGAGCCGCTTCTGAGTCGGTAAACAAAGCCCTCCGCAAACAGTGACGGAGGGCGAAAAGAGTTGGGAGAGCGAGTTATAGAAAAAATGTAGCTCCAATGTCTTGCGTCGATTTCTTTGCTATGCTGATTGACAAATCATCACGCGGGTTTGACCCAAGGGAGGAACCATGAAGTTCTATACGACGCAAGAGGCCGGAACGCTTTCCCAAACCCTTTTGAACGAGTTGGCTGCGGGAGAAGAAGTGGTCGTCACGAAGAACGGACGTCCGGTCGCCCTCGTGATTGACGTTGAGGACGGACGTCTTGAAGAGACGCTCCGCGCGGTTCGTCGGGCGAAAGCCATGAGAGCCTTCCTAGCGATGCGAAAAGAGGCGGTCGGACAGGGCTTTTTCTCTCCGGTGGAAATCGACGAGGAAATCAACGCCGTCCGCTCGGCGCAGGCGTAAGGCCCTGCGGGCCCGTCGGATGACGACGGGATTTTCCTAGCCTCAAAACGAAAACCGCCCGCCGGTGAGGGCGAGCGGTTTGCTGTCAAGAAGGAGAACCCTGTTAAAGATTACTTCTGAGCTTCGGCGCGGCGCTTCACGATCATCCCCGAGAAGAGGACGATGTAGATGAGGAGCGCGACGGTGAAGCCGAGGAGACAGCACTGCGCCATTGACATGAACTTCATCGAGGGGATGAGATACCAGCCGCCCGCGTCGTTGTACATGTTGATGATGGATTCCTGCAGGGGCGACAGAACCGTGCCCATCGGGACGTCGGAGTTGTCGTAGCCGCAGTCGCCCGTCGGGAGGAACCAGTCGGGCGCCCACTTTTCCAAGGGGAGTCCGAAGGGATAGTGGGGCTCAAGAGAGCAGCCCTGCATCCCGAACATCGCGTCGAGGTCGTCCGAGTGAATGGCGCGGTGAATCGAATCGAGCTTCACGGAGCACATGATCCCGTAGATGCACCCGTAGACGCCGCAGACGTAGGAGATGATGCGGCAGGCGAGCGACTTCGGGAAGACGATCGGGAAAAGGCACCCGAAGGTCATGCAGAGGAACGCGAATCGAATGTAGACGCACTGCTCGCAGGGCTTCATGTAGAGCCACACCTGAAAGACGTTGTGCGCGATGAGAACGAGGGAGGCCGAGAGGATCGCGATCACGATCCAGGGCCAGCGCTGCTGTTCCCACAGGCCGACTCGGCCGAAGAAGGAATTGAAAGTCATGAACAATTCCTCGGATTACTTCTTGGCGAGTTCGCCGATGAGTTCGACCATGCCGTTCACGGAGCGGATGGACTTCGTCATGATGAGGTACTTGCCGTTGACGACGTAGGCCGGGATGCCCTGGATCTTGCCGATGTCGTAGCTCGCCTTCCAGGAGTCGGCAAGCGCCTGCACGTCGGGGTTCTTGCGGTTCTTCGCGAATTCGTCGGCGGAGATGCCCGCGGCGTCAAGACCGGTCTTCAAGAAGGCTTCTTCGCCGGCCGTCCAGCGTTCGCCCTTCTTGTGATAGGCCTTGTAGATCGCGTCCTTGGCCTTCTTGAAGAGGGACTTCGGATCTTCGAGGTTCGTGACGCCCGCGGCCTTGTCCTTCACGAGGCAGTAGGCGAAGAGTTCGGAACCGGCGCGGCCGTACTTGCCCTTCGTCTCGAGGTGGAACATGTCGAACTTGAGACCCGTGGCCTTTTCCATCGCCGGAACCATCTTCGGGTCAACGCCCGCGTCGTACTTGAAGCAGAAGGGGCAGTCGTAGGACCAGACCTTGACGAGCTTGCCTTCTCCGCCCGGAAGGGGAGCGGAGAGCGCAACGTAGTCAGTACCCTCGGCAAAGGCGAAGGCGGACGGGATGGCGGCGGCGCAGGCGAGCGCGGCGGCGGCCTGAATCAGGGTGCGGCGGAACATGATGGATTCCTTTCGAAGAAGATAAACGGAAAGACTTTCGGACGTCGGGTCGGAAAGTCATTTCAAAAATCGGAAAGCGACTCGAGGCAGCCGCTGTTGCGGGGGAGTATAGGCAGTCTTCTTCGCCCCTGCTCGGGTCAAAATTTCGCGATTCGGTGCAACTCAAGGGTTTTCTCTTGTCTTTCTCGAAAAATGGAAAAAGACTTTTCCACTTTCTCGCGGCGCGCTACTGTGTTACGGCATGTCCGTTGAAAGGATGTTTTCAGAGAAGTGAGCGGATACTTAATTAAAAAGACTTCCTCTGTCTTTAGGAAAAGAGATCGGTGTCTGCGGTTGATTGGTGAGGTTTCCGATTTTCGGAAACCTGTTTCCCGCTTTCCTCCGTTGGTTCTGGGCGATTCCTTCTCTACGATCGGCAGTGAACCGCCGATTCCGCAAGGAGTCGGTTGAATCGTCTCCTCCAAGAAAAAAGGAAATCTCATGCAGATCAAACGCATTGCCGTCTATGCGGCCTTCGCGGCGAGCATCGCCGCGCTTTCGGGCGGTGTCCTCGCTTCGGGCGGCGCGAGCGGCCCGGCCGTCGCCTTCAAGGCGCAGGGCAACATCGGCGAAGTCATGGTGAATCCCTACAAGATCGCCCCGCTCACGGCCGTCGTGCGCAACGGCGGCTACGTCGTCAAGAACGCGACCGTCACGGTTCTCCCGAAGATGGGCGGCCAGACGATCCGCTACTCGGTCTCGGACGAAAACGTCCGCACGCACGCCGGCATCCCGGTCTTCGGTCTCTATCCCGACTACCTCAACACGGTGGAAGTCGAATACGACCGCGTCTTCAACGGCAAGACCGAACACTTCAAGGACCGCTATCAGTTCTACACGGCGCCGGTCTTCCTGCGCTCGAACGGCACGACCGGTCAGACGCATACGACCTTCAACGCGAAGGTCGAAAAGATGTCCAAGGCCTTCAACGACCGTCTCTACTTCGTCAACAACCTGATCCCGACGCCGCCCGACGCTTCGCGCTTCGTCTGGAACAATCCGATGGGCGGCGCGCTGGAATGGGCCTACGGTCCGGAAAACGCCATCATCGACTCGACGGGTACGGTTCGTTGGTACCTCCTTCCGGACTCCAACATGTACGATCCGGAACAGCCCTACAAGTCCGGCATTCTCATGGGCTTCCAGCAGACGCAGGACGGCGGCCTCATGTTCGGCTACGGCCAGCGCTACGCCAAGTACGACATGCTCGGTCGTGAAATCTTCAACCGTCGTCTGCCCTCCAACTATTCGGACTACTCGCATGCGCTCGACGCTGCGCAGAACGGTCACGTCTTCCTGCGCGTCGCTTCGGCCGACCTGCGCCGTCCCGACGGCAAGCGCGTTCACACGGTCCGCGACGTGATCGCCGAAGTGGACGCCGACGGCCGCGCGGTCGACGAATTCCGACTCTTCGAAATTCTCGATCCGTATCGCGACAACGTGATCAAGGCCCTCGACCAGGGCGCCGTCTGCCTCAACATCGACGCTTCGCAGGCCGGCAAGACCTTGTCCGCCGAAGAGCTTGCCGCCATGGACAAGGAAGACAAGTTCGGCGACATTCCGGGCGTGGGTCCGGGCCGCAACTGGGCGCACGTGAACTCGGTCGACTATGACCCGACCGACGACTCGATCATCATTTCGTCGCGCCATCAGTCCGCCATCATCAAGATCGGCCGCGACAAGAAGGTGAAGTGGATTCTCGCTTCGCCTGAAGGCTGGAAGGGCGACTTCGCGAAGAAGGTCTTGACGCCGGTCGACAAGGACGGCAACAAGATCAAGTGCGAAGGTTCCGTCTGCGAAGGCGGCTTCGACTGGACGTGGACGCAGCACACCGCCTGGCGAATCGACTCGAAGTCGACGAAGGACGTGATCTACGTGTCCGCCTTCGACAACGGTGACGCCCGCGGCATGGAACAGCCGGCCCTGCCTGAAATGAAGTACACCCGCGGCGTGGTCTACAAGATCGACCAGAAGAAGATGACAGTCGAACAGATCTACGAAGTGGGCAAGAAGGAAGGCCACGACTACTACTCGCCCGTCACGGGTCTCACGAAGTACATGGACGACAAGGACTCCTTCTTCATCTACTACTCGACCGCGGGTCTCGCCGGTGCGCCTTCGGGTGACAAGACGGGCGCTCCCATCAAGCCGCATCCCTACATCGCCGAGTACAAGTTCGGCGAAACGGATCCGAGCGTTCTGATCCGTCTGCAGGACACGATGGGCTATCAGGCTTGGCCGTTCAACGTCCAGCTTGCCTTCGATCCGGCCAAGGTCGCGAAGTAATCGAAGGAAACGGTTCGTGCGGACTTTCGGAGGTCGCATCTCCGAAGCGTCCGCACGACGCAGGACTCCTGCGTTAAGGCGCCTTTCGGGTTGGAGCCACACCCGGAGGGCGCTTCTTTTTTCCTTCACCTAAGGCTCCGCTCACGTCGCGCGTGCATACTGCTGAAACATCGTCGGAGGTCGAAGGACCTTCGGAATCTTTCGAATCAGGAGAGACACTTCATGCTTTCGCGCAGAACCCTTCTTCAGGGCGCGGCCGCCGGTCTTGCGGTCGCTTCTCACGCTCCGGCCTTCGCTTCTGAAAAGCAAACCTCGCAAACCGCGGGCGACACGGAAAAGACGCCCCTCAACGTTTTCCTCTTTGAGGGCTTCGAGACGATCGATGCGATGGGCCCCGTCGAAATGCTTGCCTATGCGGGTGTCTATGACATCCGTTTCTACGGCATGGCTGCGGGCGTCGTGAAAAGCGCGCAGGGCGTTCCCGTCGCCGTCGAGGCGGTGGAAAAGGCTGATCCCGAGGGACTGTTGCTTCTTCCCGGAGCGGCACCGCAATGGCTGAAGCTTTCGCCCGAATTCTTCGCGCGCGTCAAGTTCCTCGCCGAGCACGCGCCCTGGGTGCTCACGGTCTGCACGGGCTCGGTGCTGCTCGGTCGCACGGGGCTTTTGGACGGGCGCCGCGCGACGACGAACAAGAACGCCGTCCCGATGGCCCTGAAGACGCTTCCCGCCGTTCGGTGGCAAAAGAGCGCCCGCTGGTGCGCCGACGGCAAGTTCTACACGTCTTCGGGGCTCACGGCCGGCATGGACATGGCCCTGGGATTCATCTCCGACCGCTTCGGTTCCGAGAAGGCCGACGCCGTCGCACAATATACGGAGTACGTCCGAAGCGCCGATCCCACGAAGGATCCCTTCGCGAAGTAAGGTCCTCCGCCGCTTTTTCCATTGATGCCGATGCCAACATCCAATCGTTCCCCTGAGACGGCCGCCGACTCGGTGACGCGCTCGCAACTCCGGTTTCTGCTCGATCTTCTAGAATCGGGGAAGCTTTCCCGAACGGCTTCGCACCAGGGGCTCTCACTTGCGGCCGCTTCGCGCACGCTCGACCGTCTGCGCGAAGCCTTCGGGGATCCCTTGTTCACGCCGCACGCAAGAGGGCTCACCCCCACCGACACGATGCTTCGGATCGAACCGGAACTGCGCCGCACGATCGCGCAGACGGACCGGCTTTTCTCCCTGCGCCCTCTGGATCTCTCGCAGTTGGAGCGAACTTTTTCGATGTCCGCTTGGGGCATCGTGGTGCCCGAAATGCTCGCCTATCTGTTGCCGCGCATGGCAAGCGAAGCGCCGAGCGTGCACCTTGAGATGCGCCATCGTTCGCTCAAGATCTGGGAGATGCTCGAGACGGGAGAGCTCGATCTCATCTTTACGCCGGACAGCGCCGTGCCGCCGTCCTTTCGCACGCTGCCGCTTTTTCCCGTGGAACTCGGCATTCTCCTTAGGGCGGATCATCCGCTTGTGCGGGAATTTCGGGGCGGGGCGCCGTCGATGGAGCGCTTTCTCGACTACAAGCGCTTCGGCATGACGGTGAGCACCGATCTGCATGCGGCTTCGTGGGATCGACAGCTGTTCGGAGAAGATCCGAAGGTGCTCGGGCAGGTCGTCTGTTCTTCCAAGAACGGAAACGACCTCATGGAGGTTCTCGAACGCACGGATTTTATGATGCTGGCCCCGAAGCGTGGGGCACTTTCGCTACAACCCCGCTACAACCTCGTGTGGCTTCCGTTGCCTGAAGGTCTCCCAAAACCCAAGGCCGGACACATCGTGCTCGCCTGGTGTGAGGCGCGACAGCGCGATCCCGCGCATCAGTGGTTGCGCGGCCTCATTCGCAACTGGGCGCGCGAGAGCGAAGCGAAACTCCCGAGAAAGCAGGACTTGATGCGAGCCCTCATGGAAAAGAACTTCGACTGAGGTTCGATGGAATAAGAACAGACGAAAGCCCGGCAACCGATGAGGTGCCGGGCCTTGTTATGGGGCCCCGATCTGCCTCAGAAAGAGGTCGATCAAGGCGGGGGAGTCGAACGGTTAGGCCTTCTTAAGCGTTCCGACGGCATGCTGGGCGGCGAGACGCCCCCAAATGACGGCTGCGGTGAGCTGAGAACCGACGATGTAGTCATCGTAGAAGAGCCCGCCGATGGCGTTGCCGATGGCGTAGAGCCCCGGGATCGGCTGCTTTTCAGCGTTGAGCACCTGACCGTCGCCGTTGATGAGCGGACCGCCGAAAGTGGCCGTCATGCCGCCCTGGAACGGGAAGGCGAGGAACGGTCCCTTTTCGAGGAGGCGCGGTTTCTCGAGCGTGTTGGGCGGCGTAAGATCGGCAGCTTTGCCCGCCTTCACCGCGGCGTTGTAGTCGGCCACGGTCTTTTCAAGAATCTTGACGTTAACGCCCATGTCGGCCGCGAGTTCGGCGATGGTGTTGCCCGTGTGGATCGGAGCCTTCGCCTTCTTGTAGCGGTCGATGCGGGTCTTGACGGTCGGAATGTCGACGACCTGCTGGTCAATCACGATGAAGGCCCAGTTGTCGGGCGCGATCGACGGGAGCTTCTTGGCGACGGCGACGTAGGTCATGACTTCGTCGAGAATGCGGGCGCCTTCCTTGTTGACGATGATGCCGTAGTTGACCATCGTCGAGGGATTGGCCTGCGTGGGACCGTGGATCGGGCCGCCGTGGAACTGATCGAGGTTCGTGTAGTAGGGCATGAAGGGACGGGTGAGCTCGATGTTTTCGCCCATCATGTAGGCCGAACCGCGCAGAGGCATCCAGGCGACGCCGCCGCCCATGTACTTGCAGATCATTTCACGGTTGGCGTGGAAACCGCCCGTCGCGATGACGACGCCGGCGCGGGCCTTGAGTTCAAGAAGGCCGTCCGTCTTCGAAATGGCCTTCACGCCCGTGCAGGCGAGAAGCGGCGTCTTCGTGAGTTCGATCACCTTGGTGTTGGTGAGGAAGGTGATGTTCTTGTGCTTCTTAACTTCGGCGAGCATCTGTTCGGTGAGCTGCGCGCCACCTGGCTTCTTCGGGCCGGCCACGACGTGGCCGCGCACGGTGGCGGGCCAAACTTCACGAACCATCTTGCCCCACTTGATACCGCAGCGGTCGGTCAGCCACTGGATGCAGTCGGCGCTCTTTTCGCAGTAGATGCGCGTGAGTTTGGGATCGCCGCGGCCCTTCGAAACGGCCATCATGTCCTTGTAGAACTCTTCGATCGTGTCGGTGAAGCCGTTTTCCTTCTGCACGAAGGTGTTCGTCGCGTTGAAGTGGCCGCCCGCGTAGATGGTGTTGCCAAAGGGCATCGACATCTTTTCAAGGAGCGCCACCTTGGCTCCGAGGTCGGCGGCTTCAATGGCGGCGGTCATGCCGGCGCAGCCCGCACCGATGATGACGAGGTCGTACGTAGCGGTGTGCGCTTCGTCCTTTTTCACTTCGGCGTGCGCCATACCGGCGCCGGCGGCGACGGCTGTGAGAAGCCCGGTCTTGAGGGCGTTACGGCGGTTGATACCTTGCATGGTTGTCTCCTTTGCTGGTGGAACGATTCCATCGTAGGAGGAGACCGCCGTTAGGTAGACCCTGGTTCGGTCAAGAAAAGCGCAGATAACGAAAGGAAATGTCGGACGGATCAGCCGAGAACGATCGGTGCCACGCGAAGAAGGTCATCAAGGTTGTGGCATCCGAGCTTGCGCATGGCGCCCGCCCTGAAGAATTCGACGGTGCGCTTTGAAAGACCGAGCCGTTCGGCAACTTCGCGGTTTGTGAGTCCGGAGACGACGAGTGACACCACTTGCCGTTCGCGCTCCGAGAGAGGTGTAAGGATCGGTTCGCTTGGGGCAGCTTCGCGCGTTCTTTCGATTGCAGCGAGGAGTTTCTCGGAGCTCACGGGTTTCGGCAGAAAACTCACGGCGCCCTTTTGCATAACGTCAACCGCCATGTCGATGTCGCCGTGTGCGGAAAGAAAAATGACGGGAAGCGTGACGCCGGCATCGCGGAGTCTTTCAAAAAGTCCGAGCCCGGAGAGCCCCGGCATTTTGACGTCGAGGAGAAGACAACCAGGGGTACGAAGATCGTCGCGGGCAAGAAAGTCTTCGGCGCTTTCGTACTCGACGACGCTGTAGCCTTCGCCTTCGAGAACAAAAGCAATGGCTTCCCGAAGAGATTCGTCGTCATCCACAATGCGAATGCGTTGGAGGGCGTGTGCGGTCATGAGGCGATTCCGGAAGTCAGGGCGTTTTCGGAAGGATCGGACGCTTCGAGTGCGGGAAGCGTCAGGCGGCAGAGAATACCCGCTGTTTCAAGGCGCTCAAACTCAATGCTTCCTTCGTGATTTTCGACGATCCCCCGTACGATTGCGAGTCCGAGACCGAGTCCTTCGGGTTTCGAGCTGGATACGGGTTCTGTGAGCCTCGAAAACACTTCATCCGAAACGCGAGGACCGTTGTCTCGGATCGTCAACACGACGTGATGTCTGTCTCGAAAGACCCGTACATCGACTGCCGGTTCGCGGGCGTGCGACGCCGCCTCCACGGCATTGCGAAGGAGATTCACGATCACGAGTTCCAATTCGATGGGGCGCCCGTACACCCAGAGCGGATCGGTTTCGATAGGCGTCGGCGCTCCGCTTTTGGCGAAAAGCGCCGGATAGGTCTCGCGAAGATGCGCCGTCAGATGGGCAAGGTCGACCGGTTCCTTGGCGGGTTGTCGTTCGCGGGCATACTCGCGAACGCGGTCTACGACGGTGCGGGCGCGCTCGGCGTCATGAGCGATGTGGCCGCCAACCGAAATGATTTTTCCCTTGGTGAGTGTCCCTTGTGAGGCACGACGCACGAGGCCGTCGGCAAAGAGTCGTATGGCGGCGAGCGGCTGATGGATTTCGTGAGCGATGAGGCTTGATAGTTGCCCCACAACGCCCGCGCGCTGAAGAGTTTCGATGCGGTCGCGTTGTGCGCGTTCCCGCTCAGCTGCTTCGTGAAGTTCTTCTTCGCGTCGTCGAACGAGCACGTCGGCGCGCCAGGCATGCAGAAGGAGTGCGGCAAGAAGCGCCGCGCTCACGGCGACGTGTGGCCAGTAGTGTCGAAGGAAGCGTTCAAGCGTCCAGGGTTCCGGGCGAGCATAGGGGCCTAGCGACAGAGTAGCTAGCAATTCGTCGACGGCCTTGAAGTCAGTCGCCACGCTCCAGGAGCGTCCGCCCGTTTGCGCCGGCAACGTGAGAAGGGAGACGAGAAGGGCCTTCGTGTCCTCCGGCGACACGGAGGGCATGACGGAGATCGTCTGCGCGGGATAAAGCCGTGTCGAGTGAAGACAGGCGACTTTCCCTTCAACCGGGCGCTCTGGCGGCAAGGGACGAAGGGTGGCGACGAGTTCGGGGTCGCTTACGCGCAGACCTTCATAAGCGCAGAGTCGAAGAATGCCGACGTCTGCCTCGCCGTCCCGCACGGCACGCGCGATTTCGGGCATGGCGGCGCTTTTGCCGAAAAAGATCGAAGAGGAGAAGAAATCCGAAGGATCGTATCCGCGGGCGGCGATCTCTCCGAGGGCCGCGTGGTAGCCCGAGAAACCGTAAGGGAGGTTCGCGGCCAGACGCCGGCCGCGCAGGTCGTCGATGCCTTGAATCGGTGCGTCTTGACGCACGATGAAGAGCGACCCTTCGTTGCGGTTCGGATCCTCAAGTCCCGGACGAACACTTGTCACGAGCGGTCTTGCCCCCGTGTCGGCCACGCGTCGTGAGAGACCTGCGCTTCCGAGAAAGAGGTCGATTTCTCCCGAACGGATCGCCTTTTCGAGTTCCAACACGGGGTAGGTACGCACAACGAGACGCTCGCGCCCGAAGGCGCGCTCAAAGGCTTCGAGGGTGGCGTTCTCCAAGGGATCCCGCGTGGCCGGCATCGCCACGGTGGAGAGGCCCAGACGCAACACGGGAGCTTCCTCGGCCGCATTGACTGAACTGAAAAGGAAGACGAACAAGATCATCGCTCCCGAAAGGAAGCGCAGGGATCGCCGAAAGAGAAGTGAAGGCGGCATGCGGACTTTATCCCGATAATTCGAATGCGTCAGCCGCCCGAGAGAATCGACGAAAGGGATCGGAAGGCGAGAAACGCCGCGACGACCGACACAAGAAGGCCGAAGACGGCGCCGATGACGCCCTGTTGGAATTCGCGTTTCCCGCCCGCTTCAACGACCTGTTCGGGGTTGTCGAAGTTGTAGAGGATCTCGACTTTGTCGCCGGGCTTGAGCACGAGCTTGGCGTCGTACTTCGGCCAGAGGCGCGTTTCGATCTTCTGTCCTTCCGCGCTCGTAAAGCCGGCGACCTCGAAGTACACGATCTGAATGCGGGGACCGTCGTCGCGGTTGATGTGGCGCTCCTCCTCTTCCACGCGCACGATTTCGGCCGTGACGGGAACGCCCTCGGCGGCGATGCGCTTGGATTCGACGGCTTTGGAGGCGCTCCAGAAGGAGAGCGCGAGGCCCGCGAACATGAAGACGAGCGTGACCGAAAAGAAGAGCCAGGACATGGGACTTTTGGAATTGCGGTTTGTCATATCCACATTCTAGAGGGCGGGGCGGACGGGGAAAAGACGTTCTGCAAAGCGGTGACTCGGCAGGGCGCAAAAAAGGCGGCGGTCCGAAAACCGTCGCCTTTTGCCCGAGCGGGGCGGGGAGGATCCCCGCCGTCGCTTTGATTTAGAGCGCGAGGGCTTCCGCCATGCGGGCCGCCACTTCTTCGCGGCCGATGAGGCAGAGCGTCTTGTCGATCTGCGGCGTGCGGTCGGCACGGCACACGGCGATGCGAAGCGGGTTCGCAAGCACCTTCATCGGGATTTCGCGTTCGGCCATCACCGCCTGAATGATGCCGTAGACGGCTTCGGGGGTGAGGTCGGCGAGGGCGTTCCACTTTTCGGCGAAGAGCGCGAGCGCTTCACGGCCGCCGTCGGCGAAGGCGGCTTCGAGCGCGGCCTTGTCGAGTTCGCCCTTCTTGTAGAAGAAGAGGGCGGCGTCGGCGAGCTTTTCGAGGTTGCCGGCGCGGCTCTTCAGGAGACCCGAGACTTCGGCGAGGCAGGGACCCGCGGCCACGTCGCCGCCGCGCGCTTCGATGCGGGGCTTGACGAGGTCGGCGAGGCGGACGTCGTCGGCTTCCTTCATGTACTGCTGGTTGAGCCAGTCGAGCTTCTTCCAGTCGATGCGGGCCGCGGCGCGCGAGCAGTCGCGCAGTTCAAAGACCTTGGCGAGTTCGTCGCGGGAGAACTTTTCCATGTTCCCGTGACCCCAGCCGAGACGGGCGAGGTAGTTGAAGATCGCTTCGGGGAGGTAGCCCTGGCGTTCGTACTCGAGGACCGACACCGTGCCGTGACGCTTCGAGAGCTTCTGGCCGTCAGGACCGTTGATGAGGGGCAGGTGCGCAAAGACCGGCACTTCGGCGCCGAGGGCGTTGTAGATGTTGATCTGGCGCGGCGTGTTGTTGATGTGGTCGGCGCCGCGGATGACGTGGCTCACCTTCATGTCCCAGTCGTCGACGACGACGGCGAAGTTGTAGGTGGGGATGCCGTTGCGCATGATGATGAGGTCGTCGAGCTCGCTGTTGGCGACGCTGATCGGACCGTAGACGGCGTCATCCCAGGTCACGACGCCTTCGTCGGGATTGCGGAAGCGCACGACGGGCTGCACGCCTTCGGGAATGGGCTTGCCCTTGGCGTTTTCGGGACGCCAGCGGCCGTCGTAGCGAGGCTTGAGGCCGAGAGCCTTCTGCTTTTCACGCATTTCGTTGAGTTCTTCGGGCGTCGCGTAGCAGTAGTAGGCGCGGCCGTCGGCGAGCATCTGGTCGACCACTTCCTTGTAGCGGGCGAGACGGTCCATCTGATAGATGGGGCCTTCGTCGTAGTCGAGGTTGAGCCACTTCATGCCCTGAAGAATCACGTCCACGGCTTCCTGCGTGGAGCGAACCTGGTCCGTGTCCTCGATGCGCAGGAGGAACTTGCCGCCAAGGTGACGGGCGACGGCCCAGCAGTAGATGGCCGTGCGGGCGGTCCCGAGATGCATCATGCCGGTGGGACTCGGAGCAATACGCGTGCGAATTTCTTTCATGAGAGATCGGCGCCCGGCGTTCGAAACCGGAACGCGGGGCGAAAAAAGTGAGGGAAAAACCGTTCCGCGGCGAAGCCGCTTCGTCATCCGCGCCGCAAAGGGCGCGAAGAAAAGAGGCATTGTAACACCGCGCGCAAAACACCCGACCATGGTAGGCGTTCTTCCTTAATGCCGGATGACCGATGGTCCGAAAGCGCGTTTTTTGAGGTCGAAAACGGGGTTGGCGCGAAATGACAAGTGCTTGACGCCCGAAATCGCCGTGTTTTCGGGGGTGGCGTGAAATGACAAGCGGATGTCATTTTTCACCCTAAAGCTTCGCCTTCGAGCCTCCTATAGTTTGCCGTGTCGAGAGACAGAAAGTCCTCGAAATCCCAATCATCTCTAGGAAAAGCACTCAAACGACTAGGAGGCATCATGCCCGGCTATCCTCAGGACCTCTTGTCCAACCGTTCCATCGTCAAGCGCGACAGCTTCGCGATCATCACGCCCGAAGGGCGCGTCATCAACACGATCCCCGGGATCGTGGACGCCAAGATGACGATCCTCTGCTCCCCGAAGGTGGGCGCCGGCTTCGTTCAGCTGATCGGCACGCTCGGCGCGACGGCTCATACGGAATATCCCTATGCGTCGCTCGAACATGAAGAATCCTTCATCTACGTCCTCGACGGCGAAGTCGCTCTCGAAGTGACGGTCGGCGACAAGACCGAAACCCTCACGCAGGGCGGCTACGCCTACGCTCCCGCCGGCGTCGGCATCGGCTTCAAGAACGCCAACGGCAAGGAAGGCCGCATCCTCCTCTACAAGCAGCGCTACATCCCGCATCCGAAGGGACTCAAGCCCTGGACCGTCTTCGGCAACATCAACGAAACGCCCTTCCGCGACTACGACGGCATGGCCAACGTCCACGTCAAGGACTTCCTCCCGCTCGACGAAGCCTTCGACATGAACATGCACATCCTCTCCTTCGATCCGGGCGCCTCGCACAATATCGTCGAAACGCACGTTCAGGAACACGGCGCCTACATCTACGAAGGCCAGGGCACCTACAAGCTCGACGACGACTGGTACCTCACGAAGAAGGAAGACTTCCTCTGGATGGGCGCCTTCTCGCTGCAGGCCGCCTACGGCATCGGCCGCGAACCCTTCAGCTACATCTACTCGAAGGACTGCAACCGCGACGTCGAAATCTGATCGATCCGCGACACCGTTTTTTTCCACCTAAACCGGAACACGAACCAGGAGACTACAAATGGCTCTCACCGACAGCTTCAAGGCCCGCGACATCCGCGAATACCTCGACGCCACGCACATGCGCGGCAAGAACATCACGTTCTTGGACGACTTCTCCCGCGACGAAATCCAGTCGCTCTTCTACGCGGCCGAAATGCTCGAACCCTTCATGCGCACCGGCACGGATCTCCTGAAGGGCAAGGTTCTCTACACGCTCTTCTTCCAGCCCTCGACCCGTACGCGCTGCTCGCATGAAAACGCCATGCACCGCCTCGGCGGCTCCGTCATCACGGAAGCCGACCCGACCCACAACTCGTCGGTTGCGAAGAACGAATCCCTCGCCGACAGCCTGCGCGTGACGAGCGAATACGCCGACGTCATCGTGATGCGTCACCCCGACGACAAGGAAGCCATGGGCGCCCTCGAAGAAATCAAGGGCCACTGCGCTCCGGTGATCTCGGGCGGCTACGGCCACGTCACGCACCCGACCCAGGGCCTGCTCGACTCCTACACCTGCTGGCGCGCCTTCGGCGACCTCTCCAAGGTCACCGTCGCGATCGCTTCGCCCGACCTCTCCCGCGCCCGCTCCGGCCAGTCCTTCGCCCTCGCTCTCGCCGCCATGGGCGCCAAGATCATCTACACGGGCACGAGCGAACTCCGTACGCCGGACATCGTCCGCGAAAAGCTCTGCAAGATGGGCGCTCAGTTCGAAGAACACTTCGACCTCACCCAGAAGCAGCACGAAGAGCTCTACATGGAAAAGGGCGTCGACCTCATCTATCTGCCGGGCTGCTCCGTCAAGAAGGACGATCCGAACCGTGAAGACTTCATGAAGAAGATGGCCAACTACTACGTGTCGATGGACATGCTCAACACGATCCGCGCCAAGACGGGCAAGGTCGTGGGCGTCCATCACTCGCTGCCGCGCAACCCCGGTGAGTTCGACTTCGGCATCGACAACACGCCGCATCAGCTCTACTTCCGCGCGATCGGCTTCTCCGTGGCTCTGCGCATGGCGCTCCTCTCCGCCGTCGTCGGCGTGAACTGAGAACGCCTCTTCAAAACTGTTCTCCATTGATCCACTTGGGGGCGCTCGAGCCGATCGGCGCGAACGCCCCGTTTTTTATCCAACCCCCGCGACTCAACCCGCGGGAAGGAAGTCTCATCATGTCCGAGCTTCAGAAAAACGAAACCCCGAAGAAACGCGGGTTCAAGATGCCCGACATCTACATCATCCTCGGGACCTTCATCCTGGTGATGGCGCTCCTCACCTACATCGTTCCCGCCGGCCAGTACGATCGCCAGGTCGTCGAGACGGTGCACGGCGTGCAGAACTTCGTCGTGGCGGGCACCTACAAAGAGGTCGAGCAACATCCCGCGGGCTTCTTCGAAATCATCACCGCCATCCCGTACGGCTTTGAACGCGCCGCCGGCATCGTGGTTCTCACCTTCATGGTGGGCGCCTGCATGGGCCTCATCAAACGCGCCGGTCTGATCGACCTCGGCGTGCAGCGTCTCTCCAAGGCGGTCGGCAACCAGGAAATGCTCGTCGCCCCGATTCTCATGGCGGTGACTTCGCTTCTCGCCGCCTTCATCGGCGTGCCGGAATTGTCGCTTGCCTATCTCCCCGTATTCCTGCCTCTTTTCTACCGCCTCGGCTACGACGGCATGACCGCGACCGCCGTGGCGCTTCTCGGGCCCTGCATCGGCTTCACCTTCGGCATCACGATTCCGGGTTCGGTCGGCATGGGTCAGCAGATCGCCCAACTTCCGATCTTCTCCGGATCGGGCCTTCGCGCCATCGTCATGGTGCTCGCGATCGTCATTTCGATCGCCTACGTGATGGTGTATGCCGCCCGCGTTAAGAAGAACCCCGAATCGAGCCTTACGTTTGATTCGGACAAGATCATGCGCGAAGAAATCGCCCAACGCGCTCCCGTGGGCGAACAGACCTTCACGCCGCAGCAGATCCGCGCCGGCATCGCCTGTCTCATCCTCTTCCCGATCGCGGTTGCGCTCATCCTCTGGAAGAACCTCGGTTTTGAAGCGATCGGCGGTCTCTTCCTCACGATCGGCATCGTCGCGGCCCTCATCGCCGGTAAGCGCGGTCAGGACATCTGCAACGACATCAACGCCGGCATGCACGACCTGATGGTGGGCGCGCTCCTTTGCGGCGTCGCCTCGGGCATCGCCGTCGTCATGGACTCGGGCGTCATCACCGACACCATCGTCAACTGGCTCGAAAACCTCATGAAGAGCACGCCGCCCGCCATCAGTGCGATCGTGGTCTTCTGGGAACAGTGGCTCTTCAACGCCCTGATTCCGGGTGCGACGGCCCTCACGATTCTGACGATGCCGATTCTCTCGCCGCTCGCTTCGCTTCTCGACATCTCGCAGCAGGCGATCGTTTCGGCCAACGCCTGGGGCGGCCAGCTCTCCGACATCTTCTTCCCGACCTCGGGCTTCTTCATCGCGACGCTCGTGATCTCGAAGTGCGACTACACGAAGTGGATCCGCTTCTACACGCCCCTTATGATCATCCTCGGCGTGATGTCTTCGGCCGCCCTCTACTTCCAGCAAGTCTTCAACATCCAGTTCTAAGGAGGAAGCAGCAATGTTGGACCTCATCGTTAAAAACGGCCGCGTGGTCCTGCGCGACCGGGTGGAAACGACGTCGATCGGCGTGAAGGACGGGAAAATCGTCCGCATCGCCCCGACGATCGATGAAGAGGCGAAAAGCGTCTGCGACGCCGCGGGCTGCTACGTGCTCCCCGGCATGGTCGACGCGCACATGCACCTGAGCGAACCCGGCCGCACCGAATGGGAAGGCTACGAAACGGGTACGAAGGCGATGGCCGCGGGCGGCATCACGAGCTTTGTCGAGATGCCTCTCAACAACATCCCCGCCACGACCGACGTCGCCTCGCTCGAACTCAAGATGTCGCACGCCAAGGATTCCTGCTGGGTCGACTACGCCCCCATGGGCGGGCTCGTACCCTGGAACACGGCCGACCTCATCCCGATGGCCAAGGCGGGCGTCGCGAGCTTCAAGGCCTTCGTCGCGACCTGCGGTTCCGACAAACCGGGCGACTTCAAGAACGTCACCGACTGGGAGCTCTACCGCGGCATGCGCGAAATCGCCAAGGTCGACGGCCTCGTCGTCGTGCACTGCGAAAACGCGACGATCACCGACGAACTCGGCCGTGAAGCGATGGAAGCCGGCAAGACCCTCGTCTCCGACTACGTGGCGACGCGTCCCATCTTCACGGAAGTCGAAGCCGTCCGGCGCGTCCTCATGATCGCCGAGGCGACGGGCTGCCGCGTGCACATCGCGCACTGCTCCTGCCACGAAGCGATCGAAGCCGTCGAAGAGGCGAAGGCCCGCGGCGTCGACGCGAGCTTCGAGAGCTGCCCGCACTACCTCCTTCTCGCGACGGAAGAGCTCGACGCGATCGGACCGAAGGCGAAGTGCTCGCCTCCGATCCGCGACCGCAAGCACCGCGAACGCATGTGGGAACTCCTCGCCGACGGACGCATCGAAATGCTCGTCTCGGACCATTCCCCCTGCACGATCGACCTCAAGTCCGATCCCAACGCGTTCAAGGCCTGGGGCGGCATCAGCGCGGCGCAGAACTGCGTCGACGCGATGTTCGACGAAGCGGTCCTGAAGCGCGGGATCTCCCCGGTGACGCTCTCGCTCGCGCTCTCGACGAACGCCGCCCGACGCTTCCGTCTCGAAGGGAAGGGCGAAATCGCGGTGGGCTTTGACGCCGACCTCGTCGTCATCGATCCGAACCGCTCCTACACGCTCGAAGCCAAGGATCTTCTCTACAAGAACCCCTTCAGCGCCTATGAAGGCCGCCGCATCGACTGCCGCGTGCGCGACACGTTCGTGCGCGGGATGGCCGTCTGGCGCCTGGGCGACGGGATTCTCGGCGAAGCCCGCGGCAAGCGCATCGAAATCCACGGCTAACGACCCATTTTCATTTTTTGAAGGCCGCGGCCGCTCTGGCGGCCGGGCCGTCTGATAATCAACTCATCACTTACAAGAGGAAAAGCAAATGCGTCTTCTCATTGCTCTCGGCGGCAACGCCCTTTTGAAGCGCGGCGAACCCATGACCGCCCAGAACCAGCGCGCCAACGTCCGTACGGCCTGCGAACAGATCGCCAAGGCCTACGAAGGGAACGAACTCATCATCTCCCACGGCAACGGCCCGCAGGTCGGTCTTCTCGCTCTCCAGAACAACGCCTACAAGGCCGTTCCGATGTACCCGCTCGACGTGATCGGCGCCGAATCCCTCGGCATGATCGGCTACATGATCCAGCAGGAACTCGCCAACTTCGTTCCGAAGAGCGCCACGCTCTGCAACGTCCTCACGCAGACGGAAGTCGATCCGAAGGATCCGGCCTTCCAGCACCCGACCAAGCCCGTGGGCCCCGTCTACACGAAGGAAGAGGCCGAAGCCCTCGCCGCCAAGGAAGGCTGGTCGATCGCTCCGGACAACGACAAGTTCCGCCGCGTCGTGCCGAGCCCCGAACCCAAGCGCATCTTCGGTCTGAAGTCCCTCAAGACCCTCGTTGAAGCCGGTCACATCGTGATCTGCTGCGGTGGCGGCGGCATCCCGACCTACTACGACGAAGAAGGCCGTCTGCGCGGTGCCGAAGCCGTGATCGACAAGGACCTCGCCTCGTCCGTCCTCGCGGCCGACCTCGACGCCGACCTCTTCATCATCGCGACCGACGTCGACGGCGCCTACCTCGACTGGGGCAAGCCCGAACAGCGCCGCATCGCCCAGGCCGATCCGAAGTCCCTGCGCGCCTACGGCTTTGCCAAGGGCTCCATGGGGCCGAAGGTTGAAGCCGCCTGCCGCTTCGTCGAAAAGTCCGGCAAGACGGCCGTCATCGGCGCCCTCGACAAGATCGACGAAATCCTCGCCGGCCGTTCGGGTACGCGCGTCGTCGCCGAAGAAGGCGTTGTTTTTGCGTAAAAAAAATACAGGAATTTAGGACCTTTTCCGTATAATTCTTGACGCAATGACCAGAGCGGGCCGGTCGACGGACGTCGATGCGGCCCGCGTGCGCATTGGTGTGTGTGAGAGAGGGGAGGGATATGTTGGAAGAAAAGCGGGAACAACTTTTGACCTTGGCAAACGACGCCGAGTTGCGGGAGCTCCCCGTGGGCGACAGCATTCTTGCGGCCTGGGTGCGTTCCATTTGCCAGACGTCGCGGGGGTACGGGATCGAACCGGAACCGCTTCTGGAAAGGGCGGGGCTCGATCGGTCGCTTTTGGGCGTGCCCGGGGCGCGCTATCCCGCCACGCAGGTTCGCCGTCTCTGGGAACAGCTTCTGAGCGAAACGGACGACCCGTTGGTCGGCATGCGCTGCGGCCAGGAAATGCAGGTGGCGACGCTGCACAGTCTCGGGCTCGCCGTCGTGACGTCGCGCTCGCTCTCGCAGGTGCTCGACCTCGTGGCGCGCTACGCCAAGATCATTTCGTCCACGATGGACGTGAGTCTCTCGCACAATCACGAGGGAACGACGCTCAGGCTTCGCACGCTCAAGGGGACGGAACCCGGCGCAAGCGCGTCGCTTGCGATGCTCGCCTTCATCCTTCGTCAGGCCAATTCCCTTTCGCACCACAAGGTGACGCCCATGTCCGTGGGCGTGAATCTGCCGTGTCTTCCCCAAAGGGATCGGGAACGACTCAACGAACACTTCGGCGTCATTGTCGATACGGCGGCCGATTGCGCGTACATCACCTTCGCCTATCCCGACACGATCGAACCCTACGCGAGCGCGAACGCCATCCTGCGCGAGGTGACCGAAGAGCTTTCGATCGAATACCTTAACCGCGTGCGGCAGGCGTCCTTTGCTTCGCGCGCCGAAGAGGTGATGACGAAACTCCTCGTGAACGGGCAGCCGAAGATCAAGGAGGTGGCCGACGCGCTTCATCTTTCCGCTCGCACGCTACAACGGCGCCTCGAGCGGGAAGGGGTCTCCTTTGCGGAACTTCTTGACCGTCTTCGCCGACGACTCGCCCACGACATGCTCGCCCACAGCGAGCGGCCCATCACCGAAATCTCCTACGACCTCGGTTTTTCCGACCCGAGCAACTTCAACCGCGCCTGCAACCGCTGGTTCGGAACGGCCCCGGCCGCCTACCGAAAGCGCATGCGCACGGTTCCGACCTGAGCGGAAAATCCGCGTTTTCCACCCGCGTCCGAAGCCTCGGACGCCTGGCATGAAATGACTATGTTTTGACGCGCCAAACCCGTGTCGATCTGCGGCGGAGAGGACTACTCTCTTTAAGAATCGAAGGAGGTTCTTTCCGCCATGCCCGCCGTTCTCAGCCAAGACATTTCCGCCGAACCCGTCTTCGGGATTGCCGCGCGTCTCCCTGCGACGGGACGCCCCTCCGAATGTCAAGCCGATGCCCTTTGGGCACTTTTGCGCCTGATGACGCCCGAACATGCGTGCGTTGCGCCGGAAACCGAGCTCTCGTCGAACGACCCGCAGGAGTTCGCGAGAGAGGCGCTCGCGCGCAGCCC
The DNA here is from genome assembly GCA_949282745.1 of uncultured Sutterella sp. Taxonomy (GTDB): domain Bacteria; phylum Pseudomonadota; class Gammaproteobacteria; order Burkholderiales; family Burkholderiaceae_F; genus Sutterella. Next base: position 8,135 of record CASDQM010000004.1, on the reverse strand, counting down.
GGACGTCTCGAGGGAGCTTCTTTGCGGCGGCCGCGCCGAACGTTTTGCCCTTCGCACGCGGTTGGGCGGCCTTCCCGCACTGCTCACACTCGACTTTTTTGCCGATGCGGAAGTGCAAAACGAGGTTCCCGAAGAGCTCGTTTTGCGCGGCTTGCCCTGGTTCGTCGTGGGGGCGGATTTCTCCGAGGCCGTGCAAAAGGCGGAACCTTCGTCGGACGGCCTTCCGACGCTTCTCATCCGCGCGGGCGAGGGCACCGAAAACATCATGTGCGCCCTGTCGCTCGAAGACGCGGCCCGCTTCTGGAAGATCCCCGCGACGCTTGACTGCAAGACGCCCCTCAGGGCGGAGGGCAGCCGCGCGGGCGTCTACGGGCGCGCCTTGACGCAACCCGGCAGCTGTGCCTTTCTCACCGTCTCGGGCGGCACCCCGTCCTCGCGCGTCGACGCGCTGCTTCGCACGATGGAGAAGGGTGCCGACATTCTCGAGCGGCGACTCGACGCCGCACGCGCGGGCGTCGCCGAAGGCCGGGCGCTGGAGAAGCGCCTTCTCGCCACGATTTCTCACGCTCACTAACACGACACCCATTCAAGGAGGTTTCACCATGACGACCCTTCAGCTTCCCGAACCCAAGGCCCTTACCCTGCCGCTCGGCGATGCGCTCGCAAAGCGCCGCACGAACCGCGACTGCACGGACGCGGCGCTCACCGACGAAGAACTCGCGGCGCTCCTCTGGGCCTGCGCCGGGATCACGAGCGAAGACGGGCGCCGCACCGTTCCGTCGACGCTGGACCTTCGCGCCGTGTCGGCCTACGTGCTGCGCGCCGACGGCGCCTGGCGCTTCGACGCCGAAAAGAACACGCTCGAGCAGACCGCCGAAGCGGACGTTCGCGAACTCTCGACCACCTATCAGTTCGAATACGTGAAGAAGGCGCCCGTCACGATCGTCTTCGTGGCGGACATGGAACGCTCGAAGAACGCCCGTCCGACGGGGGTCTTCGTCGACGCGGGTACGATGGGCGAAGCCTGCTACCTTGCCGCGACGTCGCTCGGCCTTGCGGGCTGCGTGCGCGCCTCCTTTGACCACGACGCGCTTCGCGACGGCATGAAGCTTGCCGCCCACCTCGAACCGATCGTCCTCTTCACGGTCGGCCGTCCCGCTTAAGGTTCTTCCTTTTCCAAGGTCTCCCCACTTCGAGTGCCGGGGAGAATTCTCACGCCGGAGTCTTCCCTCGGGGAGATTCCGGCGCTTTTTTCTCTGAGAAAGAGGTCTTCAAAGGTCCCCCGCACCCGCGGTTTCGGGCACTTTTCCGAGCGCGCCACGACCTTGTCGCGAAAGGACAATCTCTTGGCGCCGTAGGCGCGTGACCCCCAAAGCCCCGGTTCGGAAAATACATGGCGAACCAACAAGAAAGGAACGGATACGCCATGACCAAACCGATCTCCGACCCGACAAAGAGTTCCTTGGCGAACGAGGATCTGCTCCCCGCCAAGCAGAACTGGACCTGGTACAACATCTTCGCCTTCTGGATGTCCGACGTGCACAGCGCCGGGGGCTACGTCTTCGCGGGCACGCTCTTTTCGCTCGGCCTCGCGGGCTGGCAGGTGTTCGCGGCGCTGCTTCTCGGCATCCTCATCGTGCAGGGCCTTGCGAACCTGATCGGCGAGCCGAGCCGCCGGCACGCGATTCCCTTCCCGGTGATGGCCCGCATGACCTTCGGTGTCTACGGCTCGAACATTCCCGCGCTCATCCGCGGGATCATCGCGGTCGTGTGGTACGGCATTCAGACCTATCTCGCCTCGGCCGCGCTCATGGTGTGCGTGCTCTACTTCTATCCGGAGTGGAAGATCTACACCGAAAACGACATTCTCGGGCTCTCGACCCTCGGCTGGGCGTGTTTCCTCACCATGTGGTCCGCGCAGACGGCGCTCTTCATCGCCGACATGAAGGCGATCCGCGTCTTCATCGACTGGGCGGGACCGATCGTCTACGTCGTGATGCTCGTCATGATGATCTGGGTCGTGGCGGAAGCCGGGTGGGAGAACATCAGCTTCACGCTCTCCGACCAGACGCTTTCCTTCGGAGAATCCATGTGGGCGCTCGTCGTCGGCATTTCGCTCATCGTCGCCTACTTCGCGGGTCCCACGCTCAACTTCGGCGACTTCTCCCGCTACTGCCGGTCGGACCGCGACATGCATTTGGGGAACTTCTGGGGTCTTCCCGTCAACTTCGTCTTCTTCTCCTCGATCGCGGTCATCACGATTTCCGGCACGCCCGTCATCTTCGGCGAACTCATCATGGACCCGATTCAGCTGCTCGGGAAGCTCGATTCGAAGATGCTGACGTTGCTTCTGGGCTTCACGCTTCTCGTCGCGACCGTGGGCGTGAACGTCGTCGCGAACTTCGTCTCGGCCGCCTTCGACATCTCGAACCTCGCGCCGTCGAAAATCACGTGGCGTCGCGGCGGCTTCATCGCCTCGATCCTCGCCGTGGCGATTCTCCCCTGGCATCTCTTCCATTCGCCCGAAGTGATCCACAGCACGATCGACGTTCTCGCGGGCTTCATCGGTCCGGTCTACGGCGTGATCATCGTCGACTACTACCGCGTCAAGGCCCGTCACATCGAAGTGCACGACCTCTACAACGACCGCGAGGGCGGACGCTACTGGTACACGCGCGGCTGGAACCTGAAGGCCGTGGCGGCGCTCGCCGCGGGCGGCGTTCTCTCGATGCTCTTCCAGTTGTCGCCCACCTTTGCGAACTTCTCCTTCTTCATCGGCGCGATCGGTTCGGGTCTTGCCTACTACGCCATTACGGGCGCCGAACGAAAGGCCGCGTAAACCGCATTCCTCCTTCGCATCCCCGCACATTCGCCCGGCTTCGGCCGGGCGAAACTTTTTGCGGGTGGGGCGGCGGTTTTCAGCCGTATACGGTTCGTGCGAGCGCGACGAGACCGCGTGCGGTGCGGGAGTCGGCGCAGCGGACGGCAAGCGTGATCTCTTTGCAGTGCCATTCGGGGAGAACGAGCATGAGGGCGCCCGTCTGCAGATGGGGCGCCGCGAGGCGTAGGGGCAGTCCCAGCGCGACGGTTCCGCCCCACACCGCCGAGGCGACGAGCGTTTCCCAGTCGGGGGCCACGAAGCGGGACGTTTCGCACGGAAAAGTCCGTTCTCTGCGCGTGAGGACGGTCCGCGTACCCGCCGCCGCTGCCGTGACGAAGCGTTCGAGCTGTGCGGGCGAAGTGGGCACGCCCCGTTCCTCGAGCGTGTGCGGAGAGGCCGCGCAGACGGCGGGAAGGGTGAGCGACAGAGCGTCCGGGGGAACTTCCCACGAACAATATTCCACGCTGATGTCTGCGGGAAGTTCTTCGGCGCTTCGCAGGAGCGAAACCGAAAGCTCGCCGTAGGTTCGCATCCAGTGTCCGGTCGCCTTGACCCAGGGATCGGCGTCGACGGGCGGCGCGAGGCGGATCGTGATCGAGCCTCCTTCGCCCGCCCTTTCGGCGAGGGCGAGTTCCTCTCCTAGATAGGCGAGGCGCCGGGCGTACTCCGCTCCTTTGGGCGTGAGGGCTGAGCCGCGCGCCGTGCGAACGAGGAGCGTCTCTCCGATTCTTTTCTCGAGCGCCGCGATCCGTCGGCTTACGACCGAAGGGGAGAGAGCCGCGCTTTGCGCAGCCTGCCGTACGCTCAGCGTCTTGGCGACGAGCGAGAAGAGTTCCCAGTCGCGGATCGAAGAGAGAGGTTTCGTCATGATTCGCTCTCCCAGGATTGGAGTGTGGATCGGGCGTCGGTCTCGGCTTCGTCGGTCTCTTCAAAGTGCGATAGGAAGTGATGAAGAAGCGCCCGGATGCCCGGCGGAATGTTGCCGAGGGGCAGCACGGCGCGAAGGGGAAGCGAGGGAGACTCCCATTCGGGAAGCACGCGCACGAGTTCGCCCGAGGCAAGGTGCGGCGCCGCCAGATAAAGGGGCACGGCCGCCGCGACGACGGGGGCCGTCAGAGCGGCGCGCATCGCGGCCAAGTGGTTTCTCAGCCGAACGCGAGGGGGCGCCGTCACCGTCGCCACCTCTTCGCCGCGAAGCAGTCGAAAGGCGCCCGTCTCGGTGCCGTCGCGGTCGCCCACGACGTCGAAGGCCCGCAGTTCGTCGGGCGTGCGCGGCAGAGCGCGTTCCGCGAACTGAAGGGGCGAGGCGACGAGAACCCGTCGGATGCGCGCGAGCCGCATCTGCCGGCAGGGTTCGAGCGTATAGCGCCCGTGCACGATCCGAAGGTCGAGCCCGTTCCAAAGAGGGTGGAAAGACCCTTGAGTGAGCTCGACGTCGAATCGAAGCGCGGGATGGGCGGCGGCGCAGGCCGCCGTAAGAGGTGCAAGGAGCGAGGCGCCCGTCGTGGAGGGATACGCCACGCGAAGGGGCGCAGCCGGCATGCGTCGGTCTTCATCCGTGAGACGGAAGAGGTCGTCCGAAGCCCGACGCCAGAGCGAGTAGGCGTTCCACCCCGCGGCCGTAGGGCGCGAACCTCGGGCGGCGCGCACGAGGAGACGTTCTCCGAGTGCGCTTTCGAGACGGCTCAACGCCGCCGAGACCGTTTCCTCCTCCGTTTCGAGACTTTTTGCGGCCCGCGCGATGCTGCCCTCCCGAACGACGCGGCAGAAAACCGATTTTTCAGTCCAAAGTCCTGGTTCCTTCATTGAGCACCCGAAAATTTGCAACACTCAATACCGAACATTATGAGCCATCCGTGAAAGACTTCGGAAAAATCAAAGGAAGGGTCGGGGAAAACACCGAAATTTCAGAAAATTTTGAAGGTTTTGCTTCTCGTGAGTGTTGTGTTGCTTCGAAGGTTTCGGAGCGCTTCCTAGAATGCCCCTCAGATTCACCGAACGCCATGCGCAACGATCGATGACGTGCGGTTTTCTACAATTCATTCACGCAAAGGGAGAACAACATCATGTCCAAGTCTTTGGATCGTCGTCATTTCCTCAAGACGGGTCTTCTCGGCGCCGCCGCCGCGGGCGTCGCGCTCAAGACGCAGGCCGCCGAAACCGCTTCGGACGGCATTCCCGTCGAAACCTACGACATCGTCATCATCGGTGCGGGCTGCGCGGGTTTGACCGCCGCCATCGAAGCCGCCGACATCGGCGCCAAGGCGATCGTCCTCGAAAAGATGCCCATGCCGCTCGGCAACACCATCTACGCCGGCGGTAACTTCAACGCCGCCTGCACCTGGGTGCAGGAACGCGACGGCATCAAGGACGACATGGAATCCTTCTACCGCGACATGGTCAAGGTTTCTCAGAACCGCTGCGACATGGAACTCATGCGCATGTTCTGCGAAGAGTCGCCCAACGTTCTTCGCTGGCTCACGGACCGCTGCGCCATTCAGTGGAAGAAGATCGACTACCAGATCGCCCCGATGCTCGGCCGCTGCCATGAAGTGACGGGCCCGACGCAGCCGGGCGGCTCGCAGCTCACCAAGCAGATGCTCGACGAAGTGAAGAAGGCGGGCGTGCCCCTCGTCTTCAACACGAAGGTCGTCGAAATCACGCACGACGACGTCCTCAACTGCACGGGCGTCGAAGCGATCGGTCCGAAGGGCCGCGTCCGCTACATCGCCAAGGGCGGCGTGATCGTCTGCACGGGCGGCTTCCACAACAACAAGGAAATGCTCACGCGCTACATGGGCGGCGCCGCCGCCTGGATGCCGCTTCGCGGTTCGGTCGTCTGCACGGGCGACAACATGACGCTGACGGAACCCTTCTTCCCGAACTACGTCAACTGCGATCAGTTCCACGCCGGTCCGATCCACGCCGCCACGCGCGCCAATCCGTCGAACATGGTCAACTACGGCATCTGCGTGACGCCGCAGGGCGAACGCTACATCGACGAAGGTCAGACCTACGTCTTCGTCGCTCAGAACACCCCGAAGCGCATCCCTGAAAACCGCGCCTTCATCATTCTCGACAGCCGCGTGCGCAACGAACCGATCGTCGACCTTCGCTTCAAGCGCTACATCAAGGCCAAGGCTCCGATCTACCAGGCCGACACCATTGAGGAACTCGCCCGTCAGTGCGGTCTCCCCGAAGCGACGCTCGCCAAGACCGTGAAGGAATTCAACGAAGCCGTTCACGCCGGCAACGACGCGAAGCTCCCCGTTCCGACGACGATGGAAAAGCCCCACACGATCGAAAAGGCGCCGTTCTACGGCTTTGAATTCTCGGGCGGCATGACGGCCACCTTCGGCGGCCCGAAGATCAACAAGAAGGCGGAAGTCCTCAACCGCGACGGCAAGGCGATTCCGGGCCTCTATGCGGCCGGCAACGCCATCGGCGGGCTCTTCTACGACAACTACCTCGACGGCTCGCAGCTCACCGCCGCCGTCATCTGGGGCCGCGTGGCCGCCCGCGAAGCCTTCCAGCGCTCGAAGAAGGCCTGATTCGGCTCCTCTTTGAGCCGTTGACTCGAACGCCCTGGACAGCGTTCTCCTCGCGATCGGGGCTCCCTTCGGGGAGTCCCGATCGTTTTCCTGCCGACAACCCGCTTTCTTGGAAAATTTGTCCTGCGCCGCCATATCGTTGGGAACGGCGTCTGCATGGGGACGATGGTGGTTTTGCTCCGTGTTTTCCCGAGTTTCCTCTCCGCGGACGGTCAAAAAAGTGCAAACTTTCCGCATCATTCGAAAGCGCCCCCGGGCGCTTTCGATTTTTGTCCGAATTTCCTCAAAACACACACCATGAGCATTTTCACCGTCATCGGTCTCGGCCTTCTCGCGATGGTCGTGATCCTTCGCTTCAAGGTGCCCATCGGCGCCGCCATCCTTGCGGGCGGCGCCGTGATGTGGGCCCTCTGGAATCCGTCCATCCCCTCCCTGGGGTCCGCCGTCACCGAGATGCTCTCGCAGTCGCGCACCTACGACCTTCTCTTTGCGCTCTACTTCGTGATGTGTCTCGAAATCGAACTGCGCAAGTCGGGAACGCTGCGCGGCATGGTCGATTCGCTCAACGAGATCTTCTCCTCGACCAAGGTGACGCTCGCCACGATGCCGGCCTTCCTCGGGCTTCTTCCCTCCATGGGGGGCGCCCGCTTTTCGGCCCCGATCGTCGACGAGGCGAGCCGCGGCATGACGATCTCGCGCGAGAGCAAGGCCTCGATCAACTTCTGGTTCCGCCACGTCTGCGAATTCATGAGCCCGATCATTCCGGGCATGATCCTCGGTTGCGCCGTCGCGAACATTTCGGTGAGCGACCTCGTCGTGCACCTCGCCTGGATGGCGGTCGTCGCCTTCCTGGCGGGCTGGTTCGTCCTCATCCGGCCGCTTCGATTCACCGACCGCCGCATGAAGCGCGAACACACCCCCGAATCGCGCCGCCGTCACATCCGTGAGATTTCGCTGGCGATCGGGCCGGTGCTCGTCAACGTCATCCTCATGCTCGTCTTCGACGTCTCCGCGGGTCTCGCCATGGGGATCGTGACGGTCCTGATGATTCCGGTTCTCCACCTGATGAAGCGTCCGGTTCCGGTGCGCGACATCTTCGTGGGCGCCCTGGACTGGAAGCTCCTCGTCAACGTCACCTGCATCCTCTACTTCATCAGCGTCCTCACGGAAGCCGGGATTCTCGACGAAATGATCCGCGCCTTCCAGTCGACCGACCTTCCGACGCCGGTCATCATCGCGGCCGTGAGCACGGTGGTCGGCATCCTCACGGGCATGAGCCAGGGCCACGCCGCCATCGTGATGCCGATCGTCGCCGGGATCGCTCCGGGGGACCTCAACCTCGCGGGCATCGTCATGGTCTTCGGCGTCGCGGGTCAGATGATCACCCCGACGCACGTCTGCCTCATGGTCACGGTCGACTACTTCAAGTCGGACTTCTTCAAGACGCTCGCGCCGATCGTGCTTCTTGAGGCGATCATCCTGACGATCTTCTCGGTCGTCACCTACCTCATGTGGTGACGTCCCTCGTCCTCCACGACGGAAAGCCCGGGGCCGATGCGCTTTTGAACTGTCCCCACTTTGCGAGACAGATTTTTGATCGATCGGGCGTTCAAGCCTGTTGAGCTATCGCTTCCCTATATTGCTTAGGTGAGCGGTAGTTCAACTTGGCTTGGATACGTTCCTCATTGTAGTAATTGCAATAT
>CASDQM010000003.1 GCA_949282745.1 uncultured Sutterella sp. | reverse complement strand
CTGTCTAGCATTTATGTATTGATCTGATTATAAGCTAGATTTTTTAAAAAAAAACAAGGCCCTCGCGGACAAATCCTTTGTGTCGCAAGGGCCTTACTAAGTTTTACAACTAGCTTGAATGAAATTTACGGGAGTTCAAGTTGGAGCGCCGGGCTTTGTCTCATTCGCCTCTGCGACTTTTCTTCGTTAGGACCTGTCCGCCACGTCCGTACCAGCTCCTTCCGAGAGCAAAAATCCGGTTCAGCACTTGGTGCGAACTTCCTTGAATCCAAAATAGATCCCGAAAGGGATCTAAAAGCAGGTGGTGTTTTTCGCTGGAAAATTCTTTTCTCAGGAATCTTTTGGCTTGCGAAAAGTCAAAATGCAAACAATTTGTTACCCTAATCCCAAATTGTTCAGCTTTTTTGGGAACGTAATCCCAAAATGCTCAAGTTTTGCGAACAGTACATGGGGCTAACCCCTATGGCGTCTTCATGGTATGGATTCCTGCCGCACCCGCACAAATCTTTTCGCCCTAATAACGGAGGTGAAAACGGTTTGTCTCGCTGACGTGCTATCGTACCTGCACCATCGTTCTTTCTTCCGCCTCCTCATGCCGAACCCCATCGACGCACTCGACGCCTTTTTCTCCGACCCGCGCCTTCCAGCCGCCCCCGTCGTGGCCGTGGGACTGTCGGGCGGACGGGACTCCGTGGCGCTCTTTGCGGCGCTCGTCGGCTGGGTGCGCTCGCACCCGGAACGGGGTGTACGCATCATGGGGCTGCATGTGCATCACGGGCTGAGTTCCCATGCGACCGAGTGGAGCGACTTCGCTCTTCGTCTCGGCGGGCGATTCAACGTGCCCGTGAAGGTACTGTACGTCACGGTCGACGCGAAGGGAGAGGGGATTGAGGCGGCCGCCAGGCGTGTGCGCTACGAAGCCCTGATTGAGGCTATGCGAAGACACGAGGCGCAGATGCTCCTTACGGCACACCATCGGGACGACCTTCTTGAGACTTTCCTTTTGCAGTGGGTGCGCGGCGCCGGCGTCGACGGACTCGCCGCCATGCCAACTCTTTCGACGCTTTCGCGTTGGGGCGCGCCCGAGCTGCTTCTCGGCCGTCCCTTCCTGTCTCTCTCCCGAGAAGACGTAACGCGCTTTGTCACCGAGTCGAACCTCCCATGGGTGGAGGACGAGAGCAACGCCGACGACCGCTATGACCGCAACCGCATGCGAAACCGCGTCCTGCCCGTTCTGAAGGAAGCCTTTCCCCATGCCGAGGTGCCGGCCGCGCGCAGCGTCCGCTGGTGCGGGGAAGCGGCCGAAATCCTCGCGGAAAGGGCGGATGAGGACATCGCCTTTGCCCGTTGCGGGGACGGCTCGCTCGACTTTTCGGACCTCACCCCGGCCAGACGAAAGAACGCACTGCGCCGGTGGCTCTCGATCACATTCAGCGTCACGGTATCGAGCATCCTGACGGACGAGTGGGAAGCACTGATCGCTCAGCAAAAGACGGTCGAGCGTCTCCGTGTATTCGGCGACAGGGTGGTGCACCTCCATCGGGGACGGATTTTCGTGCGGCCCGCGCACTGTACGGCGCTTGAAGAAACGACGCTTGAACCCGCCCTCGGAATCGTTTGGAGGAGTCCCGACAAAACGCTCTCCCTGGTGCTCGAGGAAACGAAGGAAAACGATCCGGACGCCGTGTCGCTCGCCGACCTCGTCGCGTCGGGCGTCACCGTCGGACCGCGCCGTGGCGGAGATCGGCTGCACAGAACGGCCGACGGTCCGGGGCGGATTCTGAAGGATCTTTGGGCCGAATCGGGGGTGCCCGCCTTTGACCGTCCGACGCTTCCCGTCCTTCGGCTGGGAGGCGAAGTGTTGTCCGTTGCCGCTCTCGGAACCGACCGAAAAACCGCCGCGAAACTGCGTCGAAAGCCTCCCTTCGTGAAGTTCGTTTGGGCGACGCGCACTCCCGAACGGGAACCAAATCTTCCTCATTGATCGACCTTTCGTCGACCAATGAACGCTTTACTTTCTACCATTTGAAATTTTCTTTCTTCCTTCTGAGAGAATGGGAATCGGGTAGAGAAAATGCCTTAGACGAGGGGGCTCGTCTTCCGATATGTTGGAGTCATCGGGCGCGGAGAAAAGGGCCGCGTCACATCACCGAAGACTCGAACAAAGGAATTCACCATGCTCAATCGCCGCGCTTTCTTCTTCGCCGGTTCCGGCGCCCTCGCGGGCCTCACGCTCTCGCCCTCCGTCTTTGCGGCCGTTCCCGCTTCCGCCGCGAAGGAAGTGACGCCCACGGCCGAAAAGCCGATCCTTCTCAACTTCAATGAAAACAGCCTCGGCCTTGCGAAGTCCGCGCAGGACGCCATTCATCAGCAGATGGCGACGGCCTTCCGCTATCCCGACGCCGTGCGCTCGAAGTTGATCGCCGACATCGGGGCGCACTTCGGCCTCAAGTCCGAAAACGTCACGCTCGGCAACGGCTCTTCCGAGACGATTCAGGCGGCCCTGGAGTCGCAGTTCCACAAGGCCGCCAAGGCGGGTCAGAAGGTGCAGGTGATCGCGCCCGATCCTACGTTCGGCGTCGCGCAGGCCTACACCGAAGCCGCGGGCGTTCCCTACGTTCCGGTTCCCCTCATGGATAAGACCCTGCAGGCCGACGTCGCCGCCCTCAAGGCCAAGGCCGAGGCCTTCGACGGTCTCACGGTCGTTTACTTCTGCAACCCAAACAACCCGACGGGCGTCGTCTCGCCCGCGACGGAATTCAACGCCTGGGTCGAAGAAGCCGCCGCCAAGAAGGCGAACGTCTTCTTCCTCGTCGACGAAGCCTACGGCGAATACGTCGAAGATCCGAAGTTCGTCTCCGGGATCGAGCTCGTGAAGAAGGGCCTCGACAACCTCATCGTCTCGCGCACCTTCTCGAAGCTCTACGCCCTGGCGGGCCTTCGCATCGGCTACGGCATCGGCACGGCCGCGACCGCCAAGGCCGTCGACGCCTTCGCATCGATCGACAACACGAACGCCATGGGCGCCGCCGCCGCGAGCGCGACGCTTGCCGACAAGACCTATCTCACGCTCTCGCTTGAAGCGACGAAGCTCTCGAAGAAGATCGTCACCGACGCCTTCGACGAACTCGGCATCGAATACCTCCCGAGCCAGGCGAACTTCATCTTCCACAAGACGAAGAAGGGTGTCGACTACAAGGCCAAGATGGCCGAAGCCCACATCATGGTCGGCCGCGCCTTCCCGCCCTATGACGACTGGAACCGCCTCACGCTCGGCACGCCGGGTGAAATGAAGGCCTTCGTGAAGGTCCTCAAGGACTTCCGCAAGAAGGGTTGGATCTGACGATTCCATGATGACGGCCCGTCCTCGGGGACGGGCTCTTCGGCCTCGGACACGGTGTTCGGGGCCTTTTTTGTAGACGGGGGCCATCCCGTTCCGATTTTCATCGACGAGCGAGGCTAGGGCGTTCTGGGTAGACGTTTGGGAATACGGCAAAGGGAAGTCGAATATTTCCGAGTGTCCGCCGTCCGATCGAAATGCCCTGCGTAGAATGGGATTTCGTCTGCATCAAACAAGGAGACCGTCATGTCCACCACATTTCTCCCTTCCTACTCCGTGGGTCCCGACGCCTACGGGGAAATCGGCTTCGTCACGAAGTTCTACGGCAAAAGCGTCGCCGTCGTGGGCGGCGAAACGGCTCTGAAGAAGGCTTCGCCCCGTCTGCTTCCGGCGCTCGAGCGTGCGGGCCTCGCCGTCACCTGCGTCGAAGTCTACGGGAAGGACGCGACGCGCGCGAACGTCGAGAAAATCCGCACGAATCCGGCGGTGCAGCAGGCCGACATGATCTTCGGCGTGGGCGGCGGCCGCGCCGTCGACACCGTGAAGACCGCGGCGGACCTGATGGACAAGCCCTTCTTCACCTGTCCGACGCTCGCCTCGAACTGCGCGCCGGTCTCCGCGATCGCGGTTCTCTACAAGGAGGACGGTTCGCTTGACGGCTATCACTTCACGAAGCGCTGCCCGAACCACTGCTTCATCGACACCACCGTGGTGCTCGACAGTCCGGAGGAGCTCTTCTGGGCCGGGATCGGCGACGCCCTCTCGAAGGAATGCGAATCGGCCTTCTCTTCGCGAGGCAAGGCGCTTGCGCACACCCCGATGCTGGGCGTTCAGGTCGCGGCGATCTGCGAAGCGCCGCTTCTTCGCTACGGGAAGACCGCGCTCGACGATTTCCGCGCGGGACGCGTGACGGACGCCTTCTCCGAAACGGTGCTCGACATCATCATCTCTACGGGCATCGCCTCGAACCTTCTTACGACCGCGCACGACTATTACTACAACTCGTCCCTTGCGCACTGCTTCTACAACTCGACCATGGTCCTCCCCGCGGGCCACAAGCACCTGCACGGCGAGACGGTGAGCTTCGGCTGCCTCGTTCTCATGGCCTTTGCCGGCGACGACGAAGGGCTCGAGCGCCTCGCCCGCTTCAACAAGTCTCTGGGGCTCCCCGTAAAGCTCGCCGACCTGGACATGACGGAAGCCGATCTCGACCCCGTCATCGAACGCGCCCGGACGCTTCGCGAATGGACCTGCGTTCCCGAGGGCGTGACGGTGACGCCCGAAAGCTTCCGCTCGGCGATTCTCAAGGCCGACGCCTTCGGCCGCACGCTTGACTGATCTTCGAAACTCAGGGGACCTTCCGCGTCCCCGACGTTTTCCCAACGCTCCGCAGCCTCCCGCTTCGGGGCGTTTTCCTTCGATGAGGGTTTGGGAACTGCACTGTGGGCGAAGGATCCGGGCGCTACGCCGCCTGATCCTCGCCCGTTGCCCATTGTCGGAGGAATGCTGGTAAGGGGGAGGCGAGTTGGATTCCCGCTCGGGTTCTTTTCAGCTTTTTTCGGCCAGGTCGTTCGCCTTTATGTTTTTCTCGGCGAGAAGGGTTTGCAGAACCGTGAGGAAGCGCTCGGCAATGGGCGTGACCGTTGCGTTCCTGCGCCAGATCAGGTAGGAGTGTGCGGTGAGCGGCGGATCGAGCGGAAGGAAGGTGAGGGGGCTCGTCTCACCCGCATCGACGAGACCGTCGAAGGTGAGAAGAAAGCCTAGACCCTCGCGCACGAAGACGGCGCCGTTCGTGGGAAGCGTCACGTGGCTCTCAAGCGAGAGTTCCTCGGTGCGACCGCCCGACCAACGTTCGATGTCGCCGCGCCAGCCCTGGGCCGAGCAAAAGAGCGGCAGTCCTTTGAGATCCCGGAAGGTGAGGGCGGATTTTTGTGTCAGGGCGTGATTTTTGGGAAGCATCAGAACCCATTGATCGACGACGGGAAGTTCGATCGCCTGAAACTTGTGCGGATCGGGCTCCTCCACGACGAGGCCGAAATCGAGAATCCCCTTTTCGAGGAGCATCGTTACGAGCGACGTGTCGCCGCTCTCGATCCGGCAGAGAAGTTTCGGTGCCGTCTCCTTCAATCGCCGCACCGCGCGGGCAATGAGGCGCACCGAGCGCGACTCGGCCATCCCGAAGGCGAGCGTGCCGCCGAGGGGCTCGCGCAGGTCCCGAAATTCCGACTCGATCTTGTCGTGGAGCTGCAGGAGTTCCTGCGCGCGCTCATGGAGACGCCGTCCTTCGTCCGTGAGTTCGATCGAAAAGCTCCTGCGCCGAAAGAGCTTGGTGCCGAGCCGCTCTTCTAGCGAGGCAAGGCGCTTGGAGAGCGCGGACTGCGAGATGTGCAGGCGGTTGGCCGCCCGCGTCATGTTCTCTTCCCGGGCGATTTCCACGAAGTAGCGAAGCGTCGTGAAGTCCATGATTCGGCTGATGATGAAGGAGAAATCGGAGGAGGAGTGTCATTCCTTTTGGGAATATCATGATAGCGCGAAATACCATTCGCGAACTCCCAAGGCCCGGGCGTAGCATTCTTGGCAAAGGATGCGTTCACGCGTCCCTCACGCACTTAGGAAGAACGCCATGCAGAGAAGAACTTTTTTGGGAACCACTGTTTTGGGAGCCACGCTCATGACCGTTAACGCTCCGGCCGCGAAGGCCGCCTCCGCCGAAGTTTGGGACAAGACCTTTGCCCTTGACGACCGCGTTTCGCACGAAAAGGTCCGCTTCACGAACCGTTTCGGCATTGAGCTCGCCGCCGACCTCTATCGTCCGAAGAACCTCACGGGGAAACTTCCCGCGATCGCCGTCTCGGGTCCCTTCGGCGCCGTGAAGGAACAGTCTTCGGGTCTTTACGCCCAGGAACTCGCGATTCGCGGTTTCGTCACCGTCGCCTTTGATCCCTCGTTTACGGGCGAGAGCGGCGGCGTCGCGCGCAACGTCGCGTCGCCCGACATCAATGCGGAAGACTTTTCCGCGGCCGTCGACTATCTGTCGCTTCGCGACGACGTCGACCCGAAGAGAATCGGCATCTGCGGCATCTGCGGCTGGGGCGGCTTTGCGCTTCGCGCCGCGATGATGGACACGCGCATCAAGGCGACCGTCACCTCGACCATGTACGACATGTGCCGTGCGACGGGGAACGGCTACTTCGACTCGATCGACGCGAACGGCCGTTGGGAAATGCTCGAAAAGATGAACGCGCAGCGTACGGTCGACGTGAAGAACGGCGCTCCGGCCCGTGCGGGCGGCGTGCCCGAGAAGCTCCCCGACGATGCGCCCTGGTTCGTGAAGGACTATTTCGACTACTACAAGACGAAGCGCGGCTACCATCCGCGTTCGCTCAACTCGAACGCGGGCTGGAACGTCACTTCGTTCTTCCCCTTCGTCATGTCGACGCTGCTCGGCCGTCCCGAGGAAATCCGAAACGCCGTCATGCTCGTGCACGGCGAGAAGGCCCACTCGGTCTACTTCTCGAAGGACATCTTCCCGAAGTTGAAGGCCGACAACAAGCGTCTTCTCCTTGTTCCCGGGGCGATCCACACGGACCTCTACGACCGAAAGGACATCATTCCGTTCGATGAGATCGAGAAGTTCTACCGCACTTATCTCGCCTGATTTCGTGCCATGACAAAAACCCCGATCGGGAATCAAACCGGTCGGGGTTTCGTCTTTTCGGAGTCTCGGATCCGCCCCGAGAAGAGGAGGATCCGGGGGCGACTTACTCGTTGCGGTTCGCCCAGCTCGGGCGTTTCGCTTCGAAGGCCGCGATTTCGTCTTCGTGCTCAAGGGTGAGCGAAATCGCGTCGAGCCCCTCCATGATGCAGCGACGGCGGAAGGGGTCGAGCGTGAAGGGATAGGTCTTCCCGGCCGCTTCGACCGTCATCGTTTCGAGCGACACCGTGATCGTCATGCCCGGTTGCACGTAGAGGGCGTCGAAGATCTCGGAGATCTGCGCCTCGGGAAGTTCCACGGTCAAGAGACCGTTTCCAAGGGCGTTGTTCTTGAAGATGTCTCCGAAGCTCTCGCAGATCACGACCCGCACGCCCCAGTCAAGGAGCGCCCAGGGCGCGTGTTCGCGGGACGACCCGTTTCCGAAGTTGCTTCGCGCAACCAGGATCGAGCTCTTTCGATAAGGTTCCCGATTGAGCACGAAATCGGGGTTCTCCTTCGTTTCCGCGGCGTCGAGGTAGCGGCGCTCGTGAAAGAGGTGCTTTCCGAAGCCCTTGCGGTCCACCGCCAGGAGAAACTGCTTCGGAATGATCTGGTCCGTGTCGACGTTCGCGGCGTCGAAGGGGGCCGCAATGCCGGTGTGTGTTTTGAGCGCTTTCATAGATGATTTCGGCGCGGAAACCCCTGCATTCATGTAGGGGAGGAAGCGCCGCTCCTTGTATGGTTAGTTGCGTCTTAGTTCAATCAAAAATGTCCGACGTTTTTCCAAGAGCCGTAGTTTTTTGTAACTAACACTGGCGGAAATCCGCTCTCCGTCCAACGTTCGGATGTCGAAGTACCCCGAAGAGCGACGGCCGAAAATGAAAGCCACTTTGCCTCGATAAAGGACCTTGTCGTAAAGACGGAATCCTTTGATTTCGTAAGGCGTTTGATGGCGTTTGCGAACGCCGCCCTTGAGGATCGTGAGCTTGTGGATCTGTCGGTTGTGGCGACGGGTCTGCTTCTGGAAGAAGTAGTATCCGAGCCGCTTCGCTTTGAGGTTTCCCGCAATGCAGAAGGCGTCCGCGCAGTGAGATTTTTCAATTTTGTTGGCGATACGGGTGTCCTTCGTGAGATAACCGTAGGTGTTTCGCACCTCAATTTCGGGATGACTCGCCTGCAGCCGCGCGAAGAACGTCCAACGCATGACACCCATGAAGGTTTCCGCCTGGAACGACCGACCTCGTTTCACTTTCAACTCGATCTCGCCGCGGTGGAATGCCTTGTGGCACGTCTCGCAGAGCGTGATCAGATTGTTGGGAGCGTCGCCCCCCGTGCGTCGGCTCTCGATGTGATGTACGTTGAGAACCTTGTCCTTGGACTTTCCGTGGCAGTGTTGGCACTCGTGTCCGTCTCGGAAGAGAACGTATTCGCGGACGTTCCAGAAGCCGAGCTGTTCGCCTTGTTGGTACTCGACACCCTGAACGTCGGGATTCTTCAGACGCTGCACGTCAAAGGACGCCGTTTCCACGACGATCTTCGTGACCGGCAGGATGCGCAGGACCGCCTCAACGCGAGAGACATGTGCGCCGATGCGGTTCTCCACGGACGGCGCAAGCCATCCCTTTTCCCTCTTGCGGTTGTCGAACTGCGGAGCGCGGTGACGGGTCTTGCGGGATCGACGGGCTCCTCGCAGAGCGCGGCGGGCCGCAAGAAGCTCGGAAACGTCCTGACGAAGTTCGATTTCAGACGCATAGAGCTCGGCCTTCTCAGTGGAGGCCGAAAGACCGATGTGTTTGTATCCTGCGTTGACGCCGAGGGTCACGGGCTGCGTCGTTTCACCCGTGGCGATCGTAAGCTGAATGGTGAAGGGCGTTCGTCGTTTCACCACCGCCTTCTTTTCTTTGAGCAGAATGCGCGCCTTGGCCGCAGAGCAAGGCATCAGCGGTTCTCCTCGTTTGTTCAAAACATATACTCTCAAGTTAGTTTCCTCGCGGTCTATTGACCGGTAATGATCCTTCGCCAATGTTGGAAGAGGTTTTCACCGACGGCACCGCTCCTACCTCTCAGAGCTTTTAACCGCCGGCCGCAGGGCGCGGGACTAGGATCTACATCCCGCGGTGCCTATACATTCCCAACCAACGTAGTCCGCCTTACGGCGGCCTGGGGCTAGTCAATCAAGGCTCGAAAGCCACAAGGGCTATCAAGCCTCTGTCTTTAGACAGGGGTTATTGACTACTTGTCCCCCAAGAGAGTGCGTACGTCGGTGATCACGCCCGTGACGGCGGCCGCGGCCGCCATGGCGGGGCTCATGAGGTGGGTGCGGCTGCCGCGTCCCTGACGGCCGACGAAGTTGCGGTTCGAAGTCGACGCGACGCGCGAGCCGGGTTCCGCCTTGTCGTCGTTCATCGCAAGGCACATGGAGCAGCCCGGAAGCCGCCACTCAAAGCCCGCTTCCTTGAAGACCTTGTCCAGGCCTTCCTCTTCGGCGAGGCGCTTCACTTCGCCGCTTCCCGGAACGGCCAGAGCGCGCACGCCCGGCGCCACCTTGCGGCCCCGAACGATTTCGGCCGCGGCACGGAAGTCTTCGATGCGCCCGTTCGTGCAGGAGCCGATGAAAACCGTGTCGATCGGAGTGCCCTGAATCGGTTCGCCCGCCTTCAGTTCCGTGTAGCGAAGCGCCGCTTCGGCGCCCGCACGCTCGACGGGATCCGTCATGTCGGCGGGGACGGGCACGCGTTCGTCAACGCCCATCACCTGGCCCGGGTTCGTCCCCCAGGTCACCTGCGGGGCGAGGTTCGAGACGTCGATTTCGACGGTCTTGTCGTAGACGGCGTCCTCGTCCGTGCGGAGGGTCTTCCAGTATTCGACCGCGCGGTCCCAATCTTCGCCCTTGGGCGAGAATTGGCGCCCCTTGAGATAGGCGAAGGTCGTCTCGTCGGGAGCGATCATGCCCGCCTTGGCGCCCACTTCAATCGCCATGTTGGAGAGCGTCATGCGGCCTTCCATGGAGAGATCCCGCACGGCTTCGCCCGTGAATTCCATGGCGTAGCCCGTGCCGCCCGCGGTCGTGAGCTTGCCCGCGATCGCGAGGATGAGGTCCTTGGCGGAGAGCCCCTTGGGGAGCTTTCCGACCGTCTTCACGTTCATGGTCTTCAACTTGCCTTGCTTCAGGGTCTGGGTCGCGAGAACGTGTTCGACTTCCGACGTGCCGATCCCGAAGGCGAGCGCTCCGAAGGCGCCGTGGGTCGCCGTGTGGGAGTCCCCGCAGACGAGCGTCGTGCCGGGGAGGGTGAAGCCCGTTTCGGGCCCGATGATGTGCACGATCCCCTGGTGCGGATGGCCGAGTCCGTAGAGCGTCACGCCGAACTCCCCGCAGTTCTTCATGAGGGTCGTCACCTGCGCGTAGGCTTGGGGCGAGCAGGCCTCAAGCGTCTGCACCTGCGTCGAAATGTCGTGGTCCATCGTCGCGAGCGTGAGGTCGGGCCGGCGCATCGGACGGCCCGCGGCGCGCAGGCCCGCAAAGGCCTGCGGCGACGTCACTTCGTGCACGAGATGACGGTCGATGTAGAGAAGCGGAAGTTCTCCTTCGACCCGGCGCACGACGTGCGCTTCGTAGACCTTTTCGTAGAGTGTCTTGCCCATGTCGTATCTCCTTCGTCAGGCCTTCGTCACGTTCGCGGCGATCGCGTCGCCCATTTCCTTGGTGCCGACCGTGGGACCGCCCAGGGCGATGTCGCCCGTGCGCACGCCCTCGGCGAGGGTCTTCGTGACGGCCGCTTCGATCGCGTCCGCCGCTTCCGTTTCGCCGAGCGAATAGCGAAGCATCATGGCGGCCGAAAGGATCTGGGCGATCGGGTTGGCGATGCCCTTTCCGGCGATGTCGGGGGCGGAGCCGCCCGAGGGTTCGTAGAGGCCGAAGCCGCCCACGCCCAGGCTCGCCGACGGGAGCATCCCCATCGAGCCCGTGATCATGGCGCATTCGTCCGAGAGGATGTCGCCGAACATGTTGGAGGTGAGCATCACGTCGAACTGATCGGGGTTCTTGATGAGCTGCATCGTCGCGTTGTCGACGTACATGTGTTCGAGCGTCACGTCGGGGTAGTCCTTGGCGACGCACTCCACGGTTTCGCGCCAGAGAACGGAGGTGGCCAGCACGTTCGCCTTGTCGACCGACGTCACCTTCCGGCGGCGGCCCTCGGCGGCGTCGAAGGCGATCTTTGCGATGCGTTCGATTTCGGGGACCGTGTAGGTTTCCGTGTCGAAGGCGCGCACGACGCCGTTTTCGGTGACGCGGCCCTTGGGTTCGCCGAAGTAGATCCCGCCCGTCAATTCACGCACGATCACCATGTCGAAGCCCCTCGCCGCGATGTCGGCGCGAAGAGGCGACATGGCTTCAAGGCCCGGATAGAAGCGCCCCGGGCGCAGGTTCGCATAGAGCTTGTAGCGCTTGCGAAGGGGAAGGAGGGCGCCCGCTTCCGGACGGTCCTTGTGCGGGAGGTGGTCCCACTTGGGGCCGCCCACGCTTCCGAACAAAATGGCGTCGGCCTTGTCGCAGGCGGCGAGCGTCGCTTCGGGCAAAGGCGTGCCGCAGGCGTCGATCGCGGCGCCCCCCACGAGCGCCTCTTCGGTTTCGAGCGTGAAGCCGTAGAGCTCGCCCGCGCGGCGGAGGACCTTGAGGGCCTCCGTCATGACTTCGGGGCCGATGCCGTCACCGGCGAGGACGGCGATGCGATGGTTTCTGGTCATATTGGTTTCTCCCGGCAAAAAGAGTGGGGTTGTTCGGTTCGTGCGGCGGACGAAGGCGTCCGCCGCAGTGGGATGGAGGTCGTCAGAGAAGCGTGCCGATCGCGGGGAGCTTAAAGGTCTTCCCCTGGCGCGCGGCCTGCACGCGAAGGTGACGCACGACTGCGTTCACGGCGTTGATGTAGGCAAGGGCCGAGGCTTCGAGAATGTCGGTCGAAAGGCCCATGCCGTGGAAGATGCGGTTGTCGTATTCAACCGTGACGTTGACGCGCCCAAGGGCGTCGCGGCCTTCGCCGTTCGCTTCGATCTTGTAGGTGAGAAGCTTCGTCTTGATCCCGGTGAGGCGCACGATCGTGTTGAGGATCGCGTCGACCGGGCCGTTGCCGTAGGCGGATTCGGTTCGGGTGCGGCGGCCCGCAAAGAGTCGGACGCTCGCGACCGGAATGACCCCGCCCGAGCCCGAAACGACGTTGAACTGATCGAGCACGAAGGCTTCGTCGTCCTCTTCCTGACGCATCGAGAAGAGCAGGGCTTCGAGGTCGTAGTCGTAGACCTGGCCCTTGCGGTCGGCAAGCGCGAGGAAGCGCTTGTAAAGTTCGGAGAGGTTGTACGAATCGGGGGGATAGCCCATCTGATCGAGACAGGACTTGATCATGTGGCGGCCCGAGCGCGCCGTCATGTGCATGACGTTCCCCGAGAAGCCCACGGATTCGGGCGTGAGGATTTCGTAGGTCTCGCGGTTCTTGAGGACGCCGTCCTGGTGAATGCCGGAGCTGTGCGAGAAGGCGTTCGATCCGACGATCGCCTTGTGCGCGGGGATGGGTTCGTTCGTGATCTTCGAGACGATGTTGGCCGTGCGGGCGATCTTCTCGAGATGAATTCCGGTCTTGAGGCCCTGCAGGTACTCGCGGCGCAGGTGAATCGCGGCGGCCACCTCTTCGAGCGAGCAGTTGCCCGCGCGTTCGCCGAGCCCGTTCATGCAGCATTCGATCTGGCGGGCGCCGTTCTGAATCGCGGTGAGCGAATTGGCCGTGGCCATGCCGAGGTCGTTGTGGCAGTGGACCGACAAAACGGCCTTGTCGATGTTCGGGACCGTGTTCTTCAGGTGACGGATGATGCCGCCGAATTCGGCGGGGAGGGTGTAGCCCACCGTGTCGGGGATGTTGATCGTCGTGGCGCCCGCGTCGATCGCGGCCTCCACCATGCGGCAGAGTTCGTCGAGCGGCGTGCGGCCGGCGTCTTCGCAGGAGAATTCCACGTCGTCCGTGTACTTCGTTGCGCGCTTCACGGCGGCGACCGCCATGTCGCGGATCTGGCCGTAGTCCTTGCGAAGCTTGTCGCGCACGTGGATTTCGGAAGTGGCGATGAAGGTGTGGATGCGGCGGCGCGGGGCGAGCTTGAGCGCCTCGCCGCAGGCGTCGACGTCCTTTTCAAGGGCCCGGGCGAGGCCGCAGGGGACGGAACGGGTGAGCGAACCCGCGATCGCCTTCACGCTCTGGAAGTCGCCCTCGGAGGAAATGGGAAAACCCGCCTCGATCACGTCGACACCGAGCTCCTCGAGGGCTTCGGCGATCTGGATTTTCTGCCGAAGGGAGAGGCTTTGATGAAGGGCCTGTTCGCCGTCACGAAGCGTGGTGTCGAAAATTACGATGTGATCGGGATCTTGCGTCATGTTGACTCCGTAGAGAAAGTGCCTCGCGGCACCCTAAGTTTTCGTTTCGGCTCTCTTTTGCAGAAGAACCGCTATTGCACAGAAGAGAACTCTACGGATTTCAGGTCCTCTCGTCAAGGAAAGGAAGGAAAAAACCTTGAAAATAGGTGGTTTGGATTAGGTTTTCGCTTCGGTTCCGGGTGCGAGCCGAAGGGGAGGGCATGAAGCATTCGTTTGCAGAAAAGGAGGTTTTTGCAGAAAAGTCGTCTCCGGAGCATCGATCGGTTGCGCCAGATGCGAAAAATTTTCATTCTTGGTATTGAAAACGATTCGCATTTGCGATAAGATACGAGACATGGAAACGGTGCGCCGCAAGGATGGAACCTGAGGGGTCGGGTTGTAGCGGCGCGGCGGACAGAGAAGTCCGACCGCTTCCGGGTCTCCTTGGATCGGGTGGGTCGCTCGCGGCTCACCCGTTTTTTTTTGCGTCCAGGAAAAAGCCCGCCCTCCCGGGTCATGCGGGAGAAGCGGGCTGGGGTCATCAGTGCGCGTCGATCAGAGGCAGCGCTTCAGGATTTCGACGACGTCTTCCTTCTTGAGCGGGCGGATTGTCTGCGAGAAGTCCCAGAGCTTCATGCAGCTTTCGGCCATGGCTTCGAAGTGTTCGTCGCTCGTGATGCCGACCTGCGAGAGCTTGGACGGCAGACCGATCGAAGCGAAGAAGGCTTCGAGCTTCCGGAAGCCCTTTTCGGCCATCGCGTAGAGATCCGCCTCAAACGGCACGTCGAAGACGCGGTTCGCGAGCGTCGCAAAGCGGCCGACTGTCTCGTCGTTCAGGCTGTAGCGGAAGAAGACGGGCGTCACGATGGCGAGGCCTTCGCCGTGCGTGATGTCGTAGAAGGCCGAGAGTTCGTGTTCGATCCCGTGGCAGACCCAGGCGGCAAAGGAGTTCCCCGTCACGCAGATCCCGTTGCAGGCAAGCGAACTCGCCCACATGAGGGTCGCGCGGGCTTCGTAGTCGTCGCCCTTGTCATAGGCGCGCTTCCCCATCCCGAGGACGGCGCGCAGCACCGTTTCGCAGAGACCGTCGGAGACGAGGTTCGAATCCTTGACGCAGTACTGCTCGAAAATGTGCGACATGATGTCGGCGCAGCCTGCGGCCGTCTGCTTCTTCGAAACCGAGAAGGTGTATTCCGGATCGCAGATCGAAACGCGCGGATAGAAGACGGGCGTCAGGACGCCGATCTTCTTGTTTTCGTCCATGTTCGAGATGACGGCGGCCGGGTCGTATTCGCTCCCCGTCGCGGCGAGCGTAAGAACCGTCACGAGGGGAAGGGCCTTCGTGATCTTGTAGGGATCCGTCACGATGTCCCAGGCGTCGCCGTCGTAGTAGCGCGCGGCGCAGATCGCCTTGGCGCAGTCGATCACGGAGCCGCCGCCCACGCCGAGGACGAAGTCGACGTCGTGTTCGCGGCAAAGGCGGGCGCCTTCGTTCACGCTCGTTACCTTGGGGTTCGGTTCAACCCCGGCGCATTCGTAGATTTCGCAGTCGGCGAGAAGCGTCTTCACCTTGTCGTAGATGCCGAGCTTCTTGATCGAACCCCCGCCGTAGACGAGGAGGACCTTCTTCCCGAATTCCGCCGCCACTTCGGGGAGGCGGTCGATCTTGCCGCGTCCGAAAAGAAGGCGGGTCGGCGTGTTGTAGTCGAAATTGTGCACGGCGTAAGCCATTGTCTTTCTCCTTGGAATTGAGGCCGATGAACGGGGAAAAGTGTAGCGGCCGTCCGAAGGGAAAGGTTGGGAAAACGTACGCGGGAATTGCCCGATTCTCTCGAAAAACGTCGCCCGGTCTCAGAATTTCCGCTGCTTCGACTGCAAATCGTCTCGGAAGGGCATGCCGAGGATGCGTCCGGTTTCGGGAAGCGGCAGATTGCCCGCGGCGTCGCGGCGGGCTTCGAGATGGCGCTCGAGAAGTTCCGCTTCGAGCGGGCCGCGCGCGAGGGCCGCAGGAAGGGCCTTGAGCATTCTGAACTGATCGCCCCCGTCGAGAAGATACGCGGTCGTGACGATCCGGTAGGTCTTTTGAGGCTCGATCCGATGCCACACTCCGTCCTCACGGATGTTCGCCTCTGCGACTCTCGTGCCGATCGGCCGCTTCGGATCGACCCGATAGCGAAGATTCGCCGTCTGCAGAAGGCGCGGACTCTTGAGGTCGGGCTCCGAGAGACCGTGTTCGAGCGCCTTGAGCGCCACGCTTCCGGGCATCTCCACCACCGCCGCGTGATTCCCGAAGGGGTGCACGTCGAGAATGTCGGCGTGCGTGACGGGCCCGATCGGAAGGGGCGCCCGAAGGGCTCCGCCGTTGATGAAGGCCGCCTTCGCGCCGTACTGCCGTCCCCAGTCGAGGAGGGCGTCCGCCGTCCACATGCCGGCGAGGCATTCGCCTTCGCGGCAGTCGTCGAGACCGTCATAGAAGTCTTCCCGGTTCGTCGCGAGGACGCGCTTTCGTTCCGCCTCCACCTTTTCGCCCGAGCGGCGCACGAAGGTTTCGGTCGCGTCGTCGCGCGGCATCGTGGGCTTGAGTTCCGTGAGGTCCCCCGTCGAGCCCGTCACGCGTCCGGATTCGTCGAAGCGGACTTGGATCACGCCGAGATAGCGCGTCGAGCGCCCCGCCTGCACGACGAGCGTTTCATTCCCGTTCGGGTGCTTAACGACGGTCGGGTAGGGGCCTTCGGAGTCCGGATGGTTGCCGAGCACGCTGTGCGTATGTCCGCCCACGATAACGTCGATTTCGGGGACGGCGCGCGCAAGTTCCACGTCCGCCTTGTAGCCCACGTGCGTGAGCGCGACGATGTGCCGCACGCCGTCCTTCTCGAGCGCCGAGACGGCCTTTCGAAGCGCTTCGGCGCGGTCTACAAAGGTCGTGGCGGGGCAGGCGGCCGAGACTTCCTTTCCTTCGTCGTTCGCGAGTCCCACGACGCCGACCCGCACGCCGCCCACGGTCTTCACGACGTAGGGCTTGAGCGGCGCCCGGCTCATCGGACACTTCGGGTTCGGGAGGATGTTCGCCGCGACGACGGGCATCGGGAGGTTCTCGACGTAACGCACCGTCTCCGCGCAGCCCGCGTCAAACTCGTGATTTCCGAGCGTCACGGCGTCCCAGGGCATGCGCTTCATCGCGGCAAGCGCCCACTCGGGTCCGCCCGTTCGAAAGAAGTGCGTTCCCTGCCAGAAGTCCCCCGCGTCGAGCGCGAGCACGGCCGGATTTTCCTTTCTCAGGGCTTCGACCGCCTCCACGATGCGGGCGTAGCCGCCCGTGCAGGCGTCGTCCTCGCGGCAGGCGGCGTAGCGGCCGTCGATCCCGGCCGCGGCCGAGTGCGTGTCGTTGGCGTGCACGATCGTGAGTTCAAAGTCGGAGGCTCGGGACGCTTGCGAGACAATCGGCAGGGCAAGGAGGGCGCAAAAGAGGGCGGAGTAACGCATGGATATTGAAAAGAGAGTGCGGGACGCCGCGACATTCTATCGCCTCGCCGCGACGAAACGCCGTTTGACGAGGCGGATTGGTTCGAAGACGGGATCGAAAATATTTGCCTACGCCTCCATATCGTCAGTGCTGAAGGTGTGCCGGAGGGATCTGCAACTACCGAGGATTTCTCGGCAGTTCGCCAGGAAGGCTTTCGGACGGTCAATCAAAAGGGTCGGGCGCTACATCCCCGATGCCGTCATCGCTGTTGGTTACCGTGTCAACGACGGACACGTCGGGCCTTGGGCGCTATTCCTTATTTGAAAAACGTCATTTGCAACAATGACGATCTCTCAAATTTGATACGGCGGTTGTGGTTCATACGATTGTGAGAGTAGTGATCGAGGCGTTACCCTGGTTGCAGGACAATCGTCCGCTCCAAGGAGACCCCGCATGACAGTCAAACTCTCTCGACGCTCGCTTCTTCAGGGCGTCTCACTCGTCACATCAAGTGCTCTGGCACCCTCCGTCTTCACCGTCGCAAAGGCGGCCGATTCTTCCGAAAAGGTCTGGACCGGCTATTCCATTTGCGACGCCTGCAATCACGTGCCGATGTGCGGCGTGCGTTTTGAGGCCCGCGGCAACGTCATCACCCGCATCGACAACTGGAAGGAAAACCCCAACCACATCCTTTGCTCGAAGGGCCTCTCGACGCTTCAGCGTCTCTACAATCCCAACCGTCTTCTCTACCCGATGAAACGCACGAACCCCAAGGGTTCGAAGGACCCGGGCTGGGTGCGCATCTCTTGGGATGAAGCCTATAAGACCATCGCTTCGGAACTCCTGCGCGTGCGTGAAAAGTACGGTCCGGAGAAAACGCTTTTCTACTGCGGCGACCCGAAGGAACCTCGTCCGGCCGTGCAGCGTTTGGCGCGCTTCTACGGTTCGCACCACTATGCGACGGAATCTTCCGTTTCCTGCCGTCAGGGTTGCGCTATGGCCGAAGAACTCAACTTCGGCTCTCCCAACGTCGGCGCGCCGCCTTCGCCCGAAACCAAGGTATTCCTGATTCTCGCCACGAACGTCTGGGCTCAGCCGATGGGATGGTGGCAAAAGATCATCGCCGCCAAGGAACGCGGCTGCAAGATCATCACGATCGATTCGCGCCGCACGAAGACCGCCGAAATCGCGGACATCCACCTGCAACCGCGCATCGGTACGGACGTGGCGCTGGCCATGGCGATGATCCGCATTATCATCAAGGAAAATCTCTACGACAAGGCATTCGTCGAGAAGTGGACCCACGGCTTTGCCGAACTCCGCGAATACTGCGAGCGCTTTACGCCCGAATATGCCGAACAGGAAACGGGCGTTCCCGCCAAACTCATTGTGGAGGCGGCTCGCCTTTGGGCGAAGGGGCCGGGCAGCTACACGCTGACGACGCAATCGCTCTCGCACAACTCGAACGGCATCAACAACACCCGGGCGCTCCTTCTTTTGCCCATCATCATGGGCTACATCGACATTCCCGGCGGCGTTCCCTTCAACAAGGGACCGAAGAACCTCGGCAATCCGAGTTCGGGCATTCACCCCGACATGAAGGACGGGGCCTGGTGGAACGACAAGAAACGTCGTCTCACGCGCTATGACGCGAAGAACGTGCCGCTCTGGAACGACATGAAGGACGCCGTCTCGCCGAATCTCTTCCCCGAATGGGTGGAGAAGGGCATGATCAAGGCGTTCGCGGGCTTCGGCTTCAACGTCAACATTTGGCCTCAGCCGTCAGAATACCGCAAGGCCTTTGAAAAGCTGGAATTCGGTTTTGCCTGCGACATGTTCTATCGTCCCGACAGTCACGATGTGCTTGACATCATCCTACCGGCCGCGATGAACTTCGAACGACACGCTCCCTTCGGCATCTACGCCTCGAGCGTGGCCGTGCGCACGCCCGTCAAACCCTTGGGAGAAGCGAAGGAAGACTGGCGCATCGCACTCGAACTCGGCTGCCTCATCGACAAGCCCGAAAACTTCTTTGACGGCGACCCGGAAAAGGCGCTCGACTGGCTCCTGCAGAAGTGGAATCGGCGCCTTGAGAAGGCCGTAGCGGACCTGCCCGCCCTGACGCAGTTCGACGCTCCGAAAAAGGCCTTCCGCAAGTACGAAACGGGCGGACTGCGCAAAGACGGCAAACCCGGCTTCAACACGCCCTCCGGGAAGTGCGAATTCTTTTCCGAGCGGGCTGCAAAATTCGGCTATCCCGGCATTCCCGCCTATGTTCCGATGATGCCGCTCACGAAGGAATTCGATCTGCGCTTCCTGAACGGCGCGCGCAAGCCGTACATCACGCACTCGAAGACCCGTTCGGATCAGCCGTACCTCCTGGAAATCGAAGACCGTCTTACGATTTCCATGCACCCGGACGATGCTGAAAAACGCGGAATCCGCGAAGGGGACACGGTGGAAATCCGCTCGCCCTTCGGCGGTCCCGTCGAAGCTCGCGTCATGGTCTCCATCCTCGTTCCGCCCGGCCTCATCGACGGTCAGTACGGATGGCTCGGTAAACAAAACACCCAGCAGCTCGTCTGCCGCGGTCACTGGGATCCGATGAGCGGTTATCCCGCATATTTCGAAATGCCCGTGTCGGTCACGAAGAAGGAGGCGTAAATCATGGCGAAATATGGTCTCTTGGTTAACGTCGACGCCTGCATCGGCTGTCATGCCTGCTTCGTCGCGTGCAAGGAAGAAAATCAGGTCGCACCCGGCATCGCGTGGAACCGCATCGATCGTGTGGAAGACCGCAAAGCCATGCGCATCAACTATTTCCGCAAGTCTTGCCAGCACTGCGAAAATCCGGCCTGCATGGCCGCGTGTCCCACGAAGGCCGTCTACAAGGGCCCCTTCGGCGAGGTGCTCGTCGATCAGGCCAAGTGCATCGGTTGCCAACGGTGTCTCGCGGCTTGTCCCTACGGCGCTCCGCAGTTCAACACCGAGGGGGTGACGAGCTACTGGCCCGACAAGACGCCGCTGGTCGAACGGGTTTTTGAAGCGCATCAGACGCGCACGCCCGGCAAGGCCGAGCATTGCACGCTTTGCTCTCACCGGCTGAAGGAGGGCCGCAAGCCCGCCTGCGTCGAACATTGCCCGACGGGGGCTTTGAAGCTTGTCGACCTTGAGAAGCTGGAAGAACGAAAGGCTTGGGAGGTTGCTCAGAAGATGACCGAAAAGGCCGGCACCGAACCCAAGGTTCGCTACCGCAGCTCGGGGGTGGACTTCACCAAGTTCGATCTCAAGGCGTAAATCGCGACAACCCTGCGTAATTGCACGAGCTTTGCTTCCTAAGGAAGTGAAGCTCGTGTCTTATTTGCGGTTTCGACTGGCGAACCGTCGATCCCGAGTGCGGCCACTAGCTTTTTCGCCTTATTGCCCGGCCGCGTTCTTTTTGGGATGATGGGCATGTTTTCGTTTTCTTAGGGAGACTGATCGTGAAAACGCTGGGACTCTTGGGCGGCATGAGCTGGGAGAGCACCGTCACTTATTACAAGGAAATCAACGAGCGCGTCGCCAAAGCTTTGGGCGGCCTTCATTCCGCGAAGATCTACCTCTACAGCGTCGACTTCGCCGAGGTCGAAGAACAGCAGGCAAAGGGCGACTGGGCGGGAAGCGCCGAACTGCTCGGCCGCGCCGCCAAGGGACTCGTCGCCGCCGGGGCTGATGCGATCGTGATCTGCACGAACACCATGCACAAGGTCGCCGACGAAGTCGAGCGCGCCGCGGGCGTCCCGCTTCTGCACATTGCCGACGCCACGGCCGATGCACTCTTGGCCGCAGGCATTCGCCGCACGGCGCTTCTCGGCACGAAGTACACGATGCTGCAGGATTTCTACAAGTCGCGCCTTCTCGCCCGCGGACTCGATGTCCTGATTCCGGAGGCCGAAGACGTCGAGGTCGTCAACCGCGTGATCTACGACGAACTCTGCCTTGGCGTGATCCGCGACGAATCCCGACAGGAATTCGTGCGCATCATCCGGGATCTTCAGGGGAAGGGCGCCGAAGCGGTGATCCTCGGTTGCACGGAAATCGGTCTTCTCGTTTCGCAGAAGGATTCGCCTTTGCCCGTCTTTGACACGACGATTCTGCATGCCGCGAAGGCCGCGGAATTCGCCGTCTCCGACTGAAGCGGAAAGCCCAGATGTCGCTTTTTCTCTACCATCTCGAGCTTTGCGCGCCGCTCTTTTCGCTCGTCTTCATCGGCTGGGGGCTCGCGAAGATCCACTTCATCCCCGAAGCGGCGCAAAAGGCTCTGGGGAGCGTCACCTTCAAGCTCCTCATGCCCGCGCTTCTCTTCAAGATGCTCTCGCACTTGTCGGAGATGCCGCCCGCGGACTGGCGCGTGCTGATCCCGTTCTTTGGGTCCTGCTTTCTCCTCTTCTTCCTCGCGCGGGGGCTCTACGGAAAGCTCTTTCGCACGGGTGCCGCTGGGACGACGGTCCTCGCGATGGCGGGGATTTTCGGCAACAACGTGCAGTTGGGCGTCCCGATCGTCGAGGTGAGTCTCGGGTCCGCGGCGATGCCTACGATCTCGCTTCTGATCGTCTTCAACGTGCTCCTTCTCTGGACGCTTGCGATCGCGTCGGTCGAGTTCGGGCGCGAGGACGGAAAGCCCGACATGCGGAAGATCCTTCGGTCGCTCTTCAAAGTTGTGAAGAACCCCGTGGTGCTTGGGATTCTCTGCGGCACGGCTTGGGGCCTCACGGGCTGGCAGCTCCCCAAGGTGGTCGATCAGACCGTCGGTCTCGTCGCCGCGAGCACGACCCCCATGTGCCTTTTGGCGGTGGGGATGGGACTGGCGCGCCACAGCTTCTTCGCTTCTTTGCCGAAGGGTTCGGTCGTGACCTTCGTGAAGATCGGCGTACAGCCCTTTTTCGTCTGGGTGCTCTGCCGCGCGATGGGTCTTGGGGAGCTCGAGACGAACGCGACCGTGCTTCTTTCCGCGCTTCCCGTCGCGATCAACGTCTTTTTGATGGCGAACGAATTCGAGGCGGAGGAGGGCGCGGCGAGCAACGCGATCTTCCTCTCGACGCTTCTCTCGGCCGCCGGGGTGCCGCTCGTACTCACTCTCCTCGACGTGGCGCCCGTCGTCTGATCACAGAGAAAATTCTGCCGAAATGCGAAGGGGCCGCCTGTGGGCGACCCCTTCCTTTCATTCCCGAGAGGGAATCATAGTTTCAAGAGCCGTTCAGTCGATCGGCGTGAAGCGGTAGTGGGTCTTACCCACGCCGATGGCTTCAGCATTGCTCGTGAGGAAGGTTGAGTGATGCTCTTCCCATTCGCGGCGCAGTTCGGGCGTAGCGGCCGCACCGAAGGTGATGTCGATCGCGGCCTGGTCGATCGCGACCGGGTCCGTGCTCGCGAGAATGCCGATGTTGCCGAGGTTCTTCGCGCCTTCGCAACCGTCGGTCGGATCGACGGCGTCGAGGACCGTGAGGAAGACCCAGCGGCCCTTCTTCGCGTCCATCACGCCCTTCACGTAGTCGGCCATAGCCTGCGTCGTAGGTTGGTCGTCGCTCGAAACGAAGCTCTGATCCGTGCGGCCGACGCTGTGGATGAGCCATTTGCCCTGCAGGGGCGCAATGGCGATCGAGAGGTTCTTGAGCATCCCGCCGTAGAAGTCGATGTGGTGCGACTTGAAGCGGATGAGCCCGATCATCGTGTCGTAGTCGTTGTAGTGCGAGCCGATGCGCGAGAACTTGAGGTGCTTGCCGCCTTCAATCGGAAGGTCCACCGTCCCTTCGGCGTCGATGATGTCGATGCGGGAGGTGTCAAAGCCGTTCCCCTTGGCGACTTCCAGGTGCTTTGCCACCGTGTCGCGGGGCGGGTAGTAGGTGCAGTCGAGAAGCTTCCCGTTCACGTGGTCGGCAAAGGCGTGAACGAGGTTCGGGTCGAGATGCGGACCGTTCGGCGTTTCGAAGCACACCTTGACGCCGACCTTGCCCTGGCGCTTCTGGCCGAGGCGTTCGTAGATCTTGATGAGGCCCTCGGGCGAAATGTCCTTCGTGAAGAACACTTCCGGGGCGGACGCGTCGGCCACGGCGTGGGTAAGGGGATAGGGGAAGGGGTTCGCGCCCGCGGCCGACGAAAGGGTCGGCAGATTCGCGGTGACCGCGAGGGCGGCGGAGGTCTGGAGGAAAGTGCGGCGTTGCATGGTCTGTTCCTTGGAGTGGGATCGCTTGTCGGCTCCTGCGGAGCCCATGCTTTCAGCCTAACGAAGTCTCTGCGCGCGTTCTTCTCGCATTCCCCGCGAGCGTTGCCCGATCCGCTCGTTTCTCAGGGGCTTCTCCCCGAACTTTCGCGGGGCGCGTCGGTTCGTTATGCTTGACGGGGTGACCCCAAGGAGTTTCCGCCATGTCCGACGACCGACTGTACGAACTGAGCCTCGGCGACCTGCGCTTTTTCGAGGCGGCGCTGCGTCTTCGCACCCTGAAGGACGCCGCCCGCGAGTGCGGCGTCGGAAAGTCCGCCGCAAGCCGGATTCTCGCGAGACTGCGCGAAGCCCTTGGCGACCCCTTGTTCGTGCGCTCGAACCCGCATCTCATCGCCACGCCCCGGGCGGAGCGTCTGCAGCCCTTCGTGCGGCGCATGCTCGCCCAGACGGAAGCGCTTCGGCCCGCCGAGACGCTTACGCCCACCGCGATGGATCGGACCTTTCGCATCGCCGCGGGCGTGAACGCGGCCTACGCCTTCTGCGTGCCCGTCGTCGAGCGGCTTGCCGAACTTGCTCCGCACGTGCGGCTGGCGATCGGCTTCGTTCCCGGCAGTCAGGTTTTTCAGGAACTCGAGCGCGGCACGCTCGACCTTGCCTTCATGCCGGTCGTTCCGATGCCCGAAACCATGCGCACCATGACGATCGCCGCGAACCGACTCGTCACGCTCGTTCGTCAGGGACACGCTCTTTTGGAACTCGCCGCACTCGGAAAACTCACGCGTGAAGCCGTCAACGGCTACCCCCGCATCGAAGTCACGACGGCCCTGCGTCAGGTCGAGCGGCGAAGCGACCGCGAGGAGTCGAACCGCGTCTACGGACCCCACCTCGGGGGCGAGTGCGTTCTTCGCATTCCGTATTTGTTGCCGGCGCTCGATCTTCTTTCTCGCTCGGACATGACGATGTCGCTTTCCTGGCGCGCGGCGGAACGCCTTCTTGTAACGGATCCGCGTTTCGTCGTCCTCCCGCTCGACGAAGAGTCGCCCGTCTATCCGGTGCGCATCGTCTGGCACGAAAGAGAGGAGGACGATCCCGAATGCGCGTGGCTGCGGGGACTCTTTCGTTCGGTCAACCACCGCGAAGAGGAGGAGAAGTTTCTCGCGGGCTATGCCGCCTGACGGCGTCTCGCCTCTGAACGCGCATAAACGGCGCTCCGCATTTTCCCGTCAAACGGGAGTGACAGGAGTATTCTCCCTGAAGAGTCTCGCATTTCCCCACTCACTATTCCCGAAAAGTGGGAATGTTGAGGGAGAAGTCACACTGACGATTTCTTCGGTGCCTCGGTAGGATTTGGGACGTTTCCTGCAAACGACCCCAAACCACTCATGCACAACCTCAAAAATCCCATTCTTCGAAACGCGCTCGTCCTCTCGGGCCTCGCGGTTTCCGCCCTCGGAGCGGGCGGGACTTCGGCGGGCGAAGTCGCGATCCACGGGCTCCTCGACATGGGGCTCAACTACTCCGTCACCGACGTCGCGGGCGAATCCACGTCGACCCTGCAGCTCGCTTCGGGTCAGAACGGCATGTCGCGCTGGAGTCTTTCGGGCTCCGAAACCCTCTCTCCGTCGCTCAAGGCGGGGTTCGTCCTCGAATCGGGCGTGGCGCTCGATTCGGGCGAACTCATGAAGAACCTCCACGGCGCGCTCTTCGGGCGCGAAGCGCAGGTCTATCTCGAAGGCCGCTTCGGCACGATCAAGCTCGGGCGCCTCGCTTCCTTCGTTTCGGGCTTCAATCAGACGGGTCTTTTCGGACCCAAGGTCTCTCCCTTTTCCGCGGGCTGGCTCAACGTGCCGGGCCACAAGTCCGTCATGACGGGCGAATTCGCGCCCTACGACAACATGGTCGTCTATTCGACGCCGAAGTTCGGCGCCTGGCAGGCGCATCTGCAGTACTCCTTCGGGCCCGTCAAGGTCTTCGCCGCGGGCCAGTGGTTCGAGGGCGTGCAAAAGCTCGCCATGGGTGAACTCGACACGGGCGCGAACCTTCTCAACAAGGTCGTGGGCCGGTCCGACCTCTCGCGCGACGGGATCGACGGTCTGGGCCTCAACGTCGGCGTCACGATTCCCGTGAACGCCTTCCTCGTGAAGCTCTCGACGGGTTACATGACGGCCGAGAACGCCGCCGACTCGTCGATCGACATCGACCGCGCCACGGTCTCGGCGGGGTTTGAGTACACGCTCTCCAAAAAAACCTTCCTCTACGCCGCCGCGGGCTGGCAGCACGATGCCTACGGGCGCGAAGACATTCAGGACGCCGACCGAATCGGCGTCGCGGCGGGCCTTGTGACGCGCTTCTGACGTAGACGTTTCCCTTTCATTCCACGGTCCGCCCGGACGACCGGGCGGGCAAGACCTCGGGGGCGCATCCATTCGGATCGCCTTCACACAACAAGGATCATCATGACACGCACCACTTGGGCGGCGCTTCTCGCGGCGGGACTTCTCACCGCCTCGCAGACGCAGGCCGCCGGCATCTTCAAGGATCTCGACAACTGGATCGACCGTCACGGGCACTGCTTCTGGTGCCACGACTCCCGCAAGGACATGGAGGACTGGCTCAAGAAAAACCGCGAGTTCGAAGCCAAGAACCATACGCTCGCGCCGCTCATCCACGCGAACCACCGCCACATGAGCAAGGACCTCACCGACTGCACGAACTGCCACGGCAACGGTCCGGAAGCCCACTGGAAGACGGACGTCGAAATCGTCACCTGCAGTGGCTGTCACGACGTCCAGTCAGTTCTGAATCACGACAAGTACACCAACGCCGACTGCAAGGGCTGCCACACGCCCAAGAGCGTCGAAGTCGCCCACATCGGCGAACAAAAGCGCATTGAGGCCCAGCGTCGCCGCGATCTCGTTCGCGTCGAAATCACGGACGCGCGCATCGTGCGCGACGAAAAGGGCGCTGCCCACACGAAGATCACCTTCCGCGTGACCGGGAAGGACGGCAAGGCACTCTTCACGAAGGGGAATCCCGCCGAAGCCGAGTGGCTGCGAAACCTCGTCTTCTACACGAACTGGGGCGTCACCAAGGGCTTCCTCTCGGGCCGCGGCACGCCGATCTACGTGAAGTCGGACTTCCGCGACATCCGCAACCGCGGCGACGAGACGACGCCCGAAGGGGAACGTGCCCGCACGAAGGTGACCTGCGACGCCGACGGCCTCTGCACGGTCACGGGCGAAGCCTTTGAGCTCCCGCAGGACCGCAAGACCGACGCCGGCCTCGTCACTTCGAGCCTCACCTTCTGCCACGGGGAAGATCTCTCGCTTCTCGCCTGCGAAGCGCCGGGCGCAATGCTGAACGGCGCCTGGGCCACGCACCGCTACTTCAACGACACGGGCCTTATCGACTGGTCGCATTCGCTTCGCGCCAAGGTGACCGACAACAAGAAGTGCGGCTTCTGCCACGACTACGACAAGGGAAGCGACAACGCCAAGTTGAAGTGCGGCGGCTGTCACAGCGAAAAGACGAGGACGGCCGAAACGCTTGCCGGGAAGAAGCACTTCGCCGGCCACGACAAGGGCATGCCCCGTGCGGTTCGCTCGGGCGACATCGCCGCGCCCACGGTTTTCTCCACGGCCGACACGGACGTGACGGGTTGCGTCGCCTGTCACAACGCCGAAGCCGTCCCGACCTCGGCCATCCGTGAAAAGCGCGTCGCCAAGGACGACGCCCACTTCATCGACGAACTCCTCGTATCGCATCCCGCCTGGAACGTCTTCGTGCATTCGATTCACGACAACGCCCGTCCGGGCGCCGAAGGGAAGGACGACGTCCGCCACATGAGCTACGCCGCCTCGACCGCTTCATGCGGCAAGTGTCACTATCAGGGTACCTGGGATCCGGCGCGTCTGGCGCGTGAAGGTAAGCCCCTCGCGATCGACATGAAGTACGACGCCGAAGACCGCTCGTATCCGGCCAAGGCGGGCACGCCCGACCTCTGGGCGAGCCCCGTGTCGGCGACCTGCTACGCTTGCCACGCGAAGAAGACGAACGAAAAGGGCGAAGTCGTCTGGAACGACAAGGCGAAGAAGCACATCGTCGAAATGGGCGGGTCGCTCGGCGTAGAAAAGAACGCTCTGAAGCCCGAAAACTGCGCGGCCTGCCACTCGGGCGAATCGCTTGCGAAGTCGCACAAGCTCAAGGAGCGCGGCTACGAGTCGCCGCTCGGCATGCATCCGGCCTTCAAGGACCGCATGCCGATTCCGGAGGGTGCGCCCAACTGATCGTTGGGGAACCCTGAATGCCGCGGCGTCCCAAACGGAGGGAGACGGGGGCGGACGCCGTGGTTTCGGCAGAACCAATCGGGCGACTCGAGCGATCGGGTCGCCCTAGTCGTTTTGGAAGAAAACAGAGAGGAGAGGAAAAGAAACGAGCGATCAAGAGATAAGGCCACGAAATGGCTACGCATGTTTTTGTATGAGACCGCCGTACTCCTCAAGGGCAGTGGGGTTTTCTCTTGGGAGTATCACAGTTTTCTTGCGCGTTCAAGAATGCTTTCTTGTAACCACCATCCTGGCTTTCTCCCTCGTCTTCCGTAATTAGCTGTGTAACAAAACCTCAATCCAAACTTTCTGAAAAATTCATCCGCGAGGGGAATGAATTCTTTCTCAGGAGCTATGACCCAAAGGCATCCACCTGGTGTGGAGCGATGGTCACTGATGTCCCAACCACGAGACTCAAATATGTTGAACATGTATCTATCTTGTTCCAGAATCTTAACTTGTTTTTCTTTATCGATCGTATTCCATTCCCATGCTTTAGTTGTGGTGATTTGAGATTTTTTTGTTGTCGTGATTTTTTGCTGATTTGTCTTTGTATTGAAGGTGGGAGGATTGGTTTCGGGAAGATCTTGCGACAATGATTCGTTGGTATTTGTCGTACTTTCAGATGCTGCTTTTACGCATACACCTTGACTGAAAGAGTTTTTCTGGGTTTTATGTGCATTTTGGACAGTTAAAGTACCGTTCTTTTCCGGGAAAATGGTGTTTTCTCTATTTTCCCGCGTATCTGTCGAGTGATTGAGTTGGAGTGGTTTTTCTGTATTGGCGTGAGTTGTCTCTAGTTTACGTTTCTGGATGTAAATATTTGTTGAGTTCGGTGTTGCTGATTTTGAAGCCAGATCTTGATTGGTGTCCGGATGTTTGATGCTGATATCTTCAATGTTTCTGTTTTCGGTTAGTTGTTCTTTAGTGGACTTGATTTTATTTAATGTTGTTTTAATATTTTCGATTGCTTCAGTAGCGTCCTTTGTGTTTTTCTTTAGAATTCCGTCGTCGGCATAAATCTCATCATCAAGCCCCGTACCGATTTGAACGAAGTTTTTCTGTTTGAGAATTTCACTTGCTCTGATTTTGACGCGATCCAGCAGCTCAGTTGGTTGAGAGGTCTCTTCCGTGTGTCCATAGTTCGGGTGGATACCAAAATCAGCCAACTTAGCGCAGATATGGCTGATCGCGGCCTTAGGATCGCGATAGTATTCGCTGCCGCGAATTCGCACGAACGTCCAACCGCTACGTTCAAGGATGGCTTGCCGTTCCATGTCTTCGGCAATCTTCTCGGCTGTGGCGTGATAGCGCTCTCCGTCACACTCGAGTGCAACGGCTCTGTCTCCGTCACGAACGACGAAATCAAGACGGTAACAGCCAACAGAATGTTGAGGTTCCAGGTTGTAGCCCAGGCTCAATAGATCTTCGGCCACCGCTTTTTCAAAGGGGGACTCCGTACGGGCGGTGACTGATTCCCTCTGCGATTCTGTCTGGTAAGGATTACGGACGTGCATCAGCAGACGGCGGCGAATGTCGTCGCCACTAAGGTCAGCATCGGGTTCAAATGAATGAATTACCCACAATTGGTCTCGAGCTCTAGACACGGCCACGTTATAACGTTTCTTGGTGCTGTCGCCTCTGCCAAAGCCCTCCTTATGCATCAGTTTGTCTGGGTCGATACGGCTTTGTACCAGTGAGAGGAAGATGACGTCCCGTTCATCACCCTGGAAGTTTGCGGAAATGCCGACGGTAATCCGTCGTTTTTCGTACTCTCTCGGGGTAAGCGCTTCCTTGAGCATGCGATCGATGAGTTCGACTTGACCTTGTCCTTTTCCGCTGAACATCGAAATGACGCCGAATGTCTTGCCTTCATACTCCGGTTGTTCAATGCAGCTTGCGATCAAAGCGACGATGGCCTTGGCTTCTTCCAGATTCATGTCCTCAGAGGTTCTTTCGCCTTTGACCCGATAGGACACCAAATGAGGTCGAACGGAGCAGTTTGACATGTCTCGCAACGGCATAATTTTGCCGTCGTAGGACAACCAATTGGAAAATCCGATAATCTCAGGTGCGCAACGGAAATGCTCACGAAGGAGCACCGGAGAGCTTACGGTCTTAATGATGTCGTAAAGCGAGGCATTCTCGTCATACAAAGGTGCATTGCGAATATTTTTAAGATATTCACGTTGGATGTATGCGATGTCCTTATCCTGAATGCCGATTCCCATCGGGCTGACCTGTTGATCGTCGCCGACGACGATAACGCGTTTTCCCATGAAGAGAATGGCGAGCGAAGTCAGGTCCGATTGACTGGCTTCATCCACAATGATGACGTCGAATTTTTCCTTGGGATTCAGTGTGGTGAGTGCGCGTTGGGTCGTCATCACCCAAATCGGAACCGCCAATTGACAATCTTTTGCCTGTTGGCGAGCTTGGACCTGGAGGCGAGGGGCTTTTTTCCCGGTTCCCTTCCCAATTTTTTGAACCGTCGCCATCCAACCTCGCAGACTTTGCAGAAGATTGGGCTGTCGTTCGAGTCTCCGAGCGAGATGAAGCCATGCCCTTACGGCAGCCAGTTCTGCGCTAACCGATCTGAATTCTTTTGCCAAACGTCGAGATTCGCTCTGAAGATACTCATATTGCGAACCATCAATAGACGTGTCAAGCAAAGCGTAGACCGTGTTCCAAAGAATGGCTTTCGTAACCTCATTTGGTACGAAACTCTGCGTCCAACCTTCTTTGTGTGTTCTGAGCAATTCCGACCAGTTGGGCGCAACAGTTGCAAGTTGGCGCAGGAGTTTCTCACGAACTTCCGCAATCGGTTTCAATTGTTGAAGTCGCTTTAGTTCGATTAACTGTTTTTCGTATATTTTGTCGTTGTCAACAATGCTTTTTTGCAATAAATACACAATGGGAGCTGGTGTGACCCCGGAAGGCGGAGTCACAGCACTTATGAATCGCTGACGCTGATTTTGCAGATCTTCACCAGATTGTTTGCACGCCAGATAACGAGAAACGGGAATCAGAACTCGATGTGTTCGATTCCAAATGGCATCTCGTAGGGCATCGTTAGGCGTCATCTGACTGACGCCAAAGAACTTATTGGTATCAATTCCGAGTGAGGCAACTTTCTTTAGAATCGGAAGACCAAAGTCCTGCCACCAATGTAGTGCTTCTTTGATTAAAGCAAGATATTTGGGTATCTCAACTTCGGGGCGGTTTGTTAATTCTGAGAATTTGGGGCCACCCGACGATGCGATAAGATTATCCCAACTACAAATGATCTCATTTCTGGATCTTATCCATGCAATCTCCGACAAGATCGCTGTGAATGCTTCTTTGCTTTGCGGTTTCTTTTCTCC
The DNA here is from genome assembly GCA_949282745.1 of uncultured Sutterella sp. Taxonomy (GTDB): domain Bacteria; phylum Pseudomonadota; class Gammaproteobacteria; order Burkholderiales; family Burkholderiaceae_F; genus Sutterella. The sequence continues at coordinate 17,929 of CASDQM010000003.1, read as the reverse complement.
AACCTGAACCTGATTTAAAGCGATTTGGTGATTCTTTACTTCTTTACCGCCAAATAATCTGTAACGAAGGCTGATTTCTCCATCGGGAGCATTTTCGAGATGCCAGTGGACTGACGCAGTCAAGGCTTCAAGATTGGCGTCGGGAGGGATGCTAACGAAGGGTTGATCAAGGTTGCGATGACGCTCCTTGGTGATGTTGATAAAGTTTTCGGCCTTTTGAATCAGTTTGTCCCAAATCGTATTCCCCGCATCATCCGGAACCATCCCGTCGACCTGAGCAGCTCTCAACCATGCAGGGCAAAGAAGGGTAGCGGCATTCTCATCGAACCTAAAGCAAGGGATCGATTGTGTCGGTATTTGGAAACTGTATTCATCGATTTGATATTCGATTGCATGTCGGAATTGTTTTTCGTGAACTCGGGAGTCAATGATCCGCTTGTTATATTCTTCCTGGTTCAACAAATACTCTTGAACGGTCTCTGGGGTCGGCAGTTTGTGAGATGTTGGCAACCATCCTCTCAGAGCAGATTCATCTTCAAGGGTTAATTGTGAATTGGTTTGGTAAAGAGACTCCAGTTCCTTAAGTGAAAGAGGTAGTGTCTTCTCCGTTACTGGATCCGGGAGAATTTCTTTAAGACTCGAGTTTTCCTTTAGCCATTTAGCCCATTCGGTAAGTGTGCGCCATTCGCCACCACATTCGAATGGTGAACATTCGTTTTTTCGAATATCAAAAGAACCTTTTCTGATTTCAGTAAGCTCTTGAATAATTTTAAGGCGCTCTTTCGTTAAGACCTGATCCTTTCTCGTTAAAGAATCGGAATCAAATCCTCTACGATCAAGAGTCTCGCATATTCCTTCAACGGAGCGTTTCAAATCCTGCGCCGAAGTCCCGCCCTTTGTGTTCAACAAGGTTACACAAAGCGGTTGAATTACTTCTGGGAGCTTGTCTCTAAGAACTGTAAGGGCTTTGTCCGTGGCACTTGTAACAAGTACACGTTGACCGTTGGCAAGCAAACTGCAAAGCAAATTTGCAATGGTATGTGTTTTCCCTGTCCCTGGAGGACCCTGGACCAAAATGGCATCAGCGTATGAAACCTTGCGCGCGATTTCTAGTTGGTCACGGTTCGCCGGCAAGGCAAGAAGAACATCTTTTGATTCGCCCCCAACCGTAGCGATTCTCTCAATCGGCGCGTTTTCGTTAGGATCCTTGGGTACTTCGATCTGCTCGTCGATATCGTAACCACAAAGCAAATGTTTTAGTGGTGAGGGAACTGGTTCTCCTTCATCAATGAGGTCCTTTATTTTTTCGACCGTATCCTTTACGCCGGTAGGAAGATCTGTAAGGAAGAGTATAGGTTTTGAAAAGAAGAGGTAAGCCGTGGTCTGGTTGAAGGCATTTTTGTCGTACTCATCAACCCATATGCATTTTGACGATAAATTGGAGGCAAGAATCCGGAAACTTTCGCTAAGCCTTTCGATATCGAGCAAATCGATTCCGAACTCGTCGATAGAATCTCGTAAAATCCGAAAAGCTTCAAAATTGAATTCTTCGTCTTTTACTTGCCGAAGAATCTCGCTGGCAATCCTAGTGTTTTCTTCATCCGTGAGGATTACATTGATCTTTGTATGTTCGGATGTGGTGTCGATTTCAAAGGAAACTCTTTGAAACAGGAGTGGGTAATTGATGCTTTCATCTTCAGATCTAACGAAACCGTTGCACAAAAAACTTCCTTTCTGAAAGCCTTCTTTATCAAGCGTTGACTTCCACTCATAAAGTTTTGTGTACAGTAAGAAAGAAGAGTATGCCCGATTGTATTCAGATATCCACAGTTCTCGTTTTTTAGCCCAACTTTTCCATTTTTCGACTCTTGCGGGATTTGCTTGAAAGAAAATCCTCCTTTCCTCTAATTCTTCTTCGTCATACCAGTCTTCATCTCCGTCTTCGCTTTCTTCGAAAAAGCCTTCCTCTTTCAAGTACTTGCGGCTCAAGGATTCGAAATGAGTAGGGTTGAGGTTTGTGTGGTCTCTCCACCCGTCTTTAAGCCAAACAAGAAGCTCGGCAGGGGGCTCGGGGCACTTGGGGAGCAGGGGACGAACAACACTCAGAACGACGCCTTCGCCACGAGTATTAACTTCCACGCCGGGAAGGTTCATCTTCCGAATATCCTCTAAAGATTCGGAAAGGCCGGACGTTCGATAGTCAGTTTTGACTTTGTATCGAATGGAACTGTATGCGTCAATGAAATCTAATAATTGCTTCCCGGTCGAGCGTACCTGAGCATCCTTTAATGATTCTGAGTTTTGATTGCCGGTCATCATTTTCAACTACCGCTTATACGCAACAACTTCGAGGGTAAATTGCCGTCATCGAATGCGCTCAAAAACATGCTGAAACCCTCAAGAAACAAAAGGCAAGACGAGTCACGGACTGTCTTGACAAGTAGTATCCATTTTGCCTGATTTGTGCCCCTAGAGGGGATGATCCCTGGTCACAGTAGGGTAAACGGCTAACAATCTTGGTCTTAGAACGGATAAGTCTGCTTCGTCTGTGCAGCAAGTCTCAAGACAAATAAAAGGGCGCCGAACCCGTGGATTCGACGCCCGTAAAGGTAAGGAGAGACCCTTGTGATTTTGTGTGTGGCCGACGCCCGACCAAAAGCGTCGATTGGAAGGAGACAGAAAACCAATGGAGGGAGCCATCCGCCACAAGAGATATTGTGCTGAAGGATCATCTCGCTTCCTACCGCCCGCGGGCGGTGTTCCGTGAGGGGAGGACTCAGTCCTTAGGAAAGACCTTGAGGCTCATGACGAGCACCACGGTCGTCATCAGGGCGACCATGAGGAAGGCCGTGTCGAGTCCTGTGTGGCGCGCGATGAAGCCGATCGCGGCCGGGCCCGCGAGAATCCCGGCGTAGCCCGTCGACACCACGAAGGCGAGGCCCTTCGAGACCGAGACGCCCGGACAGTTGCCGGCGAGCCAGAAGGCGATCGGAACGAGGTTCGAGCAGCCGATCCCCATCACGAAGAGCGCGGCGTAGGCGCTCCAAAGTCCCGGAATCGTGAGGAGCACCGCATAGCCGAGGATCGCGCAGAGCGTCCCCGTAAGGAAGACGCGGCGCCGACCGAAGCGCGCGATGATGCGGTCCCCGAAGGTGCGCCCGATCGTCATGGCGGCCGAGAAGACCGAGTAGCCGAGCGCCGCCGCGGCCGTGTCGGCGTTTTTGAGGTCCCGCAGATAGAGCGCGCTCCAGTCGAGAAGGCTCCCTTCCGTGAGGAAGAATGCAAAGCAGAAGAAGGCGGTGACGTAGAGGATCAGAGGCTTCTTCGAAGATTTCTCGTGCTTCTCTTCGGCCTTCCCGCCGTCGTCTTCGGTTTCTCCCGGACCCAGCGACCAGGGGCTCCAGGCGGTCGCAACCGCGACGATCAGGACCACACCGGTGAGGACCGCCGCCCAGACGGGCAAACCGATGCCGACGAGGGCCGCGAAGAAGAAGCCCCCCGACATGCCGCCGAACGAGTAGGCCGCGTGAAACCCCGAGAGGATCGCGCGCTTTTCGCGCTTTTCCGCGACGACCGACTGCACGTTCATGGAGACGTCGGTGACGCCCAAGGCGCCGCCGAAAAGGACGACGAGCGCGGCGGCGAGCCAGACGTTCGTCGTGAAGGCGAGCGTCACGATGAAGACGGCCATGAGCGGGAGGCTCGTGCGCAGCACCGCGCGGCAGCCCCAGCGGGCGACGAGGCGCCCCGTCACCGGCATCATGACGAGCGACCCGATCCCAAGGCCCAGAAGCATCGTCCCCAAGACGCCCTCGTCGACGTTCAGCGCCGTCTTGAGGCTCGGAATGAGCCCCGCCCATAGGGCGCTGATCATGCCCGCCGCGAAGAAGACGACGTAGGTGACGTTGCGAAGCGGCGGCAGCGTTTTCAGAAAGCCCGGCCAGAAGCGCGGGCCGATTTGCGGTTCCATTCTCATGGTGATGAAAAAGGAGGGAAGAAGGGCCGACGCGGAAGATCCGGCCGGCCCTCGGTACGGTTTGTTGAGTTGTGACCCGATCAGGCCTTTTCGACAAGCGACTGTCCCGTCATTTCGGCGGGCTTTTCCAGGCCCATCAGATCGAGGACCGTGGGCGCCACGTCGGCCAGGACGCCGTCGCGAACGCTCTTTACGCGCTCCGACACCACGATCACCGGGACGGGGTTGAGCGAGTGCGCCGTGTTGGGCGAGCCGTCGGCGTTCACCGCGTTGTCGGCGTTGCCGTGGTCCGCGCAGATCACGACGTCGTAACCCGCGGCGCGCGCGGCCGTCACGACCTTTTCGACGCAGGCGTCGACGGTCTTCACGGCTTCGACGATCGCGTCGTAGACGCCCGTGTGGCCCACCATGTCGCCGTTGGCGAAATTGAGGACGATGAGGTCGGGGGCCTTCTCGCGGATGTTCTCGACGAGACGCTCCGTCACTTCGGGTGCGCTCATCGAGGGCTGCAGGTCGTAGGTCGCAACCTTCGGGGAGTTGACGAGAATGCGGTCTTCACCTTCAAAGGGCGCTTCGCGCCCGCCGTTCAAAAAGAACGTCACGTGGGCGTACTTTTCCGTCTCCGCAATGCGAAGCTGCGTGAGGCCGAGCGAGGACACGTATTCGCCGATCGTGTTCGTCACCTCGTCCTTCGGGAAGAGGACCGTGAGCCCCTCGAAGGTCGGATCGTACGGGGTCATCGTGTAGTAGTCGAGCGAAAGGCGCTTCATGCCCGCCTCTTCGACGTCTCGCTGCGTGAGCGCGATCGTGAGTTCCTTCGCGCGGTCATTGCGGAAGTTGCAGAAGACCACCGTGTCGCCGTTTTGGATCGTTCCGACGGGGGCGCCGTCCGTCGTCGTCATCACGACGGGCTTCACGAATTCGTCGGTGACGCCTTCCTCATAGGACTCTTTGAGCGCCGCGGCCGGATCCTCGGCCTTCACGCCTTCGCCCAGGACGAGCGCTCCGTAGGCTTCGCGGATGCGCTCCCAGCGCTTGTCGCGGTCCATGGCCCAGTAGCGGCCCGTCATCGTCGCAAAGTGCGCACCGCAGGCCTTCAAGGCGTCGATGGTTTCGCGCACGAACCCGATCCCGCTCTTGGGATCGGTGTCGCGGCCGTCCATGAAGGCGTGGAGATACACGTTCTCGACGCCCGCCTCGCGCGCAAGACGCACGACGGCGAGGATGTGCTCGAGCGAAGCGTGCACGCCCCCGTCCGAGAGAAGGCCCATCACGTGAAGACGTCCCGACCGCTTCGCCGTTTCGAGCATCTTCGCGACGCCCGGAACCTGAGCGAGGGAGCCGTCGGCGACGGCCCGGTTGATCTTGACGAGGTCCTGATAGAGGACGCGGCCCGCCCCGATGTTGAGGTGGCCGACTTCGGAATTCCCCATCTGACCTTCGGGAAGGCCGACGGCGAGGCCGTCGGTGCGAAGCGTCGCATGGGGGTGGTCGTGGGTGAGCTTCGTCATGAAGGGCGGGCGCACGGTCCCGATCACGTCGGCCTTGTCGCCGCGGCCGATGCCCCAGCCGTCGAGAATCATGAGAAGAACTTTCGTCACGGTGGACTCCTTACTGTGTCCGAATCAATGGAAAAGAGGGCGGATGTGCCCCCGAGAATGCGGAGCAATCATAACACGTACGGGCTCTGCGCCCCTGAGGCCGAAGCGCTTCGGGATACGGTTTTGACGAAGCGCCCGACGGTGGGCCGAGGGGGCTTCGCAAAGAAAAAGCCTCCAACGGTCTCATCGGCCGAGGGAGGCTTATCACGGAGCGCGCGGGGCGCTCCGAAAGGGGAAGGAACTTACTTGGCGAAGGCCTTCTGCACGTCGATCGGCAGAGCGCGGTAGCCGAGCGTGTTGTGGAACTTCAGTTCGATCGAGGGCTTGGATTCGCCCCACTTGAATTCGGTCAGAACCGGAGCGGGACCTTCCTTCGAGCCCACGCCGATCGAAGCCCAGTAGACGAGGAGCGAATCCTTGTCCTTCCAGTATTCGACCGAGGAGGTGATCGGAGCGTAGAGTTCGTGGCCGCGGTTCTTGCCGTATTCCCAAACCTGCTGAACGGTCATCTTCTTCTGGTCGATCTTGTAGACGACCGCGCGGCTGTACTTTTCCTTCGGATCGTCGGGCTGCACGAAGGCGCGTCCGTCGCCGTTGTCAAAGACCGACACGTAGATGATGTCGCCCTTGCTCATTTCGTTGATCTTCCAGCCGGTGTGCTGCGTCCAGGTCCAGTCGAAGTCGCCTTCGCACTTGCCGAGACGGCACTTGAGCGGCTTTCCGTCCTTGTCGACGGGCGTGAGGACCTTGTCCTTCCATTCGCCGCGCCAGCCGTTCGGGGCGGCGAGGATCCACTTCACCTTCTTGTCGCGGCCGATCTTGACGACGGCCGACTGATGACGGGACGAAATGATGATGGAGTCGTCCTCGGCGTCGTAGTCGACCGAATTCACGTGCGCCCAGTTGCGGCCCGCGCCCGTGCCGGTGATGTCGCCGAAGGCGTGCTGCGCCTCGAGCTTGGCGATCTGTTCGGCCGTCAAGGTCTGGCCCGACTTCGAGAGGTCGACGTTCAGGCACACCGCGCCCTGGTCGATCGACTTCAAGACGATGTTGCGCTGCGGATCGAGGATTTCAAAGAGACGCCATTCGTCGACGACGTTCCCCGATTCGGAATCCACTTCGATGATCACGTCGCGCACCGTGCGCACGTGCGTGTTGTCGGCGCGGCGAAGGTCGGACGACCCCACGCGCAGGAACTGATGTCCGTTTTCCCCGACGCTCAAGGCGTGCGAGAAGTCGTTGTAGTTGGGCGAAATCAGACGGTTGTAGACTTCGCGCCCCATGATGTCGTACTTCACGTAGCGCTGACCGTAGCCCCAGGTGAGGGTGCCGTCGGCGTTCTGATGGAAGCCCATCATGATCCCGGACTTGAACGGGTCGCGCGGATCGTAGATGGCGTCGGGCTTCATGAACCAGCGCGTTTCGCCCGTCGTGTCGACGACGGCGTTCTGCGGATAGTTGGCCCATTCCTGGGCCCCGCCCACCGGGTTGTTCCAGACGACCTGCTGCGACTTCGGGCCCGGAGAGAGGAGGTTGTTGATGAAGTAGAGACGGTCCTTGAATTCCTTCGAGGGACGGGTCTTCACGTCGACTTGGAAGGCGCCCGGGGACTGCGCGCGGTTGCCCGTCGCTTCAAAGTAGACGGGAGCGGTGCGGATCTTGTAGGTTTCCGTCTTTTCTTCGCTCTTCCCCTGGAAGACGCGCGTATAGCGCACTTCGACCGTGTTCATGTAGTCGGCGTAGAGCCCCCAGACCGGGATGCCGCCGTGGGTCAAAAGCGTCTGGGGACCCACGTCGTAGCGGATTTCCTGACCGTCCTTTTTCGGGACGATGCGAACCGAGGCCTTCGTGAGGACGTAGCCGCCGTTGCGGATCACGGCCGTCAGAGGCGCAATGTCGTAGGGATTGATGACGATCGTGCCGAGTTCGCCCTCGACGATCCAGTCGATCTTCGTGCCGGAAGCGCCGCCCGAAGCCATGACGGAAAGGGGCAGGGCGAGAGCGACCGCAACGGTCAGAAGGGATTTTTTGCAGTTCATGAAGACTCCCTTGAGTGTGTTTTTTGTGACGCCGGCCGTTCGATTCTCCCCGTAGGGCTGCCGCCCACCGTTCTCCCAATGTGCGGCGCGCCGGCGACATTTCTATGATAACCGTCGCTTTGCGGCAAAGGCTTACGGCAAACTTACGCACCGACGCTCCGACGTTTGGAAAGGTATTTTTGATGAGAATCAAGAAACGACGTTTTCTTCACGAAAAAGAGGGGATTCTTCGGTTGCGCCGCACAAAAACCGAAGTAGGATGGATCCATCCGAAACGCCCGTGAAGGCGCTGAGGATCCGGACGGGAGTCGCCTCTCGGCCGAGGGAAGGAGTTCGGAAGTGCTTCCGCCCGACCGAGCCTTCCGGAGACGGACGATCCCGTCTCCGTACATAGACAATCCGCACTTAAAGTTCCGTTTGAGGCCGCTTGTGTCCGGCACTGAACGGAACGGCCACCCGAGGAGGGTCCGGCTGTATGAGAGTCCCCGCGGCGCGGTTTCCGTTTGTCGAGACCGCAAAGCATGTGAACGATACCTAGAGGGACGAGTACAGGCTGCACAATCCGCCCGTTATATCGAGGCCCTTCATCATGGCTAACACCAAAAAGTTTGCTGCCGTCGCAGCCGTCTCCGCCGTCATCATCGGCTCCTTGTTTGCGTCCCTCTCCACCGAAACGCAGGACGCGTTCGCCAAACCCGTCGACGAAACCCGACCCGCCGCCCAGAAGGTGCTGCGCGTTGGATCGCTCACGGCCTATCCGCCCTTTGAATATCTTGATACCGAGAGCGGTCGGTATGAAGGTTTCGACATGGACCTCATCCGTGAGGTCGGCAAGCGGATGGACCGCGAAATCGAAATCGTCTCCATGGGTCTGGACGCGCTCGTTCCCGCGCTTCTCGCGAAATCCGTCGACGTGGCGGTTTCGGCCCTGACCATCACGCCCGAACGCGCGGCCAAGGTCGACTTTACGAAACCCTACTACGACGCGGGTCTCACGATCATGACGACGAAGGCCAACGCTCCCAAGATCACCGGTCCGGAAAGCCTGGAAAACCAGTGCCTCTGCGCCGAGATCGGGTCCGCGGGCGCCGTCTACATGAAGCGCATTCCCGGCACGACCATCCGCACCTTCAATTCCGCGGCCGAAGCCTTTATGGAATTGAGTCAGGGCGGGTGCTTCGCAATGGTGAACGACCGACCCGTGAACGAGTACTTCCTCGCTCAGAAGTCGTCGAAGGGGATGGGACTCACCGAGATGCCCTACGTTCTTTCCGAAGATCAGTACGGCTTTGCCGTGAACAAGCAGAACGGCGAACTCCTTGCGCAGCTCAACTCGACGCTCGACGCCATGAAGGCGGACGGGTCGTTCGACAAGATCTACCGCAAGTGGTTCGGCAACTGACGATCCGACCGGCGGACGGTCTTCTCTGACCGGCCGTCTGAGCGTGCTTTGTCAGGGAAAGGGGCGCAGCCTTCGGGTTTCGCCCCTTTTTCCATCTCCTTTCTTCCGCGTAACGCCACGACTCAAATTCTTGCGCACGCAAACCGACGGTTCGGTACACTGCTTGGAAATCCGCTGTCGGATATCTTCCGGAAAGTTCCGACACAGAGAATCATCCATTATGATTTAGGAACTGCCATGACACGTCTCAAGGGCGCCTTCACGATCAAGGCGCAGCTCGCCGACATCAAGAATCCGCCCGTCTGGCGCCGCATCCGCATCAACGGAACGGCCACGTTCGAGGACCTGCACAACGCCCTGCAGGAGGCGTTCGGCTGGCTCGACTGTCACCTTCACGTTTTCCAGGAGCGAGACGCCGAGCCCGGCACTGCCGACCGTCTTGAAATCGGCCCCTTCTACTTGAGAGACGACGAGTGGCTCGACCAGTTCGCCAATCTGCCTGAGGACGAGGCCGAGACGAGACTCGATGCGATTCTGCCGCACTACCCGAGACATCTCGACTACCTCTACGATTTCGGCGACGACTGGTATCACCATCTGACCGTTGAGGCCTGGCAGGCGACGCCCGTCCGGGGCGCCAAATACGAAATCCTCGAGCGCCACGGGGCGGCCCCGCCCGAAGACTGCGGAGGTCCCTGGCGTTTCTGCGAACTGCGCGACTGCCTCGCCCAAGCGAAGAAAGAAGGGGTTGACCTCGAAGCTTACGATCCGAGCGACCTGCGTTGCGACCTCGACTATGCCGTTGCGGCCTTGGGTTCGAACTTCAATCCGCGTAATGCGAACTGGGCCCCCGATTGGTACCGCGATGTCAAGGAGCCGGAGAGCGAAGACTGAGCCTTCGGATACTTATCGTGCCTTTCCCCGAAGGCTCGGTAAGTCCCATTTACCAAAGGATTCGATGCGCATCTCACTGCATGGAAGCGACTGCGACGCTCCCGTACACTGGGAACCGCAACACCTTAATTCGAAGACAAACCATGGCCCCGCGTGACGGCGTTTTCACGATCAAGGCCCAACTCAAAGGCATCACCAAGCCGCCCGTGTGGCGGCGGATCCGCATTGTCGGAGGCGCAAGCTTCGGTCAGCTGCACGAGGCTCTGCAGGCGGCATTCGAATGGGAAGGCCATCATCTTCACGTTTTCCAACCGAAACGGGTCCGCTTCAGTCGTCCGGCCTTCCAAATCGGTCCGACGGAAGATGACATGATTTCCTTCTTCTGCGAAAGAATCGACGAGGAAGGCTTGCGATTGGATTCGGTGTTGCCGCGATATCCGAAAACACTCGAGTACGTTTACGATTTCGGCGACGACTGGGTGCACACCCTGACCGTCGAATCCTGGGAAGACGACGAACTCTACTATTTTTACGAAATTTCGGAGCGTCGCGGGGCGTCGCCGGCGGAAGACTGCGGCGGCATCTACGAATTCTTGTACAAGCGCGATCTGATTGTTCAGGCGAAGAAGGACGGCGTGGACTTGAGGACGGTGAACTTTGAGTATCCCGAGACCCACTTGGACTACGCCGTGGCGTCGCTCGGCACGAACTTCGATCCCAAGGATCCGTACTACCGTCCCGAATGGGAGAGTCTCGACAAGGATTGAGACGTCTCTCCACTCTCATGGGCCGTTTCTCCCCGGGAGGCGGCCCTTTTTGTCACATCTTTTCCACGACGGCCTTATCGGGCAAGCCCGATGCGCTTCAACCACGCGCCCACGCTCCAAATCCCGCACGCCGTGCCAACCATAGACGTCGTGGGGCTCGAGCAGCAAGGCCTTGGGTTCGATTTGCTCGAGTTCGTCGTGGCTTCGCCCGAGACCGCTTCCGCCGTGGGTCGTCACGTGCGCGACGCGCTTGCCGGAAAGATCGACGACGTCGAGGAAAGTCCGCACCGGCATCGGCATGCGGCCGCTCCAGATCGGGTGGGCGAGAACGATCGTTTCGTATTTGCCGAGGTCGGGAAGGGCGGTCTTGAGGGCCGGGCGGGCATCAGCTTCCCGTTCCTTTTTCGAGCGCTCGACCGTGGCGTCGTAGGACTCGGGATAGGGCTCCGTCGTTTCGAGACGGAGGATGTCGCCGCCCGCGATGCGGTGTTCTTCTTCGGCGACGGTTTTGGAACTCCCCGATCACGAGAAGTAGACGATGAGAATCCTATGATCCGCGGCGTCGGCCGCGCGGGCGCCGCCGAAAATCGAGAGCGCCGTCGCACAGGAAGCGGCCTTGAGACAGGTGCGGCGGGAGAAGCGGGACATGAGGTAACTCCGAGAAAATTGCACGGGAGCGCCCGATGTGGAGCGCCGTCAACCTCACTCTAGCGAAACGGTTCGCCCCTGAATTGCCCGATCGGCGCGGGCCTTGCGCCGAATCTCTCGAAAACGGCAAACCCCCGTCCGTTCCGGTCAAAGGAGCGGCGGGGGTTCAATGGAGTTTCCGAAAGACTTCGGTTCGCGATCAGGCCTTCTCCGCGTTCGCGGCGATGTCGATCAGGGCGAGCGTCACTTCAAGGCTCTTTTCCCAGGACTTCATCGGCAGGAACTCGCAGTTGCTGTGGAAGTTGTGGGCGCCCGTAAAGTAGTTGGGCGTGAGAAGTCCCACGACCGAGAGGTAGGAGCCGTCCGTGCCGCCGCGCATCGCGGTCGTCTTCGCTTCGACGCCCGCCGTTTCGAGGGCCTTGTAGAGGTAGTCGATGCCCATGCGGTTGTCGTCGCGTACGGCGTCGGCGATGTTGGCGTAGGAGTCGGAGAGTTCGATCTCGATCTTCGCCTTCGGGTGACGGACGCGCAGGTATTCGGCCGCGGCGACGAGCTTGGCCTTCTTCGCTTCGTAGAGCTTCTTGTTGTGGTCGCGGATCTTCATCGTGAGGACCGCGGTCGAGGGATTCGCCTCGAGCGTCTTCAGAACGATGAAGCCTTCACGGCCTTCCGTGTATTCGGGCGTTTCGCCTCGGTCGAGCATGTTGATGAAGTCGTGCACGACGAGGATGGGATTGACGAGTACGCCCTTCGACGCCATCGGGTGGGCGGTGACGCCCTTGACGGTGAGCTTGGCGTTCCCGGCGTTGAAGGTCTCCCAAACCACTTCGCCCAATTCGCAGCAGTCGATCGTGTAGGCGAAGTCGACGGGGAACTTCTTGAGGTCGGTCTTTCGCGCGCCCTTTTCGCCGAGCTCTTCGTCGGGCACGAAGGCAACGTAGATGTCGCCGTGGGGACGGTTTTCTTCGACCACGATCGAGAGCGCCGTCATGACGTTCGCGATCGCGGACTTGTCGTCGGCGCCGAGGACGGAAGTGCCGTCCGACACCACGATGTCGTCTCCGATGTAGCGCTCGATTTCGGGGTGTTCGGCCGTGCGGAGCCAAATGTCCTTTTCCTTGTTGAGGCAGATGTCGCCCCCTTGGTAGTTCTTCACGACCCTAGGATGGATTTCGGGCGAGAGCCCCGTGTTCACCGTGTCCATGTGCGCCATCCAGCCGATCACGGGCGCCTTGCGGCCTTCGGGGAGATTCCCCGGAAGCTTCGCCGTGAGGACGGCGTACTCGGAAATTTCGATGTCGACGAGGCCGAGCGCACGCAGTTCCTCGGCGAGGAGTTCGGCAAGCTTGAATTCGTTCGGGTTGCTCGGAACGACCTTGGCCTTGGGGTCGCTCTGCGTGGGCACGGCGACGTAGCGAAGGAAGCGCTCGAGAAGGGCGTCTTGACGGGACATGGGTCTCACTCCTTTGATGAGTTTCGGGTTGGCTTGCGCGGAACCCTCCGCGGAAAGCGTTCCGAGCATTATCGGCGAGGGTCGGACCGCGGCGTATTGAACCTTGGTACATGGTGCGCCCGCCCGCGGACGGGCAGAATTCCACGCAACCGCCGCAATCCCCGCGACTGCGGCGAACGGGAAGGGCCCGAGAAGAGGTCCTTTTCGAACCGAAACCCCATCCACCTTCCAGACCCACACCAAAGGAATCGCTATGGTCGGCGTAATCATTTCCCTCTTGACGACCATTCTCGTCGTCAAGATCCTTCTCAAGAAGATGAAGGCGCAGTTCGTCCTCTTCTTCGGCGGCCTCATTTTGCTCACCGCTGCCGTCATCATGGACCTCTGCGGTCTTCTCCCCAACGGCGCGCATCTCCTCCCGAAAGGCGTCTCGAGCACCGGCTTCGTCGGGTTCGACCTCTTCAAGGCCATCTCCTCGATCATGTCCTCGCGCTTGGCCGGCATCGGTCTTCTGATCATGTCCGCCGCCGGTTACTCGAAGTACATGTCGATGATCGGCGCTTCGGCGATCATGGCCGACTACCTCTCGCGTCCGCTTCGCGTCTTCAAGTCCCCGTACCTAGTCCTTTCGATGAGCTACTTCGTGGGCGCCGTCGCCGACCTCTTCATTCCGTCGGCTTCGGGCCTCGCCATGCTCCTCATGGTGACGATGTACCCGGTCCTCGTGCGTCTCGGCGCCTCCCGTCTTTCGGCCGCGGCCCTCATCGCGACGGTCTCCTGCCTTGACATGGGTCCGACCTCGGGCGCCGCGAACTATGCCGCCCAGGTGGCCGGCATGGACACGATGACCTACTTCCTCGAGTACCAGATCCCCGTCGGCATCGTCGTGACGATCGCCGTGGCGGCTCTGCACTTCTTCACGCAGCGCTACTTCGACGCCAAGGACGGCGAAAAGGCCAACGAAGTCGACCTCTCCGTCGTCAAGAACGACGACCTCGACAGCAAGGGCGCTCCGGCCTGGTACGGCATCCTTCCGACCATCCCGCTCGTTCTTCTCATCGTCTTCAACCGCTTCGTGATCGACAGCGTCAAGCTCGACGTCCCGACCGCGATGTTCATCTCGTTTGCGATCTCGCTCGTCTGCGAACTCGTGCGCAAGGCCCCGAAGGAAGTCCTCGCCCAGGGCATGGAGTTCTTCAACATGATGGGTAAGCAATTCGCGACCGTCGTGACGCTGATCGTCGCGGGCGAACTCTTCGCCAAGGGCCTCATCGCCACGGGCACGATCGACTACCTCATCGAAGCCACGAAGAACCTCGGTCTTCCCGCCTACGCGATCATGATCGTGGTGGTGACCTTCATCTCGGTGGCGAGCGTCGTGATGGGCTCGGGCAACGCTCCCTTCTACGCCTTCGCTCCGCTCGTTCCGGACTTTGCCAAGGAATTCGGCGTCTCGACCATCCTTCTTCTCATGCCGATGCAGCTCTCGACGGGTCTTGCCCGCGTGATGTCCCCGATTACGGCCGTGGTCGTGGCGGTGGCGGGGTGCTCCGGGATCAATCCCTTCGCACTCGTTCGCCGAACCGCGATCCCGATGACGGGCGGTCTCATCGTGATGGTCCTCATGACGATCATCCTCAACTGATCCCCCAAGCTTTCCGCCCCCGTACGCGGGGGCGGGGGAACCTCCGGCTCCGGTTCCGCTCGCGCGGCGCCGGAGCTTTTCCTTTTCGCCCGAAGGTTCCCGCGGACTCTGAAATTCGCGATAATCATTGGATTCACTGAGCAAATCCAACGCCACCCATGACGCTTTCCTCCGGTTTTCCGCTTCGTCCCGCCGCACGGCGTCTCGCCTTCTCGTTCGTACTTCTTTTCGCGATGGGCCTCGCTTCGGCGCAGTCCGCCGCGGTCGTCGAGGACGACGAAATCGAAGCGTCCGAAGCGCTCGCGGCCGAGGGGCTTCCCGCTTTGCCCGAAAAGCCGTCCAAAACGCTGCGGCTCGGCTACTTCGAGCCCTCTTCCACGAGAATGCGCGAGCGGCTTCTCGAACCCACGGCCGAGGCTCTCCGGAAGGCTTTTCCGGGGCTTCGGGTTGAACTCGAGGAGGCGAGCGAATTCGATCTGCAGGTGGGCGTCGTCGAACGAAAGTACGATCTCTTTCTCATTTCGAGCGGCTACTACACCTATCTCACCGACGCGGGTTCGGGCGCAATCTGGCTTGCGACCCGCAAGTCCCCCGTCACGACCTCGGCGCTCAAGGGTGTCGGGTCCGTCTTCATCGTCCGGGCCGGAGACGAGAAATTCCAGGAAATTTCGGACCTGCGCACGGCCCGGGTGGCCGCGACCGGACACTATTCCTTCGCGGGATGGCTCACGGCCCTCGCCGAGGTTGCCAACATTACGCAGTATCCTGAAAACTACTTCGGAAAAACCTTTTTCCCCGGCGGCTCCTCCAAAAACGTGATCGAACTGCTTCGCATGGGACGCGTCGAGGCGGGCGTTCTCACGACCTGCGACCTCGAAGCGCTGCGGCTCTCGGGTGACGTGCGTCCCGACGAATTCCGCGTTCTCGGCGAGCGGCAGGTCGAGGGTTATGCCTGCCGCACTTCGACGAAGCTCTATCCGGACACCGTGCTTGCGGCCCGGCCCGATCTTCCCGACGAATGGGCGAGGCGAATCGGTTCGGTTCTGCTTGCCATGGCGCACACACCCGACGGCTGGGGCTGGAGCGCGGCGAATCATTTCCTCGATTCGCGCCGCACCGTGCACCGCTTCGCCGACGTCATGACGTCCACCGATACGAACGATGCGACCAAGTCGCGCTATCAGTACGCGCTTCTCATCGGCTTTCTCATTCTCGCGGGGTCGGTCGGCTACAACGTGCTCGTGAGCCGCGTCGTCGCGAGCCGCACGAAGGCCCTCGTCAAAATCATCGACGAAAAGACGGAGCTTGAAGAAAGCGACAAGGAAAACCGTACGCGCCTCTCGCAGCTCGAACGCGCCGGGATCGTCTCGGAACTCTCGAGCATGATCGCGCACGAACTCCGTCAGCCCGTGGCGGCCCTCGTCAACTACGCCGACGGCCTGCAGCTCTATTTGGGCGGGAAGGGGAAGGACCCGATGATCGACGAGGCGACCCGCGAAATCGCGAAGGAGGCCGAGCGCGTCTCCGAAATCGTCGAGCGCGTGCGCCGCTACGCCAAGCAAAAGAGCCAGGTGCACGCCCCGATCGACCTCTGCGAAGTGACGAAGCGCGCCTTCACGACCTTCCGTTCGAGCACAGACCAGACGGGCGTTCGCATCACGTCCGAATTCGTCGAGTCGGCCCCGATCGAAGGCGATCCTCTCGAACTCGAGCTTCTCATCGTGAACCTTCTCAAAAATGCGCTCCACGCCGCGCAGAAGTCGCCCGAAGGGAAGGGGAGAATTTCGATCCGACTCTTCGCCGACGGCGTTCTCTCGGACGATCCGCGCTGGATTCTCGAAATCCGCGACAACGGTGCGCCCGTTTCGGACGAAGCCTTCAAGAACCTCGCCCATCCGATCTCGAGCGACAAGCTCGAAGGGCTCGGACTCGGGCTCTCGATCTGCCGCGTCATCGCTGAGCGCCACTCCGCGAAACTTCTTTTCCGCAGACTTGAGCCCTGCGGCCTCTGCGCGGCCCTGAGTTTTGCGCAGCGAAGCGAGGCTGCGCCTACCTCCTTGAACGACGACTGATTTTTTGAAGAGAACCGACTCATGACCCCCACGCCGTCTCCCGACCTCTATCCGCCGCTCGTGCGCATCGTCGACGACGAAGAGAGCGTGCGCCGCTCCGCCTCCTTCACGCTTCGCGTCGCGGGTTTCAACGCCGTGACCTATGAGAGCGCACGCGACTTTCTCGACCGCGACGACCTTCGGCACCCCGGCTGCGTGGTGCTCGACGTGCGCATGCCCGAAATGAGCGGGTTGGAACTCCAGCAGGAAATGCTTCGCCGAGGGATCGACCTTCCGATTCTCTTTCTCACGGGGCACGGAGACGTCGGGATGGCGGTCTCGGCTTTGAAGCTCGGCGCCGACGACTTCTGCGAAAAGCCCATCGAGCCCGCGAAACTTCGCGAGGCGGTAAAAAGGATGACGGAGCGCAACATCGCCGAGCGTCGGCACGCGATCCGCGTCGAAGGGATGCGCGCGAAGTACGAAACCCTCACCGACCGCGAGAAGGAAATCCTCCGCCGCGTCGCGCTCGATCAGATGAATAAGCAAATTGCGATCGATCTCGACATTCAGGAGCACACCGTCAAGATCCACCGCTCGAACGCCTGCAAAAAGCTCGAAGTGCGTTCGGCCCTCGAGATTCATCACTTTCTCACGGAAATCGGCGTTCTTCCCTGAGGCATTTTTTTTCGGGCTCCTAGTACCTTGGTGCAATGCCGGGGGCGGGCTCATCGGCGACAATACTCTCCGACCCGATACGGAAGCGTTCTCCGAAGATCCCCTTCGGAGGCGCTCCGAAGACTTTTTTCATGGAGAGAAGAATGCTCGAAGCCTATCTCAAGGACCTCGAAGAAGTGGTGAACATCGACTGCGGCTCCGCCACGGTCGACGGCGTCACGAAAGTCGCCGAAATCATGAAGCGTCACTATGACGAACTCGGCTTTGCGACCGAACTCGTCGACCTCGGCCCGAAGGCGGGCAAGGGTCTTCGCGCCACGAACAAGCCCGGTGCCGATCACTACGACATCATGTTCAACGCCCACCTCGACACGGTCTTCCCCGAAGGCACCGTCGCCGAACGTCCCTTCAAGATCGAAGGCGACCGCGTCACGGGTCCGGGCTGCGCCGACTGCAAGGCGGGCGTCATCGCCATTCTTCACGCGCTCAAGACCGCCCGCAAGGAAGACCTTGACCGTCTCGCCATTCTCGTCTGCTACAACCCCGACGAAGAAGTGAGCTCGATCAGCTCGCGCGGCTGGCTCGTCGAACAAGCGAAGACCGCCAAGTATGCGATCGTCTGCGAACCGGGCCGCGCCAACGGCGGTTTCGTTCGTTCCCGCAAGGGCCGCACCGTCTGGGACATCGCCGTTCACGGCGTCTCCGCGCACGCCGGCAACGCTCCGCAGGACGGCCGCTCCGCCGTTCTCGCCGCCGCGCATCTCACGATTGCCCT
>CASDQM010000002.1 GCA_949282745.1 uncultured Sutterella sp. | reverse complement strand
TTGCCGTGCACGCCAAGGTCTACGACGCGGACAACGCTGAATACGCCAGGACGTTTTTGAACGAGGCCTTCCACAAGCACGGTATACGACCGCGCTCGTTGGTCGTTCACTCCGACAACGGAGCCTCCACGAAGGCATTACTCGAGGAATGGGGCATCATCAGCTCCCACAGTCGGCCACGTGTCAGCAACGACAATCCTTACTCGGAGTCGTTCTTCCGATCGCTGAAGTACACTGGTCGTTACCCTCGCAAGGGATTTGAATCAATTGAGGTTGCTCAGCAGTGGCTCGAAGGTTACCTGTCGCGTTACAACGAACAGAGCTATCACAGCGGCGTCAACTGGGTCACTCCCAAGAGCCGCTTCGACGGGACCGATGAAGCCGTCTTGAAGGCTCATAAGCAGGTGCTTGAACGAGCACGTGAGCGTCACCCTGATCGCTGGATCAGGGGCCGCGTATGGGACTGCACGCCCTCCGGAAGCCAGTGGCTGAACCCGGACAAGCCCGACGCGCCCGAGACTGAATAGGGAGGGCCCTGTGCGCACGCAGAGCCCTCCCTATTCATGTTTTGAAAATATCCTGGGGTAGCGAAGCGTAGGGGCAAAGCCCCTGTACGAAGTTTTAATGGCTCAGAACTGTTGAACATTTTCGGAAAGACCGCTTGACAAATACCGATACCGCGATGAGTTCCGTTTATACGTCCGAATTGTTCACGCATTAACGTCACTTAACAGTTAGCAGAGAGTGCGGTGAAAAAAGAGATCCCGTAAAGACAACGGGATCTCTAAAAAAAGACTCTGCCAGAGAGGAAAATCAGACTCAGTTTGAAGCTCAGAACCTATGGGTCATACCGAGAGCAGCCATGTAGCGAGACGCGGTGGCTTCAACCTTATCGGTGTTGGTAAACATACCGTCACCGTGGGCCCAGGAGCCGAGCAGATAAACGTAGGTACGCTTGCTCAGGTCATAACGATACTTGCTCGCAACAACCCAACGCGTGCCTGAAGTTTCCTTGTCGGCGGCGTGCGAGCCGTTCCATTTCGCATGAACCACCATGACCTTGGATCCAAGGCTACCGCCGAGGAACGGATGCTTGATGCCGAGCATGAAGGCATCGGCGTCAAGAGCGGAGCCGCTATTCTTCACGTCGGCTGTCGAGAACATGTCGGAGGCCTTGTAGACGGACTTGCCGCCGCCGATCTGACGATTGTCCCAGACGCGCTGGTAGGCAGCATAGATGCGCGTGGAACCCCAGACCTGTTTGCTCGCCGTAAAGAGGAGGTTGTGCCCCTTCTTTGAATCCGCGCTGGAAGTCGTCGTTGCGTTGCCGTAATCGGTCATGGTGTATATCGTGCCCATGGTCAGGTCGCCGTTCTTATAGCGAAGAGCGAGCTGATAGAGATGATCTTCGTCGGCCCAGTCATTCTTTTCCGCCCCGTTCGAATAGAGAGCAAGGAACGTCAGATTGGGATTGATGTCACCTTGATAGACGATCGCGTTGCTTACCTGACCGGTTGTCGTGAAAGCGCCGCTCATAGCCGCATCATGCCAGTTGGTGCCGCATGGATTGATGCTCATCTTACCGATCTGACCGTAGGTACCGATACCCGTGAAGAACGTACCGAGGCGACCGAAAGTCACTTCTCCCCAACTGCCGCCGATGGTCAGCGACGATTCGCGGTTGAAGATGGATCCGTTCACGGCTAATTCGCCAGTATCGGCAGAGTAGCCGTTTTCAAGCTTGAAGCGGACGAAATGACCGTTGCCGATGTCTTCCTTGCCGGTGAGACCGAGCTTGGGGGAGCTGTCGTTGGATGCGTACATAGAAGCCTGACCGTTTTGGCCCTTAGCCTTTATGTAGGAAACACTGTTGTCGATCGAACCGTAGAACTCTACGTTGGCGGCGTGTGCGAACGTGACTGCACCGAGAGCGGCGATGGAGGCAGCAATTTTCTTCAGATGCATGGTGTGTTCTCTCTGTTATTTCTTCCAACCGAAAAATTCCGTAGTGGTATCCCAGGCGACCTGCTGCAGGAATTTGGCTGTTTCAGGCTCCACAGGGTCGACTCCGTAGAAATTGAGGCCGACAGGCGTGCGATGGAACATAGTGGCGTAGAGCACGCAACCGGCGAGATAAGTACCGATCGCCGACGGATGGAAATGGTCTGGGCGATAAAGCTTCAGTTTGGGGTTCAGGCGCAGTGCCTCGGCAAATGCGAGTCCGGCGGGGACTACCATGATGTTGTTTTCATTGGCCGCAGTCGTCGTGGCATCCGCAAGTTGCTTCGTCATTTCCGGTTTGCCTTCCCAGGCCCAGGTCATCATGACCATCGGCTTGATACCGATAGCAGTCAGATCGACGGTATGACGCTCGAGCGCCTGCTTAAAGGTGTCCTTTCGCATGGGATCAATCGGTCCCTTGCTGTTGTCCTGCAGAACAACGACGTCAAACACCTTTTCCTTCGTAAAGTCGAAGCGTTTGATTTTGCCGCCGTCCTTATGGTCGACATAAGTTGAAGCGATACCGGTCGGGCGAACGAGATCCCATACATTGAACCAACCGAGGTCCGCACCGCCAATGGTCACCATACGATTGCGGCGGATTTTCTGTCCGTCTGCGCGTGCAAGACGGTTGATCATGTTGTGCATGCCACACGAGTAGAACGTGAACGAGTTACCCACGAGCATGT
The DNA here is from genome assembly GCA_949282745.1 of uncultured Sutterella sp. GTDB lineage: Bacteria > Pseudomonadota > Gammaproteobacteria > Burkholderiales > Burkholderiaceae_F > Sutterella. The sequence goes on along the minus strand of CASDQM010000002.1, from coordinate 26,057 downwards.
ACGACTGAGGTGTGATTCCTAAATCAGTAACTGCCGGCTTAACGCTTGTCTCAAGTGCATCCGCTGACATCGTTGCTGCGAACAGCAGAGTCGCCGCAACTAATGCAAACTTTGTTTTCATAATGACTCCTACGCGGCTGAAGGTGTTTACCGCTTGAAGTCATTTTTAGATACCAAAGGAGACTTTTATAGAGTGTTTTGCGCAATGTAATTTTGCGTTTTTTGCAAAATCCAGAAATTTTCGTACGGGAAATCCAGACCTTACGTACACTCGTCCGGCATTTCCATACGGGTGCAATCCTGAAATCACATACAGCTGTCCACATTTTCTCGTACGAGAATCCTGAAATCACATACTCTGAATAAGAGAAACACTGATAAGGACGGAATTTGGAATTCATCGGGATTGAATATCCAAAACGTCCGTACAGCAATCCATATTTTTCGTACGCTCGTCCAGAACTTGCATACGTTCATCCACTTTTCCCGTACACAGATCCAGAACTTTCATTCGGCTATCCTGAAATTTTATTCGCCAATCCTTAAACCCCGTTTCCGTATCCAGAAATCTCGTCTCCCCGTCCTCTCTTTACGTACGCGAATCCTTAACTTTCGTACGCGAGCCGTCGAAAATGGTTGGCATGCGGCGGTGGCATCCGTCCAAAGTTTTCGTCATGCCATCCGGCGGTCTCGTACGGCTGCCAGCGATTTCCGCCGGCGAATCGGTCGTGCTTTCCGCAAAGTCGTTGACAGCAAAGGAAATTTAAACCGTAACGCTTGGAGTTAGGTACTTCTGTTAAGTGACGTTAATGCGTGAACAATTCGGACGTATAAAACTGAACTCATCGGACACGTAAAAGTGAACACGGCACGCGTGACGGTTCCCGCGCGCAAGAGAGTGAGGATTAAATGGGAGGGGCCCGCGTAGCGGGAGGGCGCCCGTTTATGCCGCAACGACCTTGCGGCAAGGGAACGGCCCGCATAGCCTTAGCTCGAAGGGGCCGGGTTCCCCGGCCCCTCGAGCCTCCACGGCGGCGAGTGGCGGGGTGAATGCCCGGAGGGCAGAGGGGCGGCGCCCCTTTATCGCGACGCTCCGTGCGGTGCGGACGCATGAAAAGTGTTCACTTTTCTGTTCACTTTTGCACGTCCGAATGTTCACTTTTAGGTGTCCAAATCTGTTCACGTTTATGCGTCCGCTAACAACTTCCTTTGTAAGCGGCAGTTTTGGGTAAAAGGCTGTCTGACTTAAGAAAACGAGGTTGCGCGCAACCTCGTTTTCTTATATAATAACACAACCTAATAGGTTGGCATGTCTGAGGCTCCAAATGACTGAAAAACCGGACTATGTGTTGAATTTTCCGCGACAGAAAAACACCGAGATCAAGAAGATCGGGAACAACTGGTACCTCTACGAACGATTTAGCAAATACGATCCGGCAATTAAACGCAGCCGAAAAATCTCCGGGAAATGCCTTGGCAAAATCACGTCCGACGGTCTTGTTGCCACGAAACGGAGACTTGTTGATGAGAAGAAAACCTTTCCCGTTGGTCAGATTTCCGACGTTGTCGAAGCCGGTGCTGTGCTTTATTTCTGGGAACGTACGGCGTCGTTGCGTGAACGTCTGAAGGAATATTTTCCTGACCTTTGGGAGAAGCTCTATGTCGCAGCCGTTCTTCGAGCCATTAAGGAACCGCGATTCCGTCGGCTACAGGCACACTACGAGACAAGCTTACTTGCACACTTGATTCCCGATCTTTCGTTCGATCCGCTGAGCAATTCTTCTTTGTTGCAAACTCTAGGGCGACGGCGTGAGACCATCTCACGCTTCATGAGGGAAGACGTAAACAAGCGAGACGTCTTTATTCTTTTTGACGGTCACCGATTGATTACGTCGTCCAAAACAATCGAGCTGGCGGAACTTGGATACGACTCAAAGCGTCGCTTCAAGCCGCAGGTTAATCTGCTGTACGTTTACACGCTCGGCAACGACACCAGCACGCCCGTCTACTACAAGCAATTCCTCGGCAGCACACTGGATATCAGCGCCTTTTCTGATGTTCTGGAAGAGTCTGGAATTTCTAGTTGTCAGTACACGGTAATAGCCGACAAGGGGTTTGCATCGGAAGAAGATTTTAATGCGTTGGCCGAAAAGAAACTTTCTTACGTAATTCCAATTAAGCGTGGCAGTAAATTGGTTGAGCCCTATTTGCCTTTGACGGATGATTGCTCCTCTGATCTGTTTATGTACAACGGACGAGCAATTAAATCCTTCAAAATCGAAGGAAATGGGTTCAATGTATTCGTCTACCTCGACACGCAACTTTACGCCAACGAGCTTACCGATGCCGCAGAGCGCACGGAGCGTAAGAATGAACAGAATGACGCAAAGGTTCAGAAAGAACTGCAGCGCAGAGAAAAGGGAGTTGGAAAACTAACCGAAGAGCAAATGGATCTCTTGCAGCCCAGGGACATGAAGAAAGTGCTTCAAGACATTCCTGAGATGGGGACCGTTACCTTGCGGACGAACCGCACTGATCTGAACAGTCATCAGGTTTACCGAACCTACAAGCAACGTCAGTCAATCGAGCAGTTTTTCAAGACCTATGGGGCAAGTTTGGATTTTGACGCGTCCTACATGCGAGACCGTATTAGCCAGGAAGCCTGGTTGTTTCTGAATCACCTGTCAGCAACTATGGCGATGGACTGCATGGCAGATATAACTCGAATTGGCGAGGATAAAAATATTTCTTTTGAAGATCTGCGACTTATTCTAGGAAAGATTACGGCTACCAAGATTGACGGAAAATGGACGATTGCGCCGATCAAGAAGGCTGTGCAAAAATTGGCTGCCAAACTTGAATTTCAGATTGATGAATTTGACTTGAACGCTTTGTTCGCAGAGGAAGGTACGCGGCCAGAGCCGCGTACCTAACCTCAAGCGTTACGGTTTAAGCTCCCGATCGGATCTTTATCCCAGAAACAAGCTTTCTTCGCGAGCGTCTTCACATAGATGTCGGCGAGGTCTTCTCGCGCAAAGGGCACGGCGTCGCGCTTAAACTGCTTGGTGCCCGTAGCGAGAACGTTTTCGACGAGCCACTCGACGTCGTCCGGCGCAAAGCCCCAGGCCGAAGCGTCGAGGTCGAGCACGCCGCAGGCCTTCTCGAGGTTTGCGAGCGCGACGAGAAAGTCCTCGGGACGTTCCGCGCAGGGGTGACCGAGGCACTTCGCCATCGTGACGAAGCGCTCGAGCGAGGCGCCCTTTTCGATCATCTTCCCGAAGTAGTGAAGCGAGAGGAGAATGAGGCCCGCGCCGTGGGGAAGTTCCGTGTGCAGGGCCGAGAGGCTGTGCTCGAGCGCGTGCTGGCTCGTCAGACCGCCCGTCACCATGACGAGCCCCGAGAGCGTGCTGGCAAACGCCACCTTAGAGCGCGCTTCGAGGTTCGAGCCGTCGCGAACCGCGACGGGAAGATGCGCGGCGAGAAGCCGCACGGATTCCTTCGCAAAGACGTCCGACATCGGCGTCGCGACGCCCGAGACATAGCCCTCGACGGCGTGGAAGAGCGCGTCAAAGCCCTGATAGGCCGTGTAGGCGGGAGGAACCGTGAGCATGAGTTCCGGGTCCACGACGCCCACCGTCGGGAAAAGACGCGGATCGCCGAAGCCCAGCTTTTCCTTCGTGACGTGGTTCGTGATGACGCCGCCCGCGTCCACTTCGGAACCCGTCCCGGCGGTCGTCGTGACGGCGATCAAGGGAAGCGGATCGTTCGTGAAAGCCTGCTTTCCGCCCGTGCCGGCCTGTGCGTAGTCCCAAAGGGTTCCTTCGTTTGTCGCCATGGCGGCCATGAGTTTGGCCGCGTCCATGACGGAGCCGCCGCCCACGGCGAGAAGCGCGCCGCAGCCGTTTTCGCGAGCGGCCTCGGCCCCCTTCATGACGGTTTCATCCGACGGATTGGGCTCGACCGACGGGAAGGCGACGAATTCTACTCCTTCGCGCGCGAGCATGGCCTCCACTTTGGCGAGCGTGCCGTTTCGCCGGAGACTTCCTCCGACGCCCGTGACGAGCAGCACCTTGCGCGCGGGGATGTCTTTTCCGGAGAGCTGCGAGAGCGAGCCCGCGCCGAAGAGAATGCGGGTGGGCGTAAACGCGGCGAATCCTTTCATGTGTTTCTCCTTGAAGAGCCCGTCAGGGCTCAAACGGGGCGATTTCGTAGACGCCCTTTTCCAATTGATAGAGCGGGAACCAGTCGTGCTTGGCTTTTCTCAGGCCCGGCACGCCGAGGTCCTCTTCACGATTCAGCACCGTGACGGTTTCGGGCAGAGCCTTCGCGAGCGAATGCGCGAGATAGGGGTAGCCCCCTTCCACGTCGCGGCGGGACTTTTCGATGTGAACCGCGTAGGTGTCGGGCGTGACGAGGGCGCCGAGCGTGAGGCCGAAGATTTCGTCGCCCTCGACGAGCATCCCGCCCGTCACGCCGCACTCGTCCCAGCGGCAGAGCACGACGTCCAGGAACTTGCGCTCGAAAAAGAGCGTTTCATCGAGCGGCTGATTCGCTTCGTACCAGTCGGCGAGAAAAGCCTTCCAGCGGGCAAGCGTCTCGTGGTCGGGGCTCTTTTCAAAGTAGACGAACTTCGCGTCGGGGCGGTTTCGCTCAAAGCGGCGGCAGAAGTTGCGCTTCTTCGCCATGGGGCGCCCGGCGAGCGTCGCAAAGGTTTCGCGGCTGTAGCAGTAGTCGTAGAGGTCTTCGTTCGTAAAGCACGTCCCTTCGAGGTCGAGCTTTTGAAGGAGCTTTTCGACGTCCGTCTTGACGCCTCCCAACTGGAGCGTGCGGCCGCGCGAAGCTTCATAGTCCGCGATCTCCTTGAGAATCCCTCGGTAAAAGCGCTTTTCCTCGTCGGTAAAGGGCGTGTCGTCCGTGAGACCCTCCTGAATCAGGCGGTAGAAAGCTTCGCCCAGGAGATAGTTGTCGCGAAAGACGAAAAGGGGCTTCCCGTTCGGGGCCGTGAGTTCGGCGACGCCGAGGTCGCGTTCCCAGGAACGTCCGCAGATGGCGGCGACCGTCATGCTGCAGTCGGCCTTCGAAGTCTTGCAAAGCGACATGCGCTTCAACTCTTCGAGCTCGGCCGAACGGCGAACGATGCAGTCCGTCGTGTAGGCGGTGAATTGGAGCGTCATGCCTCCTCCTTTTGGCGTTCGTCCCCGTAAGCGGCGCGCCAGCGGCAGGTGGCCTTGCAGTTCTTTTCGACGATGTCGAGGATGCGGGTGTGTTCGGCAAGCTCTTCGGCCGAGGGCTTCGGAACTCGGAGCGTCGACTGATCCTTCATCGGCTTCGGTTCCGAGAGAAGCAGCGCGTCGACGTCGATCGCCTGCTGTCCGCCCGTCATGGCGAGCCAGCACTCGGCGAGAATCAGCGAGTCAAGCAGAGCGCCGTGGAAGGTTCGGTCGATGTGATTGAGCTCGTACGTGCGCGCGAAGTTGTCGAGGGTCGGCGTGCGGCCGGGGTGCTCGGCCTGATAGAGCGTCATCGTGTCGATCACGGCGGCGTAGTCTTCGATGCGGCCCTTTCCGCATCGCTCGAGCTCCATGTTGAGGAACTTCACGTCGAACTCGGCGTTGTGAATGAGGAGGACCTGGCCCCTGATCGTGTTGATGAAGTCGTCGGCGATCTCCTCGAAGGTGGGCTTCGAGCGGAGGAATTCGTTCGTGATCCCGTGCACCTTCGTCACTTCTTCGTTCATGTCGAAGCCGGGATTGATGTAGCGCTGAAAGTGATTCTCCTCCTTGGGATCGATTTCGCGCCGGTGGATGACGACGATGCCGATTTCAATGATGCGGTCGCCGTCCTCGATGCTCACGCCCGTCGTTTCCGTGTCGAGCGCGAGGCACGAACCCTTGTGCACGTGGACGATTCGGTAGGCATCCTGTAGGGCTTTGGACATTCGTGTTTGTCTCTTTCGTTCGTATATTGAAGAAAGAAGGATGATAGCACGCGGCCCCTCTCCCCCGACGCGCCTCCCCAATGTCCGACGGGAGGCGCGTCGGAGCGAAGGAAGGGACTCAGGCCGCCTTTCGCATGGCCTCGAGGGCCTTCTTCGCGCCGTCGGCGAGACGCTCGAGTCGGTCGAGATAGTCCTTGCGGTCGACGAGCGGATGGGGTTCGTCGGGCTTTGCCGCGAGGACCGCGGGAATCTTTTCCGTGAGTCCCGTGCTGAAGGGGTGCGCGGTGAGGTCGACGTCGATTCCGAGCGACTCGTCGCCAAGCCGCTTCATGCTTTGAATGTAGGCTTCGAGCTGTTCGGGACCCGAGATCGCGTTCAACCCCTGCCCGCCGATCGTTACGGCGCGGTGCGTTTTGCTGCCGTGCCGAACGTCGTAGACGTAGGAGAGCGTCCCCCAGGTGTGGGCCGGCGTCTCGAGAACGAGCACTTCCGTGTCGCCCGCGCGGATGCGGTCCCCGTCCTTCAGGACCATGTCGTTTTCACGGCGCTTCATCATGGTCCAGGCGCGGGTCGTGTTCGCGGTCGCGTTCGCGCTCTCGTCGGCCTCGCGCCAGCCTTCGGCGCTCATGGCGAAGCGCGCGTTGGGGAGAACTTTGCGCAGTCGTTCGGCGCCGCCCGCATGATCGAAGTGTCCGTGCGTCATGAGGACGAAGCGGATTTCTTCGGGCTTCACGCCTGCGCTGCGGATCTTCTCGATCATGTCGTCGGCGAAGGGCTCGTGCGTCGTGTCGATGAGAATCGCCCCGTCGGAGGTCTTCAGAAGATAGGCCGAGACCCAGCGAACGCCCACCTGCCAGACGTTGTCGAAGATGCGGTAAGGCTTGATGCGCTGCACGGCCGGGTCGGAGAGCCACGCCTGAAGTTCGGACGGCATGTGCTTCGTGCGGGCAAAGGCGGCGAAAGCTTCGGAAACCTCATCGCTCGAAAGAGCGCGCGAACGTGCCGCGGCGCACCGTGCGACATAATGAGTGCCCCAAAAAAACGCGGCGGATAGCGCCGCGCTCTGGATCAGAAATTGACGACGCGTGGAAAGTGGCAAGGCGTCGTTTCCAAAGGACATGTTCAACTCCCGGAAAGAGGAATAAACGGAATGGAAATGCGAAGAGTGTTTCCTCTTCTGGGAAAAAATGGTAACGGCGTTCATTGGAAACATCGATGCCTATAATGGAAAGATACTGTTACCCTGATTGCACCAATGTCGGACAAACTTGAGCTTCTCCGCATCTTCGAGTACACGGCGCGCCTCGGAAGCTTCACGCTCGCGGCCGAGAGCCTCGGACTCTCGCGCCCCAACGTGAGCCGCGCAGTACGTCGTCTCGAAGAGGAAACCGGGCGCAAGCTTCTTCACCGAACGACCCGCGTCGTCACCCTCACAAACGAGGGCGAAGCCTTTCTCGCCGAAGCGCGTCGTCTGCTCGCCCTTTCGGACCGTCTTTTCTCACCCCCGAAGGCCGACGCGGAGCCGCCCCTCGAAGGTACGCTCCGCATCGCGGCGAGCGTATCCTTCGCCGTCTTTTTCCTCGCGGGGGCGCTCGAAGACTTTCTTTCGCTTCATCCCGGACTTTCGGCGGAATTTCTTACGGGCGAAGCGCCTCTCACGGCGTCGACCTTCGCCTCTTCCCGCATCGACCTCGGGTTTTCCGCCTCCAACGCTCCGCACGATCGCCTGAAGATCATCGACCTCGCCCTTACGACGGGCGTTCTCTGCGCCTCGCCCGCGTGCGCGGAACGGGAAGGTTTTCCCGAGAAACCCGAAGATCTTCTCACGAAGTCCGTCGTACAGAGCCGCAATCCCGGAGCGTGGCGGCTCGTCAAACGTACGGACGGGCAAGCCATCACCCTAACGCCTGCCGCGAGGCTTCGTCACGCAAGTGCGCTTCTGGTTCTGCATAGCGTGCAGCGCGGGATGGGCTATGCCCTTTTGCCCTCAGTCGCGGTGCGGGGGCGCATCGCTTCTGGGGCGCTTTTGCGCGTTCTTCCCGACTGGTACGGCGAACCCACGCCCATCCGGGCCGTGAGCACGGGCGAGCCCTCGCCCGCGTCTCCCGCCGGACGGTTTCTCGCCTACGTTGCCGAACGTCTCGCCGCGGACAACGCGGGACCGCCTCTTTGAAGCGTTTGCCAGTGACAAGAGATTCCCGTCTTTGTTGCTCACCACACGATACCTTTTAGGTAATCAGGGAAAGTCCCCTCCGCCCAAAACGAAAATCAGATGTCAATTTCCTCTTCTTGGAAAACCCGTTCCCCGCAGTTTTTACGGGTTTTCCAAAAAACGCGCTATTCACCTAAGGAATAGCGTAGCGGCTCTGCCTCTTCGGGGTTAATCACGAGGAGGGTTGAAAAGACAAAGAGTTATCCTTTGTAACAAAGCCGCACCGCCAAGACATCTATACAAAACACGATCCCAGCGGGCGGCGACGCCGGAGCTTCCGAACAGAATCGGATTCCGGCGGATAAAAATCCGAATATGTGCGCTCCGTCACGCACACCCTACATCCATCCGTATAAGGAGACGACCATGACCCAACCGTTGTCGCTCTCGAGAAGAAACCTGCTCAAGGGGGTTCTCGCCTCGGGTACGCTCGGACTCTCGTCGAGCCCCGTTTTTGCGGCGGCTCAGGAAAAGGACGAGGTCTGGACGGGCTATACGATCTGCGACAGCTGCAACCACATGCCGATGTGCGGTCTGCAGTTCAAGGCCCGCGGAAATCACGTCATCAAGATTGAAAACTGGAAGGAGCATCCGAACAATTCGCTTTGCTCCAAGGGCATTTCGACGCTTCAGCGCCTCTACAACCCGAATCGTCTGCTCTATCCTCTGAAGCGCACGAACCCGAAGGGCTCGAAGGATCCGGGCTGGGTCCGCTGCTCCTGGGACGAAGCCATCAAGGCGATCGTGAAGAACCTTGCCGAAATCAAGGCCAAGTACGGTCCCGAAAAGGTGATGTTCTTCTGCGGCGACCCGAAGGAACCGCGTCCGCCCGTCATGCGCCTTGCGCGTTACTACGGCAGCCCCAACTACTGCTGTGAAAGTTCCGCCGCCTGCAACCTCGCCTACGTGCACGCCGAAGAACTCTCCTGGGGTCAGGAAATCGCCGGCGGCCCGAATCCGAAGGCCAAGTGCCTCCTCATCATGGGCAAGAACGGCTCCTGGGCCCAGCCCCACGGCTTCTTCCGCAACCTTCTCGCGCAGAAGGCCCGCGGCATGAAGCTGATCGTCGTCGATGTCCGCCGCACGAAGGTCGCCGAACAGGCCGACATCCATCTGCAGCCCTATCCGGGCACCGACGGCGCCCTTGCCTGGGGCATGATCCGCGTCCTCGTCAAGGAAGACCTCGTCGACCACAAGTTCATCGACAAGTGGTGCACGGGCTATGAAGAGCTCGTCAAGTACTGCGAACGCTTCACCCCGGAATACGTGGAAAAGGAAACGGGCGTTCCCGCCGAAAAGATGGTCGCCGCCGCGCGCATGTTTGCGGACGGCCCCTCGGCCATGCAGTTGCCGGGCCAGTCCGTGCCGCATCAGCACAACGGCTGCAACAACGTCCGCGCCATGTCGCTCCTGATGGCTTTGACGGGCAACGCCGAAAAGGCCGGTGCGAGCTCGATCGCCAATTGGCCGAAGGACTACATCCGCTGGGACGAAGGCTACACGCGCACCTTCATCGACGAACCCTGGTTCCGTGAAGAAAAGCAGCGCAAGACCCGCATCGACCGCGAATTCGCTCCGATCTGGAACGAAATGCAGGTTCTCTGCAGCCCGAACAATCTGCCTGAAATGGTGAAGGAAGGCCGCATCCGCGCGTTCTGCGGCTGGGGCGCCAACCTCCTCATCTGGCCGAGCCCGCAGGAATACCAGGAAGCCGTCAAGAACATGGACTTCTCCTTCTCGACGGACTACTTCTACCGCGACGAAACGCATCACGACATGGACTTCGTCCTTCCCGCCGCGATGAACTTCGAACGCTACGCTCCGTTCGGCGTGCACGGCCGCAAGGTTTCGGCCCGCCGTCCTGTGAAGCCCCTGGGCGAAGCCTGGGAAGACTGGAAGATCTCCTGCACGATCGGTTCCGCTCTGATCGACGAAAAGCTCTTCTTCGGAGGCGATCCGGTGAAGGCCTGCGACTCGATCCTGAACGGCTGGGGCACGTCCTACGAAAAGCAGGCGTCCACCCTCCCCGAAATCACGGTCTGCGAATTCTTCCCGCCGCAGGAAATGGCCAAGCACGAAAAGGGTCTGCTGCGTTTTGACGGCAAGCCCGGCTTCCGTACGCCGTCGGGCAAGGTCGAACTCTTCTCGTCGATTCAAGCGAAGCACGGTCAGCCCGGTCTGCCTGAATACGTCGCGCCGCCGAAGCCCACGAAGGAATGGCCCTTCAAGCTCATCAACGGCACGCGTCGTCCCTACATCACGCACTCGAAGACCCGCGGCGACCAGCCGTACCTGCTCGAACTCGAACCCGAGTCGACCGTGAACATGCACCCGGCCGACTGCCAGAAGCTCGGCATCAAGGAAGGCGACCAGATCTGGATGGAATCGCCCTACTACAAGGGCAAGGTCCGCGCGCGCGTCCGCGTGACGATCCTCGCGCAGCCCGGCACCGTCGACGCCCAGTACGGGTGGCGAGGCGACCAGGAAACGCAGGTTCTCATCCCGCGCAAGAACTGGGACCCGATTTCGGGCTATCCCGCCTACAACGACGTCTGCATCAAAGTCACGAAAGCGTAAAGGAGACCCGTCATGTCACGATTCGGCATCATTGTTGAGGTGGATCGCTGCGTTGGGTGTCAAGCCTGCGCCGTCGCCTGCAAGGAAGAAAACCAGGTTCCCCCGGGAGTCTTCTTCCTGAAGATTCTTCGTAGTGAAAACATCGAAGACAACGTCGTCAACTACTACCGTGCTTCCTGCCAGCACTGCGACAATCCCGCGTGCATGAAGGTCTGCCCCGCCAAGGCGATCTCCAAGGGCCCGCACGGTGAAATTCTGGTCGACAAGAAGAAGTGCATCGGCTGCCACATGTGCGAGAAGGCCTGCCCCTACGGCGTGCCGGTCTTCCCGTCGGGCGTCACGAGCTACTACGGCGACAAGAAGCCTCTTTACGAACGTCCGCTCGAAGCGTGGACCACGCACCCGGCCGGAAAGGCCGCGCACTGCACGCTTTGCTCGCATCGTCTCGAAAAGGGTCAGTTGCCCGCCTGCGTTGAAGCCTGCGGCATCCATGCGATCACGCTCGTCGACTACGACAAGCCGACCGAAAAGACGAAGCCCTTGATCGAGAAGGCCGTCGCGATGAACGAAGCCGCCGGCACGCAGCCGAAGGTCCGTTACATCGCCAAGCACATGGACTGCAAGACCTTCAAGATGAAGCTTTGATTCCCGTTTGGGAATGAAAGGAAGGGTGCGGGACGCCGAGTCCCGCCCTCTCCTTCATCGGTTTCACCCCCCGTCACGGCAACGCGGCGGGGGTTTTCTTTGGCGGGAAATTTGTGAGGCGGGTGGCGAGAGCGCTCACTGGGACGCAAGTTTGAGAAGAACGATCCCCGTCACGATGAAGAGAATCCCGCCGACGCGCATGAGGGTCGCCGATTCGCCGAGCACGACGATCCCGACGAGCGCCGCGCCCACGGCGCCGATGCCCGTCCACACGGCGTAGGCGGTGCCCAGCGGAAGGGACTTCATGCCTTGAGCCAGGACGACGAAACTCAGGATCATGAAGACGACCGTCAGAACGGAAGGAAGGGGTTTCGTGAAGCCGTGGCTCGCCTTGAGCGAAAAAGACCAGACGACTTCGAGAATGCCGGCGATGAGAACGTATGCCCAGGCCATGTTTATCTCCATGCTGCGGGGCCGTCCCCAATGTCGTAAAGACCGTGCGGGTCGTCCCGCAGGGCCGCTTCGGGCTTTTTCTCCTCCCGAAGCCGCCTCATGGTACCCGAAACCAAACCTGATTGGCGCAGAGGGACAGGCATTTCTTTTTCGCTCTGCTCTTTCTTTTTCTTTCTGCTACAAAACCCTTCTATCTTCTTTACCGTCACGGCGTTAGGATGAAATCAACGGGAGGGACGCGGAACGCGCGTTCCGCCGTCTCCGTCTTCCGAATCATCACCTTTGTATGATGCAAAAAAGGAGGCTTCATGACGAACCGCAGATCGTTCATTCTGGCGTTGACCGCCGCGGCGCTGACCCCGACCGTGACGTTCGCAGCCGACGCGGGCGACATTTTCGGAGGCATTCTCCAGGGCATCAAGGACCGCAAGGAGCGCGAGTGGTATGAAAAGCACCGCGACGACGGTCGCTGGGACGGCAAGTACTACTGGGACCGCGAGGACAACAAGCGCTACACCCGCGACGAATGGCAGCGTGAACTTCGTTGGCGCTACAACGAAGAAAAGGCCGGACGCGACTGGCGCGCGAAGCGCGGCAGGAAGCCCCGCAAGCCCGATCCCCGTCGCGATGACCGCCGTGACGATCGGCGCGACTTCCGTCCGGATCCCCGCCGTGACCGGGACGACCGCCGCGATGATCGGCGTGACCGCCGCCCGGAACCGCCGCGTCGTCCGGATCCGCGCCGCGACCGAGAAGACCGTCGTGACCGCCGGGATGACCGCCGAGACGACCGTCGCTGACGAAACCCTTCGCCCCGAGTTCATACGACCTCGGGGCGAGGTTTTTCAGAAAGGCTTGAACCCATGCGTCGCCCCGATTTTCCCGTCGGGCGACGCATTTCCTTCTTTGGGCAAAAATCCTCGACCATCCCCCTCTTCTATTCTCCCGCACGAAAAATTCGATTCTCTTTGCGTACGCGCAAATTACGCGCGTAATCCCAAAGGACAGAATCTCGGTATGCGACGCCCCTGCGGGCGTCATCGTGACCGACAGAGGAGAATCCCCATGCATACCATCACCCGACGCAACTTTCTCATGGATGCGGGCGCGGCGTTCGCCGCCCTTTCGACGCCCTGCGTGTTGCACGCGGCAACGGGCACGGTAACGGAAGGCACGGCCGCAGAGGTTTCGACGCCCCTCGGACGCGTGCGCGGCTTGGAGAAGGACGGCATCCGCATCTTCCGGGGCCTTCCCTTCGGAGAGGATCCGTATGTGCCCGAACGCCGCTTTCTCGCGCCCGTGAAGGCCAAGCCCTGGGAAGGCATTCTCGACGCGACGAAGCCGGGCTCCATCCCTTTGCAGCCCGACCGCAAGACGCCCGCCATGATCGGCGGCGGCAACGCCTTGGTACTCAACCTCTGGGCGCCCAATGGCGCGAAGAACGCGCCCGTCATGGTGTGGATTCCCGGAGGCGGCTCGACGCGCTGCGACAACAACGATCCGCGCTTTGACGGCACGGCCTTCGCAAAAGACGGGATCGTCCTCGTCACGCTCAACTACCGCGTGAACGTCGACGGCTTCCTGAAGCTTGAGGACGGCGACTCGGACAACGGTCTTCGCGACATGATCCTCGGACTCGAATGGGTGCGCGACAACATCGCGGCCTTCGGTGGCGACCCGAAGTGCGTGACGGTCTTCGGACAGTCCGCGGGCGCGACGCACATCACGAGTCTTCTCGCCTCGCCCAAGACGAAGGGGCTTTTCAAACGTGCGATTCTTCAGAGTCCTTCGGCTATCGCCCAGTGGGGGAATCTCGAGGAAGGCCGCAAGGCGACGAAGCGCCTCGCCGACTTCTTCGGCGTTAAACCCACGCGCGAAGGCTTCATGAGTCTTACAAACGATAAACTTTTCACCTTCGGGAAGTTCGTGGGCGGCCTCGCTTCCGATCCCGAATGGCTCGCTTTCTCGCACGGGAATTCGGCTCTCTTCAAGCCTTATGTCGACGGCGACGTCCTCAAGGCCCGCCCCGTGGACGCCCTGTTGGCCGGCGCCGCCGCAGGCGTCGAAGTGATCGTCGGGTGCACTCGAGAAGAGTGGCGCAACTACACCGTGCCCTCGGGCGCGATCGACCGAATCGGTCCCGAAGCGACGAACCGTCTCGTTCACGCCATGGGCTGGGACGAAAAACTGCTCGAGCGCTATCGCGAAGCGGGTCACGGCTCGACCCCGGGCGAAATCTTCACGCGCATTCAGGGAGACCTCATCTTCCGCATGCCCGCGAACCGCACGCTCGAAAACCTCTCGAAGGCGGGGAACAAAGTTTGGGCCTATTCCTTCGACTGGAAGAGTCCGGTGCTTGGAAAGTCCGGAAAGGCCCGCGGCGCCGCCCATTCGAACGACGTGGCCTTCGTCTTCCATACGCTCGACTGCAAGCCCGCGCTTGCGCTCAACGGTCCCGACGCACCGACGGCGCTCGCCGACGCCATGCACGGCGCCTGGGTGCGGTTTGCGAAGACGGGGAATCCGGGCTGGGCGCCCTTTGACACGAATCGCCGCATGACGCGTCTCTTTGACGTGACGGTGAAGGACGTGAGCGATCCCTGGGCGTTTGAGCGCGAATGGATTCGTCTGCCCTGAGCGACGCTCTCCGCGATCGCCTCTGAACGAAAGCCGCCCAAGTCTCCCCGGGCGGCTCTTTCGTTTCTTGTGTCGGCGTCCAACCGGAATACGGACGGAAAAAAGGGCTCGTCCCCTGTTAAGAACGAGCCCTGTAAGTTTCGAAGAACAGGTACCACAGCATCAGACCAAGCTTTGAAACTGCGGCTCGATGTTCCGAGACGACCCCTCATCTCTTTTGGTGGAACATCGCGTCTTCCGTTGAGATGTACTTTACAGGATTCGGGAAGAGTTCTCAAGCGAATTTCCCAACTTTTTTCATTTCGTGTGAGGGTTAACCCTTCCCGTACAACCCCCTAATCCTGACCAAATCACTTCCTTAAGCGAGTCTTAGTGCCAACGCTCTTCCTTTCCTCTTGCTTAACCCTCAATCCCTTCTCCTTCAAGGTTCCCGCAATTCTTACGTGTATCTTTCGGGAACTTTAAGAAAGTCTTCAGGCTGACGAACCCTTCTCCGGACGGAGAATGAAATTGTAACGACTTGTAATTATGCATCGCAAAAACTGAGCCGCTTCGGTTTGCTTAAGGTTGCCTTAACGTGAGAATTCCTCTCAACTAAGGTTTGTCCCACCGAATCACCGACGGAATTTCCCGACCGCTTCCCTGTCACCGCGTTTCGTTCCCGCTCGGTCTCTCAATGCTTTTTGGGGAACAAGCGGCCAACCAGGCCCCCAAGGGCCAGGCCGATCATGGAGAGCGCGATGCCGACGGGAAGCATGATCCATTCGGGCGACGTCCAGTGCGAAAACGCGATCATGTTGGCGAGCCGGAAGGTGAGAAAGTCGCAGAGCAGGTAGCCGAGGGCGAGCGCGAACGGGAGGACCGCGAGTCGACGTAGCGACGTCGCGCGAAACGCCGCCGCAAAGGAGACGGCGAGAATCGCGACGGGGTGAAGAAAGTAGAGGTGGAGAAGCGTGAAGCCGAGCGCGTCCGACGAGCTTCCGACCAGCCAAAAGGAGGCGGTCGAAAAGGCCCAGACGATCGGATAGGCGAGAAGAAGCGCCGGACGTCGAAGGGACGGCATGCGGGGAGTCTCCGGTATGGGTGTGCGGATTGGGACGAGGACGAAGAGCCGGCGCCCTTCCGAAACGATGAAGGGCGGCCGAAGGATTCCCTCGCCCGCCCTCATTATGAATGGGAACCGTCCCCGGCGTCAGACCTGCGTGTAGGCAAAGAACGGCGCCGTGTAAGAGGGACCGAGCCCGCCCGCCTTTTCCTTGAAGCCCGAGAGCATCGTTCGGAACCAGCGGCCTTCCACGAAGCACATCACCATCTGGGCGCGGGCGTCTTCGTTGAAGTGCATCGGAAGAAGACCCGACTCCATCGCAGCGCGGTATTCGAGGCGGATGCGGGTTTCAAGGGTCTTCAGAAGTTCGAGCATGCGGCGGCGAAGCTTCAGATCCTCCATCAGCTGGTCCTGACAGAGAAGAATGCGGCAGAGCCCGGGGTTGGCGTCCACGAACTCGAGAAGCACGTTCACCATCTGCTGCACGTGCACGAGGGGCGACGTCGTCTTGTCGTCGCGGATCTTCCCGAAGAGGTCGAGAAGCGTCGTCTCGATGAAGTCCACCACGGCCGAGAAGATCGCCGACTTGTTGCGGTAGTTGCGGTAGATCGCCGCTTCGCTGATGCCGACCTTTTCCGCAATGCGGGACATCGAGACCTGCTTGTAGTCCTCTTCCTGAAGCATCTGAAGGACCACCTGCAGGATCTGCGTGCGGCGGTCGAGCTTCGAGCGTCGAACGAGCTTCTTGTAGACGGTCTTTCGTTCGCTTTTCTGTACGATCTCGTCGAGATCGGGATACTGAACGGCGTTTTCGAGCATTGTGTTCTGATTCCGTTTGTTTTTTGGCGTCGCCCGTTCGGGGCGCGAAACGGGAACATTCTACCGACTCGGCGGCGGTTTTGGGGACTTGTCCTCTATGCCCTTTCGGCGAAACGACCGCTCTGAGGAAAGCCCTTCTTTCTCCCTTTGGGCCGCCCGGAGCGCCGATCGGGCCCAGCAGACATCCTCCAAGCAAAGAAACGTGTCGGCGGACAAATATCGAAACACCGCTTTACTTCACGGCGCCGTCACGTAATACCCCGCAGAGGAAAAGCGTGCTATCGTGTTCACAAATGATCGGGGAGATGAGTCTCCCCTCCGAATAAATCCAGTCCCATCAGAAGACGGAAAACATCCATGCGCAACAAGATTCTTCCCCTGACCCTTCTTATCAGCGCCGTGCTCGCCACGGGCTGCGCCGCCAACGGCGGTCGTCAGTACCGCGCCGACGTTTACAACCCCGGCGCCGTCAACCGCGCCCAGGAAGTGCGTACGGTTGAAATCATCGCGATTCAGCCCGCGCAGGTGGTGGTCGACAACAGCGACAGCCGCCGCGACTCGCAGGCGGTCGGGGCCATCCTCGGCGCCATCGCGGGCGCCGCGATCGGCAACCACGGCAATCACTCCACCTCCTCGCGCGTCCTGGGCGGCCTCGCGGGCGGCGCCGTCGGCGGCATCGCCGGAAGCGCCCTTGCCGACCGTCAGGAATACGTCAACGGCGTGCAGCTCGTCTATCGTCTGCCCGACGGACGCATGATGCAGTCGACCCAGGTGGGCGAAATGTGCGAATTCCGCACGGGCACGGCCATCATGGCCTCGGGCTCGAGCGGCGAAACCCGCATTCAGCCGAACAACCCTTACGGCTGCAACCGCTGACCTTTCCGAAGGAGAAAGTTCATGGTGAAAAGCATTCTTAAGACGGGCGGCGTCGCCCTCGCGGGCGCCGTGTTGCTCGCGGGCTGCCAGACGGCCGAACCCACCCGCGCCCAGATGGACGCCGCGGCCTACCAGTCGATGCAGAACATCGAAGTCGTTCGCCAGACCGAGACCGCTTATCAGGAAAAGCTTGACAAGCAGGCAGCCGACGAAGCCGCCGCCACGGCCAAGGCCGACCGAGCCCGCGCGAACGCCAACGCGAAGGCCGCCAAGGTCCGCGCCGAAAAGCAAAAGAAGATCGACGCCTACAATCAGCGCATGAAGGAAATCGAGCTCGAATTGAAGGAACTCGATCTGCTTGAACGCCGCGCCGCGTCGGAGAGCCGCACGCTTGAGTCGAACATCAAGGCTGAAAAGGCCCGTCAGGAGCTCGAGCGCCTGAAGAACGAAGTCCGCACGCTCGAAAACGAGGCGGCTCCTCACACGACGTCGCTCTGATCCCCTTCTTGCATGCCGCAGAATGCCGACACTCCTCGCCGGGGCGTCGGCATTTTGTTTTACCCGCCCTCCGCCCCAAGGGATTCGATCGGGTCGATAGTCTGTCTTTCTTGGACACTCCGGCATTTTGAGAAAGAATCTCATCGGAAACGTCTCCAGCAAGTTGCAAATCTTCCGCCAAGTCTTCTTTCACAAGGAAGAACACCTGCATGTCGGCATCTCTAATTTGAGAGACATTCTCATCCGCGATTCTTTTCAAAGCTTTTCCGAGAGGGCTTCGCGGGGAAAATCCGTCTTTCCTTTGCAGGAAATCTCTCTACAATATGGGCACAGCCAATTTCCGCAACGATTAGAGGAGACCCGACGTTGACGAAACATCTGCACGCGGATCGGCGCGTACCGATCGACACCGACAATTTCGCGATCGAGCGCATTGAAGAAAAGTGCGTTCTCTGCGGCCTCTGCAAGACCGTCTGCCGCGACTACATCGGCGTGGAGGGGCGCTACGACCTCGCGAAGACCGGCGACCGCGCGATCTGCATCAACTGCGGTCAGTGCGCGAACGTTTGTCCCGTAGACTCGATCGTCGAAAAGAGCGAAGTCGCGGCCGTGGAAGCCGCCCTTGCCGATCCGGAAGTCACGGTCGTTTTCTCGACCTCCCCCTCCGTGCGCGTGGGACTCGGCGAAGCCTTCGGACTCACGGACGGTACTTTCGTCGAAGGCCGCATGGTGGCCCTTCTGCGCGCGCTCGGCGCCGACTACGTGCTCGACACGAACTTCGCCGCCGACCTCACGATCGTCGAAGAAGCGAGCGAATTGGTCGAGCGCATCGTGAAGAAAACGGCTCCCCTGCCGCAGTTCACGAGCTGCTGCCCCGCCTGGGTGCGTTACGCCGAACTCTTCCACCCCGAAGTCCTTCCCCACATCTCGTCGGCGAAGAGCCCGATCGGAATGCAGGGCCCCGTCGTGAAGTCCTACTTCGCCGATAAGAAGGGCTTGGATCCCAAGAAGATCTTCCACGTCGCGGTCACGCCCTGCACTGCGAAGAAGTATGAAATCCGCCGTCCGGAAATGAACGCCGCGGGACGCCGCATCGGATCGCCCGACATGCGCGACACCGACGCCGTCGTCACGACGCGCGAACTCGCCGCCTGGGCGAAGGCCCGAGCGATCGACTTCTCGGCGCTCGAACCCTGCGGCTTTGATCATCCGTTGGGAGAAGCCTCGGGCGCGGGCGTCATCTTCGGCAATACGGGCGGCGTCATGGAAGCCGCGCTTCGCACGGCCTACCGCTACGTGACGGGTGAAGAGGCTCCTGCCGAGCTTCTCTCCTTCACTCCGGTGCGCGGCATGGAAGCCGACATGAAGGAAGCGACCGTCCGCATGGGCGACCTCGACGTGCGCGTCGCCGTCATCTTCGGCACGGCCCGCGCGGGCGAACTTCTCGACAAGATGAAGAAGGAAGGGGGCCTCCCCTATCACTTCGTCGAAGTCATGACCTGCCCGGGCGGCTGCATCGGCGGGGGCGGTCAGCCCAAGCACTTGGGCGACGCCGCGCAGAATGCCGCGCGTTCGGCCCGCATCGAATCCCTTTACAAGCGCGACGGCGAACTCACGCTTCGCCGCTCGCACGAAAATCCCGAAATCCTGCGTCTCTATGAAGAGTTCTTCGGAGAACCCCTCTCCGAAACCGCTCACGAGATGCTTCACACTCACTACCACAACGCCTCTGGCGAATTAGGAGACTCCAAAATGTCGTATCGTTGCAAAGTTTGCGGCTACATCTATGAAGGCGACGAACTTCCCGCCGACTACATCTGCCCGCTCTGCCACAAGGACGCTTCCTTCTTTGAAGAAGTGAAGGCCGCTCCCGCCGCCTGCGGCAACAAGCTCGCCGGCACGAAGACCGAAGCCAACCTCAAGGCCGCCTTCGCCGGTGAAAGCCAGGCCCGCAACAAGTACACGTACTTCGCCGAAGTGGCCCGCCGCGAAGGCTACGAACAGCTCGCCGAAATCTTCCTGACGACGGCCCGCAACGAACAGGAACACGCCCGCCTCTGGTTCGACGCCCTCGGCGGCATCCAGGGTACGGCCGCCAACCTCAAGGCTGCCGCGGAAGGCGAAAACTACGAATGGACCGACATGTACAAGACCTTTGCGGAAGAAGCCGAAGCCGAAGGCTTTACGGAAATCGCCGCGAAGTTCCGCCTGGTCGGCGACATCGAACGCGCCCACGAAGCCCGCTACCTCAAGCTTCTGAAGAACGTCGAAATGCAGCAGGTCTTTGAAAAGGCCGGCGAATGCATGTGGGAATGCCGCATCTGCGGTCACCTCGTCGTCGGCCGCAAGGCGCCGGAAGTCTGCCCCGTCTGCGGATACTCCCAGGCCTACTTCGAAGTCCGCAAGGAAAACTATTGATCTCCGGAGTGACGGCTCGGTCAGGATTCACTTCTCCCCGAGTCGAACGGACTGATCCATGAAATTCGCCGCTCCTCTTACGGAAGAGCGGCGATTTCTTTCGGGGCTAGGTTGACGGGTTACCTGACTCATTCCTCGATGAGGAACATAGACAGTCAGACCTAAAATTCCCCGTCGCGAGCCATAACTTGCGTGACGTTTTTTTTTCTGTTGGAACACAACCGAAAACCACCCGCATTCAACGGCGAATTTCCGGCTGCCTCCCAACTTGTCGAGATAGAAAGGGACCCCGAACGCCTTCACTCGAGTCCCCGTCCGACTTCCTTCAAAGGTTGTCGCTTCAGCGCCCCGACTCCCGAATCGTGACGATCTCCGACCCGCTCTTCACGATGGCGTCGAGCGTCTCGGGCGTCACTTCCCCGAGAATGAAGAGGTCGTTCGACGCGCGGAAGGGCACGCGGAAGATGCAGAGGTTCCCCCAGGGCTCGTAGACGGCGATCGTCCCGGGCTTCGGAGCGCCGTGGTCGGCCTTGCCGGCGAGCGAAAGCTCCTGCTTGAAGTACGCGATGCGCTCGTTCGAACCGAAGTCCTCGAACTTCAGATCCACGGGAAGACGCTCCATCAGGGCCTGCGCCGCGCCCGTATCGTTCAGGGTCCCGGGATAGGCCTTGCCGCCCACTACGAATTCAATCTCCGCGGCGCCCACGACGCCCATTACGCCCGCCAACGCAGCTCCGATCAGCGCTTTCTTCTTCGACATCAT
Source organism: uncultured Sutterella sp. (assembly GCA_949282745.1). GTDB lineage: Bacteria > Pseudomonadota > Gammaproteobacteria > Burkholderiales > Burkholderiaceae_F > Sutterella. Next base: position 5,176 of record CASDQM010000002.1, on the reverse strand, counting down.
TTTCTCCCTTTGCAAAGAATCGACTCCTTCGAGTCCGGTGAAGTCATGGTAGGCGTAGCGAACACTGCGGCGCCAATGCCGATTCCTCATCGACTTCCATACGTTTCGAGTATCGATCTTCTTCACCGTCAGTCCTTTTCAGACGGTAACGGCCGAAGGTTTCGGGCAAGAATTCGATACGAACGTATTTCATTGAGCCGGGCAAGTTTCGTAGGATTAGGATGTACTCAATCCATCCGTTCTTCGAACCATGGCCCTTACGCGACGCAAAACGATTTCTCTACTCTTTGGCGGCACCCTTCTTGCGGGAACGGGCGGCGTTCTCGCGCGCGAAGACTTCGGCGGTACGCCGCGCGGCCGCAGGCTCGACCGCATTCTCGCGAGCCCTTACTGGCAGGACGGAGAGTTTCGGAACCTCTATCCCCTGAAGCCCCGTCCCACGGAGAAGTCCTTCACCCGCAACATGGTCGACTTTCTCTTTCGCTCGAACGACGGGCGAAAGCCCTCGGGCGTCGTTCCGCACGTGGAGACTCGACTCGCGGACGTCGGGCAAAACGAACTCGTCTGGCTCGGGCACTCCGGGTACTTTTTGAGAGTGGAAGGCGTATCGATCCTCATCGACCCGGCCCTCACCTTCGCTGCGCCCGTGCCGGGCGTCGTGACACCCTTTGCCGGAGCGGACGTGTTTTCGCCCGCCTCTCTCCCCGCGGTCGACCTTCTCCTCATCACGCACGACCATTACGACCACCTCGACCTGCGCGTCATCCACGCACTGAAGGGCCGCGTCGGGCGCGTCGTGACGGCCCTGGGCGTCGGAGCGCATTTCGAGCGCTGGGGATGGCTCGCCGACCTCATCACGGAATTGGAGTGGTGGGAGTCCGTGCAGCCGCTGGCGGGCGTCGAGATTACTTTCACGCCGTCACTTCACTTCTCGGGCCGCAGCCTCAAGCGGAATCAAACGCTCTGGGGCGGTTTCATGCTCGACGTAAAGGGCTGGCGCGGGTACTTTTCCGGGGACGGCGGGATCGGTCCGCACTTTGCGGACGTGGCCGAACGCTTTCCGAACATTCAGTTCGCCGCGCTCGAAGACGGTCAGTACAACGTCGACTGGACGGACATTCACCTGATGCCCGACGACTGGGGCCGGACGGCCCGCACGCTTAGGGCCTCATACACGATGCCGTGCCACAACGCGAAGTACGACCTCTCGGTGCACCGCTGGATCGATCCGCTCAATGCGGCGTACGACGAAGCCCTTAAAAACGACGTGCGGCTCGTTCTCCCTCGAATCGGCGAACGTCTCGCCTTGGCCGACCTCTCGGGACACGAAGCCAAGTGGTGGCCGGAGAAGCCCTGACGATTTCCCGTCGAAAATCGGGGCGCCCCGAGGCGCCCCGACCGCTTTTCCGAGAGAGGCCGCTCCCTCAGACGTGATGAAGACGTGCGAGCACCCCCGTGAAGACCCGCCAGGCGAGAAGCATCGCGTCTTCGTCCTCCACGTCGAAGTCCGGGCGATGATGCCCTTTGTGGCGAGTTCCGAAACAGAAGAAGCCGGCCTTGCCGCCGAGGCTTCGCACGCGCTCGGCCAGGACGGCGCAGTCTTCGCTCCCGCGCTCCGTCGTGAAAACCGTCGCCTTGGTTTTGTCGGGCAAAACTTTGGCCACGTCTTCGAGAATCGCAACGGCCTCCGGGTCGCAGACGTATCGGCAGGATTCGCCCGTCTTCACGACCTTTCCCTTAACGCCGTAAACCTCGGCCATGCCGTGCACGATGCGGCGGACTTCGTCGGCGAGAAAGTCGTTCACTTCCTTCGTGGCGCCGCGAACTTCGAGTTCAAGCCTCCCATGCGCCGCAACGACGTTCCGACCCTCCCCGGCTTCAATGCGTCCGATCGAAACGCGAGAGTCGCCGCCCGAGTGACGCGGCAAGCCCTGAATGCTCATCACGGCCGCGCAGGCGGAAAGAAGCGCCGAGCGCCCCTTCTCGGGGTCCGACCCGGCGTGGGCGGGCGTTCCTTCGAAGAAGACGTCCATCTTGGTCGTGGCGAGATAGCCTTCCGTCAGAATCCCGATTTCGTTGGGACCGAATTCGCAGCCCACGTGCGAACCGAAAAGCCATCCGCAGTCGTCGACGACGCCGCTCTTCGCCATCGCGGCGGCCCCGCGAACGCCCTCTTCTGCGGGCTGAAAGAGAAGCTTGACCGTGCCGGTCAGCTCGTGCGCGTGCGACGCAATCCAACGGGCGACGCCCAAGCCCACAGCCGTATGCGCGTCGTGCCCGCAGGCGTGACAAACGTTCGGGACGGGAGAGGCAAAGCCGAGTGCCGCGGGCCGGTGCTCGGGCGACAAGGATTCGCTGACGCCGCGAAGCGCATCGATGTCAAAGCGAAACGCCGTAACCGGGCCGGGGCGTCCGGTCTTCCAGACGCCGACGCATCCGGTCAAATCGCCCATGCGGTCGAGAATCGTCGCATCGGCTCCTTCTTCGAGCGCCTTAAGCCGCGCCGCCGCGAGGCGTTCCTCAACCACGCCCATGCGGGCGTCGGGAGCGATCACATTCTCTCCCGTGAGAACCGCAAAGCCGAGGTTCTCAAGGACGCGAACGATCGCAGCAGTCGTGCGGAATTCGCACCAGCCTTCTTCGGGGTGCGCGTGAAAGTCGCGCCGCAGGCGAATCATTTCCCGCTGCGTCTGAAGTTCTTCGTCGTTGTAAGGGATCTGCATAAGAGATTTCGAAAACAAACATCGGTCAGAGAAATCTTATCGATCCCAACGGCGAACGTGGGAGTTTCTGGGGGTTTCAAGGCGGATTCTCTGGAGATTATCGGTAGCTCTACTGCGGGTCTTCTTCTCACGGTGCAGTAGTTCGTCACGGTCGAGGCGGTCTCGACAATGCGACCGCCTGGACCATGCCGAGCGAAAGGCCCGCGGGTTTTGCCGAGAGCCTTTCTTTTCCTCCGTCAGAACGTGTAGAGCACCGTTGCGTTGCCGGAAACGCCCTCACGGTCGCCGACGTAACCCTTGATGCCGATGTTGGCCGACCAGGGACTCGATCCGTCGGGACGAATAGTGAAGCCCGCTTCCACGATACCGGTATTGCCCTCCAGCGTCGGAACGTCGAGTGCCGCGCGAGTACCCGAAACGATCACGTCGGACTCGGCATCGCCGTCGGCCACGTGTTCATAAGCGAGTCCGAAGCGCCAACCGACCGTGTCGCCGATGTCGCCCGTGAAACGGGCTCCAATGCGGAAAGCATGCGTGAACGTGTCGTCCATGTCGAATTTATCTCCGTCCGGCGTACCCAAATCGACCGTATCGCCTTCGAGATAGCCGAGGACATAGCGCCCGTATAGATCAAGCGCCACGTTCTCAGTGAGACCGAACACATACCCTGCTCCGACGTGCATCGAACCGTAGACACCGTTGGCATCATACCTTGCGTTTGCATCCGCATATCGGCCGTCGAATTCCGTTGAAGCCGCACCGACTCGAACGGAGCCGTCAAGGTAGAAGGGACTTTCGAATTCGTAGCGAAGCGCCGCCCCGACACCGTAATAGTCGTGATCGCCGTCACCGTCGGTACCTGAAACGTGGCTCTCGGAATTCGCCCAACCTGCCTCGACGAATCCGGCCAGAATCAGCCGCTCCCATTTCGTTGCGACCCCCGTCGCAAGCGTCACGCCGTCGACGTCCACGCTCGAACCGGTTTCATATCGGGAGGTGCCGCCGTGAATGGCGCCGAAAGTGCTCACCTTGCCCGCCGTCGCAGCGTTGGACATGGCCCGCAGACCTTCGTCCGCAATAAACTCCGCTCCCTGATTTAGGAACGCCAGGGATCCGAGGAAAGATTCGGCCAAAGTTTTCGAATTTTCGTTCGACTTTTCTTCGCCGGCACTGATCAGCAGGTCTCCCGACATGAGGTCTCCGTTGACGATCTGCAGTCCGTCATACCAGGTTCCCGACTCGGACTCTCCTTCGATCTGCCAAAGCCTGTCGACAAAAACACCCGTCTTGGAAATCTTGGTGTTTTCGTTGAACCCTATGCCGCTACCCTCAGCCAACTTCACCAACTGATAGCTGCCGTTCTCCGCGACGGAATCCGCACCGTGGATCTCCAGCGTCTTGTCGGACAGATCAAAGCTGTAACCTTCCTTGGTTCCCGTAAGAACCGGTTTCGTCTCGTTGACGTCGGAGACGTTCAGGATCATCTTCGAGAAGGAACTGACCACGTTTCCTACGGTGTTGACGCCCGTAAATTCCAGGGATCCCACGGGTTTGGATTTACTCGAGCTAGTGCCTACCTGCCCGGTAATTTCGGAGTCGGTGACGGATACCCGAAGATTTTCGATGGTGTCCACTCTAGTTGAATTCGAATTCACCGCAAAGACGGTGCCGCCAATCTTTGCATTTTTCAGAGTCACCGAAATGTCGCTAAACGAAGGGGCCAGCGTGTTTCCAGGGACGGCCACATCCGTTCCGTATACATTCCCGGTCACGGTACCTTGGATCACCACACTGTTCTCACTGAAGCGTTCGGCGAAACCTCTCGCCGCTATAACACTTCCCGTCACCTTTGCGCCGACACCCACCGTGACGGTGTTCCCTGTCATCGAATCCGGTTCTTTCCTGGATGAGGTCGGTACATTAGCCTCTGCCGCGACAAGACGATAGGTATTGCCGAGTTCGACCACCGCGCCGTCTTCAACACGAACGCTGTTGCCCCTCACCGTCAAGCCCATTGCGGTCGACGTGGTATTCAGGTAGCCGGCATACAAATTTCTTGCTGCATCGACCTTGATGCTCGAATCCTTCGTAATGATTAGTTTGTTGTCCACTACGTTTCCGCCCGTTGCGTGTCCAACGTAGACGTTCCCACGAATCTTGTTTGTTTCGTCTTTGATGGAAAGCGTAATGGTGTTTCCTTCGGCCTTGCCGCCTCCAGTTGCTTGACCACCGTAGAGATTTCCGGTGATCAGATGTCCGGTGATTTGGTCGACCGATGTATAGGTGTCATTGTTACCGACGGCATCCTGCGCGACGGACATATGCGAGAAAGCGGCCAACGTGGCAACCGCGATCAGACATTTCGACGCGGTTCGGACGTGAGCGTATCCAAATTTCAGACGATGTCTACCCTGAATTTCGGAGGGGGGGGGGGTAATGCGTTTCATTCTCAT
>CASDQM010000001.1 GCA_949282745.1 uncultured Sutterella sp. | reverse complement strand
CGTGCGTAAGGGCCTTCACGCCGCCCAGAATCGATCCCGGGCCGAAGAGCCCCGTGATGAGGCGAAACTCGCCCTGAAAGCCCGCATACGTCGCCAAAAGGCCGTTTTCAACCAGGGCCACCACGTGGGTGTCGCCGAAAGGAAGGCGCGTTCTCGCGGGGATGACGTGGCGGGGTGCTTCGGCAAAAAGTCGGCCGACGGCGGCGGGCGCGGTGCCGTAGAGCCACGAGCGGTCGGAGTAGATGGAAAGCTTGGGAGCGTTCGTCATGGTCGTACTTATGATTTTATGAGAGAAATTTTATAGATTCCGACGACCAAATTTCGATGCGAACAACTACGGAGAGGCGAAAGAAAAGAATCCGCCGGGACGAAAACGGCCTTCGCCGTTCCGTGGAACAGCGAAGGCCGAAAGTCGATCCAACCGACGACCGGGGATCGGACTTCACCGATCCCCGAGGGGAGTGTCGTCATCAGTTCGATTTATTTGCCCGCTTCAATGGCCTTGAGGGCGTGGAGCGCGGCCACGCGGCCCGAAGTCATGGCAAAGGACGAGGCCGAACCTTCGCAGCGGAGGTCATAGGACGAGTCGTAGAGACCGCCGATGTCCTGACCGATGACGTAGAGGTTGTTGATGACGTCGCCCTGCGGATTCTTCGCTTCGAAGTTGGGCGTGACGGTGACGCCGCCCAAAGTGAGGAAGAAGGCGCGGATCGCCTTGAGGGCGTAGTACGGGCCCTTTTCGAGGTTGAACTTGACGAGGTGTTCCTTCTTGCGGCCGAATTCGGGGTCGACGCCCGTTTCGGCGTAGGAATTCACCTTCTTCATCGTTTCGAGCAGGTTCTTCGGCGGCACGCCGATCTGAAGGGCGAGCTCTTCGATCGTGTCGGCCTTGAAGGCCCAGCCGCGCTGCTGACCGATTTCCCAGGTCTTCGGGAGGGCCTTAAGCGGGGTGTCGGCCAGAACGATGGCGTTGAAGGGAAGCACCGCGCCCTTCTGGATCATGCGGTCCATCTTTTCCTGGTCGAAGATCGTGTAGGAGACGCCGCCCGCCGTGGTCATGGCGTTGTAGACGTCGACGAACACGGAGCCGCGGGATTCGTTGAAGAAGCGGCGGCCGGTGTGGTCCACCCAGAGCCAGGGCTGGGCGAGGGCGCAGCGGCCCTGCTTGAGTTCATCGGGACCCGAGAACTGGTTGATCGGAGGAACGTCCGGGAGATACGGAGCGTTGCCGGCCACGGCGTGCATGCCGGCCACGTGGGCGCCCACGAGACGGGCCATGTTGATGCCGTCGCCCGTGCGGCCGTCGACCACCGGGCCGCGCAGCCAAATCGGTTCGACCATGCCGAGGGCGGAGGAGTCGAAGACGTACTGCGCGAGCATTTCCTTGTTCGCGGAGAAGCCGCCCGTGGCGATGATCACCTTGCGGGCATGAATGATGATCTTGTCGCCCTTGTCGTCCACGGCTTCGACACCGACGACGGCGCCGTTTTCCGTGATGAGCTTCTGGGCGCGCGTCTTCATGAGGAATTCACCGCCGCGGGCCTTGATGTTCTTGATGAAGGCGTCGCAGACGGCGGCGGCGCCGCCCTTGAAGAGGTGCCAGCACATGAGGGATTCGTTTTCCGGATACATCGTGCGGATGCCGCGGAATTCGATGCCCATGTCCTGGATTTCGTCGATCGTCTTGGCGGATTCTTCAATCAGCACGCGAAGAACGGACGGATCGGCGCGGAAGTGATGGAACTGCAGGGCGGCGTCCAACGTCTGCTGGACGGTCGTCTTGATGCCGTGTTCCTTCTGATAGCGCGTGCCGACGCCGAGCGAGCCTTCCGGGAAGAGGCCGGCGCCGCCCAGGAAGGCGAGCTTTTCGAGAACGAGGGGCTTGGCGCCCTTGTTGACGGCCGCGTTCGCGGCGGCGAGGCCGCCGAGACCGCCGCCGATGATGACGAGGTCAACCTTCTTTTCCACAACGGCGGCAAGCGCGGCGGGAACGACGCCCGAGAGGGCCGCACCGGCGGCGGCCGAGCCGATCAACTGACGACGAGTGATTTTCATAGCATTCTCCTTTGGTCAAGGCTCACGGGGAGCCCATGCGGAAAAGAGTAGAGAAGCTTTGTTTTCGCGTCCGTGTGCTCGGACACGCTTTCGGGTTTCTTCGGGGCTTACGGTACGGTTCCCGAACGGGAATCAAAGGGGCTTGCGGAAAGGAAGGCTGTTGCGTTATACGCAAAACTGCGTATGTTCTTTGTGTGTAGTTCTTTTGGATGTTCGGGATGACACGGGGGTGTCGAAATAGGAGGTCGTGAGAATTTAGGTAAAACCGCTTATTTTTGTGGGTTTCCGTGCCCCGTCAATAATTTCCTAATCCTGCAAAGCATTCCTTTGCTCAAACTCGGGTAGACTACGGGTTATCATGTATCGACGGCGTTCGGATTTTGGAAAATTCTCCCGCTTTTCTGAAGAGCGGAGAACCGGACGCCCCGTTCTTTTTTGAGACTTAGGGTGTCCCTCGCGGCGGGCCGGCTTTCGGGCCGTGCGCCGGGAAGGGACGGATGTGGGGTTCATATGATTGCATTGCGCGCTGCGACGCTTCGCGACCTCGACGCCCTGACGGCGATCGAGGCGGCGAGCTTTCCGCCCGCCGAAGGAGCGAGCCGCGAGAGTTTCGAGGCCCGCCTGAAGGCCTTTCCGGAAGGGTTTCTGATTGCCGAGGCCGACGGTACGCCCGTGGGGCTCATCGACGGGATGGTGACGAACTGCGAAACGATCGAAGACCGTCTCTATGAGGATGCCCGACTGCATGATCCGGACGGCGCCTGGCAGAGCGTCTTCGGGCTCGCCGTGCATCCCGACTGGCGTCGCCGCGGGATTGCAAGCGACCTGCTCTCCGCCTTCATCGAGAAGGCCAAAAGGGAAGGGCGCCGCGGCGTGATGCTCACCTGCAAGGAACGCCTCATTCCCTTTTACGAGCGCTTCGGCTTTGAAAAGCGCGGCGTTTCGGAAAGCGTCCACGGGGGCGCGGTCTGGTATGACATGACGCTCAACTTCACCAAGAAGGCGAAGGCCGAAGCCTCGCCCGCGAAACGCCGCCGCACGGCGCCTCGCTCCGTCATGCGCACGCGCTACATCCGCTTCGGCGACGCCGAAGAACTCGGGGCCTTGATCCGCACGCGCCGCGCGCGTCTCGGCATGACCTTGGGCGACGCCGCCATCTGCTGCGGAGTCGGTCGCCGCTTCCTTCTCGACCTCGAATCCGGGAAGCCCACGGCGCAGTTCGCCAAGGTTCTGCAGGTGCTCGACACCTTCGGCATGGGGCTCGCTCTCACCGGTACGGGCGCGAGCTTCACGGAGGAGGACCTTCAGGAAGCCACGGTCGAGCGCGGCGAAGTCGTCTGGGAGGCCGAGTTCGAAAAGGGCCTTCCCGATCTCCCCGGTGAAGAGACGGGCGACGGGATTCGCCGCGGCCGTCCGATCGGCGCGAAAAAGATTTCGCCCGTCACCTGCAAGGTGACGGTCGTCGACCTCAAGCGTGAAGAGCGCGAACGCCGCAAGGCCGAGCGCGGCGCCAAGGTCGAAACCGCAGAGGACGAAAAGAAGAAGTGACGCGCAGGAGCGCCTCCTTTTCTTTTCTCAAATTGCTATGCTTCCATTATGGAGGGGCGTCCGCACTTCGGGCGCCCCTTTTTCCCAAGAACTCTTTGTTTTTTCTCATATGAAAGTTCACGGTCTCCCCACCCGCAGCATTCGTTCTCTGGAAGGCGGCGAATCGGTGGAAATCATCGATCAGACGCTTCTTCCCTTCCGCTTTGAGCGCCGCGTTCTCACGACTTGGGAGGACACGGTCGAGGCCATCCGCAACATGCGGGTGCGCGGGGCGCCCCTCATCGGCATCACCGGGGCCTGGGGGGTCGTGCTCGCGCTCAAGACCTGTCACGACAACGAGTCGCTTCTGAAGGCGGCCGAAGTCATCCGCAACGCCCGTCCCACGGCGGTGAATCTCTCCTGGGCGGTGACGCGGATGCTTGGGGCGCTCCTTCCGCGAGAGCCCAAGGACCGCTTCTTCACGGCCGTGCGCCTTGCCGAAGAGATGACGCAGGAAGACGTCGAGCGCTGCCGCCGCATCGGCAAAGCGGGTTTGGGCGTCTTGCGCGAGCTCTATCAGGCAAAGCGCCGCCCGATCAACGTCCTTACGCACTGCAACGCCGGGTGGCTTGCGACGGTTGACTACGGGACCGCTCTCTCGCCCATCTATCAGGCGCACGACGAAGGCATTCCGCTTCACGTCTGGGTGGAAGAGACGCGTCCGCGCAATCAGGGGCTTCTCACCGAGTGGGAGCTTCGCGAGCACGGCGTCGCCCACACGCTCATCGTCGACAACGCGGGCGGACACCTCATGCAGCACGGGGACGTGGACGCCGTGATCGTCGGGGCCGACCGCATCACGCGGCGCGGCGACGTCGCCAACAAGATCGGGACCTATCTCAAGGCGCTCGCCGCCTTTGACAACGGCGTTCCCTTCTACGTGGCGGCGCCTTCGTCGACGGTCGACTGGCGACTCCTTTCGGGCCGTCAGGAAATCGAAATCGAAAACCGCGGCGCCGAAGAAGTCCTGGGCGTCCACGGGATGGACAAGAGCGGCAAGCCCGCCACGGTTCGGCTCGCTCCCGAAGGCACCCCCGTGGCGAATCCCGCCTTCGACGTGACGCCTTCGCGGCTCGTGACGGCCTTTTTTACGGAGCGAGGCGTCTTCAAGCCCGAAGACCTCTACACGGGCTTTGCCGATCAGCTGAGCGCGTACCAATTAAAGGGGTGAAGATGCGGGAATCGAATCTTTCCGAGCGCCTCATCGCCGCGGCACGCGGCATGAACGAGCGCGGCATCAACGTGAACAAGTCCGGCAACGTCTCCGTGCGCGTCGAGCGCGACGGTCGTCCGGGGTTTCTCGTGACGCCGACGGGCGTTCCCTATGCGGCGCTCACCCCCGAGGACCTCGTCTGGATGCCGCTTGACGCGGCTTCGGCGGACGATCGCGAAGGGCGGCTTTTGCCGTCCTCCGAGTGGTCGCTTCACCGCGCGGTCTATGCCGCTCGTCCCGACGCGGGGGCGGTCGTTCACACGCATTCCGCGTACGCGACGGCGCTTGCCTGCCAGAACGAGGGGATTCCCGCCTTTCACTACATGGTGGCGGTTGCGGGGGGATCCTCGATCGACGTCGTTCCCTATTCGACCTTCGGGACGGAACTCCTGGGCGAACGCACGGCCGAGGCTCTTTGCGTGAAAAACGCCTGTCTTCTCGAACACCACGGGGTCGTGGCGCTCGGGCCGACGCCCGAGAAGGCGCTTGACCTCGCGGCCGAAGTCGAAAACCTCGCGCGGCAGTACGTGATCGTGCGCGGTCTCGGTACGCCGCGTCTTCTCTCGGACGAAGAGATGGCGTTGGTGATCGAAAAATTCCGCACCTACGGAAAGCAGCCCGCGCGCGACGGGGAGGAAACCCGATGACGGCGCCCGACCGCTGGCTCAGAAAGGACGGCACGGTCGTCTCCTGCACGGAGAGCGTGAAGGTTCTCACCGAAACCTGGGAGGAAACTGAAACGGCCCTGCAGGACTTTTTTGAGGACGCCGTGCTCCTCGGCGTCGCCAAGGCCGAGTGGAAGGCGAAGCTCCACGCGATGATCGACGCGCTCGAGTGCGATTACGAGGAAAAGACGGCCCCCGCCGAGGCGCTTCCCCCGGAAGCGAAGCGTTGACGAAGCCGCCGAAAGGATCGAAAATCCCGATCACAAAGGGGGAAATCCAATGTTTGCAATCCAAAAGGTACGCTCATTAGCTCTGGCGCTTGCCTGCGCCGTACTTCTCGGCGGTTGCGCGCATCCTCAGCTCATGGAGCCGGGGATGAGTCTCACGGCGGTCGAGACGGAACTCGGCGCTCCGGACGCCAAGGTGACGCTCGAATCGGGCGGCACGCGCTTCGTCTATTCGCTCCAGCCCATGAGCGAACAGGTTTGGTGGATCGACTTCAATGAAAAGGGCGAGGTGGTCTCGCGCCGGAATGTGCTCGACCGCGAGCACTTCGCGCTCATCCGCCCGGGCATCGACACGAAGGAAACCGTCTGGCATCTCTTCGGAAAGTGCGCGGAAGAAAGTCACTTCGCGCTCGTCAATCAGGACGCCTGGATGTACCGCTTCCTCGACGAAGGGTTCTTCCACATGGCCTGCTGGGTGCAGTTCGACATGAAGGGCGTCGTCACCGAAGTGGGCTACACGATCGATCCGTGGTGGGATCGGGACGGACTCTTTTTCTGACCCGTTCGGGAATTGAACGAAAGGCCTGCGCATTCCCCATCCTTTCGAAGAAAGGGTGGGGTCAAGCAGGCCGCACGTAAGCGCAAAACTCAATATTCGGCCGCGAACTACAACCGCTCGAAAAATGTGCGATACTTCATTATCCATTCTGGTTCAATCGATTTTGACGCATGAGCTACGGCTATCGCTTTCCCGCCGAATTCGTCAACAGGACGTCTTCCGAAGTCTACTTTACGTGGTCGGCGGCGCAGGCGCTCGTCTATAACGTCAAGGTTCAGGAGGCTCATTACCACTATAGGTTTCTTATGTCCTCAGGTGTCAAGGGGTGAAAGAGCACTCTCTCAATCCTCATCAAACTCCAGCTTCTTATCCGACGTTCGAACGTCCAACGATAGTTCGATGGGGGCCACCCAATGGCGATT